>NZ_SWLG01000027.1 GCF_005747095.1 Exobacillus caeni | reverse complement strand
GTTTTTTCTCTTAAAATAGAGATTCATTTATCTTTTGAATAGAAAAGGGGGCTGCCCAAACACCGCTTTATCGATGTTTTGGGTCAGCCCCTTGAAATCTCTATTTTTTAGCTGTAAGACTATCTTTTAGAAGAGCAGTCACTTTACTTCTTTCATCTTCAGAAACCTGGAGATAATAAATGCCATCTATTTTTGTTCCGCTGCCTTTGACTTGATACTGTTCAATATTATTTTTAGCAGATCGGTAGTTGCTGAATACATCCTTCATTTCTCCAAAAGTCATATTCGTTTTAACGTTTGACCCGATAGCATTTAAAATATTATCTACCTTCGTAAACGAAGATATATTTGCACCTTTATCAATTATCGCTTCGATTACTTGCCTCTGTCTTTCACTTCTTCCAAAATCGCCACGTGGGTCCTGGTATCTCATCCTTACATAACCGAGTGTTTGAGGACCGTCTAGCTCAATCTTTCCTTTTTTATAGTGATAACCTTTTTTATAGTAACGATCATCATACCAGTCAAGCTTATTATTAACTGTTATTCCACCAACACTATCAACAAGCTCACTTAGAGCTTCCATGTTAACTTTTATAAAATAATCCACGGGAACATTAGTAAAGTTTTCAACTGATTTGACAGCCATTTCTGTACCACCAAATGCATAGGCATGGTTTATTTTATCCTGAGTTCCTTTTCCGACAATCTCAGTTCTTGTGTCTCTAGGGATACTAACCATTTCCATAGAGTCTGTTTTAGGATTTAAGGTCATCATGATTATAGAATCTGACCTCCCTCTATCCCCGGCTCTTTCATCTACACCCATCAATAAGATCGAGATAGGATCTTTTCCATTTTTCACTTTTGGTTTTGGCTTGGTCGTTTTATATTCCTCGTGCATTTGAGAGGCTGTGTCTTTTACAGAACTATATAAATATAGACCATACGCTCCAGCTCCCACTGCAAGAAATAAAACTATAGACAAGGTAACTTTTAATAAGGTTCTTTTTTTCTTTCTATTTTTAAATCTACCCATTTATAGATTCCGCCTTTTTCTAGTTATTTACATTAAGATTATACATTTTGACATATATAACGTAAACAATATTTTACTAGGAATACCTTTATAAGTAAAATAGAGGTGGAATATATGAGTGAATCTGACTCATTTCCAATATTTTAGCAAAAACACTGTTGTGATTAGAAAAATATGTTACTATAATTAGAGTTTGAAGGAAAGTATTCGACAGCTAAATGAAAAATATGTCGGTTTTAAATTGAAACTAAATTAAAAATTATAAGATTGCAAATATGTGGCCGCCAGAAAATGAGGGGGAACGAATGTTGAGAGAAGTGCGTAAAGCAATTATTCCAGCAGCAGGTCTTGGAACAAGATTTTTACCTGCGACTAAAGCAATGCCAAAGGAAATGTTACCTATCGTTGATAAGCCAACGATTCAATATATTGTAGAAGAAGCGATCGAGTCTGGAATTGAAGACATTCTTATTGTAACTGGAAAAGGTAAACGATCAATCGAAGATCATTTTGACCATGCATTTGAGTTAGAACAAAACCTTTTTGAAAAAGGGAAAGTCGAACTTCTGCAAAAAGTCCGGCAGTCGTCTAAAGTGGATATTCACTATATACGCCAAAAGGAGCCAAAGGGCCTGGGACATGCGGTTTGGTGTGCTCGTAAGTTTATTGGTGATGATCCGTTTGCAGTATTACTTGGTGACGATATCGTGCAAGCAGAAAAACCTTGTTTAAAACAATTGATTGAGCAATACAATGAAACAGGTTCTTCTGTTATCGGGGTTCAGACTATTCCTGAATCAGAGACACACCGTTATGGTATTATTGATCCTATTTCAAATGTTGGAAGAAGATACAAGGTAAATAACTTCGTGGAGAAACCAAAGCAAAATGCTCCTTCAAATCTAGCGATTATGGGACGTTATGTGTTAACTCCTGAGATTTTCCCCTACCTGGATAAACAAGAAACTGGAGCCGGCGGCGAGATTCAATTAACAGATGCCATTCAAAGATTGAATGAAGTACAGGAAGTTTTTGCATATGATTTTGAAGGAACTCGGTATGATGTAGGTGAAAAGATTGGATTTATTAAAACTACAATTGAAATGGCAATCCAAAATCCAGAATTGCATACAGAAGTTGTCCAATTTTTAGAGGCGGTTTTGAAGAAAGAAAAGATTCAGTTGTAGGAGGAATTTAATTGCACTCATCAAGTTTTAATAGCCACATAAGTTACCAGGAAAAAACGAGTAAAAACCTTATTGAAGATGAATCGAAAAGTTACTTATTTATGAAAAGGTTAATGGATATAATGGGGGCAAGTATTGGTTTGATACTTTTAGCACCTCTGTTATTTATTGTTGCTTTTTTTATTAAGTTTGAGGATCCAAAAGGTAAAGTGTTTTTCAAACAAAGCAGAGTTGGGAAAAACGGAGAGATGTTCTCCATGTATAAATTCCGTTCGATGATAATGAACGCAGAGAAACAACTGGGTTCACTAATGGATAAGAACGAAACAACTGGTGCGATGTTTAAAATGAAAAATGATCCAAGGGTTACAAAAGTTGGCCGTTTTATTCGGAAAACAAGTATAGATGAACTGCCCCAGCTGTGGAACGTTTTAAAAGGGGATATGAGCCTTGTTGGACCACGCCCGCCTTTACCAAGAGAAGTAGAACAATATAATGAATATCATTTACAAAGACTTCTTGTTATACCTGGTTGTACCGGGTTATGGCAGGTAAGTGGAAGAAGCGATATAGGGTTTGAAGAAATGGTAGAATTAGATTTGAAATATATTAAACAGCGTAATATCGGATTTGATATTCTACTCATTTTTAAAACAGTGTTTGTGTTATTTGGATCCAAAAATGCATACTAGTTTGTTCCCGTTTTTTAGGAGGATGTATGAATGCCGCTCGTAATTGATCGGACTATAAATAAAATTGATTCTTTCATTAGTAGTGGACGCTTTATTAAGCTGCTAGCAATTTTTTATGTGTTTTTTCTCTTTCAGGATTTACTAACTAGAAACATAGAGAAAATTAGTCCAATTGCAAGTGGAATTCTTAGCAACATGGATGAACTGTTTCTTATCGTTTTCTCTATTGCTATTATAGTAATCTCTTATAGGAAAAGAGTTCTGAAGCTAGACTTTATAACAATAACGTTCCTTTCAATATTAGTGTTGGGTTTGATTTCGAGTTTGATTAATCAAGTCCCCTGGTTCATTACTGTTCAAGGGGCCTTTTTAATGGTAAAAGGATTTTTTGTATATTACATTTTTCGATATTTAGTAGTTACAGAACGAACCATCCGTTCATTCGTAAAACCTATTAAATGGGTTGCTTTATTGGTGATTGTGTTCGCTTTTGTAGATCTTGTGTTTAGTGAACAATTTAGAATGCTATTAAATACTGATCAAAAATTTGATATGAGATCGGGACTGCTTAGTCTACAATCCTTTTTTGTCCATCCCAGTGTTTATGGATGGTTCTGTGCAATTGTAGCTCTGTACTTTCTCTCATCTTTTATTGTTTATAAAGACAGGAAAAAAGCAATTTACTTTATCGTGTTTTCTATCGCTGCTTTCTTCTCTTTACGGTTTAAAACTGTCCTTGCCTTAATGGTTGCTTCTTTACTTTCTGTAATTCCTGCTTTTCCAAAGATCAGAAAGCTAAAATGGCCGGTTCTTGTCGCTATAGGTCTTACCATTATAATAGTTGCCCCGCAAGTTTATGATTTAGCCATGCTTACAATACAAAGATATATAAATATTGACTATACAGAATCAGCCAGAAAAGCATTGTATATTTTTGGCTTTGTCATAGCTATTGGTGAATTTCCGTTTGGCGTTGGATTTGGGCGATATGGGGGCTGGATCGCAAGAGAATATTACAGTCCTGTTTATGTGGAATATGGATTGGATAAAATTTACGGTCTCTATTCTGCAGATCCAAAGTGGGCAACCGACACTTATTGGCCTTACATTATGGGTGAAGTCGGTTTGATAGGCGCTATTCTTTTATTATCTATGTTTATTTTTATCCTTTATAAAATTTATAAAGGTTTTGTTACAGCCGAGGATTTGTGGAGAAAAGCCTTTTTATTGTTTGCATTATACGTTGTGATTCAGAGCCTGGTGGATTCGCTTGGGCATCAAGTGTTTAACAGCGGACCTCAGTATCTATTCGTTTTTGCCATTATTGGGCTGGCCTTTTCTGTTCTCCCAGAAAATGAGACAGAAAGAAGAAGTAATACCCTTGATAGAAAGCCTTCTTCTTTATTTCACAACCGAGACAAATCGCAGGATAACGGAGATGAAGGTGAATCGATGAAAAATAAAAAATTAAAAGTTTGTCTCATTAGTTCCTCTGGTGGGCATCTTGAACAACTAAAACAACTGATACCGACTGCACAGCAGTATGACATGTTTATAGTTACGGAGGCTAATAAGTCCTCGCTGTCACTTGGAGAAAAATATAAAACTTACTATATGAGGCAGCAAGAACGAAAAAGTTTTAGTTTCTTTTTAGACTTTCCGATAAATATTGGAAAATCCATCGTTACCTTCTTGAAAGAAAAACCTGATGTGGTCATCTCAACAGGTGCTGGAATGGTTATACCGTTCTGTTTGTTCGCAAAATTATATGGAAAAAAAGTAGTTTTTCTAGAGAGCTTTGCGAAAATAAATTCCCCTACCATTACAGGAATTGTTATCTATCGATTCGCAGACCGTTTTTATGTTCAATGGGAGGAAATGAAGAAACATTATCCAGATGCGATTTATAAGGGGGGGATCTATTGATATTTGTAACAGTAGGTACTCAGCGTTTTCAGTTCAACAGATTATTTAAAGAGCTTGACAGGTTAATTAAATCAGGAGAAATATCTGAAGAAGTTGTAGCGCAAACTGGCTACACTGACTATCAACCTGAACAATACCAGGGCGAATCTATGGTAAGTCCTGAAAAGATGGATGAATTTATCGATAAAAGTACGTTAGTCATTACGCATGCCGGAACAAGCTCGATTATCAAATGTTTAAAACAGGATAAAAAAGTTGTGGTTGTCCCTCGTGTTGCTAAGTATGGGGAACATGTGGATGATCATCAGTTAGAAATTGCCGAACTTTTTGCTGGCCAAAATTTGATTGAGCCAGTTTATGATATAAAAGATCTGAAAGAAAAAATCAATGCTGTTAAAGGTAAATCTTATTCCAGCTATAAATTCGATAATACAAAATTGATAGGTTCAATAGATGACTATTTAACATCATTAAGTCGCAGTCTATGACAGGAATGTATTACATCGAAAACAAATTTGGTTGTTTTCTAAATTAAGGAGAGATAATTGTGAAGTTAACAGTTGTTGGAACTGGGTATGTTGGCCTTGTCTCTGGAGTTTGTTTTTCAGAAATTGGAAACAACGTGATTTGTATTGATAGAGATGCAGATAAGATTGATAGATTGAAAAATGGAGAAGTTCCTATTTACGAGCCGGGTTTACAAGAATATCTAGTTAATAACATGAATAACGGCCGATTGGAATTTAGTACGGACATTAAGTACGGAGTGAAAGAATCCGACCTAATCATCATTGCAGTAGGAACACCATCATTGCCAAATGGGGAAGCTAACCTTGCTTTTGTTGAGGAAGTCGCAAGGAATATAGCAGTGGAAATGAATGGATACAAAGTTATCATGACTAAAAGCACGGTCCCTGTTGGAACAAATGAAAGAATTAAGGAAATTATCTGCTCCATTACTGACCATCCTTTTGATGTCGTTTCGGTTCCGGAATTTCTAAGAGAAGGATCTGCAGTGAAAGATACTTTTTCACCCGATCGTGTCGTAATTGGAGTAGAAAATAAAAGAGCTGAAGAAATTGTTTCGGAACTTCATAAACCGTTAACAGATAAGGTTGTTGTGACGGATATTCGAAGTGCTGAAATGATTAAGTATGCATCCAATGCTTTTCTTGCTACAAAGATTTCTTTTATCAATGAAATAGCGAACATTTGCGATAAAGTTGGTGCTGATGTATCCAATGTTGCAAAAGGGATGGGATATGATAAGAGGATCGGACCGCACTTCCTTAACGCTGGGATAGGTTATGGCGGTTCTTGTTTCCCTAAAGATACCGATGCACTCATTCAAATCGCTGGTAATGCAGACTATGATTTTAAGCTTTTGAAAGCTGTTGTAGATGTAAACAAGCACCAGAGATACAACATCCTGGACAAGCTTCAGCAGGTTCTTGGAAATTTAAATGGTAAAAAGATTGCGATCTGGGGATTAGCTTTTAAACCAAATACAGATGATGTTAGAGACGCACCGGCTAACGAGGTTATTACTGAGCTGTTAAAATTAGGTGCGGATGTATCGGCATACGATCCTATTGCGATGGATAATTTTAAAAAGTCCCTTGATCAAGATGGGGTTTCCTGGAGCGAAACTGCCTTTGAAGCAGTTCAAAATGCGGATGCGGTTTGCTTGCTGACCGAGTGGGATGAATTTAAAGAGGCTGACTTAAATCAATTGGAAGCTGCCATGCGCTTTCCGGTTCTAATAGATGGAAGAAACGTATTTACTCAAGAGCAATTATCTGAGAGTAACTTAATTTATCACTCTGTTGGCAGACCGAGACTGCAGCAGAAAGAGCTTGAATTGTACGTTTGATACATGGATGGAAAGCTTAAATCCTTCAGTAAAACAAGCTGAAGGATTTTTTTCGATTGGAACTTGCTGTTTCTTATAAACAAAGAAAAAGGTGGAACTTTATGAAGATTGGGATTGTAGGAAATTACGGACACAGCAACAATGGGGATGAGGCGATTTTAACAGGTATCTTAACGCAACTAGAAACAGAATTTAACGTAAAAAAGGATGATATCTGCGTTTTTAGTAATAACCCCGAAGACACAATGAAAAAACACAATGTAACATCGTATCCGTTAATGCACAAAAAGGGGAACACGGCAACCACAGCTATCAATACAATTCTTAAGCATATTGCAGTATTTAGAAAGCTCGACCTCTTGATTATTGGGGGTGGGGGCCTTCTAATGGACATGTACAAAAGGGATGCACCGCTATACAGTACTCTAGGTATCCTTAGTAAAATGCTTGGCAGTAAGGTGATCATCTATGGAGTTGGTGCTGGGCCAATTAATACACAGGCCGGCAAAACCTTTATTAAGTCTTTAATCAATGCTTCCCAGTCGATTTCTGTAAGAGATATCAACTCTAAAAAGCTGCTAGAGCAAATAGGGGTGCAAAAAGACATACGAGTGATCGGTGATCCTGCCTTTAACATTGTAAGCAGTAAGAGAAAAGTTCAAAAAGATAACATTAAAAATGTCGGGGTAACAGCGGTTCCTTACTTTAGTAAAGACTATTGGCCAGAGGCAGATGAAGATAAATATCATTCCTATGTAAACGCCATGGCTAAAAACCTGGATGCCATTATTGAAAAGGAAGAGTTGAATGTCACTCTCTACTCCACAAAATATCCAGAGGATGTTACAGTAACTAAGGATATTTTCGCCAAAATGGTTAACAAGAGAAATGTGGCTTTGAATGACCGGAATTTGAGTCCGCTTGAAATCTTTGATTTGAGCACCGAACAGGATTTAATCATCGGCACAAGACTTCATTCCCTGATCATAGCAACCTCTGCTCAAACTCCTGTAATAGGAATAGGCTATCATCATAAAGTGAGAGACTTTATGCAGGGAATCGAGAGAGAAGAAGCGTTTGTGGAAATTAATAATTTGGAGCAGGATGACAACTCCCTGTTAAAAATTGTTCAATCATTTCAGGAAAACTGGGATGAAACGAAGGAAGAATATAAAGAAGTATCAAACAAATGTAAAACACAAGCCAAACAAGGATTAGAACAGCTGTCTGCTTATATTAAATAGTTGGCTAATTGGAGGTAATTCGTGAGAGTTTTAGTATTATCCAACATGTATCCTGGTAAAGGGTCACCAACGTTTGGTATATTCGTTCGAAATCAGGTGCAACTGCTGAAAAATGCGGGAGTCAAGGTAGACGTTATTGCAATTGATAATCAGAAAATGGATAAGCCAACGGTAATCTTCAAGTACTTAAAGTGGATTCTTTCTTGTTTGATGAATTTAATCTTTAAAGGAAGAAGTTATGACGTAGTTCATGTTCACTACGTGTTTCCTACTGGTCTTCTTGGTCTTCTTTATAAAATGCTCTATAACAAACCGATCGTTGTCACCGCTCATGGCGGAGATATTGACCGAATGGCAAAAAGGCATAAGTATTTTAAGGAACTGACTAATAAGATTCTTAAAGAATCAAGCTATATAATAGCAGTCGGAGAGCAGCTTTATAGAAATATTATTGATGAATATAATGTCCCTAAAGAAAAAATGAAAGTACTCAACATGGGTGTAGATACAAATGTGTTCTATCCACAGGACAAGGCGAAGTTAAAGGAAAAACATAAAGTCTCCGGAACCACAGATGTTATTCTTTTTGTCGGCAATTTTATTAAGCAAAAAGGGATAATGGACTTAGTGAGGGCGTATAAAAAATTAAAGCCGGAACACCAAAATAGTAAGCTAGTGTTTATTGGGGCTATTAAAGATCATGCTTTTTTTGAAGAAGTTAAGGAATATACAGAAAAAGAAGGCATTGAAGATATAGGTTTCCTGGGTCCTATGACGCAAGACCAAGTAGCTGATTGGATGAATCTTGCGAGTGTGTTTGTATTACCTTCTCATTTTGAAGGCCTTGGATTGGTTGCCTTAGAAGCAATGGCCTGTAAGACTCCTGTGGTCGGTACAAGAGTAGGCGGTCTCCAATACTTATTAAATGAAGCTGGCGGCATGGTAGTCGATCCTAATAATGCCAATCAACTAAAAGAAGCGATAGAAAAAGTATTAACAAATGAAGATGCTGCATGTAATATGATAGATTCCGGCTTTGCCATGGCGCAAAGTAATGATTCAGCAGTGGTAACTAATAAGTTGATCAACATCTATCGCAATATAAAATAGTTCGTAGAGAGTAGAATTTAGAATGAAAATTAAAACACTTGTTGGTTTAATAGGCATCGTAACATTAATAAATATTTTAGGGAGGATGACCGGTTTCCTCCGGGAGATTTTAATCGGTATCCACTTTGGAACTTCTTTTTTAGCTGATAGTGTTGTACTTGCTTATACACTTCCCCAGTTTTTTTATATTGTCCTGGGAGGAGCGCTTACTACTTCGTTTATAAGCATTTACAGCAAAATTGATGATACTAATAAAAGAGACTTTAAAAGAGTAATCTTAACCTACAGTTCTTTAATCCTGCTCGTTCTTACAGTGGCTCTTATTCTTTTAAATGAAGTGATCATCCGTGAGCTGTTTCCCGGGTTGGAAGGAAACCAGTTAGATGTTACCCAGTCTCTGTTTAATATCACTGCTCCATCGACTCTTTTCTTAGTTCTTTCCATGTGGTTTACTGGTATCTTAAATGTACACGGAAAATATGTTGGTGCGAGTATTGCAGTCCTGCTTAATAATGTCCTCTTTGTATTAGCAATTCTAGTATTTCACCGGTTCTTCGGTGTTTATGCTTACGCATGGGGCTTCGTTTTTGGTGCTTTGATCATGTTTGTATTATTGATTTACCAGATGAAAAAGGAAGAGTTGCTATCTGCTTCACCACAGTTTAAATATGTTGATTCTTCTCACTTAAGAAGGTTGTTCAAAATATTTATCCCTATTTTGCTTGGAGGAGCCACGTTACAATTCTATTTTCTGATTCAAAGAATTTTTGCATCTTCTCTATCAGAAGGTTATGTAGCAGCCATTAACTATGCTTCAAAGTTAATCCAGCTTCCCCAGACGATATTGATGACAAGTGTTACGACAGTCATTTATCCATTGCTCGCTAAAAAGGTTGCAAACAAGGAATACCAGGATATAAACAAGATTTTTGAAAAAGGCAATCATCTATTGGTCATATTAATTATCCCGTTATCTATTTATACGTACTTTTTCTCATCGGAAATCACGGAAATTATCTTTGGATACGGTTCATTTGATAACAGATCAATCATCATGACTTCGAGTATGCTAAAGATATTTGTGATAGGAATGTTTGCCCATGCAGCGAATATGTATATAACAAGATTCTTTTATGCTACTGAAAAGACAATGTACCCGGTTATCATAAGTGTTATTGCAGTTTTTGTTTTAAATGTGCTTCTTGTTAACCTACTGCTGCCAGTGATCGGTGCAGGGGCAGTGCCATGGGGAACAACGGTCAGTGCCTTTGCCCAGTATTTTGCACTGTTGATTTTAGGAAAGTATTTGCTGGGATTAAGAGCCGGGAGTCATGTGCAAATCCTTAAATATGTATTCCTAATTTCTACTCAAGTTATCATTTTCTATCTCTTTAAAAACTTCACCTCTTTCCAGAACAATTTAGTAGAACTCACGGTAAGTTTACTATTGTTTGGTATAACGTACTTGTTAACTCTCTACCTTCTGGGTGAAAGGCTAAGTACACTAAATCCTAAGTCTAGTAAAAGAGTATAAAGCATTTAAAGGAAGAGCCAGCAGATGCTCTTCCTTCTTACGTAATGCCTAATAATTGGAATACATACCTATTATATTTATAATTAGATATGTAAATTAAGGATGGAATAAGAAAAAATGGAAGGAGAGGGGATTTTGAAAGTCAAAAAAGCAATCATCCCAGCAGCCGGATTAGGAACCCGCTTCCTGCCTGCAACGAAAGCCCAGCCTAAAGAAATGCTGCCGATCGTAGACAAGCCTACCATTCAGTATATTGTAGAAGAAGCGGTGGAGGCAGGAATCGAAGATATCATTATCATCAGCGGAAGAGGAAAGCGGGCGATCGAGGATCACTTCGATAAGTCCTATGAGCTCGAAGAAACGCTGGAGTTAAAGCAAAAACACGAAATGTTAGAAGAAGTCCGACGAATCTCTGGCATGGCGAATATCTTTTACATCAGGCAAAAAGAACCAAAGGGACTTGGACATGCGATTGGCTGTGCGAGCCACTTTATCGGGAATGAGCCGTTTGCTGTTCTGCTTGGCGATGATATCGTTCAATCAGAAACTCCATGTATCAAACAGTTGATCAATGAGTTCAATTTTTGTAATTCGTCCATATTAGGAGTTCGCCAGGTACCTGATCAAGATATACATAAGTACGGAGTAGTCACACCGGAAGCAGCTCCTGCAGGAAAGCGACTGTTTCCAATTAGTTCTGTTGTAGAAAAGCCGGATCTGGAAGAAGCTCCTTCCAACTATGCAGTGATGGGACGCTATATCCTACGCCCGGAGATATTCAATATTCTCGAAACCCTTCCGCCGGGAAGAGGAGGAGAGATCCAGTTAACCGATGCGATTAAAACATTAAGTGAATCGCAGGCCGTCTATGCGTATGAGTTTGAAGGGGACCGCTATGATGTTGGGGATAAACTTGGGTTTATTAAAGCGACTCTGGACTTTGCGTTGCACCGTAACGATTTAAAAGAAGATGTGTATGAATATATGATAACACTTATAAAACAGTCAAACTAGAAAGATGGCTTTTAAAGTCATCTTTTTAGTTTGCGCTATTTACAGATGGGGTATCAGACTATAGTAAAACAAGGACTAGAAAGGGTGAGATAAGATGAACAAATTTAATTTAGTAGATGAATTGCAACAATTGGTCACGAAAATAGAAACAAGTGACGATACGAGCCAAAATATGCAGTTCACTGTTGAAAAAATAAAAGAAATATTGCTTAAAAATAGTTATGAAGATAAAGATATCATATAAACAAAAAAGAATGGGTTTTCCCATCCTTAACTGATATGCAAGTGCTCTTTTAATTTAGCTGTAATCTTATGTTTTTCATCTTCAGAAACCATATAGTAATAGATTCCGTTTATCATTTTACCTGAACCTTTGACTTCAAATGTTTCTATATGCTTTCTTGCTTCTTTGTAGTTCTGTTGAATGTCCTTCATCTCTTCAAAGGTTAGATTTGTTTTTACATTTTTACCAAGAGCTTCAAGAATATTGTCGACTTTCGTTAATGAGGAGAAGCTTGCTCCCTCATCGATAATCGCTTCAATAATTTTCCGTTGCCTTTCATTCCGGCCTAAATCACCTCTGGGATCTTCGTAACGCATTCTCGAATATGCCAGGGCTTCATTAGCATTTAATTTTAACTCCCCTTCTGGAAAGGTGTATCCTTCATAATTAAAAGCCATCTCGTTGTTTACGGTTACACCATCTACAGCGCTTACGATATCTTTAAATGCTTCCATATTCACCTTAATGTAGTAATCTATAGGTATATCCAGGAAATTTTCTACCGTATCCATCGCCATTTCTATACCACCAAAAGCATAAGCATGGTTGATTTTATCATCAAACCCTTTTCCTATGATTTGAGTCCTTGTGTCTCGTGGAATGTTAAACATTTTCATAGAATTGTCGTTTGGATTAACGGTGATCACGATCATTGTATCTGACCGCCCCCTGTCATGCTCCCTTTCATCGACTCCAAGCATTAAGATCGAAATGGGGTCCTTCTTCTCTGGTTCAATTTTCTTTTCCCGTTTATCTGATACACGATCTATATCATCATGCATCTGTGAGGCAGTCTCTTTCACATTATGGTAAAGATAATATGCATAGCCTCCGGTTCCCAACACAATGAACCCGATTATCGATGCAATGATTAATACCGCTTTTTTCATTTTAACCTTCCTTTCATGCTTCTGGTAGAAATAGGATGCTTATTGTAGAATTATAAATGATAATAGAATTGGAAGGCAACTTAGTTTTATAAAAATGTTATAATATGAATCAGCTAAAATAGTAGAGGTGTTGAAATTAAAATATGATTGATATTCATTGTCACATTTTATCGGGAGTCGATGACGGAGCACGAAATGAAATAAATAGTATTGAAATGGCCAGAAAAGCGGTTGAGGAAGGAATAACGAAAATAGTAGCAACTCCCCATCATAAAAATGGGCATCACCATAATGAACGGAGTAGAATACTGGAGGCAATCGAAAAACTCAATCAACAACTTAAAGTTGAAAATATTCCCTTAACAATTTTACCAGGACAAGAAATTCGAATAAACGGGGAAATGGAAGAAGAGTATGAAAGCCACCAACTTCTTACATTCAATGACCAGCATAACCACATGCTGGTGGAGTTCCCTTCAAGCAATGTCCCTTCTTATTCCAAAAAGTTATTCTTTGATTTACAACTGAGAGGGATTACACCGGTGATTGCTCATCCGGAACGAAATAAAGAACTTATGGAAAATCCTGACCGTTTATATGACTTAGTTAAAAATGGTGCTTTAACCCAGCTTACTGCTTCGAGTTTAACCGGTGACTTTGGAAAGAAGATCAAAAAGTTTTCCATACAGCTAATTGAACATGGCCTTACACATTTCCTTGCTTCAGATGCCCATAACTGTACGAACAGATCCTTTCATCTTCAAGAGGCTTATAATATAGTAGAAAATCAATTGTCTTCGGAAGTGAAGTTCCAGTTCCAGGAAAATGCGGAGCGGCTAGTGCATGGTGAAACCATCTTCAAAGAAATTCCAGATAGAATAAAAAAGAAAAAGTTTTTCTTTATCTAACCGCTTTTTAAAGCGGTTCTTTTTATTTCTCAATTTATCTAATGAAATCAGGCTCTTATAAATGAGAACGGTTACATGACGGTTTTCGACACCATTCAACCTACCTTTATTACTATTTTTATAAAAGTGTTTAATTTTTACGAAAAAAGGGTAATCCTGTAAGTTTATCTGTGCTATATTAATACTTGTAATAAAAGTACCGTAACAAATGGAGGATACGATGGAAGAAACGATTAGCCTAAAAGAAATATTTGTAGTGTTAAAAAAGCGTCTCAACCTAATTATATTAATAACGGTCATTGCTACACTGGTAAGTGGAATTATATCTTATTTTTTCATAACTCCCATCTACCAATCTTCAACTCAAATTCTAGTAAACCAATCTAATTCAGAAGAGCGGACATTTGATTTCAATGAGGTACGGACCAATCTCGAATTGATCAATACATATAATGTAATCATAAAGAGCCCAACGATTCTTGATAAAGTAATAGCTGAACTTGGTTTAGATAAGTCTTCTCAACAATTAAATGGCCAGGTTACAGTTAGTAACGCACAAAATTCACAGGTAGTTGAAATTAAGGTAGAAGACCCCGATCCTGCGATGGCGGTTAAGATCGCAAACACAATAGCAACCGTGTTTGAAAATGAAATCAAAGAGATTATGAATGTTGATAACGTAAATGTTCTTTCAGAAGCAGATTTAGGAGCCGATCCTTCTCCTGTAAGCCCGAAGCCAATGCTAAATATGGCGATTGCATTCGTTGTTGGACTAATGACCGGCGTCGGATTAGCATTCTTACTCGAATACCTGGATAACACGATTAAAAATGAACACGATATTGATCGGGAGCTTGGACTACCAATACTTGGAACAATTCCTGTTATTGATGAGAGTAAGTCAAAATCATCCCAAAAAGCCGCTACATCATCGTTAAGGAGTGAGACACTTGGGTCGTAAAGATCGGAAACAGTTAAAGAAACTAAATGAACGTAGCTTAATCACATACAAAAATCCAAAATCACCGATTGCTGAACAATTTCGTACGATAAGAACCAACATTCAATTTGCTTCTATCGATGAAGAGATGAAGAGCATTATGGTGACATCAGCAGGACCTGGAGAAGGAAAATCGACTACGGCAGCAAACCTGGCGATTGTTTTAACCCAGCAGGGGAAAAGAGTATTACTCGTAGACGCTGACATGCGGAAACCAACAATGCATTATACATTTCAGCTGACGAATATCCAGGGGCTTACAAATGTTTTGACAAAGCAAACCAATTTAGCAAACGCTATTTCTAGAACACTGGTCCCCGACCTTGATGTATTGACCAGTGGCCCGATACCACCCAATCCATCAGAGCTGTTAGACTCAAAAGCGATGCGGGACCTTATGAAAGAAGCGCAAAGCTACTATGATGTCGTTCTTTATGATTGCCCACCTGTTCTGGCGGTAACAGATGCACAAATCATGGCAAATAATACTCAAGGTATTGTGCTAGTTGTGAGAAGTGGATTTACAGAAAAAGAAGCTGCTCAACATGCGAAAGAAAGAATCTTAAAAGCAAACGGGAAGTTGTTAGGAGTAGTGTTAAATGGCAAGAAAATGAAAGAGGGACAATATTACTATTATTACGCAAACAAGTAAATTCGACAAAACAAGACAGGTTATTCTGTTTTGCAAGGAATAAGTTCATGATAAGATAATATTAGAGTTTTAGTAATGAAAATCGACAACAGGCCCTTATCGCACAATAGTCTCAAGATAAGGGATTATATTTTTATTTAACCTGTAAAATATTAACAAATATCACCAACTTTACAAGTTGTAAAAATGTAAACTGGCAATGTCTCCTTGCCATTATCGACGGAGGCACTCGGCTATGCTGTGGGTACAATGACTCAGCACCTTAGACACAAGTTGTCGTTAGTGTAGTGATGAGGTAGGGTTAGATGCCCTGTTACATAATTCTTATTGAATGAGAGGAATTATTTTATTTATCAAGATCCAGCGGATGCTGACTCTAAGGATATCGACAATCATACGTACATAATCTATTTCATATCCAGACAGTTATGGCCTAACAGTTGCTTTAATTCCAGGAGTTCCACACCTGAACTATAAAGCAAAGTTGCAAACCTATGTCTTAATTTGTGTGCACTAAAGTGTTTCGTTATTGATCCGAGCTTTTCGTGCGTAGTTGTTAAAAATGTCTTGAATGGTTCTACGGTTGATACGGTTCCATCGCTGATAACGGCGTGTTATAAATAATGGATTCACTTGATCGTATTCATCGCCGAGCAAACCTTTTAAGTATTCTATGTATCTTTCAAGTACGTTTTTTAACTGTGGAGACAAAGGAATGAGACGTTCCTTTCTTTCCTTACCCAAAACCTTAAGAGTATTAAACCCGTATATTTTCTTTACTTAAATTAGTTCCGTTAGTCGGATGCCGGTATAAAGGAAAACAAGGATGATCGTGCTGACTCTAATAGAATGACGGCTTTCATCGCGAATGACGTCGAGAAACCTGGCGCATTCTTCCTGGCTTAAGTAAACAGGGAGCTTTTGTTCCATGTTTGGTTTGAATAACCGGTCAGCAATCTGGTGGTTAATCTTCTCTTCCAGGTAAAGAAACGTAAAGAAACCTTTCATGCAGGATACTTTAATTGCTCTTGCTGCAGGCCCGTTCTTTCGTTCTGTTACTAAAAATTGAAGAAACAAGCGGAGATGACGATACGTCACCTGACGCTTTTGCATTCGTCGATTGATAAAAAAACGGGGGGCTTTTTATCAACTCTGGGAGTTACCAGGCGATCACTGATAGGCCGGTCAATAATTTCTTCTAGGTAAAGAAAATTGAAGTATCCCTAAAAACAAGAGACGCTATTAGCACGTGAAGAAGCACTTTTATTCTGATCTTCTTTTAAGTATTTTAGATAGTTCCGCAGATGGGGGAAAGTAACACCATCCCATTGATCGATATTTTCGTAAACGGATAAATAATTTGCAAGAGCTTTAAGTTTACTCTTATAGTTTGCCAGGGTTCCATAAGAGAGACCTTTTTCAATTTCTAAGGAATCTAAATATTCACCGATCAATTGAAACAAATTATCACCTCGTATCTTTTTTTACGCTGAATAAGAAGGTATTTCAATGAAGGTAGTTCATATTGAGGGTAAAACAGGAGATGGGGATAAAGACCTAGCAGATATTTTTAAATAGTTATACAAAGGATAGATGAATTCCTTTTTTATCGGAAGTTTTTTTAAAGTTTAAATAATTTAATTTAACGCGTTAACGTGCGAATTTGGTGTGGTTTTATAAAATTTCTTCCCTATTATATAGCAGGAGGGTAAACATGAAAATTTCAGTAATAGGAACTGGCTACGTTGGTCTAGTAACAGGTGTCTGCCTATCAGATATCGGCCACCAAGTTACCTGTATCGATATCGACCAACAAAAAGTAGAAAAGATGAGGAAAGGTATCTCACCGATCTTTGAGCCAGGTTTAGAAGAATTAATGGTAAAGAACATAGATGCAGAACGGTTGTTTTTTACAACAGACCACAAAGCAGGTTTCCAAAATGCTCAAGCAATTTATATTGCTGTTGGAACTCCACAAAATGGGGATGGTTCAGCCAATCTATTGTTCATTGAACAAGTAGCAAAAGACATAGCTACTCAGGTAACTAATGATGTAGTAGTAGTTACAAAAAGTACAGTACCAGTTGGAACAAATGACTATATTAAAAAGCTAATCCAGGAACAACTGGTTAACGATGTAAAAGTAGAAGTAGTTTCGAACCCAGAGTTCCTGAGAGAAGGGTCAGCAGTAAAAGATACGTTTTATGGAGACCGTATTGTTATCGGATCAGATAGTGAAACAGCTGCAAGTTTAATAGAAGAAGTTAATAAGTCGTTTGGAATCCCAGTTTATAAAACCGATATTAGAAGTGCAGAGATGATCAAGTACGCTTCTAATGCTTTCCTTGCAACGAAAATTAGCTTTATTAATGAAATTTCCAATATCTGTGAAAAAACAGGTGCAAATGTTGAAGATGTTGCAATTGGAATGGGACTTGATCAACGTATTGGAAACAAGTTCTTGAATGCTGGAATCGGCTATGGTGGATCTTGCTTTCCAAAGGACACAAACGCTTTAGTTCAAATCGCTGGCAATGTAGAGCATGATTTTGAACTATTAAAATCTGTTATCAAAGTAAATAACGATCAACAAAGGTTGCTAGTTGATAAGGCGATAAATCGATTTGGAACTCTTTCAGGAAAAAGAGTTGCTATACTTGGATTAGCATTTAAGCCAAACACGGATGATATGCGTGAGGCAGCATCTATCAAAATCTCTCAAGAGCTAGTCCAAATGGGAGCAGAAGTTGTTGCTTATGATCCTATTGCCATGGAGAACGCGAAAAAACTTCTGCCTGGTGCAATAATGTATGTAAATTCAATAGACGAAGCTATACTTAATGCTGACTGCGCATTTATCTTAACTGAGTGGGATGAGATTAAGAAGATCGACTTAAGTAATCTTAACAACGTCATGCAAGAAGCAGTTCTATTCGATGGCCGTAACTGCTTTTCTATAGAAGAAACAAAAAATGTAAATATCGAATATCACTCTATTGGCCGTCCATCAGTCATGAAGGAATTAGTAGTAAATTAATAGGGGGATTTTAAATTGAAGAAAGTAAAAAAGGCGATTATACCTGCTGCTGGTCTAGGGACTAGGTTCCTTCCAGCAACAAAAGCAATGCCAAAAGAGATGCTTCCAATTGTGGACAAGCCAACAATCCAGTACATAGTGGAAGAGGCAATCGAGTCAGGAATTGAAGATATTATTATTGTTACAGGTAAAGGTAAAAGAGCAATTGAAGATCACTTTGATTACTCTTTTGAGTTAGAGCAAAACCTTTTTGAAAAAGGTAAGATAGACCTTTTAGATAAAGTAAAGCATGCTTCTAACCTTGTTAACATCCACTATATTCGTCAAAAGCAGCCTAAAGGTCTTGGGCATGCTGTATGGTGTGCTAGAAACTTTATTGGAAATGAGCCGTTTGCTGTTTTACTAGGAGACGATATTGTTGTTTCAGAAAAACCAGGATTAAAACAGTTGATTGAACAATATGAAGCAACAGGTTCTTCTGTTATCGGGGTACAAACAGTACCTGATAACCAAACACATCGTTATGGAATTATTGATCCATCTTTACAAGAAGGAAGACGTTATAAAGTTAGCAATTTTGTAGAAAAGCCGAAAGAAAATGCACCTTCCAATCTAGCAATCATGGGCCGTTACTTGCTAACTCCAGAAATCTTTGATTTTCTTGATAGACAAGAAATTGGAGCTGGCGGAGAAATCCAATTGACAGATGCGATCCAGACTCTAAATACCATTCAGGAAGTATATGCTTATGACTTTGAAGGTACAAGGTATGATGTTGGTGAAAAGCTAGGATTTATTCTGACTACGATTGACTTCGCTTTGAAAAATGAAGAATTAAAATACGATGTACTACCAGCTTTAGAAAAAATGCTTGAGAGGGAGAAACTAACAAAATAAGGGGGAACGGCAGTGGCCATTTCCAGTGCACAATCAAATATAAATTTACAAAAAGATCACGTGGAAGCGTCTGTATACGATTCAATAG
Organism: Exobacillus caeni; assembly: GCF_005747095.1. Classification (GTDB taxonomy): domain Bacteria; phylum Bacillota; class Bacilli; order Bacillales; family Guptibacillaceae; genus Exobacillus; species Exobacillus caeni. Next base: position 17,057 of record NZ_SWLG01000027.1, on the reverse strand, counting down.
TCAATACAAAAATGTCCTATCTGTTTTTGAAAAGAACACTAGATTTTGCAGGGGCACTTTTTGGGTTGATTTTATTATTTCCTTTATTTCTTATTGTAGGTTTACTTATCAAAATAGAAGACCCAAAAGGACCTGTTTTCTTTAAACAAAAAAGAACTGGTTTAAACGGGGAAGAGTTTTATATGTACAAGTTCCGTTCAATGGTCTCAAATGCAGAGGAATTATTAGCTCAGTTACTAGATAAGAATGAAACAACCGGGGCAATGTTTAAAATGAAGGATGACCCGCGCGTAACTAAAATTGGAAAGTATATTCGTAAAACAAGCATCGATGAACTTCCTCAGTTATGGAATGTTTTTAAAGGGGATATGAGTCTTGTGGGTCCTCGTCCTCCATTACCACGAGAAGTTGAGGAATATGCAGATTTTGATAAACAAAGACTTTTAGTCAAACCTGGATGTACAGGGTTATGGCAGGTTAGTGGTAGGAGTAATATCGGTTTTGATGAAATGGTGGAACTTGATCTCCAATACATAGCAAACAGAAGTGTTTGGTATGACTTTAAATTAATTTTTATAACTGTGTTTGTTTTATTTGGTTCTAAGGATGCTTATTAATAAAAAAAGTTGGTGTTTATAGATGAATTATGTTGCCGTAATTCCAGCGCGTGGAGGCTCTAAAGGCGTACCAAACAAAAATATACGCTTAATCGATGGAAAACCTTTAATTGCCTGGAGTATTGAGCAAGCATTGGAATGTGAAGAAATTGATAGAGTTATAGTCTCTACAGACAGTGAAGAGATTGCACAGATAGCTAAACAATATGATGGTGAGGTTCCGTTCATGAGACCGGGCTATTTAGCTGAAGATACCACCGCTACTGAACCAGTTCTCATCCATGCGGTTGAATGGCTTGAACAAAATGAAAATTATAGTACGGATGCGGTTGTTTTACTTCAGCCAACATCTCCAGTTAGAAAAACAGGTAGACTTTCTCAGGGAATCCAACAGTTTGAATCTGAAAAAGCAGATTCGTTGTTAAGTGTTTGTGAAAATCACCATTTTTTTTGGGTTAATAAAGAAGAGCCAGAGGCGCTATACAATTATAAAAATCGCCCACGAAGGCAGGATATACAACCCGAAGACAGATGGTGTAGAGAAAACGGATCTATTTATATAACAAACAAAGAAGTACTTCTTAATAATAAGAACCGGCTCGGAGGAAATATATCTATGTTTCTTATGGATGAAGAAGAAAGCTGGGAAATCGATTCACTTACAGACTTTAAAATAGTTGAAATTTTTCTGAAGGAGCTTGAACGCTAAATGATCATAGATAAGAACATCAAGAAATATATTGTGTATTCTCAAGACAGCATCGTTAATGCGTTAAAGAAAATTAGTGATAATAAGGAACAGATCATTTTTTCTGTTGACGAGTATGGTGTGCTAGAAGGCGTCCTTACCGATGGCGACTTTCGTCGTTGGATTGTAAAACAGGAAAACATTGATTTAAATCAACCAGTGGAATTAGCAGTAAATAAAAACTATCGATATGTCAATAAAGAAGAGAGTAATGAAAACATCGAGAAGTTATTCGAAGAGAAGATTGGATTTATACCTGTTGTAGATGAAAAGCATCACCTGGTAGCTATCGCCAAAAGAGACTCCAACAAAATGGAAATTGGTGACTTTGTACTGGATGAGAACTCTCCATCTTTCTTAATTGCAGAAATCGGAAATAACCATAACGGAAGTCTTGAAATAGCGAAAACACTCATCGATAAAGCTGTTGAAGCAGGAGCGGACTGTGCGAAGTTTCAGCTAAGAAACTTAAACAGCTTATATAAAAATGCAGGGAATGCAAATGATGCTAGCGAAGATTTAGGTTCACAATATACGTTAGATCTTCTTTCCCGTTTCCAACTTTCTAACGAGAAAATGATCGAAGCATTTGAATATTGTAAAAGCAAGGGCATTTTGCCTCTCTGTACTCCGTGGGATAGCGAAAGCCTGCAATTGCTAGAGGAGTATGGTATGCCTGCTTATAAACTTGCTTCAGCGGATTTAACAAACCATGAACTATTGATTGAAATGGCACGGACGGGTAAACCACTTATTTGTTCAACCGGAATGTCAAAAGAGGATGAAATAAAGAAAGCTGTTCGTATCCTGAAACGCGAAGGGGCTCCTTACGTTCTGCTGCACTGTAATTCAACTTATCCTGCTCCGTTTAAAGATGTTCATTTGAATTACATGGACCGTCTAACGGAAATTGGTCAATGCCTTGTTGGATATTCAGGTCATGAGCGTGGCATAAACGTTGCAATCGCAGCTGTAAGTAAAGGTGCAAAGGTGATTGAAAAACATTTCACTTTAGACCGTAACATGGAAGGTAATGATCATAAGGTAAGTCTTCTTCCGGACGAATTCAAAATGATGGTACAGGCTATTCGTGAAGTTGAACTTGCACTAGGTACTTCTCAAGAAAGAATTATGTCCCAAGGTGAACTTATTAATAGAGAGAACCTTGCGAAGAGCCTTGTTATTAACTGCGACCTAAAAGAAGGGGAAATCATAGAAGAACAAATGATTGAAATTAAAAGCCCGGGTAAAGGCCTTCAGCCTAATAGAAAGGCAGAACTGATCGGAAAACCTGCAAAACGTGATTTTAAACCCGGGGAATTCTTCTATGAATCCGACTTGAAAGAAGAGTTTGTTAAACCTAAAGAACATTATCAGTTTGGTCACCGCTGGGGTGTGCCAGTCAGGTATCATGATTTTAAATCGATTCTTGAAAAGACGTCACCTGACTTTTTAGAGTTCCATTTAAGTTATAAGGATTTAGACGAGAACCTTGATGACTACTTTGACAGCGTTTACGATATGGATTTTGTCGTTCATATGCCTGAACTATTTGCAGGAGACCACTTGTTAGATTTTTGTTCATTTGATGAAGAATACAGACAGCACTCTGTTAAAGAAGCCCAACGAGTTATTAATATTACAAGAGAACTTCAAAAGTATTTTTCAAAATCAAGAAGAACGCTAATTGTAACTAACATGGGAGGATTCACGAAGGATGCCCCATTGGCACCTTCTGAAAGGCAAAAGTATTATGATCTGATCGAAAAAAGCCTGTCAGAACTGGATATGGAAGGCGTGGAAATTATTCCTCAAACAATGCCTCCGTTCCCGTGGCACTTCGGAGGGCAAAGATATCAGAATTTATTTATGGATCCAGCTGACACCGTTGCTTTTTGTGAAAGAAATAACATGAGAGTTTGTTTCGACACATCCCATTCAAAGCTAGCTTGTAATTACCATAACTGGTCGTTTGCAGAATTTATTAAGCAAATCGGCCCTTATACTGCTTATCTCCATATCGTAGATGCTGAAGGTGTAGATGGAGAGGGACTGCAGATTGGTGAAGGGGAAATTGACTTTCCTGCGCTGGTTGAAGGTCTTTTGAAATATGCTTCAAATGCAGCTTTTATTCCTGAAATATGGCAGGGACATAAAAACAATGGAGAAGGTTTCTGGATTGCTCTTAACAGGCTTGAAGAAGCATACCAAACTGTAAAAAATACAAACTAAAACGGTCTGGACTGGGTAAGATGATTAAAAAATTATTAAGTTCTTCACTGTTTCGATCCTCTGGGATTTATACCTTAACTAATATGCTTAATGCCGCGATTCCTTTTTTGATGATGCCTGTTTTGACCAGGTATATGACACCTATCGATTACGGAATCGTGGCTATGTTCACGGTATTAATAGGTTTTTTAAATCCTTTTATTGGCGTAAATATGCATGGTGCAATTAACAGACAATACTTTGAACGAGATAAAGTCGATGTTCCAAGGTATATAACAAATGGCCTGTTTGTACTAGCGATAAACACACTTTTTATTTCCATAATTGTATGGCTTTTAGCTGGGAAAATAAGCAAATTAACATCATTTCCTGCAGAGTGGCTATGGGCTGTTATGCTTGTAGCCGTTTTTCAGGTTTTGGTTCAAATCAAGATTGTTCTATGGCAAGTACAAGTAAAACCGATACCTTATGGATTGTTCCAAATCTTACAAACAAGCTTGAATGTAGGTATAACACTTATTCTTGTAGTAGGGTTCGGACAGGGATGGCAAGGAAGAATAGAAGGGCAAATAATAGCTGTATGTTTGTTTGGAATTATAGGTTTATTCCTTTTATGGAAAAACAATTGGATAAAAATATCTCTTAATATAGACTATTTAAAACATTTATTTTCGTTTGGCCTTCCACTTATACCACATACAGTTGGAGCTTTGCTTATTACAATGGTAGATCGCGTTTTTATTACGAATATGGTCGGAGTTGGGGCTACAGGTCTTTATACAGTTGGTTATCAGATAGGTATGATTATCGGAATTTTGCAAGATTCTTTTAACAAGGCATGGGTGCCATGGTTTTACAAAAAATTAAAAGAAGATCAATACAATGATAAGTTGAAAATCGTTAGAATAACATATGGATACTTTGTTGTTATTATATTAATAGCAATGTTGTTAGGATTATTCTCTCCATGGTTCCTAAGTTTTTTTGTAGGTAAGGAGTTTGAAGACTCAAGTCAATTTGTTATTTGGATTGCAATTGGGTTTGCGTTTAATGGAATGTACAAAATGGTTACGAACTATATATTTTATTTACAAAAGACAACAATTTTAATGTATACAACCTTTTTAACAGCATGTTTAAATCTAGTTTTTAATTATTTTTTCATTAAGTTAAATGGGGCTGTTGGCGCTGCTCAAGCAACTAGCCTTTCATTTTTTATAACCTTTGTTGTTACATGGGTTATGGCTGCCAAAATTTATAAAATGCCTTGGAATTTAAACATTAAAGGCTAACAACATAAATAGGGGAAATGGCAAATGCTATCATGGATATTAAGGGCATTGAAAAGATTGAGAAGCGTATATAATAAAAAAATATTGAAGCCTTACTTCACCCTTAGAGTCAAAAAGAATGCCAAGAGTGTTGGCGTAGGGTTAACAGTAAATAATAAATCATATGTAAACAGTAAAACTATTTTAGGAAGAAACGTAAACTTCAATGGATTAAAAATAGCTGGCAAAGGCGCTGTGATCATAGGTGACAATTTTCACTCCGGTGAAGACTGCCTTATTATAAACGAAATCCATAACTATGATCGAGGAAACGCAATACCTTATGATGATACCTATATACTTAAAAATATTACAATAGAAGATAATGTTTGGTTAGGTTCTAGAGTAATAATTTTAGGAGGAGTGACAATTGGGGAAGGAGCAATTATACAGGCTGGTAGTGTTGTTGTAACAGATGTACCTAAATACTCTATTTATGGGGGCCACCCGGCTAAGTTTATAAAATTTCGAGATATTGAACATTATAAAAAACTAAAGAATGAAGAGAAATTTCATTAAAAAGTTGTTTAGTTTTGTATATTTGTATATCTCGAATGGTTGTTGCCCGTATGTGTTTCTCTGTTAAAAAGGGCTTTGAAGAGCAATTGTAATCTGGATTGTATAATGAGTATGATGATTACATGATATATTTTACACATGCAAAAGGCTATAACTTCAAAGTACAGAAGCTTTTTAGCTGCGCATATAAGTTTTACTAATATCTTAATGCAATGGTTATTGGGCTCTACTAACAAAAGTAGTTTCATACCTTATCCAATTTATTCCGATCTAAAACATGGCTCGTAAAGTTTATTTAATTACCTTAGTTATCACCGAAATTTACACAAATCAATCTATAAGATAAATTTTGGTAATAAATATACCTATGATAGGATGATTTATTTGGAAAGTATAAAAGAAATATGCAACAAATTTTGGGAAGTAGAAAACAGGCATAATTTACTTTCTAAGCAAATCTGTGAAGTTAAATTCTGGGAAGTGATTAGATATGAACTACTAAATGAAATATTAAGAAATAAAGGTATTTATGGTGAGGCTCATACTAAGAAAAAAACAATTTGGAGTAATTTTGTGTTATTATCTTCTATTGTGTATAATTCGATTTTTTTCAACCCTCTTTTTGGAATTTATACAAAAGACATATTAGTTTTTGAACATCCCAGAAAGGTAAGAAAAAATGGTCGTTATATAGACATATATACTAATCACCTCTTAAATGAAAATGATGAAATTCAATTCCTTGAACCGGATTCTCGAAAAAGAAATACAAAAAGTAAAGAAAAAGGGGTAAATAAAAAAACGCTTGATCTTTTTTATCCATTTGCAATCACAAAAATGAAACAAAAAAAAATATTTCTAGATGAGAAAGAATTGAACTTATTAAAAAACATTGAACATGATTTAAAAAAGGAATTTAACGTGGAAGTCAATTTATATGATAAGGTAAAAAAAGCGATAAGGAAATTTAAAATTCAATATGATTTCTATCAAAAAATTTTAAGAAAAAGGAAACCAAAAGAAATTTATTTAGTAGTTGGATATCTTCAACCCGCTTTAATTCATGCAGCAAAATCAATAGGAATAAAAGTTATAGAATTACAACATGGTGTAATTAATAAATATCATTTAGGTTATAATTTCCCAAATCAGCAACAAAAAGTAGATTACTTTGCAGATAAACTTCTAATTTTTGGTGAGTTTTGGAAAAAAGGAATAAGATATCCGATTCCCTCTGAAGATATTAAAGTTATAGGCTTTCCCTTCTTTAACATGCAGGTCGAAAAATATCGAAATATTACGAAGAAACCAAAACAAATAATTTTTATTTCTCAAGGCACTGTTGGGCATGCACTATCAAAATTTGCATATCACTCTGCCTTAGAACTGAAGGATTACACTTTTATTTATAAACTGCACCCCGGAGAATATGATAGATGGAAAAGGGAATATATTGAATTAGTTAAAGCTTCCCAACTTAAAAACTTTAATGTTGTAGATTCAAATGATAAAGATCTACATTATTATCTAAGTGAATCAGAATTTCAAGTTGGTGTTTATTCTACTGCATTATATGAAGGATTCTCTTTAAAATGTAAAACTATACTTTTTCAATATACTGGTGTAGAGTATCTCGAAGAAATAGTAAAAGAAGGGTTTGCTAAAGTAGTTACTAACATTTCTGAGTTGAAACAAGTGTTAGTAAATAATAAAGCGGTTGAAAACGAATATGATATCTTCTTTAAAAAGACAAAACAAAGGTTACTAAGAAATAATGAAAATACAGAATAAGGAAAGGGAGTTAATTCATGATTACGGAGAGCTGATGGGAAACCTTAGTTACACTCCCGTTTACAATTTAAGTTCTAATAAGTTCTTGTATATCCTATTTTTAGCCCCTTTGTTTATTATGTCTTTCGGTATAAATGGATACTATTTCTACACAGATATACTTTTACTAGTAATGAATGTCGGAATTATGTTGTTTGTATCTATGAATTTGATTCTTAATAATACAAAAAAATATAGTGGGTCCTTTTTTTATCTTTATATCATAACTATTGGTTCATTAGTTATAAACATATTAATAACTGAAACCATTAATAACGATTTCTTTTATTTAATATTTGCTTTAAATATTTACTTCCTTATTTCAAATTTTAAGATAGATAAAGATAAATTATTAAAAATTACAAATACTACTTACCTAATTTATCTAGCTCTTTCCTTTTTATTGTATTTTTCTGTTATTACAATAAACGGTAGATCACTAAATATTTTTGATGAAATTATATTCGGTTATTCAATTAAGACATTTATCGGTTACTACGGGTCAACAGCCCATCTTGATTCTTATAGTATGTTTATTGCTCTGTTAAATTTATTCTTCAATAAGAATAGATTAAGTAAATTGTTTTTCGTAGTTCTAGCTTTAATTGCCTGTTTTGGAACATTACGATTTACTCCCATTGTATCTTTAGGGTATGGTATTATCTTTTTGCTGATTGTGCAGATATTAGGGAAATATACTGTACCTTTAATAAATGTTATTATATTTATGTTTTTTTATTTAGTAGTAATTTTCTATACACATTCAGATGTCCAATATCATTCTTATTTTTTTTCAGCCACATCAGGAAGAAATGTTATCTGGTCACTAATGTTAGATGTGTACAATAATATCCATAGTATCACTCAAAAATCATTAGGATTCGGAACAACAGAACCTTTTACAGTGGATGCATTTGGTGCTTATGAAACTCAATTAACAAATAACCCACATAACAATTATTTAAGGTTTATTTTTGAATATGGAGTCATATCATTTATCGGTGTATTCATTTTTTTCACTAAAAGAATGATGGAAATAAAGAAAAAAAGTATATTACTAATTATCTTTTTTGTCTTGATGGCATCAAATACTAACTCTGAAATATTTAGTTTTTTTCATCCTACATTTTTGATATGGATTTTGTTTTTCTTTAAGAATCCAGAAAATACGAGTGAAACACAAGAGAGCTAAAAATGTTCTCTTGTTTTTTATTGGAATAGTAACTCATGAACTTTTCCACTGATAGCTAAGATTAATGAATTTAAGTCATTGGCACTATTTTTCTTAAAAGTTTTACTAATTGTTTCTTGGTTTCGTGATATTTTATTAACTTTCAAGGAGAGGATTTTAATGGGAGTTTTAGTGAATAGTAAGTACGCTATAATTTCTGCTGTAAGAAATGAGGCAGAAATAATAAAATCAACTCTTAATTCCGTAGTACACCAAGAGTTAACACCACATAAATGGGTAATTGTAGATGATGGTTCAACTGATGGAACAACTCAAATTTTAAAAGAATATGAAAGAGAATATAGTTGGATAGAAGTTATTGAAAAGAATGATAGGGGCCACGCTAAGCTTGGAGGAGGAGTAGTTGAAAGCTTTAATGTTGGATTAAAAGAGATCGATTTTAGAACTATTGATTATATTGTTAAGCTCGATGGAGACTTAGAGTTCGAAAGTGATTATTTTAAAAGTCTTATTTCTAAATTTGAAAATAATCCAAAGTTAGGTATTGCTAGTGGACTAACATATTTTAAGTCATCTAATAATTCCTTGGTAAAGGAGAATGCACCGCTGCATTATGCCATAGGCCCATCAAAGGTGTATAGAGTTTCTTGCTTTAAGGAAATTAATGGACTAGTTCAAGATCTTGGATGGGATGTTATTGATGTAATTAGAGCTCAGTCTCTTGGTTGGGAAACGAGGAATTTTCCTGAGTTAAAGTTACTTCATTTAAGACCAATGTCATCGAAGGCGGGAATAATGAGGGGAAGGTTTAGGAATGGCCTTACGGATTATTTAACCGGTTATCATCCCTTATTTTTAACTGCCAGGAGTATTTATAGACTTTTTCATTATCCCTATATTTTTGGAGGAATCATGATTTTTTCAGGATATGTTTATGGACAAATAAAAGTTAGAAAACAGTTAGTAACTGCAACAGAAAAAAAATTTATTCAAAAACAACAATTAAAAAGGTTATTAGGAATAAAACCTGTTAGGAAGTAATCAAATGAAACTTCATAAAGTACAATTAATGGGAATAAATTTTGACAATTTATCAATGAGTACATTAATTGAAGATATCTCCTTATTAAAAAAGAATAAACAAAAGAAATTCATAGTTACTCCTAATGTTGATTTTTTAATTAGAAGTAAAAAAAATGGTGACTTTAAAAACATAGTAAATAGTGCAGATATTTCAATTGCTGACGGCATGCCTATAGTTTGGGTATCAAAGTTAATTAAACAACCTTTGGTAGAGAGAGTAACAGGAGCGGATTTATTAGATAGGGTTTGTGCTGAAAGTAAGGAAAAAGAATTCAACATCTATTTATTAGGGGCTAGTCCTGACTCTAATAAGAAAGCTATAAAAAATTTAAAAGAGAAGTATCCGGGAGTGAGAATAGTAGGGGGGTATTCTCCTACGTTTTCCCAGGTTTTTAATGAAGAAGAGAACAAAAAAATAATTAGTGATATAAATAAATTAAGGGTCAATTGTTTGTTTGTAGCTTTTGGATCACCTAAACAAGAAAAATGGATCAAAGAAAATATAGACTCTTTGAACATAAATATAGCTGTTGGTTGTGGGGCAGCAATAGATTTTGCTGCAGGCAAGAAGCGGGCTCCTAAATGGATGAGAAGTGTTGGTTTGGAATGGTTATTTAGGTTTTTATTGGAGCCAAAGCGACTTGGAAAGAGATATATAGTAACTAACTCATTATTTTTATTAGAGGTATTAAAGATCTTAGTGAAAAAAAAGGAAATCAAGTAAATGTCATATATGTATAAGATTAAGAAATGGTATCAAAAAAATAAACCTTCTGGAATTATAAGTATGAGCGTTTATAGATTAGGTAATTATACGTATTACAAAATTAAAATTTCAATATTAAGACATCTACTTTTATTCATTTATGCTATTTTAGATAACTTATTTGTTAAGTTGTTATGTAATTCAGAAATTCCTGCTAAATGTATAATAGGAAAAAATATCTGGCTACCCCATGGAGCTAATGGAATAGTAATTCATGGAAAGGCAATTATCGGGGATAATGTTACAATATTCCATCAAGTAACAGTAGGTGCAGTTAAAAACCCTAATTTGGCTCCCAGAATAGAGAGTGGTGTACAACTTGGCGCAGGCGCAAAAGTATTGGGGGATATCAGTATTGGAACTGGTGCGAAAATTGGTGCTAACGCAGTTGTGCTGAAAAATGTACCTCAAAATTCCACAGCGGTTGGAGTTCCTGCTAGGATAATAACGAAGAAGTAGGAAGTAAATATTATTACATTTACTAGATTAAGATAGGAGAGAAACTTTAGTGAAATTAGTACTTTTATCAGGTGGATCTGGTAAACGACTTTGGCCACTTTCAAATGACTCAAGGTCAAAACAATTTTTAAAAGTGTTAAGTGATAAGGAAGGAAATTTCCAATCAATGGTACAAAGGGTTTGGAGTCAACTGGAAGCAGTAAATCTTAATAATTCTTCTATAATTGCAACTAGTAAATCACAAGTTGAAATGATTCAAAGCCAACTCGGCAATGTTCCTACTGTTGTAGAGCCAGAAAGAAGGGATACATTTCCTGCTATAGCATTGGCAGCTGCGTATCTTTACTCTATTAAGGGTTGCAGTTTAGCAGAGGTAATTAGTGTGTTGCCAGTAGATCCTTATGTTGAGAATAATTTCTTTTATAGAGTCAAAGAACTAGAAACAGTTTTGGAAGATTCAAGTGCTGATTTAGCGTTAATGGGAGTTACACCTACTTATCCATCAGAAAAATATGGCTATATTGTTCCGGAGACAAAGATGAAAAATAGCACTTATATCAATGTTGATCACTTTAGAGAAAAACCTAATGAAGAACAGGCCAAAGAACTATTGGACAAAAATGCTCTATGGAATTGTGGAGTATTTGCATTTAAATTAGGATATATAATTAATTTGCTAATAGATAAAGGATTACCTATTCAATATGACGAACTATCTAAGCAATATGATAGATTACCAAAGATTAGTTTTGATTATGAGGTCGTAGAAAATGCTAAAAAGATTATTGCTCTTCCATATCAAGGATATTGGAAAGACCTTGGGACATGGAACACTTTAACTGAAGAAATGGATTCTAACATCACTGGGAATGGACTAGTTAGTAACGATTCCGAAAATACTCATGTCATTAATGAGCTTGATATTCCTGTGTCTATACTCGGTCTTTCCAATATTGTTGTAGCGGCTAGCCCAGACGGCATTTTAGTGACAGATAAAGAAGCTAGTCCTAGGGTGAAAGAATTAGTAAATAAAATTGAACAAAGACCTATGTATGAAGAAAGGCGATGGGGATGGTATAAAGTCTTAGATCACACGAAAATGGAAAATGGAAACGAAGTTTTAACAAAACGACTTTGTGTTAAAACAGGAATGAATCTTAGCTACCAAACCCATGAAAAGCGTAGTGAAGTATGGACAATAGTTAAAGGTGAAGGCGAGTTTATTTTAAATGAAGAAATCCGAAAAGTATCAGCAGGAGATGTTATTCAAATTCCTGTTGGAGCAAGACATGCAATCAAGGCCAATTTAGATATAGAAGTTATAGAAGTACAAACAGGTTCTGAGCTTATTGAAGAAGATATCATTCGAATATTTATGACCTGGGATGAGATTGTAGAAAATTGTTTGGTAAAGTGAGAAAACAGATAACCTCTAAAGGTTCTTTTTTTATGGACTTTTAGAGGGTTTTTCTATATAAATAGGGGGACAACATGAGTTGGTAACTACAGTTTGAAAAGTGGAATCAATTTGAAGAATGAGACCCTGAATTAAAAGGACAGTTAAAAGGGCAAAAAGCAAATCAAAAAGCTTTAGAAGATAGCTTTTAAAAAATCTTGAGTTTGGAACAGGTGGTATTCGCGGAGAAATCGGCCGGTGGGATAAACCGAGTTAACATATACAGTAAGAAAAGCATGAGAAGGTTTGGCTCGATAAATAGTAGAGGAAGGAGAGAAAGCAAGGAAACGCGGTGTTGTTATTGCTTACGATTCCAGACATAAATCTCCTGAGTTTGCTTTAGAAACAGCAAAGACTCTCGGAAATGGAATAAAAACATTATTTTTGATGAATTAAGGCCTACACCTGAACTTTCGTTTGCTGTTCGTTATTTGAAAGCTTATGCAGGAAGCGTGATCACCGCAATCCATAACCCTCCTGAATATAATGGTTATAAAGTTTACGGTTCAGATGGTGTGCGATTGCCTCCTGTAGCGGCTGATTCTGTAATTGCAAAAGTGAATGAAGTGAAAAATGAAATTACTGTGGAAGTAGCAGACGAGCAACAGTTGAAAGAGTCTGGATTGCTTACAGTTATCGAGGAAGAAGTTGATCAAGCATATACTGACCAATCGGCTTTAAAAATGTAACGGTTGTAGCTGAGCAAGAGCTTCCTGACCTAATTTTTAAAATCACCAAATCCTGAAGAACCTGCAGCTTTTGAACTTGGGATAGATTACGGCAAGAAGAATGATGCCTGCCTGAGAACAGTGCGGTTTTAAAAACAATCGTAACATCAGAAATCGGCCGGGCGATTGCAGAAAAGCATAGCATCGAAACGATGGATACATTAACAGGCTTCAAATTTATCGGAGAAAAAATTAAGGAATTCGAACAAACAGGGGAAAAGAGCTTCTTATTCGGCTATGAAGAAAGCTATGTTATTTGATCGGTGATTTGGCACGGGATAAAGATGCTGTATAGGCCTGCTTGATGGATATCTTTGAGGAATACGGCTTTTATCAGGAAGCACTAGAGTCTTTGACTTTGAAAGGGGAAGACGGGACTGAACAAATCCAATTAATCTTAACTGAGACTGAGTACTGAGACTGAGTTTAGAGAAAATCCTTCAGTGGAGATTTCAGGAAGAAAAATCAGTGACATTGAAGATTATAAATCTAGTGAGAGAACGATTGCAGCTACAGGGAAAGTTGAAGAAATCATTCTGTATTCTTTCAATGTTTTAAAATATATGCTGGATGATGGTTCATGGTTCTGCTTAGATCCTTCAGGAACAGAGCCTAAGATCAAGTTTTATTTAGGTGTAAAAGATGAAACTTTCGAAAGCAGTAAAGAACTGCTTGAGGCATTGAAGAAAGACATTATGGAACGAGTGAACGGATTAATTGTAAATTCAGTTTAAGGAAAGATATAAAAGAGTTTCTAGTATATACCTTGGTATATTTGGCTCAGCATTTAATAGATATCAATGTACGAGTTATTTTGAGCATTAATCCCTGTGTTGAAATAAAGGTAGAAAAATTGATAAAGAAATATGAAAGGAATTTAAAATGAAAAATAAGTTGTTTATAGGATTAATAATTTGTTATTTTTTTAATATGGTGTTTATTGCAAATCCTTCAAGAGCTAATGGATTTGGCCCAAATGAATGGACCCAATATCGCATGAATTTTAATAATAATCCCGTTTTTAGTAATGAAGACAGTCGAATTATTAACTCTTCTTTTAAGACTGGAGACCAAATAAGATCGACTCCAGTAGTAGTCGGGGATAATATTTTTATTGGAAATCACGGGTCTGGTGATATATATTCATATAATATTATAACTGGAGATTTAAATTGGGAAAATAAAGCCCCAAATTGGATTCATTCAGAAATACTTAATGTTAACAATAAACTTTATGTTGGTTATGGAAATCGTTTTTATCAAAAAAAAGGGGAACTAAGAGGAACTGGAAAGAGCGGTTTATTATGCTTAGATGCAACTACGGGGAAAGTATTATGGAATTATAGTACAAAGGGTGAAGTAATGCCAACTCCTGCTATTTATAATGATTCTGTATATATTGTTACAGGTGACAAACACTTATACGAAGTGGATTTAGTTAGCGGTAAAACAAAATGGGAATTTAATTTAGGATCAATAATAAATATGTCCTCTCCAGTAATTTCTAATGGGGTATTATTTGTGGGGGGATCAAATAAAGAGAACCTTCTAGCATTAGATCTAGATAAAAGGAAAATAAAGTGGGAAACTAATTTTGAGGGTACACATGGCTTAGGAGATATTCCTCCTGCATTATATAATAATGAAATTGTTTTTGTTACTGCATTAAAAGAAAACTCAAAAATGCCACCATTAAAAGATATCTTTGATAAATATGGAACTGTACGTACTTATAAAGAGATAGTAAAACGTGCTTTAAAGCCGGTTATAGATGGATCTGTGTTACAAAATGAAGAACACTATTTATATGCGTTAGATGCGAAAAATGGTGAGGTTTTATGGAAGAAGAACTTAGGTAACGGCGCGTGGGTAAAAAATAATAAATCCGGAGCACCCATGGTTTATAAAAACAATGTTTACTTAGGAAGTCCAATCACAAAGAAATATTATAGTGTAGACGTGAAATCTGGAGAAATTAATTGGGATTATGAGGTTGGATTCCTTACTAAAGCTCCACCGGTTGCAGAAAAAAACATTGTATACTTCACTGACGTAGGAGGATATGTAAGTGCTTTTGACTCAAAAGCAGGGGAATTATTAGGTAGGAAACAACTTGGAGGTAAATTAGCACCTTCAGGACCAATTATCATGAATCATAACCTTATTGTTGGAAGCCAAAATTCAAAAGTTTATGCACTACCCACAAATGATATATTAGGATCTAATGATAAACCAAAGAGTAACAGTCTTGTTTTTATCGGATATATATATATTATTCCTTTTTTAATATTAATTGCTCTAGTTTTTAGTTTGAGGTATCTGTTTAAAAAAAGAAAGAAGCTCAAAAAAGATTATAAAGTTGCTTCATAGGAAGTTTATCATTCCCTTATAAACTAGTGCACTTTTCAATAGTATTGAGCAACTTTTATTGAACAGAAAAATCGGCAAATTCTATTGAGGTGAACGATAACGGCAATCCTTGTGACTGGCGTTGCTTGGAACAACTTTTTACCAGGGACATTTAAAGGACGAATCGTTGCTGGATGAAATTTTTAAGACACATAATATTGAAGCAGTGCTTCACTTTGCGGCGGATTCTCTTGTTGGAGAGAGTGTAGAAGATCCGTTGAAGTACTATGACAATAATGTGATTGGTACAGATCATCTTGTGAAAAAGATGGTCGAGCATGATGTGAAGAACATCGTATTCTCTTCTACCGCAGCAACCTATGGTGAGCCTGACAGCATTCTGATCCAGGAGAACGATTCAACCGTTCCGACGAATCTTTATGGAGAAACGAAGCTTGCGATCGAGAAGATGTTGAATTGGACCAGGCATACGGATTGAAGGCTGTTTGCGCTATTTTAACGCTGCAGGGGCTGACCCAGAAGGACGGATCGGTGAAGACCATGATCCAGAATCACACTTGATTCCGATCGTGCTGCAGGTAGCGCTTGGCCAACGGGAAAAAGTGATGATGTTCGGGGATGACTACCCAACAGAAGACGGCAGAACAAAAACCTTAGTCAAATGTTTGATTAAGGTTTTTGTTCTTTTAATCACTAATGGAACAAGGGGGACAGGTATTAAGCTGAACCCCAAAAGTTAGACATTTTATTTAAGCGGCATCTGGTGTAACCGTCAAGTAGTTTTGCACACTCTTCGATTGAAACAACGATTCTCGATCTCGATATTTAATTCGATGACTTCCTCCATTTAATAGACGACTTATGAGCGTTGGAGAAGTCGATCTACGCTCGCTGTCGTGATACCTTGATCGCCCAATAATTTTCCCCATTCTTCTTGCCCCTTGTTTGAAGTCAATATGATCGAACTTCGTTCTTACAAATGATTTACTAAGTGAAAGAACAGATTTGCTTCATGTTGGTTCATAGCATAAATCATCAACAATAACCAGGAATGACTGCCTTATCCGTTTGAGTTGAACTGTGACTTCTTAAGATATTCCTCTGTTTTTAATAGAGGTACCAATTCTCCCATCGAGACAAATGAAACTCGTTGGCCGTTCTGGATGGCTTCTTGGCCTAAGGCGGATTGTCAGATGTATTTTGCCTACACCCGGCGGACCTAGGAAAATCAGGTTAAAAGATTGTTCTAGCCAGGAAAGTTCTCTTAATTGGTCCAGCTGTGTGTTACTAAGGAATGGTTGGTTCTTCAAACTAAATTCTTCGAAGTCTTTTTTGAGTGAACTTCGCCCATTTAAGATGCTTCTTAATCATGTTCTCTCCTTTTCGATTTTTTTCGTAAGAAAAGAGAAAGCTCTAGCTGTGAAACTGTCTTTGGAGACTTTCAACGGATGGTTCCAATTTAACCATCCCCTAATATTTTGAGATACCCACCCAGTTCTCTCAAAGCAGCTTTTTCTTTCGGGTTTTCCGAAGGGATATTTTCAGTCGACAATTCAATGGCTGAAAAATTATCTTGGTGGCCATGTATCTTTGATAAGTGTTGTGCGACATCATGAAAATCATTGGGACTTCCCTGTCAACACCGGTTAGATATTCCCTATTTTCAGCGGAAACAAATTCCCTAATTCACCGAACAATAGTTGGCTGTATGCCAGCTTTTTTCTTT
>NZ_SWLG01000026.1 GCF_005747095.1 Exobacillus caeni | reverse complement strand
TTCGGGGTCAACGCGCATTGACACCCTGTACTATACCAAGAGGACACTTTTTTGTTCAATTCTCAAATTACTTCCCCACAGGAATGCTTCGCTCCCATTTTATTCAGTAAATTTGCTACATCCACAACTTCAGGATCCCGTGCTGCATTTCCAAGTATTGTTCTGCCTTTCGCTAGTGTCCCAGCAAGCATAAGATTTATAGTTGCTCCGGAAGTGATGACGTCAAAAAAAATTTCAGTTCCTTTTAGCTCTGCGGCCTTTACTACATAGTAGTCCCTATGCGTCTCAACTTTTGCTCCAAGGGCTTTAAGCCCCTTGATGTGCTGATCAATCGGACGCGAACCGAAATCATCCCCACCCGGGTAACCGATCGAAACTCTTTTATACTTCGCAAGCAAAGCTCCGACAAAATAATAGGAAGCCCGAAAAGCTGAAGTTTTTATCGGGTCCAGTTGAGCATTTATTATTTCGGTTGGATCTAGAAATAAATTGCTATCTGAAACCCATCGCATTTGCAAACCTATTTCTTCCGCGATGCTTTGTATCGTCCTTACATCTAGTAAATCAGGCACACCCTTTAATGTAACAGTGTCATTCGACAAACACGTTGCTGCAATTAATCCTAACGCACTATTTTTGGAACCCGGTATTTGCACGCTTCCTTGAAGCTTTTTAGTCGGTTGTATTTCGATCCATCTTTTCATGGAAATCAACTCCTCTTTCCTATCTCACAATATAATAGCTACATTATAAGCTTTTATAAGCTTTTATATGCTTTATTTCCACTTTTTTTGCTTCTTTTTGCTTTTTTTATTTTTAACGGTTACTTATTAGAAGATAAAAACGAGAAAAGGGTTTCATTTTTTTTTAGCGAATTTTCAAGGTGGTGATTTATATGAAAAATCTATTTTTATCGCTTCTTCTTATCGCCTGGCTTTTATTTCTAAGCGGGATATTATTTTTGAAAAACGAGGTATATAAGGAGCCAGATATTAAGGGATATGTGACTGAAGTAACAGGGAATCGCGCACTTATTGTTTCAGAGGAAAGAGATTCAAACGTGTTTGACGCAACACTAGTAAACCTTCCTTTTATGACCAGATTGCAACTCGGCGAACATGTTAAGGTCTGGTATGATGGTTCTGTCGAACAGACATATCCTGCCCGGACACACGCAGAGAAGATCGAAAGGGTCAAAGAAAAAGACGGTCGGTCCAGGTTAAGCCGGGATGCAGTGATAAGGCTTTTCCTTAATGACCTTAACCAGAGAATCATTTCTTTTCGAAGAATAGAATATAACCCTAACCTTGCTAAATGGGAGGTAGACGTAATAACATCTGCAGGCGGAAATAATCAGCATTACTCCTACCTTGTAGATGACATGAATAGAGAATTAAATCGTGCAATAAAATAGGGATGGCTATGTGCCACCCCTCACACTATTACTGGGTATATGATTTAATTCTTAACCTTTATCTGCTTTTTCCCTTCTTTTTTTATCATCTTCCATCCAAGCAAACCAGTCCATACAAACGGTACGCCTGACGTAACAGGCAAAATTACGATTGCATGCTCGGGAAATAAAAGCGATAGGATTATACCGATCAATCCAACCCATCCTCCATACCAGCCAAAAAGATAAAACCTCCTGGAAATTCCATCCCTTTTCAAATGCTTGCTTAAAAAAGATACTCCGATCCACGTTAATGCTAATGCAATATATCCGCTAAAAAGTCCAAACGCAAAATGACCTTCCCAGGTAGCATATGCAATCGATGCTCCTTTCCCTTCCGCCTCTTTTGCTAAATAAGGAAGAGCGGTTAATTCCGCACATAATACAATCATCCATATCGCCAGTGACACTACAAACAATCTTCCGGCATTTTGCCCATACTCTGATTTTTCTCCTCTTTCCATTTCTGAACTGGATAATCCGATCAGCCAGAGGATCATCGCCAGCATCATGATGACGTGATCCCACATCCAGGCGGTATAAGAGGAGTTTATTTCATGCAGTGCATGACTGCCATCCCACGGATTGGTGGTTCGCGGATGCATGACGGTTGATAGGACTGTAAGAAAAGCACCGGATAACAAAATAAAACCAAACGTTTTTTGCGGTTTCTCACTGCTCACTGTAAGTCATCCTCCTGACTCGATTTTATCACTATAACCATCTTTACCCCGGGCACTTATCTTTAAGCAGGTTACCATGATTAAATCGGGAGGTTGATAAAGCAGTATTTTTTCAGGTCCTTTTTGTCATCCATTAAGCCTTTTACAACAATGTATAAAAATAGGGTTTATCCCAAAAGATAATAAGTAAATAACGGTCGGCGGAGATGGTGGTCCTATGCGAAAATTACTAAAAAGAAAATCGAAAAAAACAACAAAGTCAAGACCTTATTTTTCTCATCCAGAAAACCATGAACCTGTATCTACAAACATGGAAGAGAACAAAAGATTTGTCGAAGAACAGCTTTTTCATACTTCTGATCTTTTCCATAAGGAATTGACCTTTAATGGGAAAAAAATTTTATTGTTATATCTTAGAACACTGGTTGATCAGGAGAAGCTTCAAAATTTTGTTATTAGGCCTATTAACAGAACAAAAGCAGGTGAACTTTCTGAAACCATAAATTCATCTGAAGTCATCAATACTTCCGATTTAAACGAAGCGATCGTTGGATTAATGAAAGGCCACTGTATTCTTATTAGTGAAAACAGCGAAACCATCTATATAGTATCCGTCATTGCAAATAAGTATCGAAATATTGATCAGCCGGTTAGTGAGCAAATAATTCGTGGTTCCCATGAAGGGTTTATTGAAAGCATGCTCGTAAATCTTTATCTCATTCGGAAACGGGTAGAAAACCGGAACCTAACGATAAAATACTTTACACTCGGTAAAGCTACACAAACCAAGGTCGCACTTGTGTATGTAAACAATTTAGCAAACCCTGAAATTATCAAAGAAGTTGAAAAAAGACTCAATGCAATCGACACTGATTCTATTCAATCTCCAGGCTTCATTGAAGAATATATTGAAGACAGCCCTTACTCTCCTTTTCCGCAACTGCTTAATACAGAAAGGCCCGACCGAACTGGAGGTCACCTTTTAGAAGGCCGCTTCGCAATCGTGATGGAGGGTTCTCCTACTGTTTTGATTGCACCTATCACTTTATTTGCGTTTTACCAGTCACCTGATGACTATAACAGCCGCTGGTACATCGGTTCATTCTTTCGAACTGTGCGTTTGGCAAGTTTTTTAATATCTATGGGCCTTCCGGCTATTTATATCTCAATCGTTTCCTTTCATTTTGAAGTAATTCCGATCGATTTGATTTTTCAAATTAAAAACTCATTGGAAAATGTTCCCTTCCCTCCATTATTTGAGGCGATCATGATGGTTATTATATTAGAGTTGCTAAGAGAAGCATCGATCAGGCTTCCACCTTCTATTGCCCAAACGATAGGTGTTGTTGGAGGTTTGGTAATCGGTACTGCAGTGGTCGAGGCGAGTCTTGTTTCAAACACGATGATTATCGTCATTGCATTGACTGCGATATCATCCTTTGTCGTTCCTTCAAACGAAATGAGCACAACCATCCGATTGCTCAGCTTCCCGCTTATGATAGGGGCTGCTACGCTGGGGTTCTTTGGCATCATATTTTTTTTAACTTTGATTTTGATGCATTTATGTAAACTAAAATCGTTTGGCACACCATACTTCGCTCCCTTTGCACCGTTTAATCCTGAAGGGATAAAAGACACCTTCATCAGGCTACCGATTTGGAAAATGAATAAAAGGCCGTTGGATTCCAGGCCGCAGCATCTGAATCGAGAACGTTTTTCTAGGAAGTGGAAGAAAAATGACAAAGAAACGGAATAAAACGATTACAAAGCTACAGGCTTTCTTTCTTATTGTACAAACCCAGATAGGAGTTGGCGTTCTGTCCCTTCCTTTTGACGTTCATAAAGTGGCCCAAAAAGATGGCTGGATATCTGCATTCATTGCAGGGATTGGCGTCCAACTTTCCATTTTTCTTATCTGGTTCTTGAACAAAAGGTTTCCGAGTTTGCATATTTTTGAAATCAATCAGAAGGTTTTAGGAAAATGGGTTGGGTCCGTAACCTCACTTTTTTACCTGGTCTACTACTTTGGCATTTTCTTATTAATCAACCTTTTAGCAACAAGAATAATTAAAACGTGGGCGTTTCCTCATACTCCTTCATGGGTCTTTTATTTAATTTTCACATTTTTGATCACCTACATTTGTATCGAAACGTTACGGGTGATCGCAAGATTTTATGTGTTTGTATCTCTTTTCATCGTATTGTTAATTGCCATTTCGCTAACCGCTTATTCACTCGTCGACTTCCGATACATATTTCCAATCGGTGAGGCTGGGATTAGTAACATATTAAAAGGCTCAAAACAGGTACTACTCTCCATGCTGGGATTTGAATTTCTTTTATTTTTATATCCTTTTATTGAAGGAGATGAAAAATCGATTTTGAAGACCGCTACACTTGCAAACGTTTTTGTAACAGTTCTTTATGTCTTTTTGATTTTCACCACTTTAATCTTTTTCACACCTACTGAATTGAATATCGTGCCTGAACCACTGTTGTATATGCTTAAATCCTTCCATTTCAGGGTTCTTGAAAGATATGACCTGCTTTTTTTATCTATTTGGATCGTTTCTGTGTTAACCTCTTTGATTACCTATTTTTATTTAACAGTAAAAGGAATGGAATCGTTCAGGAAGAAACGAAGCAATATCCCTATATACATGCTTAGTATTTTGGGCTATATCATCTTAACGTTTTTTCCAGAAGATCCGTTTAAACTACAGCGTTTTTCATCTTTTTTAACCAATCTCTCGTACCTCTTTTTCTGTGGTTTCCCGCTATTGCTTTTAATTGTTTCACTTCTATCAAAACGTAAAGAAGGAGAAGGACAGGCATGAAAAAACTAATGCTTATTTTCTTGACCATATCTATTGTTCTTCTGACTGGATGCTGGGATCAAAAACTGCTAAAAGATGCACGTCTTGTTTACGGATCTGCATTTGATCTTGCTGAAGATGGAAGGATCCATACCACTGCAGCTATCCGCACACTTCAAAGGATCGGACCTTCTGGAGGAGGAAAACCAGTTAATGAACTTGTTACTGCCGAAGGAGATACCGTTCGGGAAACAAGAATGAAAATGGACGAAAAAGTTTCTGGAACTTTTTCAGCAGAAAAGAATCGAATTTTTCTACTGGGCGAGGACTTGGCAAAGCAAGATATTTATTCGGTATTTGATATTCTTTACAGGACACCAGAGAGCAATTTAAGTGCGTCGGTCGGTATAGTTAACGGAAAAGCATCTGATATCCTGAAAATGAGTAAAAAAGGGGAAACCTTGATCTCTGAATATACGTATGAATTAATCGAGAGCGCTGTTCAGCATACCACAGTTCCTCACGAAAACATACAATCAATCTGTACCTTAATGTTCGATCCTGGAAGGGACTTCGTTCTCCCACTACTGGATAAAAGAGACAACGAGGTGGCTGTAGATGGTGTAGGCTTAATCCACGGAAGAAAGTATACCGGACACAAATTATCAAATGAACAAGCAGGTCTCTTCCTTCTTTTGGATGATAACTATGGCAAAACAGCTCGATTCGTAAAAAAAGTAAATAAAGGCCAAAAACCTGATATCAACAACTATGTCACTGTAAATGTAATGAATTCAAAAAGAAAGCTGGACGTTCAAGCAAAAGGTAGAAATGTAAAAGTCAGCATTGGTCTACAGCTCAACCTAACTGTTAATGAGTATCCGTTAGACACACTTGCCAAAAAAACAACCATTAAAGATCTAGATAAGAAACTATCAGAAAAATTTACCAACGAAGCGAAAGAAGTGGTTTCTAAACTACAGGAAGCGAACTGTGATGCTTTAGGAATCGGACGAAACCTTATCGCTTTCCACAACGAAACCTGGAAACAACTTGACTGGGAAAAAGACTACCCAACAATCACAATAATACCTAAAATACACGTTAATATTTTGGGAAGTGGGATCATCCAGTGAGTCAACTTGCAGAAAGAAATTCATTTAGGATATACCATAAAGAAAATCCTGCATCCTTTCTTGATACAGGATTTTCTTTCTCACCCAGATTTCAAATTCTCTTACTCAGTCTCTAAACGGTACACTCTTTTATATTTTTCTTCTAAATAGTCGATTAAATATTGAGCATTCAGGCCTTCTCCTGTAACATCCTTTAAAATTTCAATCGGTTCTTTTAGTTTTCCGTATTGATGGATTTTATCGTTCAGCCAGTTTTTAACCGGTTTCAGGTCTCCTTCTTCAAGCAATTCATCAAAGTTAGGAATGTCTTTATCCATCGCATTTTTAATTTGAGCCGCATAAATGTAACCAAGTGCATAAGAAGGGAAGTAACCAAAGCTCCCACCAGACCAATGAACATCCTGAAGTACACCCTCTGCATCATTCTCAGGTCTTATTCCAAGATACTCTTCCATCTTTTCATTCCAAATGTCTGGCAAGTCTTTCACTTCTATTTCACCATTTATAAGACCCTTTTCTATTTCATAACGAACCATGATATGAAGCGGATACGTCATTTCATCTGCCTCAATTCGAATCAGGGAAGGACCTGCTACATTTATAGAACGGTAGAAATCTTCCATGTTCACGTCGTCAAACTGTCCGTCCGCATATTCTTTTAATGCCTCGTAGTTTTTCTTCCAGAAGGATTCATTACGGCCAACAAAGTTTTCCCAGAATAATGACTGGGACTCGTGAATTCCCATTGAAGTTCCTGTTGCAAGAGGTGTACCTACCAGGTCTGTTGAAATATTTTGCTCATACAATGCATGGCCGCCTTCATGGATAGTACCGAAAACAGCTGTACGGAAATCTTTCTCGTCGTATTTGGTGGTAACCCTAACATCGCCGGGATTAAGACCTATAGCAAATGGATGTACGGTTTTGTCCAATCGCCCCGCATTAAAGTCATAGCCCATCTGGCCAAGCACATACATGCTGAAATCCCTCTGTTTATCAGCAGGGAAGTTTTTAAATAAAAAGCCAGTCTCCGGCTTGTCATCTGCATTAACAACCATTTGTACAAGAGGAACGATTCGCTCGCGGAGCTGTGCAAAGACTTTATCAATTTGTTCAACCGTGACCCCCGGCTCGAACATGTCTAATAAAGTATTATACTTATTATCCTTATATCCCCAGTACTCGACAAACTTTTTGTTGAAGTCTACTAGTTTTTCAAGGTATGGCTGGAACATCTGGAAATCGGATTTTTCTTTTGCTTCTTCCCATACGCTTTCTGCTTTGGATCTAAGAATCACGTATTCCCTGTATTCATCTGCAGGAATCTTAATGTTACGTTCGTATTCTTTTTTGCATTCTTTTACGGTCTTCTTTGTAATCTCCGACAGGCTTTCAAAGGTACCCGGTTTGGATAACTGATCAAGGTATTCTTTCATCTGGCCGGAAACTGACATATCGAACACTTCCGAGGAAAGCATGCCGATTACTTCAGAACGCTGCTCAACACCTTTCTTAGGGGCTCCTGTCCGAAGGTCCCAGAACATTAATCCAATTGCTTCTTCAAAGCTAGTCATTTTTTTTACATAGTTTAAAAATGCTTCTTCAATATCGTGGTTTGTTTTTGTTACCATCAATTTCATCCTTTCAATCGTTTTTATTATGCATAAGTTAACATCGCAAAAAGATCGATGTTCAACACGATAGAATACTTCACTTGTTTTTATACTGCCCGTTTCTAAATGTAACACAAATAACAGCATACTTTACAAAGTTTGCCTGCTCAAATAACAAAAATTCCTTGCACATTTAATTATTCTATTATTACCTTTCTTTTCCTTGTTTCTTGGTTTTTTTATTGATTTAGGATTCTTAAATCAATACGGTATGTGAAATTTAAATACTTTATTACATGGATATAAGATTCGACAAATTATTGGTTTATGTAAATTTCTGTCGGAAGTTAAAAAATTCAAAAAGCAAGAATATCGAAGCATGCATGTTATTCTGTTGTTAAGCGCAAAACATCATAATCAGGAGGGGTTCTTAGTGAATCTGGAAAAGCTTATCAGCCAGTTTATTGAAACCAAAAACAGGCAGCCCGAAAATGCGGACGAGTTGCTCGATTTTCTTCAAAGAAGCTATCTTACGGGTCAAGTAACACTATCCCAATATCAATCGCTTTTCCGAGTATTGCAAGATCGCGGAGCAAAAAAACCGGATTATTTTAATGATGAAACAAAAACAGAAACGATGAAAGCTTAACATATGAGAGGGATATTCCCTCTTTTTTTATTTTGGCTCTCTACGCATACTTTGTTGCTTAATACACATTAGAGATGAACTGCGACATAACGGATGGATGACCGCTGCGGAAAGCGAACTGCCCGGAGTGGAAATCAATGCTGAAATTGCGTCTTTATTTTCAAAAAAACGAAACCATTAAAAGGAAATTCCGTAAATGAACTAAACAACTTTTTATTGAAAGAGAGGAATGGAAGATGAACTTTCTTTTCACCATCATAGGTTTCCTTGTGGGATTGGCGGGGCTCAATTGGCTGCTTGGCTTTCAAAAAGGAAATATAACACTTGATTTGGAAAACCGCTTTGTAGACTTCAACAGCAATTATGTGGCGGCAATTAAAACTGAATTGGAAAAGCAGGGAAGAACAGTATCTTATATGGGTAACCGCCGCTTTTTAATCGATGGAAAAACCTATATTTTTATGGACCGAAACGTAAGTATGGGAGGAGCGCCGCTGCAACGGACTGTATTAAAACCTCTAAAAAAAGACATATAAAAAAGACATGAACGCCATGTCTTTGGTTTATTCAGGTTTTTATTGACCGTTAGTTTTGAATGGAAATTTGAATTCTTTTAAGATCATTTCCTTTACAATTTTCGCACTGTTTACTTTCTTTGGAGTGCAACGTACAGCAGTGTATACAATAAGTCATTGTTTCTCATTCCTTCCATATTCATTTCTGTGTTTCGTATAGGTTTCTATTTCCCGAATCATCCTTTATCTAAACTCCGTTGCAATATCTATTTACTTTGACCCAGTGTGCGTTAGCATGAGGAGGCTCACCAGCCGCATGTGGAAAGTGAAGTATATTTTCGTTGCGGGTTGAGGCACCCCAGTATCTCTTTAAAAGATAATACTAGCCGGGATATAATGGACAACAAAACTTCCGAAAACGGTACAAAAGAAAAATCCGAACTGATTTAAACTCTGAATAGAATTTATAGTTCGGATTTTTCTTTGGCTAAAATCCTTTTGTCCCAGCCTCAACGTATCTTACCGCCATTCCTCTACATCCCATGCGCTGGTAATCCAGCTTTCATAAAACTCACTCTCATGGGAAACAACGATCACAGTACCTCTATAGGTTTCAAGGGCTTCTTTTAACGCTTCCTTTGATTTTCCGTCGAGATGGTTCGTTGGTTCATCAAGAACGAGCCAATTGCTTTTTGCAAGCATCAGGTGGCATAAACGAACTTTAGATTGCTCTCCTCCGCTTAAAGCATTTAACGGCTGGAAAATATGCTCGCTTCTTAAACCGCACCTTGCTAATGCCTGGCGTATTTCTTTTTGTGACATCAAAGGATATACACTCCAAATTTCTTCGATCGCTGTCCGCTCCCCTGCTGCCCACTCCTGTTCAAAGTAAGCCGGAAGCACTCTCTGCCCATAGTGAATCCTTCCTCCAAGCGCATTTATCTTTCCAAGCAATGTTTTTAATGTTGTCGATTTTCCAATTCCGTTATAGCCGGTTATCGCGACTTTCTCTCCTCTTCTCAATTTGAAGTCCACCGGAGGAAATAAAGGTTCTTCATAACCAATGGAAAGATTTTCCGCTTCAAAAATGACACTCGTCGGCTCAACCGAAACGTTAAATGCTAAATGGGGTCTTGGGGATGAAACTGGTTTATCGATCCGATCGATTTTTTCAAGTTTCTTTTCCCGGCTCTTTGCCTGTTTTGCTGTAGATGCCCTGGCTTTGTTTTTTTGAATATATGTCTCAAGCTTCTTAATTTCTTCCTGTTGTTTGGCATAGGCCTGGTAGATTTGTTGCCTTCTTAGCTTATATGCCTCCTCAAATTGCCGATAGTTTCCAACATACCGGGTTAATGTCTGGTGTTCTAGATGATAGACAATATTAACCACTCGATCAAGGAAAGAGGTGTCATGTGAAATGAGGATGAAGGCATTCGGATAACTTTGTAAATATCCTTTTAACCATTCGATATGCAGATGGTCAAGATAATTTGTCGGTTCATCCAACAGAAGAAGATCCGGCTTTTCCAATAATAGTTTTGCCAGCAGCAGCTTGGTGCGCTGGCCCCCGCTGAGCTTGCTTACGTCTGTTTCATATCCAAGCTGATTAATCCCGAGCCCCGACGCAACCTCTTCGATCTTTGCATCGGTTGAATAAAAATCATTGGCCTCAAGCATTTCCTGGAGATCTGCATAACGGGCCAGCATGGACTCAAGGATCTCTCCCCCGGCTGAACCCATCTTAGAAGAAATACTGATCATTTCTTTTTCACTTTCAAACAATTCGACAAAAGCACTCCGTAAATAATCCCTTACGGTTGTTCCTTCATTCAAATCTATATGCTGTTCAAGATATCCTTTTTGGATGTGCGGAAACCATTCCACTGTACCTTGACCGGGAATTACCTCACCTGTAAGCACTTTTAATAAAGTGGATTTCCCTGCTCCGTTAGGACCTACGAGGCCAACATGCTCCCCTTTTAACAACCTGAAATCGATTGAGCGAAATACGGTTTTATCTCCAAACATCTGGCTTAAATTGTTCACGTTTAAAATACTCATTGTAAATTCTCCTTATTATGAAAATAGAATACATTTTCCAACCGCAAAACAAGGAGAGCACCGCCTTTTACTTCTTCAAGTCAAAGAAAAAGACACAAAAAAACAGGACGTAAAACGCCCTGCCTCTAAATAAATGGAATTTTTACAGTCCATTACAGGTATAAAAAGGTAGGTGTTTTATCCGATGTTTTACGATTGGTTGCTAAAAATGGGCATACTTCACCCTTCTCAAGCTTGCACCAATTGAAAAACAGCGGAAGTAGACATCTCTATCCTTTCACTCCTTTTACCGAAATTTATACTATCACAGTTTAGCTTATCTTAAATTCTGTAAATTGTAAAGGTTTACAAATCAACTTGATGAATAAGCCTATCATCATTATTTCCCAGAGGAAGTTTCTTTATGTCGTATTATGATTCTTCGCTTAGAGCAGGGTTGTTTCCAAAAATTCTTCGACAGTTTCTTTAAAAAGCTCCTTTTCTTCTAGAAACGGATAATGGTTGCTCTCTTTAAACAGTTTTAGAACAGACCCTTGAACTCCCTGATTTATTTCTTCCGAATAAGGAGCAGGGCATGCTACATCATGTTTTCCGCAAATAACCAGTGTAGGAACTTTTATTTCTGAAAGCCTGTCAGTCAGGTCAAATTCCCCATACTCATATATAGAAAAGTAATTTAAGCGTTTTGAGGATAGGTTTTTATTCACTGAAGGCGAAATGTATTGCTGATAGTTCTCGGGTTTATATAGCTGCAGCTTCATTCTTCCGGATGCAATCTCCTTTTTCTTTTCCACTGCCAGTCCGGGCTGCTTTAATTCTTCGAACAGGTCCTGCATTTTTTGAAAATTAGGATGGTCCGGATTATAAATACACCTCGGAGATTCGGCGTACTGAGAGGATGCGGCACTAACAATAATAAGGGCGTTCAATGAGCTTGAGGCCATGATCCCGTAAAGAATACCGATCATTCCACCTGTAGAGTGACCAGCGAATGTCCACTTCCTTATTTTTAGCGATTCACGGACTGCTTCTAGATCTTTAACCGCTTCAACCATGCTTAGTTCATGTTCATCCTCCTCGGCATCACTGTTTCCTGCACCTTTCAAATTCACAAGATAAACTTTATAGCCTGGTAAGAACTGCCCTGCAAAATGGTCTCCACTCGCGTTAAATTGGGAATAATGGTGGCTGACGCAAACCGGATCGCCTTTCCCCTTTGTGAAAATTTCAAAACACCCGCGGTCTGTCTTAACTATTTGCTGATCCCATTTCTCCATTTTAATTCTCCCCTTTTTCTGATGGAAACCGTGTCCAAAATACTTTCCACTCTTTTGTTCCGTCCCTTTCCTTTCCTCTCTCCATCCATTTTTTTTGCAGAGCTACCAGCTCCTTCACAAGCTCTTCAGATTCCTCGTCGGTCAAGTGTAGGGTCATTGCTCCGTCCACAATCTTTTCTTTTATATCCTTAAGGTTTTTAGAGTTAGTGCCAGCAAATCGCTGGTTAGCTTTCCAATAATCATTTAAGTAAAGTTCGGAAATGGCATTTCTTAATTGTTTCTTGGCTATTCTGGTTTTTTTGTTGTCATTTTCCTTATTCCAACTTAGCTTGATGTTTTTTGCAACAGGCAAATAGTATTTTTCCGTTATTCCTTTCACTTCCTTTTTATCAACAAGCTTTAATAAACCCACTCTTGCAAGTTCCTTTACATGATAGTGCATATTAGCAGGATGGCTTTCGAGTTCGACTGCAATTTGTTTATTGGTTCTCGGCTGGCGGTCACTAAATAAATTTAAAATAGTTAAACGAACAGGATTGGACATCACTTTCATTTCTTCAAAAGAATTCACTTCATACGTATCAAGCTGTTTGAACTCCATATTCCCTCCTTTGATAAAAAATTTTTTATCGATAAAATTTTATTTTATTATAATTCAATTGGCGTTCTCCCGCCAGTCATAAATTTGTCAATTTTGAAAAACTCTTTGCTGAGGATAAGAAATAAGGCACCCTGAACGGATGCCTTATTTTGCTTCTTGCCATTTCTTCGATTGTTGTTTTTTCACAGCCCTGGTCAACTCTTTATATCCCAGTCTCGTTAAGTGAAACTGTTCATCAACATATCCTGTTTCTTTAAGCGCCTCTATTTTTTCTTCCTTAAGTTTGGGACGAACGGTCTCCATTTTTTCATTTAATTTAGCAAAAGAGCTTTTCTCTACAAAGTCTGGCCCAAGCAGGTCAACCAGTTTTTTCATATTAGGTGTCTCTTTCATAAAGAGGCTCTTCTTATCGATAACTGCCTGCTGTATTTTTTCTTTTAATAGCAGTAAATCCTGCTTTATTTTTGTCATCTCTGAGTCTTTTTGTTCGATTTTCTTAAGGTATTCCGTTTTCTCCATCTCATTTAATTTTGCTTTTGTAAAAAGCTCCTGGTAGATTAACGTTTTATCCATATTTATTTTCTCAAGCGCTTTTTCCTTTTCTGCAGTTTGTTGATTTTCTTCCAAATCACCTTCCCGGGAAAATGCAATTTCTTTAACCTCATCTTCTTTTTGTAAAGTTTGTTCAGAATGCGTATTAATATGCGAAAGCTTTCTTTCTATTTCCGATATCTTTTTATATAGCACAAGCGCGGTACCAAGAACAAAACAGGTGATAAATAAACGAAAAATAAATGCAGAAAAAGCAATTAAAATGATAAGAGCCATAATGCCAACAAGACCGAAGCCCACTTTCACTTTACCCTTTGTAGATGTTGATGCCATCGGCTGATCAAGTGTATTTAAATAATTCTTCAAAGAAGCTAACATGCTTCTCTCTCCTCTCGACGTGCAATTGTTCATAACCCTTTTAATTATATGGATTCCTTCCAAAAGGACAATGAGCATTTTGTATGAAAAGCACTTCCCCATTTTAAAAATATTTCACTCATACCTTTCGTTTTTCTTCCAGGTTTTTGTGCGTTTCCGCGCTTTCTCCTTCCTTATTTTAAAAGATCCAGGTTTAGGTCAAATGCATGCCACAACACTATGATAAATATCAGCGATAGACCCCAGGCAACGAGGGGATGAGAAAAATGGATACGGATCAACGTAAACATTACATAGTCAAAAAGGATAGACCATCCCATAGTCCAGCCATGGTGATGGGAGATCCCTCCCCAAAACGTGAGCGATAAATATTCAGAACTGGCAAAAACAGCCACCCACAGTGAAATCCATAAAAATTGCTTGATAATACTTTTAGGATAATTTCCAAGGAAAATAACGGTTGTAGTGGAATACTGTACAACCATCTTAGCAAGTGCGATCATTGTATGGTTCTTCAAATATTCTTCGTCAAAAGAAATGTGAAAGAACCACATAGTATGGTTATAAAGGAGAAATTGGTAAAGAAGGTCTCCGATAACAAAGAATAAAAAGGTGGAATAATATTCCTTCCAGTTTTTCCAGTCTCCCCATATGATCGATGCAAGAATATATAAGACAAAAAAAACAGTATGCATAAAAATCTCCCTTTAAATGTCCTACTCTTATTCTTTGCATCTGTTATAAAATTATCTTGCTTTTATTAAAGTAAAGTTAAAAAGCACCCGTTTGGATGCCTGCAGTTTGTTTTATTCGACTAGAAAGTCAGCCGGTTCTTTATGAAGCAATTCGATCAGTTCATCTTTTTGTGCTCTCGTTAATGGATGACCGCTGTCCAACCATTCTTTTATCAATTTATACATTCCCCAGGGCTGGACACCTATTTTAGTTTCTGGCCCTTTCCCTTGATTAATATCGATTGCTCCGTTCCGATGAATGGTATACGAAGCTGCTGATGCATTGTGCTGTTTTGAAAAATCTCCGTGATCCCAGCTCACAAACATAACTCCTTCCTGCTACTATTTTACTCTTTTAGTAATGTATTCAACAATTTCATCCAAATTAAACCTCTAATTTATGATGTCCTTGTATTTTATTGGGAAAGGGTAAGTGCCGGTTCATTTAGATTCTAAAAAGAAATACGGGCTTTTCAGTCACAAAATCCCTTCCTGGTACCAGGAAGGGATTTCGTCAAATATCATTAAGCTACATCTGGTTTTTCATTGTCATCATCTTTTTTTGGACTAGAGCCAAGGAAGAACAGGATAGCCAGGATGATTAAAACGGCTGCAAAAACAACACTATTCGATTCAACAAATCGGATCATGTTACCGAGTAGGATGCCCACAACTCCGAAGTCGGCATCTCCGAATGTGGTCCCCTGGAATCCGAGTGAACCTAGAACAGGAAGCAGCAGGGCTGGCAAGAAGCTGATGATTACCCCATTCGCCATAGAACCGATTATCGCTCCTTTTCTCCCTCCTGTTGCGTTCCCGAAGACTCCGGCGGCTGCACCCGTGAAGAAGTGAGGGACCAGGCCTGGAACAATCACTTTTAATCCCAATAAAGGCAGGAATAGCATACTGACCAGCCCGGCGATGAAGCTGAAAAAGAATCCGATGATCACAGCGTTTCCTGCGAACGGGAATATAGCAGGGCAGTCAAGTGCCGGTTTCGCATTTGGAACAATTTTATCTGCAATCCCTTTAAAGGCAGGTACGATTTCACCAAGCAACATTCGTACTCCGGCTAAAATAATGTAGACACCAGCAGCGAATGTAAGCCCTTGCATAAAGGCGAAAACGAGAAAGTTTTGGCCGCCGCTTAGTTCTCCTTCAACGAAGGCAGGTCCTGCAGCGCCCGCAACAACAAAGAAGAGGAGCGCCATCGTTAAGGACACCGAAACAGAAGTGTCTCTAAGAAAGCTGAGGGATTTAGGAACTTTAATTTCTTCGGTTGATTTAGAACCTTTTCCTACTGCTCTTCCTACTAAAGCAGAAACGAAATAGCCGAAAGAACCGAAGTGCCCGATAGCAAATTCGTCAGAACCAGTTATTTTACGAGTAAATGGCTGTAACATTGCAGGAGATAACACCATCAAAGCACCAAGAATAATCGATCCTAGAATCACCAGTTGCAACCCGGAAAATCCGCCTGTGGTTAAAATAACAGCGATTAAACAGGCCATGAACATCGTATGGTGACCAGTTAGAAAGATATATTTAAAAGGGGTGAAGCGGGCGAGGAGAATATTGACAACCATACCGAACAGCATAATCATTGCCGTCTCTGTACCGAAGCTCTCCTGGGCAAGGGCAACGATGGCTTCATTGTTTGGGATTACCCCGTCAACGGCAAAGGCTTCATTGAACATGCTGCTGAACTGGCCCAGGGACTGGACGAGTACATTCGCTCCGGCCCCAAGAATCACGAATCCCATTACTGTTTTAAGTGTTCCTGAAATAACATCCCCGGAATTTTTACGTTGCACAAGGAGCCCGATTAGGGCGAATAAACCAACGAGTATAGCAGGGGTTCCTAATATATCCTTCATTATTAAATCAATCATGTGTAACTCTCCTTTGTATTTTAGTTGGGTTACATATTCTTTTCTAACGCTTCACGCAGCTCATTTTTATCCATCAAATTTTTCAGTTTTACTACATTTTTATTTCCATCTTCAAGGCTTCCTACAATGTCCTCCGAACCTAAGAAGATATCTGCTTGTTCTGTCTTTGCAGTGGTTAAGTCTGTGTGGGAGACATCGCCCTCTTTACCCATTTCTTTCAATGCGGCTTTCACGTTCATTTCGACAATCATGCTGCTTCCCAAACCATTTCCACATACAACTAATATTTTCTTCATTTCCAATTCCTCCTCATTTTTTAAACTTCTACTGTTTTGTTGACCAATTCAATCACACTCTCAGGGTCACTCGCTGAAATTAAACGCTCGACATTTTCTTCCACTGATAACATTTCAGTGAGCTGAGCTAATGCTTTTAGATGGGTTTGATTATCAATTGCCGCCAGTATGATGACTAATTGGACCCTATGTTTGTCCTTGTCTGAAAAATAAACAGGTTCTTTTAATCGTAAGAAGCTCATTCCCAGTTTTTCGACTCCAGCTTCAGGACGCGCATGGGGAATCGCGATTCCTGGAGCAATAACAATATAAGGTCCCAGTTCATTGACATTATCGATCATCGCTTGAATATACTGGGGCTGAATCGATTGCTGTTCGATCAGGGGCTGGGCAGCCGTTTCGATGGCCGTTTCCCAACTGGATACATAATCTTTGAATTGTATCGTTTGTTCCGTTAATAATTCATTGAGCATAGGTTTTCGTAACTCCTTTAACATCGAAGTATTTTTTTCTAAAAGATGAACTAATTCTCTTTTCAATTCGTCTTTTTGATGGATTGTCGCATATTGTTCAATTACATCCATCACCATGTCGATCGAATCCTTCTCTATTTGCTTCGTTTTAAAAAGCTCATTCATCCGCCGTATTATCTGTTCCTTTTCAACATTAGTCAAAATCGCTGGAACATGGATAACAGGGATGTCTTTTGCCTTAATATAGTTGGTTGAAAAGACAACATCAGCGTTTGGTTCGATGGATTGGTACTCCCTGATGGACATTGTGTTGATAACATTCAAACCAGCGATCAGGTTTTCAAGTTGGGTGCGTAACATGTAGGAAGTTCCGATCCCATTTTCACAAACTATGATTGCTCTGTATTTTGTTTCGACCTGTTTTTTCTCTTTTGTAAGCCATCCACCAAAGTGCAGGGTGATATAGGCAACCTCTTCATCGGGAATCGATTCTCCAATATAATGCTCTAAGTGCTCCATCACCCGTTTCGTTAAATGAAAAATATCCTGATAATTCTCTTGAATACTTGAAGCTAAATCATTAGCAATTTTCACTCCATATTTAAGGCGGTAAAAAGTAGGCTTAATGTGAGATATAAGATTTTCTTCAAGCCCCTTCTTATCATCAAACACTACACAAGAATACAATTGAAAGTCAGAAATCATCCTATGAACGACATCCCGGAGTCCGGAAAGTTCACGTTCTGTATAACGGCTAAAGTCATCGTGCTGGACTTTGGAACCCAGGAGTTTCATAGTGATGAAGCAAATCTCATCGTCCGGAAAGGAAACCTCCCATAAATCCTTAAGTTTATTTGTAATAAGCAGAGTTGCCTGATAAGCGTCTGTTTGCTGGAGTACCTTCTTTTCTTCGGATTCAACCACGATATATTTCTGTAACTGTATTCGCTTCATGATCATTAAAATCTGTAAAGAAAGTATTTCCACCATTTCATCAGTCAAAGTCAGTCCTAATTTTTGTTCAGCCTCAAAAATCAGATTTCTCACTATCAGCCGTTGATCCGTCTCCTGTGACGAGGATTCGGTTCCTGGCTCGATCATTTGGTGTACCTTATTCCGGACGTTCTGCCACTCAGGATGGGAGAAAATGGTTGCAAGGATATTTGAAAGCACCTTTCTTTTTGCTTCCTCTGGACCACTTAATCGGTAACCCGATCCTTTCTGATAGTACAACTTTAAACCTGCTTGCCTGAACTCGTCTTTAACTATCTTTAGAACCTTTGCGACCGTTCCTCGACTCATATCCGTAAGATCCATGAAGTTTTGCATCGAGGCATCCTGCTCTTCTAATAATATTTTTGCTTTAATGAGCACTTCTCGTTCTTGCTTAGATAACTGGTACTGCCAATCATCAAAACCCTCATCCTTTTGCAGGATCAATTCGGACTTTGATGTATCGGGCAGATAAAGCCCTTCGCCATGCTTGTTTTCAATCGGCTCTAAATTCTGTTCCTTTAACCAACTATTAATCTGATCGAGATCATAATAAATTGTGCGTTGTGACACATTCATTTTTGCAACCAGATCTTTAGTTGGAATAGGATTAGAAGATTGTTGAATGATGGATAATAAGTGTGCACGTCTTTTATCCAATACCATGGGGATCCCCCTTATTCAGTTTTATCACCTGGTATTTTTTGCAAATTTATACTGTTGTAAATTCGATGATCACCGTATGTCCTTAGTATAACGGCTTTTTATCAGTTTTGTAAGGGGTTTCAGTGTGCAGAGTTTGTAAGGGTTATTTTTGCAAAAATGAACTCATGGTTAAGGTGCTAATTCTAAGTGAGTTTTAAGTGTTTTATTTTTCAATTAATCATACCTGGTGTAGAACGATATCTGTGAGCAAATGAAGAATTTCATAATTTGGCCAATAATTGCCGAATCGCTTTTCTCGAACAGAAATGAATTTCATTTTATATGGTGAATAAAGATGAACGTTGTCTCTATTTTGGTATAGAACGTACTTTAATATAAATAAAAGCCATAAAAAAGACAGGGGATTCTTTGCAAACCCCTGTCCATGTAGACTATCTTTATTGATGCTTTGGCGGCCTCGGACCAAAATACTGGTAAAAGTGTGTTTTGATGTCGCCGTTGTATAGCTTACGGTTTTTCGTTGCTTTTTTGCCGTATAGTTCCTGGAATTTCGGGTGGGAGGTTAGGATATATACAGACCATGTATCAAGGCGGTGCCTGAATGCTTCTCCCATCTTTCGGTACATTTCTTCTACTTCTGCCTTTTCCCCGAGACGCTCACCGTATGGCGGATTTCCGATTAAAACGCCGTACTTTTGTTTTGGATTCAGATCGGTTACCTGCATCTGTTTGAAAGAAAGCATATCACCGAATCCAGCTTCCATCGAGTTATTTTTTGAAAGCTCTACCATTTTATGGTCTATATCCGATCCCATTATTTCAAGTGGCTGGTCGTATTTCGCGAGATCTTCTGTCTCGATCATCGCTTCTTCCCATTTTTTCTTCCCGATCCACTCCCAGTCTTCAGAAACAAAATTCCTGTTAAAGCCAGGAGCAATATTTTGTCCGATCATAGCAGCTTCTATCGGCAATGTACCTGACCCGCAAAATGGATCGATGAACGGTTTGTTTGCATTCCAGTTTGTAAGCATTATCATAGCAGCGGCCATCGTTTCTTTAAGCGGTGCTGCCGAATGCAGATACCTGTAGCCGCGTTTATGCAGACCGGATCCACTTGTATCAATCGAAATAACTGCATTATCTTTATGGATAGCTATTTCAATCCGGTATAACGGGCCATCTTCATCGAACCATGACACATTATATTTTTCCTTTAGGCTCTCCACTACCGCTTTCTTTACAATCGCCTGGCAGTCCGGGACACTGTAAAGCTGAGACTTAACTGATTTTCCGATAACCGGGAATTCTGCATTTTCCGGCAGAAAGTCTGCCCATGGCAATGCTTTCGTTTGTTCAAATAATTGTTCAAAGCTAGTTGCTTTAAACTCCGCGACTTTCAGCTTCACTCTGTCTGCAGTTCTAAGCCAATAATTTGAACGGCAAATCCCAAGTTCGTCACTTTCATATGTAACTTTCCCGTTTTCAACTGTAACGTTTTCAAATCCAAGCTCTCTAACCTCACGTGCAACAAGAGATTCCAACCCCATTGCCGCTGTTGCGATCAACGTATACTTTCCCATAATATCGCTCCTATTACTTTCCATTTATGTATCTTCTCACTTGTTTCCCATCTTTAGTATAAACAAAAAAAGCCCTTTAATGGGCTTTTCTTATTAATTCGGTCAAAGCGCTCTATAAGCCATGTTCTGTTCCATCGTACTGCAAACGGTTATTATCCTCGTACTCCGGCGGTAATCATCTATCTCCAGATGTGTCCAAACATCTGCCCTTCTCTCCGTTCAGTTCCTTCGAGAAAGCTCCCCTACCATTGTTTGGGTTTCTCGCTCGCGGGGTTTACCTCGTTCCACTCCTGCTGTTTCCAACAGGACTCCGTCACTGTGGCACTTTTCAGAGTAGTCATACCATATCCGAAGACGTAGGTATTTTCCTCGCCGTTAATCCAGTCGAAACCGGACTACCCTGGCTTATTTTTTGGCCAGGCACGAACACTACGATCATCTCAGACCGTGCGAGCATGGACTTTCCTCTACATCAAACGATGCAGCGATTACCCGAGCGCTATTCACCTTTTTAAAGGACAGCAAGGTTTATTATACTATGCTATGTGATATAAATCAAATCACTTTTGTAGAAAATAATGATATCAACTTCATTACTAATTATAATACAGTACGTGAAATTTTTCAAGTGCGCAGAAAAAACCACCGCTTGAGGGTGATTTTTCCACTTTTATTCGTATAACTTGCTTCCAAACACATGCTTTTCAAGATTGGATAATCTTTTTAAAATATCGTAATTCGTATTTCCTGGCTGTGTTTGTTGTTTCTTTTGCTGTTCAGATAGCCTTTCGATTTCTCTTCGTAAACGGCCGTTTTCCTGTTTCATTTTTTCAAGTTCTTTTTCAAAACGCTCGTAATCCTTAATGATCATGTCTAAAAACTTATCCACTTCATCCTGATCATAACCACGGAATCCTGATTTAAAATCCTTTTCAAGTATTTCTTTTGCCGTCAATTGCATCGATTGATCTGTCACCATGTTTTCACCTCAATATGTACGGAAATCCTTTGTTCTTATTTTTCCAAAAGACCCCTGTATTGTCAATTTAAATCTTCTGACACGCTTCGAAACTTTTCATTTTTTCTGTCACTGTGTCCAGTAATCAGGATTTGATTCCCTGATTTCTTGTGCCGCCATGTCCAAATCTGTCGGTGTAATCATGATGATATCATAGTTTGTGTCGTTCTGTTCCCTTTTCTTTGCTTCATTTATATAAAATAACGGTGACCCGGGAGTATCCTCATCAAATAACACGAGCATGCTATCGCTCTTTTGAACTAAAAACTGATTTTTCGCCTTCAACTGTCCCGGATTTTCATATTTTCGATTTGTAATACTCTCTACAAAATCCGCTTCTCCTAAAATCATCTGATAATATTCCTGTGTCTCTTCTTTCCAATTTTCCTCCTGCTCGAGAAATGGGGTAAGTACCGCTAGCTTTAGTTCAGGATAATCGAGACGAAGCTCACCGACGATTTCCCCGGCCCACAGTTCGACGCCAGTCTGTCCGCTGATCAATATCCATTCGATGTCTTTTTCATCGATCAGCTGCTGCATCTGGTTTTTCAGTACCCATTTGATAATTGGAAGCCCTGGATGAGAATCGTTGAAGATTCCAAGTTCATGGGCCTTGTACCCTGTGACAAGCAAGACTTTTCCCAATACATACACTCCTATTCTTCAACTTGTTCTATTTCTAGCATAACGCTGTTTCACTCCATTCGCAAAAATGAAAGGTGCCTGGCAACTGTTCTTCATAATAAAAAACGAACTGACGGCTTGCATCAGTTCGCTCTTACTACCCTATTTCATCGCTCCGCCGACTGGTCCCATCGGTGATTCCATCGGTCCCATATTGCCATACGGGCTTACTCCTGTTGGACCCATCGGACCTGGTCCTGGCCCCATCCCGCCGGGACCCATTCCGCCGGGGCCCATTGATGCAGGACTAACAGCAGATGGTCCCATCGGCATAGCCCCTGTTGGTCTTGGCGGCGGATAATGATGCACGTTTGCCGATTCAACCACATTTGATTGTGTCAAAGGATAGTTATGATAATGCTCATACAGGTGATGATAAACGTTTTTGATATGCGTCGGATGAACGTGTTGAACGTTTGTTTTACAAAAATGGTGTTTTACACACTCTTTGACCGGGTGCATGATCGGTCCGATCGTTCCGGGTCCAGGCCCCATGCTCGCCGGACTTACAGCAGTCGGCATCATATCTTTCCCTGCCATGGCAGGGCTTACCTGAGGACCCATGTTTGCATTTGGACCCATATTTGAATTAGGTCCCATGTTACTGTTTCTCATGAATATTTCCC
Organism: Exobacillus caeni; assembly: GCF_005747095.1. Taxonomy (GTDB): domain Bacteria; phylum Bacillota; class Bacilli; order Bacillales; family Guptibacillaceae; genus Exobacillus; species Exobacillus caeni. The sequence continues at coordinate 23,713 of NZ_SWLG01000026.1, read as the reverse complement.
CCTTATGTGTTTATTCACTAATAGCCTATGATTAGACGATGGTACATGTACTAAGATAGATACCTATTTTAGAGGGGGTAAATACCTATTTTAGAACATATGGGCGTGTAGATTAACAATAAAACAGCCCGGAGATTCCCGGACTGCTTTCTAAAACTTAAAAAACGGTTGGAATTGCCAGTGTTGAATCACTGATCTCACTCATAATAAACAAAGTAAGCACAATGACAAGAAAAAACATAACCACAATCACGTTTTTCAACTTCCATCTCTCCATTACCCAAAATAAAGATTCTTTAACAAAGAATCTTTAACACTCGTATTACCGATTCATTGGCTTTTTAAACAAATTCAATTTTATTTTAAAAATTTTTTAGAAAAGCTACTGGAAAATAACGACAATCAGATTTTAAAATACAACATTTTTTTCCAAAAGTAAACACAAATTTTGAGAATGATAGAAATGAACGTCGAAAACTTGCGTATCCTGCGCTTACCCGGGGAATAATCAATCGATTATTTCCTCGTTTTGCTGAGTTAGGTCTTCAATTACTTTTACTTCATCTAGCTGTCCCTTCTCTAATATTTCCAGAAGCTTAACAAATAGCTGTCCAGTCATATGGGCATCATTAAGCGCATGGTGCCTTTCAAGCTCTGTAAGATGGAATTTCCTGATTAAATAATCCAATTGAGGGTTAATTCCAGGAAATAACTGTTTGACCAATTCTTCGCAGTCCATGTACGGCGGGTTAAATCCCGGCAATCCCATCCTTTTCGCCATCGTTTGCAAAAAAGAGATGTCGAAGCCTGCAGGATGTGCGACTAGCGTGGAACCGTTGCAATATTCTAGAAAGTCCTCGAATACTTCCAAAAAAGGGGCGCCATTTTTAATTTCAGAAATACTGAGGCCTGTAATTTCCAGAACCGTTTTCGGCACTTTTCTCACTGGCCTTATTATCCTATAAAAACTTTCGGAAACCTCTTCATTCGTGCGGTTGATTTTTATTGCCCCGATTGAAATGATCTCATCACCAAGCGTTGGGAAAAAGCCGGTTGTTTCAAGATCAAACACAGTAAACGCATCACCGCTCGCTTGAAAGTTATCCTCTTTATCCAGAAGACGGCATATCCTGTTAAACGCGGGATGTTGTTTAGCCTCACTTGCTTCTTTTCGAACACGAAACCAGTCAAAAAGGAAGTACTTCAGGAACCTAAACCCGAGCGTCTCCATATTTAAAGGCTCCTGTTTTTCCTGAAGCTCAATTCACTTACTTGCTGCATCCGTTTAGCAACAACAAGAGCTTCTTTTAGTTTTTTTCTATCTTCTCGACTTAACTGGACTGGAGATAACTCGTTGTTAATCGGATCCGTTGCCGCTATTTGTTTTAAGTTCCCGTTAATTCGGAACCAGTATAAATAATGAAGGGCTGTTTCGATGTTCTTCACATCCCGCGGATGGAAAATCTCTTTCTCTTTTAAACGATAGAGCCTTTTTAGTGTATTGGTTTCTTCGATACCATACTTCATTGCAAAAATACGAACTCCGTTCACGATTTGCATGATCGCCGATTTTTTTAAGTTTAACTTTTTGCTCTTTCCCTTAAGATGGAGTTGTCCCAGGGGATTAAGTGGAACGCGGAATCGGATCGTATCCTTCATAAGCAACATGTGCAGCGATTGGGCTTTTTGGACACGTTTTGTCATTTCTCTTCGCAGGGAAATGGCTAAATCAAGGTCTCCGTAAATCGGCCTAAAATCAAGGAAAATAGTAAAGTTACGGATCTCTTCGGCATCTGTTTCTTGAATCCAGCGGTTTACTTCCTTTTTCCATGATGAGATAGATCGGCACCACTTTTCTTCCTTTGCCATGATGCCTCCTTCACATTCAGGGAATCCGCATTCAACCAGTTTTGTGTTAATCTTTTCGGCAAACTTACGAAAATAGGCCTGGATGTCGTTTCGGTAAGGAAGATGTTCGTATTCATCTAGAATAAACCCGTTATCCTGGTCAGTGCTAAATGCCTGTTCCTTCCTTCCCTCGCTTCCCATCACGATAAAACAATAATTCACCGGCGGAAGGCCATGTCCTTCTTGTTTCATTTCCTCTTCTGCCAATATGATGATTTGTTTATGAATCTCATCATTGTAATTCGAGATCATTTCACAGATGTCGTATGCAAGGGTATCCTGCACCAGCATATCGGAAACAAATGTGTGAAACTCATTATTATAAAGTGGAGAGAGCTTTTCAACTTCTTCGTAATCTCGTGCTCCTTTTATTCTATGCAGTAAATCCAGATATGCAGAGTCTTGCAACCTCAAGAATGATTGGGCAGAGACCATGCCGACAAGCAGCTTCCGGTGAATCACTGGGATTAACGAATCAGGATGATATTTTATGTGAGCAAGTGCTTCATAGCTGAACGCATCAGCCTCCACTGTAAACGGTTCCTGTTCCATCCATCTGTGGATAGGATCGGATAGGCTCCCTTCCGTAACAGCCTTTAAAATGCTGTGCGTTGTCACAACTCCGAGTATACTCTCTTCATCTTCACTTACGATGACACCCGCAGGCTTGTCCTGTTTAAATAGCTCTGCCGTTTCCATTACAGTGTAAGCAGGAGGAACCTTTATATCTTCCTCCATAATGCTGTTGATCCTTGTCCGGAATAAAACGATGTTCTCCGAATCTTCCTCCCGCTGGCGATCCAGTTTAATCTCGTCATATAAGGTTCTCATCCGATCTCCGATGCTTTCAAGCATAACGGAAGAAAACCTAGGATTTTCATTCATGGCATTTAACACAACTTCTTTTCGGAGCTTAATGACCTTGCAATTCTCAATCGCTTGAACAGAAAAAGTCATCGTGCCGCTAGTCAGCATAATCATCAAGCCGATCAGATCCCCCGGATAATAAAAGCGCATCGTCGTCTGATGCCCGTTGGCCTTATGGACGATATTTTTAGCGATTCCCGACACGACGAGGAAAAGGTCCACCTCCTCATCTTTTTCATGAAAAAGAAATTCACCCTTGTTATACTCCTGGAGCTCTGCATCAGCCAGCAATCGTTTTTTCTGGTCTGATGTTAGATAATGAAACGGTTCTTTTTTATCGATGAGATTATAAAAATCCTGCATGCTGTTCCTCCTTTAAGAGAGGTTATTTTCGGCCTAAAGCTTTTTTTCGATTCGTAAAAGCCGCTTCTCGAATTCCATTCTTTCCTGCTCTTCTTTATTTTTCAATATCCGGTTCGTTTCCTTCCACTTTTGATAGGCTTTCTCCGCATAGTAAAAAGCCTGTTCAAAATCTTTTAACGTATGCTCATAGAGCTTTGAAAGTTCCACATCAAATTCCGGCTTCCTCGAAGATTCCGATAGTTCTTTCCACAATAATTCTGCGTTTTTCCACTGTTTCTTTTTTTTATAAAGGTAAGAAAGCTTTTCTTTTGCTTTAAAGCCATAAGAAGATTTCAACAGCCCTTCATAAATAACTGCTGCATGATCTGCATGGCCAATCGTTTCGTACCATCTGGCCACTTCATATTGTTCTTCTGTATTTACCACCGTATCCTTCATCTGCAACAGTATTTTTGACAGGTGAACATACAACGTGATCAAGGATAGTATATCCTTTTCGTTGTGAAGAAGTACATCCGATATAAGCTCCGGGTCCTGATCCTTAATATATTCAAAATAGAGCATGGGGGCGAGATAACCAGGAGTATCTTCCTCTCTTACAAACTGTAAAATTTCTTGTTCAACAAGAGAGAGTTTGACAGATTCCAGCCTATTCTTCCACATTCTCCTTGCTCCATGCAAAAGGTCGTAATGACCAAAGGCAGGAAGTTCAGGAAGCCTGTCACGGATTAAGGTATGTCTTGTCTTAACCTGTGGCCAATCGAATGCTTTCCCGTTATATGTTACCAGGTTCTTTAATTCTTTAACATCTCGTAAAAACTTTTGATAGAACGGCACCTCGGCCCCGGGTCCGGGAAGAAAATATTGCTTGAGCCTGACTCCTTCTTCTGTATACTGGCTATACCCAAGCAGGAAGATCGTGTTTCCGACACCACCGCCCAGCCCTGTCGTTTCGGTATCAAAAAACAACAAATCTTCGGGTCGGAGATCTTTTGAAGAGAGAGGATGGTCAAGACTGAAAGCGTTCCATTGCCTTACGATGTCCTCGAGTTCTTCAAAACGATTTCGCCCATGTTGATAGGAAATCGGGTATGTCTTTTCTTTAATAATGGCATAATCGCCGTCAAAGAAAAACGGATAGGCTCCAAGTGTTTTCCACTTATCCAGATAAGGAACTTCCACTTCTTTATTTTCATTTTGATCTGGTATTGTTTCGTTTTTCTCTTTTGAATCCGGTGCAAGATTCATATGTTTTTTCATACGGCTTAGTTTGCCTTTAAGAGACATGTTGTTGTTCACCCCGTAAAAATTTCACAAGATAAAGGGAAGTATCTTTTCCATTTTCCCCAGTTTCTTCCATTGCCCCGATACAGGAAGGGCAGCCCTGTTCACATGGACACCCGGTCATGATCGATTGGGCTTCCTTCAATATAATTTCCAGGTCTTTATATACGCGTTCACTGAGTCCGATACCTCCAGGATATCTATCATACAGAAAGATAGTCGGCCTATTGGAATGGACTGCCTTGATTTGTGGAACCACATGCAGATCGGAAACATCACACATCACAAATAAAGGGGCAACGTTTCGCAATACATTGGCGAGGCCGACCAACCCTTCCTCGAGCCTTTTTTCACCTATTTCTTTTACAAATTCCTCCGGAAAATCAAACCAGCAGGCATTTGTGTGCAGTTCTTCTTCAGGTAGATGGATCGGACCTGATCCAATATTTTCGTGTGTTTCAAACTTAATTTTTTTAAAGATGGTTGCCATTGCATTCACCATCACTTCTCCATAAGAAGCATCCGTCTCCAAAAAGCGGTTATCTTTATCGACCTCCAATACCTTTAACTGTACAGCGAGGTTAGCATCGGTATAATAGTCCACATCTACTTCCCTGATCCAGGCTTTCTTTTCCTCATAATCAAGCTTTTCTACTTGATATTGCACACCCTGATGAAGATAGATCGCTTCTTCGTGAAGCAATGTCATCGCACTAAAACGATCCATCTCTCCGATTACTTTTACATTGGCTGCATTCGTCTGGTCGATGATTACAACATTTTCCTGGGAAGCAGAACGGAGGCTTATGTTATGTGCCGGAAAAGAATCGTTCATCCAGAACCATTTTTTTCCTCTAAAATGGAGCAGCTGTTCTTCTGTCAAAAATTCCAGTACCTCCTCGATTTCCACGCCATCAAATGTTTCATCTTTTTCAAACGGCAGTTCATATGCCGCACACTTTAGATGGTCAACCAAAATGATCAAATTGTCCGGGTTGATTCTCGCCTCTTCTGGATTCCGTTCAAAAAAGTATTCCGGATGTTCAATCATATATTGATCGAGGGGGCTAGAGCTTGCCACTACAAACACGACCGACTCGTCCTGGCGTCTTCCTGCTCGCCCGGCCTGCTGCCATGTGCTCGCGACAGAGCCTGGATAACCAGTTAATACGCAAGCCTGTAGCTGGCCGATATCAACACCGAGTTCAAGAGCGTTCGTACTTACAACTCCCAGAATTTCGCCGTTTCGCAAACCTCTTTCAATTTCCCGTCGCTGTTTTGGCAAATAGCCGCCCCTGTAACCCCTGATTGTCCTTGGTCCAAGTTCACGCTGTTCTAAAAGCTGTAGATATGTTAAGAGAATCTCGACCCGTACACGGCTTTTCGCAAACACGATCGTCTGGATTTTGTTCCGCAACAACTCCTCTGCAATTTTTCTCGCTTCAAGAGTTGCACTCCTGCGTATGTTTAATGCCCTGTTAACGATCGGTGGATTATAAAAGATAAAATGCTTCTTCCCTGACGGTGCCCCGTTGTTATCGATAAGCTTGACCGGCTGGCCTGTCAAATCTTCTGCTAGTTCTTTTGGATTCGCGATCGTTGCAGACGTACAGATAAAGAGCGGATCGCTTCCGTAAAAACGGCAGATTCGCTTCAACCTGCGAATAACGTTCGCAACATGGCTCCCGAATACTCCCCGATAAGTATGAAGTTCATCGATTACAACTACTTTAAGGTTTTCAAACAGCGATACCCATTTCGTATGATGGGGCAAAATCGCAGAGTGGAGCATATCGGGATTCGTCATTACTACATGTCCAGCTTTTCGGATAATCTGGCGGATCGTCGGTGATGTGTCTCCATCATACGTATAACTTTTCAGATCGACTTCCATCTCGTCTATTAATTCATTTAACTCACTCTTCTGGTCCTGGGCGAGTGCTTTTGTGGGGAACAGATACAGCGCCCTGCTGGAAGGATTATTAAGCACTTCGTTCAAAACAGGCAAGTTATAGCACATCGTTTTTCCTGAAGCGGTCGGCGTTACTGCAACGATGCTGTTCCCATCCTGCACTTCCTTAAATGCAGAAGCCTGATGTGTATATAAAGAAGTGACCCCTCTCTTTTTCATCGCTTGCACTAACCGTTCATCCAGCCCTCCTGGAAAATGAGCTGTTTTAGCAGCCTTTTCCTCGATTGTTTTCCAGGTCACAATATTTTCTTTATAGGAAAAATCAGTCTGGAAAAAGTCGAGTAACTCAGGCAATTTCTTTTTTATATTCATGTATCATCACACCTCGAAAAAGGATATAAGCGGTAACTTCATATACCTTCTATTTTAGCGAATATCTGTTCGAAACGGTACCATTTTAAAACAATTGATGAAATAAAAAAACCAGAAAGCACTTTTTTGCTGTTCTGGTATTCAAAAAACAGATATATAGTTGTCCATTATAACTTGATCAGTATTCTTTTATTTCTTTGCTTAATAAACCTGGCAATAGAGTACCAGTCTTTTTCAAAAGGGATGAACGGAACTTTTGTCGTACTGCTTCCATCAGCAAATGTAACTTCAACAACTGGTGATCCATTTAGTTTTCCAATTTTTATTTCTCTTATTCTGTTATACTTAATCTCTTTGCGAACAAAACCTAACAATATGAGCCTAAACTCCTGGTCTGTTAATTCGATGCGTTGATTTCGGATGGACACGGACAAGACAAAGCAGACACCAATATAGATCAGTCCTACAAGCATAAAAGTCTTCCACCTGCTAAACGTAAGGTCACTGTTCACCCACATTAAAGCGCTTCCAAAAGCAACCACTATAATATATACTGCAAGCATCGTCAGTTCAATCGACTTAATATTCGGGTAAAACGTTTTCTGAATTTTAATCCAACCATCTCCCATCTTTTAAATTCCAACATGAAAGTGGCATCGTTTACTGGAAAATACCCGCTAAATCTACTTTCCATTTTAATAGTAATATTCCTTTTAAAGTTTAAATAAAACTTTCTTCTAATAAATTTTCTAGTCTACATAATAAAATTACGGTACTCTATATAATGAACTTTAGGACAAGCCAATAAAAAAAGAGCCAGAATGTTAAAACTGGCTCTTCGTTCGAACTAACTTTTAAAATGTTTGAGCAAGATCTTTTGCACGGGCAATAGCATTTTGCTTTATTTCTTCTGCTTTATCTGGCATAGCTGCGTGTCCTTCTACAAAAATCCCTTCGAATGAAGGCACTCCGAAGAACTGCATAACTGCATCTAAATAACGGTGTCCCATTTCCATTTGCGCGGCAGGGCCTTCCGAATATATTCCACCACGCGCCTGGATATGGAGTGCTTTCTTATCCGTCAGCAAACCTACAGGTCCCTGCTCCGTATATTTAAAAGCTTTACCTGCAACAGCTACGGAGTCAATATATGCTTTCATGACCGGGGGAAAAGAGAAGTTCCACATTGGTGTAACGAAAATGTATTTATCTCCTGAAACAAACTCATCACATAACTCAGATAATCTTCCCACTTTCGCTTTTTCTTCAGAGGAAAGTTCTTCAAACCCGCTTCCTTTTTGTAATTTCCCCCACCCGCTGAAAACATCAACATCAATCTGCGGAATGTTTTCTTTATAAAGGTCTAAATGGACTACTTCATCATTTGGATTTGCTTCTTTATATGTTTCGATAAACTCTTTTCCAACCGCCATACTATATGAAAATGCATCATCCTGCGGATGTGCCGTAATATACAAAACTTTTGCCATCGAAATCTCCCTTTCTATATGTAATCTGCAAGTTTAGTTTTCATTTATATAGCCTACTATTTAGAATCCAAAACTAAATTGCCTCTGTTTTAGGATTATATTAAACTGTGCAGCAGGTTTCAAAATTTTTGCTCACAAAAAAAAGAACCTGTCTTTATGAGACAAATTCAAATCTGATTTATGCTTTAATATCTATTTCGTATGGATTACCGCTAATGTTCGCTCTCATTTCATCCGTTAACTTAAACGGTTCAGTCGTTTTCAATTCATTTTTAAAATTACCTCCAATTTGCGTGCTTCCATCGTAATGAATTGGTTTTCCATCCATGAATTTTCACCCCCACCTTTTAGAGGATATATTACACATAATTTTACTACTATTATGACAATTTGACCACATAATATTAAAAATAAAATTTGCTATCTAAAGAATAAACAGGGATTTAGGCCTAATTTTTTAACTGTTTCTTTCTCATGTATGACCGTTTCTCCACTTCACTCTTTCTCGAGATCAGTGTTCCTCCATATCAACCAGTTTACCGTCAAGATGTTACAATTAGGGCATAAAAAAGCAAGCCAATACATAGCTAAAGGATGAATGAGATGCGAAATCAAAAACGGATGAGGGATTATGGAGTAAAGATAGGCCGTTTAGAACCAGGCTTTTATAACGCTATTACTGATATAGAAGGAGTCACTGTCGGTCATGCTACGTTAAGCAATAAAGAAACACAGACAGGCGTAACTGCTATATTGCCGCATCAGGGGAACATCTTCAAAGAAAAACTGATCGCTTCCAGCCATGTTATAAATGGTTTTGGAAAGACGATGGGAACGATTCAGATGGAAGAATTAGGTACACTTGAAACTCCGATCGTATTGACAAACACGTTAAGCATCGGCACTGCAGCAGAAGCGATGATCGAATACATGCTTGAAAAAAATCCTGAAATCGGCCGAACAACCGGAACTGTTAACCCGGTTATTGGCGAATGTAACGATATGATCCTAAACGATATTCGTGCAGGTTCTGTAGAAAAGAAACACATATTAGAAGCTTTAGAAAATGCTTCTCGGGAGTTTAAAGAAGGAACAGTTGGTGCTGGAACAGGCATGCTCTGTTATTCCCTGAAAGGCGGAATAGGGTCTGCGTCCCGGATTATTGAAATGGAACATGGGAGATATACAATTGGCGTTCTTGTATTAACAAACTTCGGGATCTTAAGTGATCTAAAAATAAATGGAAAAGCTGTCGGAGAAGAACTAAAAGACGTTATTTTGCAAACGACAGAGGAAAAAGATAAAGGTTCCGTAATGGTGATCATCGGCACAGACCTTCCATTATCTGAAAGACAGTTAAACCGAATTCTCAAGCGTTCTGTAACAGGTTTATCAAGAACAGGTTCAATCATTACAACTGGAAGCGGCGAAGTGGCCATTGGTTTTTCCACTGCTACAAAAATACCGCATAAAAAACCATCCTCCTGCCTCTCCTTCCCAACGATCCACGAGGACGATATAGATCTTGCCTTTAGGGCGGTAGGCGAAGCAACTGAAGAAGCGGTGTTAAATTCATTAATAACTGCCCATCAAGTCACCGGAAGAGATGGAAATCAAAGGCCCGCCCTAAAAGATCTGATTGAAAAGCACAAAATATCATTGATATGACAGGCAATTCCATAAAACAGGCTGGTCCCAATAGCAGCCTGTTTTTAGCAAGACGTTAGACCCCGCAGTGTAGAAAGGTGAAGGCGAACGCCAGGGGACGTATGGATTTGACTGAGCTGTATGGAGATAAAGAAAACACGACGGACGAAAGAGAGTCGATGTTGCCTTATCGCAAGGAGATGAGGGAGATCCACTAGTCACTGTTAGCCGTAACCAGACAGGCGTTCTTTGCGAGCGAGGATGTTCAGTGCGAGTCCGCGGAAAGCGTAGTGTATTTCCGCAGCGGTCAGCAGTAACTATCGCAGTAAATCGCTTTTATGCAAAAACAACTATGTTTTTAGAATAGGGCCAAAACAAAAGTAGAGCCTCATCAGCATGAGACTCATTTCCATGTTTACTTATTCTTCATGGACCGGCCCAACTTAACAATTTCGGCAGCTGGATGGTAGCCATATAATATTAGATCGCGAAGAATAGTTGCACCCATCATGCTGTAAATGGTCCCGTTCCCGCCGAACCCCAATAAAAAATAGGCATTTTTATAAGCAGGGTGCTCGCCTATAAACGGCCGCCCATCAAACGTCGTAGCAAAAACGGCATTATATTCATAATCAATTTTCAATTCCAGGTTAGGAAACAATTCACTTGCTGAATCAACAAGTTTTTTAGATCTCTTCCTTAATTCCGAATTGTCATTTACTGGTTCTGTTTCATTTTCATCCAGTCCTCCCAGTATCAATCTGTGATCGTCACTAATGCGGATATACTGATAAGGTCTTTTCGTTTCCCAGATCAAAGCATTCTCATACCACTTTTCTCCTTCTCCGATCGGGTTCGTCACCACGATCTGGGTACGTGTCAGTGAAATCTTTTTAGTATTTAGATAATTCAATGTTTCAAATCCGGAGGCAAAGATCACTTTATTCGCCTTTATTGTTCCGCCGCTAGTTTCAAACAATAATTTCTTTCCAGTAAGGTCGTATTTAAGTACTTCTGTGTCTTCGTATACTCTTACGTTTTTTTTAGCTGCTTCATGAATGATGGCCTGGCAAAACTTCACTGGATTAAATCTTGCTGCACTTAATGAATAGATTGCTCCCGGCTTGCTGAAGGGAAACTTACTTTGAATTTCAGCCTTGTCCATATAGGTTACCGGAAAACCCAGTTTTGACAAAAGCTCATATTCTGTTTTCAGATTATGCAGGTCCTTGACATTGCTTGCAAAATAAAGGCTATGCTTCCGCTCGAACCCTGTACTCCATTCGACCTGTGAAGTAATCCGAGCAATCTCATCGAGTGCTTTTTGACAGAGTTTATAAAAGTAAATGGCATTTTCCGGACCTATTTCCTTAATCATATCTGATAGCATTTTATCGGACATAAACTGTAAAGAACCAGAGTTCCCGGCCGATACACCATTACCGATTTTGTTTTTCTCTACTACAATCGTATCAATATCATATTCACCTAATAAAAAAGAACATAGTGCTCCTGATTCACCGCCACCTATAATTAAAACCTCACATTCCGCATCTTTTTTCAGTGGCTTATATACTCTTTTTTCAGGACTTATCGATGGCCAATATAACTCACCTTGATAAAGTTTCATATACGGGAATCCTTTCTCCATTCACTTGTTATTCATATCTTCTTACGTGATTCAGATTATTATTCAAAACACAAAAAATCTGATGCGTTTAGGATTTAAATTAAAAAAGTGATCCGGAATTAACCCGGATCACCAGTATTTTATACCCACCCAAAAGCAGTAACAATTTGATTGATGGAAAATGTCACCAATAAAGCGATAAGTGTTGGAATAAGAAATGCCATGAGCGTCCATTTTTTGCTTTTGGTTTCCTTGTATATGTTAACCAGCGTTGTTCCACATGGGTAGTGCAGAAGAGAAAACAGCATTACATTTAATGCAGTTAGCCAGGTCCAACCCTGGTCAAGGAAAATTTGCTTTAAATCAGTTAAGTTATCCACTTCTATCAAAGATCCGGTCGACAAGTATCCCATTAAGAGGATAGGAAGCACTACTTCGTTTGCCGGCAGTCCCAGGATGAATGCCAATAAAATATATCCATCTAATCCCAGGGTTTGTGCGAACGGATCAAGAAAGTTTACGGCATGCATCAGAATGCTGGTATCACCTACCATAATGTTAGCGAATACCCATGTTAAGATTCCGGCAGGTGCAGCTATTTTAACCGCCCTAACCAGCACAGCCCATGATTTGTTTAACGATGCCCTTATTACCGTATCAAAAATTTTAGGACGCCGGTAAGGTGGCAGTTCCAGCGTATAGTGGGTAGGCACTCCTTTTAACGCTGTTTTGGAAAGCACCCAGGAAACAGCAAATGTTACAAAGATACCAAAGACCACTATGCCGACTATTACTGCCGAAGACACTAATGTTTTCATTCCACCAGTTAACCCTGCTGCCATGAACAGAGAGGCTAGAACAATCAATGTGCCCCACCTTCCGTTACATGGCACAAAATTATTAGTTAGGATCGCAAGCATTCGTTCACGAGGTGATTCGATAATTCTGGTTGAAAGAACTGCCGCAGCGTTACAGCCAAAGCCCATCGCCATCGTAAGGGATTGTTTGCCGTGTGCACCTACTTTTTTGAACAATCGGTCCATGTTAAATGCTACACGCGGGAGATATCCATAATTCTCCAGAAGGGCGAATGTCGGGAAGAAAATAGCCATCGGCGGAAGCATAACGCTGATCACCCAGGTCGTTCCCCTGTATAAACCGAGGACAATGACACCATGGAGCCAATCCGGTGCATTTATCGCCTGGAAGCCCATCGTCAAATAGTTTTCAAGCCATCCAAAAAAGCTTGCGAGCATAGAAGAAGGAACGTTTGCCCCTGCGATCGTCAAGTAGAAAATGATGCCGAGCATTGTGAGCATAATCGGAAATCCCCATATCGGTGACGTAAATATAGCATCTAGTTTTTCCGTGCGCTTATCTTCCTTGCTCTTTGAAAATGTTACAGCTCTTTCGCATAGCTGCTGGCTTTTCTGGTAAAGGCTGTGGACGACTTCATCTCTTAATTCAGAAGTTGAAAGACCCTCTGCCCTGGTTAAAAGTTCTCTAAACGATTGGTTTGTGATGCCTCGATTGAGTTCCATTCCTTATCCTCCTTTTGCAGCATGCGTTTTTCAATTTCTCTCAACAAGGAAGTGTCTCCATCAAGTAAACGAAGAGCGATCCAGCGTGCAGGAAATTCGTCCCCAACCAATTTACGTACTTCTGGCTCTATTTGTTCTAGCTTTCTTTCTGTTTCCTCATTGTAAATAAACGGAACAGGTCTGACAGAAATTTCTCCTTTAACCATACGGTCTATTGTATCCAGAAGAATCGAAAACCCGATTTTGTTTCTTGCTGACATCTTAATTACCGGAACGCCAAGTTCTCTCATTAACAGCCCTTCATTTACTACTATCCCTCTTTTTTTGGCTTCATCGATTAAGTTGATGCACACAATAACATTGGGTGTCATCTCCAATACCTGAAGAGCCAGATTTAAATTCCGTTCCAGGGAAGTTGCATCAAGGATTACTAGCGTTACATCAGGTTTCTCAAAAATAATATAATTCCGTGCAACCTCTTCATCTGTAGAATTTGAGAACAACGAATAAGTACCCGGTAAATCAATTAATCGATACTCTTTATCTTTGTGGCGGACTATTCCTTCTGCCATGCTTACTGTTTTTCCTGCCCAGTTTCCTGTATGCTGCTTTAATCCTGTCAGTGCATTAAACAGGGTGCTTTTCCCCGTGTTAGGATTTCCTGCAAGTGCAATCCGATAAGCTTGTTTAGTAGCCATTTTCTATCCGCTCCCCTAATATTCTTGAACTTTCTTCCTTCCTTAGCGCGATCGTTGTTTGGCTAACCCGAAAAGCGATCGGATCTCCTAAAGGACTTTTCTTTAAGACTTCTACCACCGCTCCTGGTACAAATCCAAGATCCAACAGCCTTCTTCTCATAACCCCTTCTAACAAGACTTGATTGATTTTAATAAAATCTCCTTTTTTCCCTTCATACAAAGTCATTTTTTGTCACTCCCACGAATTTTAGGCTTTGTCTAATATTTTTCCTTAAGGCAACTTTTGTTTCATCATATGAATAATTCATGGAATTGTCAACACTTTTTGCACAAAGGAAACTTTCGATAAATTATTTACCATTTTCTTTCATGTAGATATTGAACTTACATGTGAATGTAGTACTTTGTTTTCAAGTAAATAGGAAAGGTAAAAGTGGATTCTAGTCCATTCAAAACAAACTGGTCTTGAATATCTTGTAATAACTGAAAATTGGGGGGTGAAAATTTGCAAGAAGGAATAGTAATTTGGATAACCGGCCTGCCAAACGCTGGGAAAACGACAATTAGTAAGCACGTTGAAAATGAATTAGAAAAAATGGGGTCCCTGGTTGAACGGATAGATAGCGATGAAGTTCCAAAATCTTTAACAAAAGAATTAAGCTCTGATTGGAAAAAAAGACAACAGAAAAAATCTACAAACTTGATATATGTTGCACAGCTTCTATGTAAGCATAATGTCATCGTTTTAATTTCTTCAGTTGGACGCCTGAAAGAAATGCGAGACATAGCTCGCAAATCAATAAATAATTTTGTGGAAGTATATTTAAAATATTCCCTGGAAACAAGGCTTCAAAGAGACATTTTAGAAAAATATAAGCGTTATCCTTCAACTATTTATTACTATGAAGAACCAGACAAACCTGAAATAGTGATAAACACCCACCAGGTATCAACTACAGATGCAGCACAGAAAATCATCCATTTTTTAAAGAATCAGGGATATCTTCATTAAAAAAATTTTCCCTTGCAATTAGCAACTTGAGGTGGACATATCACAGGACATACTCCACTCACATAACTTAATAAGGATTCACAGTTAGTTTGTAGGGGGAATTATAATGCCTATTACAGAAATCATACCGAATAGGCTTTATGCAGGAAGTATATTAGAAGATGGTGACTGGATATTTGTTAATCACAGAATTAACGCAATTTTAAACGTAAGTGATCGACAGTATAAAATACCGATAAACTTTATTAACAGAATCTTATTATACGCACCTATTCTAGATCAACGGAGTCCTGATCTTCATTGGCTCATTACTGTTATAAATACGCTGCAATTGTTATTGACAAACGGATATGTCGTATACGTCCATGATGTTGCAGGTATTAATCGTTTAGGATTTATTCTAACAGCTTATTTTATGAAACTTCAATGTTGGCCACAAAAAGAAGCATTACAATTTGTTAAGAAACTCAAACCTGACTTAGCACCAAAGCCCTGGTATATCAAGCTCTTAAACGATTACGAACGCTATTTATTCTCCGGTAACAAAAGGAAGTGAAACTTTTGCGGGCAGATGTGGATCTAAGTACTAATGTTGTTCGGAAACTATTAGAAAGCAATTATGGAATCTCCGCTGAGTCAATCGAGAAGGTAAGAGCGGTTTATAAAATCAAACAACCCGATTCTGTGTTCCCATCGTTCTGCAAAACCTTCTTGACTCTAACCTGGACGTTTATTTCAAAAGTGAAAAGGTATTCTTCCATCTTTAAAAATTATTAATGTTGAACATCCACTACAATTGCATTTATTGGTTCACCTTCGTTATAGATATCTATTCTCCATTTTCCTTTCTCCGGAAATGTTAATGTAACAGGTATTCGGTAAACCCCCGAATCAGGAATAGCATTATTAACATAAACCTTCTTATAGCTGCTATCTTTATCCCCTCTCTGTGTAACGTGAAGCGTTATTTCATCGTAACCATCCCATAATAATAGGTTCGTCTTGTAAGGGCGCTTTGTATGAATTTGCTTATCATAATTGATCGCTGCTTTCTCTTTCTGGCCGGTATAAAGGTGAATGTCCCCTTCCGGACCTTTCAACTGAAAAATCTGGCTCGCACGCCACGGTTCCTGTGATCGGGCATAGAAATGAGCACTGAATGCCCCTATTGAAACAATCAAAATCATTGAAACAGAAAAATAAAAGCTACGTTTCGTTTTAAAACCGCTCATCACTGCTGAATTTGGAAATTTATAATAAGAAAACAAAAAGAACCCAACGATCCCTAAAACTACCCAACCTATAATCGCATACACGGTATCCCTCCTCTTCAATAATACGAATTGGAAGGGAAATGGTTTCAGCCTCGTTATTGAACTATTTCCTACTTTAACAGAGGTTCTTTCTCGTCAGCAAAAACCGCTTCCTGCGGGATCTTCAGCTCTTGTTTTTCCCGCAGGACAAGGAAGGCTTCGGCAGCGTTACATCGCACGAAGAAAATGTGAATATATTTTCGAGGAGTCGACTGCCCTTCGCTTCAATCAATTGAAGGTTTTCAGTGCCTTCTTTACCCTGAGGGCCAGCTAAGACAACTGGAACCCCGCAGTGTAGAAAGGTGAAGGCGAACGCCAAGGGACGTATGGATTGGACTGAGCCGTATGGATAAAGACTGATAGCCGGGTTTAGTGCGACATTTAATTATTTCATAAACAGAAATTTCTTTAAGGTTATGCTAAACTTGTATAACAGTTTTTAGTTTGGAATCATGACTGGATAATTGTTCTATAATTCCGTCAGCATAATTAAAACTTTACATAAGATAAGCAGGTGGAGAGAATGGATATTAAACATTTGCAATATTTTATAGAAGTTACGAAGTTAAAAAGCTTTAGTAAGGCAGCCGAACATTTATTTATTACACAACCTACCATTAGTAAAATGATTAGAAATCTTGAAGACGAACTTGGGGTCCCTCTCTTCGACCGAACAAAGAAAACAGTAGAATTAACAGATGCCGGCCGAATAATCTTTGATCAGGCAACTGTAATCGACAAAGCTTTCAAGGATTTAAGGTTTCAACTCGATAATCTGCTTGAATTAAAGAAAGGGAGCATTAGAATCGGTTTACCCCCCATGATCGGTTCATTATATTTCCCTGACATTATCGGAAGGTTCCATGAGCATTATCCTGATATCTCAATCCAGCTTGTTGAGTATGGCTCCAAGAGAATCGAGGACGAAATTGATAAAGGGGACTTGGATCTGGGGGTAGTTGTCCTCCCTGTCAACAACAGTGTTTTTCATTCTTTTTCCTTTGAAAAAGAGAACATTCAACTCGTTATCCCATCTTCCCACAGGTTTGCATCTTTAAGCTCAATAGATTTAGAAAGCCTGAAAGATGAAAATTTTATTTTATTCAATGAAGATTTTGCACTCCATAACCGTATCATTTCTTCTTGTGCGATGGCTGGCTTTCAACCCAATATTATCTCTGAAAGTTCCCAATGGGATTTTATCGGGAAGATGGTTTCCTCCAGATTAGGGGTTGCACTGATGCCTGAGAGCATCTGCAAGGACCTAACAAGCGATGTTTCGGTTCTTAATGTAACCAGTCCGTCAATCTATTGGGAACTCGCAATCATCTGGCGAAAAAACAAGTATCTTTCTTATGCTGCAAAAGAATGGCTTACTTTTACCCAGGAGCAACTTAATAAAAAATACAGGCGATAAAACCAGTCTAATCAAGGCTGGTTTATTTTGTTTTTCATTGTTTATAGTTATGGCTGTAAGCATTTTCATAGATAAAAGCTATACAAGATATCGAAATAACTATTTTACTTCTTATCATTAGCGGGTTTACAATCACACCAAAAGGGACGCCTAAATACGTATTTACATTCATTCTTTTAACACGTTTAACCTGTTTTATTAAAATGAACTGTCCACTCTTTTATGGAAGGTGTATAAATATGGAAAATAAAAAAGCTCGCGAAAGCAGAATTGTAAACACTGATCAAGTTTTGGCTTGTGATTTGAATAACTATAATACATTGTTCGGCGGAGTTTTGATGAAAAAAATCGATGGTTGTGCTACTTTATCCGCAAGAAGACACTCAAGAGCAAAAGAATGCGTGACGGCCTCTCTTGATTCGATCGATTTCCTTTGTCCGATTCATCAATCCGATTCTGTTTGCATCGAATCGTTTGTTTCTTATACAGGGAAGAGCTCAATGGAAATCTTTTGTAAAGTTATCGCAGAAGATATGGTTTATGGCGACCGTCGAATTGCGGCCACTGCTTTTTTAACCTTTGTAGCACTTGGGCCGGACAAAAAGCCTATTGAGGTGCCTGGTGTTATACCGGAAACGGATGAAGAAAAAAAGCTGTTTGATACTGGTGCCGAAAGAGCTGAAGTTCGCAGGAACAGAAGAACAAAGAGTAAAGATCTCGCCGACTCTATTACGCTTCAAAAGCCATGGGACCGATAGATATCATAAATACCAATGAAAGGAAGGAGATCAACGATGATCGCATTAACTAGTTTGGACAGTCTTTATGAAACAAAAAAAGCAAGTGAACAAATCCAGGAAAAGTATCCAGAAGCGTATGAAGCGCTATTGCATGTGGTTAACTTGACTCGACAATTGCAGTTCCGCTATCATTACCTTGGCTGCCTGTTATGTGATGAAGACCCGGGAAAACACTCCCCAAAAAATATAAAGCAGTCAGTGATCGAACTGTACATTAGGGAGGTAAATAAGCTTAAAAATCGAGATGATGCCTCAGAAATACTACGACTGTTTATTAAATATAAACCATATGGATACGATAATTTAAGCCAGCTCATTTTAGGCAAATCTCCTGAGTTCCTAAAGTTATGCTAAATATTGAGTTTACGGTGAGGGGCAATACCTGACATGATAGAAATACTACGGGATGATATAAACAAAGATTTCTTCCATGAGCAAGATTTTCTTCGATTCTCTTTTGAATTTAACAGAACGGATTGTGTCTTTTATGCAGGATTTACCGGGGGGCCAGTTTACCAGGGAAAATTGCTCGGTACATTGTTAAATGACAGATACGCCGCATTCAGATATCGTTATATCGATCATCAAAATAAATTAAGATGTGGAAATTGTACTTTTCAGTTCGATATTCTCCAAATTGAAAAGAATGATCCTGGAAAAGAAGTCTCTCAGCATATGGATGAAGCAGAAATAAAGGAAACGTTAATCAACTCACTTAGAAAATATCTTCTTGAAAAGTAGAAAAGAAAAGGTATAAGTTTAAAAGCAACAGCGAACCGATAAGTGATTATCACTTATCGGTTCGCTGTCTGTCATAAGCAATGTTTCCTAAAGTTATATGTTAAAAATAGCAGCTTGATTTTTCATGCTTTGAATAGTTATTTAGCAAATCCGAGGATATTTTTTAAAAACCCCATCCCCGGTTTATGTTTAGGTTCCTCAACTTCTTTTCTAAACCGTTCCTGAACTAACGCGATGAACCTTTCTTCCCTTAAAGCAATTTTCTCTTCTATTAGTTTCCTTTGTTGTTCTGCTTCTGTCCTGTACGAAATTCTTTCTTCTGTAGAAACATTTGCAAGTCTTTCTACTTTTTCAGATATTGATGATAGTTCCATATGGTTCATGCTTGTATGGGCATCTGATGCAGTAGCTATTTCTTCATGGACTATTTCGTGCAATTGATGAACGATATTTTTTTCTAAATCCTTTAGTTTAGTATCGACCTTTAAAAGTTCTTTAACCTCCTTAGACTCGATAAAAGACACCATTTTTGAAAGAGATGAAACGATTTCTTCACTCGAATCGACTGATGTTCTTTCCCCAGTATCTTCCGGGATTTCTATATCTTCATCTGTTATCAAACTTTCTATCAACTCAGGTTTAATCTCAACCGGATTTGATGCAGGCGGATTCATCTGGAGTTCCAATAATTTTATAATCATTTCATCTTCCACTTTATTTTCTTTCATTTCTTTAATCTTTTTAACCGTTTCAATATCTGCCTTTGTATAATTTCTTGAGTTATTTCGATCTCTTGGGATTTCAAAAAAAGCTGAGAATTGCTTTTCCCATGTCTTTAAAAGGTGGGGGGACACCCTGGTTATTGAAGATGCTCTTGAGATGGTGATCTTATCCCTACTCATAAAAAATTCCTCCCAGATGGTTTTTTTAAAATATTCCATCTGTACCTATTCCTTTTCCTGCCTTGTGACAAAGGTTCCAAAAACTAGTCAGAAAATGTTAAAAAGCGGTATGTTATGAGAAATATCTCTTTTAAATTTTCATTTATTAGCTTTTTCTTAAGCATTGCTGCTGAAAATGAGTTAATAATGCTATAAAACGACAAAACAACAAGATTTATTTCCTCGTTTTTTTACTTCAACCCCTTTTTAATCTCAGTTTTTTCATAAAGTCTTGATTCAACAATATATTAACCAAAAGATTAGGTGTGGCTTCTTATTACTCGGTTGTAATAGTTGTTGTTTACTTGATCCTTTCAAAGCTGACTCTTGTGAAAGGTTTAAAGCCTCTTATTACAGATAGTCCTACGGTTTTAGTTAGAGGAGGAGACATAGACGAAGAAGGATTGCGCAAAGTGCATCTATCACTTGAACAGCTTCTGGGAATCTTGAGGCATAAAGGATATACGAATGTATCAGACCTTGAAATCGTTGTGATGGAGGAAAACGGAAGCATCAGTGCTATACCAAAATCAGACAAGCGGCCACTTCAGCCGAGTGATTTGTATATGTCTCCTTCCCCAGCCTTTATTCCTATCCCTTTAATAATGGATGGCCATATTGTTCACCATAATTTAAAATACCTTGAAAAAGACGAAGTATGGTTATATGACCAGATGAAATCATATAGTTTGGATCGGGATCAGCTACATCAGGTTACGCTGGGAACTTTTAACCAAAAGGGTTTCCTGGAAATCGACACTAACAATCCCTCGGATCACCGTCAAGGAATGTACAATTATAAGCCAGGGGATGAAAATTAACTATACTGGCGATAGAATTCTTATTACATCCATCCTTTTTTTTGTGTTTGGAGTGTTTAACAACAATGAATAAAAAAGCGCCCAATCTACATATTGACTGGACGCTTCTGCATTCGTTCATCAAAGCTTGTTATTCAATGCTGTTTCTAGCCTTTCCAGTCCTTCTTTTAATAATGAACGCGGACAGGCAATATTGATTCTTTCAAATCCTTCTCCTTCTTTACCAAAAATGTATCCTTCATCAAGTGCCAACTTAGCTTCGTCCTGCATAAATGTTTCTAATTCTTTGTGAGAGAAACCAAGTTTCCGGAAATCCAGCCATACCAGGTACGTACCCTCGGGTTCAATTACCTTTATATCAGGAAGCTTTTCCTCTATAAAAGATTTTAGAAAATCTAAATTCCCCTGAAGGTAATCCATAAGGTTATCAAGCCATTCTTCCCCTTCGTTATAAGCAGCCTCAACTGCTACAAGCCCAAATGGATTTGGGGCAAAAAAACCGATCTTGCCAAGGTATTCATTAAACTTTTCCCGTTTCTCTTCATCTGGAATTATAATTGTAGACAGCTGCATACCAGCAAGATTAAATGTTTTGCTCGGAGCAATACACGTAATTGCCTTTTGCTCGACTTCCTTTGATAGAGTGGAAATAACAGTATGTGTGACTCCTTTATAAATAAGATCAAAATGAATGTCATCTGAGATAAGAAGTACATCATGGGTTAAACAAAGATTTGCAAGCCTCTCGAGTTCCTTTTTTGTCCAAACCCTTCCTACAGGATTATGGGGATTGCATAACAACATCATTTTTAAACCCGGATCGCTAAGCTTCTCATTTAGATCGTCAAAGTCCATTTCATAGCTGATACCATTAAAAACTAACGGACTGTCTACAAGCTGTCTATTATTTTTCTTTATCATATCTCCAAACGGATAGTATACAGGGCTTTGGATAAGTACTCCATCTTCAGGAGACGTATATGTATTAATAGCTGCTGATAAAGCAGGAACCACACCTGGTGTAAAAACAATCCAGTCGGTGTCGATATTCCAATCATGTCGTTTTCGAAGCCAATTCTGAATTGATTCTTTTGTTTCCTGTGTCGGCATCGAATAACCAAAAATTCCATGTTCCACACGTTTCTTCAGTGCATTAATAACCGGTTCAGGAGCCTTAAAATCCATGTCTGCTACCCACATTGGCAGCAACCCTTCTTTTTCAAATATCGCTTCGGTATGGTCCCACTTTACGGAATGGGTATTAAATCGATCGATTTCCTGGCCAAATTGTATCATAAACCAATACACCTCACAGTTTTTCAATCTTGGACTTCAATAGCAAATTAATTCTCTAGTCTAAGATTACCGTTCTAGACAGGAATGTTCAATTAATCTACTCAGGAAGAAAAAAAGAAACCAATTGAGGATTGCAAACTCTTTTGCTTTTTAACGCTTAAAAATGAGGGGAGGGGATCGAGGCTAGCCGCTTCGGTTTCGAATGCTCGCGCTGTGCCTCTTTTGGCCGCAAAGAATGCTCATTGTGGGCCGCAGGCGCCTTCATTTTCACACTGTGGCGTTTTTTATTCAGAGGAACCTGGAAAAAGGCATTAACCCCGGAAAGTGAATATCTGGAAAGGAAATCAATGTTACTACAACCTCACAGTTTTGAGAAGATATGCAAAACAACTATCTTAAAAGAGCTTAAATAAAAAAAGAACTCTTTTTATGAGTTCTTCTTAAGTATGACCCGTACGGGATTCGAACCCGTGTTACCGCCGTGAAAGGGCGGTGTCTTAACCACTTGACCAACGGGCCAGATTTATATGGCTCCACAGGTAGGACTCGAACCTACGACCGATCGGTTAACAGCCGATTGCTCTACCACTGAGCTACTGTGGACTAATGGCGGTCCCGACCGGATTTGAACCGGCGATCTCCTGCGTGACAGGCAGGCATGTTGACCCCTACACCACGGGACCAGATATGGCGGAGGAAGAGGGATTCGAACCCCCGCGGGCCGTTAAGCCCCTGTCGGTTTTCAAGACCGATCCCTTCAGCCGGACTTGGGTATTCCTCCGTTTGATTGGTGGAGCCTAGCGGGATCGAACCGCTGACCTCCTGCGTGCAAAGCAGGCGCTCTCCCAGCTGAGCTAAGGCCCCAAATTTTATTGAAATGGCGCGCCCGAGAGGAGTCGAACCCCTAACCTTCTGATCCGTAGTCAGACGCTCTATCCAATTGAGCTACGGGCGCACTTTTTTTGTTTATTTTTTATGGTGCGGGTGAAGGGACTTGAACCCCCACGTCGTAAAGACACTAGATCCTAAGTCTAGCGCGTCTGCCAATTCCGCCACACCCGCAAGATGTGTAAAGTTGGTGCCGGCCAGAGGACTTGAACCCCCAACCTACTGATTACAAGTCAGTTGCTCTACCAATTGAGCTAGGCCGGCGAAGTATTATGAAGTTAAATCATTTTTGTTGTCTCTTCCTCTACAAGCTTAAGTTTGTAGCTATCTGCGTCAAGACAAGTCGCAGATTAATCGGTGCGGTTATGCTCCTTGCTCTACCAATTGAGCTAGGCCGGCGAAGTATTATGAAGTTAAATCATTTTTGTTGTCTCTTCCTCTACAAGCTTAACTTTGTAGCTATCTGCGTCAAGACAAGTCGCAGATTAATCGGTGCGGTTATGCTCCTTGCTCTACCAATTGAGCTAAGCCGGCGAAGTATTATGAAGTTAAATCAATAACGGGCATTTCATAAAAATGGTGGAGGATGACGGGCTCGAACCGCCGACCCTCTGCTTGTAAGGCAGATGCTCTCCCAGCTGAGCTAATCCTCCACTATCTAAGCCCGGCGATGTCCTACTCTTACAGGGGGAGATCCCCCAATTACCATCGGCGCTGAAGAGCTTAACTTCCGTGTTCGGCATGGGAACGGGTGTGGCCTCTTCGCCATCAT
>NZ_SWLG01000025.1 GCF_005747095.1 Exobacillus caeni | reverse complement strand
AGACTCCTCGAAAATGAACTGCCCATTTTCTTCGTGCGATGTCTTGCTGCCGTAGCCTTCCTTATCCTGCGGGAACAGCACGAGTCCGAAGACTCCAAAACGATGGTTTTTCCGCGAGGAGGCTGAGGCCGTGCCCGCGGAAAGCTAAGTATTCTGCCGAAGCGGTTTGTATCACTCCTACTAGCTACAAAGGAAGATACATCTATTGAAAAGTAACATTCAATACTTGTTGATTTTTAATTATTCGTTTTTTAACTTGAACGTCTTATTTATGTCCCAGCCTCTTTTTAGAATGTTAGATAGAAGGCGTTGTTTTTTTTACTTTCATAGGCTGGTAAAACAATGAATAGCCTGCCAACAAAAAAGTCGGTATTGATGAGAGCCCTAAAATCAAGAGCCATTCTCTCACATTTATTACCGTTGTATGGAAAATCGGCTGCAGCGGCGGATAGTAAATAACCACGAGAAGCATCAAAACGGAAGATAATACAGCCAACACCAGCAGCATGTTTTGGAAAGGATTTCTATGGAAAACAGAGTGCTCGCTGCGGCAATCAAACACATGGATAAGCTGCGCCATCACAAGGGTAGCAAACGCAATTGTTTGTGCCTTAACAAGGTCATCAGGATTTTGATAATAAGTGACCATAAAAGCAGCCAGAGTACACAATCCGATCAACAATCCCCTGCTGATAATCTTCCATCCAAGCTTTCTTGCAAAAACACCTTCGTTTGGACTTCTTGGCTCTCGCTTCATCACATCGCTTTCTGCCGGATCCACTCCAAGCGCCATTGCAGGCAAACCGTCGGTTACAAGGTTAACCCATAGAATCTGTATCGGCACGAGTGGCAGCGGCAGTGATAACAATATCGCGAACAACATTACAAAAATCTCACCTACGTTAGAGGCCAGCAGGTACCTGATAAACTTTCGAATATTTTCATAGATGTTTCTCCCTTCTTCAATAGCCGCCCGAATCGAAGTGAAATTATCATCACTTAATACAAGAGACGATGCTTCTTTGGCTACATCCGTTCCCGTTATTCCCATCGCTACTCCGATATTTGCAGCCTTGATCGCAGGGGCATCGTTTACTCCGTCCCCTGTCATCGCAACGACATGTCCTTTTTTCTGAAGTGCTCTAACGATTTTTAGCTTATGTTCTGGCGATACTCTTGCAAAGACATAAATATCATCTACCGCTTCCTCGAGATCTTCGATGCTTAACCTGCCCAATTCCTGTCCATCGATCACTCTTCCCCCGTGAGGTAAAATGCCAAGGTCTTTTGCGATCGCGGTTGCTGTAACAGCGTGGTCTCCTGTTATCATAATCGTTTTTACGCCTGCTGCCCGGCACTCCTGTACCGCTTGCTTCACTTCTGGCCTTGGAGGATCGATCATTCCCTGCAGTCCTACAAAAACAAGCTTTGATTCTGCCTGGACACTGTGGAGCAAATTTTCTGTGTTTTGCAGCGGCTTATATGCAATCGCAATCGTTCTTAATGCTTTAGCTCCCAGCTTGTTTATCTCTTGCTTCACTTTATTTTCCCTATCCTGGTCCAGCCGCTGTTGTCTTCCGTTCCATAGAATAGCGGTACTGTGCTTTAAAAGCACGTCCGGGGCGCCCTTGGTAACCACAAAGCGTTCTCCCTTTTTATTTTCAATTAAAACACTCATCATTTTTCTGGAAGAATCAAATGGAAACTCTTGAATGATATCAAAATTTGTTTCTCTAATTTCTGACAGGATACCCGCCTTCATCCCTGCAACCACAAGAGCACCTTCTGTCGGATCACCATCCAAATGAAACCTTTTGTTATCTTTTTTAACAACAGCGTTATTGCATAACACTCCAAAAGTAAGCAACTGCTTTAATGGTTTCACATCATCCGGGCTGACTTTTTTCCTATTCTCAAAGAAATCTCCATATGGATCGTAACCGGTACCTGTAACCGTCCAGGTTTTTCCGCCTGACCACAGATGGGTAACCGTCATCTTGTTCTGTGTTAGCGTTCCTGTTTTGTCCGAACAAATCACGGTAGCACATCCAAGTGTTTCAACCGACGGTAGCTTTCTTACAATTGCTTTGCGTTTGATCATCTTTTGCATTCCTAACGCAAGGGCGATCGTAACAATGGCCGGAAGCCCTTCCGGTATAGCAGCAACTGCCAGTGAAACACCAGCAAGGAACATATCATAGACATTCCGTCCTTGAATAATCCCGAGGATCACGACTAATGCGGTTAATGCCAGCGCTGCAGCAATCAATACCTTGCCGAGTTGTTCCAACCTTCGCTGGAGCGGAGTTGCCATTGTTTCTGCTGATTGTATCAAATGGGCGATTTTGCCCATCTCTGTTTTCATGCCTGTCCCTATAACAATCCCCTTGCCTTTTCCCTGTGTCACAAGCGTTCCCATGAAAGCTATATTCTCCTGATCCCCGATGCCAAGTTCTCCAGAAGCCAGGGGTTCTACTCTTTTGTTGACCGGTACCGATTCACCAGTTAGTGCTGATTCTTCAATGTATAGGGAATCTTCTGATATCAAGCGCAGATCAGCGCCTATCCGATCGCCGCTTTCTATTCTTACGATATCGCCGATGACTGCCTCTTTTGCCTGGATCTGCTTCCAGTTGCCGTTTCTCAACACTCTCATTTTAGGGGCTGATAGTTCTTTCAAAGCCTGGAGCGATTTTTCTGCCTTGCGTTCTTGCAAAAATCCTAAAAACCCGTTCATTAAAATAATAAGAATTATCGCGATCGCATCCAGGTATTCTCCAAGCAGTCCTGATATTAGGGTGGCTGCAAGGAGCACAACGACCATAAAGTCTTTAAACTGGGAAAGGAATATGATCCACCCGGAAGGGCGTTCCGCCTCTTCAATCTCATTGAATCCGGTCTTTTGGCGACGCTTTTGCACTTCATCTTCGGTCAAACCTTCTGTTAAATTGGCCCTTATTTTATCTGCGACCTCTTCTGCTGTATACTCGTACCACCGCATTCCTACACCTCGCAATCAAAATAGAACGATTGATTTATCTACTAGCCATCTATATTCAGACAAGCTAAAAAAAATGCTATACTGATTAAGATGGTTACTAATTGAGTCTGGAATTCAATAGAGAGTGGAAAGAATGAAGCTTTTGGAGGGTGTATTAAAATAACTATCTTTTTTAAAAAAAGCCCTTAATAAAAGAAAGAGTCTGGCATAAAGAAAACCATTATTATACTGGTTGTTTATGTCGTTGGACAAGAGGTGAGGTACTATGTCTTTTGATGGAATTGTAACAAGAGCAGTAGCAGATGAGTTAACTGAAACATTGCTAAATGGTAGAGTATCTAAAATCTATCAACCTTACAAGTCAGACCTGGTGTTCGTTATTCGGTCTGGAAGAAAGAACCATCATTTGCTTGTTTCCGCTAATCCGAGTTTTTCGAGAATACATGTTACGGAACAGAGCTATGATAATCCGAAAGAACCGCCGATGTTTTGCATGCTGCTGAGAAAGCATCTTGACGGCAGTATTCTTGAGAAAATAGAGCAGGTTGAGATGGAAAGGATCTTCCATCTAACATTTCGGACAAGAAATGAACTTGGTGATGTTAGCTATAGAAAACTAATTATTGAAATAATGGGAAGGCACAGCAACATTATACTTGTAAATGAGGAAAATATGATCCTGGATAGCATCAAGCATTTATCCCCAGCAGTCAACAGGCATCGTACTGTGCTTCCAGGACAGCCCTATGTCGCTCCTCCAGCACAAGAGAAAATTTCACCACTTGAAGTGGATGAAGAACAGTTCTTGCACCGTATTGACTTTAACAGCGGGAAGTTGGACAGGCAGATTGTCAATGAGTTTTCCGGTGTTTCACCGTTAATCGCAAAAGAGGTTCTTTCCCGGGCAGGACTCGCTAACCGTGCCAGTCTCACAGGCAGCTTTTTTGAAGTGATGGACAAGGTGAGAAATCGCGAATATGTCCCGCAAATGGTGTTTACTGAAAACAAGGAATTTTTCTCGGTTGTAGAGCTTTCTCATCTCGAAGGAGAGAAAAAAACTTTCGATAGCGTCAGTGAGCTGCTCGACCGTTTTTACTTCGGAAAAGCAGAACGCGACCGCGTGAAGCAGCAAACAAATGATCTCGAAAAGTTCCTGGTCAACGAACGAAAGAAAAACGTTAAGAAAATAAAAAAATTGGAAAGCACGCTAAAAAGCGCTGAAAAAGCTGATGAATTCCAGCTTTACGGAGAACTTCTAACAGCGAACATGCACGCTGTTAAACGCGGTGACAAAAACATAGAAGTTATTAACTACTATGACGAAAACGGAGCGACGATCGATATACCACTCGACCCGCAAAAGACTCCTTCTGAAAATGCACAGGATTATTTTAAAAAGTATAACAAGGCGAAAAACTCGCTCAGCATCGTAAACGAGCAAATCGAAAATGCCCATGAAGAAATCGATTATCTCGATCAGCTTATTCAACAACTTGAATCTGCTTCCCCCCGGGATGTAGAAGAAATCAGAGAAGAACTTGAAGAACAGGGCTATATCCGAAAGAGAAGCAAGCGGACAAAGCCAACTAAAAACACCAGGCCAACACTCGACCGGTATGTTTCCAGTGACGGAACAGAATTACTGGTTGGCAAAAACAATAAGCAAAATGAGTATTTAACAAACCGACTGGCGTCCAAAACGGAAACCTGGTTACACACGAAAGATATCCCGGGATCCCATGTTGTCATCCGCAACCCTGAATTTACAGAACAAACCTTGCTAGAAGCTGCAAATCTGGCAGCATACTTTAGTAAAGCACGGGAATCAGGATCGGTTCCTGTCGATTATACGCTCATTAAGCACGTCAAAAAGCCAAGCGGGGCAAAACCGGGTTATGTTACTTATGATAACCAGAACACCGTATATGTCACACCGGATCCGGATTTAGTTTTACAACTAAAAAGAAACGTATAAATCCTGCCTTCACGGCAGGATTTATACGTTTTTGTATGAGAAAAGATTGAAGATAGTTATGTAGTATACCTGGTACTGATCACAGGTTAGCAACAGTGATAATGGCAAGTCCATCAAGCACTTCGATATGCTCTGTAGAAACCGCACCGTTAGATCGCAGGAGGTCACTTAGCTGGTCAGGGGAATACCTGTGTCTCCTTGTTGACACATTTGCCCATTTAAGCAATGATGTTTGTTCGAACCCTCTTATTCCTTTATCTTTCGCATACGCAAATGCCTTCGCCTGGTCCATTCGGACAGAGGGATTCAGCATGGCCAGCTGTCCGCCTTCTTTTGTTACCCTGATCATTTCCTTCATGGCAATCTCCGGTTCAGGAAGCAAAAACAAGACACATGTTGAAAGAGAAAGGTCAAACTTCCCTTTCTCAAAAGGAATTTCACACGCATCAGCCTGCATAAAGGTCGCTTTCTCACTGCGGTTTATAAAAAAGAAATTTTGCTTGCTCGCTTTTAGCATTTCTTTCGACAAATCGATGCCAGTTAGATGGCCTGCTTCCTCTACCCCTCGGAGTAAAAGCCTCCCGGTACCACAACCAACATCAAGAACAGACTTTCCTTCCCAGGAACCTGTCGCTTGTTTCAATCGGTTATGAATGCTTCCCAGCCACTTCGTCCTTGCCATGTCATCAAAAAAAGATACGAGTGAATCAAATTCATCTCCAGGCATTTTTCTCACTATTATTCCTCCCATTTATTCGGGCCGAAAAACAGAATGTTACTAACTGCCGCTGCAATCCTTTAAGAATTCGACACTCCTTCTTGCATCCAATCTGTTGAAGAAGGCTTCTTGCGCCACTGCTGCAGCCTTTTCACGTCTTCCTTTTCAATAAACCCTTTTTGAGCCGCTATATCTAACATTGTAGTGAAGTTTGTCAATGTGTGCCAGTCAAGCGCTGTCTTTTGCAAATTATCCGTTCCTTTTTTAAGCTCATAAGAAAAGATCGCTGCAACACCAAGAATTTCAGCGCCGGCTTTTTTTAGTTCTTCAGCTGCATGGATAACGCTTCCGCCTGTAGAGATCAAGTCTTCAATGATGACGACTCTGTCGCCCCTGCTAATTTTCCCTTCGATAACATTTTCTTTGCCATGTCCTTTTGCTTTTCCGCGCACGTATACCATCGGAAGATTTAACTGGTCGCTCACCCATGCCGCGTGAGGGATACCAGCCGTAGCAGTTCCTGCGATACATTCCACATCAGGATAGTGTTCTTTGATAATTTGGACAAGCCCTTTTGCGATCTCTTTACGAACTTCTGGATAAGACAATGTTAATCGGTTATCACAATAAATTGGCGATTTCATTCCGGATGACCATGTAAATGGATCGTTGGGTTTTAGACTTACTGCTCCGATCGATAACAGGTGCTCTGCAATTTTAGGAAACATATGAACCCTCCCAATCTTTTTTCACTTTATAATAAGCTTCATAAGGATTTTCAGCTGCCGTTATGCTTCTTCCTACCACAATAAAATCACTACCGAGCGACCTGGCTTTTGAAGGTGTTGCGACACGCTTCTGATCCTGGGCAAGGTCTCCTTCTAACCTGATACCCGGTGTTACGGTAAGAAACGACTGTCCACATGCCTTTTTGATCCATGGAACCTCCAGTGCGGATGAAACCACACCGTCAAGTCCGCTTGCTTTCGTTAAACTCGCTAATGAAACAACCGCATCTTTCATTCTTTTATTGATATGAAGTTCCTGTTTTAGCATTTCTTCAGAAGTACTCGTCAGGTGGGTGACACCGATGCACATCGCCCGATTTTTTCCTGAAGGGCTTCCTGCTTCTAATCCTTCAAGAGCGCTCTGCATCATGTCCCTTCCGCCTGCAGCATGGACATTCACCAGGTCGACCCCGAGTCCCGCAAGGCCTTTCATCGCTTTCTTCACCGTGTTTGGAATATCATGAAGCTTCAGGTCTAAAAACAGCTGATGGTCCTGTTCTTTGATTTCTTCCACTAGAGAAGGTCCAAACTGATAAAAAGCTTCCATTCCTACTTTTACAAAAAGGGATTCTTGTTGAAACTCTTTTAAAAAACTTCTTATTTCTTCTCGTGTTGAATAATCAAGCGCTACTATGATTGAGCGACCCATTCTGTTTTCCAACTCCCTCCAATAAGTTCCGTTATATGGCCAACTTTCATCTTATCTAGCAAACCGGGCAATTCTTCGATAATATCCGGACATATAGTCGGATCCACAAAGTTCGCTGTACCTACCGCAACGGCGGAAGCGCCAGCGAGAAAGTATTCGATAACATCTTCTGCCTTGGTGACCCCGCCCATACCAATGATCGGTATATTAACTTCCTGGCTCACCTGATATATCATTCTTATCGAAACAGGTTTAACAGCCGGGCCTGATAATCCGCCCATTCCGTTTGATAAAATCGGTTGCCTGGATTTTAAATCTATCCGCATGCCAAGTAATGTGTTGATCATCGTTAGTCCATCTGCACCAGCAGCTTCAACCGCTTTTGCAATCGAAACGATATCCGTAACATTTGGAGACAGTTTTACATACACAGGTACACTGGATACTTTTTTCACTTCCTTTGTTACGTGTGCTGCCGTCTCTGGCACCGTACCAAAAGCGATCCCGCCTTCTTTTACATTCGGGCATGAAATATTCAACTCGAGTGCATGGACGTTCGGAGCAGTTGAAATTTTTTCAGCTACTACTACATAATCTTCTACTTTTGAGCCAGCGATGTTTGCAATGATCGGGACATCATACTGTTCGAGCCATGGCAATTCTTCGCTGTATACCTTCTCCAGTCCCGGGTTTTGCAGGCCGATGGCATTTAGCATTCCAGCTGCAGTTTCGGCCACTCTCGGAGTTGGATTTCCGAACCTGGATTCTATTGTTGTAGCCTTGACCATGATTGCACCGAGTACACTTAGGTCATAAAAATTTGCGTACTCTTTTCCGAATCCGAAACATCCCGATGCCGGCATGATCGGATTTTTAAGCTTTAAACCAGGTAGTTCAACCGCTAATCTGTTCATAAAACAACCTCCCCGGAAGGAAATACTGGCCCGTCACTGCAAACTTTTACATAGCTTGCACCTGCCGGGTCCTCTTGCACATGGCATACACATGCAAAGCAGGCACCAATTCCGCAACCCATTCTTTGCTCAAGCGATAAAAACACTTTTTTCTTACCATGGTAACGCTGCTCTATCGCTTTTAACATCGGAATAGGGCCACATGTGAAGACCATATCGAAATCAAGGTTTTCTTGCTCGATCACGTCTGTCACAAAACCTTTTGTACCTGTTGTCCCGTCGACAGTAGCGATGAAAGTAGGTCCTAGCTCGCTGAACTCTCTTTCATAAAACACGCTGTTTCCTGTTTGAAAACCATTCACATGGACAACGTTTACCCCGCGCTTTTTTAATTCTTTTGAGACATAATAGAGTGGTGGTACACCTATTCCTCCTCCGACCAATAAAGCCGTTTGGCCTTGTTCTGCTTCATCGAGAGGAAATCCATTACCAAGAGGTGCCAGCACATTGAGCTTTTCCCCGTATACCGTTTTAGAAAGAACTTCTGTACCTCTTCCTTCCACCCGATAAATCATTTTTAATTCATTCGTCTTTTCGTCAATATCGCATATGCTGATCGGCCTTCTTAACAATGGGTCCATCCCTGCACCAACTTTAAGGTGCAGGAATTGTCCCGGCTTGAACGAAGCATCGATATTCTCGTTTTGGATTGTTAATTCAAAGATCTTTTCAGCGATCTGCTCATGCTTTGTTACAACCCCATCCAGTTTTCTCATGCCTGGACCACTTCTTTTTTCGAGAAATTCGGCATGCTGTTGCTTGAGAAAGTAATTGTTTCTAACACTCGAAGCAATGCTTTTGCAGTATCCAGCGATGTGAAGCAAACCACTCCATTTTCTACAGACTCACGGCGGATACGGAAGCCATCACGTGCAGGCTGTTTCCCTTTTGTAAGAGTATTGATGACAAACTGTGCCTGGCCTTCGCGAATAACGTGGAGAAGGTTCGGTTTTTCCGCCCCGATTTTGTTCACAACAGTAACCGGAATGCCTTCTTCTCTTATTATGTCAGCAGTTCCTTCTGTCGCAAGAATGTTGTAGCCTATCTCGTGGAAGCGTCTTACCAGCACCATTGCTTCCTCTTTGTCTTTGTCTGCGATTGTGAATAGAACAGATCCGTATGATGGAATGTTCATTCCGGAAGCGATCAACCCTTTGTAAAGCGCCTTTTCCAGAGTCTTGTCTCTTCCCATTACTTCCCCGGTCGATTTCATTTCAGGTCCTAGAGTAATGTCTACTCTTCTAAGTTTTGCAAACGAGAAGACAGGCACCTTTACATAAACATCTGGCCTTTCCTCGCCATAACCTGTTTCATAGCCTAGATCGGATAACTTCTGGCCAAGAATAACCTTTGTGCCAAGGTTTGCCATCGGCACTCCGGTAATCTTGCTTAAGAACGGCACCGTCCTGCTGGAACGGGGATTCACTTCCAGAACATACACTTTATCGTTTTGGATAACGAATTGAATGTTCAACAGGCCGACAATGTTCAATCCTCTTGCAAGCGATATCGTTTGCTCGATCAATGTTTGCTTAATATGTTCTGAAATGCTTTGCGGAGGATATACTGCAATCGAATCTCCAGAATGGACTCCGGCACGTTCGATATGTTCCATAATTCCCGGAATAAAGACTGTTTCCCCGTCTGAAATCGCATCTACTTCAATTTCTTTACCTAACAGGTAACGATCGATAAGAACCGGATGCTGCGGATTCACTTTTACCGCATTTTCCATGTAATGTAACAGCTCTTCTTCTTTATAAACGATTTCCATCGCTCTTCCGCCGAGAACGTAAGAAGGCCTTACAAGCACCGGATAGCCGATTTCTCTGGCAACTTCAACTGCTTCTTCAACTGAAACGGCTGTTTTACCAGGAGGCTGTGGAATGTCGAGCTGTGACATCGTATGTTCAAACTTATCCCTGTCTTCTGCCCTGTCCATGTTTTCAAGGGATGTACCAAGGATTTTTACGCCCCTTGCTTCCAGTTCTGAGGCAAGGTTTATCGCGGTCTGTCCACCGAATTGGACAACAACCCCGATCGGATTTTCCTGTTTTACGACATGCATAACATCTTCCACTGTCAGTGGCTCAAAGTATAGCTTGTCGGATGTGCTGAAATCTGTTGATACAGTCTCAGGGTTATTGTTGACGATGATCGCTTCATATCCTGCTTCTTTAATCGCCCACACAGAATGGACCGTTGCATAGTCAAACTCTATTCCCTGTCCGATTCGGATCGGTCCTGAACCAAGTACAAGGACGCTTTTTCGGTCCGTTACTTCTGATTCATTTTCTTCTTCATAAGTTCCGTAGTAGTAAGGTGTAGCACTTTCGAATTCTGCTGCACACGTATCCACCATTTTGTAAACGGGCATCAGGTCATTTTCCTCACGAAGCTTAAAGACTTCTCTTTCTGAAACGTTCCAGAGGCTTGCGATCTTTTCATCTGAAAAGCCAAGTTTCTTAGCCTTTTCAAGCACTTCAAGGTTTCCGTTATTAGAGGCGATTTCTTTCTCAAGATCAACTATCTTCTTCATCTTCTCAAGGAAGAACACATTGATCTTGCTCCATTCAAAGATTTGTTGAACGGCAATTCCTCTTCGGAAGGCTTCACCAAGAACAAACAACCGCTCATCGTCTGCAGTCGTAATTCTTTTTTCGATCTCTTCATCTGACAGCTTACTCATTGACTCGATTTCGATGTGGGAAACGTTTGATTCAAGGGATCGGACTGCTTTTAGTAGTGATTCTTCTAAATTCCGTCCGATTGCCATGACTTCACCGGTTGCTTTCATCTGGGTTCCGAGTTTACGGTTCGCTGCTTCAAATTTATCGAACGGCCAGCGAGGGATCTTAGTGACGACATAATCGAGAGCTGGTTCGAAGCTAGCGTATGTTTTTCCTGTTACCGGGTTTTTCATTTCTGCAAGGGATAGTCCTACAGCAATTTTTGCTGCCAGCTTTGCGATCGGATAACCTGTCGCTTTAGATGCAAGTGCAGAAGAACGGCTTACCCTGGGATTGACCTCGATGATATAATAATTGAAGCTATCAGGGTCTAGAGCAAGCTGGATGTTACATCCACCCTCAATCTTTAATTCCCTGATCACTTTCAGGGCCACGTTCCTGAGCATTTGATAATCTCTATCCGAAAGTGTCTGGCTTGGCGCAACAACGATAGAATCCCCTGTATGGATTCCAACAGGATCGATGTTCTCCATATTACATACAACAATCGCCCCATCCTGTCCGTCTCTCATTACCTCGTATTCGATCTCCTTGAAGCCAGCGATGCTTTTTTCAAGCAAACATTGTGTTACCGGGCTGTTTTTTAGACCGCTGGAGACGATTTCGACCAGTTCCTCTTCATTATTCACTATACCTCCGCCTGTACCGCCAAGTGTGTATGCAGGTCTTACGATGACCGGGTAACCCACCTTTTCTACAAACCCGTATGCTTCATCAAGAGAACGGACAATATCACTTTCTGGAACAGGCTCCCCGAGCTCGTTCATCAAATTCCTGAAAAGGTCTCTGTCTTCTGCTTTTTGGATTGCATCAAGTTTTGTGCCAAGTAATTCAACATTGCATTCTTCTAAGATGCCTGCATCGGCAAGCTCGATCGCCATGTTTAGTCCTGTTTGCCCGCCGAGCGTTGCAAGAAGTGCGTCAGGGCGTTCTTTCCTGATGATTCTGCTTACAAATTCAAGTGTAAGGGGCTCAATATATACCTGGTCTGCCATCGTTGTATCCGTCATGATTGTAGCAGGATTAGAGTTGACTAGTATTACTTCATATCCTTCTTCTTTTAATGCCTGACATGCTTGTGTTCCTGCATAATCAAACTCGGCTGCCTGGCCGATAACAATAGGTCCTGATCCGATTACTAGAATTTTGTGAATGTCCGTTCTTTTAGGCATATGCTTTTTCCTCCTTGTGTACGTTAATCATGCTGATAAACTGGTCGAATAGTTCGTTGGAATCTTCAGGTCCCGGAGATGCTTCCGGATGATACTGTACACTGAACGCCGGGAATTCTTTATGGGAAAGTCCTTCGATCGTGTCATCATTGATTGCAATATGCGTCACTTCTAAAAGCCTATTATTAATAGATGCCGCAGAAACCGTATAGCCATGATTTTGAGAAGTGATCGAAATTTTATTTGTTTTCAACTCTTTGACAGGGTGGTTGGAACCTCTGTGGCCAAACTTCATCTTTTCAGTGTCAGCACCGCATGCAAGTGCGAATAACTGATGTCCAAGGCAAATGCCGAACAACGGAACTTTTCCAAGAACTTTATCTATCATTTCTACCGCTTCCGGAACGTCCTTTGGATCTCCAGGGCCGTTGCTAAGCATGATGCCGTCCGGGTTTAAGCGCAGAATCTCTTCGGCGGGAGTATCATAAGGAACAACGACAACATCGCAATTTCTTTTAATTAAATCCCTTAAGATACCATGCTTCATGCCAAAATCGACTAATACAACGCGATAACCCCGCCCCGGACTGGCATATGGAGCTTTCGTAGAAACACGTTTAACCTGGTCCGTCGGCAGTTCTCTCTTCTCTAATCCGGCAACCACTTCATCCGGATTCTGGTCGATGCTGCAGAGCTTTCCTTTCATCGTTCCTCTTGAGCGGATGAGTTTTGTTAGCTTACGCGTATCGATTCCCTGAAGCCCCGGAATACCTTTTGCTTTCAAGAGTTCATCTAATGACATCTCACTTCTCCAGTAGTTTGGAAGGTCTGCAGCTTCTTTGACGATCAATCCATTGATGGCCGGTGAAATCGATTCAAAGTCATCACGGTTAATTCCATAGTTTCCGATCAACGGATATGTCAGGGTGACGATTTGCCCGCAATATGATGGATCTGAAAGGATTTCCTGATATCCGGTCATACCGGTGTTAAAAACAACTTCTCCATCTTTTTCATGGTCACTTCCGAAAGCTTCTCCTACAAATACTGTTCCGTCTTCTAAAATCAGCTGCCTTTTCATTATGCATCGCTTCCTTTCTTCCATACGATTTCACCCTCAACCATTGTTTGTACCGGCCATCCTTTACATTCCCAGCCAGTGAAAGGCGTATTTTTTCCTTTAGATAAAAATTCTTTCGGATTGATTTCCCTTTGTTCTTTAAGATCGACGATCGTTAAGTCGGCTGGATACCCTTCTTTTATTTCACCCATTTTAAGTCCGAATGTCTCAGCAGGCTTTACCGTCATCCAGTCTACTAGCTGTTTTAAGGAAATGATTCCTTTTTCAACTAAGTGTGTGTTAAGTAATGGAAAAGCTGTTTCCAGTCCTACAATCCCAAACGGCGCTTTCTCGATTTCCTGTGCTTTTTCTTCGGCAGCATGCGGTGCATGGTCTGTTGCAATAAAGTCGATCGTGCCGTCTAAAAGACCTTCGATCAATGCCTGTCTGTCTTCTTTTCCTCTTAACGGAGGATTCATTTTATAATTCGTATCGATTCCCGGGATGTCTTCATCACATAAAAGCAAATGGTGTGGTGTCACCTCTGCAGTAACCTTTATGCCCGCGCGTTTCGCATCCCTCACAACTCTGACCGATTCCTTTGTGCTGATATGGCAAACATGGTAATGAGCGTGGGCTGCTTCAGCAAGTAAAACATCTCTCGCAATATGGACTGATTCACAAACGGAAGGAATTCCGTTTAAGTTTTCATTTTTAGAAAAAGTTCCTTCATGTACGCACCCATTGTTGATCAAGGTGTTTTCTTCGCAATGAGCCACGATGGCCATGTCGACTGCTGCCGCTCTTTTCATCGCTTCAAGCATCATGTCAGCGCGCTGGACACCGACTCCATCGTCTGTAAAGGCAAATGCTCCCGCTTCTTTTAGTGCCTTAAAATCGGTGATTTCCTCGCCCAGTTCTTTAACGGTGATCGAGGCATATGGAAGTACTTTCACGTGTGCAGCTTCTTCTATTCTGCTTTGAAGCCATTCCATTTGCTCTTTTGAATCCGGAACTGGTTTTGTGTTCGGCATAGGAGCTACCGCTGTATATCCCCCTCTTGCTGCGGCGAGTGTTCCTGTTTCGATCGTTTCTTTATGTTCTCCGCCAGGTTCTCTAAGATGGATATGAAGGTCGATAAACCCGGGAAGTAACAATTTCCCATCAATATCAAAAACTTCATGGTTTGCTTCAGGAATTGTTTCTTCTATTCTTGCAATGTTGCCTTCTTCATTGATCAATACTTCCCGGTTTATCATGTTTCCTTGTCCATCCAATAGCACTGCGTTTTTTAATAATTTCCCCATCTTATACCAGCTCCTTCGTCGCCATTTTTATCGCGCGTTTCAATGCAGCCATCCTGACATACACGCCGTTTTCTACCTGCTTAAAAATCCTTGACCTCTCGCATTCTACTAACTCCCCAGCAATCTCTACATCCCGGTTAACGGGTGCAGGATGCATAATAATGCTCCCTTGCTTCATCCGCTGCTCTCTTTCTATCGTTAAACCATACTGGGAGAGATAATCCGTTTTCTTTCGGTCAGTGTTATCTTTATGTCGTTCATACTGAATTCTCAGCATCATCATCACATCCGCTATTTCAACGGCTTCATCTATTGAAACATAATCGAAGTTACCAAGAGTTTCATCCTGCCACTCAGGCGGTGAAGAAAAAAGGACGTTTGCACCTAATCTTTTGAGTGTTTCTGCATTCGATCTTGCTACTCTGCTGTGCCTGATGTCCCCATTTATGACGATTGTTAAGCCTTCGAATGAACGGAACTCCTGCCTGATCGTCATTAGATCCAGCAAGGATTGTGTTGGATGGTGCCCGCATCCGTCTCCTGCATTTAAAATCGAAACACCTGTTTTTCCAATGAGTTCCTTGTAATAGTTTTCTTCTGTATGTCTTATCACCACTAGTGAAATTCCCATTGCTTCCAGGGTTTTCACAGTATCATAAAGCGTTTCTCCCTTTTGGATACTCGATGTAGCCGCTTCAAAGTTCAACACTTGCAGCCCTAATTTTTTTTCAGCTACTTCAAAGCTGAACTTTGTTCTTGTACTCGGTTCAAAAAACAGGTTCGCTGCAAAAAGTTCTTCTGATGGCTTCCAGTTTCTCCCTGATTTAAAGGACTCGGCCTGATCTAATATGCTGTAAATTTCATCTGTTGAAAGTGATGCCATATTCAATAAATGCCTCATTTGAATCATCTCCCCGAATACGTTTTTCACCTATAAAAAATGCACCCTGACTTAATAGTAAGGGTGCAGAAAAGGCGTACGACTCACGCGGATTCCTTCACCCTTTCAATGTCTCACTGGACATGATTAAAGGGTAGCTATTTTATTTTGCAACAAAAAACCTCTTTGCCCTATGCAAAGAGGTTACAGAATACACGTCTCCCGCTCCCGGCGGTTTCTGTGATCCTTGTTCCTCCCCTTGCAGCCTCTCTGGACTATTTTAAAAGGGCAGTTTTATTTGGTTGAAATGGAAACCTGGTCCATATCATCTACTTCATTTAAGGAAACTGTAACGACTTCATCCCTTGATGTAGGAACATTTTTACCAACATAATCCGGTCTGATCGGAAGTTCACGATGTCCCCTGTCTATTAAAACCGCAAGCTGGATTTGCGACGGCCTGCCAAGATCCATTATCGCATCCATCCCTGCCCGCACTGTTCTTCCAGTATAAAGCACATCATCAACAAGGATTACTTTTTTGTCTGTTACTTCATCTTTAATCTTTGTTCCTTTTAGAAGCGGATCTTTGTCTTCAGTTTTTGTTGATAGATCATCTCGATATAATGTGATATCCACTTCGCCAACTGAAATGGAAGAACCCTCAATTTTTTCTATACGTTCTGCCAGTCTTTCAGCAATATAAATTCCTCTTGTCTTGATACCGACAAGCATACAATCTTCAATACCTTTATTTCGTTCGATAATTTCATGAGCGATTCTAGTTAAGGCTCTTCGTATCGCCTGGTCGTCGAGGATGACTGTCTTCTTTTCCATATGTTCACCTCATTCCCCTAATGTTCCCGCTTCAAATAAAAAACCCTTCTGCCGCAGGCAAAAGGGTTGTGAAGGCATAAGTATCCTATCCGTCACTAATCATCCTTCTCAGCCTCACGGGACTGTAGTTAAAGGTTATTAACTTGGATTAAGTATCTCAAAGCAGCACTTGAATGTCAACGGGGGATTTTCACTTCCGAAGGTTTTCTAGCAATTTCACCATATCTTCAGGAATTTCTTTTTCAAACTCAAGCCACTTTCCAGTTACCGGATGCTCGAATCCGAGAACACCTGCGTGTAGTGCCTGGCCCTGGATCGGCAGCGTTTTTCTCGGACCGTACTTAGGATCGCCCGCAACAGGATGGTCAATATACTTCATATGAACCCGAATCTGATGGGTTCTGCCCGTTTCTAATTTGCATTCCACATACGAATAATTCGAAAAACGCTCGAGCACTTTAAAGTGCGTAACAGCATCCTTGCTGTTTTCATTCGTCACGGTCATACTCTGGCGGTCTTCTTTATCCCTGCCGATCGGTGCATCGATTGTCCCTACATCATGTTGGACAACACCATGGACAATAGCGCAATACTTTCTATTTACCGTTTTAGCCTGTAGCTGTTTTACAAGTGATTCATGCGCTCTGTCATTCTTAGCCACCATCAAAAGACCGGATGTATCTTTATCGATACGGTGTACGATTCCAGGCCGCAGTATCCCATTTATTCCAGACAAATCTTTTATTTGTGCCATCAACCCATTTACAAGGGTTCCGCTATAATGGCCGGGTGCAGGATGTACCACCATTCCCCTGGGTTTGTTTACGACCAGAACGTCCTGGTCTTCATAGAGAATCTCTAAATCCATCTGCTCAGGAACCACTTCAAGCGGTTCCGGCTCTGGAACGGAAACGGAGATGCTGTCCCCTTCATTAACTTTATAATTTCCTTTTACAGAGTCCCCATTCACTTTTACTAAATCATCTTTTATCCATTGCTGGACCTGTGTCCTTGACCAGTCATCTTCAAAGGAAGGAAGAATCTTGTCCAGGCGCTGGCCTTTATGTTGTGTATCAATTTTAAATGTAAAGTTTTCCATCATGATTCACCCTCAGCTTTTTTACCTTCAAACAATGAAGCAATAATAATTAGAACTACGCCTACAACAAGGGCTGAATCGGCTACATTAAAGATCGGATAATCATAGGAGAAAATATAAGTGTCGACAAAATCTACCACTTCTCCGCGCCAGATACGATCGATAAAGTTTCCGGCCGCCCCTCCGAGTATTAACGCTAAAACAAAGCTTATAAATCGATTAGTTCTGTACTGTCTCATGTAATATAAGATTGCAATGACGACTACGATGGTAATAATGTAAAAAAACCACATTTGCCCCTGGAGGATTCCCCAGGCAGCTCCCCTGTTTCGATGGGATGTGAGATACAGGAAGTCTTGTATCACGGTAATACGTTCACCCAGTTCCATGTTTTTAACTACGAGCCATTTCGTCCACTGGTCTACTATTATAACCAGCAACGCGATAAGATATTTCCACACGTTCGCTCCCCCGATCAGTTCTTCGTTACCTATGCATTTTAGCACAGTAGGTTTTCTCATACAATTGCAAGTGGTGATGAACAGCATTTTTTTGCTCTCCATGGCAGCTCTTTGGAGTCTTATTATTTTAAGTCCAAAACTACTTGCCTTAATATAATATTTCATTAAAAAGCACTCAACGTGGAGTTGAGTGCTCTGTATTTCTTAATAATATTTCTTTACTGTTTCGGCACAGTCGTGACAGAGTCCTGGGTGTTCTTCATCCTGGCCGACTGTTGGTGTTACTACCCAGCAGCGGTCACATGTTTCGCCTTCTGCAGCTTCAACAACGATTGCTACGTCACTGAATTGCTGTGCATTTGACGGAGCGTCTTGTTTGGCTCCCGCCATCTCTACAGCAGAAACGATGAACAATTTATCCAATCTTGAGAAATCAGAAAGCAGCTGTTTCGCATTTTCGTTTGCATAAATGCTGACTTTAGCGGTCAGTGACTTTCCGATCACTTTCTCATTACGGGCTACTTCAAGTGCTTTCAGGACATCATCGCGAAGTTCCATGAATGCATCCCACTTTTTCTCAAGCTCGCTAGTATCTGCAGAAAGATCAGCTTCAGGCATATCGGAAAGCTGTACAGCTTCTTCTTCAATACCCGGGATGTATTTCCAGACCTCTTCTGCCGTATGCGGGATGATAGGTGACAATAACTTCGCAAGAGCAGTTACTGTTTCGTAAAGCACCGTCTGGATAGAACGGCGGTCCGGATGATCCTCATGTTCTACATATAACGTATCTTTTGCGATATCAAGATAGAAAGAACTTAGATCAATCGTACAGAAGTTATGGATCGCATTATAAACCGTAGAGAATTGATACTCATCATATGCCGTTTTTACTCTGTCGATCAATTTATTCAATCTTACAAGCATGTATTGGTCAACTTCATTCAACTGATCTTTAGCAACTGTATGAGCTTTAGGATCAAAGCCATTCAGGTTTCCAAGCATGAAGCGGAATGTGTTACGGATTTTACGGTATACTTCTGCTACTTGTTTTAAAATTTCATCCGAAACACGCACATCAGCCTGATAGTCTGCAGATGACACCCACAGGCGAAGGATATCCGCTCCCAATTGTTTCATAACATCGTTAGGAACCATTACGTTGCCAAGTGATTTACTCATTTTCTTTCCTTCACCATCTAAAACGAATCCATGGCTGACAATCGCTTTGTATGGCGCTTTGCCAGTCACCGCTACCGACGTAGAAAGGGATGAGTTAAACCATCCGCGATATTGGTCAGAACCTTCAAGATAAAGATCAGCAGGACGTTCGAGTTCGTCTCTTTCTACAAGAACCGCTTGATGGGAAGAACCTGAATCAAACCAAACATCCATGATATCCAATTCTTTTCTGAACTCCCCGTTCGGGCTATGTTCAGAAGTGAATCCTTCAGGAAGAAGATCCTTCGCATCCCATTCATACCAGATGTTAGAACCATGTTCTCTAAACAGTTCAGAAATATGATCGATTGTTTCTTTTGTGATGATCGGCTTTCCATTTTCCCCGTAGAATACAGGAATCGGTACACCCCATGCACGCTGACGTGAAATACACCAGTCTTCACGATCTTTCACCATGTTGAACAAACGGGTTTCTCCCCAGCTCGGATGCCACTTCACATCTTTAACTGCTTGCAGCAATTCTTCTCTGAATTGCTTAATCGACGCAAACCATTGTTCAGTTGCACGGAAAATGATCGGTTTTTTCGTACGCCAATCATGCGGATACGAGTGAGTGATAAAGTTCAGTTTTACTAAAGCCCCGACTTCTTCAAGCTTTTCGGTGATCGGCTTGTTTGCTTTGTCATAAAACATACCTTCGAACCCGGGTGCCTCGTCCGTGAACACACCTTTTTCATCAACTGTGCAAAGTACCTCCAGACCATATTTTTTCCCGACAAAGTAGTCATCTTGCCCATGGCCAGGCGCCGTGTGAACACAGCCTGTTCCAGCATCGAGAGTGACATGGTCCCCAAGAACGACCAGAGATTCACGGTCGTAAAACGGATGGCTCGCTGTAACCATTTCAAGGTCTTTTCCTTTTACTTTTTTG
Source organism: Exobacillus caeni (assembly GCF_005747095.1). Taxonomy (GTDB): domain Bacteria; phylum Bacillota; class Bacilli; order Bacillales; family Guptibacillaceae; genus Exobacillus; species Exobacillus caeni. The sequence goes on along the minus strand of NZ_SWLG01000025.1, from coordinate 31,255 downwards.
ATTTCTTCTACATCGTTCCATTCAAACTGCTCAGCCAACTGCTCAACAAGACCGGAAGCCACAATGTATTTTTGGTCATTTACCTTAAGAACGCTGTAATCGTAATCAGAATTAAGTGAGATAGCAAGGTTTGCCGGAATTGTCCATGGTGTTGTCGTCCAGATGATAAACTGCTCATCACCCTCTAGAACGCCTTTTCCATCCTTTACTTTAAACGCAACAAAAATAGAAGGAGAACGTTTATCATAGTACTCGATTTCCGCTTCTGCTAACGCTGACTCAGATGTTGGAGACCAATATACAGTCTTTTTATCTTTATAAATATATCCCTTGTTCGCCATTTCGCCAAACACTTTAATTTGTTGGGCTTCATATTCAGGTTTCAATGTGATATAAGGATTATCCCAATCCCCGCGTACACCGAGTCTCTTAAATTGTTCTCGCTGGCGGTCAACCTGCTCAAGGGCATACTCAGCACATAGCTTTCTAAACTCAGCTACCGATAGCTCTTTTCGATTGACTCCTTTTTTCGTTAACGCGGTTTCGATCGGCAGGCCGTGTGTATCCCAGCCTGGCACATATGGAGCATGAAATCCATTCATCGATTTATAACGGACGATCATATCTTTTAGGACTTTGTTCTCTGCATGCCCGATATGAATATCCCCGTTTGCATATGGAGGTCCATCGTGTAAAACGTAAAGAGGTCTTCCTTTCGTTCTTTCCTGGACTTTCTCATACATTTTTTCATCTTCCCATTGTTTTTGCATGTCGGGTTCTTTGTTCGGTAAGTTGCCGCGCATCGGGAATTCTGTACGTGGCATCAAAAGTGTATCTTTATAGCTCATTTCCCTTGTCCTCCCTGAATTTATCTGTTCAGTATAACCTAAAATAAAAAACAAAAAACCTTCCCATCCCAAAATAGGGACGAGAAGGTTACCCGCGGTACCACCCTGGTAAACACTATTCCCGAAGAAGAAATAATGTTCGCTTATATTCGTAACGTGAATCAACGCCATGTCCTACTCTTTTTTCGGCATGGAACTCCGGGGTGATCTTCCTTTTTCCTTTTACACCGGGCTTTCACCACCCCCCGGCTCGCTGTGTAAAGATTAGAAAAAGTACTGTCCCCATCTTTGTTTGTTTCCATTTGGTTGTTAATTTACAGTATAATTAAAAAGTTATTGAATCGTCAACAATAATAAAATAATAACGCAAAAATAAAGATAAGTCCAACTTAATTAAACGTTTTCTTCAATATGGCGTTCTTCTTCTTCCTCGACTGGCGCTGAAAGCCCGTCCCAATCCTCATTATTAAGCATTTCAAGCTGCGCTTCGATCAGCATGCGAAAGCGCGTGCGATAAACAGCTGCCTGTTTTTTCAACTCTTCGATTTCCATCGAGATCTTTCTTGATTTAGCAAGCGAATCATTTATAATGCGGTCAGCGTTCTTTTCTGCTTCTTTCAAAATGAGGCGTGCTTCCTTGCTGGCATTATGCTTAACATCTTCTGCAGTTTCCTGCGCAATAACAATGGATTTGTTAAGCGTCTCTTCAAGATTTGAAAAATGACCGAGTCTCTCTTCCATCGAACGGACCCGTTCTTCTAACTCTTTTTTCTCCCTAATGATGGTTTCATAATCTTTGATCACCTGATCAAGAAACTCATTCACTTCGTCTTCATCATAGCCGCGAAAGCCGCGTGTAAATTCTTTGTTATGAATATCTAATGGTGTTAAAGGCAATATAAGCCACCTCCGTAATACTCTGTTAATTATACTGTATTTCGACAGTAGTCTTCGCTTTCCCTTTTAATTTACAAAACTATTTTTGTCTGCCAAATATTATTCGCCATTTTTCTTTTTTTGTTTTTCCTTCTATGGAAATAATCTTACTTCTTCCATATCCTCTTAACGAAAGAATATCTTGTTCTTCAATCTCAAAAGAAGGCTGGCTGGCAATTTTCCAATTCACCTTTGCCATTTCTCCCTGTATGTAAGTTGAAGCTTTGCTTCTTGATAGGTTATATATTTCAGCCAGAACTGTGTCCAGCCTCATGCTTGATACTGTTCCAGTTTCCTCGGTCCAGTCTTTCTCAGCTTTTATGGCCTTTGAAAAAGGGATTTCATCTAAAGAAACAGTAGCTTTGCCGATCGATGTTAAATTTAATCGTACATAATCTACAATTTCTCTTGCAACAACCATTTGCACTTCTTCTTTTGCAAGAACTATGTCCCCAAACTTTGCTCTCTTCAATCCAATACTCATCAACGAACCAAGAACGTTCCGATGTGTTAAAGTCACAAACTTGCTTGGATAATTTACAGAGAGCAATGCAAGCTCAAAATCTTCTTCCTTTATTTCAAAATAAGGAGGTGCCAGGAGGGCTCTCATCCGCTCAGCACCATCAGTACCTCCCCTGAATTCCAGCTGGACTTCAGGGTCGTTACCGATTACTTGTGACAAGATCAAACGTTCACGAGGATCGAGAAAATCAGTCAGCTTTGGAGCGTATCGATTTTTGACATCAAGCTGCCATTCTAGCACCTTATCAACGAACGACCGTTCTTCTTTTCGGAAGTGTTCATAGATAGACATTACTTTATACCTTAAAACATGCCGAATATAGCAAAGACGCCATATCGTGCAAAGTTCAATGCGAAAATAGCAACGATAGGAGAAATATCAATCATTCCAAGAGGAGGAATAAACTTTCTAAAAGGCGCCAGATAAGGTTCGCAAATGGATGCCATAATTTGTCCGAATGTTGATTCGCGGGCGTTCGGTACCCATGACATAAAGATGTAAATGATTAAAATCCATGAATAGATATTGATTATCTCAGCTAAGAGCACAGCTATGTTCAACTACTTCACCATCCTAACTAATCATTGTTGCTAATAAAGTCTGAAATGTTTCCTGTGATTTCTACATTATCCGGTGTACACATAAATGTATCAGGCCCAAGCTTTTGTATATCACCGCCAACTGCATACACAGTTCCGCTCATGAAATCGACTATACGTATTGCCTGGTCGTGAGGAAGCTGTTGTAAATTCATGATAACTGACCTGCGATTCTTGATCTGATCCGCAATATCCTGAGCTTCTGCGTACATTCTTGGTTCTACTAATACAACTTTAGAGCTTTTATGTACGCTTTGCAAACTAACGACATTTTGTTTATTCTGTTTTTTCCTTGACCGGGAAGTTTCATACTCCTCTTCTTCGAAGTCATCATACTCTTCTTCATATTCTTCCAACTCTACGGTTTCATCATCAAGCTCAAAAAACTGTTTGAACTTCGTCTTAATTCCCATTTTTAGAGAACCTCCTTAATGCTAACAAAGCACGTTTTTATAGTTCCTTTCCAACGAGCGCAGTTCCGATCCGAACAAATGTAGCTCCTTCTTCAACCGCAATTTCAAAATCATTCGACATTCCCATGGAAAGCTCATTGCATGGAGCATAAGGCAAATGTAACCGTTTGACTTCTTCTTGCAATTCTTTTAATTCTCTAAACACTGTCCTGATGCTTTCTTTATCATCAGTATGAGGAGCCATCGTCATTAAACCAACTACTTCGATTGATGAAAACCTTTCTAACTGTTTTATAAATGTCAGTGCATCCTCTTTTGAAAGCCCATGTTTAGAACTTTCTTCTGAAATATTAACCTGGACAAAACAACGAACTTTTCCTTCGGCTCGTTTCTGGATCTCTTTTGCGAGTGAAAGCCTGTCCAGGGAATGAATATAATCGACCTTACCGATTATATCTTTAACCTTTCTGGACTGCAGAGTGCCAATAAAATGCCAAACAGGTTTTTCTCCTAAGGCCTCATACTTTTCTAGCAATCCAAAATCCCGGCTCTCACCAAGATGCTCAACGCCTGATTCGAGTGCTTCTTCTGCTGTTTTAATAGAGACATACTTCGTTACTGCAATTATATTAACTTCATCTGAATTTCTGTTATTCTTTGTACATGCAACTTCGATTTGCTTTTTAATCGCTTCTAAGTTTTCTCTTACTGACACTTGATGATCAAGCCTCCCTTAATCCAATAAAACTTAACATACGGCCTGTTTTTCCGCCTTCATTTCTATGTGAATAAAAAATATCAGTCTGGCAGCCTGTACAATACTCTGTTACGAATATTTGATCTTCAGGAATTCCGTTATTGGCAAGTATTAAGCGATTGGCCTCTTTTAGATCAAGCATAAATTTTCCAGGCATATGTTCTGTAAAAGGAAAGGGCTCCTGATTCCTGAGAACATTCCTAACTGCATCACTTACGTTTTGGTCAACCTCATAACAGCAACTGCCGATAGAAGGACCGATTACAGCATAAACCCGGTCAGCCGGAACTCCTTCTTTTTTCCAGGCATTAACCATGTTGCCGGCAATATTTTCAGTCGTTCCCCGCCAGCCTGCATGAGCAATTCCAACATAGCTGTAATCTGGAGAATAGAAAAAAATTGGAACGCAATCTGCATAGAATGCTCCTAGCATCACTTCCGGCTCATTGGTGTATAAGCCATCCACTGAAGGGATAACAGTGTCCAGGTTCCTTGCACCATTCCCCCGCTCTTTTTTGCCTACTTTTTGAATGTTTCCGCCATGGACTTGTTCACTGATAACCCAGTGATCCAGCCGGAACGACAAAAGGTCTGCAAGATGCTCTCTGTTTTTAAGAACATGCTCATGTTTATCACCAACATGCAATCCCATATTGAGTTCAGTATACGGGGCATCACTGTATCCGTTCTTGCGAGTGGTAATGCCTGCTACGAGTTTGTTTTCGGATACCCATTCAGTAAGTTCATAATAAGAAGGGTCTTTTTGCTGAAAAGGCTCTTTACTCACTTCGACACTCCTTACCTAATTAACATATAATTATAACTTATTTTATCATATTGTGTTGAACATAAGGAACATTGTTTGCGATCAAATTCCAAACAATGGATGAAATCGCATTTTTTTCTGTAAAAATAAACAAAAGAGTCCTCTATGACTCTTTTGGATAAGTTTGTTCTCCGTTGCCTGTATCATAATGACGAACTAAAATCACATCGGAACCAATCTTAACGATGTTTCTCCATGGTATAACAATATCACTTTCCCTTGCAAAAAAACCCATCATCTTGCCTGTACCCGGAATAACAATCGCTTCAATCTTTCCGGTCGTTAGATTGATCTCCAGGTCTGCGATCTGTCCTAATTTCTTCCCGTTTGAAACATTTACAACATCCTTCACCTGGAACTCCGATATTTTAATCATCCTATTCGCCTGCCTTTCTTTACATTATATGAGCCCTCACATAAAAATGAACTTTTTTAAATTTTGGAAATCGGTGCCTTTTTTATGTAAGATGTCGGATTTCCTATAGTTTGTATCTTGTAAATGATCTCCCGAATAAAGATAGCCATATGTTTTTGAAAGAGCGATGCGACTAGACCCTTTGTGTATAAAGATACGTCATGCTTGCGTGTAGGGATCTTTATACACTTGAGCTGCCAGGGAGAGCTATGCTGGTTAAACATAAGAAAAGGCCGCACAGCGGCCTTTTCAACTTTGTATATGTTTATTCATTTGTTGGATTGCAGCCTTTTCAAGTCTTGACACTTGAGCCTGGGAAATTCCGATTTCTTCGGCAACCTCCATTTGTGTTTTTCCTTGAAAAAACCGCATTTGTAATATCATGTTTTCCCTGTTGTTAAGTCTTGTCATTGCTTCCTTTAACGCAATGTCTTCCAGCCACTGAAAATCCTTTTGCTTATCATCACTGATTTGATCCATTACATAAATGGGGTCCCCTCCATCATTGTATATTGGTTCAAAAAGCGAAACGGGATCCTGGATGGCATCAAGCGCAAACACTACTTCTTCCTTGGTAACATCCAATTCTTTTGCGATTTCAACAGCAGTAGGTTCCTTAGAATTTTTACTCATAAGATTATCACGGACCTGCAAGGCCTTATAAGCGATATCCCTGAGTGATCTTGATACGCGAATCGGATTGTTGTCACGAAGATAGCGCCTGATTTCTCCGATGATCATTGGTACAGCGTAAGTAGAAAATTTAACATTTTGACCAAGATCAAAGTTGTCGATCGATTTCATCAAACCGATACAGCCAACCTGAAATAAGTCATCGACATACTCTCCACGGTTGTTAAAGCGTTGAATGACACTTAAAACTAAGCGTAAGTTTCCATTGACTAATTCCTCACGTGCAGTTATATCTCCACTCTGCATTTTTCGAAACAAAATTCTCATTTCCTGGTTGGTTAGTACCGGGAGTTTTGAGGTATCGACTCCACAAATTTCAACTTTATTTCGTGTCAATTCTTTCCCTCCTTGCCGGAGATGCTGTCAAAGTAAAGTATCTCCTCGGAAGGGAAATTTATGCATAAAACATTTTAGGGAAATATCAAGTATCTCGTTAAACCATTTTATTAAATTCCTTTCGAAGCCTTTTAATAATGCGCTTTTCGAGCCGTGAAATATAAGATTGGGAAATACCCAATAAATCAGCGACATCTTTTTGGGTTTTCTCTTCATCACCGCTTAAACCGAACCTGAGCTCCATAATTTGTTTTTCTCTCTGGTTTAATGATTCTAATGCTTTAACAAGAAGCTTTCTGTCTACTCTTGCTTCAATCCTCTTCGTAATGATATCTTCTTCTGTACCAAGAACATCTGAAAGCAATAGCTCATTCCCATCCCAGTCAACATTGAGTGGTTCATCGAATGAAACTTCAGATCTAATTTTGTTGTTACGTCGCAGGTACATTAAAATTTCGTTTTCAATACAACGGGATGCATAAGTTGCGAGCTTAATTTTTTTCTCTGGATTGAATGTGTTCACCGCTTTGATTAATCCGATCGTCCCTATGCTGATTAAATCTTCAATGTTAATTCCTGTATTTTCAAATTTTCTAGCAATATAAACTACAAGCCGCAGGTTTCTTTCGATCAACATCGACCGAGCAGCCTTATCACCCTTTGGAAGCCGCTCTAATAAAAGTGCTTCTTCATCCTTCGTCAACGGGGGAGGCAGCGCCTCGCTTCCTCCTATGTAATAGATTTCGTCCGCTTTTATTCCGAGTTTCATCAGGAGTTTATACCAGATTAGCCTTAGTCTGACCTTAAACTTTCCCACATTTATTCCTCCTTATGAATTTGGCTATAATGTGCAGTATTCCACTTTTAAGATGCCGTTTGATTTGAAGCAGATACCATCATTTTCGGGTGCAAAATACAGTCATATTCATCTTCTCCTGACAAAGTTCGGTAACTTAATCCAATCAGCACTTTCTTCACATTGATCGTTTCATCTGAATGTTCGATCGTCACAAGATCTGGCTTTAATGCAAGCATGAACTGATTGTCTTGTCCGACTGCCCGATATGGAATAAGGCGAATCCTTTCTTCCCATGGTTGTGTACCCTCATTCTCACCTAACTTCGTATAGTCTTGAGCCATTTCTACTATTTCAGCCGGAAGCGCCGAAGCAAATTTCGAAACATCAAGTATCATTACAGGAAGCCGTGAAATAGGATCATGAAGCTGATTGCCGCTGTCTATTAAACCAGCAGCTTCCAAAGTGATTCCATCAACGTTGATTTTGACATTGGCAATTTGATCATAGTGAATTTTTCTTGCTTCCAGGTGGTCCAGGCGCTGTTTGGAAAAATACCAGATAATTGGAAACCCCAAAATAACGAACACCCAGCTTACCGGATCGCCGAACCCGGTTGAATGGGTGACAGCTACTCCCTGGATAATTTCAAAATCAGATTGTAGAAAATAATGGGTTCCCATTAATCCTCCGCCAACTAAAAAGGTTACAAGGTAAAACATCAGCCAGTTCTGAATAAAGTAGCGAAAACGATAATAACCGAAAGCTGACCATGCAATAGCTAATGAATAAACGAGCTTTGATGCAGGCAAAGTTAAGATCGATAATGTAGGGATGAACAAGAACAATACATAAAGCGAGGCAATGAAAGCTCCCAGCATGATTCTACGTTTCTTCATTCTGCGTTTAAGCAATAAACCGGTTAGCAGTAGTAAAAGGAAATCAAAACAGAAATTAAGAAACCAAATGACATCCAGGTAAACTGTCACTTGTTTTCTCCTTTCAAGAGAGATTTGTGTAAATTAGTATATATTAGATTCTATTTAAAAGGTGTCAGTTTATGCCGTTTCGATAGCTGTTATTTTGATTGATTACCACTAATTTTGTCATGGTTTTTCTCTACGGTAAGTGAAATTAATATGAGGGTTAAAAGTTTTCCTGAAATCGACTAGAGATAAAGGAAACATACAATATATTTTATTGGGTATTTACCTCTTTCTTCTATGTCAGTGTTCTTGAACAAGGTATAAGTTAAAACAATACAAAAAAACCAGCCTGCCCTTTTGTGGCAGACTGGCTTTATCTTTTAACGACGACGTTTTCTGTTGCGGTTTCTTAAGAATGTTGGAATATCAAGTGTTTCATTTGACTCCTGCACACCGGAACCGAACTTTGAAGAAGGTTCAGCAGGAGCTTCTTCACGTTGTTGCTGGGAAGGCGCTTGCTGTGATTGCTGCTTGCTTTGCATCGAAGGACGCGGTGCAGCTTTCTTTTTATTCTCGTTTTCGTCAAATCCTGTAGCAATTACCGTTACTAAAATTTCATCTTTCAATTCCTCATTGATCACGGAACCAAAAATCATGTTTACGTTCTCGTCGGAAGCAGAGGAAACGATATCTGCAGCTTCGTTTACTTCATAGAGGCTAAGGTTAGATCCACCTGTGATATTCATAAGAACCCCTCTTGCACCGTCGATCGACGTTTCTAACAGCGGGCTTGAAATGGCCTTCTTAGCCGCTTCAGAAGCACGATTTTCCCCAGTTGCAATTCCGATTCCCATTAATGCAGACCCTTTTTCCGTCATAATTGTTTTAACATCCGCAAAGTCAAGGTTGATTAGACCAGGAACTGCAATTAAATCGGAGATCCCCTGGACACCCTGGCGCAATACATTGTCCGCTTCCCTGAAAGCTTCTAGCATCGGTGTATTCTTATCAACCATTTCTAGCAATCTGTCATTCGGGATAACGATAAGCGTGTCCACTTTTTCTTTCAACGTTGCGATACCGCCGATTGCTTGTGTCGAACGTTTTCTTCCTTCAAAAGTAAATGGCTTCGTTACAACGCCAACAGTTAGGGCGCCAAGTTCTTTAGCGATTTCTGCGATGACAGGTGCGGCACCAGTTCCTGTTCCGCCGCCCATTCCGGCAGTGACAAACACCATATCGGCACCCTCGAGTGCCTCCTCAATTTGCTCTTTACTCTCTTCCGCTGCTTTTTTACCGATTTCAGGATTCGCCCCTGCACCAAGTCCTCTGGTTAACTTTCCGCCGATCTGCATTTTTGTTTCCGCTTTTGCAAGGTTAAGCGCCTGGGCATCGGTGTTAACTGCGATAAACTCTACGCCCTGAACGCCCTGTTCAATCATCCTGTTTACAGCATTGCTGCCGCCACCGCCGACACCAATGACTTTTATTTGTGCCAATTGCTCCATATTCATATCAAACTCTAACATCTTTTGGTCCTCCTAATCTAATAATTCCCTCGGTTTTTACTCTACGAAGAGATTAAAAAAGCTTTTAACTTTTTGTTTCATGCCAGTAGATTTTTCTCTTCTATCATCCTGTTCAGCTGCTGTTTTTTGCTTGCGTTTAGGCCTGGATTCCTCAAATTCATCCTCATAAACAGCTGCAGCCACTTCTTTCCCCTGGACCTTCACATTTTTGTAAGTAAACTGAATCAGCCCAACACCCGTGGTATACTGAGGTTCCCTAACACCGATGTAATCAGGTATAGCAACCCTAACACTCTGGCTTAGAACGTCTCTGGCAAGCTCAAGGACACCGTCCATGCCCGCGACTCCGCCAGTAAGGACAAAGCCGCCCGGAAGATCCCTCACTCCAAGCCGCTGAAGTTCTTCTGTCATCAATTCTAACATTTCTTCCAGTCTTGGTTCTATAATATGAGCTAATTCGAACTGATTGAATTCCTGATCTGAAGAGCTGCCGATTGTAGACACTGAAAATGTTTCTTCTTCAGACGCAAGATCGATGAACGCATGTCCATGTTTGATCTTAACTTGCTCAGCTTCTTCAGTTGTGGTTCGAAAGCCGATAGAGATATCCTTGGTTAAATGGTCTCCCCCGATAGGAAGAACAGATGTAGCCTGAAGCGCTCCCTCTTCAAATATAGAGATCGTCATTGAACCTGCGCCAATATCTACAAGGGCAACACCGAGATTTTTTTCATCCTTAGAAAGAGCAATTGAGCCGCTTGCAAGAGGCTGTAAGCAAATATCCGCTATCTCCAGTCCTGCTTTTTCAACACAGCGCAATAGATTATGTAAGATTGTTTTAGACCCTGTAATGATTGTTCCTTCCATTTCAAGCCTCACACCGATCATTCCGCGCGGATCAGTGATTCCGTCCAATCCATCGACGATAAATTGCCCTGGTATTACATCGATGATTTCTCTCTCCGGTGGAATCGACAATACCTGAGCAGCATCAATTACCCGAGCCACATCAAGGTCGCCAATTTCACGATCTTCGTTGGAAACAGCTACTACCCCATGACAGGGCTGAAGCTGTACATGGTTGCCGTTAACCCCCACAATTACTGACCGTATCGTTATACCTACCATTCTTTCCGCGTTCTCTACTGCCTTTTTAATCGAACGAACAGTTTCATCTATATCAACAATTGATCCCTTTTTTATTCCCTCGGACGGCGCACTGCCGACACCCAGAATATTCAAAGAACCATTCGCCATTTCGCCAATGATTACTTTTACATTGGATGTACCGATGTCTAGACTTACGTAAATTTCATTGCTGTTCATTCCCTGGCACCTCCTTCAATTCATTCATTTTTGTTTATTTCGAAAATACTTCCTAAATGCAGACAACGTTTTACATTTACTTCCTACACTCTATTAAACTATTTGAAAAGTAAAAAAGAAAGCAAAAAATTGCGTTGTCCAAAAGTTTTTTATATTAAGTCCCTTAATAAAGATTGCAAATAGGTTTTAACCCTCATCCGATTCCTATGGAAGGTGCAAATTTTTAAAAAGTCTGATTTTTCGACATAAGGACTCTATTCCACATTCAAAAGCATTTCCCTCTTTTTTTCAAAGATTTTCTTTACTTTTCTTTTTTGTCATCCATTTTTGCAGCATTAATCTTCTGATTACCGCAATGTTGTTAAAAAGTCTAACTCCAAACGCAAAAATAGCTGCTAAATACAAGTCTACACCAAGATGTACGCCTAGAAAAGCCAACCCTGCCGCAAGAAGAATGTTAAAGAAAAAACCTGAAACAAATACAGCCTGTTCGAAAGTATCCTGCAAATGGGCGCGGAGTCCCCCAAACAATGTATCAAGTGCAGCAAGAACCGCGATCGAGAGATAATTCGTATACTCTTCCGGAACCCGTAATTCGGTTAAAAGCCCCAAAAGAATTCCAATAAGCAATCCGACTAAAGGTAACCACATACTATGAATCCTCTCCCGCTTTCTTCATAAACTTTACCGGAATATGCTGCTCGTAAGCTGGTAAAGTAAGTTTATCTTTTATTTCCGGATCCAATGTAAGGCCAAGGTTTTCTTTAGCGAAATCATCCATCGCCTGTGAAGCAGCCATCTTTGCATGCATTTTTTCAGGATCATCAGATATAATATTAATTTCGACCGGAAGGGGAGGCAACGGCCGGTTATTAATATACGTCTTGCCGTTTACTTCTCTGACAGCAGTGTTGGTTACGATACGCTGGTCTGCTATGCTTATCGCCTCTGCATCGTAAAGATTGATCTCATTCAAAAGTCTCATGAGTAAATCATCAGTAACGTATCCTATCGGTTCTCCAAGCAGAGCTTCACTAAATAATGGTTCGATTGTCATCACGATTCCTTGACCGCTCACTTTGGTTAATCCTGCTTCTTTCTTTAAAGATTTAAGCTCGAGCTGCATTGTTTTCATCCGCTCTTTGTCCTGTTTGCTGACATATTCGTTCAACAGGGATTCGTAGCTTTGAATCTCATAAAGCAATTCCTGCTGGGTTATTTTCTCTTTCTCGATATCTTCTCTGAGCTCCCAAATATCCCTCGTGTCCCGTGCAGCTGGTTTCCTGGTTGTTTGAAACTGTATCGCTATCATAAAACCGACAAGGAAAGCGACCATTGTAAAAACAAGTTTTCTTCTTGTAATCACTTTTCATCACCCTTCCCGGCTCAAATAAGGCTTCATAACAATTTTATCCTGTTTTTCGATTTTCACATCTATTCCGGCAGTTATAAGCTGGTCTTTCGTATTCCCGGCAAGGTTCAATGCAGAATCCAGCATCTCCGGATCACCGATCGCAGATATTTCAAAAGGCGCAAAATGCTGGTTCCCATCCACCTCAACCACCGGCCCGATGCACAAAATATATGAATCATGGAAAACTCTTTGTCCATTGATTGAAATAGCTTCCGCTCCGGTAATGAGCAATTCAAACATAACTCTCCGGATATCCTGCTCGTGGACAATGTAATTATTTGGATTATCGTCTTCCGGGACATAAGAAGCATCAGAAAGCGTTACCTTTACTCCCGGCCCTTCTACAGGAACATCGCCGACAACCATCCGCAGCCTGTCCAGATCTTCCACAAGGTTATATGTGATTTGCTCATCTTTAGAAAGCTCTTTTTCAACCGTACTTACTTTTTCTTGTACTTTTTGCAATTGCTTTTGCAGCTTTCTGTTTTCTTTTTGCTCATTGATCAATTTGTCTCTAAGTAAATTTTCCTTCTCCCATTTTGTCTCTGATTTTTGTTCCGGCATCGATTCGAGTGTGAATTGATAAGAAAAGGCGATCATGAAACCTGTGATAAGCAAAATGAAAGAAAGGATGACGTGCCTATCCTTCTTCATCTTCTTTCTGTTCCTCTCCCCTTGTTCCGTATTCAGTAAAATAGGAACTTTCGTTTAAATGGATAACTCCTTTTTTGTTTTTATCAAGTTTTTCTACGATAGCTGGATAAACACTTATCTTTTTTGAAAAGTTCCGTATCGAAGAATCGACTTCATATCCATCAGTCATGTATAACGTTAATTTCAATGGATGGTCTTTATCCGGTGTAAAATGGATTTCGGATATTCTGTTGATGATTCCCTGGGGCACCTTTCGCAGCTCCGCGGCCATTTCCTGTAACTGGACGCTTTCGTCCCAATCTACAAGGAGCGGGGCGTTTACAGGCACCTCCGATGAGGAAAGTGCATCTAAAATATCTCCGTTCTGGATGATAGGGAAAAATTTGGTCCCTTTTTTTAAATAAGCAACCCGATCAAACTCTTCCACTTTTATCGCTACCCTATTGGGCCATTTTTTATTTACAGCTGCTGACGCTATTTTCTTTGATTCTTCTATTCTATCAGCCGCCTGGCTTTCATTTACATTCCAATAACTATCTTCTGATGATATCGAACTCCACTTTATGATCTGTTTGTCAGAGACAAAATTATTTCCTTCAACGGTAATCGTTTTGACATTGCTGAGTGAAGATTGAAAATAGATGACCAAAAGTATCAACACAAAAAAAATGGATAAATAGAAAATCAACCTTCTATTCGTTCGCTGTTTTCTCTGTTCTTTTAATTTGGGAATTCGATCTTCTATTGTTACAACCTTGCGATCATTCATTACTTTTGCCCCCGTCGTATTAAAACTATGCCGCATGCCTGCACTTTCTATAACAAGCGGTTTTACAGCACTTATGATTATTGATGTGTGAGGGTTCACTACATACAAGGTCAGAGTAAATACGAAAACGGCATTGTTTCATGCCGTTATTCCATTAAGCTATCAGATAATTTGATACTTCTTTTTTCTATAGCTTCTCCATCTTCATTATAGCATAATTTCTAGAAGAAAAATCCAGTCAGTTTTGATAAAAAGTGATTTTTAAACTGGTTGGCAACATGATGTCCAAACGACGCAAAACAATAGAAAAATAATAAGAGTTTGAGCTGGCACAATATCCCCAATGCACGCTATCCTTTTCAGCTTTCTACGATCTCGACTTCTGTATGCATGTCAACTCCATATTTATTCTTGATCGTTTCTTTGACAAAGTCGATAATGGTGATCACATCTTTAGCACTTGCATTTTCAACATTCACTATAAAATTAGCATGCTTTTCAGAGATCTTTGCTCCTCCGACTCGATAACCTTTCAAACCGGATCTTTCGATTAAATGGCCAGCATGTTCAGGCAACGGGTTGCGGAACACGCTGCCACAGCATGGTTCTGTCCAAGGCTGTGTTTCTGAACGATACTCTTTGTACTTTTGCATCTCTCCTACAATTTTATCCCTATCGCCTTCTTTTAGTTGGAAAACAGCTTCAACTACTATACCGGGCTTTTTTTGCAAAATCGATGTTCGGTAAGAAAAAACCATCTCTTTATTTGTAAGCCATTTTAAAGTACCGTCTTCAAATAGAATCAGTGCCTTTTTCAAGATAGTTGCGATGTCAGAGCCGTGTGCTCCTGCATTCATAAAAACTGCGCCTCCAACTGACCCCGGGATACCTCCCGCAAATTCAAAACCTGACAGTCCTTTCTTGCTTATCAAGGTGACTAGCTTGATTAAAGAATAGCCACCTCCTACCCGAAGTTCATTGCCATTCAGCACCATATGGTCCATTCCTTTACTCAGCTTAATGACAATTCCATCGATTCCTGTATCTTTTACTAAAAGATTAGATCCCCTTCCTATCGCTCGCCATTTAATCCCCGACTCATTCACCAGCTCTATTACCTTTTTTAGCGATCCGGTATCTTTAGGTTCAATAAGCAGTTCTGCTGGACCGCCGATTCTTATCGTCGTATGTTTGGCCATAGGTTCGTTCCTTCTGATTCTTCCAAGACCTTCCTGTTCCATCTTGTCTTGAAGTAAACTCAGTTTATCCATCGTTTCCTCCTTACGACTCTGGCACGTTCTCTTTCCTATTATTTTATGATACTAATCTTAATTCGGTCAAAAGCATCCCGGTCATACTATCAGAGAATAAATAAACCCTGCGATAAGCCGTTTTAAAGGCTCTTTACAGGGTTGGTCTTGCTATATGATTTAATACCGTGCATAACGGCTGATATTCAACAAGACGCCGATAGAAACCAGCATCAGAGTGAGCGATGAGCCGCCGTAACTCAATAAAGGAAGCGTGATACCTGTTACCGGCATCAGTCCAGTAACAACGCCTATATTGATGATGACTTGTATTGCAAGCATTCCGATGATACCGATCGCAAGCAAACTTCCAAAAAGGTCCGGGGCTGCAAGCGCAATTCGGATTCCCCTCCATAGAAGCAAGGCAAATAACAGGATTACAAAAGTCCCACCTATGAAGCCAAGTTCTTCAGAGATGATTGCAAAAATAAAATCTGTCTGTGGTTCAGGCAAGTAATAAAACTTTTGCCTGCTTTGCCCCAAACCAAGTCCCATCAATCCACCGGGACCGATCGCATACAATGATTGGATTATCTGGAACCCGCTTCCTAACGGGTCGCTCCACGGATCAAGGAAAGATGTGATCCTTTTAATCCGGTAGGGAGCGGAGAGAATCAGTCCAGCGAATCCTGCCACCCCCAACAGGCCAAGTCCGACAAAGTGAGAAAGTCGAGCTCCAGCAACATAAATCATAACCACACAGGTTCCGACCATCACGGCGCCGGTTCCCAGGTCCGGTTGAAGCATGATCATTCCGAATGCCAAAAACACGATTGCCAGCGAGGGAAAGAGCCCCTGCTTAAACGATGTGATCTTTTTCTGGTTTTCCGATAAAAATTTTGCGAGAAACGCGATCATAGCCATTTTCATAAACTCAGAAGGCTGAATGGAAAAAGCGCCTATTCCAAGCCAGCTTCTTGCCCCTCCGCGAACCAGCCCAACTCCAGGGATCAACACAATGATCAACAGCAAAAAACAGATCAATAATATTACCTTTGACCAGGTACGCCATGTCCAGTATTCGATGTTCATCACCACGAACATCGCTGCGACACCAAGTCCTGCAAAAAGCATCTGACGCTTTGCAAAAAAGAAAGCATCATCGAATTTGTAGGTGGCCCATACAGCACTTGCACTGTAAACCATAATTAAACCCACTGCTAACAGTCCTAACGTTGCGGCTATTAAAACCAGGTCAGGAGTAGACTTTGATTTTGGCAATGTGGAAACACCTCGATTATCTCGAATTTACACGTCCCATTAAAATTCGCGTTCAGGCGAATCACCTGAGGATTGAAACGTGAACGAGCATGAACAACCTCTATTAAAGTTTATGCACACTATCGATAAAGATGTCCCCTCTTTGTTCAAATGTTTTATATTGATCCCAGCTTGCACAAGCGGGCGATAGCAATACAACATCTCCAGATTCTGATAATCGATAGGCTGCCGGGACGGCTTCTTCCACATTATCGACAAGTTCGATAGAATTAATGCCGGCTTTTTCAGCTGTGTTTTTTATTTTTTGAGCAGTTTGTCCGAAAGCTACAACCGCTTTAACCCTTCCTTGCATCACCGGGATTAAATCATCAAAGTCGTTTCCCCTGTCCAGCCCTCCAGCAAGAAGGATCACCGGCGCTTCAAAAGAAGCAACCGCCTTCTGGGTAGCAAGTGAATTGGTCGCTTTTGAATCATTATAAAAATTGCGCCCGTTTACTTCTGAAACAAACTGCAATCGGTGCTTAACACCGGTAAACGTCTTTAGAACACTTGTTATGTGTTCGTTATGTACCTCAAGCAACTTACAAACCGATACAGCAGCAAGGATATTTTCCCTGTGGTGGCTGCCTGGCAATACAATTTCACTCGTGTGGATTATCGGTTCCCCCCGAAATTTAACTATATCGTTTTCAATGTACGCTCCCTCTTCCACTACATTAACCGTAGAAAAAGGCACAATTGTAGCCTCTGTTTTTTCAGCAAGTTTCATCACGAGCTTGTCATCTGCGTTCACTACGGCAAAGTCTTCTTTTGTTTGATTGCGAAAGATCTTAGCCTTTGCGTTTGCATAGTTTTCTTTCGTGCCGTGGTAATCAAGGTGCGCATCATATATATTCAGCAACACAGAGATAAAAGGTTTAAACGTTCTTGTCCCCTGTAATTGAAAGCTTGATAGCTCTGTGACGAGTGTATTCGAAGAAGTAGCTTCCGCTGCCACTTCAGTCACTGCAGTTCCGATGTTTCCGGCAACTATCGGGTGCTTATCTGTTGTTTTAAGCATCTCACCTATAAGAGTGGTCGTCGTCGTTTTACCGTTCGATCCGGTAATAGCAACAAACCTTGCTTCAGAAATCATTCCTGCTATCTCTACTTCTGTTACGACAGGAATCGAACGTTCAATCGCCTTTTGAATGATCGGGTTTGAATATGGAATACCGGGATTCTTCACAACCATATCTAACTTTTCATGAACTAAATCCAGCGGGTGGTCTCCACAAACAACCTTGAACCCTTCCTTAACAAGCTGTTTTGCCCTTTCGTTCTCTTCAAGCGGTGTTTGATCATTGACCGTGACATGCGCCCCCATATCCCGTAGCAAATGGGAAGCTGCAAATCCGCTTCTGGCGATACCTAAGACCAACACCTGTTTATTAGCAAATGTTTCTTTATTCCTCATGTTACATCCACACCTCTAAGTAAATTCCCAGCGCTGCAAACAGCAGGCCGACGGTCCAGAATGTTACGACTACTCGCCATTCTGTCCAACCTGATAGTTCATAATGGTGATGAAGAGGGCTCATTTTAAATACCCGTTTCCCTGTTGTCTTAAACGAGATTACTTGAATAATGACAGAAAGGGTTTCTATAACGAATACTCCGCCTATTATAATCAAAATGATTTCCATTTTCGTTAAAATCGCAATTGCAGCGAGCGCCCCGCCTAGTGCAAGAGACCCGGTGTCACCCATAAATACTTTTGCAGGATGTGCGTTAAATACAAGAAAACCAAGAACTGCCCCAACTACACTGACTGAAAAAATCGCTACATCGAACTGATATGTGTTCCACGCCAGTACAGCAAAAGCACCAAAAGCAATCGCGGCTGTTCCGGCTACGAGTCCGTCAAGTCCATCTGTAAGGTTTACAGCATTGGAAGTACCAACCAGCATGATAAAAATTAGAATAATATAGCCCCAACCAAGTTCAAAATCGAGCGATGTGCCCGGGATGGATAGGGAAGTGTCAAATCCAAGCTTTTGAAGGCTGTAAAAGAAGATTACAGCAATCACTATCTGGCCAAGAAGCTTTTGCTTAGAAGTCAATCCAAGGTTTCGTTTCATTACCACTTTAATAAAATCATCCAGGAATCCTATTAAACCATAGCCTATCGTTACTAAAAACAGCAGGTATATATTTGGGGTTAAATTTGCGAACTTAAGCGCAATGATCAACGTACCCAGCAATAATGAAAGTAAAATAATAATGCCGCCCATCGTTGGTGTACCGGATTTTTTCTGATGGGACTTCGGGCCTTCTTCCCGTATACTCTGGCCAAACTTTAGCCGTCGTAAAAAAGGAATAAATATAGGTGATACGAGTACAGCTATTATAAATGATGTTAAAAGTGTGAAGATTAATACGCGTTCAAGCAATGTCCTGCCTCCTTTTCATTAGTTTGTTACTTGCTTGATGATCGTTTCGAGCTCCAATCCTCTGGAAGCTTTAAACAGAACGGCTGTATCGTTGCCAAGCTCGGATTTTAACGCTTCTGCCGCTTTGTTTTTATCGATAAAGGACAGCACAGGGACATCCTGCTTGCTTTTTTCATTCAATCCATCCGCAATCCATTTTCCTTTTTCTCCTACGGTGATAACCTTTGTTATCGAAGGGGAAACCGCATCTGCTATATTCCTGTGTAAGATGACTTCATTTTCTCCAAGTTCATACATATCTCCTAATACAGCAATTTTTTTGCTATAGCCCTCCAGACTTGAAAGTGTCTCTAGTGCCGCCTTCATAGAGGTGGGGCTTGCGTTATAAGCGTCATTGATCAGTAGAGAACCGTTAATTCCCTCAAACCTTTCCAATCTCATATTCGTTAACTTCAGGGACGACAATCCCTGTTTGATATTTGCATTAGTAACCCCAAGCCTTTTGGCCGCAACGATGCTGTAGACGCTGTTTTTAACATTATGTTTGCCAAGAAGAGGCAGCGCATACTCTTCGTTAGCAGGTTCAATAACAAAGGAGCTTCCCTCGTTTCCTGACTTTACATCGGTAATTCGGTAGTCACAGGTGTTACTGTAACCGCAGCCTAAAGCGCCACTCTCCAATAAAGGCATAAGCAACGGTTCATCGCCGTCAACGATAACCGTTCCGTTTTCTTTTAAACCATCGATAATCTCCATTTTGGCTTTCGCGATATTCTCCCTTGTTTTTAGCTGCTCAAGATGTGACTCTCCGATATTTGTGATGATCGCAAGGTCTGGCGTTGCGAGTTTAGATAAAAACGAGATTTCACCGAGTCCGCTCATTCCCATTTCTAAGATCAATACTTCGGTTGTTTTCGGCATGCTCAAAATCGTCAACGGCATCCCCCAGTGGTTATTGAAGTTCCCCTGGGTCTTGAATGTTTCAAAAGTATTCGAAAGAACAGCTTCTAACATGTCTTTGACAGTTGTTTTACCGTTGCTTCCAGTTACGCCTATCACCTTAGGAGAAACTTCTTTTAAATATTCTACTGAAAGATCCTGTAGTGCCTCCGTTGTATCTTCTACAAGGAAAAAAGGAATTTTGTACTTCACACTTGCTGGGATCGGTTTGTCCTTTTGCCACAAAGAACCCGCGGCTCCATTTTCAACTGCCTGTTCAATGAATTGATGGCCGTCAAACCGTTCTCCAATGATAGGAATAAACAGGCTTTGGTCCATCTCTTTTCTCGAATCAGTAACGACAGCTGCAAATGCAAGTTTCTTTTCAGCAGGCTTTCCTGTTATCTTCAAACTTACTCTTTTTATTAGATCGGCTTTTATTTTCACTTTAATCTCTCCCTAATCGCCTCACGCGCCACCTGGCGGTCATCAAAATCGTACACGTTGCTTCCAATGATTTGATAGGTTTCATGTCCTTTTCCGGCAATTAAGATGACATCACCGCTTTGCGCCTGATTTACCGCATATCGAATCGCTTCACGGCGTTCTTCGATCTTGGTGTACGGTCCTTTGGCCCCCGCTTCCATATCTTCTAAAATTTGTGAAGGATCTTCGCTTCGCGGATTGTCAGAAGTGAAGATCGCATAATCGGAGTACTTTGTCGCGATGTTAGCCATCAAAGGACGTTTTGTTCTGTCCCGGTCTCCTCCACAGCCTGTAATCGAATAAATCTCCCCATCTGCAAATTCCTTTATCGTTTTCAAGACGTTTTCAAGACTGTCTGGTGTATGAGCATAATCGACAATGACAGGGAAGTCCTGTCCTTCGTTTACAAGCTCAAATCTTCCCGGGACCCCTTCTACCTTCTTCAGGCTTGCTAAAATATCATCAAGGGCAATCCCGGAAACCATGCAAGCTCCTACTGCCGCAAGTGCATTATAGACACTAAACTTACCAACAAGCTGGAGGTTCACCGGAACTTTTTTATCTGGTGTAACAAGATCGAACCTTGTCCCATCTGCCGTAAATGTAATATTTTCAGCTTTAAGGTCCGCATCTCCCTCGATACCATAGGTAAGAACGTGTGCCGCAGTTGCTTTTTCATAATGTTTGGAAGCAGGATCATCTATATTTAAAACGGCCACTTTTCTTCTGTTTCTATCATATGTATTACCTAATTGGGAAAAAAGAAGCTCTTTTGCATGCCGGTAGTCGTCCATCGTCTGATGATAATCTAGATGGTCCTGTGTTAAATTTGTAAATACCGCCACATCAAAATCACAGCCTCTTGTCCGCCCGAGTGATAATGCGTGAGAAGAAACTTCCATTACAGCAGTATCCACTTTCGCATCACGCATTTTTGCAAACTGTTGCTGGAGCAGCAAGGATTCTGGTGTCGTGTTCTTCGTTTCAAACACTTCATCACCAATTTTCATATTGATTGTTCCGATCAACCCGGTCAGCAGCAGTTGATCTTTAAATACTTTTTCAATCAGATGTGTAACCGTTGTTTTACCGTTCGTCCCGGTCACACCTATTAAACGGAAAGCTTTCGTCGGATTGTCATAAAAAACCCCTGCGATTTCCGCTAATGCACGGTGCGTGTCCTTGACTATGATGACAGGAACAGGCAAATCCATATCTCTTTCTGATATGACCGCTGCAGCTCCCTTTCCGACCGCCTGCGGGGCAAAATCATGTCCATCGACAGTGTACCCTTCCATGCAAACAAACAGGCTTCCCTCTACCACTTTTCGTGAATCCATCTCCACGTGGATGATGTCAGGATTTCCTTGCCCGACTTTTTTGTAGAGTAGAAGTCCATCAAGTACTTCAGTTAATTTCATGTCTTTAATCCTCTCTCAACTTATTTCTCGCTTTATTACAAATCATTCTAATTCACGCTTGCTTTAGCACATTGTTCCAAACAAATGTGCCTTTCAGTAAAAGAAGCCAAGAGCTTCCGCCCTGGCTGCAAGTTAGCACACAAGTATATTTTAAGCTTACTGTACTTATTTGTCACCTAAATAAAGCCTGATCGTCGACCCAGCCTTCACTTTAATTCCAGGTTCGGGCTGTTGTTCCACCACGTAATCTCCCTCACCCGCAGCATCGATCTTAAGGTTGTAAAGAGATTCTCTTATTTCTTTTTTAGAACGGCCTACAAGATCAGGAACTTGAATCACTTCTTCATCCAACCAGGTCTTTTCTTTTTCAATTTGATCTTTACGCCTCTCAACGCCCATCGATTGGAGACTGTCATGAATAATGTTACCAACGATAGGTGCAGCTACTATCCCCCCGAATTGAAGCGTTCCTTTCGGATTGTCTATCGCTACATAAACGACGATCTGCGGGTCATCAGCCGGAGCAAAACCGATAAAGGAAACGATATGGTTGTTTTTCAGGTAAGCGCCGTTTTTGGCTTTCTGCGCCGTACCTGTCTTACCGCCGACACGGTAGCCATCAACAAATGCGTTCTTTCCGGTTCCCTGTGCAACCACACTTTCCAGGGCGTATCGAACCTTCTCAGATGTTTCCTTCGATATGACTTGTTTTTTTAGCTTTGGAGTGTTCTTACTCACAATTTGCTTTGTCTCCGGATCCACCCATTCTTTTGCAATATATGGTTCGTAAAGGTACCCCCCGTTTATTGCTGCCGATACTGCTGTTACCTGTTGGATCGGGGTGACAGAAACCCCCTGGCCAAAAGCGGTTGTAGCCAGTTCTAGAGGACCGACCTTTTTAAGATCGAATAAAATTCCTGTAGCTTCACCGTTCAGGTCGATGCCTGTTTTCTTCCCAAAACCAAAATCTTTGATATAAGAGAACAGCTTCTCTTTTCCAAGTCGTTCCCCCAGCATAACAAATCCCGGGTTGCAGGAGTTTTGAACTCCTTCCAGAAACGACTGGCTGCCGTGCCCGCCTTTTTTCCAGCAGCGCAATTTATGACCCGCAACCTCGATGTATCCTGGATCATGAAAATGGTCGGTTTCAAGGTTTACCTTATTTTCCTCGATCGCTGCGGCAAGGGTTATAATTTTAAATGTCGAACCCGGTTCGTAAGTGCTCCAAACCGGCTTGTTCTGGTTCCAAACATCAGGGGCTACATCTTTAAAATTTTCGGGATTAAAATCCGGCCTGCTTGCCATTCCGAGCACTTCACCTGTGTTTGGATCCATCGCAACCGCTACTGCTCCATCAGGATTATACGTTGCTTCTGCGATATCGAGCTCCCGTTCTATTATCGTTTGGACTTTGGAATCGATCGTCAGCTTCAGGTCAAGTCCATCCTCAGGGGGTGTGTAATCATCTGCAAGGGACGGCATTCGCTTTCCTTTGGCATCTGCGTAATATTCAACCTGTCCTTTTTCACCGCTGAGCTGTTTATCGTAGTAAAGCTCAAGACCGGTTAAACCCTGATTGTCAATCCCGCTAAAACCGAGGACATGGGATAAATAACTGCCGAATGGATAGTGCCGTTTGTTGTCTTCTGCTATGTAGACCCCGGCGATTTCCAGTTTGCGAACCTCATTTGCCTTTTCGTTCGTCATCTTTTTTCCTTCCGGCTTGATCCAGACACTTGATTCTTTTGAAGTAATCATACGATAAACATTTTCTTTAGACATATTCAATACAGCGGCAAGCTTTTCTGCATCTTCAGCAGGGTTTTTTATTTGTCTTGGTACAACCAGAACTGAAGGAGCACTTATTGTTGTTGCAAGCGCGACACCGTTTCGGTCCAGAATATCTCCTCTTTTTGCCTCAAACGGAATATTTCTGCTCCAGGAATCTTTTGCTTTCCCACTTAGCCAGTCACCCATATAAAGCTGTACATAGCCTAACCTGACAACAATAACTGCAAAAATAAGCAATCCGATAACAAGTGTTAAAACAAGCCGTCTTCGTACTGTTACGTTAGAAACGCGCACGGGACATACCCTCCCTATTCAATGCTCGTTTCACTATATGCTTGTACGAAAGACAATAGAACACCGCTAATCGGTTACAGTTATTTCATCATCTGCCCCTTCGCTTCCAGACTCTTCATTTTCTTCATCCTGTCCCCCGCCCTGTTCACTCTCACTGTTATTCGGAGGATTCAATTGGACGACTAAATAGTCTTCCTCTTTTACTGTTGCTCCAGGGTCTATGCCCTGTTTGGTTACAAAACCTTCCCCCATCACATTCGGCTTGAGGTCCATGACATCAACCACTTTTAACACATCTGCAAGCGACCAGGATGTAAGATCTGGCATTTTTGCCTCTCCATCTGTCTTTAGAACTATCCTTTCACCCGAAAGGACTGAGGATCCAGCATAAGGGGCCTGTCCTTTTACCGTAGAGCCATTCCCCAATACAACAACTTCAAAACCTTTATCCTTTAACGTTTTTTCAGCTTGTTTACTATCTTCACCAGTAAAATCTTTAAGCTCAACGCCGACCTCTTTCTTTTCCTTATTTTCAGGAGTTTTCTCCTCCTGGGGCTCAATATTAAGATATTGCAAACTGTTTTTCATAACACTTTTAAAAACCTGGGACACCGGGGCGCTCCCGGCTTCAGGAAATTCAACATTCGGGCGGTCGACCGCAACATAAACGATCAGCTTGGGGTTATCTTTAGGTGCAAAACCAAGGAAAGAAAAAATGTTTTTCCCCCAACCGCTCATGTAGCCGCCGCTATCGGATATTTGTGCCGTACCTGTTTTCCCTGCAATATCGTAGCCCGGTATTTGGTAGGGCGTACCAGTTCCTTCTGTTACGACTGTTTCAAGAATATCCAATGTATGTGCTGCTGTCTCTTTAGAGATCGGTGTTCCTGCCTGTTTTGGTTCATGATTCTGCTCGATTTTTTTTGAATTAGGGTTCACGATTTTTTCAACCACATAGGGGCGCATCATTTTACCGCCGTTTGCGATCGCTGTAGCTGCCTGTATCTGTTGTATCGGTGTAATTGCTGTTCCCTGACCGAATGCAGTGGTGATTTTTTCTGATTCCCATTGAAATCTAATCCGGCTGTTAGCTTCTCCCGGCAGGTCGATCCCTGTCTTTTCATCCAATCCAAACTTGTGAAGGTACTGTTTGAAACGGTCAAAACCAAGCTTTTCTTTTGCCAGAATGGAAAAAGCTACGTTAGAGGATTTTTGCACTCCTTCGTCAAACGTGATTTTCCCCCATCCTGCTCCACCGTTATGGTCTTTAATCGGCCTTACTCCATCCTGGTATTTATAGGTACCGGATTGATATTTTTCATTCCCGTTGTAAACCCCTTCCTCTATTGCTGCAGCAAGGGTGAATATTTTCATTGTAGAACCCGGTTCGTAGGAAGATGAAATCGCATAGTTTGTAAAATTTTCCACATTTCGCTTATTAGGATCAAACGAAGGGCGGTTACTCATGGCAAGTATTCTTCCTGTTTTTGGATCTGCGACAATTCCGATCATACGTTCAGGGCTGTATTTCTTATTCGCTTCTGACATCGCCTGCTCGAGATAAAGTTGAATATTCTGGTCAATCGTTAGCTGAACATCATATCCTTTTTTGGGCGGGTCGATGACTTTATCTGGATCCGGAAGTTCAAAACCTCTCCGATCCCCCTGGTAAGTGACCGTTCCATTCTGTTCCGTTAAATACTTATTAAGATCCTTTTCCAGACCCATAACACCTTTTTGCTTACCTGTTTCTTTATCTTCGTTTGTAAATCCGATTATGTGGGAGGCAAACAACCCATTCGGGTAATACCTTTTTTTACTTTCAATAAAATTGATTCCAGGCAAGTCCAGTTCTTCGATTTTTTCCTTTTCTGAAAGGGAGAGGTTTCTCCCGACGTTACCGAATTCTACCTGAAACCTGCCTTCTGAACTTAAGATCCTCTTCAAGTCGGTTTCCGACATATCCAGGATCGGCGCTAACTTTTGGGCAGTTTTCGCTACGTCCTTTACATGATCAGGATATTTCTTGTCCAGTATTGCTATCACTGTATAGGCCGGAATATCTTCTGCCAGAACCTTTTTGCCTGTTCGATCAACTATCGATCCCCTATCAGCTTCGATGGTTCTGTTTCTCGTCCATTTTTCTTCTGCAAGGTTCTTTAGGTCAACAGGTTTCCCCTCTTCCCCTTTTACAGTCTGGGATGACTCAATCACAAAAAACCTTGCGATAAAAATAAAAAAGAGCAGGACAAATAGTAAAGATAAGATCACTGCTCCTCTATTGGTATGTGGATGTTTTGTTGTTTTCATTAAATTCACACTCTCTAAACTGTCTTTCTTTAATTACGAACAACCTGTACGTTCTTATCGCTGAAAGTCATGCCAAGCTTATCCTTAGCTACCTGCATGATCCGATCCGGAGAGCTAAGTTCCTTTACTGTGAAACTAAGTTCTTCGTTCGTTTTGGCGAATTGGTTTTGCTTCGCTTCGATTTTTTGTATTTCCGTGTTGGTATTATAGATGGAAGCATAATTAGAAACTACCATAATCGAGGCCATTAAGAAACAACAAGTTAATACGACCCACAATAATTTTTCTCCTCTTGTGACCCTAGAACGCGGAACGACGACTGTTTGCGGTTGTTGTTGTACCTTTTGCTTTTTTTCCTGCACTTGTTTTTGCTGAATTTTATACGCTAAATTACTCAACCTGTTTCCCCCTCACAAAAAGTTTAAAGTTATATGCACGTTTTATTTATTTCGTTCTGCGATTCGAAGCTTTGCAGAACGTGCTCTTCTATTTTCTTCCTGTTCTCTTTCTCCAGGCAATATCGGCTTTCTGGTTATCAGCTTCATCTTTGGCTGGTATTCATCCGGTATTATTGGAAGTCCTGGCGGTAAGTCAGGTCCTTTTGATGCTTCCTTCATTACCGTTTTGCATATTCGGTCTTCTAATGAGTGGAACGTGATCACACTGATTCGCCCCCCTGGATTTAACAAATCCATTCCTTCCTTCAGTGCTTCTTCAAACGCTCCAAGTTCATCGTTTACAGCGATCCGGATTGCCTGAAAAGTTCTTTTGGCAGGATGGCCGCCCGCTCTCCTGGCTGGAGCAGGAATCGCTTCTTTAATAATATCGACAAGCTCAAAAGTTGTTTCAATAGCTTTCTTCTCTCGATAAGACTCAATTTTCCGCGCGATTTGTTTAGAAAACTTCTCTTCACCGTATTTAAAGAAAATGGACACCAACTGGTTATAGTCCCAACTGTTTACGACTTCAAAAGCGCTTAATTCACCCTTCTGATCCATCCTCATATCCAGCGGTGCATCATGCTGGTAGCTGAATCCTCTCTCTGCTTCGTCCAATTGGGGAGAAGATACTCCGAGATCGAACAAAATTCCGTCTACACTGTTAACATCCCGCTTTTGCAGCTCTTCTTTTAAATATCTGAAATTAGATTTAATGACCGTAACCTTGCCTTCAAATTGTTTAAATGCTTCTTTTGCGTTCTCGATGGCCCAATCATCCTGGTCAAACGCGTACAAATGCCCGTTTTGAAGTTTTTGCAATATTAGCGAGCTGTGCCCACCACCTCCCAGAGTACAGTCTACATAGACGCCGTCAGGGTTGATGTTCAAGCCTTCAACTGCTTCTTCTCTTAGTACTGTTACATGTTCAAACATAGTTACTCCTTGTCCTTTTATTCATATTACGTGCTCTATTAGTATGGTTTTATAAGTCAAAATCCATAATGCTTTCTGCGATGTCTGCAAAAGATTCTTCTGATTGTGCAAAATATTCTTCCCAGATCGACTTGCTCCAGATTTCAATACGGTTCGATACACCGATCACGACACATTCCTTATCAAGTTCAGCATACTTCCTTAATGTGGGAACGATATTGACTCTGCCCTGCTTGTCCAGTTGGGACTCTGTTGCACCTGAAAAGAAAAAGCGGGTAAATGCCCTTGCGTCTTTTTTAGTAAAAGGGAGAGCTTTCATCTTTTCTTCTAACTGTTTCCATTCTTCCATCGGATAACCGAACACACACTGGTCCAGTCCCCGGGTGAGGACAAAGGATTCACCAAGTTCATCTCTAAATTTAGCGGGGATAATCATTCTTCCTTTTTCATCAATGTTGTGCTGATACTCCCCCATGAACATGGCATTTCCCCTCCTTCCCCACTTCCTAACTTAAAGTTACCACATCTCCCCACTTTTCACCACTTAATTTAGGAATTCGTTTAACAAAAAAAAAATCCTGCTGTTCAGCAGGATTTTTTTCATGGAATTTAATATTTTTTTAAAGAAATACGACATCATGGTTACCGTTAAACCGATAGTCAAGCTCCGTCAGCCGGTTTATTAAATCCGGGCCATAAAGGTTCATAAAGTAGAAAACATTCCACTTTCTCTCTTGAAGGGAACCCCCTGGATTCAACAGGTTGTGGGCATGATCGTATTTTTCAAGCTCAGGCCTATGTTTTTCCTCGATGGTTTTTTCCATCTTTCTTTTTAAATACTCGATTTGCTTAAAAATCAAGTCCAGGTTTTTTTCCGTCACCTTCTCTAAATTTCCATCAATATCAGTCGCAAGTTCGCTTAATCTTTTATGGCTGAGCTGTATCTCCCTTTTCACATCAGCAGCTTTCCCATTAATGTCCCAGTTGTTCTGCCGATCTAAAAAGCGCTTTCTGGCTTCTGATAGCCCGTTTTTCAAACAACTCTCCACATCATAGCCTCTTTCATCCATCCATTTCTCGGTCAAACGGTCTATCATAGTCAGGTTCAATCGTGGGACAACAGGAGGCATCCGGAAACCGAACAAATGAAAAGCTTTTTTCAACAGACCCCAATATGCAATTTCTCCGGGCCCGGCAATAAAAGCAAGGGTCGGCAACAGGTATTCCTGCATCAAAGGTCTTGTCACTACATTATTACTTAGAAGTTCCGGTCGATCGTTTGCTGCTTTTATTAGCTCTTCTTGTGATAGGATGCATTCATTTTGCTTACCTTTGAATGCTCCTTCTCCATTTCGCTCAAGCAAAATTCGTTCTCCGTTAAGATGGTAAAAAAGATTAGCCTGCCGATCATCAACATCTACCGAGACAGAGTATCCTTCTTCCTGCAGTTTTTCACTCTGAGTAACAACCGCACTGTTGAGCTCTTCGTTGCTTTTTATAAGCTGTTCAAAAAATGCGGCTTCGATCGATCGGAGATCACTGTCACCTGAGTCCATGACCACTAATCCCTGGTCCTTAAATAATCGGAGGAGGGTCAACGCAAAAAAATCAACAAATGTACGGGCAGTTTCTGCTTCCTTATAAAGATCTGCCAGAAGCCCGTTCGTGTATGCCGTTTCTCCGAAATGCCTGAAAACTTCATCGAGCCACTCCACGACCGCACCAGTATCCATTTCCATTTCAGTAACAGGATTTTTAAACATTTGTTTTTGGGCCAGCGTTATTTTTTTCTCTGTCCCTTCCCGATAACCATAGACATGGTTTATTTCCTGAAAATCATGGTCTTCTCCTGCAATCCAAAAAACAGGCACTACCGGAACACCCAATTCTTTTTCCTGCTGTTTTGCCAGTACGATTATCGAGATACACTTGTGGATCGTATACAGCGGTCCAGTTAACAGGCCGGCCTGCTGCCCTCCTACAACAACAACACTTTCAGGCTTCTTTAACTTATTTATATTTTCAAGGGTTTGATTTCCAGCATTTAATTTTCGATTATATGCTAACAAATGCTCGGCAAGTTTTGCTCTTGGGAATTCTCGCTCTCTCAGTTCCTTCACTCTTTCCTGAAACTCACTTTGTTGATATGTATAATCGAAAAAAGTGGATAACTTATCTGGATTTTCAATATATGTTTGTGTAAACGTATTGGAAGACGGAAGGGAAATTTCCAATTTATCCATTATATTTCTTCCTTTCTGAAGAGACCGCTTTTAAGCGTAAATAAATTTATTATAAGGTGCTTCTATGTACCTCTGTAAGTATAGCAAACTTATCCTTCCCTCCCAAAAAAATCTGCTTTCTAAACCTATACTTCAAGGATTCTTTGCGCGAGCCCGATGATTAGAAGCATAAAGTATCCCAGCATGAACACTATAAAATTAAAGCGCCACGCTCCCTTTATTATTTTCGTAAAATGGATTTCTTCCCGGTACTTGTAGTGAACAATCGTAAAAATGGCCCCTGCTCCCAGGATAAACAGAACAATTAACCAGAGGACCGACCGCCCCCAGATTTCATAGATCATAAAATGAACTGCTGCTATGAACAGAAGTGTAGACAAGTCGACCGCTAAACGAAACGAAGCCTTTTTACGCCGTGTTAACTGGTAACTGATCATATAGACTACCAGCCATGCTGCAAGCGGCATTGTTACGATAGTAGCAATCACCGAAGCAAAGAAACCTTCCATCACTTTTCCCCCCTTACTCAAAGCCTTTCATCCGTTTTAGGCCTTTCCAACTTGTTCCATTCCACTAACGCTCTTGTAGACAAAATCGTTATATGGCACCGGAATATTGTTTTCATTTCCTTTTTCAACAAGGAAACCATTTATCGCTTCGATTTCGGTTTTTCTATTATTCTCAATATCTGTCAGCATCGATGAACGGTTTTGTTCTGTATATTTACAAACAGCCACCACTTCATCCCACATTTCTCTTTCATCCAGATGTAAGAGAAATGTTGCTTCTTTTACGATTTTTTTCATCAGATTTTGAAAGTGGTCATTGTAGAGCAGTTCTCCGTTCGGAACTTTAAAAATTGCTGTTAATGGATTTATCGCACAGTTTACTACTAATTTTCTTGAAAGCATCTCATGCCAGTTATCCTTGATCTCAATAGGAAATCCTTTGTTATGTAAAGTTGCTGTCCAACGATGAAGGTCGCTTTGACCAGTAACAAGACTTATTTTCGTTTTCCCGAACCCTGTTTGCACTATTTCATGATCTGACATCCTTTTTGCACCATGTTCTACTACACCGGCTACAATCGCATGCCAACCGTTCTCTTTGAACCCCTTTACATGCCCCATTCCGTTTTGGAGATACAAAAGGGTTGATTCCGGTTTTTTCACACTTTTAAGATAAGGCGAAAGGTCTTCTAATTGATATTGCTTTACAGCAATTATTAACAGTTCATGTTCCCTGATTTGTTCTATCGGAAAAGCTTCTACATGATACTTCTCGACGCTTCCGCCCCTGTGAAAAACAAGCCCTTCTCCCGTTAGCTTCATGGCCTGTTCTGCTCTTTTTGTATAGATTGTCACCATATGTCCTGCCCGTTTTAAGTAAGAGGCAAATAATAAACCGATCGCTCCGCCGCCCACTATACCTACATCCATTTTATATCCCCATTTCTCTTTCGCTGTTTCATTCACTTACATTAAGTATAGTCTTGTTATCAATTCCGGAAAAGCATCCTTGCCCTTTTTCCTTTTAAAGAGTTCTGCTTGCATATGGAGCTTTCCTGCCTTTATAAAAGCAAAAAGAGGCTGGGACAAAAGTATTTTAGCCAAAGGAAAATCCGAACTTTGATTCAAAATTCTTTAATCAGAATTTAAATCAGTTCGGATTTTTC
>NZ_SWLG01000024.1 GCF_005747095.1 Exobacillus caeni | reverse complement strand
AAGATCAGGGAGCAAGCTCCCATCTCTTCGCTCGACTTGCATGTATTAGGCACGCCGCCAGCGTTCGTCCTGAGCCAGGATCAAACTCTCCGATAAAAGATAAGTTCAATCTAGCTTTAAAGCTTAATTCGCTTGGCGTTTTGTTCAGTTTTCAAAGATCAATTTATTCAAAACATTGTCGTCAACAGCGACTTTATTAATATAACACAGCATCAAAAACGATGTCAACAACTTTTTAAAATGTTTTTGTGCGCCACTTCTTTGTTGTGAAGCAACATCAACTATCTTACTAGACCGTAACTCTATCGTCAATACCTTTTTTTGAGGAAATACAGGATATAAGCAAACATCTTCGACCATTATCTTTTTATAAGCATATCTGCTTGATTCTAGAGAGGGAAAATCGAAATAAAAAAAGGGCAGCCAAAAGCTGCCCCGATAAGAAACTGTTTTTATGCAAGAAAAGCAAAGTAAGCTATAAAGATAAAGAACAATGCATACATAATAGGATGTATTTCTTTTCCGCGCCCTTTTACTAGCATTGTGATCGGATACATCACGAAGCCAAGCGCAATACCGGTTGCGATGCTGTATGTTAATGGCATTGCGATGATTGTAAGGAACGCAGGAACCGCGATTTCAAATCGCTTCCAATCGATGTTCCCGAGTACAGAAACCATTAGGACTCCTACAATAATCAATACAGGTGCAGTTACTGAAGCAGTAACTACAGATAAAAGCGGAGAAAACAACAATGCTAGAAGGAAGAATCCAGCTGTAACAACTGAAGTAAATCCAGTTCTTCCGCCAGCGGCAACTCCTGATGATGATTCAATGTAAGCAGTGGTTGTTGATGTTCCAAGTGCTGCTCCGATAACGGTAGCAGATGAATCCGCGAGCAAAGCTCTTCCGGCTCTTGGAAGTTTATTGTCTTTCATTAGTCCAGCCTGCGTTGCAACAGCCATAAGTGTTCCGGCTGTATCAAAAAAGTCGACAAACAAGAACGTAAGAACAACTACTAGCATTTGAACGGTGAAAATTTCATCAAGATGCCCAAACGCTGCTCCAAATGTAGGTTCAAGGCTAGGTACAGATCCGACGATCCCATCAGGCAGGCCGATCAAACCAAAGATCATTCCGACGACTGAGGTGATGACCATTCCGTAGAAAATTCCGCCTCTAACATTTCGAACCATTAAGATAACTGTAACCACTAGTCCAAAGACAGCAAGTAAAGTTGGACCGGAAAGGAGATCACCCAGCATAACAAGGGTAGCGTCACTTTGTACGACTATTCCGGCATTTTTCAAACCGATAAATGCAATGAAAAGCCCGATTCCACATGCAGCTGCATATTTTAATTCCTGTGGTATAGCATTGATGATTGTTTCCCTTACTTTTAAAAGTGTAATAAGAATAAAAACAAGTCCAGATACCATTACCCCCGCGAGTGCCGTTTCCCACGGTACTCCCATTACTGTCACTACCGAATACGTAAAGAATGCGTTTAATCCCATTCCCGGTGCAAGCGCGATCGGATAGTTAGCCAGCACACCCATTATTAATGTTCCGGCTGCTGCAGCCACCGCGGTCGCTGTAAAAACAGCCCCCTGGTCCATACCAGCATCACTTAAGATAGCAGGATTGACAAATAAGATATATGCCATTGATAGAAAGGTTGTTAACCCGGCTATAAATTCTTTTCGAATGTTTGTGTCATTCTCCTGAAAACGAAAATAACGTTCCATTCTATTTTCCCCCTTTACCCGTACACCTGGTTTTCAGCTCTAAAATAAAAAAGTAGCTTCAGGCTTAATCTACCCGAAGCTACTACGTTTAATTAGGAAATAGGAAAACAAATAACAAGATGAGCTTAACGCTTCCTTGCCGTTTATTGTCCTGTCCCCTCGTAGTCAAGCCATTTACGGTAGCCTGGTAGAAACTCTCGAGCCTTATTCCCGATATTATACGACGGATTTCGATATAATTTTTCTCACATGGAACATTGTATCAGCAAGGATCATAAAGGTCAATAATAAATCCGAACATTTATATATAAAATAATTTATTCGTTCGTGTTTTACTCCCACTCGATTGTTGCAGGCGGTTTTGAAGTAATATCATACACGACCCTGTTAACATGATCTACTTCGTTAACAATACGAGTAGAGATTTTCTCAAGTATATCAAACGGAATACGTGCCCAATCGGATGTCATGCCGTCAATGGAAGTTACCGCACGGATTCCCACTGTATAGTCATAGGTACGCGCATCCCCCATGACGCCAACACTTCGGAAGTCAGGAAGCGCCGTGAAATATTGCCAGATCTCGCGGTCGAGGCCTGCTTTTTTAATCTCGTCACGCAGGATCGCGTCAGATTCCCGAACAACTTCTAATTTTTCTTCTGTTATTTCACCGATAACACGGATTCCAAGACCAGGTCCCGGGAACGGTTGTCTCCAGACAATTTCATCTGGAATTCCGAGTTCTGTTCCTACTTTTCGCACTTCATCTTTAAATAGCATGTTAAGCGGTTCAATTAAATCCAGTTTCATTTCTTCAGGCAAGCCGCCAACGTTATGGTGCGATTTGATCGTTTGGGCAGTTGCAGTTCCGCTTTCCACGATATCTGTGTAAAGCGTTCCCTGAGCAAGGAAAGACATGTCCTCCAGCTTTTCTGATTCTTCTTCAAACACATAGATAAACTCGTTCCCGATAATCTTCCTTTTCTTCTCAGGGTCTTTTACGCCTTTTAGCTTATTTAGGAAACGGTCTTTCGCATCGATCTTGATCACGTTCATATCAAAGCCTTCGCCGAATGTTTTCATGACACTGTCCGCTTCATTTTTTCGAAGCAGCCCGTGATCTACGAAAATACATGTCAGCTGGTCGCCGATCGCTTTATGGATTAGTACAGCAACGACAGAGGAATCAACGCCTCCGCTCAACGCACATAACACCTTTTTGTTCCCGACGTTTTCACGGATTGTCTTGATCTGTTCTTCTACAAAGTTTTCCATGGACCAGTTGCCGTTACATTCACATACGTTAAAGACAAAATTTTTCAACAGTTCGATTCCATGCTCGGTATGGCGCACTTCCGGATGGAATTGAACGCCGTAAAGGTTTCTGGATGGGTCGCTCATCGCCGCTACAGGGCATGATGGGTTATTGGCAGCAACTTCAAATCCTTCAGGAGGAGCAACGACAAGATCACCATGGCTCATCCAAACACTTTGTTCGTCAGGAAGTCCAGCGTATAAAGGAGACTGGTGTGTAACAGTTAACAGGGCTTTTCCATATTCACGATGGCGAGCCCGTTCCACTTGCCCGCCAAAATGGACAGTCATCAACTGCATGCCATAGCAAATTCCAAGAATCGGAATACCTAAATCAAAGATTCGCTCATCACAACGCGGCGCACCTTCGCCGTATACGCTGTTAGGCCCCCCAGAGAAAATGATCCCCTTTGGATTCATTTCTTTGATCTCTTCTGCTGTGATAGTGTTTGGGTGCAGTTCACTGTATACACCCAGGTCACGAATTCTTCGTGCGATCAACTGGTTATACTGGCCGCCAAAGTCCAACACGATTACTAATTCTTGCTCTTGCAACATGTTTTCCATCTTAATCTCTCCTATCCTAAACAGGAACTCCTGCCTCTATTATTTTCGGAAGCTGTGCTTTTATGCGAAAAGAACTTCACTATTAAAAAAAACTAGAATCCACCTGTATAAAGGCAGAATTCTAGTTTTCGAACAAACTATCTTCTGCCTTCATAGTCAGATCATTTACGGTGATCCGGTAGAGACTCTTGAGCCGTATTCTCAAGGATATATGAAGGAACATTCTAATTCGCTTAAACTATGGATACATTCTATCAACCCGCGTTATACCGGTCAAGATTGTAACTTACTTATTAAATTTTCCCATAATTTACGCAAATCATTCCAAGAGGAAGAAGATGGTTCATTTCGGTAGTAAGTTCGTTCATAATTCTTCGTTAAAGTTTTCATATCACTGGTTCCAAGGGCCCTGTCGACCTCTACTGCGTATTCCCTCAAGGTCTGGTCCTGCCCTTTCTTGATGCCGTGCTTATCAAGCAGCCACAGCAATCGAAGATAAGCATCGCTGAATGCATCACTGTCTTTTCTTCGATTAAACCGGAAAAGCACAAATCTCTTCAATAATTTTTTGTAGTTTTTAAACAAGATATATACAAGGACGACCAACAGTGCCACCAGTGCCAATGTATGCCATTTCGTCCAGGTGAAGGAAAAAGAGAATCCGCTTGAGCTGTCGTTTTCAGAGTTCGCCTGCAGATCTTCTTCTGGCTTTTCTTCTGGCTTTTCCGGAGTCGGCATTTCTGTATCTGTATTATTTTCCATGTTATAGTCCCGAACGAAATCAGCCCTGTTCGTAAAGCTCCTTGTCGGTTCAAACGGTACCCAGCCAACGCCAGGGAAGTATGCTTCTGGCCAGGAGTGGGCATTGGAGTTCTTGATTTCATATCTTCTGAACTCTCCCGCAGGTTCTACGAATTCGCCTTCGGTAAACCCTTTAACCCAGCGAGCCGGAATACCGATGCTTCTGAGCATAACCGTCATGGAAGTGGAATAGTTATCACAGTAGCCCATCTTTGTCTCAAAAAGAAATTGATCGACATAGTCTTCATCTTTCGCCGGTACAGCGACATCCTTCGTTTCATACACATAACCGTTTCCGATAAAATAGTTTTCGATAGCTCTGGCTTTATCATACGCATTCGTCTCTTCACTGGTTATCTCTTCTGCAAGGTCCTTGATTCTTCCGGGAAGCGAATCAGGCAGTTGCAAATATTGGCCTGAAACAGTGTCAGGATACTCCTGTCCGCTTTCGCGCAGTTCTTTTTCCGAAAAAGTAGGCGAATCGTATTTCAGCGTGTATTCGTCTAAGACGATTTCCTCTCCAAGGCTTTTCGTTGTTATTTTGCCTGTTACTTTATTTTCGTTAAGCTCCACGTTTTCCCGATCTGGTATCACTTCATTAGTCTGGCCCGGGTGAATGATAAATGGATACTTTTCTTCACCAGTCGGCATAACTTTAGCCTGTTTTTCTTCGGTTTCTACACTTCCATCGTACAGACGCTGGGTACCGCCTTCCATGTAAATAGAAGTATTATCGGATGTTTCCCAGCCTTTTCCTGTGTAAATATCTTTTGTTTCAACACGCCAGTAATGGATGTCATCGATATCGGCCTGAAAAACCGGCGTCTCATCCATAATGAAAGGACCGCCGAGGCGGCTATCATCTTCACCATAGCCGATCTTGCTGACGAAGTTCCCTTTCCTTCCGCTGTCTTCCTCGTATACGTTCGCGGTCTTTTTAATAAACGGAACAGGGTCCGGCCACTGTGGGTCTGCTTTTGGTGCGACATAACCGATCATGGAAGAAAAGCCAATGACAAGAACGAGCGGCACTAGCCAGTGGATCGGAAAGCGCGCATTATCAAAAATGACTCCTTCCTGTTCCTGTATTCTTAGAATCTGCAATAATCCCAACAAAACGAATCCAATGACGACGATACGAATGATTGCCGTTTCCGCACTGTAGGCTGTGAACGTATCGATCACCGTTATATACACGATCGTCACAAGAAGGAACAAAAAGATTCTTCTCGTCTGGATGAGCCAGTATTGCATCAAATAACTGATCAACCATAACAAAATAAAGAACAAAAGCGTCCTGTATACGCTGGATAAGCTGTTCCAATTCGCATCAAACACAAAACCGGTATTGCGTATAAAATCGGAAATCAAATAATCGAGCCATTCCCTGTCAAAAAAGGAGCCCGGGAAAAACAGGGCATGGATCGAATACAGCAATGCGACTGCTTTTAAAGGAATGGAAATCCAGACAGGCATCTGAAAATAAGACAGCAAAAACAGAAATGCTGTGAATAAAATGAATATTTCCGTCTGGTTTGTATCTGTAATCACGGTTAACGGCCTGAGCCACTCCCAGAACAATAGGAACCCAAGGGCGTATAACAATAGAGAGTTGGCCCAATCCATATTTCGATTAACTTGTTGCACGATTGCCACCTGCCTTTAAGGCCTCGTTGAAGTCATTGCCCGCTATCTCAAAGACATGGACGCCGTATTTTCTAAGCCGCATCAATGCGTTTTGGTCATCAAGAGAGCGGAACGTGTTATCGCTAATGTAGAAAAATTCGACCTGGACTTTCCTGGATACAAGCTCCTGCAACACTGCAGTCAAAGATTTCTCAAGAGACGGGCTGATGACGATCATCCCTGTTCCCGCTGGAAAATGATGGGCCTCCCTTTTAATGATTGTAGAAAAAGGCGTTTGCCCATCCGCCCATATTTTAGCCAGATGATGAAAAATCCTTCTTTTCTGCGCTTTCCCTCCATTAACCGATAGGACGGAATAATCCTTTCCTGCCGACACAAGCCCGAGCATCGAGTTCTGGTTCAATGCAGCATTTGCAATCGAAGCGGTTAAACGAACTGCTCTTTCAAACAGAGGCGAATCTTCCTCCTGGTAGTGAACCTTCGTTCGGTCAAGGAACACCATGAAATCCTGGCTGATCTGGCGCTCAAACTCCTTGGTTAATAACTTGTTGGATTTGGCCGTCGCTTTCCAGTCAATCCAGGACAACTTATCCCCCGGCACATACTCTCTCACACTGACGGCAGTCGTGACATCAAAGTTTGCCTGTCTGGAGGATTGCTTCGACCCTGATAGGTTACGCTTATATGGAACCCAGTTCAATTCCTGATAGGAAGGCAAAACATAAACGGCATGCTCGCTGTTAATGGTGCGCTCTTTCTGCACAAATCCAAACATATCTCCCGTTTTGCAGGAGATAGCATCAAGATAATACTCGCCTCGAGGCATAGCCTTAATTTTATAAGTAAAAGAAAGATGTTTTTTAAACATAGGAAGCAATAGCGCGAGCGCTCCTTTTTGGTAGTGGTCGCCGCTTCCGGTCGCAAGGCTTCTTAATCGCCTCGGCAATTCATCCTGCACAATAAGGTAAAACAGCGGGAACATGTTTTCTCTTGTGATTCGAATCGTAACTTCTAGCTCCTGTCCTTCTGTCAGCTCTCCGACTTTCACTTCCCGCTCGACCTCGAGATTGGACATCGGGTAAAACAATAAGAAAAACGTATAGACGACAAGAGGGATAAAACTGTAAAACAAAAACCAGCTGACGAATCCTCCCTGGAACATTGCATAAGCAAATGTGCTTAAAACAAGGATAAGCAGGAAAATAAACTTTAGGATTCGGTTTTGGCCGAAACGAAATTTTCTCATTTAACCCTCTCTTCTCTTCTAAGCGGCACACGGACCCGCTGAATGATCTCACCTATAATCTGTTCAGCCTGAATTCCCTCGAATGTCGCTTCTGATTTTAAGATGATCCGATGCGATAAAACAAATGGAGCAAGGTACTTCACATCATCCGGAATCACGTAGTCCCTGTTATGCATAAACGCATATGCCTGGGCAGTCTTCATCAATGCGAGTGAACCACGCGGACTTGCTCCGAGATAGACAGAACGGTTACTCCTTGTACGGTTCACGATATCAACGATGTAGCGCTTAACAGACTCTTCTACATAAACTTCTTTTACCTTCGATTGCATGTCTAATAAATCATCGATATCAAGCACCGTGTCAAGTTGATCGATCGGATGCTCGTGCTCGGTCCTGTTCAATACTTCCAGTTCCTGTTCCGGAGTTGGATAACCCATCTTCATTTTCAAAAGGAATCTATCCAGCTGCGCCTCTGGAAGCGGATACGTTCCTTCATATTCAATCGGGTTCTGGGTAGCCATAACAAAGAATGGCTTCGGAAGGATATGCGTTTCGCCGTCAACGGTTACGCTGCCCTCTTCCATTCCCTCAAGCAACGCAGACTGTGTCTTTGGAGATGTACGGTTAATTTCATCCGCTAAAACGAGGTTTCCAAGCAATGGGCCTTTACGGAATTCAAATTGCATTTCACGCTGGTTATAGATACTGACCCCTGTTAAATCGGATGGCAGCAGGTCAGGAGTAAATTGGATACGGTTGAACTTCGCCCCAACAGACTTAGCGATGGCTCTGACCATCATCGTCTTACCTACACCGGGTACGTCTTCAAGCAATACGTGTCCGCTGCATAAAAGGGCAACAATGCTTAATTCGGTTACTTCCCTCTTACCTACGATTACTTTTTCAATATTATCTATGACTTTTTGCACAGTCGGCTGGTACGTGTCAAACTCGTAAGTTGATTTCATTCTATAATCCCCCATCTTTATCCTAGTAGCTTCTTTTATAACCTGTAAGCTAAGTAATTCGACAACTTTTAACGAATCTCTTTATTTCAATAGGAAAAATTTCAGAATACTCTATCCTATTTTAACAAAAAAAGGCCTATCCCTGTATATCAGAGATAGGATTTTCCAAGTTTTTTCAATTAATATATAGTCAAAAAGATCTATGCAAGCTTATCTTCCGGTTTAATTTGTATCTTTTATAACCTCACCATTAGAATTTTGATAATCAGGGTATACCATTTTACCTCCATAATGGCCGGTAACTGATAATGTAACTACCCCAGCAAGAGCGACTAATATAATCAGATAAGAAAAAGGTTTCGGGGAGCCCTTCCATAAGCTCCACAATTTAAGGACAAGGTAACCGCCGAAAGCGACCAGGGTTATAAGAGCGAATGTCTCATGGACTTCAACCAACGAGTGGACATCACTATGTAGATATCTTTCTGCATATTCTTCCGCCCCTTCTCCTGACAGATAAGCAAACACACCTGTAATCCAGCCTATCCCTATCAAATATAAACTCGCCTTATTAAAGAATTCTTTTTTGAAAAGCGCAATGATCTCCGTGATCGTACCGATGAATAATAAAGCAATTGGAAAATGAACCAACAGTGGGTGTAATGGTGTAGCAAGCATGTTATCCACTCCTTTGTATTTATCATTCCCATTATAGAAGAGAAATCTGAAAAGAACATGAAAAATAAAACAGAGAGACAGGTTCACTGTCCCTCAATCCTCTATAATTTCCATTGCTTTTATCTCTTCATCTGTCCCTATGAATTCCTGCAGCTCCTTAACTTTTTCTCCATCCAGCATATAGGAATATCCCTTCGTCTCCCCTTTGCCGTCTTCATTAATGGCGACATTTATTTCGTTTAATAAATCCTTGAGATACTCGTGTGCTTGCTCCATCCTGTCACTCGGTTCTTTCCATTGGTCTTTATAATCGTATGGATTTTCGTTGACTAACCCTAAATGGGCATACCTCTCTTTTTCTTCAAGTACCACGATGGCAGCAAGATTTTTTAAATTCCTGAAGTCTTTTTCGATCGCAGTTCCTTCCACCTTATAAGTTGTTTCTAACCAATAGTAAAGGGAACTCGCGCCTATTCCATAATAATGCATCGGATCATCTGCGTATTGTTCCGGAAGCGGCTGCTGGTAAATTTCATTATTTTGTGCAATGAATTCATTTGCATTTTTTGGATCATTTGGTGTAGAAAATTTTTCTGTTATCGTGCGGTCCTCCCAGGCCTTATCATCTGTTGGGCCAGAACTTCCATCGGCCGTTGTATCAGGTACATCTTTATCTATATCCGGCTTCGGGCCATCTTCGGCTTCATCCCGGGCAAGTGCCTCCTCGTCACTATTTTCAGGTTGATCTACAACAGCTTCCTGATTTTTTTGAACCTCCTGATAAACAAACGTCCCCATCCCTACTAAAACGATAGCCGCAGCAGCATTTAAAGCCAGCTTTTTGACCAGTGGCATTTTACTTTTTCGTCTTTTTTTAGCAGAGGTGACATTAACAAGAACACGTTCTTTTTCTTTTTGTGAAAAATTTATTTGGCTGTAAGTTTCACGATCAAGATGTCCTTTCAGTTTTAACTCATCTTTATTACTCATAGCTCAAACCTTCTCCTTTCCAGCTCTTTTTTTAATAATTGCTTTCCACGGCTCAATCTTGTTTTTACAGTCGCTTCTTTAAGACTGGTTACTTCGCTTATCTCCCTCAGCTTCAATTCTTCATAGTAAAAAAGGAAAAGTATTTCTCTATATTTAGAAGGTAATGTCATTAATGAATTGGTAACTACGTTTCGATTACTGTTATCTATCACCGTTAACTCCGTTGTTTTTTCTTTTGAATGCGATGCAACTTTTTTGAACGGCAATATCCGTTTATAGGCATTGCTTTTTAGAACATCCTTTGAGCGATTAACGGTAATTCGATAAATCCACGTTTTGTAGGAGGATTTTTCTTTAAATAAATGAAGATGGTCGTAGCATTTTATAAATACATCCTGAGCGATATCCTCAGCCAGATCGATGTCTTTTACGTATGTATAAGCTAGCTTTTTTACCAGGTCGCCATAAGAATCCATCAGCTGAACCAGCGTTTCTTCCCTTGATAAGGCCCCTTGTTTTTCAGACGCATTAAATTCTTTCAAAATGTAAGCACCTCCTCTTGAAAAAGTCATCCTTTAGACGACGAACGGATGAAAAGGTTTCAAGAATATTCCTAATAAAAAAACGTCATGGAAATTACTCCTGACGCTTTTCTAAATTATTTATAGGATTTTATCCCAGAGAACCAAAAATAGCCAGGTCCTGATAGTCAAGAATAAACGAATAGCCGCTCCATTTTAACCTATTTTGAATATAGCCTAACGAATCTGCATGGTATCTTCCTGCGATCTGTTGAAATGCTAGTAGCTCATACACTTTATTTGAGTCCAAATCGATCGGATATAAACCACTTATAGGATCTACCCAGCCGTTGATAGGCATCTTCAGTTTTCCGTTTGTATCGTATATTTCATTTAAATATTCTGGCCCTCGCAGTGATAGATCGATAAGGTATCTTGTGTTATTTATTTTGCTTACTACTTCGACCTTGTAGTTATCTTTATAAGTTACCTCATATTGATATTGCTGGTTATATACATCAGAGTCGAATAGCAAACGTGGTGTGTTGTTAACAAAGGAATAAATATAGTTATAGGTTGTTCCGCCACTGCCGCCTGTTGGTATGCTGATTAAAATGTCGTCTACTCCATCTCCTGTTAAGTCCCCTAAAAACAGATTGGGATTATATCCAGTACTTTCTTTCAGAGGAATACGAAGAAAATTTCCTGTCGCACCATCCTGGATCACAAGCGCCATATTTTGAACAATTGAAACTTCTGACGCTTTGAACCCAGTCACGTATATATTGTCAGGAACATTGTCGCCATTTACATCTCCCTTTGCAAAAGCGACAACAACCGAATGTCTCATGTTTGTATTAAAGTGATTTTTATACATTAGAAGGCTCCCTGCATAAATTTGGTTTATGCAATAACCTATGCATTGATCTGTACACAAGTCATTTATACGCTTTCCAACAAGAATACTAATACTATGCATAAATCATTTTCAATAAAAAACACTGACAGAACGCGTTTCGTTTGCCAGTGTTTTCACCAAAATGCCGCTTTTTTAAAGTCCTTTTCGTTGTTTTTCATGTTCAAGCACTTACTACATTAAATACTAAATCTCCACAAGAATCATTAGAATACCCACCTATCATAAAATAATAGGTTACTCCTGCTGAAGCAGCAAAACTGATTTTGGATGTTCGATTTCCGCCGCTATCATCATCACAGTCTATGAATTGTAAATTATCACATGATCCTGTAAAAACAGCAAGATAGGTATCGTAATCACTACCTACTGTATCAGCAGTAATCTGCATATCCTCCGCAGGTGTATAGGTATACCATACTGAAAAATAGTCACCAGTGTCACCTTCACCACATGGATTGTGATAGTCTAGTGTAGCAGTACAGGTATTCATTGTATCTGTAAATGGAAGGGCAGCGATCGGAGTAGCTGAGGTACATAAGTCATTAGGAGGCGGAATTAACTCTAAAACATTAAATACTAAATCTCCACATGAAACCTCAGAATAACCACCTATCATAAAATAATAGGTTACTCCTGCAGACGCAGCAAAACTGATTCTGGATGTTTGATTTCCGCCGCTATCATTATCACAATCTATGAATTGTAAATTATCACAAGATCCTGTAAAAACGGAAAGAACGGTATCGTAATCACTACCTACTGTATTAGCAGTAATCTGCATATCCGTTGTAGGTTTATAGGTATACCATACTGAAAAATAGTCACCTGTGTCACCATCCAAACAAGGACTATTATAATCTAGTGAAGCAGTACAGGTATTCGTTGTATCTGTAAATGGAAGGGCAGCGATCGGAGTAGCTGAAGTGCATAAGTCATTAGGAGGCGGAATTAACTCTAAAACATTAAATACTAAATCTCCACATGAAACCTCAAAATAACCACCTATCATAAAATAATAGGTTACTCCTGCAGACGCAGCAAAACTGATTGAAGAGGTGTAATTTCCTCCGCCATCATCATTACAGCCTACGAATTGTAAATTATCACATGATCCTGCAAAAACAGATAGAACGGTATCATAATCACTACCTACTGTATTAGCATTAATCTGCATATCCACCGCAGGTGTATAGGTATACCATACTGAAAAATAGTCACCTGTGTCATCACCAAAACAAGGACTGTTATAGTCTATTGTAGCAGTACAGGTATTCATTGTATCTGTAAATGGAAGAGCAGCAATCACAGTAGCTGAATTACATAGATCATTAGGAGGCGGTGTTGGACCAACTCCCATACAAATCACCTCTCTTCTTATTGGTTTATATTAATATATGACTTTATAAATTGAATGGTATGGGTACGAATTTATTTAATAGGGCATTCACTTCAAAAATCCATACCTGTCCCCGGGCAACAACCCTTAGAATCGGCTCTAGATATGCCATATGATACCAACTTCCATCTAATGTTCTTGAATCTAAACTCGTTTATAAGCAGCTTAATATCTTCCAATCTACCTTCATGTAATAGCAAATCAAGATGAACGGACATATTTACTTCTAGCATCAGAATTTTTACGATGTTCCACTTTTCAGCCTTGAATAAGACAGCAAATACAAAAAAAGGCCCTCCACCAGTTTAGTAAACTGATGAAAGACCTTCTCGAATTTTGATATTATTGTTTAAGTTTCAACCTTATTGTTCATCTTGACGGTCAGCCACTTTTACAAGGAGCTTTCCGGTATTGTTGCCTTTAAAGAGATCAAGGAATGCATTCGGGATATTTTCAAAACCTTCACGAATGGTTTCCTGATATTTGAGCTTATCTTCCTGCAGCCATTTCCCAAGCTGCATTGAACCTTCCTGGAAACGATCTGAATAATTACCTACCGTAAACCCTTGCATGAGCGCACTTTTCTTAATCAACGTTGTTTGTACACGAGGCCCGACATCCACACTTTCCAGATTATAAGCAGAAATCGCTCCACAAACAGGTACGCGCGCAAATCGGTTCAGATTCGCTAGAACTGCATCCGACACCTCTCCACCAACGTTGTCAAAGTAAACATCCACTCCGTTTGGACAGGCCTGGCCAATTTCTTTCTTCAAGTTCGTAGCTGTTTTGTAATTAACCGCTTCATCAAAGCCCAATTCATCCTTCAA
Source organism: Exobacillus caeni (assembly GCF_005747095.1). GTDB lineage: Bacteria > Bacillota > Bacilli > Bacillales > Guptibacillaceae > Exobacillus > Exobacillus caeni. Next base: position 37,519 of record NZ_SWLG01000024.1, on the reverse strand, counting down.
GAATGAGATCTTGTCCTCCGATCCCGCAATTCCAACTACTCTGGCGCCTTTTATTTTGGCAATTTGCCCGACAACAGAGCCGACAGCTCCTGCAGCTCCAGAGACAACCACAGTTTCTCCTTCTTTTGGCTTCCCAATATCCAATAAACCAAAATAAGCAGTTAGCCCAGTCATTCCTAAAATACCTAAATGCGTCGTAATCGGTGCTAACGAAGGATCGATTTTTCTGACTTCCTTCTCTTTAGCGACATAAGACGTTTGCCAGCCAAACATCCCGATAACGATATCACCCTGTTGAAGGTTTTCCGACTTGGATTCCACAACTTCTCCGATGGAACCGCCCTCAATCACTTTATCCAGTTGAAAAGGTTCAATATACGACTCAGCATCTTGCATTCGGCCCCTCATATATGGATCAACAGAAACATAAAGCGTACGAAGTAAAACTTCCCCTTCCTTAAGCTCTCTAATGTCCTGTTCTTTAAATCTAAATGTCTCCTCATCAGGCATACCTTTAGGTCTTTTCTCTAATACGATTTGGCGGTTTGTTTTATTCATTGCAAAGCTCCTTTCTTTTTTAAATAGATCATGTTTAACTAAACCATTATTTTTTTCGTCATGAAAGTATCATCAATCTCTTTTTATTGTGATGGATTCTATATTCTTTATCAAACAATTGGATTTCAAATGAAAGGAAAACAAGATTTTATGCAAAAGAATTTCTTTTCCATGTTAAGGGGGATATTCATAAAGCGAAATTATACAAAATAAGAAAAAGAGGATTTCCAAAAGTTCACTGAACTAATGGAAATCCTCTTCTATTTATCCTATTCATAACGAAATGGAGAGCGGTTTTACATCATGCCGCCTATTCTCTCGGCTATTGCTAACGTCTGGGGCTTTATCCTTTATTAGCTATTTCCCCACTTTCTCATTCATCCGTTCAACCCATTGATGGAGAAGGTTATTATACTTAGTCAAATTTTTGTGGATTTTAATGGCCACTTCTTCATTATAGGTATGGACGGTCAAATTACGATCATTTACCATCTCCAAAGCTAGAACGGCCTCTTCATCCTCTAACAAGTGGACCTCCCTGCAACTGCGAATGACGCTCTTCGGAGAGCCGGCATCCACCCCTTCTATGTCATATAAATATTGTTTAGCCGCTTTCCAACTAGCCTCGAAAGAGAATTCAAATCGTTGAATCGCTGCATCTCTTTCCACATCGTTAGGGTTTTTAAGATTAGTCAGCTTTTCAAAGGCAGCCAACGCTTTTTCTGCTGCTTCTAATCGTTGGCGTAATCTTTCCATAAAATTCCCTCCTCTTTCACTTGTTGGACTAGAGAGTCTTTAGCATCATGTAAATCCACTACATCTACCTTGTAAGGAATGGTAGACTCTTCGATTTTCTCGATCAATTTATTCCATCTAAAAGGAGAGATCGGGGAGTGGGATTCGATAGCGATGTCGATATCCGAACTATGTTTTTCTTCCTGTCGGGCCCAGGAACCAAATAAGTAAACGCGCGCTTTTTCCTTGCCGAGTTGTTCATTCAAAATCGATTTTAGTTGTTCTAAAATTCGCTCCCGTAAATCTGCAGGACATCCCATAATATCCCTTCCTCTTTTTTGTCCCATTATAGCATATGTATATCATCTCTTTGTTGGATTTTCCTTCTCTACTTCCCCAATCAGAAATTAGATCGCTATCAGGTCCATTAATAACTACACCAGAACCTAAATGTGGTTTGCGTTATATTAAAGATAAGCCCCCAATTGTTGAACAAGTGTTATTCTTCTTCAATATCATCTCTCTTAATCAATGTATCATTTAATTGGGTAATTACAGTGCCTTTTGGTAAGTTGGAAATTAAATTATCTAGATTTGAATATTTCTCTTCATTTGAAAACAAGTGAAATCCAGCTCCATCGTGAAGAATTGTAATAAAAGTAGTTCCTTCATCTATATTAAAAATAGGTATTGACCGTTCTCTTTTCTTTTCCATTCTGTAACCGTATTTAATTTAAACGTTAAATTGTCAGAAATAGAAATAGAATAAAACTCATTTTGAGCTGGCAGCCAAAATGTTTCATCTATTACAAGAGCTAATGAATGTGCATCTGTAATGCTTACAGTGAAGCAAGGTGGATTATATTGATGTTTTCTAAAAAAAGTAAAATATGTTCTTTTTTCCTCAAGTTGGGTTAACGTAAAAGCAATTTTATTCTCATTAAAAAAATTTATATATTCGTCTGTTTGATCATCATAAACAATAAAAGTGATAAAAAAAGGATACTTATTTTGTGACAAAAAATTCCTTTTAAAAATTTTTATTTTGTTCTACGTAATCTTCACCGTCGGCACTAATAGTATAGATCGAGCCAAGGAAAAAATGGCATAATTAAACTAAATATAAATCCAAATAAATCGATATTTTTAAAGTTGAGCTCCGTGGGACACGGTCAGGTTCCTTCTTCAAGTGATCAAGTCGCCTAGACATTTTCACCTGATAAGCGTCACCTTTATATTTCCATGTTTCCGCAACAAAATAAAGTTCAACGTTATCATTGACCCATAATTCAGGTGGTTCTTGAATGTGTGCTACTTTAAAAATATCTTCCTGTTGTTGATACTTTATTATCTTATTTAACCATTTCATATATCTTTTCTCCTCATATAAAGCTAATTGTTACTTTTATTTTAAAAGAATATATGATAATCAACCACTAGAAGTATTTACATAAATGAACTTGTAGAACCACTTTTGGAGTTTTATTACACTAATTATATTTGTCTAAGAGAGAATGATTTTGTTTTTTCCTTTTATGAGAAATTAAAGAACATTTTATTAATCCTGGTGCCCGGTTCATATTTAAGAATAAATGAAAAGCCTCTCAAAAGTTTATAAACTCTTGAGAGGCTTGTAAATTTTAGTTGAGAATTTAAAAAACAGTCAAAATCCAGTTAAATTGTTCTCAAACCCTATGTTGAAAGGGTTTTGGGCGTTATTACATCATGCCGCCCACAATATGATAAGTTGTAATATCTTTCATGTTGGGTCCCAACAGTGCGGTAAATCAATGTTTTCAGATTTTCTAACTGTAACATCTTTAACGAGATGTTACAGTTTTTACTTAATTGCGTTAGCAAATGTTAGCATAAAATTTTTATATTTTTTCACATAACAATTGGTAATTGAGTTTACCTATTTTATTTTAAATAAGTTTTTATTAGTGACCAATCAAGACATACTTCTTTCAATTTAGTAGAAGTACTCTAACAATAAATTGTTACATATACTTTCGAAATTCAATTGCTCAGTATTAAAGTATAGATATTAATCTAGGGATGAATAATTTCACTAATTTATTTACTTTAAATAATAAAACCCTAATATTCCGGAGAGGGTCTTCTTTTAGTACTATAAAGCAACCTATATTATTCTTCTCTTTTTGGATAAATCAGGTTTACTGCTATTTTAAAGCCAGAACCTGAGGTCAATCCTGCAAATTGTCCCCCATTTTTCCAATCCTCTGCCCTTACTACGCTGGAACTTAGAATGGAAACAAAATCGTTCAGAACTTCACTTATTACCCTATCCCTAGCTGCAGTATTATTCATAGTAATCCTACTACCATCTTTTTCTTTATCTTTTAAGATCATCATAATAATACGCATTATAGCATTTGCCCCTGTTGTTTTTTGTAAATAAAATCCATCAGAATATCTATATCCATATTTATCAAGTTGAGAGGAATCTTTAAAACATAATCCCCACTTTTTCTCAACTTCTTCCCAAACCTTATCTATTAATTGTGCTAATTCAAAAGAAAACTCATTTAGCCGATCTATATTAATTTTTTCGTCTGTTTGTGCCATTTCTTTGATATATTCTTTTAGCTCGCTTCTATTATAAAAGAATCTTAAAATTGGAGAGATCGCTTTTTTAAAAGCAGATACTCCAATTATTCCTTCCGTTGCTTCTACACTTCCCACTAACTGAATTGCATTTCTCCAAACTCCATTTTTAAAAAATTCATCTTCATTTAGTAGATTCGCCACGTTCATCCCTATATAGTTTACAACTCCACTATCTTTTATCGGTATGGGAGTTTCTCCTAATAAAATATATTTTGCTCTCACTAACTCAATTAAATCTGTTTTAAGTTTCTTTTGAGTAGAATTAATATCATTGAATATATTAACCTCAATACTCCTTTGTTGATTTGGAATCACTAGAATAACTACATTTAGCTTGAAATTTATAAAAGAAGGATTATTCGTTTCATCATACGCTGCCCGTAAGCCAGCTAACCTATGTTGACCATCTACTATCCTAAACAATTCATTCCCCAAATTAGATTCCTCTAAGTCCAAGTTAATGAAATTACAATCTAAATCCACAAAGGGTTTTTCAATTTTGCATACATCTTTTTCATCTATACTAAGGATAATCGAAGTAGGCAACAATGTATTATCATTGTTAATTATATTCCTTTTTATTTTTTCTATATGTTTTTCATCCAATTCTCTTTGATAACCATATTGATCCTTACCATATATAAGAACTTTAGAATTTTCATGTATTGTTTTAACAGACATTACTGTACTTAAGAACCTCAGATTATGCTGAAAATATTCTATAGCAACTATATTCAAAGATTTCACCTCTTTATTAGGCTTATACAAACTTCCTGAACATCATTTAATAATGGATGTTGAGACTTATCAAAAGAAGCTATCAGAGTTTTGAACAATTCTTCTAATTTTGTTCTTATAATCGGATAATCAATATTTTCTATGCTTATCTGATATTTATGACCTAGTTGATAAGTATCATACTTCTTATATAATTTTTTTAATGCAAATACAAGGTTAATTGCTAACAGCCCTTCATGTAGATTTGGTTCCGAATTATCATCGAAATCTTCTTCATTTTCTATTTCATCCCCATCTTCATCTTTACTTTGATCTTCGGAAGTCTGTTCTAATAGTTCCCCAAAACTTTTTTCCCATTCATCATGAACTTGTCTAAAAAATGAGCTTATTTCGTAATATTTCGAAATACTTAAATATACATCTGACACGTTAATCTCTTTGAATAACATATACCAAAAGCACTTAAAATTATCTGCTAATGCCTCTAATTTAAAAGTACGAATCAATCCATCAAGAAAATGCTCATTAAACTGGGATATATAATCATCATATGAAAACTCCCCACAAAATTTATTTTTTGATTTATACCAGAGCAAAGAAATTGCTTCTAATATTTGGATTTGGAAATCAGTATCTCTTAGCGCAATATAATGAGAATGTTCCCCGCCTTCAATTGCAGGGGGAGTATATAAGAAACCTGATTTTATTATCTTTCTAATAGCTTCTTCATCAGGCTCAATTATATCATTTAGCATATATAGAGCACCGGAAACATTGGTTAGCATTGGCTCAGCGCTAATTGTTAAACTATTTTGAATGAATTCACTATAAATATCACCCAACGTTGCTGTAAAATCCAATCTTTCTTGAATCTCACTATATTCTTTCTCTGAATTTCTAATTTTAATTAATAACTCTTCAGTTTGGTAAATCAATTTTCCCACTTCATTCATAATAGGTTGACTAGTATTTCTTATAGGATTAAAAATAAAGTTTTTATAGTATTGTTGGTGCTCCATATCAGCCCATGCAGACATTAATTGACTTTTAATCTGAAGTTCAAAATTATAAACGGTAAATGGAGATATTTTCTTTGTGTATTGACAATCTATCCTGTAAATATCCAACCCATTTTCCATGGGTTGCGGTTGCTGACTTATTTCCTTAAATATGATTTTACTATATCTATCTTCAAAAAAAGCGGAGTTTTCTTCTATTAATTTGAAGATGTTTACTTCATCAAAGTGCAAATCTCCTAAGATCTTAATTCCTATTAAATCTGTGTATCTGCCTTTCAAAAATTCTGATATCTTTTCTACTAGTATTTCTCCGTTACATTCACTCTTGATTTTAAGTAAATCACTCTTCCTAACTAGTTTTTCACCTAGACTTTTGGATTCTTTTATCCTAGAACTAATACTATAATATTTACCTTCCTTTAAACCGACATTATGTAACAAATTATATTTCTCATTTTCTGATTGTAGAATGCTATAAAAAACGTCATCTAAGAGTGCAATAATTTCTTTTGCGATGGACTCTAAATCAGTGGTCATTTTGCTATATATAGCTTCAATCTCTTCTCTAAACTTTTTATTCGTTAGGTTCTTTTCAGTCATAATCAAAACACCTACCTTTACTTAAAACCTTTTTCATACATCTTTTTAGCTTTATTATTAATATAAATTAGGTAATTTCTTAAACTAACTTTTCAATCTCCAATCATCACTTAAACTAATCCTCGCTTCCGATAAGTTTAAAAGTCGTGGGATGGAGCCACCCTTTACATAAAATTTCGACAAAATTCATTTATATTCCTTCCTTATTTTGCAGATAATGGAATTTTAGGAACCAACATCAAGAATCGTGAGAGTTTGACGGTGGACGTTAAAGATAGTAAAAATAAGAAAGACACTCTACGAAACTTAACGTAGGGTGTCTTGTTATCAAGATAATATATGCTGTTAAATCTAATGTCTTGATAGAATCAACTTTTTCCTTTACCGCCTAATAAAACCTTAACAGCTATGCCTCCTACAACTGCAACAACAGTTAAAGCACCAGCTCCAATATTCTTAAACCCTCGTCCAACACATTTTGAGCAATATGATCCAAAAGAAACCATATTAATACAGCTATCATTATGACATTTATGCGAAATCGTTTTACATTTTTGGCACTTATATTTCTTATTATCAATTGATTCAAAAATGGTTTGTTGTTGGCATTTAGGACAATTAGCATTCATTAGCTTCATCTCCATCATGTTGTAATAGTAAAATCTCACGAGGCAACTCAAAAGTTATCAATGGACCATCAAGTAATTGTTGTTTTATTTGAAGGGTTTTGTTTATACCATTTATTTCATTGTCATTTGCGGTCTTTATTGCTGCTTTTATCGGAATTTGCCTTTTATCAATTAACGGCAATATGTCTATTACTTTTCTCTGAAAATCTACGCTTTCATCATTAATATCCAACAGAAAAATAAGTTTTTTGTATAACTCTTGTGATGAATAATTTATGAGATCTTCAATCCTATCATAATACTTTTTTGCTTTTTTGTATCCTTCTATTACCTGATAGCAACTCCCTAATAATGTTTCAGCCTGAATATAACAATCTATAAGAAAACTGTATTCTTCAAGTAACTCTCTTATTTCATTAACGAACTCCTCATTATATTCATCTTTATTTTTACCAAACCATGTAAACATGCTCTCCTTAAAGGAGGCCCAGACGCTTATTGTTATTCTTTTAGAGATGATATTTTCAATAGATAATCTGAAATAGTTCGATAGATTGCCAACTTCTAGTATAGCCAGATTTATCCTCGTTAATGCGTTGCTATCTGGCAATTCTAACAATCCATCATTAATCATTTCAGTTGCCGATTGTAAAGCTGCAATCTTTTCACGCCAACTATTCTCAATAATAGAATTTATCTTTTCATCAAGTACACCTATTTTTTGGCTAATTTCAGCTAACTGTACTTGACCAGATATTGAGCATATCGCTTTGGTAACATTTGAAAGACTCGTGACCGCTTTTGAAGAATCAGTTTTATTAACCTCTGTGGGTAGTTCTGATTTCTGTAGTGTTATTTTCCCTGCGTACCGGTTAGTGTTTGCATTCCGTAAATCAACCGAACAACCATCCCAAATCAATTTTCCTGAATCAATGCCTTCTTGCAGATCAGGTCGTAAAATAACCTTAAAAAGTTCACTGGGATCTTCACTTACCTTAATTAATTTTTGTGATGCAGGATTATTTTGTAATCCTTTTACGACAGCATCCAATAAAGAATTAGGTATTTTAATTGGTTCAGAATGCTCATCTGCACCTTCTGCAAAGGGAATTACAAGATCCCCTTTAACTTCAATTAACTCATTGTTCTCCATTTTGTCTTTCCCCCTCTTCCATTCTAAAGACTGGGGTATTTGAATCAGGTTCAACGCTAGGTTTCTTAACTTTTAGAATTAGAGGTACTTTAATTTCTGAACTTGAAACAATTAGTTCTCCTTGACCTAGTTCTGGTAAATAACTAATTATATCACTGTTAGCTGATGGCATTGCATTAATCACAATTTCTTTATCCCTTTGATTTATAAGACGATGTACCAAGAAAGTACCAATTTGACTTAATGTACCTATTGGAATATCTCGAGGGAGTTGAGTACATATACATAAAAATAACCCATACTTTCTTCCTTCTTTTGAAATATTATCAAAGGCTTCCATTTTAAATGATTCATAATCATTGTTTACAGTTTTATTTAAAAACTGATGAGCTTCATCAACAATTAAGACTGTTGGTTTAGAGGTGAATTTATCTTCTCTTGCATAAGAAAGTAACATCCTTCCAATTGAATTCGCGACTACCTCCCTTATATTAAAAGCGAAAGGTAAGTCACTTAAGTCAATATAAAATAAACATTTAGTATTTTCATTAACAAATTGCTCCAATAAATCACTCGCATCATCTGTTTCATTTTCACTTGTAAAATTAAAAACCCTGTTAAACTGCCTTTCATTAATTAGATTATTAATCCTTGTAATTAAAGTTGCACAGAAACCTAAACTGCTATTTTCAGTATCACCAAATGTATTTGAACCATTTCTAGCATTTTCCCAAAAACACTCATTTTCAATCTGTGTTGCTAAACTTCTAATATCAAAATTTAAATTATCTTGAGATACCTCATTAATATAATTGTTTAATACTTGTGTAAATGGTTGTTTAGGTTGATTCTTCTTTATAACAGTTCTATTCCCCTGTTGAAATGTATGAACATAAGATTGTATTTCTTCAGAGGCTATTTCAATTAATTTTAACGATTTAATCGCTTCCTTTAGTTTAGGTAATTGGGAATTGGCTGAGGGTTTAACAAGAAAAAGCAGATCCTCTAATGTCAATTTTTTATATGAAAAATGATGGTTTTGTCCCAAGATAATTTCTTGGGTTTTGTCATTATAAGTCTCTGCAATACTTTTATATTCACCTGTAGCATCAATTAATATTGCTTTTTGATTCTTCTCTATTATATTTATAATTAAGTTAGATGTTGTCCAACTTTTTCCACTACCGGTTGTTCCAACAACTGCTGTATGCCTACTAAAAATACTTTGTAAAGAAAGATCAACTTCAGCTTCATAGCTATTAATAAGCGAGGCAAATTTGTTTGTTTTTAACTGATGTTTAACGAATTCGATTTGTTCAATATATCTATTTACTATTTGTTTTCGAGCAATATAAATTTTTGCTCCGACATTCGGGAACTCTGAGATTGATTTTTTGAAATCCATATTAAAGTAATCAAAGCACGATAATATTTCTATTTTTACTAGAGGATGAAAATCCTTCTCTTTTAATGCTTCAGTAGATATTTCAATTCGTTCCTTTTCCGGTAATTCTGTTGAAATAATTCTTCCTAAAAAGCCTAAGTTTTCTCCTTCTATAATTACAAAACTATTGATTTGACCACCATGAAATTCTTCACCATTAAAATAAAATTTGCTTATATATCTTGAAGACGGTATGTGTGCGGATACAAAGTTTGTTGTAACTTTGTTTATAAAGCCCAAGAATAACTTTTGTTGGAATATTGAATTATTAGTCATGTGCATCACCATTATTTAAAAATAGTTCATCACTATAAGCATTTTGTTTGCGAAATTTGCTTACGAATTTATTGAAGGTTTCCCCATATAACATAATATTTGTGTACTTTTTTGCTCTATCAATAAAATCCCCATACTCCTCTTTTTCTAAATCAGGTGACACTATTAAAATATTTAACCCTAAATTATTTAATAATGCATTTTTTACAATTGACTTAATATGTTTATCAGCAAAACTAAAACCTATAACAATCAGAAGGGTATTATTTTTTCTTAATTCCAACTGAAATCTTGAAAACAAATCAAAATAAGGGTTTTCATAAGACTGTTCGAACTTTGCTCTTCTTGGATAAATCATTAACGGTAGATTTTGTTCATTTGCTCCTTGGCTTTTTATAACATCTCCATAGTCATTTTTCTGCCAATCAATCGACCCATGTATTTTAAATAAATGGACTACTTTATCAACGAATTCAGGTTCATCTATAATTTTATTCTCACCTCTAACAATAAAATCATAATCAAAATACCTAGAGTTAAATTTCCTTGGTGTCTCGTATGAAAAGCCATCCACTAGAATATACTCTTCCTGTTGTAATGCTTGTTCAAATAAAGTGTCATAGTTTGTAGTAAATATTTTCACTCTACTATGTGACTTTCTTTTGGTAACTAATTTATTTATAAATTCACCATGCTTGTGAAAGGTGCACAACTTAATATCACACAAATTCCTTATTACTTTCTCAATTTCTTCTATAGTATCATCAAATTTCTCTTTTTCTTCTCCTGGGATATAATCTCTTGCGGTTTCTACTTTTGATAACAAATCTTCAATATTAAAATATTCTTCTCCAGCGTAATATTTAACTCTATCCGCCAACTCCTCTAAGTTGAACCATGATGATAGTTGGTTTAAGCGATCCGCTATTTCATTCTTTAGCTCAACAACTGTTTTACCAGAATGGGAAGATATATCTATACCTTCGGTGATTTCTTCTTCGATATCATTATCTCGCAATATAGAACTCCCTGCTCCAGTTAAGATAATTGTATTTTCATATTGCCTATTCATAAAAGCATTTAATATTTCACTTATCTTTTCTTCAGCCTTTTCTTTAATAGATTTTCCTTCTGGTGCATGTTCCTCTTCTAATTTTTTATTATTAAAAATATATGAGCCTTCATGCTCTATTTCCTGTTCTACAGTATCAGAATTTGAAATAATTAATTTCTTTTTTGGAGCCATTTAATTAATCACCCTTCTTCTAACTTTGTTAGTTTGAAAATTACTATTAGAATATTATATAGGCATATTGCTTAGAAAATATCTTTAATAAAATAAAATGCCAGCCAATACATAAAAGTTCCATTTAACAAACTTTTATAGAAATGACTGACATTGAAGGTTATTATATGTTGTATTCGCCTTTTCCTTCAGCTGCCTGCACAGCTTCCCAGTTATCTACGTCTGTATGCTCTGCCATTAGCTCTGCTTGATGCATTACTATATCTAAAGCCTTTTTAGCCTGGTCTGGTGGATAATCATACTTCCTTAATAATCGCTTAACAATACGTCTCATCCCGGCCCGTGCGCTTTTTCGAACATGCCAATCAATGGTCATGTTATGCCTAATTGCTTGAGTTAACTCATTGGCAATTTTTCGTAATACTTCATCTTCCATTAGTTCTTTGACGATAGATTCAGAGGTTAAGGCATCATAGAATGCAATTTCATCATCATTTAATCCCAGATCTTCTTCCTCTTTATGAGCTTCTCTCATATCCTTAGCCATTTGAATTAATTCTTCCATTACTTCTGCGTTTGTAATAGCTTGATTCTTATATTTATTAAGGGATTTTTTTAGTTTTTCCGAGTATTTCTGTGATTTGACTAGATTACGTTTTTCCATTGTTTTGATGTTGCCTTCTAATAATTTTTTAAGCATTTCAACAGCTAAGTTTTTATGTTCATACTGACGTACTTCTTCTAAAAACTCTTCAGATAATATAGAAACATCAGGGTGTTCTAAGCCCATTACATCAAAAACATCAACTGCCTCTTCAGAAATAATAGAGCGTTCTAGTAATTGACTTACGCGAGATTCAACTTCTTTTTTGGACTTACGCTTTGGCTGTTTTTGTTGAAGCTTGTTTAAGCTTGCTTTAACAGCCTTGAAATAACTTACTTCCAATGCTACTTGTTTGCCTTCGTCCGATGCCGCGCATAGTGAATGTGCTTTTGCTAATTCTGTTGCAGTCTGCCTAAACTCTTTTTGTTCCTTTTCACTCTTACCAAAGATTACGTTCATACCGCCAGTAATTGCCCGAATACGTCCAGCTTGTGAAGAACCCATGTATGGGGAGTAATCAAATTCGTACATCATATCTTGTAAAACTTCAAGTTTTTCCTTCATTAATGCAATTGCTGCTGATGTATCGACACCTGTTGTTTTCTTATCGCTATCGGTATATTGATTTAAAGCCTTCTTTAAGCTTTCCAATATTCCGATATAATCAACTACGACTCCACCCGATTTATCTTTGAATACTCGATTAACTCGGGCAATGGCCTGCATTAAGTTATGGCCATGCATTGGCTTATCAATATACATCGTATGCATGGAAGGTACGTCAAATCCTGTTAGCCACATATCGCGTACAATAACGATTTTTAATTCATCACTATTGTCTTTCATTCGTTTAGCCAGTAAATCGCGACGTTTTTTACCACCAATATGTGGTTGTAGTGCATCTTCATCTCCAGCACTTCCTGTCATAACCACTTTAATTTTACCTTTATCATCATCATCAGAATGCCAATCTGGACGAAGATTGATTATTTCATCATATAGTGCCACACAGATTCGGCGACTCATACTAACAACCATTGCTTTTCCATCAATCGTTTTAGACTTTTCTTCATAATGATGGACGATATCTTTAGCTAATTGTTTAATCCGATTTGGTGATCCTACAATTGCTTCAAGTCGCGACCACTTAGACTTATATTTTTCTCGTGAGGATTCTTCCTGGTCCTCTGTAATTTCTTCAAATTCTTCATCAATCTTAGCTAGTTCTTCTTCATTGGCTTCTAAGCGGATAATGCGGTTCTCATAATAAATTTTAACCGTTGCTTCATCTTCCACTGCTCGAGTCATATCATAAATATCAATGTAATTACCGAAAACAGCTGGTGTCGATTTATCTTCTAACTCTATCGGTGTTCCGGTGAAACCGATGAATGAAGCATTTGGAAGTGCATCCCGCAAATGTTTAGCATATCCATATTTCACTTCACCAGTTTTAGTATTCGTTTTTGCTGAAAGACCATATTGACTACGGTGTGCCTCATCAGCAATTATAATAACATTTTTCCGATCAGTTAAAACCGTCATTTCATCTTCTTCTGGCTTAAATTTTTGTATAGTTGTAAAAATAATACCACCAGATTGACGGTCATTTAGTAAATCATACAACCCATTAACTTCTTTTGAGTTTTCACTAGCCTGTTGTTTTTTCTGTTGTTCGCTAAGCTTACGAACATCCGCTTGTTTAGGTATTTGCCTTAATATACCTTGTGACTTTGAAAACGTTGTATATAATTGATCATCTAAATCATTGCGATCCGTTATTACCAAAATCGTTGGATTGTTAAGGTTATTAACAAGCTGAGCTGTGTAAAACACCATTGAAAAACTCTTACCAGACCCTTGTGTATGCCAAATCACACCGATTTTACGGTCTCCATTTTCACTTGTAGCTGTTTTGGTATGAACTACTGCTTTTTTCACAGCAAAATATTGATGATAAGCAGCTAAAATTTTTGCAATGGTTTTCTTATCGCCAATTTTATTGCCCTCTTCATCATTTTCTTCTTCTTTCGATTCTTGAAAAAGAATAAAGTTTTGAATAATATCAATTAACCGGTCTTTTGACAACATACCTCTCAACAACACTTCATATTGCGGAACTTCAAGGGGCTCAATATTTTCACCATTAACAGTACGCCAATTCATAAACCGTTCTTGATTAGCAGTAATTGTGCCCGCTTTCGCATTAATCCCATCTGATAGAATGCAAAACGCATTGTAATAGAATAATGAAGGGATGTCTCGTTTATAAGTTTGAATCTGAGAAAAAGCATTATCAATACTGACGTTTTCATCAGATGCAGACTTCAGTTCGATGACAACAAAAGGAATACCGTTAATGAAAATAACTAGGTCAGGACGGCGTTCTTCTCTTTCAACAACTGTGAATTGATTAACGACAAGAAACTCATTTTTAGCCGGCTCTTCAAAATCAATTATAAGAGCCTTTTTTGTTTGATTATTTCCATCTCGGTGAAAAGAAACATCAATACCTTCCGTAATTAACCTGTGAAAGTGACGATTATTTTCCTCTAAACTTGGACTGTTTAAGGCAATGATTTGGCGAAACGCTTCGTCTAATGCTTCTTGTGGCAAATGACGGTTATGCTTAAATAAAGCATCTTTAATACGATCTTCTAAAATAACTGTACGATAGTCTTTACGTTCAGGATGTTCCCCGTCATAGCTGAGGTTAGGACCAAACAGATATTCATAGCCAAGCTCTTGGAGGATTTCAATTGCTGCTTCTTCCAGCCTATCTTCCGTAAAATTTTCTAGAAAGCTCATTTATCTCTCCCCTTTCTCAACTAGAATTAATGTCTTTACCTTAACTCTTTACTTCCAAAGCCTCATCATCTAGGGGAACACGGATTTCCCCAGACATTAGTTTGGGGAGAAGTCTATCCCTAACCTGTCCAAGCTTATCATTTTCTTTTAAACTTAAGTCAATTTGGGCAAAAAAAGGATTCACAATTCTGTTAAACCTATTAATAACGTTTAAAGGTTGTATTACAATTGGCATTTTATTCAATATAGCTGTTGTCATACTGGGTACTGCTGATCCGATATTCATAGATGCAAGATCTTTTGTTTTGAGAAAACAATAAATATACTTGGCAATATCTTGTTCCTTCATTTCTGTGTAAAACATAGTATCAACAGACCAAAAAGGATGGCTTGTGTACATAACATTATTTAATGTTCCCTTTCTAGGCACTAACACTGATTCGGATGTATATAAAGCAGTATCTACAAAACGCATCACACCACCTGACCCATAAACAGGTATATCGCCATCCCTTAACTTCTTATGGTCCTTTCCATATCGAATTTCTATTAAGTCGGATAGATGACCAACTTGCCAACCTTTTGGTATCATCCCCAACTCACTATCAACCATTTCTCCACCACTTGATTTGTATGGTTCCCCATTTTCATTCGGGAACTCAAAATCGATAAACCAATGTTTAAATAATGCCTGTGCCATTTCTTCTAGCTTTTCATTGATTTGATTATTGGTTTCGAGCTTTTCGTTTAGCGTTGAAAGAATGTTCGCTATGGTCTCTTGTTCTTCCAAGTCTGGTAAATCAATCTCCAATTCGCTGATTACACTTGGTTTTATTGATGGATATGCTGAAGTGCTTGACTCCGCAATTGATTGTAAATAGTTTATAATTGAATCTTGTGTTAAATACCAATATAAGTAATCTTGATTAACCTTATCTACTTTAGGGGATAACACTGTATATCCTGTAGAAACAATTAGGTTTTCCTGACCTTTTCTAATAATCCCATAATGTCTTTGGTTAGGTCGAACTGTTGAGATTAATATATCATTAATTTTCACTTTTCTTTTAGCTCGACTAGGAATCTTGTCTTTTCCAACAATATATTTTTGAATTTCGTTTATTGATCCTCTTGTTAAATTAGATGTATCAAGATAATGAATATATTTCAAATAATCATTTTTTGAAATATTTTCTGAATTTATCTCACACAAATCTTTAATCCTATATTTCAAACCCAATCCCCCCTAAATTCTCCTTGATCTTTACTTCTAGTCGGTGGGATTTTGCAAACAAATCTCTTAATTCACTAGTGATATTTTCCATATTTTCTTCAAATGGTATGCCGTCATCCTCTATCTCACTTAAACCTACATAACGCCCTGGAGTTAATACGTATTCATTTTGACGGACATCTTTCAGTGTGGCTGATTTACAGAACCCTTTGACATCCTCATATTCACCTTCTGATTTACGCCAGTTTCGGTATGTTTCTGCAATTTTTTGTATATCTTCTTCCGTTAATTCACGCAAACGTCGATCTACCATTTGACCTAAGTTCCGAGCATCAATAAATAATATTTCATTTTCACGGCTCTGATATCCTTGACCGCCTATCTTATTCCTATTTAAAATCCATAAACTAACTGGTATGCCTGTTGAATAGAATAGTTTTTCAGGCAAAGTAACAATTGCGTCTACTAAATCTGATTCTAGTAAGTTTTTACGAATTTCTCCTTCATTTGAAGTATTAGAGCTTAAAGAACCGTTTGCTAATACAATGCCAGCTGTTCCATTTGGTGCTAAGTGATAAATCATATGCTGTAACCATGCATAGTTCGCATTACTAGCAGGAGGTGCTCCGAATTTCCACCTTACATCATCTATTAATTCACTACCTCCCCAGTCGCTGATATTAAAGGGAGGGTTAGCCAAGATATAATCTGCCTTTAAGGTTTTGTGCAAGTCATTATGAAACGTATCGGCATGGTGTTCGCCAATATTTCCTTCCAACCCACGAATAGCAAGGTTCATTTTGCAAAGTTTCCAAGTCGTTGAATTTAACTCCTGACCATAAATGGATAAGTTTTCGATTTTTCCTTGACGACGTTCTACGAATTTTTCACTCTGTACAAACATTCCACCACTACCACAGCATGGGTCATAGATTCTGCCTTCATATGGTTCAATCATCTCAACTAATGTTTTTACTACACTTTGTGGTGTATAGAACTCACCGCCGCCTTTACCTTCTGCACTTGCAAATTTACCTAAGAAGTACTCATAAACACGTCCAAGAAGATCTTTTTCTTCTTTACTGTGTAGTTTAATCGTTGAGATCAAGTCAATTAGTTCACCTAAACGACGTTTATCAAGCTCTGGACGTGCATAGCGCTTATCTAATACACCTCTTAAAGATGGATTTTCTTTTTCAATTTCAATCATCGCTTCATCTATATATTGACCAATTTTCGGATCTTTTGCATGGTCTTTTATGAAACCCCAACGAGATTGTTTTGGTACCCAGAAGATGTTTTCATATGTATATTCATCCCGATCTTCTTCAAAGCCATCGCCTTCTTCAACTAACTCATTGTATTTCGTTTCAAATTTATCTGAGATATATTTTAAGAAAATTAAGCCTAAAGTTACGTGTTTATACTCCGAAGCATCCATACTTCCACGTAATTTATCCGCTGATTTCCAAAGAGTTTCCTCAAAACCTATCTTTGCTGTTTCCATTTTTAAAACCCCTTTAATAGTTATTGTCATCTAATATTTCAAATAACTCATTTTCAAATTCATCCTGTTCATGTCCTGTTGAAACCCAATCTGGTAAAACCTCTAAATAATGTGCTAATCCTTCAATCGTCTTATGAAAAATCGATTCATGCTGTGCTTTATCTAGAAGTTCAAGTATTAATTTAAAAGTATCTAAATACGGCTGTTGTTCTACACGAGTGAGCGTTTTCTGAAATTTTTCTATAAGCTTTGCCTTTTCAATACTATGTTCAATTTGATTCAGCTCTTCTTTATCATAGACAGGAACTTCCACAAGATCATTCTCTTCACCAATTAAGAATTGTCCTTCATGCTTAGTAATGACCGGTTGCAGATCACGCTTAAGTTTTTCTTTTTGGATTTCAAGCTTTTCTAACTCCGTTAACACTTTTGAAAAGTATATTGCTTCCACCCCAAAGATCTTCTCTAAGGTAGGTATGTGCTTTTTAGAAATGTTTTGTTTGCCTTTAATCCATAGATTAATATTTTGCTTTTTAATTCCAAGCTTCTCAGCAAGCTCAATCTGCTGCATTCCATATAGTTCAAGAATATATTCTAAACCTTTCAATTGATCACCTGCCAAATTATTGTCTTGGTCAATATTATTTTATTATGTAAATAAGTTCCAGTCAAGGTTTCATTAAAAACTCAACTTATATAAATAATGGAAGTTAATTAATATAGAATAGTAATACGAAAGTCGGTACTATTTAATAAATTAAAAAAGTGAGATAAAGTGTCTTTGTTGTGATGGAGAAGTTTCGTGAAGTGTACTACTGAAATCGAATATGGTCGACTTGATGAAGAAAATGCCCGCTTGGGAGAATGGGTGGATAACATGAAGCTGCAGAATTAAAATGTTATTTAGAATATAGGAACTATAGGGAAATTGAAAACAAGGTCTCAGAACTCACACGAGAAAAAAACAAACAATTGATAACATAATAAATAAAGAAACAGTTAAGCATTCAACGGAGTATTTACCTATGAATGGGGAAGATTGTGCTTTTGTTATGCAACTTTTGGTAGAGAAAAAAGTAGTATCGAAGTTAGAAAGGGAATATCAGAGATTGTTAGGTATATAAAGGGATAAACAAAAAATGCCTTAGATTGAAGTTCCTTCCAAGAGTCATTTATGTTTTTATTCTTAATTTATAAACAATAAATAGTATTCCCGTTAGATGGGAATACCCTCTCATGTCAGATTTCGAATTACTATACATCATTAAAGCATCTTAGTACTAAGCGTATCTATAGTCTCTATAGTTATCATCATATTCCAAGTTCTTATTTATTAATCAATCTTAAGAAATTGAAATTATAGATTTATCATATAAACATCTTAGGAAATCTATGCAAGAATGGGAGCTAAATGCTGATAATCGCTTAATTTAAGGTTAGGAAGATATTAATGTATTATTGTAAAATTATTTTTATAAAACTAGGGAGGCGATTTAATGAGCGTAATTCCTGTATATCGAAAGCCAAAAGCTGAATATACGGTGGTATCGAATCAAAGCAGAACGAGGCATTACAGGGTTTGTTTTGGAGAAGTAGATTGGGGAAGGAATGGAGAAACTGAATTTGCAGTATATACTCGTATAGTTCTTATTAAAAATGGTGAAGCAGAGTATCAAAATTATGCAGCACATATCTTAGTTACTCCTGGAGAAGATGGTAGAAGCGATCTAGACAATGTTATGGAAAAGTTAGAGCTTTTAAAAAATGAGCATCTAAGGTAGTTTAAAACATGAAAAAGATAAAGGCTGAAGTGGTTCTCACAATTCTCTAGAAGATGTTGTTCTTATATCAAAAGCAAAGTATGAAAAACGAAAGTGTAATTGATATAAAAAATAGTCGATTTGAGAAATATAGATTCTCCCTGTATCAAAATAAGGATAATGGATGTAGAATTTAAAGCAATCTAAATTCCAGGCCTGTCTGAGCTGCAAAACACTGTATAATAAACAATACAAAATAAAAAAGTCTCTTTATATTTTTTAAAATTGATCATAAAGAACATCCCCTCTATGAAACAGGAGTGATAGTATTGTTAAGTCAATGGTTAAATGAATCTAATTATACAGTTATATTTTCTGGTGCAGGAATGTCTACTGAAAGTGGATTACCTGATTTTCGATCTACAAATGGTTTATGGAATAAGAAAGATACAAGCCAAATTGCCAGTGTGGAGTCATTAAATCAAAATGTTGATGAATTTATAGAATTTTATAGAGAAAGGGTATTATATGTCAAGGAGTATAAGCCACATAGAGGTCACGAAATTCTTTCTAAATGGGAAAAGAAAGGGATTATTCAAACAATCATTACACAAAACGTTGATGGTTTTCATCAAGAAGCAGGCTCTCACCAAGTGGCAGAATTACATGGTACAATTCAAAAGTTGCATTGCCAGGACTGCAGAAAAGAATATAGTAGTGAGGAATATGTCAATCAGACTTATTATTGTGAATGCGGTGGTGTATTGCGCCCATCCATTGTATTATTCGGTGAAATGTTGCCAGAAATAGCTTTTCAATTTGCTTTTGAGGAATCTAAGAAAGCAGAACTATTTATTGTTTTGGGGTCTTCTTTAAGTGTGACACCCGCAAATCAATTTCCCTTAATCGCAAAGGATAATGGTGCAAAATTAGTAATTATCAATAAAGAAAAAACAGATTTTGATCGCTTTGCTGATCTTGTCATTAATGACAAAAAGATTGGCGACTTTTTACAAGAACTTGATATAAGGAACTAACATGCTAAACCATTCTTTATAAAGTGTATTTGGCATTTAATTAGGAAATGGCAGTATAATTTTTGCATAACTAAAAGACCAACAATTACAAGGAATGGATAAAACCTTGTATATTGATGGTCTTTTATATTACTTATTCCGTTAAAGCACCCGAATGTGGAATAACTAATTCACTTTTAGAAGAGTTACGCAGTATCGTTGTACTGCGCAATAAATATGTTGCTTTGGTCTTGCTTATTCAATTTAACGCCACTATTGTGCAAGAATAGAGTTATTCAGAAACTACTTGTAGCCCGACTCACCGTTATGTATCTAAATTAGTTTTTTAGACTCTCTGTTAATTGCATACTAAGACCTTCCACTCGTCTGTAAGCTAAGTTCCCCATGTCTAGATTATAATCAAGGTTTTGCCTTAACTCTGATTCAAGATGAACAGTATTTCGATATTTATATAGATTTATTAGGTCACCTTTTAGTGCAGAATCAATTAAGTTTAATTTAAAACAAGCCTCAACTTTTTGGTCATATCTTATTTTGGTTTTATCAACTGGCTTTTTTTCTTTGAAGTAAGTTAAGATTTCCTTACCATCATGAATTAATTCTCTTTTCAATTTTTCTTTTTTATGACTTGGAATCATAATCTGTGTAGTCCTATCTTGAAACAAGAGTTCCTGCACAGGATCTTTATCTTCTAATAAGTTAAAAAGAACATAATTAACTACAGCTTCCTGTATAGAAACATACATAATAACTTGTGTTTTTATTTGCGCTAATAATAATTCATCTTTTGCTTGAAGACCCTCAAAAATTTTATAAATAACACGACTATTTTTATACTCAACAATTAACCTTTCTCTCAAAGTTTCATCTGTTATAAATGTATAAAAATTTTCTTCATTCCACTCTTCTCCAGGTAGATGTCCATAGACATAATCTAAGATCTTTTCTTGTAATTCATCTGAAAACGGCACTGTTTTACCTCCTTGTCCTTCTACTATTAATCTTTAATAATTTGGTTGTCTAGATGTATTATTTCAATTAACTCATTTGAAACTTGTTCTTTATGAAAATAATCGGCCAGTAAGTTGAACCAGGATTCTTTTGCATTGAAACTACTATGCTTTTTATTTTCTAGTGCGTATTGTATATAATAATCAGACTTACTGATTATTATGGCAATAATCTTTATAAAAACCTCTAAGTCCGTCTTGCCTTTTGCACTTTCCTCAAACGGATCAATCTCATTTCTAAAAAAATAATCATCAATATAATCTAATCCATCATGGACGAATTCATTTCTCGATTTACATACTTTTTCAATTAGACTAGTTTGATTTAATCCCTCTAGGTTAACTAAATTATCTAACAAAAAAGTCAGTTTCTTTTTCCTAGTATGTCTATCTTCATTTTTCTTTAATAGCATTACTTCTGCTGCAATATTGATGTATAAAACAGCATCTGATTCACTGTCTAATGAGTTGGATCCTATACCGAAATTAATTGCCTTCATAAAAAACTTTATAGTTCTTAAAAATCTGTCCTTTAATTCATCAACACACCAAAAACGGTTGCATCAGCTCGAACCATTATCGTTGAAGAAGATGTCATTGAGGTACTTAAAGAATTGAAAGCGACTCAGGAAAAAGTTAAAGAACGCTTATGCGATGATTATGTGGATCAAAACTTTGTGTTTGCTAAAACGGAGCGACACCCAGGTTACCCTATCGTCATTAAGACGGTTGAAGACCGAATGAAGCGCTTATTAAAATTAGCAGGGTTAAATAAAACTTTAGCCCTGCATTCTCTGCGTCACACGCACACATCTCTTTTGGCAGAAGCCGAAGTTCCGTTAGAGGAATATCATGGAAAGACTGGGACATACCGATGACGACACCACACGACTTGTCTATCGTCATGTAACAAAAGAAATGAAGAAAAAGGCTTCCCGCAAGTTTGGTCAACTCTTGGGAAGCCTCCGTTAAGGCCATTTATGTTAGCAAAAATGTTAGCATTTTGCTTTTCATTACTTAAAAGCCTTATATATCAAGGGTTGAGGGGGCAGATTACATCATGCCGCCCATGCCACCCATGCCGCCCATGCCGCCCATGTCAGGCATGCCGCCGCCATCGTTTTCTTCAGGCTTATCTGCGATTACTGCTTCAGTAGTAAGAAGCATTGCAGATACGGATGCAGCGTTTTGAAGTGCAGAACGAGTTACTTTTGTAGGGTCAACGATACCAGCGTCAACCATGTTTACCCATTCGCCAGTAAGCGCGTTGAATCCTATGCCAACTTCTTCGCCTTTTAAGCGCTCAACAACAACAGATCCTTCAAGGCCAGCGTTGTGAGAGATCTGGCGGATTGGCTCTTCAAGCGCACGCAATACTAGTTTCACACCAGTTTTTTCGTCGCCTTCCGCTTGAACTTCTTGTACTGCTTTGATTACGTTAACAAGTGCAGTACCACCACCGGATACGATACCTTCTTCTACTGCAGCGCGAGTAGAGTTAAGGGCATCCTCGATGCGAAGCTTGCGTTCTTTTAGTTCTGTTTCAGTAGCAGCACCAACTTTGATTACTGCAACTCCGCCAGCTAGTTTAGCAAGGCGCTCTTGTAATTTTTCTTTATCGAATTCAGAAGTAGTTTCTTCTAATTGGCCGCGGATCTGGTTTACGCGAGCAGCGATTTTCTCAGAGTCGCCGTTTCCTTCAACGATTGTTGTGTTTTCTTTTGTAACAACAACTTTAGAAGCGCGTCCAAGTTGAGTGATGTTAGCAGATTTAAGGTCAAGGCCTAGATCTTCTGTGATCACCTCTCCGCCAGTTAGTGTAGAGATATCTTCAAGCATCGCTTTACGACGGTCACCGAATCCAGGAGCTTTAACAGCTACTGCATTGAATGTTCCGCGCAGTTTGTTCACTACTAATGTAGCAAGAGCTTCCCCTTCCACATCTTCAGCGATGATAAGGATCGGCCTACCCTGCTGTACTACCTGCTCAAGAACAGGAAGTACTTCCTGGATGCTTGCGATCTTCTTGTCAGTGATAAGGATGTAAGGATCTTCAAGTACAGCTTCCATCTTGTCGGAGTCTGTAACCATGTAAGGAGATGCATATCCGCGGTCGAACTGCATACCTTCTACTACTTCAAGCTCAGTAGCGAATCCTTTAGATTCTTCCACAGTGATAACGCCGTCGTTACCAACGCGTTCCATTGCTTCCGCGATCAATTGTCCGATTTCTTCTTCAGCAGCAGAGATCGCAGCAACCTGAGCGATTGATTCTTTGCCTTCGATCGGCTTAGAAATCTTTTTCAATTCTTCAACAGCTGCTTTTGTCGCTTTTTCGATACCTTTACGAAGGATCATCGGGTTAGCGCCGGATGCAACGTTTTTAAGACCTTCACGGATCATCGCTTGAGCAAGAACAGTCGCTGTAGTCGTACCGTCACCAGCAACGTCGTTCGTTTTGCTTGCTACTTCTGCAACCAGTTTTGCACCCATGTTTTCGAAAGCATCTTCAAGCTCGATTTCTTTCGCGATTGTTACACCGTCATTTGTGATTAAAGGAGATCCGAATTTCTTTTCAAGTACTACGTTACGGCCTTTTGGTCCAAGCGTTACTTTAACAGCATTTGCTAGAGTATCAACACCACGGAGCATCGCGCGGCGTGCGTCTTCACTAAACTTAATGTCTTTTGCCATTAATTTAAACCTCCCTAAAATTTATGTAGGCTATTTATTGTTTTAATTTTGATTTTTTTACTTTACTACAGCTAAAACGTCGTTTTCACGAAGGATTAAGTATTCTTTTCCGTCATACTTCAATTCTGTACCAGCGTACTTAGAGAAAATGACAGAATCGCCTTCAGCAACTTCCAATGCAACACGTTCACCATTGTCAGTTAAAACTCCGCTTCCAACAGCGATTACTTTGCCTTCTTGAGGCTTTTCTTTTGCTGTATCTGGAAGTACGATACCGCTTGAAGTTTTTTCTTCAGATTTTACAGGTTCTACAACTACACGATCACCTAAAGGCTTTAACAACTTAAACACCCTCCTCAGTGGATATAAAAAAATAGTTTTATTAGCACTCGCTCACGATGAGTGCTAACACAATTATTATAATAATGAATCAATCTTTCTTTTGCAAGTAGAAACCTTTCCTTTTTCTAAAAATTTTTTTACCCTGTGAGCCTTCCCGGGCACGTCCAAAAATAAGATGTGTTAAAATGGAACAAGTATGCGAAACTATATAAGAAAATCACTTGTTCAAAGGGAGAAAAACGTTGGCTAAAAATTACTGGGCTATACTTATAACTTATATACTCATGCAATTGTCAGGCTTTGTCGGCATTCCGTTAATGAACGGACTCGGAGTCAATAACCCGATTGTAATGTGGAGTGTCGTCAGTTTTCTTGGAGCACTGATCATCATTCTCTTTCTTATAAAAGCAACACCGAATGAACCTTTCATGCGATCGGATAGGATGCCTGTAGACAGAGCGATCCTCTGGAGCATCATCGGTGTATTCCTCGCCTATGCAGCCCAAATAGCTGCCGGTATTATTGAGACCGAGCTTCTGGGCATTAAACCAGGCTCAGAAAATACGCAAGCTTTAGTCGAGTATGCAAAAGCGGCACCGATCTTCATTGTTGTGACATCTGTTTTTGGCCCGATCCTGGAGGAGATCGTCTTTCGGAAGGTCATTTTCGGATCATTATATAAACGGTTTAACTTCTGGATATCGGCTTTATTAAGCTCCCTCATATTCGGTGCAATACACATGGAGCTGGTCCATCTATTGATGTATTTCTCTATGGGGCTCGTCTTTGCTTTCCTATATGTTAAAACAAAGCGCCTCATCGTACCTATCATTGCACACGTAACGATGAATACGATTGTCGTCCTGATCAATGTCTTTCTCGGCGACAAGATCATGGAGATGCAAAAACAACTCGAACAGTTGGAATCGTTTATTGGAGGCTTTTGGCTATGAGATTTTCACCAGTGTTTATGGGTATCTTTTACGGAGGGCTTGGAATGTTGTTTACGTTCCTTGCGATTCAAAGCGCGAACACTTCCGGGGACATGTGGAACTTCATCACTATCCTGCTGATGGTTCTCGCCACAGTGGACTTTGTTTACGCAGTCCGTTTCTTTATCCTTAAACGTAAAATAGATAAAATGAAGGGCAAGAAGTAATAGAAGCGATTGGCATAACGCCAATCGCTTCTTTTAATGTCCGTATAGCAATGTCTTTATTCGCTTGTTTCCATTTGTTCTTCCAGCTGCTGCTTCGCTTCAGCTTCCAACCTTTTTCGATAGGCATACCTGGAAACGATGATACTGAATTCATACAGCAATAACAGCGGCAGGGTTACCATCATATGCGACAAAAGGTCTGGCGGAGTTATGACCCCCGCAATAACAAGAAGAACGAAGTAAGCGATCCTTCTTGATTTTACAAGCAAACCGGGGCTTAAAATTCCAAGCCTGGTGAAAAACATGACGATAACAGGCAACTGAAATAGAAAGCCAAACGGCAGCGTTAATTGAAACAAGAAGGAAAAGTACTGGTTTATTCCGTACATCTCCTGAATATTCAGGCTTTCTGCAAGATTCCCTACAAAATGCACGATATAAGGGAACAGCACAAAGTATGCGAAAGACAGACCTGCCGCAAACAGTAAGACCGCTGCAGGAATATAAGATAGTGTTACTTTACGCTCGTTTTCATACAAACCCGGCGCAATAAAAGCCCATAATTGATAAAGAATGACAGGTGAAGTCACGATAAAAGCAATTAAGAAGGCAAATTGAAAGTAAACCTTTAAAGGATCGACCAGATGAAACGCGTTCATCGGTATATCCTGTGCCACCGGGGCCTGCTGCAAAAACAGTATGATTGGTTTTGCCAGAAAAAGGCCGCCAAACAAAGAAAGAACAAAGAAAGCGAAAGTAATAATGATCCGCTTTCTTAATTCTTCGATATGTTCATAGATGGATTGGGTACGCTCATCCATAATCTATCCGTCCTAACCGTTACTCTTTATCTTTCTTCTTATCATCATCTTCTTCATCATCCGCTAAGCCTTTTGTTGCATTCTTAAACTCGCGGAGTGTATTACCTGCTGCTTTACCAAGCTCAGGAAGTTTTTTCGGTCCAAAGATAATCAAGGCAACAATAGAAATGATAACAATGCTTCCAGCTCCTAAACCCATTACTGTCACCTCCTTAAAGTGCTTTTATCCAATCTTGTCAATCCATCGGATAATGTTTCATAAAATATACGAGTGCTTGAAGTTCAACGGCCAGATCAATATGGTGGACCCGTATGTGATCAGGGACCGTCAGTCTTGCTGGTGTAAAGTTAAGAATCCCTTTGATTCCGGAATCCACTATTTTATCGGCAATCGTTTGTGCAGCTGAAACCGGGACAGTCAAGATTGCAACGGTTACATCTTCACTTAATTTCTCTTTAAAGTCATCCATATGGTATATCGGCACGCCGCCGATCTCTTTTCCGACTTTTTCCGGTGAACTATCAAACGCCATTTCTATCTTTGTATTATTGTTCTTTGTGAAATTATAATGCAAAAATGCAGTTCCCAGGTTTCCGACGCCGATCAAGGCAACCTTCGTCACTTCGTCCTGGTTTAATGTCTTACGAAAAAATGATAACAAATAGTTAACGTTATACCCATAACCTTTTTTTCCCAGCGCCCCGAAATAAGAGAAATCCCGTCGAATCGTAGCCGAATCCACTTTAACGGCCTGGCTTAACTCGGCTGAGGAAACCCTCTGTTTTCCAGACATGCTCAGGTTTTTCAGGAAACGATAATATAATGGTAACCGCTTAGCAGTTGCCTGCGGAATTTTTGTTTGATCTATATCCATAAACACCCTCCGCAATAATGAGTGACCGTATTTTTTTAATGGTCCTCTCTACGGTAGTCACCGCTTTTGCCTCCGGTTTTTTCAACCAGGTAGGTAGGACCAATCACCATTCCTTTGTCTACGGCCTTGCACATGTCATATACTGTGAGTGCCGTTGCTGAAGCTGCAGTCAGGGCTTCCATTTCAACGCCTGTGCTCCCTTTCGTTTTCACTTCAACCGTTATATACAAGAGAAACTCTTCTTCAGAAGTTTTCCAATCAAAGGAAATATCCACACCCGTCAAAGACAGCGGATGGCACATCGGAATCCAATCCGATGTCTTTTTTGCAGCCATAATCCCGGCCACCTGCGCGACAGCAAGAACATCTCCTTTTTTCAACGTCCCGCTGGAGATCTTTTCATAAATCTCTTCACTCACCTGAACACTTGTCTCGGCAACAGCTGTTCTAACGCTTTCGCTTTTATCCGAAATATCAACCATCTTCGCTCTTCCCTGCTTATTAAAATGAGTGAACGATCCCATAAACAGATCTCCTTTCGCTGATGTTGAATTTTATATTTCTAAAATGGTACCTCGAAGCAATACCTCTTTGCTCTCCCTAAAAAACAGATAATGAATCTGTTTTGTCAGAGCGAAGCGACAAGGCTCGTTGTATTCCCCGCTGCGTCATGCTCGCATGTAAGAAGCCGGGAATACAAAAGAGCCGCCGGGAGAGCAAAAACCGCCCCTAAATTCCGATAAAAACCCACTATTGAGACTATACAACATTTTGTAAGGTTTTGCCGACTTTTTTCACAAAATTTATTGCGATTTCTTGAACAATCGTTTTGTTGCCCAATGATTCCTAACTGCGATAAACTAAAGGTATTGAAACTGAGGTGAACGAAATGATTGTCCTACAAGTAAACGATATCACCAAATCTTTTGGTGCTGACCTTATTTTATCGAATATTAAACTAGAAGTACAATCCAAGGACCGAATCGCCCTTGTCGGCCGAAACGGCGCCGGCAAGTCTACTCTATTAAAGATTATTACCGGACAGATGGGCTACGATTCTGGAGACATTATTAAACCGAAACAAGTATCGATCGGATACCTTGCGCAGAATACCGGCCTTGAATCCTCTCTATCGATCTGGGAAGAAATGCTGACGGTCTTTAAAGGCCTGCGGAAGATGGAAAAAGAGTTGCGAGCGCTTGAAGAAAAAATGGGGAATCCTTCAATCTATGACAATGAAACGGAATACCAGCGGATTCTAAAAGAGTATGACACGCTACAGGTTGCTTTTAAAGAACAGGGCGGTTACCAATATGAAGCAGATATCAGAGGGGTCCTCCATGGATTAAATTTTGATGACTTCGATTACAATACTCCGATCTCCACCCTGAGCGGCGGCCAGAAAACCCGTCTTGCTCTGGGTAAACTGCTTTTGACGAAGCCTGACATTCTTATACTGGACGAGCCTACTAACCATCTTGATATTGAAACGATGACATGGCTTGAAGGTTATCTGCAGGGTTATCCTGGCTCTCTTTTACTCGTATCACATGATAGGTATTTTCTAGATAAAATCGTTACGAAGGTGTACGAGATATCACGAACAAGAACAACGAAGTATGACGGAAACTACAGCCATTATCTTGAACAGAAAGCGCTGCGCTATGAACAGGAATTAAAAGAGTTCGAGAAGCAGCAAAAAGAGGTTGCCAAGCTTGAAGATTTTGTTCAGCGAAATATTGCCCGCGCCTCTACTACAAAACGGGCTCAAAGCAGGCGCAAGCAGTTAGAGCGAATGACCCTGAGGGACAGGCCTCAAGGCGATGAAAAATCAGCCAGCATGTCTTTTGCCATCGATAGACAAAGCGGCAATGATGTATTGAAGGTTAACGACCTTGCTATCGGTTATGATGAGGAAATCCTCGCCACCGGCCTTACTTTTGATTTAAACCGCCAGGAAAGCGTCGCGCTTGTCGGACCGAACGGAATCGGAAAATCGACGTTGCTTAAAGCCATCGTACAGGGCGGTACTATCATCTCCGGCGATATTAACTTTGGAAGCAATGTACAGATTGGTTACTATGATCAGGAACAGGCGAACCTTACTTCTAACAAAACTGTTTTAAACGAGCTGTGGGACGACTTCCCTTTAATGCAGGAAAAAGATATCCGCTCTGCCCTTGGAACCTTTTTGTTCAGTGGCGATGATGTTCTTAAAAATGTCCGCGATTTAAGCGGCGGGGAAAAAGCCCGCCTCGCACTGCTAAAGTTGAGGTTGAAGAAAGCAAACCTGCTTATCCTGGACGAGCCGACTAACCATCTTGACCTGGATAGCAAAGAGATTCTAGAAGAAGCGCTGATCAATTATCCAGGTACGATCCTCTTTGTATCACATGACCGATATTTTATTAACCGGATCGCTACCCGGGTTGTCGAATTATCTGAAGCTGGAATAACAAACTATCTTGGCGATTACGATTATTTTGTCGAGAAAAAGCTCGAACAAGAAGAAATCGAAAATCTGAACCGAATAAATAATCCTGTCGAACATCAAGCAGAACAGGACAGTGCAAAGTCAGACTTTGAACAAAGCAAGCAAGCCAAACGTCTTGAAAGGCAGCGTTTAAGAAAGATCGAAGAACTGGAGCTGGAAATCGAGCAATTAGAAGAGGTGAAGGCTGAAAAAGAAGCTGTACTTTGCGAACCGGAAGTTTTTGAAGACCATGAAAAAGTCCAGAAGCTAAACGAGGAACTCGAGTCTCTTCAACAAAAACTCGGAAGTTTGATGGAAGAGTGGGAAGAGCTCCAACTCGAGCTATCCGAATAAAACTGTATAAAACCAAAGAGCAGCCAGGTGCTGTTCTTTTTTTTATAAGTTTTCTTTACAAATGTTACTATTCACATTATCCACAATCTTATACACAATTCCATCCCGTTAAAATCGCTTTTCCTCATTTATATCCACATTATCCACAGCCGGTTGTTAACTTATCCCCATTTATCCACAACTAATTATAAACACCAAAAGATTTCGGGAATACTGGACTAGTACTATTTCTCCACAAAAACAATCGGCATGTGGATAACTTTTTTCCACAGAAAAAGGCTGATCATTGAAGAATCAGCCCTGGGTTTGCATTTAGTTTTAAGTCAGATCTCTTCCCTTTTCGATAAGCTATGCTTCCCGCTGCGCCAATCATCGCTGCATTATCGGTGCACAACTGCAACGGTGGGATCAGCAAATCTGCTGAAAGATCCTTAAACCTTTCTTCTAACTCTTTTCGGAGGCCTTTATTTGCAGCTACTCCTCCAGCTAACACAACCTGTTTTACGTTATGCTCCTTTGCAGCCCTTACCGTTTTTTCGACGAGAACATCGATAACACTTGCCTGGAAGCTTGCTGCTAGATCCTCCGGTTCAATCGTTTCCCCTCTTTGCGCGGCATTATGAACGGTATTGATGACCGCTGATTTTAGCCCGCTAAAACTGAAATCATAAGAGCCTGGTTCTAACCATGCCCTGGGCAAGTCGATTGTTGGCGAACCCTCCTGGGCAAGCTTGTCGATATGCGGTCCTCCAGGATAAGGAAGCTTAAGGGTTCTTGCCACCTTGTCATAAGCTTCACCGGCTGCATCATCGCGAGTTTCTCCGATTACCTGGTATTCCCCTTCTGCCTCCATCAAAACAAGCTCCGTGTGGCCTCCGGAAACAACGAGGGCCAATAGAGGGTATTCCAGCTCTTTTATCAGCTGATTGGCATAGATGTGGCCAGCTATATGGTGAACGCCAACTAGCGGTTTTTGGTGGGCAAATGCAAGCGCCTTTGCAGTGTTAACCCCTACCAATAGTGCACCTACTAATCCCGGTCCTTCTGTTACGGCAATCGCGTCTACTTCGTCCATCGTGATAGAAGCTTCTTTTAGTGCTTCTTCTAAAATCAGCGTCATCTGCTCAACATGGTGCCTTGAAGCGATTTCCGGGACAACACCGCCAAAACGTTTGTGGCTCTCTATTTGAGAAGCTACTACATTCGATAATACTTCCCTGCCGTTTTTCACGACTGCTACTGCTGTTTCATCACAGCTTGTTTCGATTGCTAATATAATTTCATCATGTTTATCACTCATTTAAATTCACCCACATCACTAATGCGTCCTCCGAATTGTCGGAATAATAGTTTTTCCTGATTCCGCCGTCTTGAAAGCCGAGCTTTCGGTACAGCCCCTGAGCAATATAATTTGATACCCTTACTTCTAACGTGACTTTCTCTGCGCCGAGTTCCTTTGCTAAATTGACCATCTTCACCAGGAGCATTTCGCCGATCTGCCTTCCTCTATATTCCGGAAGCAGTGCAATGTTAGTAATATGTGCTTCATCGACGATAACCCAGACTCCGCAATACCCGGCGATATTCCCGTTTACTTCCACTACCATATAAGTTGCAAAGTGGTTTGTCACAAGCTCATTGTAAAAGGCGGTCCTGCTCCACGGGTTCGGAAAGGACTTATTTTCAATTTCTAATATTGCATCAATATCTTCTATTGTCATCAACCGAAAAGTTATTTGATCGTCCATCCTACTCTCCTACTTTTTTTGAGAGGCTAACCATTTTGCTTCTGCTTCAGCAAGCCGAATATAGTTTGGAGTAAATGCATGAACACTTGTGTCCGGTTCTCTATTTAATCCAAGAAAAGCTAACTCAGCTGGCCTGGCATTATGATCGGTAACAGAAGCAAACAAAGCTTGATCTCCGAGTATATCGACAATTACTTCTTTATGCAGTTCAAGATCATTACTAATAAAGAGGTACTCCATCTCTGTCTGTTTTAACTCCTCGACCCACTCTTCTATCATAATAATCTGATCTTTTTTATAGGTAGCCAACCCATTTTTCTCTTTTTTATATAATCCGGTATAAACCTGCCCTCTTCTCGCATCAAAAAACGGGACAATTCCGCCTTGAAAGTACTTTCCGTTTTGCGCAAGCACCTCCAGGCTTGAAACCCCGACTAAAGGGATTCCCAATGACCAGGCAAGAGTCTTGGCGATACTGACGCCTATTCTTACTCCTGTATATGACCCCGGCCCGTTTGCCACAACAATACGATCGAGTTCAGAGGGCTTTACGCTTACTTCTTCCATTATTTCTTCAATGGCGGGCATCAGCCGAACAGAATGGTTCTTTTTTAAGTTTGTAATTAATTCCCCAAGAACCTTCCCTTCTTCTATTACTGCCACTCCCATCACATAGTTCGATGAATCTATCGCCAAAGCTTTCATTGCTGCAACTCCTTACATAACGCTTCATAATAGCTTCCAATAGGCCTTAGCTGGATCCTTCTTACCGATTCACTCTCATGATAAATTTCTATCATCAGTTTTTCCTCAGGAAGGACAGCTTTAATGAACCTTGCCCATTCGACTACTGTAACTCCTTCTCCATCAAAATACTCTTCAAACCCAAGATCATCATCACTATCCTCGAGACGATACACATCCATATGATAAAGAGGGATTCTCCCTTGATATTCTTTTATGATTGTGAAGGTAGGGCTGTTTACCACCCGCTCTACACCCAATCCAACAGCAAGGCCTTTTGTAAAAGTCGTTTTGCCGGCTCCTAAATCCCCTTCTAAAGTCAACACACTGCCAGGCTCAAGCATTTCTCCAAGTCTCTTGCCCAGCTTATGCGTTTCTTCAGGAGATTTCATGATGAATACATAATCCTTCATCTTAATCACCTATCTTTACTTTGAAAAATGGTTAAATCCTGTTTTTCCTAACATGCCTGTTTGATTTCCATGCTTTAAAATAACCCCGGGTTTTCCTCTTGTCGCATTCCCAACCCTATAAACGGCAAGTTCCTGTTCTTTAAACGCTTCTACTAGATCATCCCACTTATCAGCCGAGATAGTGCCCACGAGTTCATAGTCTTCCCCACCGTATAATACATGACTTTTCTGCTCTTCAACAGAAAAAGAAGCATGTCCGTCATATTTCGGAATATTTTCATACTCTAACTCGATGGTTAGTTCGCTTGCCTCAGCTATTTCGTTGGCTTCGCTTGCGATTCCATCACTAATATCGTTTAACGCAACCCTGGCATTTGTTTTAGCCAGAATTCGCCCTGCATCCACTCTTGGCTGAGGCATTTGATGGGCATCCACCAGTTTTTTTTCTTCAGGGTTGAATGGATAACCAATCTCTTTTTCCAGCAACAACTGCAAGCCTGCCGCCGAACCTCCAAGGGGACCTGTTACGAAAACAACGTCTCCGTCTCTAGCGTTTTCTCTAAGAAGGTGCCTTCCCCTCTTAACTTTTCCCATCACAGTGACTGTAACAACTAATCCTCCGCTTGTCGAAACGGTATCTCCGCCGATCAAGTCCATTTTATAAGACTCACTCAACTCAGCCATCCCTCTATAAAGCTCAGACAACTCCTCCTCTGTCCAGCCTTCTTTTGGAATAGCAACGGACACCAGGTAAAAAGAAGGATCGCCACCCATTGCTGCGATATCGCTAATATTGGAAGCAAGAGCTTTATAGCCAGTATGATACGGACTCATCGTCTCCTTTTTAAAGTGGACCCCTTCGGCCATCGTATCCATGCAAATAATATCTTCCAGTTCTGATGAACCTCTGACAAGGGCTGCATCGTCTCCAATCCCTTGCACTAAATCCGTCCGATTCGTTTTTGTCGGAGAAATGGACTTTATAAATTCAAATTCATCTCTCAACAGGATTCCCACTCACTTTCATTTTTCAACATATTTTATCATTTATTTATAAAAAAACCTTAGGAATGAAAGTCCTAAGGCAACGTCTCTATCTATAAGTTTATCTTATTTTAATGAAAAATCCTATTTTCTGCAAAAAAAAAGCGAAACCTTAATGGTTCGTTTTGTTTAAATGGCGGTCCCGACCGGATTTGAACCGGCGATCTCCTGCGTGACAGGCAGGCATGTTGACCCCTACACCACGGGACCTCTATTAAATTGGTTCACCTATGGCACTACGATTAAAATTCAGCTAAGAAGTTAATCGACGTAATTTAATTTTATTGGTTGCACCTATGGCACTACGATTAAAATTCAGCTAAGAAGTTAATCGACGTAGTTTAATTATATTGGTTGCGGGGGCAGGATTTGAACCTGCGACCTTCGGGTTATGAGCCCGACGAGCTACCAGACTGCTCCACCCCGCGATGATGTGAAATGTTGTCCCTTTCTCTACTAGCTTATTCTAACGTTGTAATCTGCGTCGGGACATGTCGCTGATTGATCATGGATGTAACGCTCCATGCTCCACCCCGCGATGATGTGAATATCGGATTTTTGTTCGACCGACATATATAAGCATAACAGGAAATATAGGAAGATGCAAGTCCTTTTGGCGTAAAAAAAACCCCTTATTAGGAAAGGGATTTTTTAACAGCATTTTTAAATGCTTCAACTATGTCTTTGCTGTCTTCGATACCAACTGAAACTCGTAGAAGCTGTTTGTTTATTCCAAGCCGTTGTCTTGTTTCTTCAGGAATAGAACGGTGTGAGGTAGCGATTGGGTATGATACAGAAGTATCAACACCAGCTAAGGTTGCAACGAATTTCACCCAGTCTAATGACTTTACGAAGTTTTCAACAGGCACCTGTTCTTCCAGCTCGATCGTTACAATTGCCCCGTTCCCTTTCTCTGAAACAAATTCGGGGTAATACACCTTTTTAATTCCTTCCGTCTCACGCAAGGAAGCTGCAAGAAGTGCTGCATTCTTCACATGGCGTTCCATTCTAACGCTCAATGTTTTTAAACCTCTGCATGCCAGCCATCCATCAAACGGTCCTAAATTAGATCCCAGGTTTATTACTTTCGCTTTCGCTTTTGCTACAAGGTTTTCTTTCCCAGCCAAAACTCCAGCGGTCACATCACTATGGCCTCCAATATACTTGGTAGCGCTATGGACAATCAGATCCACTCCCTGCAAATATGGTTGAACCAAATAAGGAGTCGCAAACGTGTTATCAACCATTGTGTATAAGTCCATTTCTTTTGCCAGTTCTACAATCGAATCGATATCCTCCACTCTTAGCAGGGGATTTGTTACAGACTCGGTATATAATAGCTTTGTATTCGGTTTAACTGTATTTCTGATCGCTTGTTTATCCGTAAAATCAACGAAAGATACTTCTATTCCAAAGTCCGGTAGCTCCTCAGAAAGCAACGTATATGTACCACCATATAGATCATCGCATGCAACGATATGATCACCGCTTTTTACGGCTGATAGAATTCCTGCCATAATCGCGGAGATGCCAGATGAAGTTGACAGCCCTTTTGGCGCCCCCTCTAATTGAGCAACTCCCTCACCAAGATCATCTGTGTTTGGATTTCCTACCCTTGTGTAAAGATAATCGTTTTTTCCTTTATAAAAGTTTTCTAGATCCTCTATATCTTCAAATGTAAATGCTGAAGTCTGGTATATTGGTGTAGCTTTGGTTGCAGGTTGTCCACTTTTTTTCTTCTGAAAATGTACGGTTTTAGTGTCAAAATTAAAGTCCACGGTCTCTCTCCTTTGCTGAAATCTTTTTTAGTAATAACATTAATTCTTTTTGGTTATTATATCAAGCATTTGTCCTTATGTTTGGTTGGGGGGTTGTATTTTAGAGATCCAGGGCGGTATAGGTCATATGGTTCCTTATTTTGATAAAAACAAGCTATTTAATTTTTTATAGGACATCTGTTCCTCTATTCACTGAAATTTTAGTGTGAAGGAGAGAAAAACGGGCAAATAGCGGAACAGATGTCCTCAAATATCTTCAAAACCCCTCTTTTAGACGAAATAAGGGATCAGATGACCTATAATTTTTTGCCATACAAAAAAAAGAACAGCTCCCTCAGCTGTTCTTTCCTTATTGCCCGGCGACGTCCAGTCAGCTTCGCTCGTTCTGTCCTCACAACGGGGGACCGTCAGGAAAATGCAGATTTACAACGTTAAAAAATTTTTATTATTAAAAAGCCCAACTTCTCTGCAAATGAAAATAGGGAAATTGGGCTTTTCCGTTATTTCGTTAAAGAGCTCGATTGCGGAAGATCGTTCTCAGTTCTTTTATAGAAACTGACCATCTGGAAAATCAAGATTAATGGTAGTCTGACGCAAAATCGGTTCATGAGCCTTGGCTTTTTCTGAAAACAAACGCATCAGAACAACAACGTCTAAGGATTCGCTAGATAAAGCATCCTCCTCTCGACTGCCAATAAGCACCACATCTGGTACAACTAGCCAAGCACCGGCACGATTATAGAAAGAAGCTAAAGATGGTTTACAGGTGAATATGCCAAAATCTATGTCTCTTTGTTTTTCAATCCATTGAGTAGCGACAGTGACTGTACGTAACCCTAACCCTTGACCTTGATACCCGGGAACAGTAGCCACACAGCTGAGTCCAGCAATATTGAATGTTTGTCCTTCGTGCTTGATATTCTTATGTACCACACCTGCATAGCTGACCAACTTTCCATCTATGTAGGAATAAAACGAGCGGGCATTCAGTTCCTTATCGTGAGCTTCCGGAATTGTTGCCCCTGGTATTGGACAAGCATCTGGCCAAACCTGATGTAACATTACAGCAATCTCACGTTGTAACGTATTAGGTGCTTGATTATAATAGATTGATTGCACGATAGTTGCCATAGGTTTATTCCCCCTCCTTCTAATATATAAAAACCCTTATTGTGTTTATTTATCTTCAATTCAATCGTTCTCCTTAAAATAAGTAATTTTACTTTAACTTTATTCATTCTTAATACTCACAGTCCTAAAAACTCGTTACCCATATTTTTACATGAATAATTTTTAACTATCGCAGCTCAGTGGGTCTTCTTCAATTACCTGGCCCTTAAATGGAATAAGGAATGACTTTTTGTTCCCTTCCGACAGCTTTCTTCACAATGAAGTCCTGGACAAATTTGTAATTTCACAAATCTGATTTACAGTCATATCTCCTTCTTTGTATAGCTTTACTGCATAATTCATTCCTGCGTGATTTTTATGATATTTCTTTAAGCCCCCTTTAAACTTGCTTTCTTTCTTAGCCAGCTCTATCCCTTCACGTTGACGCATACGGATAAGTCTCGTTCTAATTGATTAACACCAGCCATTACCGTAATTAAGAATTGAATGTATGGATTATCTTCTGATAAATCCAGCCATAACGAGGGAATCGTCTTTATTTTCCTGACGGTATCCCACAACGATCAGTTGTTCCGGGCCTCTCTCCCTTTGCTTCTATTCGAAGATGCTTTTCTAATTCCTTTAAGGCTTTTTCACGCACAAAAAAAGAACAGCTCCCTCAGCTGTTCTTTCCTTATTGCCCGGCGATGTCCTACTCTTACAGGGGGAGATCCCCCAATTACCATCGGCGCTGAAGAGCTTAACTTCCGTGTTCGGCATGGGAACGGGTGTGGCCTCTTCGCCATCATCACCAGACTATGTATTTATCAGGGTTTGCTCCCTGAAAACTAGATAACGACTAGACACCTTTAATGAATTGGTTAAGCCCTCGATCGATTAGTATCTGTCAGCTCCATGTGTTGCCACACTTCCACCCCAGACCTATCAACCTCATCATCTTTAAGGGATCTTACC
>NZ_SWLG01000023.1 GCF_005747095.1 Exobacillus caeni | reverse complement strand
TTCGGGGTCAACGCGCATTGACACCCTGTACTATACCAAGAGGACACTTTTTTGTTCAATTCTCAAATTACTTCCCCACAGGAATGCTTCGCTAGGCTGTGCTTCGTCGTATTGCATCACTGAAAACCTTCAATTGATTGAAGCGAAGGGCAGTCGACTCCTGCGGGAAAAGCAACAGCTGAAGATCCCGCAGGAAGCGGTTTTTGCTGACGAGGAAGCTGAAGCGTTGCCCGCGGAAAGCGAACTGCCCGGAGTGGAAATCAATGCTGCAATTGCGTCGCAGTTTATCGCTTTTGTGCAAAAACAACAATCCTTTAGAAAAGAGCCTTTAGAAAAAACAAAAACCCATCTCCTCAGAGATAGGTTCAAAACGACAGAAAGAGTCTATGTATGCTAAAAAATACAGACCTCGCCATCGTTTCTCACTCTCAATCCCCGAAGAAAAGAAACGGATGAGAAAAGGCAGGTCTACTGACTTATGCTTCTTCCTACTGCGAGCCTTCCCATATAAGAGCCATAGCAGCCTCTTAATACAGTGGTATTCTCGGTTCGTCCACAATTACAGTTGCGGGGACAGTTCCGGATTTTCACCAGATTCCCTTTTAAGTCTATGAATCAGACACCCTTACTCAGCCTATTAAGTTTCAAAAAACACAATATATCGGATAAACAAATAATCAAAACACCAAATATTGTGTACCTTTTAATCATACAGAAGTTTCTTACTTAATACAACTTACAACTTTATCAACCTGTCTAAAAAGTATGAAGCAAAATAACTCGTCATAAAATGAAAACAAAAACTAAAAGGAGGCTTCCATGAAGGTTCTACTTTTTTCTGATCCCGGGATAGATGAGACTGTTGCTATTCTCTATGCTTTACTACACCCTTTTATAGAGGTCGTCGGGATTGTTACCGGCTATGGAAACGTAACCCGGGAACAGGCGATCAGAAACGGGAGATACTTATTAACATTAACTGGTAATGAAGATATTCCGCTTATTGCAGGTGCTGAAGGTCCTCTTACCGGCGAAACAGCTCCTTACTATCCGGCGATTCACGGTCCTGAAGGCTTAGGCCCAATCAATCCCCCTGAATCCATTTCTGCTGAATTTGTAAATTTTGATGAAGTTTTTAAAATTATCGATCAGTTTCAGGATGATCTTGTGATCGTTACGTTAGGGCGGTTAACCGACCTGGCAATCGCATTTTTACTTGGTGAGAAATCTCTTAAAGAGGTAAAAGCCTTCTATATAATGGGAGGAGCCTTCCTTGTACCGGGAAACGTTACAGCTGTGGCGGAAGCAAACTTTCACGGCGACCCCCTTGCGGCAGACATTGTGATGGAAAAGGCAACAAACGTTTATGTTATTCCGTTAAACGTTACCACGCAGGCACTCATTACCCCCTCTATTATTCAAACAGTATACAAGTCTCAGCAAAATGAATTCGGAAAGCTATTAGTTGAAGTGTTTGATTATTATATGAAGGCATATAAAAAACTTGTACCCGGCATTAACGGAGCCTATTTTCATGATCTATTAACTGTCAGTGCCCTGGGTAATCCTAGTTTATTAGGTTATGTGGAACGAAATGTCCGTGTTGATCATGGAACGGGACTGGCCAGGGGGCAAAGCATTGCAGACTTCAGGCCAAAGCCTGAACTAAGTTCATCCGAAAAGCGGGAACAAATTGCCCTCCAGCTCGACTATCAATCATTTGTATACGACTTTATCAGAATAATGACAGGACCTGTTTCATCATCCTCTTAACCTTTCATTCCTTAAAATTATCTTTAAAAAGAATCTTACCACTTCACTCCCCCTCCTGTTTTTAGTAAAAATGGCATAAATATACCAGTCCTTGATTCAGCAAGGAGTAAAAAGGGTATCAACCAAAGTAGAGTTAATCATTCTCAAGGAGGGATTTTGAATGGATAAACGAATTATTGGTGGAGTATTTGAAAACCAGGATAATGCGATCCGTGCAATTGAAGCATTAAAAGAAAGAGGATACGACACAGAAGATTTCTCTGTTTTTGCAAAAAGCGAAGATGATGTACAAGAACTAGAAGACGAAACAAACGTTGAACTTTCCGGTGCAGAAGATGATGACAACCGCGGTTCTAATGCTGCTAAAGGTGCTGGTATCGGTGCTGGTACAGGCGGTGTTCTCGGTGGTATTGTTGGTCTAATCGCTGAAGTCGGGTTACTTACAATCCCTGGCATCGGCCCTATCGCTGCGGCTGGCCCGATCGCAACAACACTTAGCGGTGCAGCAATCGGTGCAGGAGGAGGTTCCATCGTAGGTGCACTTACAGGCGCTGGAATCCCTGAAGACGATGCGAAGGAATATGAAGAATACCTGAAGAACGGCCATATTCTTGTATTGGTTGAAGCAGATGCCGAAAGAGAGAACGTTGTTTACGGCACTTTTGAAAACAACAACACCGTTAATGCCCATATGTATCCTGAATACACGCTCGATGATGATCAACTTAACAATAATCGGCTTGACAACGACCGCCGTACCCTTTAATAGATTTCAAAAGCTGGTTCTTCGTGAACCAGCTTTTTTATTGCTTATGAATAACGGTGTGCACTAGAGTTTCAGAAAAAAAGGAAGGAGAAATGAAACTCAATAGGAATCTCTAAAAAAAACCCATGAATAGTCACGGGTTATTTTTCTTTATTCGGTTTAACAGATCAGCATCAATACTCCTAACATGCAGATCTCGTTGCGGAAAAGGAATTTCTATATTATTCTCTTCAAATGTCCTGTTGATACGAAAATTCAAGCTGCTCTTTCTTTCAATAACGCTCTGTGGATTAGAAAGCCAAACAAATAATTCAAAGTCCAATGATGAACTGCCAAAACCGAGGAAATTAACAAAAGGCTGCGGCTCATCAAGAATATCAGCAGATTCTTTTTTCTCATCATCCGCTACTCTGTACAAAAGTTCTCTCACAAACTCCACATCTGAACCATATGCAACGCCAACCGGAATAACCAGCCGGAGCCTCTGGTCGATATAAGAACGATTAATCACTTCCTGTTCTAGAAAATAAGAGTTTGGCATAATGATATGCTCATTATCCAGCGTTCGAATAATGGTTGCTCTCATATTGATCCGTTCGATGTCTCCGATAACATCATTGACGATCACCCGGTCCCCTACTTTAATAGGCCTCTCAAACAATAGGATCAACCCAGAAATAAAGTTATTAGCGATATTTTGCATTCCAAAGCCGATTCCAACCCCGAGAACACCCGCAAAAACAGTAAGGGCACTGAGGTCGATTCCAACAGTTGTTAAGCTGATAACAAAGGCGATAATCATGATAATATAGTAAAAAACACGATCAAAAGTAAATCTTAATCCCCGGTCCAGGTCGTACCTCTCATAAATTGGAGGGAATATGTAATGTGTAATAATTTTAGAGCCCCGGTTTGCAAAGGTGATAATCAGGATTGCTATAATGATTAGAAACAAAGAGACTTTGACTTTACCAATTGAAAAAAGTTCCCTGAACATCCATTTGGAGTCAGAAAAGTAAAACAGCAATAACACGAGCAAGGCGTAAGTGGTCATCCAATTAACAAGTGACAGCATCGCAGGATAAAGCCTTTGCTCAAGCCGCATCGTTTTCTTTCGTTCTCGTCTGAGCAGAATCCTGACACCCCATCTTACCAATAATATACTAGTCGCAATAGCTGCAAATCCGAGTATCTGTTCCCAAAAAGATACCTGCAGTAAAAATTCAAACTGCTTATCTAGCTTTATATTATCTATCTTAAAAACTCCCTTAACAGTTATTTCCTTTCTATAAGATTAACAAAAAACAAAGAAAAGCGTCTAGAAACAATATTCTAGACGCTTTTCCGATTTATGTTTCTAACTGTTTTCTCAACCTACTATAGAAATCTTCCAGTTCATCACGATGTCCGTTAATAAACTGTTTCCTTCGATCCAAATCTCTTATATCAAGGGCATCTTCCCCGTAATGTGTAATGGAATCAAACAGCATTCGGTTTTCTTCGCTTATTTCCACATTTTCTTCTAACAGTTTACTGATTTCTGATAGTTTTCGAAAGCTTTCATCATCATAACTTTGTTGTTCCATTTGCTGGCCAAGGATTGAGAATAAAAGTCGCATTTGTTCTTTGGCCTTCTCCATCATAGGATCATCTCCTTTGCCTAACAATTACCCACTTTGATCGGGCAGTTAAACCTCTTCTGTTTCCAATGAAACCTAAGTCTTACTCTTATCGTCAAATAGTTAAAAGCAAAAGGCGGGGTCTTATGAAGAAGGTACTAGCTTTTCTTGTTCCATTATTGGTTCTCTTACTTGCGGCATGCAGTTCTGGCGCTGAAAGCAGCCAGGACAGCGAGGCAGGCTATTCTGAAAGTACCGGAGATAAGGCAGTAAGCAACACCGATAACACGGTTGTCCGGAATGGAGCAACGGAAGAAAACAAAGCGACGGAAGAAACTAAAAACAAAAACCCTCTGTTTCAAACTGAACGGAAAATCATTTATAACGCCGATTTAGAGTTGACGGTAGAAAAACTTGACGAAACAAAAGAAAAGATAGAAAGTTTAACTTCTGAGCACGGTGGTTATATTGTACAATCTTCTTATTTCACAGATGAAAATAAGATTCAACACGGTTCGGTCACAGTTCGTGTCCCGTCGAATAAATTCAAATCATTTTTAGCGTTTGCTTCTGATTTAAGTAAAGGAAACCCGAGACAATCCATTAACGGACAGGATGTTACAGAAGAATATGTTGACCTTGAATCCCGATTAAAAGCAAAGGAAGCAGTAAGGGAAAGGCTCGAATCGTTTTTAAAGAATGCTGAAAAAACAGAAGATCTTCTTGCCATTTCAGATGATCTTGGCCAGGTGCAGGAAGAGATCGAACAACTGCAGGGAAGAATCACGTATCTTAAAAACCAGAGCGATTATGCTACTGTTTCCATTTCGATAATTGAAAAAAATGTAAATGTTCCAGGCTTCCAAAATGGAGAAGAGCTGAACACATGGCAAGAGACAAAAAAGCTGTTTATGATGACAGTAAACGGTATCGTCGCGTTCTTTTCAAAAGCTTTTGTTTTCCTGGTAGGCCTATCACCAGTTTTCGTGCCACTCGTTATCATTCTTGGTATACTCTTTTATTTT
This sequence comes from Exobacillus caeni, assembly GCF_005747095.1. GTDB lineage: Bacteria > Bacillota > Bacilli > Bacillales > Guptibacillaceae > Exobacillus > Exobacillus caeni. The sequence continues at coordinate 51,059 of NZ_SWLG01000023.1, read as the reverse complement.
CGTAAAAAAAGAAAAACTGCGGAACAGTAAATCTATTCAGGAGCGACAATCTCCACCTTAATTTTGTCCGGGTCTTCAAAATAGACGGCATAGTGATTTTTTCCCCCGGCATAAGGGTGCTGCTCTGGATATAAGAGTGCAGCTCCTTTTCTAGCTAACTTTTCGGCCAATTCATCCACGTGATCCCTGCAGGAAGCATAAAAGGCAAGATGGTTTAATCCGACTCTGCAGCGATGATACGGTATATCCAGGAAGCGCTCTTCAGCCTGAACAAAAACGAGGTAGGTGTCCCCCAGTTTCCAGCTGGTTCCCTCCTCCCATTTTTGGTAACGCTCATATCCAAGTTCGCTTAATAGCCATCCCCAGAATACGCTCGACCGTTCAAGGTCCGAGACATACAATTCAATATGATGCACTACACCTGTTTTAGCCATTTTCCCAGTCTCCTCCAAATAAACAGCCAGGCAAACACACTTGCCTGGCCATAGCATTTATAGACTATTTAGCGCTTCCTCAATTCCCTTTTCTCCGGATAGCAGCTCAAACGTTTTTCCAAATGTGTTTTCGTTCGTTAACGATTCTGCAAGGGTCGCCGCAACATCACCACGCGGGATCGACCTGGACTTATCTGAAATTGATCCAGCTGCCTCCACTTTACCTTTCGGCGGGTCATTCGTTAATCTTCCCGGACGAACAATTGTGTAAGCAAGGCTTGTTTGTTTTAGGTGTTCGTCTGCTCTGTGCTTCGCTGCCAGGTAAAATTTAATCGGATGGTCAGTTGCATGCGGATCATTTGCCCCCATCGAACTAAGCATCACGAACCTTTTTACACCCTGATGCTTCGCTTCATCAACTGCACGGATAGCTGCTTCCTGATCGATTAATACCGTTTTATCTGCTCCGGTATTTGGACCAGATCCTGCCGCAAAAATAACCGCATCACAGCCGTAAAAAGCATGGGCAAAATCTTTTTCCAGATTAGCAAAAACTGTTTTCGCACCGAGTTGTTCCAATTCTGGTATCTGGTCAGTGTCCCTGATCATTGCGACCGGCTCATGGTTATTGTTTGCAAGCTGCTCAACTAACTGCTTGCCTATTTGGCCATTAGCCCCGATTACTAAAACTTTCATTTTATAGCCTCCTTCAGTTTAAAGTACCACCTTATGTCTTTCCACTTTTTAAGAGGCTTAAAACCCAAACGATTAAAAGGAGCACACCTGGTTCCTTCCATTTTTCTTCGCTTTATACAGTTGTTTGTCCGCAAGGCTTACAGCAGCTTCGACTTTTCCCTGGTCGGTAAGTTTTGCAAAGCCAATCGAAACACTGATCTGTTTAATCCTTTCCCCGTCAAAGGTATAAAAATGATGGTTTCTTATCTTAAGGCGAATCTCCTCTAAGGTGGAAGCTGCGTTTTCAGCATTTGAAACCGCTAAACATCCGATAAATTCTTCTCCTCCATACCGGCCGACTATCATGTTCTCTGGTTTTATCTCCAACAAAAATGCTGCCAGATCTTCAAGGACTTTATCACCGGTAAGATGCCCGTAAGTATCGTTGATAACCTTGAAACGATCAAGGTCAATCATGGCAATATAGTGTTCTTTTTCACCCCATCCGGGACACTTGTCGATAAGCTGGATAAACTTTCTTAAATTATAAAGGCCTGTCAGCTGGTCATGTTCTGCATAAAACTGGAGCTTTTCGATCATCTCAAGCTGTTTCCATCCGTTTGTAATGAAAAAATACATTAATAAAGAAAGGAAATGAAACGAAACAAACCTGATAGGCAGCCATTGGTATAACTCAGCAGCATCGGCAACCTGCAAAATTAAAGGAAGATCGGCAATCAACCATATAAAAGTAAAAAAGATAAAGCCCCTTTTATAAGTAAGTGCGTTAAAGGAAAACAAATGAAGCAGGCTTGTGGCTGTCCCGGGGATAACTAAAGTGAAAAGGATTTCGAATACTGCTCCTTCCCCACCGAATCCCAATCTTGCCAGAGCGGAAACGATAATAACCGGAAAAGCATATTTCCAACCGTGGAACAAACCGATGATCGCAATTGGTATAACTCTATAATCAAAATAAAAACCATTTATTTTATAAGCTACAAAATAGAAACAAACAATCGTAAAAATAGTTCCTGCAATGTGAAGAGCCCCCGTTAGCTTTGTAGGCAGTTTTTTTAAATAGAGCGTATTAATACAAAGGTGCATCAGTAATAAGATTGCAATATTGGATAAAATGGATTCAATCACGATATTTTCACACCCGTTTTTATAAAATGCAGAAAAGCTGCTTTTTTTTCATTATAAGACTTCTTTTATTCCATGGACATCCTTCAATGTGCCCACCGGAAAATAGAATTCTACATACATCTGGTAAATCCTTCCTTGTTTTTGCGCAAAAGAGATAAACTGCGACGTAATTGCAGCATTGATTTTCCAATCCGGGCAGTTCACTTTCCGAGGGCAACGCTTCAGCTATTGCTTTTCCCGTAGGACAAGGGAAGCTCCGGCAGCGTTACATCCCACGATGGAAATGTGAATACATTTTCGAGGAGTCGACTGCCTTCCGCTCCAATCAATTGACGTTTTTCAAAGATGTAGAGCGTCAAAGCACAGCTCAGCGAAGGAAATACACGTAGACTCCTGCGGGACAGCGATGACGCTGAGACCCCGCAAGGAGCGTTTTTTGCGAGTGAGGAGGCTCAGCGCGAGCCCGCGGAAAGCGTAGTGTATTTCCGCAGCGGTCATCCATCCGTTATGTCGCAGAACTTCTCAAATGTAAAGCTTTTCAGGCAACAAAGTATGCGGAAAGATTCTTAAGAAATGACATTTTCACGAGAATCTTGTTTTGATACTTTTCTTTTTTGTAAAGGCAAACGAAATGGAAATGTCGAATTATACTTCAAGAAATGAAACCTGTTTTGCGTCATTTCCGTCTTACGTTTGAAGGCTTGAAAGGAGTGAGGCCCAATTGGAGGAGCCACGACATAATAAGGAGCGGGAGATCTTAAAGCTTGTCTCCAGCTTCCAGAAAGAAAGAGCCATCACGGCATTGATGGATGAATATGGGGAAGAAATTAAAAGACTCGTATATACCTACGTTAAAAATTGGGCTCAAACTGATGATATAACACAGGATGTATTTGTCACCCTGTATCTCAAAATAGAGAACTTTCGCGGCGAATCGGCTTTACGAAGCTGGATCTACAGCATCGCGATCAATAAGTGCAAAGATTATTTAAGAAGCTGGCATTACCGAAAGATTAAGCTAACAGATGAAATTATCAAAGTTACCAGATCCAGCAACCAATCCACGCCCGAGACAGAATTAGAGCTGCAGGATAAAAAATCAGAGCTCTCCCAACTCGTGCTGTCACTGCCTTTAAAATATCGTGAAGTCATTATTCTTTTTTATTATAAAGATCTTTCTATCAAAGAAATCTGCAGCGTATTAAATGAAAAAGAATCAACAATCAAAACGCGATTACGCCGAGCAAGAGAAAGCTTGAAAAAGCTGTTTCCGGCAAAGGAAGGAAGTGAACAGCTTGGAAGATAAATTGAAACAACTCAAACAAGAAATGGATGCCTACATTTCTCCGAATAAAACATTTACCGATTTTGATAAGCATAAGATCCAAAAGCGGATCCAGAACCTGAGTACAGAGAATCAAAAACCAAAAAGAAGTTTCATTTTCCCTAAAGCAGTCAGTGCTGTCGTCTTCGCTGTTCTGTTCCTGGTTGTGGGAGGCATTGCAGCCAACGAGATGAATCTTTTCCAGAACGAGCAATCTACTGAATCAAGTGATAATGCATCATTAAATAATGAATCATCGATCGCCATGGACCAGGCAGGGGAAAGCTCAGAGGATAATGCAACGATGAAGGCGACCGACACTGAGCAGCTTCCGGCGTCTGAAACCGCTAAGCAGTTTCTTGAAGGGAAAGGCTTTGAAGATCCCGTCTATATCAACACGACTGAGGAATATGTAGTCACAAAAGATAAACTTACACAGGAACCGTGGATGAAGCCATGGGGATTAATGGAGATCGCAAAACCGACCGTTTATCTTGATCAAGATGTAACAGTAGAAAGGTTTACAGTAAACAGCCACCCGTTAGAAGAAAGGTTTGGAAAGATTACAGTCGATGTTTATGTTATAAATGGAGATGCAGTGGGCGGGATTATAAACGATAAAGAAATGTATTCTATGGAAGGAAAAACCATTTCTGAAATATATAAAACACAGGGATATGAAGAATGGAAAGCATCCTGGATCGAGAGTATCGAAGCAGATAAGCCTTACTCATTAAAAACAGAAACGGAAGCTACAGAACCGCCGTTAGATGACCGTTTAAAAGGAATATACGACGCAATTGCAGCCGATCAATCCCAGAAGCATTTACAGGGGTTAGTACCGGCGGAAGTGATAAAGCTATATTTCTACGCGAAAGATCAAAACAATTTTGATGTTTTTTATGCCCTTTACAGCCAGAGCGGGAAATACGGAGAACCAGTGAAAAGCAGAATAACAGAAGAATTTGAAGCAGAATCGGAAATCGACCCGACAAGGATTGAGAAGTATGTAACCCTACAACGCTCCGAAAATATTGTTCAAATCGAAATTTTTCAGGATGCCATGGGAGGAAGTTTCAAAACCCTTGTTAAGGAAAACGGCATCTGGCTCCTTCCACCAGAACTTGATAACGTAATTAAACATTAATAGAGGAATAAAAACACTTGAAGGTGAGACATTACGATTAAAAGGAAAATTTTTGGAGGTCGTAATGGAGCAAAGAGACAGGGATCAAAGAAAAGAAGAAAAAGAAGCTAAAGAACTTCCCCCGGATCAAGATTTGAGAGATGTTAATTTTGCACCTGGTGAGAATGAGTATTTGAAAGAGCTCAAAGAAAAATAACTTTCTATTAGAAAAGCTCCCACAACCGGGAGCTTTTTGTTTATCCTTACTTGCTTTTTCTAGCTGCCGCTGCACCGTTTGAAACTGTTCCAACAAGTTGCGGGCTTAGACATTGAACACCGCAGAAGCAGTTAAGGTCTACTTGTGCACAAACACCAGTACGAACTAGGGTATCGAATCCTGCTCCCTGGTTGCTGCTGCACAATGGATCAATGTTAATTGCACGGGTAGTGTTTCCAGTAGGCGAGTTTCCTGGACCGAACAAAGGTACTAGGTCGCCTCCCTCATATGCTGCCAACAGTTCAATCGTTGCACAACAGTTATCAAAAACTTCATTGATTCTAAAGAAGATTGTTGCAAAACATTCTGTAATATTACCTTCTCTATCTGTAGGGAAACCAAGTTCAAAGTGAAGGGAGTTATCTTTACCTTTTAACATAAAAGGAATAGTTTCTGGACCAACTTCAGTCGGACTAATGATACTTTCAAAACACCCCTGCGTACAGCCTGCTGCTTGAGTTTCCTCCTGTGCTGCCAATACTTGAGTTAACACATCACACACACATCCGTTATTACTTCCTGAACTCACGCTTGCATTACCTCCTGTTTGTTGTTGTTGTGTTCTACTTCTTCCTTTTCCGCATGCCATCTTTCAATCACCTCCTCGGTCTTTACTACAACTTATGTAAAAAAATGATAGATGTTTGGACAAACTAACTGGTAGATTTGCGGATTTTCACTATAAAAAAGACTCTCGCAACAGTCGCGAGAGCCGATAATAAATTACTTGCTGTCATGCAGTTATTCCTATCTTCATCTTATAATCATCCTATGAAAAAAAGGTAATATAGAAATGGACAACCGTACTGTGCTATAGCGGATTTTGATAGAAATATAATTCAGCTTAATGAAAACGCCCAGCCCATTTAATAGAACGGGCGTTACTTTTAACTATTTTTTGTTTCTGGATGGATTATGGGAGCAGTATCAACATCTACCAATGTCGGTCCATTGGTTGAAATGGCCAGTTTTAATATTTCCTCCAGTTCAGCCTCCGTTTCTACTTTGTAGCCTTTCAAACCACATGCTTCAGCAACTTTTACAAAATCAGGGTTTGTCAAATCAACCCCCTGCTGCAAGAGCCCGTCTACAATCATTTTGTCCCTTTCCATTTGCAAAGCTTGATTGTTAAAGACAATTATGTTGATATCGATTTTATACCTAACAGCAGTGATAAGGTCAGCAAGCGTCATTTCCAGTCCCCCATCACCTACAACAGAAATGACTTGTTTTTCAGGAGCACAAAGCTTAGCCGCTAAAGCAGCGGGTAAACCATATCCCATCGTTCGCCAATCACCAGAAAACAGCATGAATTGCTGTTTTGGCCTGAAGTTTCGATTCATCCACACGGTTACATCTCCAGTGTCCAGAGTGATGATGGCATCATCTGCAACTGCATTTTCTATCGAACGTACGATTCTTGCAGGATGTATCGGAGAACCAATCTGGTTTCCTTCCTGTTCGTTTTGAATATCCCAGGTGCTCTTTGCTTTTTTTACTTCATCCATCCAGTTTTCATTTGTTCGACCGTTCAAGCTATTTGTTAACAGGGGAAGGACTTCTCCTGCATCGCCGACTATTCCTAATTCTACCGGGATTCCTTTTCCGATATTCTCATGCATAAAATCGATTTGAATAATTCTTGCATTTTGCGGTACATATCCCTCGGGCCACCAGGTATCACCGGCAAGCAAAACGACGTCAGCATTTTTAAACACCGATGGCGCATAAGGGTTGCCTCCCTGCCCGATCGCACCGAGCAAATGAGGAGATGTATCAGGAATAAACCCTTTTGCTCCCAGACTGACTAAAATCCCCGCTCCCCACTTCTCTGCAAGCTCCTCAACTGTTTTTGAGGCATTCCTTGAGCCAACACCAGCAAGAATAATTGGTCTTTGTGCTGTATTCATTATATCGATCGCCGGCTGAAGCCCGCTTTCCTCAAAATTTGTGATTCCTCTTAATAAAGTGGGCTTTTGTTTAATTTGAGCGGTGGAGGCCATGGTAAACATGTCCTTCGGTACGGATATATGCGTGACAGCTCCTTTTACGAGCGACTTATGTAATGCTTTTGAAAGAATATCGATAACTGCATCAGGATGCGCCAGTAATGAACTGTAACTGGCGAACGGCTTTATTAGCTCCTGCTGGTCCACAAACTGCTTGTAGTCTGTTCCGATCTTAGTTGAAGGTACCTGCCCGGTAATCGCAAGAACTGGAGCTTTATCGCTGTATGCATCCCCCAATCCATTTAAAAGGTTGGTGATTCCAGGTCCTGAGGTTGCCGCACAAACACCGATTCCACCGGTCAACTTTGCTTCCGCCGAGGCCATCATCGCAGCTACCGACTCATGCTTTACCGCAATAAACTTTATTTCGCTTTGCTTTGTAATCGCGTCCATCAGTCCCAGGATCGCATCACCGACTACACCGTATATCCTTTTCACTCCATAAACCTTAAGCTGTTCAAGAATGAGCTGGGATACACTTTTCTGGTTCACTGGCGGTTGAACATTTCCTGTCACGTTAACCTCTCCTCTTCTGTTTGTCTTGTTTAATTTGGGTTGAGCGATCTAGAATTATGCTACAGGATGAAACTTTGGCAAAAAAAAAACATTACCGCCATGTGGGATAATGTTTTAGCCTTGAAAATTCTTTCTTGACTCAGCATTCCGATACGAGGCAGGTCAAATCGGCTGGATCGTAAACCTTTTCTGCTTTTACAGCCGGTAAGCAAATGATACTGCAGAAGCAGTCCAAATCGACAGTAATGCAAGCTCCTGTTCTTTGAAAGCCAGTAATTTTGTAACCTGATTTGATCGGGCACAACAGTTCAAGAATTGCACAGCACTCTTTTTCTTTTACAAACTTTTCTACACGAAAATAGCTGGAACGAACAAATGCAATGCAAAAATCATGATTAGCATGTACCTTTACCGGAGCTTTTGCTTTAAACTCATCCCCTGATTCACCAATCAATTTAAATGGGATCGTATCTTTTGTCGGATAATTCCCTTTGATCAGTTCTTGTATCGATCGTTCACAGCTAACGTTACATTCTGACCCCTGTACCTTTCGTTGAACGTCATCAATTTCTCTGACAACATCGCAAACACATTCACCATGGCCATGTTTACAACTCATTATTTTTCCTCCTAACTTTTTATTCCTTCTACATGCAGTCGCAAGACTCCAGGTCTTCTTCACTTGCTCTCGCTGCCCTGATCGCAGGAAAGCAAGTGATTGCGCAAAAACAATCTAAATCTACCGTTACACATGCTCCCGTTCTTCTAAAGGTTTCTATCAGGTCAGGGTTTTCATCACATGGAACGGGGCATAACAATTCTAAGACAGCACAGCATTTTTCATCGTCCAGGAATTTAGATACACGGAAAAACTCCGACTTGATTTTTTTCACATCATAGGTATAAGATTTTGTTCTAACATAAGCTTTTGCACATACCACCTTACAGGTATATTTAGAGGTGAGTGAAAATGGAATGGTATCTTTTGATGGCATACCGCCTAAAAGTTGTTTAAAAGCACTGTCACAGCCTGTTGTACAAGAATCTCCCGCAGCTTCCATTTGAAGTGTAGCTATCTTTCTTACTACCTCACAGACGCAACGGTCATTGCCACACCCGTTCATATTTAGTCACTCCTGCAACATTCAGTTTCATTTACTATTAAAATATGATTGGTTCACTAGTTTTGTTTTAGGATATTGTCCATAATATACAAATTGTATGCTAGCCCAGTCCAAACTGTGCATGTCTCTACAAAAAACACTCAAAAAACCAGCCGATGTATGGCTGATTTTCTATGCAAAAATCTATGAAACATAACAAAGAGGCTGACTCTATTTTTGAATCAGCCCCTTAATTCAATGAATATTATACATATATTTCTTCTGTTCAAGATGAAGATTAAGTTCATTTGCAACCAATTTCATCATATCCCATGAAAAGCAATAATACGTCCAGCGCACGATCGAGCCTTCTTCCGTCTCTAAATAATGGATGTTGCTCAGTGATGGTCCACTGGCTGTTCTCTCTGTTTCCACAACGACCGGGCGTCCCCATAAAATATAGAATCGGGCATCAACATCCTGGTAGCGTACAATTTCCATCCAATCAGAAAGGGAATTCTTTTTGATTTCACTACGCCCAAACTCATGACCTGCATGTTTAATATCAGTGCTGGCATGCTCAGCTAATAATCCTGCGAGTGCATCGGGATCTTTTCTATGAAAAGCATCAATAAAATCATTGATCAGCCCTTTATCTACATCCAGTTTAGCCGTTATTTGCTTTTTATTGTTTTCCCAGTTAAAGGATCCGAGTTTTTTCCGGACCCGGTGTAAAATCGTATAGACACTTCCTTCGGTTGTTCCGATCATCTCAGCGACCTCACCAGCCTTATATTGAAAAGCCTCTATTAAAACGAATGTCACTGCCTGACGGGGCGGCAAAAGATAAACCAGGCCTTCAATCGCCTCCATTACATTAAAATCATTTTCTTGAAATTCCAGGTCTTTATCATATAGTCCATCTAGGTGAATCTTCGCCTTTCTTTTCATATCTATCCAACTGTTAGAAGCAATACGAAGTAAATAAGCCTTCGTATTAACTGCTTGATAAATCTTTGTGAGATTAGCAAAAGCTTTTAGTAACGTGTCCTGTACTAGATCCTCGGCATCCCACGGGGAACCAGTAATATAATAGCAGTATCGCCATAAATCTGAGCGATAGGGTTCCACGGATTTTTTAAAGTCCATTTCTAATTTCCTTGCCTGTTCACCAATTTCCACTGGTTGTTTTACATCCTCCAAAACGGCACCTCCATCTTAAATTCATCTTTCTACTATAGAAACGTAGAACTCTCAAAAATCCTTACGGTGGTTTAATATATTTTTCTGTTTTATTTATGATTTTCCTGTCTAACGAAGAAAAGGAAGGTTCCACCTCCCTTTACTCTTCTGAAGCGTATTCGATTGATAGTCCCTCGACATGTCCTTTTTCCATCTGCCTCTTTTTCTTTCTGTCTTCCTTTGTTTCAAACAAAATATCAAAATCATATCCTTCTGGATAAAGCTCTCTGGCAGGAAGATGGAGGCTTACTCTTTTATGATTAAGCTTCATCTTTTCTCCTTTTACCATCACGATCAGGTTGCCGGACTCATCCTCCGGTTTAAAAACGATGCCTGTCGTATCCATCGAAGGTATGTTAACACTATCACCAATAGAATAATCCGAAGATACTTTAGTCTTTGTTGCTTTTTTCTTTAACGTTTGCGTACTTTCCAGTTGCTGTTCCTGTGCCAGCAGTGCCTTTGAGTCTCTTTGAAAAGCTTCATACTTTTTCTTTTCCTTATATGTCACTTCATGGGCTCTTTCGATTATTGACGGATGAAGACCAAGCCTTAAGGCAATCGAAAACGCCTGGCTTTCCCCCGCTTTTCCCATGATTAAGCGATAAAGGGGCTTCAATGTTATAAGGTCAAATTCCATCGACCCGTTGCAGAAGTCTGGATGATTCTCAGCGAAAGCTTTTATCTCGCTGTAATGGGTAGTCGCCAGCATTGTAGCTCCCTGACCGTTCAACTGTTCTAAAATAGAAACCGCAAGCCCCATCCCTTCTCCCGGATCTGTTCCTGAACCGAGTTCATCGATGATTACTAACGAATTGGAATTAGTATCTTTGAGAATCTCGATAATATTCGTAATCCTGCTGGAAAAGGTGCTAAGGGACTGTTCAATGCTTTGCCCGTCACCGATATCGACAAGGACCTTCTCAAACACGCCAAACTTGCTTCCTTTCCCAACTGGAACATGCATGCCGCTCTGAACCATCAATGCCAACAGACCAACCGTTTTGATCGCTACTGTCTTTCCGCCTGTGTTCGGGCCGGTGATAACGAGCGAATTAAAATCTTCTCCAATGGCAACTTGAAGAGGAACCGCTGAAACGCCGAGCAGCGGGTGTTTCCCTTCATTGATTTTTATCATGTTTCTTTTTACGAGCTCAACCTCTCTTGCCCCGATACTCATGCTGTATTTTGCTTTTGCAAAAATAAAGTCATAGTGGGCCATTGTTTCCACATTGATCGTCAGCTCATGCTGTCTTGATTCGATCAATCCTGTCAAAGTACTTAAAATCCGTTGCTCTTCTAGATATTCATCTGCTCGCAGCTCATTTAGTTCTGTCTGGACTCTTCGAACTTCTTCCGGTTCGATAAATACTGTTGATCCGCTTGCAGATCGGTCATGGATCTGCCCTTTGATATTCTTTCGATATTCTGCACGTACTGCAATGACATAGTGGCCATCTCTCTGACTGATAATCGTATCCTGCAAATATTTCCGTTTGGCAGGAGAACGAAGAACAGTGTCAAGCTTTTCCTTGATACGATCTTCCAGTACCCGAATCTTTTTGCGAATCTTCAAAAGTTCTTTACTTGCATGGTCATCGATACTGTTATTTTTAATACATGTACTTAACTCTTCAAATAGATCGCCCAATTCACTGATCGAATAGACATACGTAGAGATCTGCGGTGCCAGATACTCTTTCCCTATCATGAACTGCTGAAGCTTTTTGCCACTTTCAAGCAAGTCCATGATCACAACGATCAGTTCAGGCCGGAAGGGGATTCCTTTGTTGAACTGCTTCAACACCTGGCTGATTCCCTGGAGACCATGCAACGGCACACTAGAACTTTTCATAATGATTTCTTTCGCCTCAGTTGTTTCGCTCAACCAATTTCGTACAACACTGTAATCAGTTGAAGGGGAAAGCTTTTCAATTCTCCCTTTTGCCAACTCGGACAGCGCAAATTGTGCTAACTCCTTCTTAATCTTTTCAAACTCCAACATCTTAAAAGCCGTTTCATTCAACGTAACTTCCTCCATTCGTTTTTCAAGAATTTACTTTGTTTTTAAAATAGGTCCTCAAAACGTACTTTTTTGCTCCCCTACAAAGATTAGGAATCTTTTTTTAAAAGCGTAGCGATCGTCTCGTTGGGCATATAGATAGCTTGCAATGTAAGAAGCTGTGTGCCCAAAAGAGACGCAGGGGAGTAATAATGCATAATTACAACAAAGCCAAAACACAAAAAAAGCCGCAAATGAACACTGTTCACTTGCAGCTCGCAAAACTATCTTGCATGCTATTCCGGTAAAACGGATAGACGTGCAGAATTTTAGGCATAAAAAAATACTGTGTACACATACACAGCTACCATACCTAAAAAATACAATATGAGCTATTCAGTGTTCTTAACTAGCACAGATCCGACAAACTTCGTCGAAGACATACTCAAAAAAACATCAACTTTAACAGTCTTTTTGCTGTTAACAGATGCTGAACGAGCCTGTTGATCCATATAAAATTGCTCTTAGTTAAGAACCACCGATAACATAAAATTTTCCCCTTTATTTGAAGAGTCGCTTTTATTATAACCAAATTTTCCGTAAACCTTCAATAGGCACTGCATCTTTTTTTCAAAAATTTAAAATGGCCGATCAAACGACCGACCAGGGATTATTAAAAGCTCTCGTTTATAACGACTTTTTCCAACGGGAACCGACCAGTGCTGTGAGCTTCTACTGCAGCTTCACCAATAGAGATCAACATTACCGGAGTGAATCGTTCGGGAACATTAAATTCACTTTTGAATGCTTCGCGGTTGAACCCACCCATTGGAACGGAGTCATATCCTTTCGCCTTTGCAGCAAGCATTAATTGCATTGCAGCCAAAGAACTGTTTAAGATTGCCTCGTCTCTTGCAAACCCTTCGATGTTCTTATAGGCGCCCTCAATGTTTCCAACAAGGGTTTCTTTTACCTTTTCATCCATATAACCAAATCTAACTGCCTCACCGTATACTTCATCGGCACTTTTGTCCGCTTCCAGATCGCCAAGCACCGCAATCGTGACAGAGCTATCCATTACCTGTTGCTGGTGGTAGGCAATGTTATATAGTTTCTCTTTTTGTTCTTCACTTTGAACAATAAGAAATCTCCAGTGTTGCAGGTTCCACGAAGATGGCGCTTCAACAGTTGCTTCGAGAATCTCAGTAAGCTCTTCATCGGGAATTTTAACATTTTGTTTATATTTTCGAACCGACTTGCGGTCTTTCATCACTTGTAAAATGTCTTCAGCTTGAATCGTTGCTTGCATTGTTCATTCTCCTTCCTAAATCCAAAAAGATTACCGCTTCTAGCACGACCTATATTGTAACAAAAATAATTACAGTTAACAAATAAAAACTTAGCATTTTTCACAATGAAAATAACCTGTTCCCTGAAGGAATTTTAAAGAAGAACCCGGTTTGCATACTTTTCCCTTCAGCCATTTATAGATTCGTACATCACTTTTGCTTTTTGACTGTTCAAAACTGGCCCTTTGCTGGGACAAAAGCCTTTTCAGTTTAAGCGCAACCTCTGTATGCTCGTGCATCATTTTTTTAAAGCGATCAGCAGGGATATGAACCTTTTTAACATTCGTAAGCGCTTTTGCATAAATAGAGTCGCTGGCAAAAACAGAATAGTCGCCAAAAACGTCTCCTGCATAAAGCTTGCTATGGATTTTATTTTTCTTATCTGAATCGTGCTGGAAGGTACCAACACACCCTTCCAATATAACAAAAATCGAATCGTTCGGTTTAGATGGGTCGAGGATAAGTTCATCCTTCTGCACCGAATAAACACTACCTATTGATTGAATAAGGGAAAGGTCTTCTTCTGTCAAAAATAACGTATCTTTGCTCTGGTGTAAAAGTTTATTCACTCAAACCCTCCTATAACTGTAATTTTTCATATTACATTAAACAGCAAAAGAAAAAGACAAATCAACATTGCCTTTCCTTTAACGTGTGTATAATATCACTAATGGTATACTTTTTCAAAAAAGAAGTAAGATGGTCTTCCCCGTCCTGAAAAATGCCACCGAGTACAGTCGATAAATTTGCCCCTACAACACACTTGCTGTTTGCTTCCGGACACTTCGGTTTTAAAGAGCCGACCGATGTCAGTTCATAGATCTCATCTAGCGAAACCTCAGCTGGATCACAGGAGAGAATAAATCCTCCACCGGCCCCTTCTTTTGAATTGATATAGTTCTTTTTCTTTAACATACTCAGTACTTTCCTCATTCGCACAGGGTGGACAGAAGCACTCTCTGCCAAAAAATCACTCGTTGCCATTTGTCCGGGATAGATAGATAACAACGCCAGACTATGGACAGCGAGCGTAAATTCACTATTCATTATAGTTCCTCCTAAGAACCGGGTCTTCTACTATTAATCCTAGCGCATTTTTGCTGCAAATAACACCCCGTGCTTTTATTTTTAGTATGTGAGCGACTCGTTTTGGCTTTTCTTTTCCATGTCTAGCTGATTCAATTCATCCGTTAATTCATCAAACCATTTCTTATCTTTCGTCATAAGTGCAAGGTCAATCATGGTGTGAAGATATCCTTCACGGTCGATATCGATTTCCGGCATTTTAGAAATGTGATTCACGAATGTTTCAATGGTTTTTCCTACCGTACGATTGTTATCACAATCAACTACACGGATTCTTACCGTTCCAAGTGTTTCGTTCAAGGCTTCGACATATCCTTTGAATAGCTCATCGTTAATTGAATTACCTTTTACCCAATCGCCAGCTTTTAGATTCATTTCTTGACTATTTGTTAGGCTCATGGTCTCTCCTCCTCTATTTTTGTTCAAACTGTAAATCCTCTCATTACACGTAAGCGAACAATCAGCCAGGAGTTTTTTTAATACTATAAACGCTGTCCTATCTTTGTGTCAAAGCCCAAATTTTTCCGGATGCGGTTAGAACGATTTCTAATCGGCTTTGAACTGAGTATTAATTGTGTTTTTCCATAACTGTATCGGTCTGGTATGTTGCTGCAAACGCTTTTAAACTATTGGATCACCTGGGCAGAAACTCCTACGATTATTTGTTTTCTATTTTCCCCGATTTTATCTTTGTCAAACACAGTATAGGGAAAATAGGCAGTTTTCTGAGTTTTTTGGTAAACCTTATCGTTTCTTGTAACATAAAGGTCTTTTTAAACTATAGTCTTTTGATACCCTGATCGGACATTAATCTAACTTCTTAGTTTGTTTTACAGATTATGAGATTTAAAAAGAGGTTCAGTTTACTTTCGTTACATCTTCCTCTTAACTTCTTCCTATCATTTCCCCTAAAAGTGAGTGGGCTAAAATGAAAGATGTTCTTTTAATACATAAATGGACGAGGTATAGGAGTGGATGATTTGAAAAACCTTTTTAGTGTGGAAAAAAAAGTAGTATTAATTACTGGTTCAACTAGAGGACTTGGATTGAGTTTTGCACGAGGCTTTGCTGATTCAGGGGCAAAGGTGATCATCAACGGGCGGAATCAGGATGCGGTTGACCAGACCGTTAGTGCTCTGGATGGAGACGTAACAGGTTTTGCTTTTGACGTTTGCGATACCGAGTCAGTGAAAGCAACAATTAACAATATTGAAGAAGAAGTCGGTCCCATCGATGTTTTAATTAATAACGCTGGTATACACCGGAGGGCGCCGCTTGAGGAAATGACGATGGAAGACTGGAACACGGTTATGGATGTGAATTTAAATTCGGTGTTTTATGTATCCCAATGTGTGTTTGCAAAGATGAAAGACCGCAAGAAGGGAAAGATCATTAACATTTCATCCTTGAATGCAGAAGCAGCCCGTCCGACAATCGGCAATTACTGCGCATCCAAGGGCGGTTTGAAAATGCTCACAAAATCGATGGCAACAGAGTGGGGCAAACATAACATCCAGGTAAACGCGATCGGTCCTGGATACTTCCAAACAGAATTAACAAAAAAGCTTGTCGAGGACCAGGGTTTTAATAGCTGGGTAAAAAGTGAAGTTCCTCAGCAGCGATGGGGAAATCCAGATGAATTGATCGGTACAGCGATCTACCTTGCATCAGAAGCATCCAGCTACGTTAACGGCCATACCGTTTATGTAGACGGCGGCTGGCAATCTTCACTATAACACTACAAAAAGGGGCGGACTCCAAAGGCAAAGTGTCACCCCCTCTTCTTTTTATTTTTAGGCTCTGTTAGCGAGCGTGTTTATTTTATTCAACAATGCTGCCAGAAATCCCCTCTTACTGGCCGGGTCCCCTATCATCCGTGGAAATCCCAGGAGCTAAAATGAGATTCCCCCCTATTATTTAACGCTTCTAACCGAAAGACTTCGTTAACAGCATCCTTCATCTTTTTAAGGAACCTTTCTCATCGACTCGTTAAGAAAAGTATCTGCACTTAAAATTCCTTCCTATTAACAGAAATGGAAAAATGTCGTAATTTGTCGCATTATGTTGAATAATCTTTTATTTTAAGCTAAAATAATTTTGGTGTTAATTTTCTGAAAAATACAATAACTGGGAGGCGTTTGATGTCTATCGCAATTGATTTTCTAAACAACATTCTTTGGTCTTACGTTTTGATTGCCGCTTTATTAGGAATTGGACTTTATTTTACCTTTAAATTGAAATTTATACAGTTTCGATATATCGGCGAAATGATCAGAGTTCTGTTTGATAAATCAACTGTCACAGATGGGAAGCGAAGTATTTCATCTTTCAAATCGTTCTGTATCGGTGCTGCAACAAGGATTGGAACGGGAAACCTGGCCGGAGTTGCAGTGGCTATCGGCTTAGGAGGGCCTGGAGCAATCTTTTGGATGTGGCTCGTAGCCCTGTTAGGAGGAGCGACTAGCTTCGTTGAAAGTACACTTGCACAGGTTTATAAGGTAAAAGATAAGTATTCATACCGCGGCGGACCTGCGTACTATTTGCAAAAAGGATTGAACATGAGATGGCTTGGAATTATATTCGCTGTTTTAATCGCGGTCACATTTGGCCTGATCTTTAACTCTGTTCAGAGTAACACCATTTCTTTTGCTTTTGAAAATGCTTTCGGAATAAACAGGTTCGTAGTCGGGATTGTGTTATCTGTACTGACCGCTGCAATCATATTTGGCGGCGTTCAACGAATCGCTAACTTTTCTGCAACAGTCGTACCACTCATGGCCGCAGTTTTTGTCATTTTGTCACTTGTCGTAGTGTTAACTAATCTTTCTGCATTGCCGGCTGTGTTTAAACTAATTATCGGAAGCGCCTTTGGTTTCGAGGAAGCTTTTGGCGGTGCGATCGGAGCAGCGATTATGAATGGTGTAAAAAGAGGATTATTTTCTAACGAAGCAGGTATGGGTAGTGCCCCAAACGCTGCAGCAACCGCAACTGTTTCGCATCCTGCAAAACAGGGTTTCATTCAAACGTTAGGTGTATTCTTTGATACTATTATCATCTGTACAGCGACTGCTTTCATCATCCTGTTGTCTGATGTTTATCAGTCTGGAAATGTTGAAGGAATTCAGTTGTTGCAAAATTCCCTCGATACGCATATCGGCGGATGGGCTTCCATCTTTATAGCTGTATCGATCTTCTTGTTCGCTTTTAGCTCTATTATCGGAAGCTACTATTACGGAGAAACCAACCTCGAGTTTATTAAGAAAAATTACCTTTCTCTCTTTATCTTTCGATTAGCTACTATTGGTATGGTTATGTTTGGTTCCCTGGCAAGTCTTGGGTTAGTCTGGAGCCTCGCCGATCTTTTCATGGCGCTCATGACGCTTATAAACCTTTTTGCTGTTGCAATGTTAAGCAAAGTAGCAATCAAAGTCTTGAAGGATTATCAATCTCAAAGAAAATTAGGAAAAGAACCGACTTTTGATCCACAAAAACTTGGAATAGATAATGCAGAATGCTGGGAAGAAGAAGATGCAGAAAAGAAAAAAGAAATGGTCGTCTAACATTTTTTACGGGGCTGGGACATAAATAAGACGTTCAAGTTTAAAAACGAATGATTCAGAATTAACAAGTATAGAATGTTAATTTTCAATAGATTTATCTTCCTTTGTAGCTAGTAGGAGTGATGCAAACCGCTTCGGCAGAATACTTCGCTTTCCGCGGGCACGGCCTCAGCCTCCTCGCTGAAAAACCATCGCTGCGGGGTCTTCGGACTCGTGCTGTTCCCGCAGGATAAGGAAGGCTACGGCAGCAAGACATCGCACGAAGAAAATGGGCAGTTCATTTTCGAGGAGTCTACGTATTCTGCCTACGCTGGAAGTGGTTTCCCACTAAAGGAACTTTATTACTCCTCCTCTAGCGAAGAAAATACACGAAGACTCCTACGGGAGAAAAGGCATCGGTGAGACCCCGGAGTTCGAGGAGGCTCACCAGCAGCCCATATATATTGAAAAGGAAAAATTACTTAAATGGCCAAAAGAAAAATCCGAACTGATTTAAATTCTGATTAAAGAATTTTGAATCATAGTTCGGATTTTCCTTTGGCTAAAATACTTTTGTCCCTGCCTCTTTTTTGTTAACTAACTCTGACATAAGCTAAGTAATGAGGAGGAAAGGGACTGATGCAGGTCAGATATTTCGAATCGAACTTGCATTCAGCCTCTTGAAATTAGAATAAAAAGTTACTTATCCCTGAGATCAAACCCGCCGCATGAGCCGGGTCCAAATTCCATCCTGTCGCCCCGTTCATGCTCAGGGTTAATACGTTGGCTAATATCCTTACATTGCTGTTCCGCTAGATCTTGATTTCCGTATAGCGTTCCTTGATAAGCCCTTTGCTCAGCATCAAGAACTGTACAGCAAAAAGATTCCTGCTGCGATTTCCTCAAGTCTCCAATCTTCTTATTCATCTTTACCCCTCCTCTATCCTATTGTTTCTGACTCAACACCAAAGAAAACCAAACAGATTTTTACAGATATATAAGGTACACTATATAATGAAAGAATTTTTCGATAAACTGAAGCAAAAAAAATGACAATCCCCGCTATTTTGTTAAAATGAAAGGTACAAATATGAATAAATTGATAGGGTTACTATGAATTAACCTACCACCCAGTAAAAGGATGAGCGTTTTGAAAGTTGTATTAGCTACACCCTATTATCACCAGGCACGCGGAAATACGGTTACAGTCCAGCGTATTTCTGAAGGATTAAACCATTTAGGCATCGATACCGAAGTCATTTCTGTTACCGATTATCACAAAGCTGCTATACCACAGGCTGACCTTGTACACGGCTTTAACGCGTATCACTTTTATAAATTTATGGAGACACTTGAATCAGAGATAAAAAATTACGTCATCACCTTTACCGGTACTGATCTTAATCATGATCTGGATAACAGTGAACGAAGAAATGATGTGATCGCTTCCTTACTTGGGGCAAAAGCTGTTCATGTGTTTGATGGAAAAGCAAAGCAAAAACTGCTGTCAGCCCTTCCGCAGATTGAGGAAAAGTTGTTCGTAATATCCCAGGGAGCCAGTGATTTCCAAACTGCACATCCTTTTCCGAAAGAAAAAGATACGTTTGTGTTTCTTCTTCCTGCCGGCATTAGAAAAGTGAAAAATGTTACTTCGGCTATCAAGATGCTTAAACCGTTACATAAAAAGCATCCGGAGATTCGCCTGTGGTTAGTGGGGCCGGTGATTGAAGAAGAGGAAGGCATAAAAGTTAACAATCTAGTAAAACAAAATGAGGATTGGATCAAATATTTTGGTGAGGTGTCGCATCGAAGTATGGGTGCGATATATCAGTCATCTGATACCATTCTTAACACCTCTCATTCTGAAGGGCAGTCATCTGCAATCTTAGAAGCGATGGGAAGTTCTCTACCTGTCATAGTATCAGGCAACCAGGGAAATCGAAATATTGTCTTCCACGAAAAGACGGGTTTCATATACGAGAATGAAATAGAATTCACTCGATATGCCGAACTATTACTAACCGACCCGTCCTTGAGAGAAAAGATCGGGCTCGCAGGAAAAAGGTATGTTGCAAGTCATCATTCCGATACAAAAGAGGCTGAAGCTGTCTTAGCGATGTATGAACATGCATTAAACACATCATCCCATTAAACAGCTATGTTAAAGTTTCCTGGTTATAGATGTAAAAAGACTGTTTAAGAAAGGAAGTTTGAAATGTCAAAAGAAGAAATTTTCAAATTGACTTCTTTATCAAGCAAAGGTGGCTGAGGATGCAAAATTGGTCCTGAGGACCTGACGCAGGTTCTGCGTCATCTACCTAGATCTGTAGAAGATCCTAACTTACTCGTTGGGCTTGATACATCAGACGATGCTGGAGTTTATAAATTGAATGACGAAGTTGCCCTTGTCCAAACCCTTGATTACTTCACACCTATCGTAGACGACCCTTATATGTTCGGGCAGATCGCTGCAGCAAATTCACTCAGTGATGTATATGCGATGGGAGGAAAGCCATTGACAGTAATGAATATTGTTGGCTTTCCAATAAGCACTCTCGATAAAAAGATATTGGCTGACATTCTTGCAGGCGCTTCAGATAAAGTAAAGGAAGCAGGCGCAGTTCTCGTTGGCGGCCATTCTATCGATGACCAGGAACCAAAGTTCGGATTATCGGTAACAGGCACTGTCCATCCAGAACGAGTACGTGCTAATACCGGGGCAAAACATGGCGACCGCCTTATCTTAACGAAGCCTATCGGAATAGGGATCCAAACCCAGGCGATCAAAAAAGATCTGCTTTCTGAGAATGAAATCGAGGTTGCGATGAATGTGATGGCAGCATTGAATAAAGCTGCGGCAGAAGCTATGGATAATTTCGATGTCCATGCTTGCACTGACGTTACTGGATTCGGCCTTCTCGGCCATACTCTTGAGATGGCAAGAGGAAGCAATACCGGAATCACGATTTACAAAGACGATGTTCCAGTTCTCTCCAGAACAAGAGAGCTTGCAGAACAGGGAGTCATTCCGGGCGGAACTAAGAAGAATCACCAATGGCTCGCAGATAATATCAGCTATGATGGAATCGATGAGATCGACCAGTTGATTCTTTGCGATGCAGTAACTTCAGGAGGGCTGCTTATATCAGTTTCAGAAGCCGAAGCAGATTCCCTCGTGAACACGCTTAAGGAAAAAAGCGTTGATGCAGCGATTATCGGGGAAGTAACTGAACATACTCCTGGCAAAATCACAGTAAGGTAGAAGGGCTCTTTGGAGTCCTTTTTTGTCAGATTGGGTTAGAGATTTGAAAGGATATTTAAATGAAGATTCTTGTAACAGGCGCTTTAGTTTTTATAGTAGCAATTACAAAGATTGAAAAAATACTTTGAGGTGATTAAATGAAAAAGGGCTTTATATTAACGTTTATTTTTGCTGTTTTACTCGCTTTAGCAGCATGTGGCGGAAACAATAATAATGGAGAAGAGGCCTCAAATAGCAGTAATAATACTGGTGATGAAGAAGCATCTGGGGCTTTCACAATCGGCGTCATCCCTGTCCAAACAGAAGGTGCAATGGAAGGTGCGATGGATAAGCTTCAGTCTGTTTTATCTGAAAAGCTGGACCGAGATGTAAAAGTAGAAGTTTACCCGGATTATAACGGGGTTGTAGAAGCAATGAATTACGACAAGATCGACATGGCTTATTTTGGGCCGCTTACTTATGTGATCGCGCAGGAAAAAAGTGGAGCAAAAGCGATCATCACACAACTGATCGACGGAGAACCATTCTACCATTCATACATCATTACCAACTCTGAAAATCCATGGGGTTCCTTAGACGAATTACTTAAAGATCCTTCTGAGATTGACTTTGCTTTTGGAGATCCAAACTCAACATCCGGCTCTTTAATCCCGAGCATCGAATTGGAAGAAAGAGGCGTATATAAATCTGAAAACGAACACAAGTTTAATTCCGTCCGTTTCACAGGATCCCATGATGCTACTGCTCTAGCGGTGCAGAATAAACAGGTCGATGCTGGAGCGATCGATAGTGCGATCTATAACCAGCTTGTTGATTCTGGAAAAATCGATGAAGAAAAGCTAAAAGTAATCTGGAAATCAGAGAAGCTTTTCCAATATCCATGGGCAGTTCATAAAGATACGGATAAGGAAACGATCGGCAAATTAAGGGACGCCTTTTTAGGCATTGAAGATCAGGAAATATTGGATGCGTTTGGAGCAACCGGCTTTACAAAAGCTAATCCCGAAGACTATGAAAGCATTCGTGAGGCAGCAGTCAAACAGGGCATCATAAAGGAGTAGCACCATACTATGGCATGGTTTAAAAAGCGCAGCCTGCTTACTTTTACCGTTTTAATTCTGTTGGTTTATGCAAGCATGAGATTAACAGAGTTTGACCTATCAAAGTTCAAAGATTTTAGAAACATGATCGATTTTTTATCCGGGTGGTTTCCGGTCGACTGGTCATTACTTCCGGATATGCTGCGTGACAGTCTGGACACATTGGCGATGGCCTTTCTCGGCAGTTTTTTAGGCTTGCTTATCGCACTGCCGATCAGCTTTATTGCTGCAAGGAACACATCGCCATACCGTTCCTTGTTTCATTTCATGAGAGTTGCCCTTAGCTTCATCCGATCGATCCCGGAAATTGTCTTCGGCCTTGTCCTGTTGACCGCACTGGGCCTCGGCCCTTTTCCGGCAGTACTTGCAATCATGTTCCATAATATCGGTGTACTAGGCAAGCTTATCTCAGAATTGATCGAAGCCGCCGATGAAGGCCCTCAAGAAGCAATGAAGGCTGTTGGTGCAAAAAACTGGTTCGCCTTTTTGTTCAGTGTACTTCCGCAAATATGGCCCAATGTGTTATCTCATTACTTTTACCGGTTCGAAGTTGCGATCCGAACATCCCTTATCTTAGGCTTTATCGGCGGCGGCGGAATCGGGCAGCGCCTTTTCAATGATTTTAAAACCTTCAATTATTCTTCCGTGTCACTCGACGTCTTATTGATCATGCTCATGGTTATTGCTGTCGATTTTTATGGAAGCTATGTACGCAGCAAGGTTATTTAGAGAGGAAGAACGGCTATGCTTAAAGCAGAAAATCTATCAGTAATTTATCCTGGCAGTGATAAACCCGCTCTTTCTAATGTTGATCTATCATTTGAACAGGGTGAGTTCGTGTGTGTTCTGGGCCAGAGCGGGGCTGGAAAATCGACTCTGATCCGCTGTATGAACGGACTGCAAAAAGCTACTGAAGGTGAAATGTTCTGGGACGGCTCCCCTTTATCAAAGATTGACGACAAGCAACTGCGGACTGTCCGAAAAGAAACGGGGATGATCTTCCAGCACTTCAATCTCGTTCCGAGGCTGTCCGTGTTTCAAAATGTATTGACGGGTCTTTTTGGCTCCAGAAACAACTTTAGAAATGCTTTCGGCCTGTTCTCTGATGAAGAAAAAGAAATGGCACGGCAAGTGATCGGTAATGTTGGCCTTGAAAACGAGATCGGCCGCAGAGTGGAAAACTTAAGCGGTGGCCAAAAACAACGTGTCGGAATAGCCCGGGCCCTGCTTCAGCAACCAAAGGTCTTTTTGGGGGATGAGCCTGTCGCAAGTCTTGATCCAGGAACAGCGGCTCATATTTTTAATCTTTTGCAGGAGATTCACTTTAGCCACAATCTCCTTACCATCATCAACGTCCATGATGTCAATCTCGCAAAACATTATGCGACTCGGGTTCTGGCGTTAAAAGAAGGAAAAGTCATTTTTGATGGAAAACCAGAAGAATTCACTGATGAGTACTATCACCTGACGTATAACTCAGCTCAGAAAAAGCAACAATTTTCAGTTGTCAGCAAACGATAGCTGTAAAGGAGGATTGCGAAATGATTAAAAGTCCATGAGTGGTTGATTGTGACAGGGTCGTGTACGACTCTAAAGATAATGATGTATTGATTTCCTCCGAGTCATCTGACAAGGATAACAAAAAAGCGGTAGTGCTTACTTTTGATGATGGCCCATCCCGTGTATTGCCACAAATACTCGATATACTAGCTAAAAAAGAAGTGAAAGCGGCCTTTTTCTGGCAATCTCGCCTGCTATATCCTGGCAGGCCATGGAAAAGAGTGCTGGATGAAGGCCATTTGATCGGAAACCATTCATGCAAGCACCCAAACTTAACCAGGTATAGCTATGAGGAACAGTATAAAGAGCTATATTATAGTAAACAAAGGATCGAAGAAATTACCGGCAATAACGTGACCTATTTCCGCCCGCCGTTTGGCCAGTATAACGCTGATACGATTAAAGCCGCAAAAGAATTAAACATGGTTCCAGTAATGTGGAGAATTGCTTCGATCGACTGGGAGTTAAAGGATAATCCCAAGGAAATTGTTTCGAATGTAGTTAACAACCTTGAAGACGGTGCGATTATTCTTCTGCACGAATTAAAACAGACAGTATCTGTACTGCCGGAGCTAATCGATCAAATCAGGGAGAAGGGTTATTCCTTCAATCTATTGTAATTTTGAAGGTTGACCGCTCTCCCCACTTGATTTGCAAGTCTAAGTTTTTGACTTTTTGGCTGAAAAATATATAATGTAAAATGCACGGTTCATATGGGGTTGGATGGGTAACTGGTGTTCTCCTGGGTCTTCAAAACCCTGAGGGAGGCGCGTGCCGTCTCCGGTGGGTTCGATTCCCACACAATCCCGCCAATACAACAATATTTCCTTTTTTGGATAGAGTATACTACATAGGTTTTTCGGTACTTTTTGTAGGTAACCTGGGGAGACCTATTGAGAAGACCTCTGTGGGTTTAATCGTCTTTAGCCTTCTAAATTACCAATTTGGAGGTTTTTTTATGTCCAAAAAACCAGGTATAAGAAAGTCCATCGCTCTAGTTCGGTTCGCAAAGCCAATGCGAAAAATTCCTCGTTCACCCTCTCTTCTGCTATTTTAGAATACTGAAGGTTTAGAAAAGCTACCTATAATCGAATTATCCGCATTAAAACTTTCTTTCTTTCCATTTGTTCAATTTTTCCTGTTATTCGTTTCATTCCACGTATAATCTGCTCCATATGAGAAAAACTAATAAAAAATGCCCGGAGTAGGTTTTCTATGAAAATATATCGGAACAAAAATAAGCAAGCAAAAGAAAAAAGCGCAGGGAAACACCTGGATAAAGACGCGATATCTCCTGAAGTGGATGAAAATATCGAAACTATCAAGCAAAGGCTGGGAGACCCCTTTGACTTTATGGCACGCAGTTATTCATATGGCAAAGACCGCTTTGCCCTTTGTTACATCGACGGAATGGTCAGCAAGGATGACCTGGAACGGACAATCGTTTATCCTCTGATGGACTGGCTTCGTGAAAATGATTCGTTTGATACTATAGGTGACCGTGATTTTCGGCAGCATATTCAGATTCCAACGAAGATGAAGGAAACCACTTCTCTATCTTCCACAATGGATGATCTATTGCGCGGAAACATCGTTTTGTTTGTACAGGGCAGACGTCAGGCATTCATTGCCTCAGATCAGGAATGGGCTACAAGGGCAATCTCAGAGCCTGAATCACAGACACTGATACGGGGGCCGCGAGAAGGGTTTGTCGAAACACTTTCCATTAATGCCACACTGATCAGAAGAAGAATCACCAATCCTGCATTGCGATTTAAATCCTTTGTGATTGGAAAGGTAACCAAAACGCAAATCTTAGTAACATATATCGAGGGCTATGTTAATGAAAATGCACTGAAGGAAGTGATCAATCGAATCGAATCCGTTGATACGTTAGAAGTGTATGAAACCGGTATGCTTGAAGAATTGATGGAGGAAAAAGGTTATTCTCCGTTTCCAACGATCCAGAGTACGGAGAGACCCGATGTCGTTTGTTCGGCTTTAACCGAAGGCAAAGTTTCTATCCTAATGGAAGGGACTCCCTTTGTACTGATTGCCCCGACTACTTTTATGTCCTTTTTCCAGGCTGCCGAGGATTACTACACCCGTTTTGATTTATCTACCTTTATCAGGATGATCCGTTTCATCTCCTTCTGGATTTCCCTTGCACTTCCAGCGACATATGTCGCTTTGACAACGTTTCACCAGGAGTTGATCCCGACCAACCTTCTTGTTAGCCTTGCAGCCCAGAGGGAGGGAATTCCGTTTCCGGCCCTTATCGAGGCACTCGTCATGGAAGGTGTATTTGAGATTTTAAGAGAGGCGGGCATCCGGATGCCAAGGCAGATAGGTCCTGCCGTATCGATTGTTGGAGCGATTGTTATCGGCGAAGCTGCTGTTGCCGCTGGCCTTGTCTCCCCTGCCATTGTTATCGTTGTATCGCTGACAGCGATCGCAAGCTTTGCTAATCCATATTATTCCATCAGCGGCTCAGCTCGTTTACTCAGGTTCATCTTGATGTTGTTCGCTGCATCAGCCGGAATATTCGGCATGATTGTTTTTACACTGGCCCTCTTTATTCATCTGGTATCTTTAAAATCGCTGGGCCAGCCATTTTTAAGCCCTCTAGCTCCGTTATCTGTTAAGAAGCAAAAAGACGCCTTCTTTCGTTTTCCGTTATGGTGGGAAGATCGAAAAAAAAAGAAAAAGGTCGGTGGTTAACGATGAAAGCAGTGTATACCATCTTTATTTTCACCGTTATGGTTTTTACTCTCGCAGGGTGCAGCGGCCGTATAGAACTCAATGACCTTTTGCTAATAACCAGTGTTGGGATTGATAAAGGGGAAGGTGACAGAGTGAAGCTCACCTTTCAGGCCACTAATCCCCAGGCTCAGGCAGGCGGGCAGGGTTCAAGCGGAGCAGGAGGCAGCACAAACCCTGATTACACTTTTGAAAGTGAAGGATACTCCGTAAATGAGGCAGTTAACAATGCTCGGAATTTCATCTCCAGAAAGCTGTTTTTTTCACAGATGTCCATGCTAGTTGTGGGGGAAGAAATGGCTAAAGAAAAGGGAGTCAAAGAGATTCTTGATTTTTTGGAAAGACATTATGAAATCAGGGACAATTATTTTTTCCTTATCGCGAAAGACAGTTCTGCAAAAGAGATTTTAAGTACCTTGACCCCGATAGAAAATAATTCTTCTAAGACGATAGAAAAATTGATCAATATATCAGAAGGGTCAGTTGGAATAAAGGATGGGATTACACTGGAGAACTTTATCCGGTGGCTTTATGGCGAAAAGCGTTCGCCTGTTGCTCTTGGCATCAAAAAAAAAGAGAAGAACTCTAACGTTTCCAACTTTGACACGCTTAACGATATAGATGGAAATCCCAATTCCATCCAATTAACGGGACTTGCACTATTTAACGAGGACAAGCAGGTTGATTGGTTTACGAAAAAGGAAAGTTCGGCCTGGGGAGTTTTAACCGGACGGTCTGCTGATATTCAAAATTTCACCTTTCACTGTCCTGATGGCGATGGTCGCATCGGAATTCTGTTAAAGGATATCAAAGGAAAAGCTGTCCCCACTTTGAAAGGGAATCAGCTGACTTATAGGATTAAAATGAGTGGCCAGATGAATTTACAGGAAATGAGCTGCCGATTAAAACTAACCGAGGAACAGGGAGCGAATGCCATTCAGACAGCTGTCAGCAAAGGGCTGGAAAAACAGCTTGTCGAAACTGTCAGGAAAGCTCAGAAGCTTAAATTGGACTTTTTTGGCATCCAGTCTCAGTTGTTTAAAAATCACCCAAAATCCTGGGAGAAACAAAAGGACAACTGGGAAGCATTATACCAGGAGATGAAAGTAAAGGCGGATGTGCAAGTTTACATTGAGTCCCCGGGTGCAAGATTGGAAAACAACTATGAAAGCAAATAAAACGACACGCGAAAAAATTGTTCTTGCGATCGTTTGGGGATTTTCTTTGTACTATATAATAGGATATCTCGCTGGCATAGATCCTTTTCCTATTACAGTATGGCTAAAGGCGATTTATGGACCGATATATCACACGCTTTTTGGAGGATAACCATGAACTTACAGGTATCAAGATTTCAATTCTTTTCGATCGTTCTCAACTTTATTATCTACAGTTCGATTTTGATGGCACCGGGGATAACTGTTATAAATGCCAAACAAGATGGCTGGCTGTCCATGCTTCTAGCTCTTGGAGTTGGACTTGCCGCAAACTTCCTTTATCTAATGTTGTTTAAAAAGCATGGTTATCCTTCGTTATTTGAATTAATGGACAGGTCTGCTGGAAAGTGGATCGGAACAGCGTTAAACATTGTTATTGTCTTTTATGCTCTCCACCTCACGGCAATGGTTGTTCGGAATTTAAGCAATTTTATGATTACAGATGTAAGCCCATATTCCAGCCCATATATCTATCAGATCCTGATTCTTTTAGTTGTCGCCTATACCTCCTATCATGGCGTGAAAAATCTTTTTCTTATCTCGGAACTTTTCACGCCATTTATCTCTTTGTTTGTAATCGGTTCTTTAATCGTTATTATCAAGCATTTTAAAATAATTGAACTAAAACCATTTTTTTATAATCCTCCTTCAGCAATTTTAGAAGGAGCCTATTCAACCCTTGGGTTCCCGTTTATCGAAATCATGCTTGCCGGGGCGTTTCTTACGTATGTAAAGAGAAAAGATAAGCTTGTTTCTATTGCACTATCTGCAATCGCTATAGGAGGAGCGGTCTTAGTCATCACCGTTATTCTCGTCATCGGAAACGACAGCGCTTATATTGTTGCACGGGAATCCTATCCCACCTACTCAGTCATGCGTGATGTTTCATTGACCACTACTTTTAAAAGAGTTGAAATTATTATCGGTATCGCATGGATAATCGGCCTATTCTTCAAAATTTCCACTTGCTTTTGCGTAGCGATGATGGGTATAAAACACCTATCAAAATCAAAAACATTCAGAGGTTATATTGTTCCATGCGCAATCTTAGTATGGGCGATGAGCAACGGACTCCATAAAACCTTCATCGACTTCACTAATTTTGTCAGTATGGATTGGACCCTATACTGGTTCACCCTGTACAGCTTTGTTATCATTACTATGCTTATCGGCCTGGCCAGAAAGAGAGCATAACAGATGAAACAGGGAATGTCCCAACGAAACGTTCCAATATCATAATTGAAAAGTGTGATAATTGTATTGTCCCGTGCATACTTATTTTTTTCTTCTAGATGAGTGACGATATTTCTAATATGTACTTCAACATTAACTTCTCAAAATTCAAAACTTATTCCGCTTTATACCTTATATTTCAACCCCGCCATAATAATTTACAAAAGTTATCCCCTGCAAAAAAGTGCAGGGGTTTTTAGTTTATGATTGGGCAAATGCTTTAACCTGTTCTTCCGGCAACGCACCGATTGATCGGTCTGCTTCTTCCCCGTCTTTTATTAACACGAGGGTCGGAATACTCATGATACCGAATTTTGCAGCTAATTCTGGTGCTTCATCGACATTCACATAGTAGAAATCCACGGAATCCAAATCCTCTGCTACTTTTGAGACCACCGGCCTCAACTGACGGCAGCCCGGTCACCAATCTGCACTGAATTGCAGTACGAACGGTTTTGTCATTCCTTTTACAAGTGATGCATAGTCTGCATCTCTAATTGTTTTTTCCATAATTGCCCTCCTAATAAAGTTTTTTTAAAAAGGGTTAGTATACCCTTAACTGAAAAATTATTTTTTTATAGATGATTGCGCAGTTCCCGGTATAATACAGCCTTCAGGACCGCATACCATTCCTTCTTGCAGTCTTGCTTCTTCTGCCTTTTCTTTTTCAAGTTGCTTTTGCTGCCACTCAACGTCGATCGAAGGCGAAAACTTTTCTGGGTTTCGAATGTACCAGCGCTGTTTGCGAATCAAGAAGTTACCTGCATCAAGGAGTAGCGCTTCATCAAGTTCCTTTAATGCTTCTTCTTTTTTTCCATTTTTGGCGTATTCCATGCCAAGCTTGAACTTTGTTTCTGCTAGCTGCCTTTCCATCTCAGAAGGGCCGTTTCCGGCATCGTAGTATGGATCATCTAGCTCAATCGTTTCCGCTTCATTTCTAATCAGTTTTTTTACAGCTTCAACATGTTCTTGTTCATTTACCCGGAAGCCCTGTTTTACTAAACGGATCCTTCCTTCTTCGTCAATAAAGATCCCATTGGGTACAATTTTGAAACCAAAGTGATTAGCAAGCTTATTCTCATCATCAATCACTGTCGTAAATGTTGTATCCTTCGCGTACGGTGCAGCGACCTGTGCACCCTGTACATCGACCGCTACTGATAGAATTTCAAAGTTTTCATCTTTAAATTCATCATAGAAAGATTGCCATCCAGGCAATTGTTGGCGGCATCTTCACCAGGAAGCCCACATAAAGATCAATGCTTTTCTCCCGCGATAGTCTGAGATCGAAACTTCATTTCCATCTAAGTTTTGAAAAGTAAAATCAGGAAGTTTGTCCATTAACAATATTTTCAACTCCTTATATTTTAGTTTTATTGTAAAATAAATAAGTCTGCACCCAAAACATTTTGCTTATCCCAACCAAAAACGGACAGCCCCTGGACAGTCCGTTTTATTTTACTCCTCAGCCGGGCTCGCCTTTTTAAGGAAAAACGCAAGGATAAGCCCCAGCCCGCTTGTGATTCCAGCAACTATAAAAGAAACATTAACACCATGAATAAGGCCTTCCACTCCATATTTTTGCGGATTCAATGCATTGTTTGTCATCACTGTAACAAGAATAGCGGTTCCGACCGAGCCTGATACCTGGCGCATCGTGTTATTCATTGCTGTACCATGGGCAATCAATCGTCTAGGCAGCTGATTGAGCCCCGCAGTTGTGACCGGCATCATGACAAGAGCAACGCCAAACATCCTGACCGCATTGACGGTGGCCATATAAAAGAAAGTTGTTTCGGCAGTAAGGTTCGTAAACATAAAGGTGGAGCCCGTTACGATGATAAGCCCGATTACCGCCAGCCAGCGCGCTCCAAACTTATCGAATATCTTTCCGCTGATCGGTGACATGATCCCCATCAACAGGGCACCCGGAAGCAGCATTAATCCAGATTCAAACGCGGTGAAATGATGCATGTTTTGCATGTAGATAGGCAGGATCGTAGCTCCGCCAATCATTGCGATGAACACGATCATCCCTAGTCCTGTCGCAAGTGTGAAGACTCCGTATTTAAACACCTTGAATTCAAGGATCGGCTGTTCAAGGCGGAACTGCCTTAAAATAAATACGGCAAGTGCCACAGCGCCAATCAACAGGGTAACAAGTACTTCCGTGCTTCCCCATCCATGTGTTCCGGCGATACTGCAGCCATATAAAAGTCCTCCAAATCCAATGGTGGACAAAATAATGGATAAAATATCAAGCTTAGGAAACGATCTTTTAGTAACATTTTTTAAAACAAAATATGCAACGATAAAATCAATCATAGCGATTGGCAATACTACATAAAACAGTGACCGCCACGGAAAATGATCAACAAGCCATCCGGATAACGTTGGGCCGATCGCCGGTGCAAAAGCAATGACTAGTCCGAACAGCCCCATTGCCGAACCGCGTTTCTCTACAGGAAAAATCACAAAAAACACGGTTTGCATCAACGGGATCATGATTCCTGCTCCAGAAGCCTGGACAATCCTCCCTATTATTAACACCGGAAAGTTTGGGGCAACAGCACAGATTAGCGTTCCGAGACCGAAAAGTCCCATCGCCGAGAGAAACAGCCTTCTTGTCGTAAATGTTTCAATCAAAAAGGCTGTCACGGGAATCATGACTCCATTCACTAGCATAAACACTGTTGTAAGCCATTGTGCGGTGTTTGCGCTAAGATCTAAGTCCCTCATGATATGCGGCAAAGCAGTTGCAAGCAGCGTCTGGTTTAAAATAGCCGCAAAAGTTCCTGATATCAACACTGCTACAATAGGAAATATCTTAAATTCTTGATTATTCTGAGCGTTTTCTCCTTCCAATATAAATTCCTCCTGATAGATAAACTTAATTTCACGCACTAGCAGATACCATTTAGTTTCTACCTAATAAGGTCCAGCGTCAAACGATTTGTATTGTTATGATACGCCCTAACGCAAAAAAGCAGAGAAGATCCCCTGCTCTTTTTGATGTTATTTTCTATTCGAATGATTTCTTTAGATGCCGGATACCTTCTTCTACCGCCTCTTTAGCCTCTGGTACAAATCCTACAAAGTTTGCAAAGCCATGGATCAGATCCTCATAATTTTTATAGTAAACAGGGACACCATCAGCCTTCAAATGTTCTGCATACGCTTTTCCTACATCCCTTAACGGATCGTACTGGGCGGTGAGGATCGTAGCGGGAGGCAATCCGCTTACATCGTCATAAAAGATTGGAGAAGCATAGGGATTCCGCATTTCTTCTTCATTATTAAAATAATGCTCTCTGAACCATGCCATCAATTCAGCCGTGAGCATATACCCTTCCCCATTTTCCTTTATGGACGGCGGTTCTTCTTTATAGCCCGTCGATGGATATAAAAGAAGCTGATGGCTGATTTTTGGCGTTTTCTTTTCTTTGGCGATAATACAGGCAACGGCTGCAAGGTTACCTCCTGCGCTGTCACCTGCAACAGCGATACGGTCTGGATCAATTTGAAAATCGTCCGCATGTTCTGCGATCCAGCTTAGAGAATCATACGCATCATTCACAGCTGCAGGAAACTTATTTTCAGGTGCTAAACGGTAATCTACTGAGATAACAAGACAATCGCCTTTATTCGAAAGTAATCTGCAGACTGCATCATGGGTATCAAGGCTTCCGATCACCCATCCCCCGCCATGGTAAAACACAACTGCCGGATAAGGCGCCTCTACTCCTTCTGGAACATAAACACGTATAGGAATATCTCGGCCTTCAAACTTAATATCAAGGTTATGGACCTTTTTGACAGGTTCTGTTTTTTGCGGTAAATTCATCGATGCTTCTTTCGAGCGGTATGCTTGTGGAGAAATCTTATCTAAAGGTATCTGCGGCATTTCATTTAAATTATCTAAAAATGATTGAATTCTCGGATTAACTGGCATATACATTCTCCTTCCAAAATTCTATTATTTTACTTCGCCATACGAAAGGCATTCCCCTTTTTTTCAATTGTTTATGTAATTATTGTTAAGCAGTCACTGTTATGTAATCTATATAAATACTTTTTCCTAAAAAAGCTAATGGAAAACGTGAAGCTTGAATAGTATGATTGGGAGCTGTTCCATTTTAGTCCGACATAAAAGAGCTGACATGGTTTGCAGCTCTCTTCAAATCGCTATTTATGTTTCTGTCATAGTTCCCCCGTTTACATGCAGGACCTGGCCAGTGACATAGGAAGAATCATCCGATGCCAGATAAACATAAGTAGGCGCAAGCTCAAAAGGCTGCCCTGCCCGTTTCATTGGTGTTTCCGCCCCAAACGTTTTCACAAAATCTGCTGAAAAGCTCGAGACGATTAACGGAGTCCAAATCGGACCCGGTGCAACCGCGTTTACCCTGATACCATAATCGACGAGCTGTTTAGACAGTGATCTGGTAAACGTGACGATAGCGCCTTTTGTAGCGGAGTAATCAAGCAGCAACCGATGCCCTTCATAAGCCGTAACTGAAGCAGTGCTTATAATAGAACTTCCCGGTTGCAAATGCGGCAAAGCTTCCTGTGTAATAAAAAACATCGGGAAGATATTTGTACGGAAAGTATCTTCGAGTTGTTGGGTTGAGATATTTAAAATGCTCTTCTGGGGAAACTGAACCCCTTGATTAAGAATAAGTATGTTTAACTTGCCATAATGCTTGATCGTTTTTCGAACTATTTTACGGCAAACTTTCTCTTCACGAAGGTCACCCGGAAGTAATAAACAACGCCTGCCGTACTTTTCAACCATCGCTTTTGTCGCTTTTGCGTCTTCATGTTCGTATAAGTAAGAGATCGCGATATCCGCTCCCTCTTTCGCAAAGCTAATCGCTACGGCACGGCCGATCCCGCTGTCCCCTCCAGTTATCAAGGCAACCTTTCCCTTCAGTTTATCGCTGCCTTTATATTGAGGGTTATCGGATATCGGAACAGGTGTCATCAAATACTCCAGACCGGGCTGAATGTTCTGGTGCTGTGGAGGAAAGGTTATGGGGGTTGGTTTACAAGTCGTTTGCACATCGTAATAAGGATACATAGGTATCATACACAATCCGCCTCTCATGGCATTTTCCACTTATGATATTCACCTATGTAGAAAGGGGTTCTTTTAGTTCGGCAAAGGCACATCATTAAACCGATTCTTTTGGCTTATGCTATACTACAAACCATAAAAGGAGTTGCTTTTACGATGAAAATTTTAACACTATTAGGTAGTACCAGAAAAAATGGAAATTCTGAGTTCCTGGCCAAAAAAATTGTAGAAGGTACGGATCATACAATCGTTTCAATTGCTGAAACACATATTGAACCGATCACAGATAAAAGGCATACAGAAGAAGGATTTTCTCCTGTGGGCGATGACTATGAAGAATTAGTGGAACTCATGCAGACTCATGATATCTTTTTGTTCGCTACACCCCTTTACTGGTATGGAATGAGTGGCCCCATGAAAAATTTCTTCGACAGATGGTCCCAATACATGCGGGATGAACGCTTTAATCTTAAAGAAGAATTCAAAAAGAAAAAGGCTTATGTTGTTATAACGGGTGGAAAAGACGCAAAAATCAAAGGCCTGCCACTTGTCCAGCAGTTCAGCTATGTTTTTGATTTTGTTGGAATGGAGTTTGAGGACTACATAATCGGAAAAGGCGTGAAGCCGGAGGAAGTGAAAGAAGATAAACTGGCTTTGGAGAAGGCTGGTATGTGGAATGAGAGGTTTCGAAGATAGCATTATTCAAGGTTTAAATGATACACTCTTCCCTTATTGGAACCGGAATATGGTAAGTTCATTGAATGAAACAATCTTGTGGCCACAGCCGAAGATTCTATTTTCAAGAAATCCCTTAGCTGATTATTCGTGATAGTGGGACTAATTAATAGTTCGTAATCTTTTAATGCTTGAAA
Source organism: Exobacillus caeni (assembly GCF_005747095.1). Lineage (GTDB taxonomy): Bacteria > Bacillota > Bacilli > Bacillales > Guptibacillaceae > Exobacillus > Exobacillus caeni. Next base: position 16,147 of record NZ_SWLG01000023.1, on the reverse strand, counting down.
ATGTGCGTCTTTCGATCGGTGTTGGCACTTAGAACAGAACCAGTAACCATGTTGTCTTTTATATGTATAGCAGTTACAAGAGCAGCAAATTACTCCTTTTAAAATTTCGTTTTTCTTAATATCATATTGATCCAATATTGGAAATCCTGGCGGAGTATGTTGCTTCTTTAAAAGCCTAATTATTTTCTTAAGTTCTTTCTCTGAAAGAACTTTTTCTTTTGCAATAGATTCAATTTGTTTAACTTTCACCGGTAAGGCTTCTTTATGAAGGACTTTCTGATTAAGCGTGTGGTTTTCATTAGTTGTTCTTATAATTGTCTGGGGATTACTGATTGCGACTAGTGAGTATATAGGAATTTCCTCAAAGCGATTCTTTTTCAGCCACCCCTTCAAATGTCCTTCTTGCCGTTTTATTTGAAGGATTGGGTCAGGGAAAGCAGTTTCCTTGTCTTCATACCTGCGAATTAATTGATTAAAAATAGGATCGAAATAGATAGTACCAATAATATTTTTAACTTCTATAAGGACAATAAAATTGCACGTGATCACCAAGGTATCAATTTGGAAAAAATGCTCCTTGTATGGGAGCCTAATATCGTGAAGAATAAAGTATTTTTGCTGGTCTAGTAAACCGAGCGGAAAGTCGAGCGAAGTTTCCCCTTTAAAACCTGCAGTTCTTTTCTTGAGTTCTTCCTTAATCGAGGGGATTTTCGGGTGATCTGGAGGAAGCCTTCGAAGAAGTGCTTGTAACTTTAGAATAGAAAGAGGAAATTCACGTTCTTTTACAATCATTTCATCACTCCAATGCTAATTTTGCTCATAAATTCTCTATTAGGGATGGAATCTCCTGTTGAATTGAAGAAAAATATATTTTATCTTCGTTTTTGGTGATATATCTACGATTTTTTGCTTATATCTTCGAAAATGCAAATATATCTTCGGATTTTTAAATATATCTACGAAAAACAGAATATATCGATTTTTCGACATCACCCTGCATTTTTCGATGTTAAGTAAACACAAAAAAGATCTACCTAAAAGGCAGATCAACATACAATTACAAATTAAAAAACCACCAAATATGTATTTGGTGGAGACGGTGGGAATCGAACCCACGTCCAGAGGCATCGTTACTTAAGCTTCTACGAGCGTAGTCAGTATATTCGCGATTCGCTGCAGTTCAGCCTACTGACAGGCATTCCTGCAACTAGTCCGATTGTTCTCTTCCGGCTCTCCTCAGACTGCGGATTACCGGCGTATCCCACTTAGAGTGAGTCCCTTACCCTACCACGTGGGCGATGGAGGGAGGAACCGCTAGCAACTGTTACGCTGCTAAAGCGAAGTTGTTGTTTTCTTTGCCAGTTATAGGCATGGCGTTTTTACGAAGCTCGCCAACTCGGCTCGCAACTTAAGCTCGACCTACCCCTGTCGAATCCGTAACGTCCCCATGTAAATGAGAGACCGAAAACGGTAAAAGGTAGTATTTAATTGTTTCGGTACATTTTATTATAACAAACCCAGCAAGAAAATCAAGTTCAGCACTACATGTGCTGCCGATCCTTCATTGCTTTTTCAACTTCACGCTTCATTGTTTTGCGCTTCAAGTCTTCACGTTTATCAAACTTTTTCTTACCTTTTGCAAGTCCAAGCAGCACTTTTGCGAAGCCGTTTTTAATGTAGACTTTAAGCGGCACAAGCGCATATCCTTTTTCCTTCGTTAATCCGATCAGCTTATCGATTTCCTTCTTCTTCATCAGCAGCTTCCGGGACCTCGTCGGATCATGGTTGTAGATGTTTCCCTGTTCATACTCACTGATGTGCATGTTCACAAGAAAAACTTCACCATTTCGGATAATCGCATGAGAGTCTTTAATCTGCACTCGTCTTGCCCGGATGGATTTGATTTCAGTTCCTTTTAGAACGATTCCAGCTTCGTATGTTTCTTCAACGGAATAATCATGTCTTGCTTTTTTATTTTGTGCGATGAGTCCTCCATCACCTTTTGGCATGTACGGTATCCTCCTCTCAAGCGTCAAGTACTATTATAACGAATTGGTCAAATAAAGTCAATGCAGGCACTCCCCCCTTAAGAAGTAGAAGGTTGACTCAAGAACAATGCATGAGTCAACCCTCTTTATTATCTGTTCCGCTTTTTCTTCTTCTTTTTCTTCTTTTTGTTTTGTCCCTGTCCCTGCTTGTCATTGGCAGGCTTCCGCTTTCGCTCGGCTATTTCAAGCTCTTTTGATTTCTTTCTTGGAGTACGCTTGCCACCCTGGATTACTTTAGGGCGTGCCATGCGCTTCCGCTCTTTCGGCGGTTTCATGCCGACGATTTCAAAGTCGATCGAGCGTTCATCGATGTTCACATTGATCACTCTTACTTCGATCTCATCACCGATACGGAATACGTTTCCAGTCCGCTCACCGATCATGGCATAGTTGCCTTCATCATAATGGTAATAGTCGTCGGTCAGATAGCTGACATGGACAAGGCCTTCAATGGTATTCGGGAGTTCAACAAACAAACCAAAATTTGTCACCCCACTGATAACGCCTTCGAATTCCTCGCCGATTTTATCCTCCATATACTCTGCTTTTTTGAGCTCGTCTGTTTCACGTTCTGCATCTACCGCACGGCGTTCCATCGCTGATGAGTGCTGCGCGATTTCAGGCAGAGCTTCCTTCCATTTTTCCCGCGTTTCCTGGCCGACTTTTTTCTCGAACAAATATGTCCGGATCAATCGATGGACAATCAAGTCAGGATAACGGCGGATCGGCGACGTAAAATGCGTATAGAAGTCAGTAGATAATCCAAAGTGCCCAAGGCTTTCCGGATAATACTTCGCCTGCTGCATAGAACGAAGCATTACTTTACTGATTACGGCCTCTTCCGGCTCGCCGCGAACTTCTTCAAGCAGTTCCTGGAGTGCTCGAGGATGAACTGTGTTTGCATTACCTCGCACTACGTAACCGAAGTTCGTGATAAACTCAAAGAAGTTATTTAACTTATCTGCATCGGGATCTTCATGGATACGATACATGAACGGAATATCCATCCAGTGGAAATGCTGGGCAATAGTTTCGTTTGCTGCAAGCATAAATTCTTCGATCAACTTCTCCGCTACAGAACGTTCACGCAAAACGACATCCTGCGGGTTTCCTTCATCATCCACAAGCACTTTCGCTTCAGCGAAGTCAAAGTCGATCGCTCCGCGTTCAAACCGTTTTTTCCGAAGAATATCAGCGAGTTCTCCCATTGTTTTAAAGAATGGGACCAACGCCTCGTACCGTTTCATCACTTCTTCGTCTTCTTCTTGTAAAATTTTCCGCACGTCTGTATAAGTCATTCTTTCTGTTGTCTTGATAACACTTGGAAAAATTTCATGATGGACTACTTCCCCTTCAGAAGTTATTTCCATCTCGCAAGAAATTGTCAGGCGGTCAACCTGTGGGTTAAGGCTGCATATACCGTTAGACAATCTGTGCGGAATCATCGGAATCACTCGGTCAACTAGGTATACGCTTGTACCACGTTCAGCTGCTTCCACATCGATCGGAGACCCTTCTGTTACATAATGGGTAACATCCGCGATATGAACGCCCAGCTTATAGTTACCGTTTTCAAGCTTGACGACATTTACTGCATCATCAAGGTCCTTTGCGTCTGCCCCGTCAATCGTAACAATCGTGTCATCACGGAGGTCTCTGCGGCCCTCAATGTCCTTCGGATCAATTTCATCCGGTGTGTTTGTTGCCTGTTCCATCGCATCATCAGGAAACTCTCCAGGCAAACCGTGTTTATAGATAATAGATAAAATATCTACGCCCGGATCATTTTTATGGCCGAGGATTTCTGTGATCTCTCCTTCAGCGCTCATACGGCCCTCAGGGTATTTCGTTATTTCAACAACAACTTTATGTCCTTCCGCCGCACCGTTAGCAGCACTTTTCGGAATAAAAATGTCGTGGGGGATTCGCTTGTCATCAGGAATCACAAACCCAAAATGCTTGCTGTCAGAATAAGTTCCGACCACTCTTGTTTGCCCACGTTCGATGATACGAATAACGGTACCTTCCGGGCGTGTCCCCGAGCTTTTTTGATGAAGCCTTACAATAACACGGTCTCCGTTCATCGCACCATTTAAGTCACCCTGAGAAATATAAACATCTTTCTCACCTGTTTCTTCCGGCAGTAAAAAAGCAAACCCTTTCGCATGTACCTGGAGTTTCCCGCGAACAAGATTCATTTTTTCAGGTATGCCATATCGATTACTTCTAGTTCGGACAATCAGGCCTTCCTCTTCCATTTTGTTCAGCGTTTTTACAAATTCCTTAAAGTCGCTGGAATCCTCAAGCCCAAACACTTCTTCAAGTTCAGAAACAGTGAGGGGCTTGTATGCCTCTTCTTTCATAAAAGAAAGAATCCGTTCCATTCGTTCATTTACTGTCATACTCTCACCTTCCTTCGAGTTGCAATCTATCTTTATTTATTCCCAATTATTTAAAATTAACTAATTAGACCAATCTAATCCTTCAAGAAATCCATAAACATCTTCATGAAGCTGCTCTTTTTCCTTATCCAGCGTAATAACATGTCCTGATTCTTCGTACCATTTTAGATCCTTTTTATTAGACTCAACATTTTCATAAATGATGTTTGCACTGTCTGTGTTGATCATCTCATCATGCCTTGCCTGAACGACGAATGTCGGCGCATAGACCATATCGACATTGTCACGGACTTCCTTGATCAGGTTTTGCAGGGCATTTAGCGTCTTCATCGGCGTTTTTTCAAATTCTTTCATTTCGGAATCGATTTGTTCCGGTTTTTTTCCTTCGAACTTTTTGTATTCTTTCGCATAATCAAGGATCCCCTGATACATCACTTCTTCGCTTTTAATGTACATCGGGGCACACATCGGTACTATTCCCTTAACCGGAACAGTATAACCAAGTTTCAAGGAAAATACTCCTCCAAGCGAAAGACCGGCGACAGCTATCTCTTCGTATCCTTTTTCTTTCAGATGGTTATATCCTTCCGTTACATCCTTCCACCAATCTTCCGGTCCAGTATGTACAAGCTCTTCAGGAGGGACACCGTGGCCTTTATATTGCGGTGCATGGCAAGTGTATCCTTTCTCCTGCAGGTACCTTCCAAGCATGCGGACATCTGCTGTATTTCCTGTAAAACCATGCAGCAGCAACACTGCACGATCTCCTCCCTCAAAGGTAAAAGGTTTTGGCATTACGATTCTCATGATGATTTCCTCCCTCTCCTACTCCTATTCCTTAGCATTAAGCTTTTAAAACAGCTGTTTTATGTAGTTTTCCCATCTATAAATAACTCTAATAATCCAACTTTTTATAGGAATTTCGCTTGGTAAAATACTCCTAAAAAAAGAGCAAAAAAACAGCAAGTGATTTCTACACCTGCTGCCATTATTTGACATTAAGCTGTTGATTAGACCAAAAACACCACGATGTTCAGTACAAAGAAAAGAACGGCTAAAACAACGGTAACTCTATTTAATACGGCTTCCATACCGCGGGCTTTTGTTTTACCGAATAGTTGTTCAGCACCCCCGGTAATCGCTCCTGAAAGCCCCGCGCTTTTACCGGACTGAAGGACTACCGCAATGATTAATAAGATTGAAACGATAACAAGTGCAATAGTAACTGCAAGTTGCATGATTCCACCTCCCGGACTTACCATAACAATACTATAACTTTACCATAATAAAATTGTGAAAATCAACAAAAATCGGGGAAAGTGAACCCGTTATTATTCGAGTTAACGTTAAGATCTTTGGGCAGTTTTGCTCTCCCTGTCGGCTCTTTTGGATATTCAGCATCTTACATGCAAGCATGACGCTGCTGAATATCCAACGAGCCTTGTCGCTTTCGCTCTTACAAGATAGATAAATATCTATCTTTTTAGGGAGTGCAAAGATGTGTCGCTTTGTTGTCCTATTTTAAAATACATCCAAATCAAAAAAATTACCTCCCCTACAGTGTGGGGAGGTTTGTTGTATTATTTTGAAAGGTTGTAGAATGCTGATTGGCCTGCGTATTTTGCCAGGTGCTCAAGACCGTCTTCGATGCGAAGTAACTGGTTGTATTTCGCAACGCGGTCTGTACGGGATGGTGCACCGGTTTTGATTTGGCCCGCGTTTGTCGCTACTGCTAAGTCAGCGATTGTTGTGTCTTCTGTTTCACCTGAACGGTGGGAGATGACAGCTGTGTAGCCTGCGCGTTTTGCCATTTCGATCGCATCCAATGTTTCTGTGAGTGTGCCGATCTGGTTCACTTTGATCAGGATTGAGTTTCCAACTCTACGGGAGATACCTTCAGAAAGCTTGTTGGTGTTTGTTACAAACAGGTCGTCTCCAACAAGCTGTACTTTTCCACCTAATTTTTGAGTCAGCTTTTCCCAGCCGTCCCAGTCGTTTTCATCCAGTCCATCTTCGATCGAGATGATCGGATACTTTTCGCAAAGCTGGCTGTAAAATTCGATCATTTCTTCAGATGTTTTTGTTACACCTTCACCTGCAAGGTTGTATTTACCGTCATTGTAAATTTCAGAAGCCGCAACATCGAGTGCAAGCTTGACTTCTTCGCCTGGCTTGTATCCGGCTTTTTCGATCGCTTCGATGATCGTTTGGATCGCTTCTTCATTGGAACCAAGGTTTGGAGCGAATCCGCCTTCGTCACCAACTGCTGTGTTTAAGCCTTTTTCTTTTAATACACCCTTAAGGCTGTGGAAAATTTCCGCACCTGTACGAAGCGCTTCCTTAAAGGATGGAGCTCCGACCGGCATAACCATGAATTCCTGGATGTCAACGTTGTTGTCAGCATGTGCTCCACCGTTCAAGATGTTCATCATTGGTGTAGGGAGTGTTTTTGCATTTACTCCTCCAAGATAAACGTAGAGCGGGATATCAAGATAGTTAGAAGCAGCGCGCGCTACTGCCATTGAAACGCCGAGAATTGCGTTAGCTCCTAATTTCCCTTTGTTCTCTGTGCCGTCCATGTCGATCATCGCCTTGTCGATTCCGATCTGATCGAGTGCATCAGTACCGATTAATTCTGGCGCGATCACTTCGTTCACGTTTTCAACGGCTTTAAGAACGCCTTTGCCAAGGTAACGGTCTTTATCTCCATCACGAAGCTCAACTGCTTCATATTCACCAGTGGAAGCACCACTTGGTACAAGTGCACTTCCTTTAGCGCCTGACTCAAGGTATACTTCTACTTCAACAGTCGGGTTCCCGCGTGAATCTAATACTTCACGAGCATAAATATCAGTAATAAAGCTCATTTGGTTCACTCCTTATGCGTTTTGATATTATTTTTTAATCAATGATTTTCCAGTCATTTCTTTTGGTTGTTCCGCATTCAATAATTCCAGTAATGTTGGAGAAAGATCGGCAAGAACGCCGTCTTCCCGCAGCTCGATTCCTTCTTTCGTAACGATAACCGGAACAGGATTCGTTGTATGAGCAGTCATCGGTTTTCCTTCAGGTGTCACTACTTCATCAGAGTTTCCATGGTCAGCTGTGATAATGGTATGTCCGCCCTTTTCAGTAATCTTATCTACCACTTTGCCAAGACATTCATCAACTGCTTCTACCGCCTTTATTGTCGGCTCAAGTTTCCCTGAATGCCCAACCATGTCAGGGTTTGCAAAGTTTAAGATAATAACATCCTGCTCATCACGATCAAGTTCTTCTAATAGAGCATCTGTCACTTCATAAACGCTCATCTCCGGCTTAAGGTCGTAAGTCGCAACTTTAGGAGAATCGATCAGAATACGTTTTTCACCAGGAAATTCGTTTTCGCGCCCGCCGCTGAAAAAGAATGTAACATGCGGATACTTTTCCGTTTCGGCGATTCTGAGCTGTTTATAACCCTGCTGCGAAACAACTTCTCCAAATGTATTATCAAGGTTCGTTGGTTTAAAGGCAACTTCTCCTCCAACTGTTTCGCTGAATTGCGTAAGCATTACAAAGAAGATGTCTTTCGGCCACTCATCACCGCGGTCAAATCCTCTAAAGTCTTCGTTGGTGAAAACCTGTGAGATTTGGATAGCGCGGTCAGGACGGAAGTTTAAAAAGATGATCGCATCGTTATCCTCGATGGTTGCAACAGGTGATCCGTCTTCTTTCGTCAAAACAGATGGAATGACAAACTCGTCATAGATTTCATTCTTATAGTTGTCTTCCACAAGCTCGATCGGATCAGTGTATTTAGGGCCATCTCCGTACACCATTGCACGATAAGACTTTTCGATTCGATCCCAGCGTTTGTCTCTATCCATCGAGTAATACCTTCCAGAGATTGTCGCTAATTGACCCACACCATGTTCATCCATTTCTTTTTGTAGTGCCCGAATGTATTTTTTCGCTGTCTTAGGTCCTACATCGCGCCCATCAAGGAAACCATGAATATAAAGGTTATCGACACCTTTTTTCTCCGCTAACTTTAATAGTGCATATAAGTGGTCGATATGGCTGTGGATTCCGCCATCTGACAGGAGACCGAAAACATGAAGGTTCGTACCGTTCTGTTTCACATGGTCCATCGCTTCGATAAACGTCTCGTTTTCATAGAAATCCCCGGTTGTAATAGACTGATTTACGCGAGTAAGGCTCTGGTAAACAACCCTGCCGGCGCCAATATTTAAGTGTCCTACTTCTGAGTTTCCCATCTGTCCTTCAGGCAGTCCGACAGCTTCTCCAGATGCTTGTAACTGTGCATGAGGATAACTTTTCCAGTAACGATCAAAGTTCGGCTTTTTCGCCTGTGCCACAGCATTTCCTTTTGTTTCTTCGCGGCATGCGAAACCATCTAGAATGATTAGTGCAACTGGCTTTTTAGACATTGCTTCCAGCCTCCAGCAGCTGTAAGAAAGATTCAGGTTTCAGGCTTGCACCGCCTACAAGCGCTCCATCAATGTCAGACTGGTTTAAAAGTTCTTCAATATTTTCCGGTTTCACACTGCCGCCATATTGGATTCGCACTTGTTCTGCCGCATCCTGTGAGAATGCTTCGCCGATAACTGAACGGATATATGCACAAACTTCATTAGCATCTTCGCTTGAAGCCGTCTTTCCTGTGCCGATCGCCCAGATTGGTTCATATGCAACTACAGTTTTAGCGACCTGGTCGTTCGAAAGACCTTCAAGGCCTTTTTCAACCTGCTGCTTTACAACTTTCTTTGTTTCATCGTTTTCACGTTGTTCCAGTGTTTCCCCGACACAAACGATCGGTGTTAGATTATGGTTAAATGCAGCATAGACTTTTTTATTGACCATTTCATCCGTTTCACCAAAAAGCTCACGTCGCTCGGAATGTCCTAGAATCGTATATTTTACGCCAAGGTCACTAAGCGCAAGCGGACTGATCTCACCTGTAAACGCACCGCTGTCTTCAAAATGCATGTTTTGTGCCCCAACTTTTAAATCTCTATCTTTAAGCTCATCCGTAAGCAGATCTAAATACAATGCAGGTGCACATACAACCGACTCAACTTTATCAGCGGATGGAACGAGTCCTTTAACCTCTTCAATAAAGCTCTTTGTCTCTGAAATCGTTTTGTTCATCTTCCAGTTTCCTGCGATAATCGGTTTACGCATTTGTTTCACCTTCCTTATAGTGTTCAATATGCTATTTTCCGCTCAAAAAGGAGGGTCCTCTTCTCTACGTTAAAACTTAAGTACATTATTCTTTGTCATCTAATGCGACAACACCTGGCAATTCTTTTCCTTCCATGAATTCCAGGGATGCTCCGCCGCCTGTTGAAATATGATCCATCTTTTCGGCCATTCCGAACTTTTCGACCGCTGCTGCAGAGTCTCCGCCGCCGATAATTGTATATGCATCAGAATCAGCTAAAGCCTGCGCAACGCCCTTTGTTCCGTTTGCAAATGCTTCAAGTTCAAAAACTCCCATTGGCCCGTTCCAGATTACGAGTTTAGAATCTAAAACAATATCACGGTATTTATCGATCGTTTTTGGACCAATATCAAGTGCTTCCCAGTCAGATGGAATGGAGTCGATCCCTACGACCTTTGTATTAGCATCATTAGAAAAATCATCAGCTACGATAACATCTTCCGGTATGTGGAACTTGACGCCTTTTTCTTTCGCTTTATCCATAAAAGATTTTGCAAGTTCTACTTTATCTTCTTCTAATAGTGATTTTCCAACATCATAGCCAAGGGCTTTAACGAACGTGTAAGCAAGCCCGCCTCCAATAATCAAGTGATCCACTTTTTCAAGGAGGTTTTCGATTACACCGATTTTATCTTTAACCTTTGCTCCGCCGATAATAGCCGTAAACGGGCGTTCAGGTGTCGATAATGCTTTTCCGAGTACATCCAGTTCTTTTTCCATTAAAAACCCTGCAGCTGAAGGCAAATGCTGGGCAACTCCAGCAGTTGATGCGTGTGCACGGTGTGCAGCGCCGAATGCATCGTTCACATATACATCAGCCATTTCTGCAAAATGTTTTGCAAGCTCTGGATCATTCTTTTCTTCTCCGGCTTCAAAGCGAACATTTTCTATCAACAAAAGGTCGCCTTCTTCAAGGCCGCTGATCGCTTCGTTTACTTCAGGACCGTAAACCTCGTCTGTTTTCACAACCGTCTTTCCGCTTAGATCGCTTAAACGCTTTGCTACAGGATCTAATCGAAGTTCTTCAACAGCCTGTCCCTTTGGACGTCCAAGATGGCTGGCAAGGATTACTTTCGCACCCTGTTCCGACAAATACTGAATCGTTGGAAGAGCTGCACGAATCCTCGTATCATCCGTGACGTTGCCATCTTTCATAGGAACGTTAAAATCAACGCGGCAAAACACCTTTTTCCCTTTAAGATCAAAATCGCGAATTGTTTTTTTGTTCATAGTCCCTAGTCCTCCTTCATGCACAAAGTGGATTTTTCTTTTCATCAAAAGCACAAATCCTTCGATAGAAGAATGCCCGAAAATAAACCTTTCAAACATCGGCTCTGTTATTAAGTATTCATCACTTATGGCCTTTAAAAACAAGACCACGAAGCGACTCATCTTTGCTCTCCCTCAAAGATAGATAGTTATCTATCTTGTAAGAGCGCAAGCGACAAGGCTCTGTATGTTTAAAGATTTGTCATGCTCGCATGTAAGAAGCTTTAAACACAAAAGAGCCGCCGGGAGAGCAAAACTGCCACTACTAAACAGAACCGAAAACAAGTTTAAAAGGCAATGGAAAAGGAGGAAGGTTCTACTTCCTCCCCCTTATATTTTCGCTTCTTTTATTATAAACCTTTTTGTGCGATATAGTCGACTAGATCTACAACACGGTTAGAATAACCCCACTCGTTGTCATACCAGGAAACAACCTTCACAAGGTTACCTTCAATGTTCATTGTAGAAAGCCCGTCTACGATAGAAGAATGCGGGTTACCGTTATAGTCACTGGAAACAAGCGGCTCTTCGCTGTATCCAAGAATTCCTTTAAGGTCACCTTCAGCCGCCTTCTTCAACTCAGCGTTGATGTCTTCAACAGAAGCATCCTTCTCAAGCTCTACAACAAGGTCAACGATAGAAACGTTTGGAGTTGGAACACGCATCGCCATACCGTTCAATTTACCTTTTAGTTCAGGAAGAACTAGAGATACAGCTTTTGCAGCACCAGTTGTTGTCGGGATAATGTTTTCAGCTGCTGCACGTGCACGGCGATAATCTTTATGAGGCAAATCAAGGATTTGCTGGTCATTTGTATAAGAGTGAATCGTTGTCATCAAGCCACGGCGAATACCGAATTGGTCGTTAATAACTTTTGCAAATGGAGCAAGGCAGTTAGTAGTACAAGAAGCGTTTGAAATAACGTGATGATTATCAGCGTCATAGTTTTCTTCGTTGACACCAAGTACGATGGTGATATCTTCATCTTTTGCTGGTGCAGAAATAACAACTTTTTTAGCTCCTGCTTCAAGGTGCTTCGCAGCATCTTCGCGCTTCGTAAAGCGGCCAGTAGATTCTACAACTACCTCTACTCCAAGGTCTCCCCAGCCTAATTGAGCAGGGTCACGCTCAGAAAGTACTTTGATTTCTTTACCGTTAACAACGATATTTTCACCGTTTACTTCCACTTCAGCGTCAAGCTTGCCATGAACAGAATCATATTTTAATAGATGTGCAAGCATGTTTGCATCTGTTAAATCGTTAACAGCTACAACCTCTACCTCAGAGTTATTTAGAGCGGCACGGAAAACATTACGGCCGATACGGCCAAATCCATTAATTCCTACTTTAGTTGCCATGTTGATACTCCTCCTTGATTATCCTTTTAAAAAGGTATTAAGTATTTTATTTTAAAGGGCAGAACCCTCTAGTAACGCTTTAGCAGCGCCTTCATCTGTTACAAGGACATTCTTCAATCCTCGTTTCATATAAGCTTCAATTGCTTTTGCCTTGGTTGATCCTCCTGCTACAGTAATCACCAGCTCGCAATTCTCCAGGTCTTGAAGTTGAAGGCCGATTGTCTTGACTTTATGTACAACTTCTCCTGCCTGATTAAAATAGTACCCAAACGCTTCAGCAGCGGCATGCTTTGCTTTTAGCGTTTCAATGACTTCCGGAGATGATTTTCTTCTTATCGCCATTGTGTTAGCATCTCCTATGCCATGAATTACTATACCGGCTGACTTGATCAGTTCGAGCACCTCTTTGACACCCGGTTCTTCAATCAACGATTGATGAGCCTCTTCGCTTAATTGATCAGGTACATGGAGCAGACGATAATCGCCAGATGCTTTACGGGCCATTTTCGCACAAATCGTGTTAGCCTGGTTCTCCACCTGTTCTCCAAGTCCCCCTCTAGCAGGGACAAACAGAATATCTTCCCCATGTGCCGGCGGTGTCATCATTTCTGCGACGGCAGCGAGTGTTGTACCTCCAGTCACCGCAATAACATTTTGACTTAAATCGAGCTTTTTTAAACGTGATACACACGCTCTCCCCATTTCTTTTTTCACATAGGGAGCTTTGTCACTGTCACCCGGGACAATGATCACTTCTTGCAGCTGCATTTTTTGTTTGAGCTCTTCTTCCAGATTCCGCAACCCGGAAACTTCATTCATAACCGGCTCTAACTGGATCAGCAGCTGCTCACCCTCTTCAGTCAAATGCATTCCCTGAACCGACATTTCCAACAATCCCTGGTCTTTTAAAAACGTCACTTCACTCCGAAGAATCCGCTCTGTTATGCCAAGGTTTACGGCGAGGCTTCTTCGGCCGATCGGCTGCATGAGTCGAAGATACCGCAAGATTCGATACCGCTTGTTCATGACTTCCAGAAGTTCAGGCATTAATTTTTGTTGGATAGATAAAAGTGAATGCATTGTTCTACTCCCTTACGGCCTCACCCGAGACAAATTAAGTCCCACTTAGTCATTTTTTGTCCCAGATAGTTTAAAAAAAGACCTGTTACAATTTTCATCATATCAGTTGGAAAAACGCTTCGCAACTATGTTACACTTAAAATTTCAAAGTAAGCGTTTTCTTATTTTTTCTTTCGAGATTATTCCGTAATCGACTTCTTCCCCATATATTTCTACTACCGGAATCATAACCATATACTTTTCCAGCAAGTCATCATCTTTATAAATGTCGACTTCTTTTACTGATAGAGGAATTTCTTCATTCAGCTCATCAAGAACTACTTTCGCTTTATCACATAGTGAACAATTTTCTTTTGAATATAAAATAACGTTTATCGGTTCCATTAGTCATTCCCCTTTAGGTAATGTACCCACATATCATATGAAGAAACATGTTTTCCGCTCCAACTTCAAAAACTTTTTTGACCGGTATTTAGTCGAGTGCTGCAAGCCGCTTCTCCAGAATACTTTTCTTTCCGCGACGAAAAAGGTCCAAAAGAAAAATCCGAGCCGATTCAAATTCTGATTAAAGAATTTTGGATCAAAGTTCGGATTTCCTTTCGGCTAAAATACTTTTGCACCGGCCTCTTTCTTTCAATCTAGTTATATCTTTTTCTTTTGGATGAGCTCAAAATTTTCATCTCGTCACGGTATTTTGCAACCGTTCTTCTGGAAATCCCGATGCCCTTCTGCCCGTTTAAAATATCGGCAATCTTTTGATCGGAAAGAGGTTTCTGTTTGTTTTCCTGGTCAATCATTTCTTTAATACGCTGTTTCACACTGGAAGACGAAGCAGCATCCCCTGCGTTTGATTCGATCTTTGATGTGAATAAATTTTTCAATTCGAACAATCCATGAGGCGTTTGGACATATTTATGTTTGATCGCTCTGCTTACAGTTGATTCGTGTACACCAGCTTCTTCTGCAACTTCTCTTAACGTAAGAGGCTTCAAAGACTTAACACCGTATTCTAAAAAATCGTTTTGCTTTTCAATAAAGACGGCCAAAATGGCACCGAGTGTTTCCTGGCGCTGCTGGATACTTTTTAACAGCCAGTTGTATTGCTGATACTTTTCTTTTAAGTAAAGTGCCGCATCGTTCTTTTGAGAGCCCATCAACAAAGAATACTGCTTATTCAATGAAATCTTTGGAAGCAGTTCATCATTTAAGTAAGCTCTGAATCCATTTTGTTCTCTTTTTATCGTAACATCGGGAATCACATATTTGGTGGTTTCCCTTGCAAAAAGCGAACCGGGTTTAGGATCAAGCGTTGAAATAAAATCCGCAGTACGCTGAATGTCAGTTACTGTAACATGATACTTCTTTGCAAGCTCTTTATATTTGCGTTCTGCAAGCGATTTCAAATCATTCAACACGATAGTCTCGGCCAGCTCGTTCTGCATACTTCTTTGCTTTAGTTGAAGATAAAGGCACTCTCCTAGTGATCTTGCACCGATACCGACTGGTTCTAAAGACTGAAGAACAGCAATTTTTTCTTCTAAGTCTTCCTTTTCGATTGCAAAGCGGCTTGTGGCCTCCTCTTCATCAATTCTTAAGTAACCTGCTTCATCAAGGTTTTCAATCAGATATGTTAGTATTTTTAATTTCGAATCTGCCAGTGGAAGAAATTGCACCTGTTGAAGGACATAATCATGTAGTCCTCCCTCTTTTGCAGGAGCAAATGCAATCGGATCGTTTTTTCCGTCTTCCGACTGCCATTTAGTAGATTTTGTTTTTTGATAGCTTTTTCTTGTTCCCCATGATGGAGAGGAAAGATCGATCAGAGGGTTTTCCAGCGCCTGCTCTTTGATAAAACCGGCCAATTCAACTGTGGAGTACTGAAGAATCGTAATGGCCTGTCGAAGTTCATTGGTCATCACAAGTCTGGTTGTCTGCTTTTGAAAAAGTCCTAGTTCCATTCCACTCCCCCCATTACCTATCATACTATATTGCTACATAATATGGTATGGAAGAAAATGCAATGACAACAAGAACGATGTTAAAGAGAACATGGTATTACTTGATTTTGCAGAAAGTTAATCAAACGTTTGATCAATATTCAACTGGTTTTAAACTTATTGTATAAATATAATAGTGTTACACTATCTCTAATAAAGCGGAAGGATAAATGGCATGCCTATAATAAAAAATGAAATTTATATCGAAGCACCAGCCAGCGTTTGTTTTGACCTTGCACGAAACGTAGAAGTACATACAGAAACAACAAGTAAGACGAGGGAAAGGGCGATCGACGGCGTTACGGGTGGGCTAATGGAATATGGTGATGCCGTCACCTGGGAAGCTACCCATTTTGGAATAAGGCAAAAGTTAACTGCCAGGATTATAGAAATGGAAAAACCATACAAATTTACAGATGTGATGGTTAAAGGCGCATTCCATTCTTTCACACATACACACGAATTTATAGAAAGCGGAACAGGGACGATCATGAAAGACACGTTTGATTATAAGTCACCATTCGGCATTCTTGGAAACTTCATTGATACATTGTTTTTAGAAAAATATATGCAACGCTTTATTGAAAACCGAGCGAAGGAATTAAAAAGGCTAGCTGAAAAAAGATGATGGAACCTGTTTTGTTAATTGTACAGCATAGAAAAAAGAGCCTGCAAAGGTGGTTAACCCCAAAAGTTAGAGTTTTGTTATGCAGTTGATTGGATGGATTGAGTTCGGTATTCGACGGGACTCAGTCCATCCAATTTTTCT
>NZ_SWLG01000022.1 GCF_005747095.1 Exobacillus caeni | reverse complement strand
AGAAAAATTGGATGGACTGAGTCCCGTCGAATACCGAACTCAATCCATCCAATCAACTGCATAACAAAACTCTAACTTTTGGGGTTAACCACCTCAGGGCTCTTTTTTTATTTTTTGGGCAAAATAGAAAAAATGAAGCCCATTAAATAACGAACGAATATCTTATTAATAAAAATAACGTTCGGTTTTAATTGACGTTATGCAAAGGAATTGGTACACTAAGTTTGGATTTTTAATAATATCTGGATGTTTCTCGGTTTGTTAAACCGAAAACGCCGGCGGAGGTGCTCTTACAAATGCCATCAGTTGTTGTAGTCGGAACCCAGTGGGGAGACGAAGGAAAGGGTAAGATTACCGATTACCTGTCAGAGAATGCAGAAGTTGTGGCACGGTATCAGGGTGGAAATAATGCAGGCCACACGATTGTGTTCAACGGAAAAAAGTATAAATTACATTTAATCCCATCCGGTATTTTTTATGATGACAAAATTTGCGTCATAGGTAACGGCATGGTTGTGGACCCTAAAGCGCTTGTTGAAGAACTCAAATACCTTCATGATAAAGGTGTTAGTACGGATAACCTTAGAATCAGTAACAGGGCTCACGTTATTTTACCGTATCACTTAAAGCAGGATGCCCTGGAGGAAGAGAGCAAAGGCGCTAATAAAATTGGAACAACAAAAAAGGGGATCGGCCCGGCGTACATGGACAAAGCAGCAAGAGTCGGTATCCGGATCGCTGACCTTTTAGACCGTGAAGAATTCGAAATGAAACTCGAGCGGAATCTTGCAGAAAAAAATCGGCTTTTTGAAAAAATGTACGAAGTAGAAGGCTTGAAAAAAGAAGACATCTTAGAAGAATACTATGAGTACGGCCAGCAAATCGCAGGCTATGTATGCGATACTTCTGTTGTTTTAAACGATGCACTTGATGCAGGACGACGTGTTTTGTTTGAAGGAGCGCAGGGAGTAATGCTTGATATTGATCAGGGGACATATCCGTTTGTTACTTCCTCTAACCCGATCGCTGGAGGCGTAACGATAGGGTCAGGTGTAGGACCGTCAAAAATCCATCACGTCGTTGGTGTATCTAAAGCATATACAACACGCGTTGGTGACGGTCCATTTCCGACAGAACTTCATGATGAAATCGGAGATAAGATTCGCGAAGTTGGTAACGAATACGGCACAACAACAGGGCGCCCGCGTCGTGTAGGCTGGTTTGACAGTGTGGTTGTACGCCATGCTCGTCGTGTGAGCGGGATTACAGATTTGTCCCTGAATTCGATCGATGTGTTAACAGGCATTGAAACACTTAAGATTTGTGTAGCTTATAAGTATAAAGGAAAAACAATTGAGGAGTTCCCTGCAAGTCTAAAAGTGCTGGCTGAATGTGAACCGGTATATGAAGAAATGCCAGGTTGGACCGAAGACATTACCGATGTTAAAGACCTTGGAAGCCTTCCGCCGAATGCCCGCCATTATATTGAGCGTGTATCACAGCTGACTGGAATTCCGCTTTCTGTTTTCTCAGTAGGACCCGATCGCAAACAAACAAATATGGTTCGTGGCGTATTTGCATAACAGAGGCTTTAGGCCTCTGTTTATTTTTTTGATTTATAGAAAGAAAAGTTTATTTTATCGGAAAATTTTGGGATATTTTCCAGGAGGATATGGTAGAATTAAAAGAAAAATATGCTATCTGTAATGGAGTGATTGCATGTCTGCTGATAATCGACAAGTATTTCGTCACCAACTTGATATTCCTATTGAAGGGAAAATGAGACTAAGCAGCAATAAAGCACAGGATGAATACCCTTATACGATCATGATTAACGATGTTGGAGGGGAAGGACTGGGTTTTACGGAAAAAACTGATTTAGCACTTAACACAGAGCTTGACTTTGAATTTAAACTAAACGAAGAAAACCTTTACGCTTCGGGCAAAGTGGTCTGGAAAAAAGGAACCAACGATAGTTTCTTTTACGGGGTGAAATTTATCTTTCAGGAACAAAAAGAAGCATCATTAATATTCCAGGAAGTAAATCGATTAGTTATTAGATTACATAAAAGAAAAATGGAAGCATAAGAACAAGGGTTTTTAAAATAACCCTTGCTTTTTTTATGTAAAGGTGATAAGATATTTTTTGTTGCTAGTTTTCTAGAAAAGCTACAATGAATAAACAACGAGAGCCATTAGCTAAGAGCGAAACTTCGCCGAGTAAACTGCGATTTGTTCCGACGCAGATTACATCGTTAGCATAAACTGGCAGAGAAAGGAACACAGTTGAATAACCTACGAGAGCCATTAGCTCAGCTGGCAGAGCAAAGAGCGACGCTACGCTGAAATGGCGGCGATTTGTCCCGACACAGCCTACATCGGTAGAAATACTGGTAGAGGAAGGGACATCGAAAATGAATAAGCTTCAACTAACCTACGAGAGCCATTAGCTCAGCTGGCAGAGCAAAGAGCGATGCTACGCTGAAATGACGGCGATTTGTCCCGACACAGCTCACTTCGATAGAAATACTGGTAGAGGAAGGGACATCGAAAATGAATAAGCTTCAACTAAACTACGAGAGCCATTAGCTCAGCTGGCAGAGCATCTGACTTTTAATCAGAGGGTCGGAGGTTCGAATCCTCCATGGCTCACCATTTTCTTTCTATCACATATTTTTATCATCGCGGGGTGGAGCAGTTCGGTAGCTCGTCGGGCTCATAACCCGAAGGTCGCAGGTTCAAATCCTGCCCCCGCAACCAATTAAATTTAACTACTGGTTAACTTCATAGCTGAATTAGTACATAAAAATAAAGGTCCCGTGGTGTAGGGGTCAACATGCCTGCCTGTCACGCAGGAGATCGCCGGTTCAAATCCGGTCGGGACCGCCATTCTAAATTTGATTTTTAAGGCTCGATAGCTCAGTCGGTAGAGCAACGAACGTTACATCGTGACAAATCGATGAGTTGTTCCGACACAGCCTGCTTCGATAGCATAAGCTAGTAGAGGAAGGAACAGAGGGTATCAGCACAGCATAAAATGATGGTCACCAATACAAACATGGCTCGATAGCTCAGTCGGTAGAGCAACGAACATTACCTCATGAATAATCGATGAGTTGTTCCGACACAGCCCGCTTCGATAGCATAAGCTAGTAGAGGAAGGAACAGAGGGTATCAGCACAGCATAAAATGATGGTCACCAATACAAACATGGCTCGATAGCTCAGTCGGTAGAGCAGAGGACTGAAAATCCTCGTGTCGGCGGTTCGATTCCGTCTCGAGCCACCACCAATTTATCAAATTAAACATACATTTAACGTACAGAGCATGCTCATTTTTAGGGCATGCTCTTTTGGTTTATTAGGCAGAATAAGTAAAACTGAAATAAGATGCTTGAATGTGATAAAATAGATTCAATTAAACTTAACCATTGAAAAAACTTCAACTTAGATAAAAACTGTTTCTTTTAATTCTAATAAGGGAGCGTTCAATAATGGAAAAGAAAATTTTAGTAGTAGATGATGAAAAACCGATTGCTGATATATTGCAGTTTAATCTGGAAAAAGAAGGCTATCAGGTAGTTTGTGCCTATGATGGAGACCAGGCGCTTGAAAAAGTAGAGCAGGAAAGACCGGATATGATTCTTCTTGATATTATGCTACCAGGAAAAGATGGAATGGAAGTCTGCAGAGAAGTTCGTAAAAAGTATGATCTTCCTATTATTATGTTAACAGCGAAGGATTCGGAAATTGATAAGGTGTTAGGGCTGGAACTTGGAGCAGATGATTATGTGACAAAGCCATTCAGCACGAGAGAACTTATTGCACGAGTGAAAGCAAACCTTAGAAGAAGGCAGCAGGAGCCTGAAAAAGAGACATCCTCTAACAGTGTCATCAAAATAGGAGCTTTAACAATTCATCCGGATGCTTATTTAGTTACAAAAAGAGAAGAAACGATCGAGCTAACACATCGTGAATTTGAACTTCTTCATTACCTTGCAAAACATATTGGACAGGTTATGACACGTGAGCATTTGCTGCAAACAGTTTGGGGCTATGATTACTTTGGTGATGTTCGAACGGTAGACGTCACAGTAAGAAGACTGCGAGAAAAAGTGGAGGACAATCCGAGCCATCCAACCTGGATCATCACTCGCCGTGGAGTAGGCTATTATATGAGAGAACCAGAGCAGGAGTAATACTTAAGCATGGGAAAAGTTACTTTTTTTAAATCAATACATTTTAAGTTCGGAATCATTTATGTTCTTCTTATCTTAATTGCGATTCAGTTCATAAGTGTCTACTTTAATGACCAGCTAGAGGAGCAGTTTATCGAGAACTTTGTTGGTTCTATTAATGAAAGGGCACAGTTGCTTTCTGACAATGTTTCCGGACAATTAAATGATAAAAAGGGCGAGGATACCTCTAAATTAAACACGCTTATCGCCAACTTTCGCAGTGAAGAAATAAGAGAAATACAAATCGTTAATGCATCTGGCAAAATTGTTGCAGCCCTGAATGCTCCTGTTGATTCCTGGTCGACTGAGGAAGCTATAACAAAAGCCTTGAACAATAATCCGCAAAGGGCCAACATTTTTGTGGACGATGGCAATCGCATTTTGAACGTTGCCTTGCCAATACTTGGGGAAAATAGTACGTCTGTAAATGGAGCAGTGTTTTTTCAAGCGGAGATGAAGCAAATTTTTGCTCAAGCAGAAGAAGTAAATAACATTCTAGCTTCCGCTGCTCTCGTTGCCTTACTTCTAACAGGCGTTTTAGGCATCATCATTTCCTTGACGATTACAAAACCAATATCAGACATGCGTAAACAGGCCCTGGTAATGGCAAGAGGAGATTTTACAAGGAAGGTTAAAGTGTACGGAGAAGATGAGATCGGTTCACTTGCCCTTGCTTTCAATGATTTAACCCGAAGACTACAGGAAGCTAATGCTATTACTGAGGGAGAAAGGAAGAAACTGACCTCTGTTCTTGCATATATGACAGACGGTGTTATAGCGACGGACAGGGATGGCATGATTATTTTGCTAAATGACCGTGCGGAAGAAATTTTAGATGTTTCACGTGAAACAATATTGGGATCTTCTTTAGTAGAACTATTTAATTTGGATGAAGAAATGTCCTGGGATGACGTGTACAGCGGTCCAGATTCGATGCTGCTAGATTTAAGTGACGATGATAAATCGTTTATCATCCGTGTCAGCTTTTCTGTGATCAATAAAGAGGACGGACCGATTAATGGCCTGATCGCAGTGTTGCATGATGTAACGGAACAGGAGCAGATTGAGCAGGAGCGCCGTGAGTTCGTTGTGAACGTGTCCCATGAATTAAGAACGCCTCTGACTACGATGAGAAGTTATCTTGAGGCGCTGCATGATGGTGCATGGCAGGATCCAGAGATTGCTCCGAGATTTTTAGAAGTCACCCAGACTGAAACAGAACGCATGATCAGGCTTGTCAATGACTTGCTGCAGCTCTCTAAGATGGATAAGAAAGAATACCGGCTCGAATTTCAAAAACTCGATTTCGTTGCTTATTACCACCACATCATCGATCGGTTTGAAATGTCAAAAGGCGAGCAGTTTGATTTCAAAAGGGAACTCCCGAACAAAGAAATTTATACAACCATTGATAAAGATAAGATGACGCAAGTACTTGATAATATTATTTCTAATGCGATCAAGTATTCTCCTGAAGGCGGAACGATTACTTTCCGCGCATGGCCTGTCGGCAAAAGGCTGCGCATCAGTGTGTCAGATGAAGGAGTAGGGATTCCGAAGAACAATATTGATAAGATATTCGAGCGGTTCTATCGAGTCGACAAAGCCCGCTCAAGGCAATTGGGCGGTACTGGACTCGGACTCGCTATAGCTAAAGAAATGGTCCATGCTCATGGCGGTGACATTTGGGCTGAAAGTAAGTGGGGGAAAGGAACAACCATTTATTTTACGCTCCCTATTAAAGGAATAAGGGAGAGTGATAGACGATGAAGTTTCAGAAGCTCTCAGTAGAGAAAACAAAAACAATCCTCTTGAATTTTCTTGTCCTTTTAAGTATTTTCTTAACATGGCAAGTGTGGACATTTGAACCAGACTATAATAGTTCAGAGGAACCTGACGCCAATGTCAAGGTAGGGGAAATCCTTGATAATTATGCTGAGGTTATTAAGCCCCATCAGCTTGTTTTCCATGACGGGAATAATCACTATACAGCTTATAACCAGAGCATCATAAATCCCATTTATTCGGACCTAGTTAATTTTATGACAGTCGAAGAAATTGAGAGTATCTCTGTTTCAAAAGCAGAAAAGTTATTATCTGATCGAAAAGGTATGGAATTCATCTTTCCTACAATGATTACGGAAGATGTCTTAAGCAAACTGTTCGACTTTAATACACAGGATACCGACATCCCAGACATAACAGATAAAATTATTGTGTTAGAGCCAAGCGCAAATGAAAAGGTCAATGATACCACAGATGTGCTGTTAGTGTATTCTGCAAAAAAAGAGATTTTTCAAGCGACTGTAAAAACTAGCTTACTAAAACAATGGTTTCTTCATCAGCCAGATGGGTTTATAGAGGCATCGTTAGTTTCTAATAATCTTAACAGTGCGTTTTTCGAAGGGATATATGCTCCTATAAATCAAATGACCGATGTTAACAAAATTAAGGGAGTTACAATAAAAACGATAAAGGCAAATGAATATAAGGAAGCGTTGTTTCCTGATCCGGAACTTGTTGAAACAAACGATATTGCCTTTTCTATAGAACAATCGTATACAGATGGCACTAGAAATTTGAAAGTGCGAAATGATGAGATCACATTTACAAATCCAAAGCAAGCAGAAAATCGCTATGTTCCGAATGAACAACCAATCATCAGGGCTTTTGATTTTGTAAATAACCATGGAGGGTTTAAGCTGCCTCCACAGTCAGAAGAATATATGCTTTTCCATTGGAATCGCCCGGAAAAAACGGACCAGGTTATTTTCAGGTCTCAAATTACTGGCATTCCTATTATGGAAAATTATACAATTGAGGTAGACGAGCAAAACAATGATGTATTAAGATATGTTCGCTCATTAAAGTATTTCTTTGTTGTGCCTCCGCAAGCAGTTGAGGTACAGCTCGAAAGTGCTCAACAAATAGCTGAACAGCTTGAAAAAAGGAACATCAAGTTGAGCAGCGTCAAACGGATAGTGGTGGGCTATGAAACTTCGATCGATCAGGAAATCGAAAACAATACCGAATATATTCTTGAACCGGGATGGTATGTACAAGTAAACGATTCCTGGGTAAAGCTATTCCAGAACAACAATGAAGGGGTGGGGAAAAATGGATTGGAGCAGGGTTAAGACAATATTCATCCTTACTTTCCTCCTCTTTGATGTGTTTCTGGCCTATCAATTGATAGACAAAAAAAATACAAGCAGCCAGTTTGAACAATACAAAAAGGCGCCGATACAAAAAACGCTGGCGGATGCTAACATTTCCTTTAAAAAAGCATTGCCGCCTCCAGAAACGCCAACTGTCATGGATTTTATAAGCGGTGACACCCATGTTTTCACCAAAGATAAAATAAATGAAAAAGAAAAAGCAACGAATCAGAAAATCACCCCTGTCCCAGAGAATACAAAAGAAATCACCAAAATAAAATCCGAGATGAAGGGCGATCCGTTTGATATAGCCGATTCTTTAAAGGATGCCAATTTTTCCATCTTTTTAGAAACAAATGTTATCAACGGTTCTGAGTACCGTTTTTCTTACGTAGACCAGGAAGATCCGAAACATCTTGTGTTTTACCAGACATACCAGGATAACCAAATCTTTAAACAGGATCGGGGCAAGCTTGATATTTATTTAAATGATGATGGGGATATCGTTAGTTATGAGCAAACCTATTTAAATGTAAAAACCTTAAAAGAAGACCAGAAGATTGAATCAGCCATCCAAGCATTAAGTTTGCTTCATACGAATCGATATTTGCAAGCGAATGATAAAGTAACAGAGATTAAGCTTGGCTATTCGACATTCAATACGGATGCTGGAGCAAGTGAAGTACTTGTTTTCGTCCCAACCTGGCGGGTACTTGTTAACGGAGAGAAGTTTTTTTACGTAAATGCGGTGGAAGGCACGATTTCACAGTTAGAAACGGAAAAACCGAACGAAGAGGTCAGCGGGAAAGCAATCGACAATGAAAAGGCAATACCTAAGCAACTAAAAAGAAACGAGTAAGTATAGGAGAGGTTTGATAGAATGGCACTTGAATTTAGCGTGCTGGCGAGCGGCAGTACCGGCAATGCTGTGTATGTGGCCACTGAAAAGCAAAGGCTGTTGATTGATGCCGGTCTGAGCGGCAAAAAGCTTGAAGAGCTTTTTAAAAAAACAGGCTTGAACCCGAGTGAACTTGATGGACTGCTTGTCACACATGAACACAGTGACCATATTAAAGGGATCGGTATCTTTGCGAGGCGTTATAACCTTCCGATCTATGCCAACGCCAAAACATGGGAAGCGATGTCTGATTCCATTGGAGCTATTCCAACGGAGCAAAAATTTCATTTTGAAAGAGAGACCGTCAAAACATTTGATAATCTGGACGTTGAGTCTTTTGGCGTTTCCCATGATGCGATTGAGCCGCAGTTCTATGTGTTTCACCATGAGGGAAAGAAGCTTACCCTTGCAACAGATATGGGATATGTTAGTGAAAGAATCAAAGGCACGATCAAAGATTCAGATATGTTCATCTTTGAATCAAATCATGATATCAACATGCTTATGATGGGTAGATATCCATGGAATGTTAAGAGAAGAATCTTAGGTGATATGGGACACGTATCGAATGAAGATGCGGCCCTTGCTCTATCGGAGGTAATCGGAGATAAAACAAAGCGTATTTATTTAGCCCATTTAAGTAAAGATAATAATATGAAAGATCTGGCACGCTTATCCGTTCAGCAAACGTTAGAGCAAAAAGGTTTTACAATAGGGGAAGAGCTGCAGTTATACGATACTGATCCGGCTGTTCCCACAGTGTTAACTGCTGTTTAGTGCCTCCTTTCAGGGTTTTGCGATGAGACGCGGAAAAATATGAAAATTATACCATAATTTAAATCTTTCGGTAGTCTGACTTTATAATTAAAGTGAAAACCCTTATTGAATGGAAGGATTGGTGAGGTCTGTGGGCTTCTATGATGATAATTTTAGCAGTAGGCAGAGAAAGCAAAAAGGGAATCGGGGAGGCATGATTCTTGCAGGCCTGTTCGGCGCAATACTTGGAGCGATGATCATCCTGTTTTCGATTCCTGCACTCTCAGAACTCGGTGTGTTACCTGAGGACTTTGCCGTTAAAACACCGGACCAAGGAGTTGAAAACGGCAATAACGGTAACGGAGCTGAAAGTGGTACCGTTAGAAATGTAAGTATTGATGTTACAACAGATGTTACAGAAGCGGTAGACAAAATAAATGACGCTGTTGTAGGTGTTATTAATCTTCAAAAGTCTGATTTCTGGAGCGAAGACTATGGAGAAGCAGGCGCAGGGTCAGGCGTTATCTATAAAAAAGCTGATGGTAAAGCATTTGTGGTGACGAATAACCACGTTGTCGAAGGCGCGGGGCAAATAGAAGTAAGTTTAGATGAAGAGACCAAGGTCCCGGCAAAGCTTGTTGGAACAGACCCTTTAATGGATTTAGCGGTTCTTCAAATCGATTCAAAAAAAGTAAAGGCGGTCGCTGAATTTGGAAATTCGGACCAGCTTAAGCCCGGCGAACCAGCGATAGCGATCGGGAACCCGCTCGGCTTTTTAGAAGGAACGGTAACCCAGGGCATCATCAGTAACCCAAATCGTACAATTCCTGCAGACATAGACCAGGATGGAGTAGTGGACTGGAACGCGGAAGTTATTCAAACAGACGCGAGTATTAATCCGGGAAACAGCGGCGGGGCATTAGTTAACCTGTCAGGGCAGTTAGTAGGGATTAACTCAATGAAAATTGCCCAGCAGCATGTAGAAGGGATAGGCTTTGCCATCCCGATAAATATTGCAGAACCGATTATCAATGATTTGGAGCGGTATGGGAAAGTACAGCGTCCATTCATTGGAATAGGAATGCGGTCCCTTTCCGAAATTCCAACTTATCACTGGAAAGAATCATTAAAGCTTCCTGATAAAGTGGATTATGGCGTAGTCGTCATGAATGTCGTGCCAATGTCACCTGCTGAGCAGGCTGGCTTAAAAGAGCTCGATGTCATCGTTGATATTAATGGAAACAAAGTTAAGAATGCAGTAGACCTGCGTAAGGTTCTTTATACGAAGACTGACATTGGCGATAAGATAACGATTACCTATTACAGCGGTGGGAAAAAACAAACAACAGAAGTAACGCTTGCGAAACAGCAAAGCTCATGATAAAACAGGGGAGTATAGCTTCCCTGTTTTATTTTATGCGCGGGGAACAACGACTAAAAGGTTGTAAGTGGGTAGATAGACAAATATCCACCTGTTGATAAGCGAAATGCAAGGAGGATAAAGATGATATATTGTTGTGAAGAACACATCGACATGGCTCTCGATGATAGTGTGGATAACAGCGAACAACCGCCAATCATGGATAAATTAAGTGCAGAGAAACAATTATCCACAACATGTGAATATTGCCCAAAAAGCGCTATATATATAGTGTCAAACTAATGTTCTGATGCAAGATGTGGATATAAAATGTGTATATGTGGATAAGTTCTGTGGATAAAATGTTTATAAGGGTGGGACAACTTGTGAATATCTCGATTATTTCGGTTGGGAAGTTAAAAGAAAAGTACTTAAAGCAAGGAATTGCAGAATATAAGAAAAGGCTGACGCCATATGCGAAGGTTGAATTGATAGAAGTACTGGATGAAAAAGCTCCCGAGAACTTAAGTGAAACGGATATGGAGCGGGTCAAACATATAGAAGGTAACAAGATCCTTTCGAAGCTTTCTCCTGATACCCATGTGATCGCTCTGGCAATCGAGGGTGAAATGAAATCCTCTGAAGATCTAGCAGCTAATTTAGACAAACTTGCAACATACGGGAAAAGCAAAGTCGCTTTTGTAATAGGGGGCTCTTTAGGGCTGAGCGATGCTGTGATGGCGCGTGCGAACGACAAGCTTTCCTTCTCTAAGATGACATTTCCTCATCAGTTGATGCGTCTCATTTTGCTTGAGCAGGTTTATCGGGCGTTTAAGATAAATAGGGGGGAACCGTACCATAAATAAAGGTAAACTATTAAGGGACTCAAGCATGTCCCTTTTATATTAACCGTATGAAATTGATCTTGTTGACCAGACATCTAGCTGCTGTTCAAGGTCTGGATAAATCTTCAGCAGCAATTCATAGCTGTCTTCCATTGCATCTATTGTGAAGTCAAAGAATAGGTCCATCTTCGTAATATGTCTGCCTGTACCACGTGGTGCGTCTATACTTACCTGGATGTCTTTAATAATGGAACGGAGCAATATCTTCTGTTCTTCTGGTTTAACCTGTGAGAGTAAAACTTGAAAATCTCCTAATAATCGTTGAACAGAATCATAGTCTACTGGTGAAGTATCAGCTTCTGCTAGTTCCGTATTTCTCGCTTCAAGGCGTTCTTCCAGCTGCTTTTTTTGTTCCTGAGAAGAGATTAGCTTCGGTTTTACAATTTCTTGCGGCAGTTCCTCGTCAAGCAGAGCGTTCATTAGTTTATCAATATGCCCTCTAATCTTGTTAATCTTTGATTTTAGCAGTTTTATTTCCTCTTGAATTGGCTCCATTGAGTGGGTTCTTTGCTTATTTGTTTCTGAAATAATTTTCTTTAAGGTTGATGGGTGTGAGGCTATACGTGAAAGCTCCTCAAATACATGTTGTTCAGCTTTGTCGGCACGTATTGAATTTGGTCGACACGCCTCTTTTCCTTTGTTATGATACTGACCGCAAGTATAGTAACGATATGTCTGACCCGCAGCTCCTTTTGATCGGCTCGAAACCATTCCATGATCACAGATAGGGCATTTTAATAGTCCGCTAAGAATATAGGGTTCAAGGGATCGCGAGGGCTTTACCGACCTTTTTTGACGGATATTCTGCACTTTATCCCATTGTTCTTGAGTAATAATTGGTTCGTGCTCACCATCTGCAAGAATAAAGTTCTCATTTTTACCTCTACGGCGTTTTTCATTCCAATCCTCAACTTGATTAAAGCGTATTTTACCAATATACATTGGATTATCTAAAATTTGTTTAATTGCATTAGTAGAGAAAAGTTTATCACGTTTTGATTTGTATCCTTTTTCATTTATTCGATGTGTAATTGCTTTTAATCCTAGTCCTTGCTCTGCAAGATTAAAAATCTCCTTCACGATAATAGCTTCAGTATCATTAATGACCAAATGCTTATTAATACTATCGTACCCTAGGCAAAGTCCTCCGTTGAATTTCCCTTGCTTTGCTCGTTCTGTCATTCCCATTTTGACACGGCCAACAATGGTGTTACGTTCTAACTCGGCAAAAGAACTTATCATTTGGAACACCATTTTACCCATAGGAGTGGTCGTATCAAAGTTTTCATTTAAACTCATCAATTGAACATTATTACGTTCTAACTCATCGCTGATTTCCAAGGCATCCTTTAGTTTTCTTGAAACACGGTCTAATTTATATACCAGAACAATATCAAATTTTCTCTGACGTGCATTCGACAATAATTTTTTCATTTCAGGACGACCAGCTATGCTCTTACCACTTATGCCCTCATCTATATACTCATCAATAACTTCCATGTTCAATACTTCTGCTTGTCTGTATAGTTGGGATAACTGAGCTTTAATGCTGAATCCTTCGGTTGCTTGCTCTTCTGTACTTACACGAGCGTAAATGACTGCTTTTTTTCCTTTACTCATTAATCTTCCTCCTTATTTTTGAATAATTTTTTCCAAGTTTCGGCAGAAACGGAAATCAGGGAATACATATATGCTCTGGGGCAGCATTCATATATAGAAAAAAGATACAAACAGCATAAAGTTGCGGATGAAACTGTTGCATGGCGTTGTGGTTCAAAAGAAATCCGTTTTTATGATAAGAATAAAAAGGCGAAAGATACCGTTGAAGATGCTTATACTATCAATAATAGTAAAGGGATTCTACGATTTGAAAGTGATATCAAAAAAGCAGAGCTAAAACGGAGATTTGGGTATGCGAATATAGAGTTTGTCATAAAAGACACTAATGTAAAGCGGTTATTGATTGAACATCTTAAAATGGTTGGCAAATGGAATGGAATAACAACTAACGAGATAGATCTTTTTAAAACGATAAAGAATCACGTCAAAAATCAAACAAAGGCTGGCAGTATGATGTGGTACATTCGTGCCAAATCATTAGGTATAGAACTTAATCTTAGTCGTAGTACTATACAAAATTATGAAAAAGAGTTTAAGAAGATGGGAATCCTCCCTGTAATAGCTAATAAGCAATTGCCACCCTTGGAGATTAAACAAGATTTTATAGTAGAAAAGGTTGGTTCAAGTGTTATGTATACTTTTAAAAATATAGCAGCGGGAAAAGATACACTTGAAAAGGTTACAATATCAAAAAATAGGTATGTATTTGCAAAAGTTTGTTAGTAGCTGTTACAAAATAGCATACTAGCAGGTATATATAAAGACTAAGGAATTTTTGTTCAGTAATAAAAGTTGTAATTGTCAGTTAATCCTTATATCAAGGGGAAGTTAGGGAGGGATTGTTTAATTAGCATATTGGGTAACCAATTTATACTTTTTATAATAAAGGAGCCTTTTTAGGGATTTATACGTTTCCATTAAAAAACAATATGCTTTCAAACCGAATCTACCATGCTGTAATAGTCTCTTACCAAGCTACTATGTCAAAGATAGGACAAACAGTAAAGCATATAAAAGAAGGATATAAAGTGAAAAAAGGATTAATCTATGATTCCGTGGCCGATTATTAAAATAATAAAGGGACTAAAGAAATTTGTGTAGTTAACCTGCCTGGGTCTCTCATTAGTTGCAATATTAAAGTCTACCTAAATATTTTCCCTTATGCCTTAATAAACAGTACATAGGAGGAGTGAGTAAATTATGCATGAGTTTTATACTGAAGTAATTGATGAACGGAAAGGAATTTATAAGATGAAGATAGTTGAGTTGCTGAACAGTGAGACAAAAGAAAAAAGTAATTTAGTTTACTTAGCTAAAATGAAAGTAACAGGGGGAGAAGTAGAAGATGTTGAAGTACAGGGATTTATACCAGAAGATGTAAAGCATGATGCAGTATGTCTATTGTTGGATTCAATACATTTAGCTGCTAATGGTGGATTTGACCCCATCGAGATAATCAATATGAATTCAAAACATCCACCTCTAAAACTATTATAAAAGAAATGAGATAAAGAGGAGACAGCAAGAAATTTAACTGTCTCTTCTTTATCTATGAAACTTTTATAGATAACCTTTTTCCTTTAAACTCGTAAATTGTTCTTGCCCAACGATAATATGATCAAGTATTTCAATTCCAACAACCTTTCCGACTTCGTTAAGGCGCTTTGTGACTTCAATGTCCTCTCTACTTGGTTGTGAATTCCCCGATGGATGATTATGTGCAACAATAGCGCTCGCGCACTACGACGGATTAAATGTTTAAAAGTCTCCCGTGGATGCACAATTGAAGCATTCAACGATCCTATAAAATCTGATTCTCGAAATAGAACTTCATTTTTAGTGTTTAGCCCGAGTACTACAAAATGTTCTTGTGTTAGGTACTGCATATCTTTTAGGAACGTATATGCATCTTCAGGCGAACGAATAGTAAAACGTTCTTCTACAGGTGTAGGTTGCATTCTTGCTAATTTTAGAGCAGCTACGATTTGTTTAACCTTTACTTTACCAATGCCTTTTATCATCAATAATTCCTCTTCGGTTACTTCTAACAAATCTTGTATGGATGGATAGCGGTTGAAAATTTCGTTGACGACATAGCCATCTTCCTTTTCACGCATTGTTGTTGCTAATAATACCCTAAAAGTCATTTTATCGAATGTATTGTTCATCATATATTCCTCCATTTATGTTTGATTGAATTAAAATAGGAGAGACGATGATCGTCCCTCCGATTGAAAACACTTTTGAAATACGCTATATTTTAATAAGAGTATTTTGATGTAGATGAGTTCATTGGCGGATGAGCTCATCTTTTTTGTGCATAAAAAAAGCCATCGAATATATCAATATTCCATGAGCAATTCATTCTTTATCCTTTGGCGTATTCAACTCCTCCTCTTCATTAAAAACATCTTTTAAATGAAATAAGTGTTGGATAAAATCAGAGGCCTGTATAATAGTTAGTTTTGTGCTGTGATCAACAAGGTATTTCATCTTAATCATTTCTTTTGCAACTTCATGACGCATATTGAGTTCAGCAGCGATTTGATGTATCTTGATTAGTTGGTGTTTGGTAACAGTTTTATCACCTCCTTTAGTTTTTGAACTTACTGGAAAATCTTCAATGTCTTGTGTGAAGATACCGCTAGAACGTGTCGCTGATAATACCGCATCAATCAATGTACGTTTTTTGGTCATCTTCAATACAGTGTTCACAATCGTATAGGCATCTTGCTGTTGAAATGCTGCTTCTTTGCTGTTGCAGGAACCAAGTCCTTCAGCTTCAATTACTCCATTGTCTTTGCGGGTTAGTATCACCTTCACTTCATAAGCGAAGATACCAGCTTCCCACTGTTCAATACGGTTAACAGCCTCTACTGTCTTTGAAAATCCGAATACATCACAAAGTTTCTCGGCGTCAGGCTTTAACAAAGTCGCTTTAGAGAATCCATTTATCTGCCCGTAGTCAACGCCTTTTATCATAACCTCTTCAACGAACGTTTTGAGTTCCTCAATTCGGTGCTTGGATTCTGAAGAGGATACGACGACATTAGGTAATGCTGATACATCAGAGTTATTACTACTAGAGAATGGAACGATATTGTTTATTTTTAAGTGTTTACCTGTCTTCATATGGTTTTTACCTCCCTCAACTCAATGAATTAGAATCTTTTTTGAATGATATCTGCCAATTTTGCTAAACCATCCGATGTTTTGTGGATGATCAATTTGCCGACTCGATGATTAAGCTGATTCCCCTTGCTTAGTGTTTTGATAGAAATCACTATTGCCTTCGTGACCACATCGCCAGCTGATTCATTTAATCTATCGAGATTGTTAGTTAATTTTGATAGAATATCTTCACCCTCATCTTCCATCGTTGTTGCTGTATCCTTAAGTGCTTTGCTTATCCGGTCAGTAATTGATATATGACTAATAAGTTCATCCTCATACAGAGATTCGATTTCATTTATTGCTGATTGTATTTTGCTTCGATTAGCTAGTAAGTGAGATAGTCTCACATAGTCATTGCGTTCGATTGCTTCCGCTACTTCTTCTGATATAGAAGCAAGTTGGTTTAATAGATTTTGGTGAATTTCCTTAACTTCTTGAAGGGAGACACTCCTCTCCGTTAATAGTCCTAATTTGTATTGCTGTCTTTTCCATACATTTTCTTTCATGATTAATTTCCTCCTTGTAATTTTTTTAAAAAGGTATTCCTGTTATTTATTAAAGTAGTGATAACCCTTTAAGGTCAGCTTTAGTTGTACGCCATCTGACTTGCTTTTCTTAGTCAGAATTAAGTCCTCATCTTCAAGGTTCAGTAAATTTACCTTTTGGATTCCGTACTTCGCCAGAAATTTAGCTGGAACCCATTGGTTTAGTTCTTTTGCCTTCAATAGAATTTTTACTAATGATTGGTTCATCTAACTACCCTCCTTTTTGTATGCGATCCTCTCACCACGCAAGTCGTCTCTGTAAAACAAAAAAACCGATATCTATCCAAAGGGATAAATAACGGTTTATAAAAAGGGGTGGGGCATGAAACGGGTGGGTACCCCTTTCGAGTATTAAAGGATGGAGCTCAGGGAATTTTTGTATATTTTTTCTTATACTGTTGTATTACTAAAGAGCTATATATAAAATAAGATTAAAGTATAAAAAAAGTAAGAAAAATAGGAGTGACTTCATAATGGAAGTTAAACTATTCCACAAAAGGCAAAGAGATTTGGCAGCATCTATTAATGAAGTAATAGATAAATACTGGCAAGACGAGATAGAAGAATCAGAAATGATAAGTTTGATTCAAAAGCTGTATACCATAAATAAAGCAAAATTAGTGAAAGATGGACGATTTACAACTATAATTCGCCAGCAGTGTGGAAAAAAGAGGTTGGATGTAGTGAGCTTTATTCTTCGTTTAAATGAGGAGAACGAAAAGTCTTTTTTATCCGTTTAACGAAATCATCGTGAAATATCAACAATTTCAAAATTACAAGAGTAGGCATTAAATCATGAGAAACAAGGTGTAATTATGAAGAATAATCAGATAAAGTCTAAAAATCGCGTATTAAAGCATGGAGAAGTGTTAACACCAACTTGGGTAGCTAATAACATGTTAGATTTGATTCCCGCTGATGGAATGAAAATAAGTAGTAGGTATCTGGAAAATAGCTGTGGTGAAGGGGCATTTTTAATAGAAGTATTAAAAAGAAAGTTAAAAATGGTATTTGAAAACTACAGTGAAACAAGAGATCGAGAGTTTTATACAATAGTTTCTATAGCTAATATTTATGGTTTAGAGCTGCTAAAAGATAATGTAGAAACTACTAAGGAATGTTTACGTGAAATAGTTATGGAATATTTTATTTATCAATATCAAGAAAATGTTACTACGCAATTCTATAAAGTAATAGACCATATTTTAGACTTCAATATTATCAATATGAATGCTCTGACAAGTCAAATACCTTTATCTAATAATAACGAACTGTTACTTGATGAATGTGGAAATATACTTTACTCAGATGAATTAAGTAGAATCTCCGAATGGCAAATAGAATACAATACAAGGGCTATAAAAAGAGTTGAGTATTATTATCGGGATATTGTTAAGGAACAGGAAGACCTTTTCTATTATGAAAAGATGTTAAAAACGACTGAACCCTTACAACTAAGCTTATTTGATTCTGATGTAGATAGTGACTTATTTGATATTGATACTTACGTTCGAGCAGCTAAGCCAATTAGATTGTTTGAACAAATTTCTTATATGAATTTAATTAATGCAGCTGTTGTGGAGGGTGAAGAGAATGAATGATAAAAATTTCCAAGCTTTTAAGCACAAGCTTATCTATATTTTTACAATCCCAGATGAAGCTCATAAAGGTAGATTAAAAATTGGTGAAACAACCTTTGAAGGTAATCCGTACGATAAAAAAGGCATGAGAGAGAGCGCCAAATATAGAATAGATCAATATACAAAAACAGCAGATGTTAAGTATGAATTATTGCACTTTGATTTAGGAATTACCAATAAAGGCACAGCTTTCGGAGACCATGAGGTTCACAATGTTTTAAAACGATCAGGAATAAACCCGACAGAAGGTAGTAGGGGAAGAGAATGGTTTAATATTGATTTAGATACTGCTACTTCTGCTATTACAGCAGTTAAAGAAGGAAAGATATCACTTGGGAATGTAAAGGTATCTGAAGGTTTTACCCCTATTAAATTCCGTCCTGAACAAGAACAAGCTATAAAAGAGACTCTACAATCAATAAAGAATGGGAAGAATAGAAAACTTTGGAACGCAAAAATGCGTTTTGGTAAAACCGTAAGTGCATTAGAACTAGTAAAACGTGCAGAGTTTAATAAAACATTAATAATAACTCACCGGCCAGTAGTATCAGATGGGTGGTTTGAGGATTTTTATAAGATTTTCAGGTCAGATTATGATTTTGGGTCAAAAGCAAAAGGAGAAACATTTGAAAAATTAGTTGAATCAAATAAACCATTTATATATTTTGCTTCTATGCAGGATTTACGTGGTTCTTCTTATGTGGGTGGAGAATTTGATAAGAACAATCTTATTTTTGATACTACATGGGATTGCGTTATTATTGACGAAGCTCATGAAGGAAATAAGACAGAGCTGGCTAGAAATGTTCATGAACATATAAAAAAATCTTTTACACTCGCATTATCAGGAACACCTTTTAATTTATTTGAGGATTATGAGGAAGAAGAAGATATTTATACATGGGATTACGTTATGGAACAAAAAGCCAAATATGAATGGGATGAAAGTAATTTTGGTGATTCAAATCCTTACGTAAACTTGCCAAAACTATCTATTTTTACCTATAAATTAGACAAGGAATTTAGTGGGAAAAGATATGTTGATATAGAAGACAAAGCATTTAATTTTAGGGAGTTTTTTAGAACCTATAGCAACGATGATCCTAATGTTTCAATAAGAGATAAGTTTGTACATGAAGAAGACGTTCTGAAATTTTTAGATATAATATCCCATAAAGATGAAAGCAATCAAACAAACTTTCCTTTTTCCACAGAGTATTATCGTGAGAATCTAAAGAACACTCTGTGGTTGGTGCCTGGGGTTCCAGAAGCAAGAGCGCTAAGTAAGCTCATGAAGAGCCATGATATATTTGGTAGTTTTGAAATTGTTAATGTTGCTGGGGCAGGTGATAGTGAATCCGAAAATATAGATGCCCTAGAAAGAGTTAAGGAGGCAATCGGCGATGATCCAGAAAATTCATACACGATCACTATCACCTGTGGAAAGTTAACTACAGGTGTAAGCGTTCCTGCATGGACTGGTGTTTTAATGCTTTCAAACACAACTTCTCCAGCTACCTACTTACAAACAGCATTTCGTGTGCAAACACCCGCAAATATAGGAGGTAAAGTAAAAACGGAATGTTTTGTTTTTGATTTTGCACCTGATAGAACACTAAAAATGGTCGCACAGGCTGCGAGTTTAAATACTAAAGCTGGTAGTTTAAACTCACATAAACAAAAAGAGGCTATGAATATTTTCTTGAATTATTGTTCCGTGATAAGCATGGGTAACAGCAAAATGGATAAAATTGATGTTGAACATATGTTGCGTCAGTTGAAGAAAGCTGCTGTTGATAAAGTAGTAACAACAGGTTTCGATGATGTTAACTTATATAATGATGAACTTCTAAAATTAAATGAAGTAGATATTCAAGATTTTAATGATTTAAAAGCAATTATAGGAACTTCAAAACAAGCTAAGAAACCTCTAGATGTTACTGTTAATAATCAAGGTTTTGATGAAGAAGAATGGGAGAAAGCTGAAGAAACTGAAAAGAAACCCAAAAAGCAAAGAACCCCAGAAGAACAGGCTTTATTTGAAAAGACACAAGAGTTACGCAAACAACGTAAAACGATGATTAGTATCCTAAGAGGTATTAGTATTCGTATACCAATGATGATTTATGGAGCAAATATTGATCACGAAAAGGAAATTACTATTTATAACTTTGTACACTTAGTAGATGATGAATCTTGGGGTGAGTTTATGCCGCAAGGAATTACTAAGGAGATTTTCAATAAATTTACCAAATATTATGACGCAGAAGTGTTTGTAGAAGCAGGATTAAGAATTAGGAGGAAAGCAAAAGCAGCTGATGCAGCTCCTACCATCAGGGATCGGGTAATGAAAATTGCTGATATTTTTTCAACCTTTAAAAACCCAGATAAAGAGACAGTATTAACACCTTGGAGGGTTGTGAATAGACATTTAATGGATACACTAGGTGGAGAAACATTCTTTGATGAAAATTTCGAGTATCCATTACATGATGGTGAGGATACAAAGTTAGTTTCAAAAGGTGATATTACTAAAAATTCTTTAGCAAATACAGGTTCAATAATCCTTGAAATAAATTCAAAGTCGGGATTATATCCTTTGCTAGCTTGTTATAACATTTATAAGGAGAAAATTCACTACTGGCGTTCAACAAATCTTGGTAGTAAAGATAGTCACGAAATCAAAAATGAAATCTGGCAAAAGGTATTAAAGGATAATATTTTTGTTATTGCAAAAACCCCCATGGCAAAATCAATCACTGAAAGAACTCTAAGAGGCTATAATAAATGGCATACAAATGTCATTTACTATAAGTCAATAATGGATGATGTTAGTAATAAAAGAGATCAAATTCTTAATATTATCCAATCGATGTTTAACTATAAAGGAGAGAATAAATTGAAATTTGATGTCATTATAGGAAATCCTCCTTATCAAGAAATAGACGGTGGTGCACAAGTAAGCGCAAGACCAATCTATCACAACTTTGTACGTGCTGCTAAAGCTATGAATCCTCAATATATATCATTAATTACACCGAGTAGATGGTATGTAGGTGGGAAAGGTTTAGACGACTTTCGCGATGAAATGTTGAATGACCCTCATCTTAGAGAACTACATGATTGGCTAACACCTGAAGATATCTTTCCGAATACCAATATTAGAGGAGGTGTAAGCTATTTCTTATGGGATTCTAAATATAATAGTAGCGTTAGCCAAACCCGTGTTGTCACTTATGAAAATAATGAAATCATCAGTGATACATTAAGACCTCTTAAGTTTAAGGATTCCGATATCTTTATCAGAGATTCAAAGGCTATTACTATTCTGAATAAAATTAATGTTGATGATAAAAATAGTCTGATGGCATATGTATCTGCCCGTAATCCGTTTGGTTTTTCCACTAATTTTACTAAAAATAGTAAATTTAAACATGATAAAAATCTATCGGAAAATCCAATTAAATGTTATGCGAATAAAGGCATAGTTGGATATATAAGTAATGAAGAAATTAAAAAAAATACCCATTGGATTAGTAATTGGAAGGTTTTAACTCCGTATTCAAATAATATTGGTACTGAGTTGAATGATGACAACTTAAACACAATAGTTGCAAGTCCTAACAGTATTTGTACGGAAACATACTTAGTCGTCGGTGCTGACTTAAAATTAGATAACCATGGTGCGGATGCTTTATCTAAATATATGCAGTCTAAATTTTTTCGTTTTCTACAGAGTTTAGCAAAGAATAGCCAACATGGTACTAGAAATACTTACAGATTTATTCCCTTGCAAGACTTCAAGAGTAATAGTTCTATTAATTGGTCTGTATCAAATGAAGAAATAGATGATCAGCTTTTTAATAAATACAATTTAACAAAAGATGAAGTAGACTATATAAATAGAAAAATCAAGCCAATGAAATAAATTTAACCTCTTAAATGAATTTATATTGTATACAAGGACTGAGAGGGTATTCCCTCTCTTTTGTTGAAATGGAAGGGTTAATCAAAGGGGAATTGGAGGAATGTTTAGTGAAAACAAAATTAACAGCTCAAGAAACTCCTTTACATAAAGTCTTCTCTGATGATTATTTGTTTACTGTTCCATCTGTGCAACGCCCGTATTCCTGGACAACAGACGAGGCAGGGGAACTTTTGGACGACATAATTGAATTCATTAATCACTATGGCATTAGAGAGAATAATATAAGCAATGTTGACCAACCTTATTTTCTGGGAAGTATTGTTTTAGTAAAAAAAGACGGTCCTAAGTCTGAGGTATTAGATGGCCAACAGAGATTGACTACACTTACTATTTTATTCTCTGTACTACGCGACATTCTTAGCGATGACCTTCGCCGATGATATTGAACAAATGGTCGTACAGAAGGGCAGTAAGATCTTAGGTACAAAGGATACCTATCGACTACATCTACGTAAAAGAGATGATGAGTATTTTGAAAAATACATTCAACAAAAAGGAATGACACACAAGGTAACAAAAGACACGCCATTTAAGACAGATAGCCAAAAAGCTATTCGAGACAATGCAATATATTATATGGAACGCCTTAATAAGTTAGATGAAGACACAGTAAAAACACTACCATTAGTATTGGCAACTTTATGTTTTATTGTTGTAGTCTCTACGCCTAATTTTGATTCTGCTTTTCGTATATTTACGGTATTAAATGACAGAGGCTTGGATTTACTCCCAAGTGATATCTTCAAAGCACGCGTTATTGGAGCAATCCCTGATAGTGAACAAGACGCCTACACAATGAAATGGGAGGATGTTGAAGTTTCATTGGGGCGTGATAGATTCAATAAGTTGTTTGATCATATCAGAATGATAATTCAAAAAAGAAAAGGTAGTGCAAATAATAAAGATGAATAGATGATATCTTCTCTAAAGTAACCGGGAAAAACTTCATTGATGATATATTAATTCCTTATAGTGAAATTTATCTAAAACTAGTTGATTATCGATCTTTTTACAGCCATCACCCAAAGATAATAAAATTACTAAGCTTGCTTACTCGCATTGATAATAATGACTGGATTCCTGTAGCAATGTATTATATTCATGAATATAACGAAAAACTGGATGAGTTTTTAAATCTACTTGAACAGTTTGCAGGTAGTAGCATGGTGCTAAGGAAAAATTTCAATTGGCGAATGTCCAAGTACTCACAAATCCTAAGGCAAATGAAAAAAAGAGTTGATATGTTTTCTGAGGAATCTTTATTAAAGGTATCAGATGACGATAAAAGAGCTGTTTTAGAAAAATTAAATGGAGATGTATATACAGAGTTAAAAGATACTGTAAGAAGATACGTACTGCTACGACTAGATTCATTACTTACAAACGGACAACCTTTCTATGACCATTCAGTTATTACTGTTGAGCACGTACTTCCACAAACACCTAAAAAGGATAGTGAGTGGTTGGTAAACTTCTCAAATCCAGATGATTATGTGCATAAACTAGGTAATTTAGTACTTTTAATTAGATCTAAAAACTCCCAGGCCAGAAACTATGATTTTAATAAAAAGAAAACATCTTATTTCCAACCAAAGAGTGGAGTTACTACTTTTGCCTTAACTACTCAAGTTGTTCAAGAAAGAGAATGGACGCCTGGGGTTCTTGAAAAAAGACAAGAGACTTTGATTAACCTGATGCGAAATGCATGGGATCTTCATTTAACCAATAACAGAAGTTCACCTAACAATGGGGATAAAAACAATAACTCCAAAAAGAGTATATATGAAAAGTATTTTATTAATGCAGCTAGGGGAGCAAATGCACTTGGTACCCCTGTATCTAACGGTTTTAAGGTTTTTAAAGGCTCATTATTTGCTGGTTCGGTCAGCGATTCGTATCAACAAGGGTATGTAGATTTAAGGGAAAAGTTAATTGACCAAGGTATGTTTATAACTAAAGATGGTGGTGAGTTATGTCTTGTAGATGATTATATTTTTTCTAGTGCATCAACTGCTGCAGCTTTAGTTATGGGACGTAGTGCCAATGGATTGGCGGAATGGAAGACAGCGAGTGGTGAGCTGTTAAGGGATAATGGATAAAATTAATAAACAAAACAATCATTCATGAAAATTTCTTAAATTGAACAATATATTATATAATTGGTATAAGAAGAACTTTCATAATTCACTTTAAGGAGTGATAAAATGAGCGGTAAGATAACAGGTGCAGACTATTTGTTGCTTTTGTTTTATTTAAAGGGCAAAAGTAGTGAAAAGGCCGAGCCTATTGAAGGCAGAACTAGGATTACAAAAATGATGTTTATTTTTAATAAAGAAATATTTAAAAAGCTAAAATTAAATGAATTTTCCTTTGAAGAAGATCTGCCATCATTTGAGGCGTATCATTATGGCCCTTTTTCATCTGACGTACATGAACAATTAGATTTATTTACTAACATTGAGCTACTTAAAGAAGAAACAAGAAAATTTGGGAAAGTAAATGAGTGGGATTATGATAATGACTTAAAGTCTCTAGAGGATATGGAAGACAATATACAAGAGGATAATAATGACTTACTAGAAGATAACGGTATGACTGTTTCTGTATATAGTTTAACTCCCATGGGGATTGAATATGTTGAAAACGAGATAATACCTCAGTTACCTAATCAAGAAAATCTCATACCTTTTCTTGAGCAATTTAAAAAGCAGATTAACACAACAGACTTAAATAGCTTACTAAGCTATGTATATAATAAGTATCCAGAATATGCATCAAAGTCAAAAATTAAAGGTAAGGTGAAATAAAGTGAACACCGCGTTAAATACCTTATCCAAATTAACGGAATTTCAACAGGTTGAACTTAGTATGAAGATATTAACGGAAAGGAATCTTAAAATTTTTAAAGAGGTTCCTTTATTTTCGTCCTCAATTGATATGATAACAATTAACAACAATGAGGAAGTATCAGCAATAGAATTTAAGTTAAGGAACTGGAAGAAAGCAATAGATCAAGTAAAGAAACACAGTATTGCTGTGGATTATATGTCCATTTGTATATTAAAACCTAAGAATAGAATAACCAGAGAGAAAATAGAAGATGTATGCAAACAGGAAAACACCGGATTGCTATATTTTAACTTAGATGAAAAAGGAAATCCTGAATTATTTGAAGCAGTCAAACCTATAAAATCAGATTTTTATTGGGATGTACAAAGGGAAAGCCTGCTTAACATGCTATTAGAGTCATAAAGGTAGTGGAGAGGAGAGAAATATGGAACAAAATTCTGCTTTGAAAATAATTAGATACGGTACATCAGCTGAACAGAAGTTTATTGATGAATTTAAAAATGAATTTGACCTTTTGGTTATTAATGGAAATATGATATCTCATGCTTCTAAAGCTATTTCTAAATTCGTAGCAACTCGTAAGTTTAGCTATATTATCGATCCACTAACCCACTCTCTTCAACATGATATACAGTACATAAAAGGAAAAAATGGAAAGATAAAAAGTTCAATAAAAAAGATGGTAGATAACTACTCTGATTTTGTGAAGGAGAAAATTATTGATCAGGAAAGAGTATTGGTACCTTCTGATTTTGAAAGTGAATCAATTCTGAAAGACTTCACTTCAAAAGTTCTAGATTTTCAAAAAAACCACGTTATTGAGACCTCTAAGGAAAGGGACTATTATAAGTATTTACAATATACTAAAGTAACATTTGAACCAAAATGGTTAATCGTTCCTTATTTTATGATGAATACTAAAAATTATAAGAAGTGGATAGAGATCAATGTTCAAATGATAAATTATTCTCTTCAAGAGTATGAGTTGGATAGCTTAGCGGCACAACTTGTTATAGAAAAGGATATATTGGAAGACGCCTATTATATTGAAGATATCATAAGTAAGTATTCATCATACGGTATTAGGAACTTGCTTTTATGGGTAGATGATTTTTCAGCATTTGAATCATCAAGATTACTACTTAATAATTTTTGCAAATTAATAGAAGGTCTTTCTGATAATGGAATTAATGTATATAACTTATACGGAGATTACTTTTCTGTGCTACTGTGTCATGAGAAATCCAAGGCAAAATTACAAGGTGTGTGTCACGGTATTGAGTATGGAGAAAAAAGAGCGATTGTCCCTGTTGGCGGGGGGATCCCCGTTAATAAATATTATTTGTATCCAATCCATCAGAGAGTAGAATATGGCCGTGTAGCAACGTTGCTAAGATATTTGGGAATACTACCAGATGATTATCAAAGATATTATTCAGATATATGTAATTGTGAACAATGTACGGAAGTTATTAAAGATAATTTGGATAACTTTGCATACTACGGTGATTCCAAACCGATTGAAATTAAAAGAAAAACAGGTGCAACTATTTCAAGACAATATCCAACAACAGAAGCAAAGGCATTATGTATTAATCACTTCCTATATAATAAATTAAAAGAATGGAATTCAATTAGTACAAATGATTTATTAGATTTGATAGATGAATCTATTAAGTCTGCAGAAGAGTATTCACCTATCTTAGGTTATGACTTAGTAGGGACTTATGAGTTGTGGAAAGAAGTGTTATATACTCATGAGTAAAACAGTTTTTGTTCTTGGTGCTGGAGCTTCAATGATAGAAAATCTACCTTCTCAAGCAGAAATTTTAAAAAGTATATTTAAAAAAGAGGAGTCGGATTTTGCAACTTTTAATCCAACATTACTTAAAACTGGAGAAAGATACAGGAGAGCCCGTATAAATATTGCAGAGTTTATTATCAGGCTTTTTTCTAATAAAAACTATTTTGACTTTATTTCAGACGAATCAGCTTTAGCAGAGATAGAGACTCTTCCGATGGCAGAAAAATATAAGTTATTGGATGAGTTAAAAAAGGATAACGGTTTTTTAGAATCTATCTATGAATATATTGCTGAAAGTAAAAGCCATATCACATTAGAAGACATTTTTACCATACTGGATAAGGCTATTGCTTCTAACGAGCATATACAAGGATATGATACCTCAAAGATTATTCAACTAAGGAACGATTTTGTGTTCTGCATTATTAGGCTTTTTGTTAAGTCCAGTGTAAACCAATCCTTTGATAGTCAAACATATCTAAATTTTATAGAAAAAATTATACAAAAGAGAATTGAAGCTGAACAAACAGGGGATCCGGTGTCAATAATAACACTTAATTGGGATTTTATAGTTGATAAATATTTTTCTCATGTGGTTTCAAGTAATAGCGATTATGAAAAAGCAAAATTAGATTACTGTGTATATGACCATAATTACCACCACTTTTTTGATGATAGTGATATAGAGAGTATACCATCAACTATTTTAAAAAGGCAGGGTTATTACAATGTGAAGTTATTAAAACTTCATGGGGCAATGAATTGGCTATTATGTAAGAATTGTCAAAGGTTATTTTACTCACAAGAAAAATACATAGCATTTGAGGAATTCTATGACACAAGCGCTCCAGAATGCCCTTTTTGCACTAAAAATTATAGTTTATCAGGTGATCGAAATAACACAAAACTAACCAGTGAATTAATTACACCAACTTTGCTAAAGAATTTAGATAATGTTACATTTAAAAACATTTGGAAAAATGCTTTTGTTGAACTGGCAGAAGCAGAAAAAGTGGTTTTTATTGGATATTCTTTACCACAAGCAGATTTTGAGTTCCGATACATGCTGAAAAAGGCAATAAGACCAACTACAAATATCGATGTAGTTTTATATCATAATGATGACCCTAATAAGATAAAGGATTTGCTAAAAGACGAGGGGGATATTAGTAAGTTCACAGCTAATGTTTCCGAAACACGATTCAAATCATTTTTTGGGAAAGATGATATCAACTTTTTCTATGAGGGTATTATTGATTATGTAGAAAATCACTTATAAGTATAATATATGTGTTTATGATTCAGATAGGGAATATTAATTCTATGAGTTTGGTAATTATCCTAATATAACTGGAGAGGTTATAGAAAATACCTCTCCGGTTATTTTGTTAGTTTACCCTATCCAACGTTACGGTGAACCGTACCACAAATAGGTACGGTTTTTTACTTTTTCTTAAAGGAATGAAGGAAAAACTTTAGAAGTCATTTAGAGTAGAATCCCAAATAATCGAAACAAGATCAACAGAAAGGGGCACAACAGAATGGACATCGACTCTTTTTTTTCCGCAAATATTAAAGCAGCGCTTAAGAATGATCCGCCCGGGGAATGGATGCCAGCTCTCCCTGAGAATTGTATACGATTGAGTTCCGGCTACCCGGATCCGGCTCTTGTACCAGCTGATCAGATAAAAAAAGCAGTTGCCAGCCTGATTGAAGAAGAACGCGACCTGCCACTGCATTATCTTGGAAGCCCTAAAGTACCTA
Organism: Exobacillus caeni; assembly: GCF_005747095.1. GTDB lineage: Bacteria > Bacillota > Bacilli > Bacillales > Guptibacillaceae > Exobacillus > Exobacillus caeni. The sequence continues at coordinate 29,306 of NZ_SWLG01000022.1, read as the reverse complement.
AATTAAAGCAACAGATCAAAGGAAGATTATCGGAACGTGGCATTCATGTTTCTGAGGAGGAAGTATTAATTACTTCAGGAGCATGCCAGGCGATCGATTTAATTGCGCGTATTATCATAGATGATCAAACGATCGTTGCTGTTGAATCGCCGACTTACATGGAGGCCCTGGAGATCTTTCAAAACTATACGAAACATTTTATTACTATTCCAGTAGATGAGCATGGACTCGATACGAAGCGGTTAGAAGAAGTGCTTGAAGAGAGAAGAAGGAAAGGGCTGATCCTTCCACGGATTTTATACACGATCCCTACTTTTCAAAATCCAACCGGTACGACGATGGCATTGGAGCGGCGAAAGCATGTATTGGAACTTGCTTCTGAATACAACTTTCTTATTTTAGAGGATGATGCGTACGGGGAGTTATATTTTCGTGAGCAGTCGATACCACTAAAAGCAATGGACCATGAAAGCCGTGTTCTTTATGTTGGTTCGTTATCCAAGGTGGTAGCCCCGGGAATGAGAATCGGATGGGTCACCGCGGCACCTGAATTTATTACTGCTCTCGATTGGTTCAAAAAGGATATCGGCCATCCGTTTTCTCAGGCGACCATGGCTTCCTTTTTAGAAAGAAATGATTTGAAGCAACGCCTCCCAACTTTAAGAGAAGCATACAAAAAGAAATGCGATGTGTTGCTCTCCGCATTGGAACAATACATGCCAGAATCGGTGACCTGGTATGTGCCTGAAGGGGGTTACTTCGTCTGGGCTAGAGTACCCGGAATCGATACGTCGGATTTGTTAACAGAGTCCCTCGAGGAGGGTGTGTCCTTTGTGCCCGGTAAATACTTCTTTAAGGAACAAGAAGAAGGTACGGAGTTTCTTCGCCTATCCTTTAGTTATGCTGATCAAAAGGAAATGGAGGAAGGGATAGAAAAACTAAGTAAAGTTATAAAAGAAAAGCTTTCATAAAAGTAAAAAAGGGCACAAAAAAGGCAGAGGAAGCTCTGCCTTTAAATTCTAGATTTTTCTATTCACTGGTTGAGGAGGTTGTTCTATCCACTTTTCTTTTATAAGTAAAAGAAGGCCCTGGCTGTAATACTTTTGCATATCCTTTGAAATTTTGTTTAATTCAAAAATGATATCTGTTCTTAAACAGGAGGTCATAGCCTGGCTAATCATAATAAAACAGAACATTCCAAGGCAAGTATTAACATAAAACATCATTAACTTATCTGAAAAAGGCGACATTTTTACATCATATAGTTTATAATCGCTTGATGAAGAAACGGGTATATTCTCGTCATCCAGTATTTCTCGAAGGGCATCTGAGACTTTTTCGAGTTCATCTCTACCTTTTCTGAAATACTTTTTTACTTCTTTTTCTGTCGCAAGTTGACTAAAGCCCACAAAAATCATTTTTGAAAACTGGGCTCTCTGAATAATTCTGGATAAGTTAGCAATTTCAGCAGTATTGACTGGCCTTGATCCTCCGAAAAATCCGTTAAGATAACTAACGTTTTCAACAAAATCTAATTCGCTGTTAATCGACACCTGTGGAGGCTTTAAATAGATGCCCTTTGATAGCATCAGTTCTGTTATTTCATTCTGTATCTTTATGTTGTGTTCAATGCTCATTTGAAAATAGTCTCGAATATCTTTTCTAGTGCAATCAGATAACGCACTTGGATATGTAATCATCGATAGCATTGTGAGATCATTGCAAAAGAATAGTATTAATTGATCGGAAAATACTTTTTCTGCATCATCTCTTATGTCTTTTTCAGTAAATCCTAGAGGAACTGCAAGATGATCTTTATTGAAAATCTTCTTGAGTTCGTTTATTTTTTTTTGTGAAAAATTAAACATTTTCTCTACCACTTTTTTGATGTCTTTATCTTTGGTGGTGGAAAGAAAATGTTCAAAAAACCTTAGTTCCATGCTGCTTTTTAAATAACCTGCCCAAATATTAGAGATTTCGTTTGCAGTTAATTCTATAGCTGGATCATTATTGTTAATCATGTTATCCACTCCTTTCTTATATAGTGTTACTTTTAAAGCCGAAATTATTACTCTTGCTGTGTAAAACTAGCATTGGAGAAAAATATTGTGGTTTTTTTAAAAAACAAAAATATAAAAAGCAAAAAAAAAGCAGAAGAAATTAAATGCCTCTGCTTTTTTCCAAATGATTCAATTAATGTACCGAAGCTACTCTGGAAGATTTTTCTTTTATACCATGCATGAAATAATAGAGAACCGTTGTTGCCAGCACCATGATACCCATCATGAGATATAAACTGCGATAGCCGGTAAAGGGTATGAGTAGCCCGAGAAAATAAGGCCCGAATCCAAGTCCTGCATCTAAAAAGATATAGTACGTGGAAGTTGCTAATCCCATTCGGTGTGGTGGTGTTAACTTAACGGCGATGGCCTGTGTGATCGATTGCATATTACCGAATCCAAAGCCTATCAAAATGCCCGACAATAATAATATTACGGCGTTACTGGCGGAGCTCAAAAGCAATAATCCTCCTCCAAAAAATACAAAGGCTGGATACATGACCGCATTAGCTCCTCTAACATCCATCAGGCGCCCAGTGAGCGGGCGGGAAACCAATATAGCTACCGCATATACGATAAAGAAGAAGCTCGCGATTTCCACGAGATCGATCTCGATTGCAAAGAAATTGATGAACGAAAGCACACTTGAGTAGCCAAGTGCCAGAATTAATGTCACTAATGCGATAGGCACTGCTTTTGGTTCAATAAAGCTTGATAGTGTTAGCCCTTTTCTGTCGTCGGAAGTAGATGTTTTCACCTCCGGGATATTCATGAAGGCCGCTATTATCAAGCTGATAACCCCCAGTCCGAGACAAAAGCTAAAAATCGATTGATAAGTTGCATGCTGGCTCATATATAAGCCGATAAACGGCCCTACTGCAGTCGCCAATGTTATGCTCATGCTGTAATATCCGATTCCTTCGCCTTTACGTGTTTTAGGAATAATCTGGGCAACGATCGTACCGGTTGCAGTACTGGCGATGCCGAGTGCTATACCATGTATAAAGCGGGTTAACAGCAGGATAGTGATTCCGGCATTGATAAAATATAACCCTGAAGTCAAAGTGAAAAAGATAAGGCCAATAAAAAGCATTTTCCTGTTTCCGGTCACGTTTATCATACGCCCGATAAATAGCCTGCCGATCAATGTTCCGATAATAAAGATTCCTGTCGCAAGACCTGCCTGGCTTTCTGTGACGTCAAACAATTCTACTGCATAAACAGCAATTGTCACCAACAATAAATAAAAAATTAAATACAAGAAAAAATTCACGGCCGAAACGATGATAAAATCTTTTGACCATAGTTTCGGTTTCGATGACTGATTCACGCTATCTATCTCCCCGTTTAAGAATATTGTTTCGAATTTCACCCATTATACGAATGGTCTCTTGTTGCTCTTCTTCAGAAATTCCTTCTAAAATTTCCTTTTCATATTGATCGATCGTCCGGCGCACTGTTTTGTATAGTTCACTGCCGCTCTCCGTAAGTTCCATTCGCTTTTCACGTTTATCCTTACCGGGGACATGATCGACGTATCCTAATTCTTCTAAGCTGTTAATCGTCCTTGTAATCGTAGGTTTCTCGACCCCCTGGTAGTTAGCAAGCTCGATGAGTGTTGCAGAACCGAAATTAGCGAGGTAATACACGATCGTCCACTGGGCTCTATGAAGGTTATGTTTGCTGAGCTGTATATTCAACCGATTTTCAAACGGCCGATACAACATTAATAGTTGATAAAAAAACTTCTGTGAATTCTTTATGGATAACACCTCCTAAATAGTTAGCTATGGTAATGGTTAACGAGGGTAACTATTTTAATATACCAGTATAAAGCGTTTTTTTCCAGTATTTATCTTCGTTTTGGTATGATGAAGACGAAAGAAATTAAATTTCTATTTAAGAAAGTTGTGTAAATAATGGAGCTTTTTAATGCGAGTACGTTAATAGATGTGATAGGCGAATTGTTTTCCGATGAAACATCGATCGTTTTATCTGACACAAAGGAATATCTGTATTACCAGCCGAGTAAACGAATCGATTTGAAGATAAAGCCTGGAGATCCTATTCTGGAAGGGACGATTACATACAAAGCATTACTGGCCGGCCAAAAGGTCTCTGAGTACATTGATCGTGATGTCTTTGGCGTTCCGTACTATGGGATGGCAGTTCCATATTCGAAAGAAGGAGAAATAAGAGGATGTGTAACAGCTGTTTTTCCGACGCTAACAAATGCGATGTCTGTTATCACGATTAAAAAAAGCGATGGCTGGGTGCCCGTTCCTTTCACAGACGTCATATACATTGAAGCAAAGGAACGAAAAACATTTGTTATTACGAAAGAGAATGTTGGTACACATACAAACACGTTGAATGAATTTGACTTCCTGTTGCCGAGAGATTCCTTTATCAGATGCCATCGGTCTTATATTGTTAATGTAAATTATATTAAAGAAATTTATCCTGACACACGTTCCACTTTTATTTTGAAAATGATAGATGATACCCTTGTCCCGGTGAGCCAGACACATGCGAGTTACTTCAGGAAACTACTTGGTTTTTAAAGGATTCATTGCTGTTTCACACGTTCATTTAGCCTTTTCATCGTCATTTTTAGCAATTTCATTCAAAAATAGCCTTTCCCTGAATGCAAAACGATAAAATAGTTGTAATAGTGAGAAAGATTACAAGGGAAGGTGTCATAGAGTGGAAAACAACTACGAGCGTATTCAAAACACAGCATTAAGAGATAGAGTAGTTTCGGCTGAAACGGCAGCATCCTGGATCGGGAATGGAATGACACTTGGGTTAAGTGGCTTTACTCGTGCGGGTGACGTGAAAGCGGTTCCTTTTGCACTGGTAAATCGAGCTGAATCAGAAGATTTTAAAGTTAATGTATATACTGGAGCTTCTCTGGGCTCTGATATTGATAAATTGTTTGCTGAAGCTGGAATCTTAGGTAAGCGCTTACCATTCCAGGCGGATGCTACGATGCGAAGAAAGCTTAATGAAGGTGCTTTTCATTTTGTGGACCAGCATCTTTCACATACTTCAGAGTTAATCCGTTCCAATGTGTTGGACCAAATTGATTTTGCTATTTTGGAAGCGGTTTCGATTACGGAGGACGGATTCATTATTCCAACTACATCGATAGGCAACTCGTTAGTCTTTGCACAGCACGCGAAAGAGATCATCATTGAAATAAATGTAGCCCAGCCAGAATCATTAGAGGGTATACATGATTTATTTGAACCGGGAGAACAGGGAAAACGAGATCCTATTCCATTAACAAAACCTGAGGACCGAATTGGGGCAAAGGGTATCCAGGTGGATTTGAATAAAGTAAAGGGGATTGTCTTCACGAATCAAATGGACTCCCCGTCGACCATTGTTGCTCCTGATGAAGAAACAGTAATGATCGCCGACCACTTGATCGATTTTCTTAAACAGGAAATCGAAGACGGAAGGTTAACGAAGAGCCTCGCCCCGTTGCAATCCGGGATAGGCTCGGTAGCCAATGCGGTATTCCACGGGCTGTTGAATTCTGATTTCACTGATTTAAAGGTGTATTCAGAAGTGCTGCAGGACGCTGTCTTCGATTTGATCGATGCTGGCAAGGTTCAGTTTGCATCCTGCTGCTCGATTACACTTTCTGAAGGTAAAATGGACGAGGTCTTTTCAAACTTTGAGAACTATCGCGATAAATTAGTTCTACGGCCGCAAGAAATTTCAAACCACCCGGAGATAATCCGCCGGTTGGGGTTGATCTCGATCAACACGGCTTTAGAAGCGGATATCTACGGTAATATAAATTCCACCCATGTACAGGGCAGCAAGATGATGAATGGGATCGGCGGTTCAGGAGATTTTGCACGTAATGCCCGCCTTGGAATCTTCGTAACAAAGTCAATCGCAAAAGGCGGTAAGATCTCAAGTATCGTCCCATACGTCTCCCACGTCGACCATACAGAGCATGATGTAGATGTGATCGTAACAGAACAGGGTTATGCAGACCTTCGTGGACTTGCGCCAAGGGAGCGCGTGGAATTGGTGATCGAGCGATGCGCACATCCGATGTATCGTGAACAGCTGTGGGACTATTACAACGAAGCGCTGACACGAGGAGGCCATACACCTCATGTGTTGGAAAAAGCACTATCCTGGCATATCAATTATGCAAAGGAAGGGACGATGCTGGAGTCTGAAAAGAAAGTTGGCATGAAGGTATAGCCTCAAAAGGGCATTCGCTAAAACAGCGAATGCCCTTTTGCTTTTATCAAGAAACTGATCAATCATTTTCCTTGATTTCAACAAGCTGCATATCTTTGTTAAAGAACGAACGATAAGCGATCGCTGATACAAACATAGACGTAAGTGATACGGAGGCAAATATGCTCAACGAAATAACAATCTGGTAGCGGATTGCCTCGATCGGTGAAGCGCCGCCGATAATCAGCCCTGTCATCATTCCCGGAAGCTGGACGAGACCAATTGTTTTAAGGCCATCTATACTTGGAATCATCGCGGCTTTTATCGTATTTCTGATGATAATATTAGCTGCTTTAGGCGGTGTTGCCCCCAATGAGAGAGCTGCAAGTACCTTTCCCTTATGGACGGAAAAGTCATTTTTTAGCCTCTCCAGTGCCAGAGCGGACGCAACCATGCTGTTACCGATCACCATACCGCTCATTGGGATGACCTGCTGGGATTCAAAGGGAATGATATTAAACCCGATCCACAGTATAAGCACCAGGCCTTCAATGATTGCTAAAACAGTAAAAGTGACCAAAAAGGCATTCTTAATTCCTTTTCCCCTTTGGCCTGCCTGCCAGGAAGCAGCTGAGATCATGACAAGTACAGCTAAGGTAACAGCAATCCAGTCAGTTATTTCAAACAGAAAGGTCAGCACATATCCGATCAGAATGAGCTGGATAATTCCCCTTAACGAAGACCAAATCGTCGTTTTTGCGATACCAAGAGAATAGAGGTAGGAAAGTGAAACCGGTATGAGGACGAATATAATGACAGTGAGCATCGATAGATTGGATATTTCGGGCATTACTTATTCCACCTCCAAAAAGAATTTAAGTTCTTCCGTAGCGGGGGATTCGAAAAGGTCTTCTGTTTTTCCCTGCTCAAGAATTCGGCCATCTGCTATAAAAAAAGTCTGGTCACCCAGCCGCCTCGCCTGTTCAAGATCATGGGTAATCATCAGAATCGTAATCTTTTTTTCCTTTACAAGCTGCAGCAGTTCCTCTTCGACAAGCTCTTCTGTACGGTTATCAAGAGCACTTGTAGCTTCATCCATAAGAAGCACTTCAGGATCGTTTGCAAGCGTTCTTGCAAAGGATACACGCTGCTGCTGCCCTCCAGAAATATCCTCCACATCTTTTGATAAAAATTCTTCCGGAAGCTGAACAAAGCGAAGCAATTCTTTTCCCAGTTCAGGCGTCCATTCTCCCCAGATTTCGGGTCCATACTTTAAGTTTTCTTCCACAGTTCCAGTAAAAAGGTTTGCCGTTTGGAAGACCATGCCTATCTTTTTTCGCAGTTCGGGTACCGGGTACTCTTTCACATTTTTTCCATGGAATAGAATCTCCCCCTCAAGCGGATCATTTATTCTGTTAAGAAGATTGATCAATGTACTTTTTCCAGACCCTGAAGGACCGATTATCGTTACGATCTGTCCCTTTAAAACTGTAAAGTCCATGTTATGTACTCTTTCTGTTCCTACGTTTTTTCCTTCTAAAATCACTTCATTTCCTTTCATTGAATGGGATCCTCCTTCTTTTTTAGATTCTTAAGAGGCCAGCCTATTGTCCTATATAATGAATTCACTTATAAAACGAAAGTAAACATCAGAAGAGAAGATAGAGGCTAGAATTACATTACAAAGGGGCTCAGGTATATTGTGATTAAATAAAGAAGAAGCATCAAGTCTAAACTTCTGATGCTTCTTCCTGTTATAACTGTTCTTTATTTTCCATTTCTTCCCTCATCTGTTCTTCCTGTTCTTCTACGGTGATTCTGTTGATTTGTTCCACTAAATAATGACGAAGGTAATCCATCTCTTCATTGCATTCAGTTTTGTTTTCTTTTTTCATCTTGTAGCCTCCCGACAAAAGTAACAGTAGCTTAGTAAAATTAATTTTCCCTGCAGTTTTTCACTTATGCATGATGCTGTTTTTGTAAAAGTCGAAGCCAACCTTTCCTGGAAGTCTCCTTTTTTCATTTTTTCTGCCATAACCTGTATAATTAGAGTATTATATTTAGAAAATTCAGGTGATAAATGGATGAGAAAAATACTATCTTATGTGAAGACATATCAAAAAGCAGCATGGATCGCCATCTTCCTAATGGCAGTAGAATTGGCAGTAGAGCTTGTGCAGCCGATTTTGATGGCGATCATCATCGATAAGGGCGTTGTCCCGGGTGAGCTATCCACTGTTATGACGTGGGGAGGAGTACTGGTAGGACTGTCCTTGCTCGCATTTGCAGGGGGAATTATCAGCTCTTATTTTGCATCGGAGGTCAGCCAGGGTGTCGGCCATGATTTAAGAGAAGATTTATTTGTAAAAATACAGGAACTTTCCCTGGTCCAGTTTCAAAAATTTTCAACCTCGTCCCTACTAACGCGGTTAACCATCGATGTGACCCAGATCCAGGGCTTTTTATTTATGAGCCTGAGGATCATGTTAAGAGCCCCTTTGTTTATCATAGGGGGAATTATTATGGCTTTTACAGTACATACCGGGTTGGCTCTTATTTTACTGCTTTCTGTTCCGATCCTTTTAGCAGTCATGCTCTGGATCATGACGAAAGGTGTGAAGCTTTTTTCGAGCGTTCAGGAAAAGCTTGATTCTGTGAATACGGTGATCCGCGAAAATTTAATGGGAATTCGTTTAATTAAGGTCTTTAGCCGCCATAAGCATGAAAATAAACGGTTTACTAACGTGAACGATACGCTGGCTGATATAAATAAAAGGGCACTATGGACGATGGAACTTGCGATGCCGATCGTCATGTTCGGTATGAATGCAAGCCTTGTAGCGATACTATGGTTTGGTTCGATCGAGATGAACACAGGTGGAGCGCAGGCCGGCGAAATTGTGGCGATCATCAATTATGGAACTCGAATCCTTGGTTCCTTTTCTGTCTTTTCTTTCTTATTGATGAATTTTTCAAGAGGGAAAGCTTCGGCAACACGTATTACAGGAGTACTTGATGAAAATATTGAAGAACAAAATATACATCATAATGGCGAAAAGAAACATATAAAGGGTGAAATCACATTTCAAAACGTTTCGTTTCGTTATCCTTCCTCTCCTAACCCTGCACTTAAGAATATTTCTTTTTCTGTGAAAGCAGGCGAAACGGTCGGGATCCTGGGGGAAACAGGCTCCGGAAAAACATCGATCATGCAGCTTTTACCCCGATTGGTCGATCCGACATCCGGAGAAATCAAGATCGATCAGCTAAATATATCAAGATACGAAGTGGAAGCACTCAGAACACAAATAGGATTTGTCCCGCAGGAAGCTCATCTGTTCTCGGGATCTGTCAAAGACAACATTTCCTGGGGGAAAGAAGATGCCTCAATGGAAGAAATCTCCCGGGCTGCAAAAGATGCCGGGATCCATGACTTTATTATGACGCTGCCAGAACAATATGAGACTAAACTCGGGCAGCGGGGCGTCAATTTTTCAGGTGGCCAGAAACAGCGCCTTTCCATGGCGAGAGCGTTTGTAAGAAAGCCTTCCATATTGCTTTTAGATGACAGTACAAGTGCTCTTGATGCCAAAACGGAAGTCAAAGTGCTGGAAACGTTAAGAAACCAGGCCTGTACAACATTGATTATCGCTCAGAAGATCAGTTCTGTGAAAGAAGCAGATAAAATTTTGCTCTTACAGCACGGGAAATTGATTGCCAGCGGCACCCATGAGTCTCTTTTAAACGAGAGTGATTATTACCGCAATATCTATAAATCCCAGAGACAAGAGGAAGTGATCAGCTATGTCCCGGCAACAGAATAAAGAGGCGAACACCAATCCAAACAGCCAGCAACTGCCAGGCAGACATAGAGGAGCACCGGTAAAAGCCCCAAAAGTAAAGAATATCACTGGTACCCTTTATCGAATCTGGGGATATATGTCGAACCAGAAGGGATTATTCATACTTGTCCTGTTGATGGTTCTTATCAGTTCATCTTTATCTTTACTGGGACCGTACTTGCTCGGTGTAACCGTTGATAAGCTTATTGCAAACTATGAAACAAGCTCGCTCATCACCATGCTGTCCATTTTACTCGTGATCTACCTTTTCCAATCGTTATCCGTCTGGTTCCAGAATTACTGGATGATCACGATTGCCCAGAATACCGTTTATCGAATGAGAAACCATCTATTTTCCCATTTGCAGCAACTCTCGATGGCTTTTTTTCAAAAAAGGCAAAGCGGGGACTTGATGAGCCGTTTAACGAACGATATGGAAAACTTAAGCCGGACGTTAAATTCCTCTGTTATCCAATTTTCAACGAGTGCCCTGACCATAACTGGGACTATCATCATCATGCTCTGGTTGAGCCCTCTTTTAACGTTCTTAACACTGTTGATCGTCCCTGTCATGTTCGGGGGCCTCAAGTGGATCACAAAACGAACGGGCTATTACTTTAAAGAACAACAGAGAAACTTAGGCGATATAAACGGTTATATGGAAGAAAGCCTGACAGGCCACAATATTATTAAAATGTTTTCGCGGGAGAAAAAAGTCATTGAAGAATTTAGGGTGAGGAATGCCGCTTTGAAGGATTCCGGTTACTGGGCACAGACCTATTCCGGGTTTATCCCAAAGTTGATGAACATGCTAAACAATGTCAGCTTTGCGCTTATTGTCGGAGTTGGAGGCATACTTGCACTGAACGGCATGATTTCAATCGGGGTTATCGTTATTTTTACAACCTACTCACGGCAATTTACCCGTCCGCTAAACGATTTGGCCAATCAGTTCAACATTATCTTATCAGCTGTAGCAGGTGCCGAAAGAGTGTTTAACATTATCGATAAGGAAGAGGAAAAAAGCGATGAAGCAGATGCTACCGATATTTCTTCCATACAGGGGGATATAAAATTTGAAGCCGTTTCCTTCGGTTATGAGGAAGGGCAGGACATTTTAAAAAATGTCAGCTTCCATGCCGGTCCTGGCGAAACAGTGGCTTTAGTTGGCCCAACTGGCGCTGGGAAAACAACGATCATTTCACTGCTTACCCGTTTTTATGATGCGGATGAGGGTGAAATTCTGGTTGATGGCCAAAACATCCAGAACATTACCCGTGAAAGCTTAAGAAAACAGATGGGCGTTGTGTTGCAGGATTCCATTCTGTTCGAAACAACAGTGAGGGAAAATATTCGATACGGAAGACTGAACGCATCCGATGAGGAGGTCGAACAGGCTGCAAAAAGAGCAAACGCGCACAGCTTTATCAGCAAGCTTCCGAAAGGGTATGATACCGTCCTGGACTCGGATGGGAAGAGCATAAGCCACGGACAGCGGCAGCTTCTTTCTATTGCAAGGGCGATGCTGGCCAACCCTTCTGTGTTAATCCTGGATGAAGCAACCAGCAGTATCGATACGATCACCGAGATGAAGATCAACGACGCGCTTGATACGCTGATGGAAGGAAGGACAAGTTTTGTGATCGCCCACAGGCTTAATACGATTAAAAACGCGGATCAAATTCTTGTACTCAAAAACGGAGAGATCATAGAAAAAGGCAACCACCAACAACTGCTGGATCAGAAAGGATTTTATCATGATTTGGTAAAAGCCCAGGAAAACAAAGACGTTATTTAATTTACAACCGTCATCATGTATATGGCGGTTTTTACTTTTTCACTCCTATCAAAAGTCCTATAAAAGATAAATTATACGGGAAATCGCGTTCTCAATAAAGAATTAAAATGATATAATAGTCTTAGTAAATTTTACCTTATAGGAGGTTCTTCTTTTGATTAAAGATCTGGAAGCTAAGCTGGGTAGCCGCATTATCACACCTGACCATGAGGCGTACGACGAGAAAAGAAAAGTATGGAACGGTGCAATCGACCGGAAACCGTATGCGATTGTTGTTTGTGACACGGAAGAGGATGTTGCAGCAGCTGTAAAACTGGCTACAGAGAAAAACTTGAATATTGCAATTCGTGGCGGAGGGCATCATGTTGCAGGAACTGCAGTGTGTGACGATGGGTTAATGATCGACCTGTCGGAAATGCGAAAGGTCGAAGTGGACCCTGAGAAAAAGATAGCGTTTGTGGAAGGTGGGGCAACTCTCGCTGATATTGATAAAGCGACGCAAAACTTTGAGCTTGCTACTCCGACTGGAACCGTTTCAGAAACTGGCGTTGCAGGTCTTGCATTAAGCGGAGGCATGGGTTATTTACGTGGAAAATACGGTTTAACCTGCGACAATATCGTCGGTGCACATGTCGTTACGTCAAAAGGAGAACTGCTGGAAGTTAGCGAAACACAGCATTCCGATCTTTTCTGGGCAATAAGGGGAGGTGGAGGTAACTTCGGAATAGTGACGAAGTTTATGTTCCAGCTCCATAAAGTTGGACCTGCCGTTCTTGCTTTAGATGTCATGTACGACTATAAGGATGCAAAAGCGATTTTATTACAGGCTCAGGAGTACCTGAAGCAGGCTCCGGATGAGGTTTCCTTTAACATAACTGCCGCCGAGTTGCCGCCTGTACCGTTTTTACCTGAAGCACTCCATCATAAAAAGGTTGTGATGCTTACAGGAATGTATGCGGGCGAACCGGAGCAGGGTGAGAAAGTGATCGAGCAGCTGCGCCAAATGGCCGAGCCGCTTGCCGATCATACTGGAATCATTCCATACGTGGAACTGCAAAGTAAGTTAGATGCGATGGTTCCGGATAGTGTGCCGGTCTATGGAACTTCGTTGTACTTTAAAGAGCTGGATGAGAAAACGATCGATGCAGTCCTGGGTAAAATTGATAGCGCCCCTGCACCCACAGCGTTGGTTCAATTATGGGCACTTGGCGGCCAAATGAATAAGATACCTGTTGATGCTACACCTTTTGCCGTCCGAGATGCCAGCTTCATCCTATTAGTCGATATGATGGCAATGGGAGTAGACGAAAAGATTTGTGAAAAGTGGGTAGAGTCATTGTATCAGGGGCTTCTACCTTATTCCCATAATAAAGCTTCTTACCTGAACGGAATCGGTTTAAGCGAGAATGTTACCAAAACAGCGTATGCAGTGAATTATGATCGACTTGTTGCTGTTAAAAAGAACTACGATCCAGGGAATGTATTTAGGTTCAACCACAACATCGACCCAACGAAATAAACTTCTCCGTCAAAAGGCAGGGTTACAACCTGTCTTTTTGATTTGTATAAAATATCTCTTTTCCTTAAAAAATATGATGAAAGGACGAATAGTGAGAGGAAGCAGCTTTCATGAAAAAAAGGAATTCTCTGCAAACGAAATGGGAAAATAAAAAGCATCTGGTATGGAAAATGGCATTGGCATCAGGTATTTCCTGGGAAGCCGCAAAGATTGCCGGATCATCTCATCCCTACCTTGCTCCTTTGTCCGTCATTTTATGTTTGCAAACTACTATAGGTAAGTCTATCCATTTTTCTTTACATCGTATTATCGGGACGGTTATCGGAGTTTCGGTGACTGCTCTAATCGCCAGCCACTTAAGTGTAAACGGTTGGACGCTCGGGCTTTTAATCTTAGGAGGAACCCTACTTGCTAAGCTTTTAAAGCTAGATGAGACAGCGCTCCACCAGGTAGCCCTGACAATCTTATTGGTGTTTGTTTTTGAGAACAAAACAGCCCATTATCCTGTTGATCGGATCAGGGATACGGTTATCGGAGCCTTAACTGCAGTTGTCGTCCACATGGTAGTATTCCCGCCGAACTTCACCAAAGAGGCGATTACGAAATATAACAGGTTTTCAAATTTATTAGCAAATTCCTTTTACAATACGGTAACCTGGCTGGAGGGAGGATGTGCTAAATCAGAAGGAGACGCACTTCAAAAAGAAGTGAGAAGCATGCTTTCAGAATTGCACCAAACGAAAGATGGAATAAAACAAGCCTTAAACAGTTTAGAATTTAATCCTCTCTCCAGAAAAAAGAAAACTGAACTTCTGGGATATAAAAGGAAATTAAACCAATTAAGCACAGGGCTCGTCTATCTTGAAGGAGCTATCGAAACTTTACGATCATGGTCAGCAGCAGGAACGATGACGGCTGTGAATCGTACGACATGGGCCAATCAATTTCAGTCCATGGGTTCCTTTTATCTGACCGACAAAAATTCTTCTGAGAGGAATAATGTTATTTTATCTGCAGAGAAGCAGGTTACTCTTCCATATGGGACAGAATCCCAGCAATATAATATCTCCTTATACGAATCAACCGATCGTTTCCTTAAAAGCCTTTACATCCTTCCAAAAAACAAATCCTGATCAAGACGCTTGCTGATGGCAGGCTTTTTTCATTGATTTCTTTCAAGTGATAATACTTTTTTATGCGTTATATACATAGTAAGAGAGTATTGAAAAGAAATTACAACACGGCTTTAAAGAAAAGAGAGGAAGGAGGGGTCTTGATGTACATCATTGGGAAGAGCGTATACCGAAAGGAAGCGGTTGATAAAGTCACAGGGGAAGCGATATATACAAACGATATTCAATCCCCGGGCATGTTACATGCCAGAATGCTGCTCAGCCCATACGCCCATGCGAGGATAATTTCTATCAATACCGAAAAGGCCTGGAAGATACCCGGTGTTAGAGCAATACTTGCTGGGGAGCGTTTTCCTTTAACAGGGGAAGAAATTCGCGATCGTCCGCCGATTGCTGTCGATAAGGTACGTTATTTTGGAGAAACAGTTGCCCTTGTCGTCGCTGATAACCCTGTACAGGCAAAAAGAGCGTCAGAACTAATCGAAGTAGTATATGAACCTTTGCCCGTTGTAAATTCTCCGACAGAAGCGATGCAGGCCAATGCTCCTCTTGTTCATGAAAATATAGAAAGCTATGAAAAAGTTGAACGTGTTAATCCTGAACCGAACACGAACATTGCCAATCGAACCAAGATCAGAAAAGGAAACATTCAAAAGGGATGGTCAGAGAGCGATGTTACAGTAGAAGGCACTGTGTCATTTTCTCCCTCAGACCACGCAGCCATGGAAACTCGATGCTCTATTGCAGAGATAAGGCAAGACGGGTATGTTGTCATCACAACTTCCTCACAGGCCCCATTCATGGTAAAAAAGTTGATCAACCTTTATTTTGGCATCGATACAGGTAAAGTTATTGTGAACACTCCGCTCGTTGGAGGTGGGTACGGGGGGAAGGCAGCAGTACAGTTAGAAATCCTTGCTTTTTTAGCATCCAGAGCGGTGGGCGGAAAAAAGGTAAAACTGTTTAATACAAGAGAAGAGGATCTCGTGACATCTCCTTGCCATATCGGTCTTGATGCTAAAATAAAACTTGGATGTACCAGGAACGGATATTTAAAAGCCGCAGAAATTTTATATTTGTTTGATGGAGGTGCTTATTCGGATAAAGCGGTTGATGTTAGCAGGGCTGGTGCAGTCGACTGCACAGGCCCATATCATATCGAAAATGTATGGTGTGATTCATTATGTATCTATACCAATCATCCTTATGCGTCTCCATTTCGCGGATTCAGCCATTCTGAACTGTTATTCGCTTTTGAAAGAACAATGGATATGCTGGCACAAAAGCTTGGGTTGGACCCTCTTGAACTTCGGAGGAAAAATGCGATCCTTCCTGGCCATACCACCCCTACACAGGTGCGGTTAAACACTAGTAATCTCGGGAACTTGCCTGCGTGTATCGATAGGCTGAAAGAAATAATGAAATGGGAGGAAGGGCAGAGAAGTATCCAGCCTGATGGTTTGATCCGGGCAAAGGGGATTTGCTGCATATGGAAGACTTCGACGATTGACACAGACTCAAGCTCAGGAGTCATTTTAACATTTAACCCGGACGGCAGTGTCAATCTGATTTCAGGAGTAGTGGAGATCGGAACAGGAACGAAAACGATTCTAGCACAGATCCTCTCAGAAAGGCTTAAGATGCCGATTGAGCTGATTCATGTCCGTATGAAGGTAAACACACAGACAACCCCCGAACACTGGAAAACAGTAGCCAGCAGAGGCACCTATATGGCTGGAAGGGCAGTGCTTGAAGCAGCGGAGGATGCGGTTGAACAAATTAAGAAAGTTGCTGCATGTGTGCTGCACGGTGCGGTTTCAGACCTGGAAGTTGCTGGCGGAAGGGTGTTTTTAAAAGATGAACCTTCAACAGGAATAGAGCTAAAAGATGTCGTCTATGGATACACCTATCCAAACGGGAATACGATCGGCGGGCAAGTTATCGGGCGTGGAACTTACACGCTTCGTAGAATGACATATTTAGATCCTCAAACAGGAGAAGGAAGGCCTGGACCAGAATGGACAGTCGGTGCCCAGGGAGTAGAAGTAGAATTTAATAAGAGGGATTTTACTTATAAGATTATCAGGGCAGTGTCGGTGATCGACATAGGAAAAGTTATAAACGAAAAGGCTGCACAGGGCCAGGTAATGGGTGCCATGGCGATGGGATTATGTTTCGGTGGACGGGAAAGCTTTGTGTTCGACGAACAGGGAAGAGTATTAAATGCGCAATTTCGCACTTATCGACCACTAAGATATGGAGAAAACCCTGAGTATGTTGTAAGTTTTGTCGAAACTCCTCAGATAGATGCACCATATGGGGCAAGAGGGGTAGGGGAACATGGGCTTATCGGCATGCCGGCCGCACTTGGAAATGCATTGTCGATCGCTGCAGAAGTGAATTTAAATCAGCTGCCTCTAATTCCTGAGTTAATCTGGAGGGCAAAGAAGGGGAATCAGCATGCTCTCATTTGATTTTGATTATCATGCACCCTCCACCCTAAAGGAAGCCGTTTCCATCTACCAAATTCTAGAAAGACAGGGTAAACAACCACTTTTTTATGGCGGAGGAACAGAGGTCCTCACGTTAGGAAGACTAAATCTCGTTTATTCTGATGCACTGATCGATATTAAGAATATACCGGAGTGCCGGGTGCAAATGCTTACGGATAAACATTTGGTGCTTGGTGCAGCCCTGACGTTAACAGCTCTTACTGAGAGAAATTTATTTCCCCTTTTAAGCAAAACTGCCAGGGGAGTTGCAGATCACACTGCAAGGAATAAAATTACACTCGGCGGGAACATCTGCGGGGAAATCTTTTACCGGGAGGCAGTCCTCCCATTTTTGCTAACCGACAGCTATGCAGTCATAGCCGGGAATGAAATAAGGACAGTATCGTTTGATGAAGTTTTTAATCAATTCCTGCAGCTGGGGAAAGGGGAATTTTTAGTTCAACTCATCACGAATAGAAATGACCTCCGCCTCCCTCAATTTCATATAAAAAGAAGGAAACAATGGAATATTGGTTATCCTTTGGTCACAGTTGCAAGCATAAAAAAAGCAGGGACCGTGAGAATTGCGATCAGCGGGTTATGTCCTTTTCCTTTCCGTTCAAAAAAGTTAGAGGAAGCGCTAAACAATAACGATATTTCGATCGAATCCAGAATAAACGAGGCGATTCAGCATGTTCCTTCCCCTATTTTGCATGACGTGGAAGGTTCAGATGAATATAGGATATTTGTTTTGAAAAACACGTTACAGGATGTTTTAGAGTCCTATCAGGGAGGTGAGTCATGAAAACTTCTTCTTCCCCTTTTAGAGAGGTTTCTCTTCATGTGAACGGCGAAATCAAACCTGTGCTTATAAAGCCTTCAGATACGCTTTTATACATCCTTCGAGTAAAGCTTGGCTTAACCGGTTCTAAGCCTGGCTGTTTGAATGGTGATTGTGGAGCATGTACGGTAAACGTTGATGGTATGGCTATGAAATCCTGTTTAATGTTTGCAATAGAAGCTCCTGGCAAAAGGATCATAACAATTGAAGGATTGAAAGGTACTCCTATCCAGCATGCATTTATTAAGGAATTTGCTTTTCAATGCGGGTACTGCACTTCTGGCTTTATCATGAATTGTTACTCCTTAGTTGAAAATTATCCCGATGCGAACGATGAGCTCATCACCGAAATGCTTGAATCAAACATTTGCCGATGCACCGGGTACCAGGAAATTGAAAATGCAGTTAAATCGGTCTTATCCTCTAATAAAAATTTAGAAAAATGATAGAAAGAGCAGGGGATGTCCAACAGGATGTTCCTATTTTTTTACATCCAAAACTCAATGTATACAAAAATGATTACAAGTTTACAAGTTGTATACTCGCTGTAAACAATTTTGTAAACAAGTAAACAAAATGTATACATCTCGTGTACAATAACGTTTACATGTGTACAAAAACGTATACATGGCTTTGCATCAACGTTTATAGGCATGAAACCTTATTTTGTATACAGTATTGTGTACAAGTAAACATATATGTACACATGTAAACGAAAGTGAACACAACTTTGGTCTCATTGACTGGTAGGTAAACATTCTATAATCTTTACTTAAATGGTAAAACTAACCTTTGATTATCAATGGTTAATAGAATGAAAGGAATGGTAAACATGAGTAATGCAAGGATTGCTGCGATTGATGTAGGTAATGATTCCGTTAAAGCCCTATTTGGAAAATTAGATTCAGAATTGTACATACCAAACGTAATTGCGAGGGATATCGAGGACCGCCCTGTAATAGGAATAGAAGATTTGAATGAGAAAGATCCTCTAGATGGTATTCATATCCGTGTCCACTCCCCTGCTTTAAAAGAAAATAATGCTATCTATCGAGTTGGAAATCTAGCAACGAAAAGTGATAATGCGACAGAGCTTGATCCTGGAAGCAGTAAGTCAGAAGAAGACCAGACACTTATTATGCTTTTTGCTTCTATAGCTCTTGATGCAGCGAAACATGAAGGCATGTTTAAGAAATCGAACAATGTTATTGATGCAAGTTATACTCTCGGAACAGGTTTGCCGCTACGAGAAGTTAAAGAAGGCAAGGATGTTGGTTACCGCTCTCAATTGCTCGGTTCTGTGCACCAGGTGGAATTTTTAGTGACTCCGAAATATCAGGGAGTAAAGGTAAACATTAAGTTTGACGAAGTGAAGGTTTATCCGGAAGGTTTTGCTGCCTATATTAACCTGGTTATGGACAATGATTTGAATATTATTAACAAAGACTTAATCGATAAAAGAATATTGATCCACGATATCGGAGGATTATCTACTGATATCGCTGTGATTAAAGACCGCAACGTAGATGATGACAAAGCTCAAGGGTTTAACCTCGGTGTGTCCGAATCCCTCGAAGCAATTAGAGAAGAAATCAGATCAAAGCACGGCGTTGAGTTAGATAGCCGCAGAGACGTAGTTGAAATTTTAACAAAGAAAAATGACAGGAACCATATTATGGTAAAGGGAAGCCGTACGAGCGTTCACGATATAACTGACCGTATTTTGTTAGAGCTTGCCAAGAAACAGTATCGCCTTCTCCGCAATGTCTGGCAGAAAAACTCTCAAACTGAAATCTGCTATTTTGTAGGCGGCGGTTCAATGGTTTTGAAAGATTATCTTAAGACGCTAAACAACAACCTGGACGGCTATAACATCGACTTCTTTGAAGATGAAAAAGAAAGCATCTGGATGATGGCAAATGCTTACTATAAGTTGATCTCTGACTTCGATCGAAAGACTAACAAAGGGAAAGACGCGAAAGAGAAAGATAAAAAAGCAGTTAAAAGCTAATAGGGTGATTTTATGAAAAATAAAGGAAAGAACGGGATCGAGAGAGGACAGGCTATTACTTTCCGAATCCCTTCTGATACACCAGACCATATTCTGAAGCAACTACAGCGGTTAAAGGAAAAAGAAAAGAGGAACTTTTCCAGTACGGTTGCACAGTTTGTGGTCGATGGTGTTAATAAATCACTAACAAATGATAGAGAGGCAATCACGGTTCCTCTGCCAAAAGCTCTAAGCCAGGCACAGCGTAATTGGCTGAAGCATGAGCATTCTGAAGCGATATTGGGAAGTATTTTGTATCAGCTGTTGGCTGATCCCATACGCTCTACTTCCATCCTGGCCTCTCTTAACAGCAATGCGTTAGATATTGATGAAGCGCTTTATTTACAAGAGAGTGAAGAACTCACTACAAAGAAAACACCTGAAAGCAGCATTGTCCAGTCCGATAAAGAGAATGTAGATTCAAGTCTGAACGAAGTGGAAGAGAATGATACAATTGAAGACGATCTGATGAATTTCGATTGGGAAACAGCGAAACAGGAATTTGCAAGTTCCGAAGAAAATAAAGAGCTTGATGAGGAAGACGACACAGAAGATCTTCTTGGAGGATTCCTGTCCCGCATGAATAAGTAGATTGATAGAAAAGGAGCAGCCTTTAAAATGAGAGCTGCTCCTTTTTGTTTGGCATTCTGTGCAAACAGGGCTCAGCTCTATGATATGATTGCTAATGAGTAAAGCAGGTTTCGGGTAAACTGTTAAACAGGCCTCATTATATAAGGGAGGATGGTCGAGTTGAATAACGAAGTTCGGCTGAATGTAAAATCTAAATTTATAAATAAATTTAAAAGCGGTTATCCGCTTATTTTTAAAGAGGCGATATTGAACATTAACGATTTGAATAGAGAAGGGACTCCTGTAACTCTTGTTGACGAGAAAAGTAAAAGGTTTATCGGAAGAGGCTATTATGGGAAACAAAATAAAGGGTACGGATGGGTACTAACGAGAAAAGAAAATGAAAAAATAGACCAAAGCTTCTTTGAAAAAAAATTAAAGCGTGCACTGGATGCGAGAAAAAAGTATTTTGAGGATAACAGCACGACCGCATTCAGGGTTTTTAACGGTGAAGGGGATGGAATAGGAGGCTTTACGATCGATTTCTTTGATGGATATTATCTTATCAACTGGTATAGCGAAGGGATTTATGCCTTTAAAGATTTTGTCATACGTTCCCTTGACCGGCTGACAGAATACAAAGGGATATATCAAAAGAAAAGGTTTGATACAAAGGGGCAATACATTGAAGAAGACGACTTTGTAGCCGGAGAAAGAGCCGGTTTTCCGATCATAGTCAAAGAAAGCGGCGTTAACTTTGCCGTTTATTTAAATGAAGGGGCGATGGTTGGCGTATTTCTCGATCAGCGGGAAGTAAGAAAGGCGATTCGCGATAAGTATGCGGAAGGGAAAACAGTACTTAATACTTTTTCTTATACGGGTGCATTTTCTGTTTTTGCTGCTCTAGGCGGAGCTTCGAAAACGACGAGTGTGGATGTCGCCAACAGAAGTCTTCCAAAAACGATCGAACAATTCAGCCTGAATGGAATCGATCATGAAGCCCAGGATATCATTGTAGAGGATGTATTCAAGTATTTTAAGTATGCAGGCAAGAAGAACTTAAAGTTTGATATGGTGATCCTTGATCCTCCGAGCTTTGCAAGGACTAAAAAGCATACATTCAGTGTAGCGAAAGATTATAAAAATCTTTTAAAAGAAGCGATCGCTATAACAGAAAACAACGGGATCATTGTTGCTTCCACAAACTATAGCGGCTTTGATATGAACAAGTTTAAAAGCTTTATTGATAAAGCGTTCAAGGAAATGGACGGAAAGTATAAGTTGCTTGAAGAGTACTCCCTCCCAGATGATTTTAAAACGGTGAAAGAATTTAAAGAGGGAGACTATCTTAAGGTTGCCTTCATAAAGAAAATAAAAGGCTGACCAGGAAATCAGAAACTACTTCGGCATAGCAATATTAAGAAAGCGGTGGCTTCCTTTGGGATTTATCGAACTTGGCGTTAAAGAAAAATTACTGAACAAATTAGCAGAACAAAGGATTGTTAACCCTTCTCCTGTACAGGAAAGAACGATTCCGGTGCTTTTAGAAGGCAAAGATACAATCGTGCAGGCGCAGACAGGAACAGGGAAAACAATTGCTTTCCTTATTCCAATTCTGCAGCAACTTGATCGAAAAAAGAATCATGTCCAGGCCTTGATTCTTGCCCCTACACGCGAATTAAGCTTGCAAATTTCCTCGGAAATGAAAAAGCTGGTCCCTGAAAATGATTCGATCAACATTCTGCCGGTTTATGGCGGCCAATCGATCGAGACACAACTTTCAGAGCTGGAACAAAACAATATCCATGTCGTTATCGGCACTCCCGGAAGGATTTTAGATCATTTTCGACGTGAAACGATTCAGCTTTCCAGGGTATCGAAACTTGTTTTAGATGAAGCAGATCAAATGCTCCAGATGGGCTTTCTGCCGGAAGTAGAAGAAATTATAACGAAGCTTCCAACAAGCAGGCAAACGATGCTCTTTTCAGCAACGATGCCCGGGCCAATTCGCTCGATCGCCAGGGACTATATGGAAAATCCGGAAACGATCATTGTCAATGCTGAGAAAGAACAACTGACAGTGAAGGATATAAAGCAGATCGTAATCGAGACAACCGATCGAGAAAAGCAGGCTACATTGTTTAAAACAATCGATCAATTCCATCCGTATCTGGCGATTATCTTTTGCCGCACAAAAAGAAGGGCTAAAAAGCTGAACGAAGCAATGAAAGAATCAGGATATTCTACGGAAGAATTCCATGGGGATTTATCCCAGGCTAAACGAGAGCACGCAGTAGAGCAGTTTCGAAATAACAAAGTACAATTCTTAATTGCGACAGACGTAGCAGCAAGAGGGCTTGATATTGAAGGAGTAACACATGTTTTCAACTATGATATTCCTCAGGATACTGAGAGCTATGTCCATCGAATTGGAAGAACGGGAAGAGCTGGCGGCAAGGGGCTTGCGGTTACCTTTGTAGCTCCCAGGGATACAAAATATCTAGAACTAATCGAAAAAGGGCTTCATAAGGCAATAAAAAGGAGTAGGTTAGAACTTCCTAAAAAAACGGATGAAACTAAGGAAGAGGATAGGAACGGAATACGGAACAGCTATCCTGGAAAGCGCAAAAACTCCCGTGAGGAAGCTTTTTCTTCAAGACGATTGAGCACTCCAAAAAGGCGCAGGAAAAGAAAATAGCATCTAAAGGCGGGAACCTGTTATAGTGGAGACAGCGAAACGCAAAAGTAATCGAGAGGATTTGTATTATGAGTAAAACATTAGTATTAGCAGAAAAGCCGTCAGTCGGAAGAGATATTGCCAGAGTGTTGAACTGTGGCAAAAAAGGCAACGGTTTTTTTGAAGGGAACGACTATATCGTTACATGGGCCTTAGGCCATTTAGTAACCTTAGCAGAACCTGAAGCATATGACGAAAAATATAAAACATGGAAGTTAGAAGATTTGCCGATGCTTCCTTCTCCTTTAAAGCTAGTGGTGATAAAAAGAAGCGGAAAGCAATTCAGTACGGTGAAAGCCCAGATGAACCGAAAAGATGTCAGGGATATCGTGATCGCGACAGATGCTGGCCGTGAAGGGGAACTGGTGGCAAGGTGGATCATTGAAAAAGCGAGAGTCCGGAAGCCTTTAAAAAGGTTATGGATCTCTTCTGTAACAGATAAGGCGATAAAAGATGGGTTTAAGCATTTAAAAGATGCGAAAAAATACGAAACGCTATACGATTCCGCCGTAGCACGTTCAGAAGCTGACTGGTATGTCGGGATGAATGCAACGAGGGCGTTGACAAGCAAGTACAATGCACAGCTATCCAGTGGAAGGGTGCAGACGCCGACACTTGCGATGATCGCCGAAAGAGAAGAAGAAATAAAACGTTTTAAGCCAAAAACCTATTATGGCATCACGGCTGTGGCGGACGGGATCAAACTGAACTGGCAGCATGGGAAAACAAAAGATACGAAGACTTTTGATAAAGCGGAAAGTGATAGGACCCTTGCCGGTCTGCAAAAGAAGCAAGCAGAAATAACCGGGATTCAAAAAAGCAATAAGAAGAGCTATTCTCCGCATTTATATGATTTAACAGAACTGCAGCGGGATGCCCATAAGATTTTCGGTTATTCTGCAAAAGAGACGTTATCCACCATGCAAAAATTGTACGAGCACCATAAGCTTGTTACGTATCCGAGGACAGATTCCCGCTATTTATCGAGCGATATCGTATCTACGTTGAAGGAACGGTTACAGGCATGCTCGGTCCAGCCGTATCGGAAATATGCTTCAAAAGTATTGCAGCAGCCGATAATGGCCAACAAGTCATTTGTGGATGACAGCAAAGTTTCTGATCACCATGCGATTATACCAACAGAACAAACACCTGTTTTGAGTTCGTTAAGTGATAAGGAACGCAAAATCTATGATCTTATCGTAAAAAGGTTCATAGCAGTTCTTTATCCGCCGTTTGAGTACGAGCAAACAACGATCTCGGCACGAATCGGAAATGAGGATTTTACAGCGAAGGGTAAAAGAATACTCTCTCCAGGCTGGAAAGCAGTGTATGAAAATGATTTTGAACAGGACGCAGACCAGGCTTTGCCTCAGCTAAACAAAGGCGATACATTGAAGGTCCTGTCACTTACCCAGACAAAAGGGGAAACGAATCCACCGGGTTTGTTCAACGAAGGAACGCTTCTTTCAGCGATGGAGAACCCTGCAAAGTATATGGCAGGAGAAAACAAGGAACTGATCAAAACCATCGGCAAGACAGGCGGGCTTGGAACAGTTGCAACGCGTGCTGATATCATTGAAAAACTATTTAAAAGCTTTTTAATTGAGAACAAAGGCAAAGACATCACGATTACGTCAAAAGGCAAACAACTGCTTGATCTTGTTCCGAACGATTTAAGGTCTCCATCCCTGACCGCTGAATGGGAACAAAAGCTAGAAGCGATCGCAAATGGCTCCTTAAGTAAGAAAGCATTCATCGAGGAAATGAAGCAGTATGCAAAAACAACGGTCAATGAGATTAAAAACAGCGATAAAAAGTTTAAGCATGACAATGTTACGGGAAGCCATTGCCCTGAATGCGGCAAGCTGATGCTGGAAGTGAAAAGTAAAAAAGGCAAGATGCTCGTTTGCCAGGACCGGGAGTGCGGTTACAAAAAAGGAAAGAGCAAGATCACGAATGCAAGATGTCCGAACTGCCGGAAGAAGCTCGAACTCCACGGACAGGGCGAGGGACAAACCTTTGTATGCAAATGCGGCCACAGAGAGAAGCTGGAAACCTTCAACAAAAGAAGGCAGCAGGAAAAGAACAGCAAAGCATCAAAGAAAGACGTTTCAAAGTATCTTAATAAACAAAAGCAAAAGAACGATGAGCCGATCAACACTGCGCTGGCGGACCAGCTGGCAAAGCTAAAATTGGATAAATAATATAAAAAACTTTCTCCGACTGGTTGTGGAGAAAGTTTTTTAGCATTTTTCATTACTCAATGCTTTACTTTACAGGTTTTAATATGCAACAGGGAATAGATTGGGCAGTATCTTGTAAAGGCGGTGAAAAGTAAAATAATTCCCAGGAGTCCACCGTATTTTATATTGCTGTCGAAGAAAAATAACGCTAACAGAGCCAAACCCAGCAAAGTTCGAATAATACGATCAAACAGTCCTACGTTATCGATCATTTTCCTCACTCCATTTGTTTTTTCTTAAGTATAGAGCAAGGGAATAGAAGCGTCTGTGATGTTTAGCACAATTTTGCTGATAAATGGATTTAACTGTTTTCCTGGTTAAGGAAGGTGTATACCCGTGATAGGTTTTGCTTGTACCCGTTCACGCCTGTCCAGCCTTTGTATTCTTCAGGTGGTTCCAGGGCGATGAATTCTTCCAGTGCGTTTCCGGAATTTGCTGTTTCAATCAAATGACTGAGATATTTGAGGATGATGAGGAAGTATTCTTTCGTACCGATTTCCCCATGGCCTGGTACAACCGTTTGAATATCATATTTCATTACTTTTTCTAGAATAGAAACAAATTCAAGCGGGTTATCGATAGGAAAGTGAAGTCCTTCTGTTGCAAGGTCTCCCATAAATGCAATTTTTTCCTCAGGAATGTACAGGAAAGAATCGCTTGGAGTATGGCCTCCCCCAAAGCAATATAGCTCCGCCGTTCTTTCTGAACCGTGAAAGGTTAATTTTTTATCGAATGTTAAATTCGGAAGCGTGATCGTGAGATTATCCAATGATTCGAAAACTGCCTTCATTTCGATGAACTGATTCGAAAGGCTTTTTAAAATGACGGGGTCTCTCTCTGTTTCCAGACGCTTTTCTAAACCATCAAGATATTCTTGAAACATCTGTTTTTCCTTTTTAAGGTCTGGAATGCTGTTTTTTTCTTCGATCAATTCCTTTGTTTTTTCTGTGGAAATAATAACAGTGTCTGCAAAAACCTGGTTTCCAAACGTATGGTCACCATGATAATGGCTATTAACAAGATATGTTACCTTCTTACCTGTTAGTTTTTCGGCGGCTGCCCGGAGCTCCATCGCTGCTTTAGGAGTTGAAAAGGCGTCAAAAACAATTACGTCTTTTCCAGTATCGACAAATCCTCCGTTGCTCCATGTGCCTGTACCGCTTTTAGACATAGCAGCATAGACTCCTTCTGCAAGTTTTTCAAGTGTAAAGAAGGTCGAGTCAATCGCTTCTTCCTGTATGTGCATGGTTATCCACCCATCGTTCATTTATTTGGATTATCACTAGTTAATTTCGCCTGTAGGAAAGAAAATCCTTTGTTTTTCTAAATGAATAAAAAGTGCTGATTTCAACGAGTATACAAGGAGGATGAGAGTGACAATAGCCTTGAATATAGATAAAGAAAAGGAGCAAAAGAATATCTTCTGCTCCTTTATGCTTACTCGTGCTTATCTTGCATCGATTGCTGGTTATTTTCGATTACATGCTCGACGTTCGTATCACTGAACATCCGGGTGTTATGCCCGCCTGTAGTTCGGGCTAGTAGCTCTTTTACTTCGTTATAGGACATGCCCGACCGTTCATTTTGTCGTTTTACTGCATCGATGTTTGTTCCTGCGACTGTCTGATTTTCACTTTGCTTTTTCATAACACACCTCCTTCTTTTGTAAGATGACCCTGCTGTACTTTTTACATACGGAAGGAAATAAAATGTTTTCGGTCAAAAGAAGGTTGGAGGTTTTAAATAAATTAAAGGATATTCTACTTTTATGTTCGAAATAAGTTTTCTAGCTTTTTAAGTATTAATTAAGGCAGGGAGGGAAAATGAGGTTGGACAAGAGTGACCAATTGTTTCAACGTACAGCAAATTATTATTCAAGATACCGTCCCGATTATCCGGACGAATTAATTAAAATGATCATGGATGAATATCAAGACTGCACTGGAGGGAATATGCTTGACCTTGGCTGTGGCACTGGCCAGCTGGCGTTTGCTTTACATTCCTATTTTCTCCAGATCACAGCAATCGATATAAACGATGAGATGATAGAAGAAGCAAAACGGTTAAGAAAAGCAAAAGGAATAAAAACGATCTCATTTAAAACGATGGCGGCAGAGGAATTGAATCCAACAGGGAACAGAGATTTAATTGTTTGCGGAAATGCATTCCATTGGATGGACCGGGAAAAAGTTTTGGAGACTTGCTATGAAAGTTTGCGGCCGGGTGGCGGAATGGTGATTTTAGCGGGAAGAAGTATATGGAATGGAAATGAGCAGTGGCAAAAGAAAATTGTCGAAGTGATCCAAAAATGGCTTGGAGAGAATCGGAGAGCCGGCGGTGGAACTTACGCTGACAAGTCCAGGCTCCATGAAGATTTTATTGAAAATTCGGCTTTTACGCTTGTTGCTCAAGGTGAGTATCTGTATACGCATGAGTGGACTGTCGATACAATTATAGGAAATTTGTACTCGACTTCCTTTTGCAATAAAAGCCTATTGGACGATAAAGCAGAAGCGTTTGAGACAGAATTAAGAAAAGAGTTATTGCAGCTTAATCCTACTGGGGAATTTCAAGAGAGGATGGAAATTACATATTTCTTTTTGAGAAAGAAGCACATTTCAAAAGGCAGATAACTGGAAAAACCAGACCGATTCAAGCTATGGTAATACTATGCATTTCTTAGCTTAAAAAAGAGGTGAGCATATGACCGATACGAATAAACAATTTGAAATAGCTACTTTTGCCGGAGGTTGTTTCTGGTGCATGGTACAGCCTTTTGATGAACAGCCCGGTATTGAGAAGGTGATGTCAGGCTATACGGGTGGCCAAAAGGAAAATCCTACGTATGAAGATGTGATTTCTAAAACTTCGGGCCATTATGAAGCAGTCCAGATCACCTATGATCCGGATGTGTTTCCGTATGAAAAACTGTTGGGGCTATTCTGGCAGCAGATTGACCCGACAGATCCGGGCGGCCAGTTTTATGATCGGGGAAAATCCTATCAAACAGCAATCTTCTACCATAATGAAGAACAGAAGAAAGAAGCCGAGGAATCCAAAAAAGAGCTTGAACAAAGCGGAAAATTTTCTAAGCCTATCGTCACCGAAATCCTGCCAGCGTCTCCTTTTTATGAAGCAGAGGAGTATCATCAGGACTATTACAAGAAAAATCCGATGCATTACAAACGCTATAAGCAAGGGTCAGGACGGGAAGATTTTATTAAAAGGCACTGGAGTACCAAAAAGGATTTTAACGAATTAAAGCAGCGTTTAACGGATGTGCAATATAAGGTAACGCAAGAAAACGGAACAGAACCTCCATTTCGAAATGAGTATTATAACAATACAAAAGAGGGGATCTATGTGGATGTTGTTTCCGGAGAGCCTCTTTTCAGCTCGACTGACCAGTATGACGCAGGGTGCGGATGGCCAAGCTTTACGAAGCCGATCCAAAAACAGGGGATCAAAGAAAATATAGATTTCACCCACAATATGATTCGAACTGAAGTGAGAAGCACGGATGCAGATTCCCACTTAGGGCATGTCTTCGAAGATGGACCAGTTGATAAGGGCGGTCTGCGTTATTGCATAAATTCAGCAGCAATGCGTTTTATCCCTAAAGAGGATCTCGAAAAAGAAGGATATGGCCAGTACAAGAAATTGTTTGATTAAAGTAAAAGGGCAGAGAGGTTTCTCTCGCCCTTTTGTTGTTAAGGTGATATTATCCCCTTTAAGTAGACATTCAAAAAAACCTTCATGATACCATGAAGGAAAGAATGATACTTGGAGGGGGTTTTTCTATGGCCAAG
>NZ_SWLG01000021.1 GCF_005747095.1 Exobacillus caeni | reverse complement strand
GAAAAATCCGAACTGATTTAAATTCTGATTAAAGAATTTTGAATCAAAGTTCGGATTTTCCTTTGGCTAAAATACTTTTGTCCCAGCCTCTTTAGGTATTTCCATATTTCATTGTGGAGTTATCCGCAGTTTGGTGTGGCCTAATACATCCCTGCAGCTTTTTTCTGTAATTCCTCATTTGCAATATACTCATCGTATGTTGTTTCTTTATCGATTATGCCGTTTGGCGTAATTTCAATAATACGGTTTGCGATCGTCTGGACAAATTGGTGGTCATGTGACGTAAAGATCATAGACCCTTTAAAATTGATCAAACCGTTGTTTAAAGATTGGATTGATTCAAGATCTAAATGATTTGTCGGTTCGTCTAACAAAAGAACGTTAGCACCGCTAAGCATCATTTTAGAAAGCATACAGCGTACCTTTTCTCCACCGGAAAGAACGCTCGCTTTTTTCAATGCTTCTTCACCGGAGAACAACATTCTTCCTAAAAAACCGCGAAGGAAGCTCTCGCTCTGGTCTTCCGGAGAATATTGGCGAAGCCAGTCTACAAGAGTTAGGTCACAGTTTTCAAAATAATCAGTGTTGTCTTTCGGGAAATAAGCCTGGGAAGTTGTTACGCCCCATTTGAATGAACCGCTGTCCGCTTCCAACTCGCCCATCAAAATTTTAAATAATGTTGTCTTTGCTACTTCGTCTTTTCCAACTAATGCTACTTTGTCATCTTTATTTAAGATGAAACTAACGTTATCAAGAACTTTTACCCCATCTATCGTCTTTGTCAGCCCTTCCACTCTTAACAAGTCGTTTCCGATTTCCCGTTCAGGAGAAAATGCTACATATGGATATTTACGTGATGACGGCTTAATATCGTCCAGAGAAATTTTATCAAGAAGTTTCTTTCGGGAAGTAGCCTGCTTCGATTTCGATGCATTTGCGCTAAAGCGTGCAATAAAGGCCTGAAGCTCTTTGACCTTCTCTTCCTTCTTCTTGTTTGCTTCCTGAGACATTTTCAATGCGAGCTGGCTTGATTCGTACCAAAAGTCATAGTTGCCAACATAAATTTGGATTTTCCCAAAATCAAGATCAGCGATATGTGTACAAATTTTATTTAAAAAGTGACGATCGTGGGATACGACGATAACAGTATTTTCAAAGTTGATCAAGAACTCTTCCAACCATTGGATCGCTTTAATGTCCAGATGGTTGGTCGGCTCATCCAGCAAAAGGATATCCGGTTTTCCAAATAGAGCCTGCGCTAAAAGCACTTTTACTTTCTCTGAACCAGTAAGGTCGCCCATCTTTTTTGTGTGAAGCTCTTCAGGGATTCCAAGTCCTTTCAAAAGGACAGCCGCTTCTGATTCAGCTTCCCATCCGTTTAACTCGGCGAATTCGCCTTCCAATTCAGCAGCCTTCATGCCATCTTCTTCTGAGAAGTCTGCTTTCATATAGATTGCGTCTTTCTCTTGCATAACTTCGTACAAACGGGCATGCCCCATAATTACTGTATGAAGAACTTCAAACTCTTCATATTCAAAATGGTCTTGCTTCAATACTGCGAGCCTTTCGTTTGGATCAAGGTGCACGTCACCCTGTTGAGGTTCGATTTCCCCTGATAAAATTTTAAGAAATGTTGATTTTCCGGCTCCGTTTGCCCCAATTAATCCATAGCAGTTGCCAGGGGTAAACTTTATATTAACATCTTCAAATAACTTACGGTCTCCATAACGTAAACCTACATTCGTTACTGTTAACAATTAAATTCCTCCAAATCCTAGACATTCTTATCAATTATAGCATTTTTGAAAAGAAAAGAAACGTTTTTGAATAAGGAAAAATCATTCCTTTGCCTGAAAAAATTTTCCTGGTGGTCTTGCTTAAAATAAAACCTTTTTCTAAAAGAAAAACAAAATTTGCAATGTGTCTGGCATAAAACAAAATCCCAGGACCTTTTTGAAACAAAATTGTTAAAAATATAAGGACCTTTTAATTAATCTGAACTTAAAAAATTGGTTTAATTATATTAATTTTAGTACTTCTGCGAATTGCATTGTTTTCTAATTTTTTGTGAATTATAATGGCTTGTGTGTTTGGGGCTTTGCAATATATCTATCTTAGAAAAAACATCAATCGGAGGGATTAAATGGATACAGTAAACACCGGGGATATGTCCGAGCTTCAAAGCGGAAAAAGAAAACATCCTCGAGGACTTTATTTATTATTTATAACCGAAATGTGGGAACGGTACAGCTATTATGGCATGAGATCCATTCTTGTACTCTACTTAACGGCTGAGTTGATCAGCGGAGGACTTGGAATGGAAAAGTCACAAGCACTGATGTTATATGGTCTTTACACAGGGCTTGTTTATTTTACACCTTTGATCGGTGGATATCTTACAGACAGGTTGATGGGGCTACGGACTGCAATAACAATCGGCGGAATTACGATGGCTGCCGGAGATTTTACCCTTTTCGCTGTCCAGGCACAATGGGGCCTTTATCTCGGCTTGCTGTTTTTAATAATTGGTAATGGTTTCTTTAAACCTAATATTTCTACTCTTGTTGGAGAACTTTATGAGAAAAATGACCCAAGAAAAGACTCTGCTTTTACCATTTTCTATATGGGTATTAACCTTGGAGCCCTTTTTTCTCCTTTGATAGCAGGTTTCCTTTATGCTAACCTTTTCCATTCCACAACTGGAGGAGTAGAGGTATTTGGATTTAAATATGCTTTCCTTGCTTCTTCTATCGGTATGATTATCGGACAAATAACTTTTAATTCATTAGCTAAAAAATACCTTGGTGATATCGGTACTACTCCATCGAGTGTAAAAGCTATCGTGGATGATAAAAATGAGAAAAAGCCTTTAACTAAGCAAGAAAAAGACCGTACATCAGTAATATTAATTTTAGCTGTGTTTGTTGTTATATTTTGGGCAGGATTTGAACAAGCAGGAGCTTCGTTTACTTTATATACACGAGACTTTATTGACCGAACGGTTTTTGGATATGAAATCCCTGTTTCATTTTTCCAATCATTAAATCCTCTGTTTATTTTATTGCTGGCTCCAGTTGTATCCGCGCTTTGGATTAAACTGGCAAGAACGAAACGAGGAGATTTTGCCATCCCTACAAAAATGGCCTTTGGGTTAATTTTATTGGGCCTTGGTTTCATGGTGTTAATACCAGCAGTAATGATGACCGGAAGCGATGAACAGAACATTACAATGAAGGCAAGCATGCTGTTCATGGTCGTGACATACTTGCTCCATACACTGGGAGAACTTTCATTATATCCGATTGGTTTGTCATTAGTGAGTAAAATGGCCCCAGTCAAGATTGCTTCCTTACTGATGGGTGCCTGGTTCCTGAGTAATGCGGCTGCAAACTATGTTGCAGGTTACGTGGCATCATTAACAACAACATTCGGGTACCTTGAAATCTTCATCTACCTGGGAGGAGCAGCAATTTTCCTTGGTTTGATCCTATTAACTATTTCTAAGAAACTCCAGAAGTTAATGCATCTTGATGAACTAGCAGGATAAGTATATGAAAAAATATTTAAGAGGCTTTCGTGATAATACGAAAGCCTCTTTTGTAATGTTTCGGATAATTTCATACACTTACCATTTTTATTGTGATAAAATGTTTAAATGGTTGCAATATGTTTTGTATCGAGGTGAAAGGCATTGACCGATTCTACTGATAAAATTTCGGATAAAATAGATTATAATTTGGCATTTTTGCTCTTTTTAATGTTTTGTGTAAGTTGTATTTCTATATTTAGCGCACAAACAAATGGACAATACGAAGATAACTTTTTACTTAAGCAGATCATGTGGTACTTTGTAGGTACGGTAGTTTTAGTAGCTACAATGATTTTTGACCTGGAACAACTGAGAAAACTTTCATGGTATTTCTATGGATTCGGAAACTTTTTGCTGGTTTTGTTGATTTTTACACCGGAACGCTTTGCTCCGACAATCAATGGTGCAAAAAGCTGGTTCGTTGTTCCAGGAGCCGGATCGCTACAACCTTCTGAAATCGTAAAAGTCTGTTTAATACTGGTGTTAAGTAACGTTATTGTCAGTCACAACAGCAAGATTTTTGATAAAACGATAAAATCGGATTTGCTTTTAATATTAAAAATGCTTGGTTTTACAATGGTTCCTATCATGCTTGTTATGATGCAGCCAGATCTTGGAACCTCTCTAGTAATGCTTGCTATTTTTGCCTTCATGTTATTGATGTCAGGCGTAGCATGGCGCTTGCTAGTTTTGCTCTATTCAAGTGTCGCTCTTATTGGATTTGGCCTTATTCTGATGATCATCAAGATACCAGAATTTGTGGAAGGCACGCTTGGTGTTAAAGAATATCAGCTTGGAAGAATATATAGCTGGCTGGATCCTGAAAATTATGAAGGGCCAGAAGCATATCAGCTAAATAAAGCCTTGCTGGCAATTGGATCAGGAAAAATTTACGGTAAAGGATACCAGGACGGCAGTGTTTACTTACCGGAGAACCACACGGATTTTATTATCGGGAACATAGGTGAAGAGTTTGGGTTCCTGGGAATTAGTATTGTCTTAACTCTCTTCTTTTTATTGATATATAGAATTATTCGGATAGCCCTTGAAATCGATGACCCTTTTGGAAGTTTTATTTGTGCAGGTGTCATTGCTATGATTACATTCCATGTTTTCCAAAACGTTGGAATGGCTATCGGGTTAGTGCCGATCACCGGTATCCCCCTTCCTTTCATCAGTTATGGAGGAAGTTCGCTTCTAGGCAGCATGTTTGCCATGGGATTGGTATTTAACGTTAAGTTCCGTACTAGAAAATATATGTTCTCCGCAAATGATTAAAAAGGAAGCACCGCTTTGGCCGGTGCTTCCTTTATTAATAGAAAAAACATTTATTTTAAAATATTTTCTGGCGGTCCCGTTCATCTTTTAACAATTCTACTGCTTCTCGGAAGCGTTGCGAATGGACTATTTCTCTTTCCCGTAGAAATGCCAGACTGTCATTCAAGTCTGGATCATCAGAAAGATCAATGATCCACTGGTAGGTTGCACGCGCTTTTTCTTCTGCAGCTATGTCTTCATATAGATCAGCGATCGGATCTCCTTTTGATTGAATGTGTTGAACTTCAAAAGGTTTTCCAGCTGTATTATGGTAGAACAGTGAAACACCATGGTTGGTATAATGCCCTTCTAAACCAGCTTCTTTGATTTGATCAGGGGTAGCATCTTTTGTTAGCTTGTACACCATGGCAGCAATCATCTCTAAATGGGCAAATTCTTCTGTACCGATGTCTGTTAGCAAGCCGACTACTTTATCAGGAATCGTATATCTCTGGTTTAAATATCTCAATGCTGCCGCTAATTCACCATCTGCACCGCCATATTGTTCGATTAAGTATTTTGCAAGTTTAGGATTGCACTCGCTTACTTTCACAGGATATTGCAACTTTTTTTCATAAGTCCACATTATTTGACCTCCTATAGTTAATTATTCTAAACCTGCCATGGCCATGGTCCCTGGCTCCATTCCCATTGGTTCTCTTTATTATTCTTTTCTTTTAACATTAGCGGGCCATATTCTTCTTCAACCTTCTGCTTTAGATCTTTTCTTTTTTCCGAGTATTCGTTGTATTGTTCAATTGCTTTAGAATCGTCAGGGTGAGTATCAAGATAAAGTGTCAATTCCATCATTGCAAAATCAATCGCCTGGAGTTTTTTTAAGTTTTCGCGAAAATCACTGGAGAGTTCTTTATTCATCGGTTGCTCTCCTTTCCATCTGTTTTCCTGGGGAATCCTTTATAGGAGTCAAATAAAGCTGGCCAAAGTGTTCCTTTTTTCAAAGCTTCTTCCGGAGAATACTGTTCAAGGTCTTTCTTCTGAAGCCCCATGTATAAATGTGGCGGGGTTTGGTAGGACTTTTCTTTAATCGGATCACATGGATCATTCGGACTAACATAAGGTTTATAAGACTTACTTCCAGACATCCACACAACCTCCTTTTTTAGTCATACCAACCTGTTTCCTCTAAAGAAGGATAGTAAACACCTTTTAAAAAAGTCGTTTAAAAAGTTCTGGTACAGATCCATATTTTGATAAGATTTCTATTGATGAAACACGCTCCAAAAGAACAATTTCTGAATAAGATAAGGCGAATATACCTATAAGAGGTGATTTTTTGGAAGGCTACTATTCAACTGTTGATCCCAATGGCGACTTTATAGAGGAAAGAAATAAGCAACAAGTTAGTCCCATATATGCCCAATGTGAAAAATATAGGAACCAATTTATTCAAGTTGAAACAACTGATGGCAGAATTTATTGTGGTATGATGCACAGTTACGACCAGAATAACTTATTTCTGGCTATGCCGATGGAAAGAAGCCAGGATTTATCACCTAACGATCAAAGATTATTCCCTTTTTTTCCGTTCTTTGGTGGCCCATTTTTTGGATATCCCGGCTTTGGCCTGTTCGGTTTTCCGTTCTGGGGAATACGAAGATTCGGCTTTCCTTTTTGGTGGTAAAAGAAGAAGGAGCATTGCATACGCAGTGCTCCTTTTTATTTTTTGCTATGTTAATGCATAAATTAATGCATAATGCTGTTTTTCCGGATTTTTTAATATGTTAGAACATGGGACAATGAAGCGATATTTGAAAGTGCAAAGCTGAATAAAAAATCAACAACGCTTGTTAACAGAACCATATGGTTTAGTAAAGGCGCTCCGTATAGCTTTCTTTTAGTCCTTCTGACACTTTTTCAGTAGAGTAGTCAGGAAGGCTTGCGTGTTCTGCCAGTACTTTTGCTATATGAGGCAGTTTTTCTTTTTCTAACCAGGATTGGTGATTCCAAAGACCTGACCGTTTAAATGCTTTCGCGCAATGAATAAATGCCTCTTCTACCTCTATACCAATGGCCACCAATGGAGAACGGCCTTTCACTTCCATCCTGGATAATAGTTCCGGATCACGCGTGATTGAGGCTTTTCCATTGATTCGAAGCGTTTCTTCAAGTCCTGGAATAACAAAAATCAAACCTACATGGGGATTCTCCAGAATATTTTTAATCGAATCGATTCTTCTGTTTCCTGGCCTCTCAGGAATAACGAGATGCTTTTCATCAACTGTTAATACGAATCCTGGTGAATCACCCCGGGGAGATGCATCACATGCACCAGCGGTATTTGATGTTGAAAGCACCAAAAAGGGAGACTTTGAGATAAAGTCATTACAATTTTTGTCTAAATAAGAGATTACTTTGTTTGCTGCCAACTCCCCCGGGTTTCCGATGATATCCCGAAGTTCTTCTTCAGAAGAAATCAGATTCTTAAATGCCATGGTCTTGTCCATTCTCCTTCACCAACTGTCTATAATTTTTTAAAATACTTCTTTCTCATACTTACTGTGAGCCCCGTATATATTGGCAACTTCTTTCCTGTTATACCGTTTTTGATAATAACTGTTCAATCCATTATTGCTTGCAAGGCAGTCGAAACGAATCAAAGAAAAGGAATTATCCCTCGCATAGTCCTCAGCGAAGTCCAGCAGACGGTCTCCCAAATTTTGTTTAGCAAAGGCACGGTCTGTAACGATGCGATGGACGTAAATTGCCTTTTCGTCATTAGCTTCCTCGTCCCAGATCTCCATATCCCAGTCATTCGGAGTTCTTTGCAGTGTGATAGTGGCAATGACCCTGGACCCTTCCTTTACAATGTATGTCTCCTTCTTCTCGATCGACTCCTGTACTTCTGCTTTATTACCATCGAGGTCAGAAAGATAATAAGACCACTGATCAGTATTTTTGGATTGCAGCCAATCGGCTGCCTGTACAAGTAATGTTAGAATTGCTTCCATGTCCTTTTCTGTCCCGATTTCTATTGTATATGGTGTGTTTTTTAGTCTTGATTTCGACAAAGGGGTTCCTCCTAACAATTTGAAGCTTCTTCAAAGTTCCACATTTAACACTTCGTTTCCTTCTTCCAGGTTAGAAATAGACTCAATTCTACCGTTTAAGTAAAAAAACCAGAAACCCTTTTATACAGGATTTTCTGGTTTTTGTTTGAGGGGGAGGGACACTTTATATGGACCCATCCCCTGATTCATTGATTTAAGCTTCTTCAAAGTATTCTTTGTAAAAGCCGCCGATCTTGCCGGTATTATCGATTACAAAAATAAATTCTTCTGTTTCGTTTTTAACATCGTAAATCTTCCCGGCTGTCAGAACCCGGTCAACCATATATTTCTTTGCATCAGTATGTACGCATTTCACTTTTTTTATCGTAGGGCTGTCTTCCCAGGAATTATGGATCATCCGGTACACTCTCCTTCAATTTATGTCTATCCTTATTTTAGCTTATTTTAAGTGGATTTAAAAGCGAGGGCACGACTTCTTTCTATACGAAAATCTTTTGCCTGAAAGGTTTGAACATAGCCGATCATTGTTGTCTAATAAAATACATCAAAGGTAGATCCTCAACATGCGAAATAGTATTGTTGATCCTGCCAATTTCCTTCCCTTTTCCACTTTAAGAAGTAAACTCGTAAACAATTGAATCTCCTACCGGCCTGTAGCCTATTTTCATATAGATGCTATTGGAAGTCGGATTAGTTAGATCGGTATAAAGGGTACAAAATTTGTAGCCCTGATCAAATAAATGTTGGCTTAACCCTGTCACACATGCCGATGCATAGCCCTTATTCCGGAGTGCTTCTGGTGTATAAACCAGGTTGACCGTTGCTCCGTTTCTGGTTGGCCTTGCCTTATTAGCCATGGAAACTACCTTCCCTTCGCTCACCCAGACATAAATTGATTTTTCATCAATCGCTCTTTTCGCCCTTTCTTTGCATTCTTCTTCGGTCAATCCCTCGGTAGCTTCTTCGGCAAACTGATAAATCCATTTTGCGATAAGATCGAAGTCTTCCTGAGTTGCTTCTCTTAAATTTCCGTTCGGCTTCTTTCCTTCTATAATATTCGTAAGCTTATAAATCCGCTGATCCATTGAGATTTTTCTTGTTTGGCCGGTCAACTCACACCACCGCGATGCAAAGGATTCTGCTGTTTCTTTTGGCCCGAGCACTCCCGGTAACAGAATATTTTCCTGACGTAGACTCTGGACCAGATAAAAGATTGCAGAAGGATCGCCATAAACAACAGCATTATGAGGAGGTGTTCTGACCACAACAAATATTACCTCACTGTTTTGTTCTATAGCTGCTAAAAATGGGTTCCCAAAATCTTCGCCACTTTTCTCTTTTTTGACAAGAGATTCAATAATCCCAAGCGGAAGGTTGTTCAAAGCTTCCTTTTCCTCCAAAAAACGTTGCACTTTATCCAGAAATGCCCCTGGACTTGAGTATGTTTTTAACTTCATCATCTTCACTTCTTTCTTCACAAACTCGAATGTTACATAACTAAATATTCTTGCAATCCTTCCTATATTCCTTTCTTCGCTTTTGAAGATATATCTCCGAATTTTTGATTATATCTTCGAAAACACAAATATATCTACGAATTCTAAAAAATATCTTCGAAAATAGCGATATATCGATTTTTCGACACGATTTGAGTTTTGAGGCATGGTATCACCATCCAAAATTATTTTCTTTAACGAAAAATACCACAGCCAATCAGGCTGTGGTATTTGTATTCCTTGTTTTCCTTATTAACCTTCAAGAAGAAGTTGTTCTGGATCTTCCAGTAAATCTTTGATTGTTGCAAGGAAGCTTACTGCTTCACTTCCGTCAACAATACGGTGGTCATAAGAAAGCGCGATATACATCATTGGACGGTTTTCCATTCTTTCATTGTCAATAGCCATTGGGCGCATTTGGATCTTGTGCATTCCAAGGATACCAACCTGAGGCGCATTCAAGATCGGAGTAGAAAGCAATGATCCGAAGATTCCTCCGTTTGTAATTGTGAATGAACCGCCCTGTAGCTCAGAAATGCTTAGTTTGTTATCTCTTGCTTTCACTGCAAGGGAGGAAATTTCACTTTCAATCTCAGCGAAAGAAAGTTTATTCGCATCTCTGACAACCGGAACCACTAGCCCTTCTTTCGCCCCTACAGCAATTCCGATGTCATAGAACTTTTTCATTACGATTTCATCGCCCTGAATTTCTGCATTCAACAATGGGAACTTTTTAAGTGCTCCTACCACTGCTTTTGTAAAGAACGACATGAAGCCAAGTTTTACATCATGCTGTTCGAAGAAACGGTCTTTACGGCGCTTACGAAGATCCATGATCGCTGTCATGTCAACTTCATTAAATGTAGTCAGCATTGCAGCTGTTTGTTGTGCTTCTACAAGGCGCTTTGCGATTGTCTGGCGGCGGCGAGACATACGGACGCGTTGTACCGGCTTATCAGTGCTATCTTCGCTTGCTGTCTTTTGCTCTTGCTTTTGCGGTGCCGCCTGCTGTTGTGGTTTAGATGCATCTTCAGCATGTGCTTTAACGTCTTCTGGTCTAACACGGCCAAGCGGATCACGGGTTTGGACTTTGTTTAGATCGATCCCCATCTCTCTTGCAAGCTTTCTTGCTGCCGGGGACGCAATCGGGCGATCAGTGGAAGACTCTTCTTCTTTTTCTTCCGTTTTTGCAGCTGGTGCAGGTGTAGCTTCCTGTTTTTCAGGTGCTTTAGGTGCTTCTTTTGATTCTTGTTTAGGTGCTTCAGCTGCAGCTTCTCCGCCTTCACCAAGAATCGCGATAACTTCTCCGACCTCTACGTTATCACCAGGTTCTTTCAAAAGTTCTTTGATAACGCCGTCATACTCAGCACTTACTTCGACGTTAACTTTGTCAGTTTCAAGCTCAACAAGATAATCGCCTTTACTGACTTTATCACCAACATTGATTAACCATTGAGAAATTGTTCCTTCTGTAATTGATTCTGCTAATTCAGGTACTTTGATTTCAATCACGACCATTACCTCCCTAATTATTTCGTGTTACCGCTTCTCTAACGATTCTTTCTTGTTCTTTTTTATGAACGTCTGGTTCGCCTCCAGCAGTACTTGAACGTTCTACCCTTCCAGTATAGGAAACCTTCACATTCTCAGGAGCAAGCTCACGAATTCTGGACTCGGCGTAATTCCATGCTCCCATGTTCTTTGGCTCTTCCTGAACCCAGACAATCTCTTTTAAATTCTGGTATCGGTTTAATACGTCTTTAATTTCATTCTTAGGGAACGGATACAATTGTTCTACACGCAAGATGTGCAGCCAATCATTTTCCTTTGTATTCGATTCAACTTCAGTTGCTAGATCAATTGCCATCTTACCGGAAGAAAGGATGACGCGTTCTACCTTGTCGGTGTCTTCCCCTAAACCTGGCTGTTCAAGAATCGGATGGAACTTCCCTTCGCTCAACTGGCTTTCTGTAGAAGCAACCTTCGGATTACGCAGTAAGCTTTTTGGCGTCATTAACACGAGAGGACGGACCTCATCACGTTGTAGCATCTTTGCCTGGCGACGTAAAATATGGAAATATTGTGCTGAGCTCGTTAAGTTGCCTACAACCCAGTTGTTTTCTGCAGCCATCGTTAAGAAACGCTCAAGACGTGCGCTGGAATGCTCGGGTCCCTGGCCTTCATAGCCGTGAGGAAGCAGCATTACAAGACCTGATTTTTGTCCCCACTTAGCACGTCCAGCTGAAATAAATTGGTCAAAGATTACCTGAGCTGTATTTGCAAAGTCCCCAAATTGTGCTTCCCATAAAACAAGTGTTTCAGGTGCAAAAACATTGTAACCATATTCAAATCCTAGTACAGAAGCCTCAGAAAGAGGGCT
Source organism: Exobacillus caeni (assembly GCF_005747095.1). Taxonomy (GTDB): domain Bacteria; phylum Bacillota; class Bacilli; order Bacillales; family Guptibacillaceae; genus Exobacillus; species Exobacillus caeni. Next base: position 49,113 of record NZ_SWLG01000021.1, on the reverse strand, counting down.
ATTATGAATTGCGAAAGATGCTTTTGCTTCAGGCAACGTATGCATAGGAGAAAAAGTTTCATCTGTCTCTGGATCATGAAGTACAACATGTCGCTGTGCAAAAGTTCCTCGTTCTGAATCCTGTCCTGTTAAGCGAATCGGAATACCTTCGCTCAGAATCGTAGCATATGCCAGAGATTCTGCATGTGCCCAATCCACTTTTCCTTCTCCTAACGCTTTACCGCGTCGCTTAAGAATACGTTCAAGCTTAGGATAGACATTAAATCCTTCAGGCCACTTTAAAAGATTCTCATTGATATCACGTAATGTGTCAACATCAACGGTTGTATCGATGTCAGGCATTCCATTAAGAATGCTTGGCGGCGGATCAAGCTCTTTTACGTCGTCCTTGTCATTCTTAGCTACCCTGTCGTACTCCTCTTTCAAGCTTTGTTGAACTCCGTCTTCCAAATTATTCAACTCTTCAGAAGTAATTAATCCTTCTGATAAAAGCTTTTCTGCATAGATCGATTTAACAGTAGCATGGCTGTTAATCTTTTTGTATAGATGCGGTTGAGTTGCAGCAGGATCATCCATTTCGTTGTGGCCGAATCGGCGGTAACCGATCAGGTCGATCAAGAAGTCTTTTTTATACTTCGTACGATATTGGTATGCTAAATGAATTGCAGCAAGACATGCTTCTGGATCGTCAGCATTTACATGGACGATTGGTATCTCATATCCTTTTGCAAGGTCACTGGCATACTTTGTCGACCTGGAATCAGAGCTGTTCGTTGTGAATCCGATCAAGTTATTCGCAATAATATGGACTGTTCCACCTGTATGATAACCTCTGAGTTGGCTCAGGTTTAATGTTTCAGCAACAATTCCCTCTCCAGGAAACGCAGCATCACCGTGAATCAATATACCAAATGCCCTGGATACATCCTGTTCAGGATAACCTGCTGAATCACGTTCTTCTTGTGCGGCACGTGCATATCCTTCTACAACCGGATCAACAAACTCAAGGTGACTCGGATTGTTTGCCAATGTAAGGCGTGCACTTACTGTTTCAGATTCCGATAATTCAAAAGGAACATCCGCTCCAAGATGATATTTTACATCTCCAGTCCAACCATAGTTAATGCCCATTGAACCTTCAGACGGTACCAACTCTTTGTTTGGAGAGTGATGGAACTCAGAAAAGATAACACTGTAAGGTTTTCTTAACGTGTGGGCAAGCACACTTAAGCGGCCCCTGTGTGCCATTCCGATCATCACGTTTCGAGCGCCACCGTATACTCCAGAGCGAATGATGTCATCGAGCATAGGTACCATTGCATCGACACCTTCAATTGAGAAACGTTTTTGCCCTACAAATGTACGATGCAAAAAGTTCTCAAAACCTTCTACTTCAATAAGGCGTTTAAGAAGGGATACGCGTTCTTCTTTTGTAAGATCACGGTACACGGAACCAGACTCAACCATCTGATCCAACCACTTTCTTTCATCTGCATCATGAACGTGACTAAACTCATAAGCTAAAGATTTTGTATATATTTCTTTTAAACGATTGATAGCATCCCAACCATTTTCGACACCGGCAGGAGCTTCTGACCATATAATATTAGCCGGAATTGCTTTTAGATCCTCTTTTGTAAGATTGTACTCTTCTGGATTTAAAAAGCTGGCATTTTTAGGAATATCTTCAATAGGATTGATCTCTGCAGCAAGATGCCCGTATGTACGGATGTTATCAGCAAATTTCACTGCAGCGATTACTTTACTCAGGTCTGTCGTATTTCCCGTCGTTTGAACATTGGCAGTACTGCTCACAGTTGTGTTATCTTCTGTTGCAGGAGGGCCCCACTGTTCAAACAATTCCTTCATTTCTGCATCTACAGAATCAGGATCATTTTTATACTGTTCATATAATTCAATCGCATAACCAAGATTTGGGCCGTGAAACCCTTGCCAAGGCTTACTTTTATTTGAACGATTTGTCATGAAAATATACCCCCAAGTGCGTTTAATAAAGCGATAGGTTATTTTGCTTTATTAATGTTTTAAACTGGTAAACGAAATTTTGAAAGTCATGATGTGAATAATTGCCGTTTTTAAACATACCTCCCTAGTACAATACCCTCTTAATTTACCATAAAACTCTTACATTTTTGACATTAAAAACGCTTCCATCAAGATTTTAGCACACTATTAACTCGCACTCAAAACTTTCACTTTATTCTAACAAAGAATAATGGCGATTTATAGGGTTTTCATCAAAATATGCAAAAAACCAAAGAAGCATGTCAAACTCTGTTGCTGGATTAAAAAAGGCTATAATATAGCTTTTTTCGTTTGTATAAGGAGAACTTTCACGAGACCCCCATCATTTAACAACGCAAACAATTTTACCACTTTGCACACGGCTTTTAAAGTGTTAAAGTTTTAGTCTTATTAAAAGTTATTCTAAGGTTTAAGGTAGGGAATTGAGAAATGTTAAAAAGCCTATTACTAAGTTTTTAACAAACTGGATGCTTGTTATTCAATTCTCAAGTTAAAGTTTTCTACCTTAGTAAGATATTTTTGTTCATACATGCAAATTGATAGACCTGTTCGTATTGTGCGACTAAAATGGAAATATAAATTTAGGGTTACGAAAAAGATTTTGGGTGGGATGAGCTTGAACAATAAAAAAGATATTCGGTATTTTCTTGCAAACTTGATAATCATTCTCTTATGGGCTTCTGCTTTTGCGGGAATTCGAGTTGGACTCGAAGACTTTTCTCCAGGACAGCTTGTGTTTCTAAGACTACTGTTTGCGTCGTTAGGTCTCTTCCTATTTGTACAGATCCGCCGTATAAAGTTTCCTGAATGGAAGGATCTTCCCATAATCTTTTTATCTGGACTTTTAGGATTTGTGTTCTACCATGCCGGGGTTAGTTATGGGGAAACATCTGTTAGTGCAGGGGAAGCCAGTCTCCTCGTTTCTACAACGCCTATTTTCACAGCCATTTTAGCGTCTGGATTCTTCTCTGAACGTATGGGTTTATTGGGATGGATAGGTTCAATAGTAGGATTTATAGGAGTAGCTATTATATCAATCGGTACAGATGGGAATTTTACGTTTAATATTGGTGCGTTGTTCATACTGCTTGCTTCTTTGTCTGAAAGTGTCTTTTTTGTTTTTCAGATTCCATTGATCAAAAAATATGGAGTTGTTGCTTTTACTACATATGCAATATGGGCTGCAACCTTGTTTTCCCTAGTTTTTTTACCGGGGACTTTTTCTGCTGCAGCAAATGCAAATATCCACTCTATTTTGAGCATTATGTACCTGGGGTTCTTTCCGACGATCATTCCTTATCTTGCTCTGGCTTATGTTACCTCCAGATTCGGTGCATCTGAAGCAACCAGTTCTCTCTACCTAACTCCTACCCTGGCATTTGTAATTGCTTGGATATGGCTTGGTGAAGTACCGGCTTGGTTGACGATTATCGGTGGTACAATTACGTTGTTAGGTGTATTTCTTTCATCATTGTCATTCCCTGCATCTTCTAAAGGGCCTCAAACGGATTAATATAGCGGGTTTTACACCTATACTGAAACACACTATGTTATAATCCATCTTATCGTCAATGTAGAAAAGAGTGGAATGCTATGTACCAAACCAATTCGATCGGAAAAAAATTACAGCTTTTTGTTGCAATCCTTTATCCTATATTAATTACTCAACTTGGATTATTTGCGATGAGTTTCTTTGATACACTCATGTCTGGGCGAGCAGGCGCTTTTGACCTGGCAGGAGTTGCGATCGGCTCTAGCCTATGGGTTCCTATCTTTACAGGCTTAAATGGAATATTACTTGCTATAACTCCAATTGTTGCCCAGCTGAATGGCGGCGGAGAGAAAGAAAAGGTTCCATTCTCTGTTATCCAGGGAATTTATTTGTCTGTTTTTTTGTCCATTATTATTATCATTTCCGGATTCTTTTTGATCGATCCAATTCTTCAAGCGATGGATCTTAAACAGGAAGTGCAGTTAATTGCAAAAAATTACCTGGTAGGATTATCCTTTGGCGTTATTCCTTTGTTCATTTATACGGTTCTTCGATGTTTTATTGATGCACTTGGAAAAACAAGGGTCACTATGATCGTGACATTAATGTCTTTACCGCTTAATGTAGGGTTCAATTACCTGTTAATTTTCGGTAAATTAGGACTTCCCCGCCTTGGCGGAGCTGGTGCGGGTTACGCTTCAGCAATTACGTATTGGTTCATTATGTTTATATCTTTGTATGTCGTTGCTCGAAAAAGGCCATTTTCTACTTTTAAAATCTTTAAAACCTTTTACCGCATATCTCTGTCAGCTTGGAAGGAACAATTAAAAATCGGCATTCCGATAGGGTTTGCCATCTTTTTTGAAGTAAGCATTTTTGCAGCGGTAACCCTGTTTATGAGTGAATTCAGCACCGTAACGATCGCTGCCCACCAGGCGGCAATCAACTTCGCATCCCTCGTTTATATGCTCCCTTTAAGCATTTCAATGGCTCTGACGGTTGTAGTTGGATTTGAGGCAGGCGCAAGGCGTATGGATGATGCTGCTCATTATAGTTATATCGGAATTGGAGTTGCCCTTATTCTTTCGGTAATCTGTGGACTCGGCCTTTATTTTTACAACGAACCGATCGCAGGCCTTTATACAAAAGATATGGAAGTTTTAAAGTTAGCAGCCCATTTTTTACTTTACGCTATCTTTTTTCAGTTATCTGATGCGATTGCTGCTCCTATACAGGGGGCGCTTAGAGGCTATAAAGATGTAAACGTAACACTGATTATGGCATTGGTTTCTTACTGGGTTGTCGGTTTGCCGATAGGATATATGCTGGCAAACTATACTCACCTTGGACCGTTCGGTTATTGGGTCGGACTGATAACAGGACTTGCAATGGGTGCCGTTACCCTGTTCAGCAGATTGCTTATCATACAAAAAAGACAAAAAGAAAAGTATAAAGATGCGAAAGCTAAATAATAAGGGAAAGGCGTGATACCCGGTAAGGTTGTTATGCCTTTTCAGTTAAATAAGGACATTGGTGCCGCTATTTGCCATAATTAAACGGATTTTTTTAAAACAAACAAATAAAGGATGCAATGTCCTTTAAGATTGTTCTCATCTTTTACTATGTAAAAAAGCAGCCCGAAGGCTGCTTTTTAAACTGCTACAATATTATTGTATTGATCGCAAATCTCTTTCAAGCGAGGCTGATCGATAGTTTCCTTTATAAGAAGTTCGTTTGTGATCGATTCGATTAGGTTCCAATTTTCTTTTATCATCGTTTTTGTATCGTTATATAATCGGCCTCTTATAGAACGAAGCTCCTGCTGGACGATCGCATTGTTTTCGTCAACCTGTTCGATAAACAGGTTTTCAACGTCTTCGCTCATTCCATATTTGGTTACATAAGACAAAAGCTTTTTATTGGCCTGCTGCAAATCCTGGGCAGCACCTGTTGTATAGTCACCTTCAAGAATAATATCTTCTACTGCTCTTCCTGCAAGCAATACTTTCAATTCATTCTCAAGATCACTCTTCTTAAGGAGTACTCTGTCCTCTGAAACTGGAACAACATGCCCAAGTGATTGACCATGGGGAGTGATCGTAATGTATGCGACACTCTTATATCCTTCTGGATTTGTAAGGATTTGAGCAACAGCATGGCCAGCTTCATGGTAAGCGATAAGCTCCCTGTCTTCCTGGCGCACTTTATGGTCTGTTTTTAATCCTGCTACCATTTTCGTAAACGCTTCTCTTAAACATTCTCTGTCGATAACGCTCTTCTCTTGTTTATATGCTAGAATACTTGCTTCTACATTTATAAGCTTATCAAGGTCAGCGTTACACATGCCTTCTGTTTGTTGAGCAAGGGTATAAGCATAATTTTCTTCAAACAATTCAGGATCTACTACTTCTCCCTTTTTGCGAAGATAAAGTTCAATGATTTCTTTCCGGTCATTTAAGTTTGGTTTTGGCACATTGATGATTCGATCAAACCTTCCTGAACGGGTCAGCGCAGTATCAAGGTTGCTTGCAAGGTTCGTAGCTCCGATAACAAGAATATTCGTCTCTTTTTCAAAACCATCAAGTTCAGTCAGAAGTTTATTAATCGTTTGATTTGTTTCCTGGACACTTCTGTTTTCACGTTTTGACCCAATGGCATCCAATTCATCGATAAACAAAATCGCTTTACCTGATTCTTTTACTTTTTTGCGAACCTCTTTAAAAATATTTTCGATTTTTTTACTTCCGCTTCCTACATACTTATCTTCAATGTCCGATGCAGAAATTTGAAAGAAAGGTGTGTTGCTTTCACCAGCTATTGCTTTTGCAAATAATGTTTTTCCGTTTCCGGGAGGGCCTTCCATCAACAGTCCCTTTAACGGCTTAGTTGTAAAACGTGCATATTCAGTTGCATTATTTAAATAGTGAACTGCTTCTTGAATCTCTTCTTTTACGTAAGGATATCCAGCAAGATCCTTAAATGTTGTCTGTTCTTTTTCAACATATACTAGTGTGTTCGGTTTAGACATTTGTTTCATTGCTATTACACCGACAGCTAAAAGGATCGAGATCGGCAATAAGCTCTCCAGGACTTTATCTATTACGCCCTGTTCAACTTTATTTGTAAAATTCACTTCTCCATCGGCTTTTTCGAGCTTTTGAAGAATATCTTTTTCAACAAGATAGTTACCTTCCGGATATTGCACTTTATAGCTTTCGTTATTATATGTGTATTGGATTGATCGCTTTGCTTCAGAAACATGGACGTTTGTAATCTGGCTCGCTTTTTCACTGTTCAGAAGCAACTCGAACTTTCCTACTGATTGTTCTGTTGTTTGATCTTGCAGGTTTAAATATATCGCTGTCGTGGAAATTAGAACAGCAAGAATAAGACTAATGAAAATAAGCATCTTTTTTTGTATTTTCATTTCATCACCTCTACTGAAGATGATTATAGCATCTTTATTAAAGAAACCATACCACTAGTTTATAATCGGTATCATTTTACTAATTTCACCTGATTAATCCATAGTTAATCTCTTAAGAATAAGTTGTGATTGTTTTCAGGAAGGCTATTTCCTCCCTATGCGTGTAAGTAGTCGAAGAAGGCGTTTCTAGAATCATCGGAATTCCCCTTAGAAGATTTGAGTTTATAAATTTCTTCATATACATCACCCCGATATGCCCTTTTCCAACATTTTCATGCCTATCCCTTAAGGAACCGCTCGCATATTTAGAGTCATTTAAATGAATCGCTTTTAAGTGATCAAAGTAACCCAGTTCTTTTCCCTTCTTTTCAACCTCACTCCAGTTTTCCCCATTCCAGAGACCGCTTGCAAATGCATGGCACGTATCGAAACAAAACCCTATCTTCTCTGAAAAATCGACCAGCTTTCTCACTTTTACCAGTTCTTCAAACGTCGTTCCCATTTTGCCGCTCTTACCAGCGTTATTTTCAATCAGAAGCAGTGCTTTCCCGTTCCAATTTGATAAAACGTTATTTAAAAGCTCTATCATCAATTGATACCCTTCTAGAGGATTATGGTTTTCATTTTTATAGGTTCCAAAATGAACAACAACACCAATAGAACCGCAGGCTTCTGCAATTTCAAGATCATTGGTGATGGAATCTGCCATTTTTCTTTGTTTTTCTTTCTCAATTAGTGAAAGCTGCGTTGGATAAGGAGTGTGCGCGATCGAAACAAGGTTGTGTTCTTTGCAGTACTTAGCACACTTCTCAGCATCGACAGGGTCAAACTTCTTTATCAAAATACTCCTTGGATTCTTAGGAAAATACTGAAAAGATTTTCCTCCCCTTTCGCGAGCCGTCTTTGCTGCGCTTAGGTAACCGTTTCGTATGCTTACATGGCTGCCGAAAAGCATCGTAACCTCCTGTAGTCTGATTTTAAACTAGTATTGTCATTGCCCGACCTGTTTAACCCAAAGCAGGTCATATTTCAACGCTAAAGAATTGCCCAGCACCCAGCCGGAAATTAAAAAGATTAACAGGATGGATTTCCCGTTAATCTTTTTTAGTTACTTCAATAGTTTCTTTTATCTGAACGCTATCAATGACTGTCTGTATCATCCCGCAATTTTTAATCGCGAGTTCAAGTGACTTTTGAACAATGTCTTTCTCAGCATTGCTCCCTTCTACTATGTAATGAAGCGAAATTTCAGAAATACGGTTCGCTCGCTTCTTATCTCTTGTAACTTCTGCATTGATTTTGATCCCAGAAAAATCGATTCTTTTTTTCTCAAGAATAGTTCTAAGTACACTTCCGCTGCATCCTGCGATGGAGGAAACGATAAGTTCAAAAGGTTTATATCCGTTTGAGGAATCACTGGAGATATTTAAAAAACCATGTTCAAGGTCTCCGATGAACCCTGTATCCTTGTTCATAAAAAACTCCATTATACATTTTCACCTGCTTCCTTTATTTTCTTCTTAAACTATCACATACTTTTGTTAAGAAACGATTAAGGCAAGTTGTTTTAGTTTATAAAAAGAAAGAAAGATGGGAAACTGTTTATAGATGGGGGCGAGATTAATGAAAAGAAACATTCCTGAAAAAGAAAATAAAAATGAAATGACATATATTCAGCAGCATCTTGCAAATGAAAGGACATACCTTGCCTGGATACGTACCGCTATTGCAATAATGGGAGTAGGATTCCTGGTAACGAACCTTCACTTTACAATGCGTGAAGCCATCAGTGGAATAGAAGACTTTATTGCAAGAATGATCGGTCTCTTCTCGGTTATTCTTGGAATCGTGACGATCGTGTTTTCTACGGTAAACTATTATCAAAAACGGGATCAGATCAACCAGGCTATTTTTAAATCACCGAAAATTACAGTCTTCATTCTCTCTGCATTGATGACGATTGTAATGATTATCTTTTTTGCTTATTTTTTAAGTATATGAAAAAACATCCCCCAGCAGAAAAAAGCAGATCAGGAATTTTCTCCCTGGTCTGCAATAGATTAACCTTCATTATCTTCGCTGTTAAAGTTATAAATCCAGAAAACTTCTTGTGATAACCAGTTTAAGATTTCAGAATTTGGATTGCCGACCTCGCTTTCAATTTTTCGAACCATTCCTTCGGTTTGGGAACGGTGGGCTTTTAAAGCTTCGATTTTTCGGTCAATGACATCGGAGACATCAATCCGTACATCTGGTTCACCTAGTACCTCTTCCCTATCTCTTGTTATTGGAAGGCAATACAATTTCGGACGTTTCTCTTCTGGGATTAACCGGACTGCCTGAACAGTTGCAGCACCGCATGCATCATGGTCAGGATGGATACCGTAACCCGGATAATGTGTTATAACAAGGGAAGGATTTGTTTCATCAATCACTTCTCCAATTGTTTTGATGAGAAGCTCTTGATTTTCAAATTCAAGTGTTTTATCGCGGAATCCGAGCATTCTTAGATCCCTTATTCCCATCACTGCACAAGCATCTCTCAGTTCTTTCTTCCTTATCTCAGGCAATGTTTCACGGGTGGCAAAAAAAGGATTCCCCATATTTCTTCCCATTTCGCCAAGTGTAGCGCAAGCATAAGTAACAGGTATGCCCTGGTTCGTGTGCTGAATCATTAATCCAGCGGTACTAAATGCTTCATCATCGGGATGGGGAAACACAACTAATACATGTTTTTCCATGACTGATACTCCTCTCCTACTTAAATGGTGTTATGCTAATTTGAAGAGCTACTGCAAGTTTTCCTTCTGCATCATGCCCCGCAATAAGAAGGCGGTCTTTAACGTCTACTTCCCAATCAGTTAAGCCTTCCGCATAAACCCAACCATCATTCGTTTTCAAACCGATTCGAAAAGGTCCATTACCTTTAATCATGGCATTTAGAATAGTGATTTTTGCATTCCGTATGTAAGCCCCTACCGCTCGCTTCTCTTTGTCCTGAGCAGCGTATGCACCATTTGTTGTTTCCAGATGTAAAAACACCTCTTTACCAGTAAAGCCCTCTAATACTTCTTGCACTTCTCTTGAATTAATCTGTTTCATAGCGTTCCTCCTGCAATGAAAACATTATTTAAAGTAATTTAATCATACTAGATATAAAAATTGAAATTCAAATAATATGAACCTTCCCCCCTTGAAGAAGGTGTATACCTCCAGATGCCAGGATTGGACAAAGCTGTGTGGGATAACGTATATTAAGCATTTGGGACTAATATAACAGCCTTTGAAAGTTACTCTATATTCTCAAATTTAAATGTTACCATTTTAAAAATAAAACATTTCTATCTAAGGAGGAAAACATAATGGATCAGTTATTATCGCAGCTTCCAGATCGTATCGCAGAACAAGTAATGACGATCGCAAAACAAAACGAGCAACGCTTTAATGAATATTCCGATTTAATTGGAAACGCAGGTTACAAAGCTTCAGAACCGAACATTATCAATGATGCAATCGTCGCACTTTCCCTTGGAAAAAACGTTTTACTAAAGGGGCCGACCGGTGCTGGAAAAACAAGATTGGCAGAGCTTCTCTCCTCTATTTTTAATCAACCGATGCATTCGATAAACTGTTCTGTTGATCTTGATGCCGAAGCACTGTTAGGCTCTAAGACTTTAACATATGATGACAACAGCAAAGCACACATCACGTTTATTTCCGGACCAGTTGAAAAAGCTATGAAACAAGGCCATATCTTATATATCGATGAGATTAATACTGCCAAAGCAGAAACGCTTCCGATTTTAAATGGAGTCCTAGATTATCGGCGAATGGTTCTTAATCCATTTACAGGTGAAACGGTAAAAGCTAAAGAAGGCTTCAACGTAATCGCCGCTATTAACGAAGGGTACGTAGGGACCACCCCATTGAATGAAGCATTAAAGAATCGATTTGTGGTGATAGAAGTTCCTTATCTTCAGGGAGAGGAGCTAAAGGAAATGCTTAAAGAACAGTCCTTATTGAAGGATGAGGCTTTATTAAACCAATTTGTTGCTCTTTCAGCTGATTTGATTTCAAAAGTAAAAGACGGCCAAATTTCGGAGGAGGGAGCTTCTACCCGTTCACTGCTTGATGCATGTGATTTATCTGTTTATATCGGACCGCAGCGGGCTATTAAACGTGGTATTATCGATAAGCTTGAAGATGATCGGGAGAAAGCTGCGGTCGAAACTATAGCGGAGACTATTTTCGGAAGATAAAAGACCCTGGTTCTTAAGTAAGGAGGTGCCATGTTGAAATTTTTAAATTTTGCTGAGAATCGAAAAGATCCTTTTTTGCATATGAAATTAACTGATCTTGCCAGAACACTTTCCCAAAACGCTGATCTTGATGTGAAGTTTGCCTTCCATTCCTATTATAAGAAAGAAGACAATAAAATTACGATCAGCCATTACTGGAACGATATCCTGGATAAAGAACGAGAGGACGGAATGAAAAGCGATGTTTACCTAAGAGCCTTCGGAAATGTTCATTTTACCGACTATGCCGCTGTTTCTAGCTTTCTACATTCGATAACCGATTCAAAGCACCCCTTTTTTGGAAAGCAAGTTTTTGCGATACTGGAAGATTTGCGGATTGAACGGATATCTTTGGAGCATCGGCCGGGAATGAACCATGCTTTTCAAGAGAGAAAGAAATTTCTACAAAAGCATTTCAGAGAAAGGTTCTCTACCCATCAATCGAAGGAAGAGAGGCTGGATGCCCTTTTCTGTGCCATTTATCTTCAAATGAAGGAAAAACCAGTGTTCCTGTCAGGGGAATTATCATCTTTTAAGCCATTTCTTCGTATTCTTGGACAGGAACTTCAAAAGGCGGAACACACCTCTGATATTAAGAAGATAACCGTTAAATTTTTGAATGAAATTGAAGATAACGTGCAGGATATGAAGGCTTCTTACTTTACGATACAAGAAGATTCCGATATTCGGTCTCCAGAAGTAAATGCAGACGAAATTGTAAAAGAGTTGCCAGTAGGCACTAAAAAAGAAATTTCAGAAAAAGAGGATAAAGAAGTACACGATGAGCAGCTTCCTACCTGGCATGAAGAGCAAGAACACGACGGTGACAACTTTATGCAGTATGACCTTGAAGAAGGTTCTGCAACTGATCTTATAGGTGAAGGCGAGCGAAAAGAAGAATCCGGAGACCAGGCGTTTATAAGTGTACAGGGCGCATCGATGCAGTCGACCGGCACTAATTTTGAAGGAAATGAAGCAAACGAATCCGGGAATGACTCAAAGGTTTCAGCAGCTGAACAGGACGAGTTTGGTGAAGCTAATCGCAATGCGGTCGATCGTAAACAGAAACCGACCAGGCCAACACAGGAGCATTTACAAGCATATCGGATAGCTAAATCCGCTGTTCAATCGATTCGAAAGCCCTTGCAGCAATCAATTCAAAAAACGATTGAGCAAAAACAAATTGCACCAAGAAACGATCTGCACTATGGCAGGCTTGGCAAGAAAATTTTAAGAGTTGTTACGGATGAAAATCCTCGTCTTTTCTATAAGAAAAATGCACCAAGTAAGAAATTAAATGCCACCTTCTCTTTATTGGTAGACTGTTCGGCGTCTATGTTTAATAAAATGAATGAAACAAAGGAAGGCATCGTTTTATTCCATGAAACGCTAAAAGCATTGCAGATTAAACATACGATCACCGGATTCTGGGAAGATGCTTTTGAAGCTGACGAAAAGCAGCAGCCAAATTACTTCTTTGAAGTGATTTCACATGATTCTTCACTTCTCCCAGATAGTGGGCCTTCTATTATGCAACTGGAACCTGAAGAAGATAACAGGGATGGCTACGCAATTCGAAAAGCAGCTAGAAAACTATTGGAAAAACCAGAAAAACACAAGATTCTTCTTGTTTTTACGGATGGAGAGCCATCAGCTTTTGATTACAGCGAAAACGGAATCGTGGATACGTATGAAGCTGTACTTAAAGTGAGAAAAAAAGGGATAGAAGTAATCGGAGTGTTTTTAGCAAGCGGAGAACCTCAGGAAAAGGAAATCGAAACGATGCAGAATATTTATGGACGAAACAGTCTCGTTATTCCGACCGTTGAAGATATTCCAGCTTATATTACGCCACTACTTAAACGTCTTCTTTTAAGGTTTGTATAACAAAAGCGCTCCAAATCGTAGGAGCGCTTTTGTTTATGTTGGAGCTGTTTCGTTATGGTATGTTTTAATGTAAAAGCCTGCATGTTTATCCCATTCTGCATAAAAACGTCTTGGATTTTATCTATCCCCTGTTTTTTAAGATGTTGTTTTAACAAAATTTCATCTTTGTCGATCTTTTCCATATGTTACTTCATTTCCCATCTTTTGATTTGCTAATCGCGCTTTATCTTTATTCTTTCTGGCATATTTTGCAATAAAAGGTTTTCCTGGATGAAATTTCTGCCTTCGCTATTTTGGCACCGCAACGGGGGCATGGCATCCCCTCTCGATCATAGACGTTACAAATCGAATCATACCCTCCGGTAAACCCGTCGCCATTATAAAATGGTTCTTCCATGTAGCCTCCTGCTTTAACAGCTTTATTCAGAGTATTCTGTATCGCATCATAGAGCGCTTTTTTATTCTTGTCACTTAAGGTGTTGGCTTTCTTAGTAGGCAAGACTTTTGCTTCAAAGCAAATCTCATCGGAATAGCAATTTCCGATACCTGATATGAATTTTTGATCTATCAATGTGGTTTTTAACATTCCTCTCCGCTTTTCAATTAATTTATCAAACACCTGGAAGGAAAATTCCGGCTCCAATGGCTCAGGTCCAAGATCGTTTAATTCTTCTACAAGCTGCTTTTGGGACAGTAAATGTAAATATCCCAGACGAAGCCCGATGAAGTAGAGCTTTTGATTTCCAAATGAGAGAATAACTTGCTTCGTACGATCAGGATTAGAATCATCATTTCCAAGGAAAATCCATCCTCCTAGCATTAAGTGCAATAATAAGCACATTCCCGAGTCCAGGTGAAAAATAAGATATTTTGCCCTTCTGCTCACACTTTTTATTTTTGTACCGAGAAGGTGGTTTTGAAATTGGCCGATCTCCATATTTATGGACTTTTCCCTATTGATTTCTATTTTCGTAATGCTTTTCCCGGTAATCGTTTCATTTAATAATCTCCGATAGTTTTCCATTTCAGGAAGTTCAGGCATTTGGGATTCTCCTTTTTCGTTTTATCGTTATTACTATTTGTTCTAAACTGGACCATCATGTATTTTTAAATTTGTCCACACACTCAAAAAGGCTGTCGAATACCAATACATATGGAAGAACAAGTTTAAAGGAGTTTTGATGATGAAAAGTAAAAAAGAAGAAAATTGGGGGGTTTTGATAGAAGAATTACATTCCAAAACAGATGAAAACGCTGTCAGAGTTATTGTTAGTGAAGCTTTGAAAGAAAAAAGATTGGTCGACGATAGTGAAGTGACCAAACTAGTTCAGCAAGAATTAGACAAGAAGGGCCTTATTACAAATAGCGAGATGGAAAGCCATATTAATGCGGCCCAATTAAAAATGATTAAGTGGGTAGTCGGTACTGGGATAAGTGCTGTAGCAATTACATTAAGTTTACTTAAGCTATTTATTTAATTTGAATGGACATGTTCTCCCTATATCTTAAATAAGAACTTTTAATCTTTTTCAGGTTCGAAAAGCTGCCTATATAATTCCCGGTTGGCGAGAAACTTCCATTGGCCCCTTACCTGTTCTCTTATAAGCAAAAAATTTATCATCGCTTTCCTTTCCCTTTCGCCTTTTTTGAAAATCGCCAATTCAGGTCCTGTATCTGCTGTTAATAACGTTTCCTTTGTAGGAGTAACAATAGAATAGGGTTTAATTGTATAGTCGAAATGTATTTCTTTTTGAAATTTTTTCCTTATACTTTTATTTTCAAACAATACTATATCGTTGAGCAAAGTTAAATCCGCATTATTGATCGCCACAAGCAAAACATTAATCATTTCATCGGGATTCAGAGTTGATAGATACTCTTCAAGCTGTCCTGCAGCCTTTAAAATCATGATGTGATGGGACTGGTCTGCTCTACTTGTTCTGTGTGTCGTGCTTCCCAAAAAATGTATACAAAAGTGACCGGGAAAACCGTTTTTTAAAGCACCTGCCCCGTGCGGCATCCCATGCATCGATGCTGCAATCAATTTACCGTTGATTTGTACCAGTATCGACCGTCGTTTCCAGCTCCACTGTCCGTTGTAAATTTCCTTCATTATTTTTGTATCTTTTTGTGTTAGAGGCTGAACATCTGCATGCTTGCTTCCCGCTCGCCGTTGTACAGAGAAAGTTAAACCTGTTTCTGTATCAACAACATGAAACTTAGTATACCTCGGTATTATTTCATTCACCTTATCCCAGGGAAGCATACGGACATTATAGTCGACAAAAGACGTACTGTTTCGTTTTTCAGCAAAGACGTTTTCTATGTTGAAAGAAGAAACCACTCCGACCAAAACAATACTAATGATTAATTTTTTTATCATTTTTCCAACTCCATCTCATTAAATTGCGCTTATAAAGTATTTTGAACATTCTTCTAAAAAAAATGATAAAACAAAAAAAAAGAAAAAAAGTTGTTTGTACGTTTCCCAAAAACAGTGTACTTCTTGTTCATCGTTTTGTTTAATCTTCTAAAAACTAGACAGGTATACAAGCTAAAATGATTTAGAATCGTATACTGTCAATGAAGACCCATTTAATAAGGGATATATGGTATAAAGGAGTGAGAGTATGTCCATTTACCAACAGTGCTGCCAGTATCAGGGCCAGGTTGTGCGTATATGGTGCCATGATGGCGTAGAGCATATCGGTGAAATTACCAGGGTGGATAGGGAATTTGTATGGGTACGGCCTGTAGGGGACGGACCAGGAGGCCCAGGGTATGGATTCTATGGCTGGGGCTGGGGATTTCCTCTGGCACTGGCAGCTATTGCAGGGCTTGCAATTCTTCCGTTTTTCTTCTGGTAAGAAGAAGAGAAAGCTGAATCGCCAGCTTTCTCATACATATAAATGGGAGGGTGATTGCGATGCCTGTCATTAGAACTGATCTATGGCTAGCGGATTTTATTAAAAAAGCACGGTCTTATCCAACTATACATCCAATAATGTTACAAAAAGAAACGCTTTGCGGCCAGCTTAAAACGAAGGGCAAAAATATAACTCTATTCCACTACCAGCTGATGAAACTGGGATTATTTAATCCCGAACACATAGAAGCAGCAGAGAGGGAAATAAGGCTCCTGAAAAAACAGCAGGTCTGGGAGCGGATCGAAAAAGAATATGAATATTTAAAAAAGAAATGGGATGGACCTGAAACTGACATTTATATCTTTCCTATCGACCAATCCAACAGAGAATTGATGAAGATTCTTAAAGGGAAAAACGGAATGAATTTCTTCGACAATACGATCGTCCTTTTTGTTCATAGCAGTGTTTCCGAAAAGGAACTTCAGGCATTGCTTACCCACGAATACAACCATGCATGCCGGATACAGGATAAAAAATATGAAACAATTCCTCTTAAAGACTCTATCATAATGGAAGGCCTTGCGGAACATGCTGTCGAACAAAGATTCGGAAAAAAAATGCTTGCTACTTGGACCAGTATTCATTCAAAAGAAAAAGCAAAGAAGTTGTGGAAGGATATTCTCCTTGCCAAACATAATCTCCAGGGATTTCAAAACCATACCATTTACCTTATGGGCAATTCAAAAAATATTCCTAAATGGGGAGGATATAATGTAGGCTACTATATCGTTGATTCATTTTGTGAAAACCAACCCGGTTTATCTGTAAAGCAGCTGCTCAGTATTTCCTCAGATGATCTTATAGCAGGCTCAGATTTTAGTAATCCTTAACATCCGGATCCACATCAAAAATATTTAGAGCAAACTCATCTATTGACTAGCCAATAGGTGAAGACAGAGGCGAAGTTGCGCTTGTCTATATTCTGGCGAAAATAGTCTAAAAGAAAAATCCCAACTGATTCAAATTCTGATTGAAGAATTTTGTATCATAGTTCGGATTTTTCGTTCGGCTAAATACTTTTGTCCCAGCTTATTTCAGATTATTTGCTTTCAATACTCTTCTGAATTTGCTCTAACTTTTGCGGTAAAATAAACAAATATTCGATTAAAGAATCCAATAGATCGATCATCAGGTTTGCTGCTTCTTCATCTGTTTCCATTTCTAAATCCAATAGGGCCCGCAAATTACTTTCTTTGCCAAGAACCTGGCCAAGTGCTATAATCGGTCCCTGTAAGTCTACATGTTTTGGTAATGCTTCTAATTGTTTTGCAAGATCCTGCCCTCGTTCCTTATCAGCTAGAAAATTGCGAGAAATACTCTCCAGGACCCTTCTTGACATAGCTGCAGTAGCTGTCCAATCCTTCACATTATGGACATTAACGGCTGATCGATACACTCGTTCGAGGTCCCCGGGAAACTTTGCAGTTCCATGCATTCTTTTTAATGGCTCTCTTGATAATGATGGATTATAAACATATAATTCAATTTCTTCAGCTTCATCGTTGCCAGATTCGTTGATAAAAACAAACAAAGCGCTCTCTTTGCAATTTGAACAACGTGATGTCGTAGAAAACACGGTTTGATTCATCTGATAATCAAACTTCAACTGGAAATTAATGATTTCTCCACAATTAGGACATTCTGTCTTTGCTGCCTTCGGCAATTTGGTTTGTCCGTATTTATAGACCGTAGAAATGGCACTCGGCTGCACTTTTCTCATTTGTATCCCCCTAAAACATTTTCCATAAAATGTTAATAAAAAACCCTGAAAATCCATACTATAAGTTATCGTTTTGCTATATAGAATGTTGGGGGTAATTGCTAGATTGGTCTGGTAATTTTAGGAAGTATTATACTCCATTTTTTTCAATTTGTCCAGTATGTGCAAAATGGTTTTGCGATCCTTGTCGGCGGATGCTGCATAGAATTGAAAAACTTCAAACTTTACTTCTTAATATCAGTCTCATTTTTAAAAGATTGTTTTGTTGCACAAAAGCGATAAACTGCGACATAACGGATGGATGACTGCTGCGGAAATAAACTACGCTTTCCGCGGGCTCGCGCTGAGCCTCCTCACTCGCACAAAACGCCTGTCTGGTTACGGCTCACAGAGACTAGTGGATTTCCCTCACCTCCTTGCGATAAGGCAACATCGACTCTCTTTTGTTCGTCGTGTTTTCTTTATCTCCATACGACTCAGTCCAATCCATACGTCCCTGGGCGTTCGCCTCCACCTTTCTACACTGCGGGGTCTCAACGTCTTCGCTGTCCCGCAGGACAAGGAAGGCTTACGGCAGCAAGACTTCGCACGAAGAAAATGTGAAGTTTATTTTCGAGGAGTCTACGTGTATTTCCTCCGCTGAGTTATACTTTGACGTTCAACATCTTTGAAAAACATCAATCGATTGGAGCAAAGGGCAGTCGACTCCTGCGGGAAAAGCAACAGCTGAAGATCCCGCAGGAAGCGGTTTTTGCTGACGAGGAAGCTGAAGCGTTGCCCGCGGAAAGCGAACTGCCCGGAGCGTAAATCAATGTTGCAATTGCGTCGCAGTTCCTCTCTAATGTAAATCTTATTAAACAACAAAGTACTCGAAAAGAGCCGAATATAAAGAGGTGAAGTATGTGGACCCCACCTCTTTATACAAACTTTTATTTCATTTTAATTCTGTCATCAGTCGGTCCAGAGATAGGTTGTTCCATTTGTTCAATATAATCAACCAATGCATCCAAATCAACAGGACCAGTTGTTTGCTCTGTTCCTTCTGTGAGTACCGTAAATCCGTCTCCTCCACTCGATAAGAAGCTGTTTACTGTCACAGAATACACTTCGTTCGGCTCGATCTCATTTTCTCCTTTCTTGATGCTTACAACTTTATCCCCTATATCAGCCGACGGATCCCAGGTATAGGTTAGTCCGGAGATTTGCAGGATTTTTTCACTGCCGTCTCTCCACTGCTGTTCTAGCAATTGTTTAATTTGATCACCGGTCAAGTTCATGGAAACAAGTGTATTGTTGAATGGCTGAACAGTGTAAAGCTCGCCCCATGTAATTGTTCCTTCATCAATATTAGCCCGGATACCGCCAGGATTCATGAAGGCAAAATCAGTACCCATAGCATCTCTCTGTGCATCAGCGATCAAGTTGCCAAGAGGAGTCTCCCCGCCGTTTTCTTCTAATTCATCTCTAGTAATAGGTTCAGAAGCTACTCCTACGGTTTCTTCTATTAATGGTCCAACTTCTTCTTCGTAATTCATAACCATTTCCAGCACTCTCGCGTCTGGTTCGATACCATCGTGAAAAGTAGTGACGATTTCCGCTTCTTTCTCAACTATATCTTTTGTTTTAGGATCTATCATGAGATCTACATCGGAAAATGCGGTGCCGTAAGAATAAGATTGAACGATCAGCTTGTTATCAACGACCGTGTTTATAAAGCCATGGTTATGTCCGCCGAAGATCACATCAACTTCATCATCTACTTTGTTAGCCATGTCAATTACTTCACCGCTTGCATGTGAACCATCAATTCCAGACTCTCCTGGTACGTGAGAAAGCACTACAATCGCTTCTATGCCTCTCGCTTTTAATTCTTCCGCAGCTTTGTTAACCGCTTCGGCTTCGTCAATGAATTCTACATCTTTCACACCGCTGGGAATAACTATGCTTGGGGTTTCAGTAGTCACAACGCCGATAAAACCGATCGGCATACCATTGACTTTTTTGATTACGTAAGGCGGTAAGATCGGTTTGCCAGTTTCCTTGCTTATAACGTTCGCTGCTGTGTAAGGGAAATCGGCACCTTCAAAGTTTCCTGTAGTATCATGAGCTCCTCCATAAATGAGACGAAGCATCTCATCTACCCCTTCATCAAATTCATGGTTTCCAACCGTTCCCACATCAAAGCCAAGTTCATTAAAAATCTCAATTGTCGGTTCATCCTGTAATAATGCTGAAGCTGGAGCGCTTGCCCCCACTGAATCGCCAGCATTTACGAGAAGTGTGTTTTTATTCTCAGCTTCTCTTTGCTTCAGATATGCTGCTAGATACTCAGCCCCTCCCGCTTTTTGCCCGCCTATTGTCCGGGTTGTATTGATTTGGCCATGGAAATCATTGATTCCAAGCAACTGGACTGGTATGTAACGATGCTTAAAGTTATCATTTTCCACTTTAGGTCCTTTTGCAAGTGCAGGACTGGCAATAAGTGAAAATGATAAAGCTATTGCTGGTTAAACTTTACGTAGTTTCATAGTTTTCCCTCCAATATCAAAGATTCACTATTAATTTTAGATTGAAAAGAGAAACTATCAAACCTTTTCTAAAAAAAAGAAAAAAGATAAAGAGGAATACCCGGGTCTATCATCCTATGAAAAGGGATTGATTTTAAAATATGTAAAAATTTGTCGTTAAAATCCGAGGGAAAGATGTTTTAAAGCAAGACATATCAGATAAACTCAGTTAATTGCCGGTAAATACTGACGATTTTTTCAAGCTTTATTCTAACTAGTCCACTGGAAGATGGAGCAACAAATTCGATTACCCCTGGAACTCTTGAATCTGGCTGGATACCCCATTCTACTTTTTTTTTGCCACTGTATTGCTGATAAACTCCTTTTCCGACAAAGCAAACTACTTTTGGCTGTAACTTCTTTATTTTTTTCAGCAAATTTTCTCTGCCTTTCTGGTATTCCTCTTTTGTGATATCGGCAGCTTCTTTTGTTGGCCGCTCAACGATATTAGTAAGACCATATCCCAGCTTTAATAGTTCCTTGTCTTCCTTTGACTCATACTTGCGTTCCGTCAATCCCGCTCGATGAAGGATCGTCCAGAAACGATTGTTTGGATTCGCATAATGAGTCCCAGTTTGTCCGGATTTAAGACTGGGATTAAAACCAACAAACATTATTTTCAGATTTTCCTTTAAATGGTCTTCTATCGGTTCCATAGGTTATCACCTGCTTAGTATTGAATATGGTTCAGCTTATCTCAATCACTCCATAATGGAACGTAGCTGTTTTTCGTTTAATCTGGTTAAAGCCAAAATAATCAAATCTTTCACTTTTCCAGTGGTCTTTTAAGATGATTCGTTTTCTGGCGACGCGTTTTGCTTCCTGGATTGTTTCCGCAGTTAAACTGGAGTGCATCGCGACCTTCTTAATACCGGAAAGCCCGTTAGAACCTTTGACGGGTGTTTCAAACATAGGATCAAAATAGACAACGTCATACGAATTATTATCGGATGCCATTAAAAAAGAATAATGATCTTTAAGATCAACTTTAACTTGGCGCATACTCAAATCTATCTCATCTATTCCACTGTTCCAGGTTTGAAGCCCTTCTTTTACGAGCAGGTATAAGAGCTTATTTCCTTCTACTCCGGTAACTTTTCCGGACAATCCAACTGCCATACTCGCGATAATACAGTCAGATGCCAGACCCAGTGTACAGTCGAGGAACGACATACCTTCTGTAAGCCCAGCTATTGAAACAAGAGGGTCCTTCTCCCCTTTCAAAAAGCGTTTCGCTCTAAACATGGCAGAATTCGGATGAAAAAAGACAGGCTCTTCTTCATTTTCCAACAACAGAAAGATTTTTTCCTTTCCTACAACTAACACATCATCATGATATTTCTCTTTCAACTGTGCCAATGAAAGTTTGTTTCTCTCTATATATGGAAAGTTATATGATTCAGAAAGCCTGTTCGCTTTCTTTACTAATGGGGATTTAGTTCGACCTGCAGTTGTAATAATCATATTTAGCTCTTTTCTTTTTGTTTTATCTTACTACTTTTATAACATGCAGAAAAGAATCATGAAAAGAGAAAAAGCTTCCATGATGGAAGCTTTCAAACTATATATCAAGATATATTTGCACTTTTTGAATCTGAAAAATCTTCCCTTATTTTAAACTTTTGTATTTTACCACTGGCGTTCCTTGGAAGTTCATTCACAAAAATATATTTCCTTGGCCGTTTATAATCAGCGAGGCTCGGACTGTCTTTACAAAAATAATCCAGTTCCGTTTTTGTGATAGAATCATTTTTCGGAACAACAACTGCAACGACCTGTTCCCCCCATTTTTCATCAGGCTGGCCGAGTACCGCTACATCTAAAACGCCTTCATGTTCATATAAGAGGTCTTCCACTTCCCTTGGATAGATGTTTTCGCCCCCGCTTATGATCATGTCATCGACTCGATCTGCCACGTAAAGATATCCTTCTTCATCCATATAACCGAGATCTCCAGAATAATACCAGTCACCTTTTATCGCCTGTTTCGTTTCTGTTTCACGGTTGTAATACCCGGACATCAAGCATGTCCCTTTCACGATGATTTCTCCTACCTGCCCGGGGACCTGTTCTTCATCAGGATTTCCGTTACCACCCGGAGCGACTATTTTTATCTCGTGATTAAGGCAAGCTTTTCCTGAAGAACCTGCCTTTGTGAGCTGTTCATCTTCATATAAAAAGGCGACAGCCGGACCCATTTCTGTCATTCCATAAGCCTGAATTAAGTCTATACCTAATTTTTCTCTGCTTGCACGTACTAGAGCAGGTGCCATAGGAGCCGCACCGTACAGTCCTTTTCGAAGGTGATCAATTTTATAGGAAGATACATCTTCTTGCAGAATCATATTCCACATCGTTGGAGCGCCAAATAACACAGTAACTTTTTCGTTTTGAATGGTTTCCAAGATAAGTTGCGGATCAAAATGGTGAAGGATAACGTTTGAGGCGCCAATATGAATCCTCGGCAAAAAACAGCAATGCAATTCTGCACAATGGAACATTGGTGCTGCAGATAAGCCTCTGTCGTTAGGAGTCAACTTCATTGCATTTATACAGATTAAGCTTTGTTCTACCATGTCCCTGTGCTTATGCATTACTCCTTTTGGACGTCCCGTTGTACCGCTTGTATACATAATCGCATAAAGATCATTTTCATTTACTTGAACACGTGGTGGTAAAGTTGATGCATTGTTAATTAAATCATAATAAAAGTGGCCAAAAGGGAGGGAGTCGTTATCAGTAGACCAAAAGGAAGTGGATGGATACTTTTCAGGCAATGAAGTAATCTGCTCCTCCACAGCTTTCTCAAAAATAAATACTTTTGGTTTTGCATCATTCAAAATATAGGTTAGTTCATTGGATTTAAGCCTAAAATTAATCGGGTTAAACACTGCGCCTAATTTAGCGCACGCAATAAATGTCATGGCAAGTTCAGAAGAGTTATAAAGAAAAGTGGAAACGATGTCTCCTTTTTCAATCCCAGCTGCAGTTAGCGCGTTAGCCAGTCGGTTTGCGTCTTCTTCCCATTGTTTATAAGTCCATCGCCTTTTCCGGGAGGCATCTACCAGTGCTTCTTTTCTGGGATACTTTCGTACAGTTTGCTCGAACAACGTACCGATCGTCGTATACATTCTGTCTCCTCCTTTTTATTAAAAAATGCTCACAAAAAGTAATCCTTGTACCTAGAGATGGGCCACTATACATATTCGACAATATTATTAACTAAACCTTCTGATATTTCAGTTAATTTACTGAAAAATAAAAAGCAACCCTAGATGGGCTGCCCGTTAATATCAGTTATGTTTCTTAAAATTCCGCTTTTACTTATCTTTTCAACTGCAGCAAGCAATCTGTTTTCAGGCTGTACGAGCGCTATTCGAACATAACCTTCACCGTACTTGCCAAAAGCACTTCCTGGTGTGACAACTACTCCAGCCTGCTCGATTAACACATAGGCAAATTCAGTCGATTTCCAACCATCAGGTACCTTCGCCCAAATAAACATGGTTGCTTTAGGAGATTCAACATTCCAGCCGATACCTCGTAAACCTCCGATCAATTTATCTCTTCTGCTTACATAAATTTCACGCAATTGTTCTGTAAAATCTTTCCCGTTCCTTAAAGCGGTAACAGCGGCTTTCTGTATCGGAGAAAAAATTCCGTAATCGAGATTTGATTTAAGGATTCTTAGAAGATTAATAACAGTCTGGTTCCCAACGACATAACCTATTCTGCATCCAGCCATATTAAAACTTTTGGATAGAGAATTGAATTCTACCCCAACCTCCTTCGCTCCTTCTATCTCCATAAAGCTCACTGGACGTATCCCATCGTAAATGAGCTCCGAGTATGCGAAATCCGAGATAACTATAATATTAAATCTTTTTGCAAAATCGATCGCTTCCTTATAGAATCGCTCTGACGCAATTGCAGGAACAGGGTTTCCAGGAAAGTTTAAAATCATTAATTTTGCTCTTTCTGCAACCTCCTCGGGAATCTCAGTAAAATCTGGCAAGAAATTATTTTCCTCTTTAAGTGGCATCGGGTACAACTCTGCTTCAGCCATTGCCGCACCTGCCTGATATGCGGTGTAACCAGGATCTGGAGCCAGAATATAGTCTCCATTGCTTGCTAACAGCATAGGTAAATGGGTAAGTCCATCCTGTGAGCCGGTCACCTGTAAGATCTCGTCTTCGGATAAGTCGACCATAAATTTCTCTTTATAATAATAAGCGACAGCCTCGTGAAATTCTTGTGTACCAGTTAACGTGTACCCATATTGTGTAGAGTCCATTGCTTCTTTAGCAATCGCTTCCATTACAAAAGATGGAGGACTGAGATCAGGGCTTCCGATGCTTAGATCAATAACGTCAAAGCCTTCATTCATTTTTTTCTGTTTTAGTGAAGCAAGTTCACTAAAAACACCTTTTTTAAACTGTTCGGTTCGTTGTGATGGTGTAATTTTCATAATATTCCCCTCATTTTAACCAATATGTCACAGTTTAACATATTGAAGCGGTAATCTGTTAACTTATTTTTATATATTAACCAAGAGCAACATCTAACGTCATCATGATGGTAAAACCGATCATCAAGCTGACTGCCGATAAATCTTTGTTGCCGTTCTCCTGTGAACCTGGAATAACTTCTTCTGCCACGACGAAAATCATTGCCCCGGCAGCAAACGCGAGAGCATAAGGAAGAATCGGCTTCATTAAGCCTACAGCTGCAGCTCCGATTACTCCTGCTACAGGTTCCACAAGTGCAGAAGACTGTCCATACATGAAACTTTTTGTTCTGGACATTCCATCCCTTCTAAGTGGCATTGATACAGCCACACCTTCTGGAAAGTTTTGCAACCCTATGCCGATCGCTAAAGCGATTGCTCCGGCTAGTGATGCTGTATCATACCCTGCTGCGACTGCTCCGAATGCAACCCCTACCGCCAATCCTTCAGGGAAATTGTGAAGAGTAATTGCCATCACGAGCAAAAAGCTGCGTTGTTTGCCAGATTTCTTTCCATTTTTATCGGAAGGATGGGTATGAGGCATGTATTTATTAAGCAAAAAGATAAATAAACCTCCGAGAAGAAAGCCGATTGCAGCAACCAACCATGCAGGAAGGACATTATCATCTTGAGCCATTTCAATAGCGGGAGACAATAGGGACCAATAGCTAGCTGCGATCATTACTCCTCCCGCAAACCCTAACATAAAATCCATTAATTTTTCTTTTACCTTTTTAACGAAGAAAACGGAGGCAGCTCCAAGAGCAGTTACCCCCCATGTAAATGTAGTTGCAAGTAATGCTTGAATAATCGGTGATTGTTCTAGAAACCATTCCTTCATTCACTGTTCCTCTCCCTCTTGATGTACTTGTTTATCTGTTTCTTAATTCATAAGCGTTATAATAGGTATTTACCAGTAAATAAAAAAACTGAAACAACTTTTTGTAAAAGTCTTGTTTCAGTCTGAGAATCTTTCTATATTCTGCTTCAAACATGTAAAAAGTTAGGAGGAATGACGCAGTCCCCCGTTGGGCTTATTTGCCCAGGGGGGAGTGCATTCTGTCAAGTTCTTTTTGCTTGCATTTCCGCTCCTGCGTTTCTGTCTCCTGCATCTGAGAGTTCTTCTGAAAACTCTGCTGGCAATGCATTATCCATGTTTGCATATTCGCCTGATAACTCTTTTACTTCAGCCGAAGTCAAGTTCGTCTTATTTTTCTCTCGATCAGCCATTGTTTCCCTCCTTTATATCGTCTTTTTTATTTTTCCGTCGAACTATTAAAACATGCATTCTCTTTTATCTCCGAAAAGATTTTGTTTGAGACCAGTTTATATCCTAGTTCATTCGGATGGAGAGAATCGGAAAAGTATGTTGCTTTTTCTTTCCCTTTAAATAATTTCTGTGTACCGATATAATTGATGTTCTTTTTTTCAGAAGCAAGACTTTTTATTTCGTTGTTCCAATCCGCTATTACTCTGGATAGGCGAGTGTCTGCCAATTTTTCCGGATACGGATTATAAAGACCAACAAAATAAATCGGTGCTGTCCTGTTTTCCCGGCGAATCTTTGCGATTGTTTTCTTTAAATTGGAGCGATAGATTTTTTTGCCGGATTGCAGCTTTTCCGTGTTTAAGTTAAAAAGGCTTGTTCCTACACTGTTTAAAAAGTCATTCGTCCCTATGTTAACGATTATAATGTTTGCTTCTGATAACGCCTCTTTTACATTTATTGTTTCTAATCTTGCTAAAAGCTGTCTGCTCGTATCATCAGGAACACCATAATCTTCTACGTTCACGTTAAAATTGCACTTGCTTTCGTACAGCTTTTTAACGTCTCCTAAATAGCCATGGTCATCTGTGTCACCAATCCCAAAAGATAAAGAATCTCCAATCGAGGTGAATGTAACGTCTTTTTCAGCTAATCCGATATTATCTATTGTGCTTTCAAACATAGATTGAGCACTTGATGGAACTAGAATATAATATAGGCCTCCAATAAACAAAATGATAGCCATAAATACAGTTATTTGCCTTTTCAGAAATACTCCCTCCTTAAATAAAGATTTCTACACTATTTCCCGTTTTTCTTAAAAGTATTACACCTTCTAATATTTGAGAGGAGTTTCAAAAAATTGCCTTTCATTGGCACAGCTAATCCTTCCTGATAGAAAAGGGATGTTGGAACAAGACTGATTGAAAAAATTTGGCTACTTCCGAATAGGACAATCTTGTAAACGGAAAGAATATAAAACAAGGAGGCGGTCTAATGTTAACGGTGTTTGAAACTCTGTCACTGATGATTAGTTTCTCGATGCTGGTGATTGTGCTCCTTCAGTCTAACGACAAATCATCCTAAAAAGCTTCTTTCTTCCATCACCTTTAAGGGGTGATCTTTTTTTGCTTGTTGTAATTTCTGCTTTTGCATTACGGTAAATAAAAAAGAGACTGACACTTTGCTTTTGAGTCAGCCCCATTATGATAAAAAAGTTATTTCTTGCTATTGTTATCAAGGTCTATTTCAGTTTCTTCTATAGCTATTACTGTTTCATCCCCATTATTGGCGACAATCGCTTCACTGACAACATATTCGTCATCACTACTACTTGACGAGTGGTTTTTACTGCCTTTCATTTCACTCACTTTGTTCTTTGCCTGTTTGGTTTTGTTTGAAAAAGAGTCTTTGATCGTACTTGATTTTTCCTTTACGCTGTTTGTCAATTGCATTGTTTTTTCTCTTGCGGATTGCGTTTTCTCAGCAATGTCACTTCGCAACCCTTTACCAGTTTTTGGAGCATATAACAATGCAGCAGTAGCTCCAACTATACTTCCTGCCAAAATGCCAGTTGTAACCTGCTTCATAGTGGAGTGATTGTTAATCTTTACATCGTTCCCCTGTCTTCTTTGCAATCGTTCCTCTACTTCTGAAACAATCTCATTTACGGAACGTCCTCTGGCATCCACAATAGGCATATCCAGTCCCTG
Source organism: Exobacillus caeni (assembly GCF_005747095.1). Classification (GTDB taxonomy): domain Bacteria; phylum Bacillota; class Bacilli; order Bacillales; family Guptibacillaceae; genus Exobacillus; species Exobacillus caeni. The sequence continues at coordinate 21,263 of NZ_SWLG01000021.1, read as the reverse complement.
TGCTGTAATATCTTCACTATCTCTAACTACACAGCAATCATAGCCTTGCACTTTTTCTTCATCTTGAAACAACATTACTTTGAATCCATTTTCTTCAAGTCCTTGCTTCACATCAGTAAGTGGTTGTTCAACTGCTACTTTTGCCAACTAAATCGCCTCCTAAAACTATTGCTAATCAAATTTTACCCTCTGCCGATTCATGATAAACGAACTGTACGGTCCATACGGATAAATTCTCCGGAGATAACAGTTTGTTTTGTGACCGAGCAACTGTATAGGAAGTGTATGTTGGTAGAGATTACTTGTTTTAGATATTTGCAAGAGACTAAAAGCAAGGCAAAAGAAAAAAACCGGATTAAAATGGACTGGCAATGATTTGTCAGTCCATTTCAGCTTATATCAAGCTTTTAATAAATTCCTTGCACCTGCTGGCTATCAATTCTTTATCATTATCAAGCGTTGCGACATGGTAACTGTTTTTTAAATCTACAATTTCTTTTCTTTCAGATGATATTCCTTTATGTATTGTAGTGGAATTCTCTGGCGGAACGACATGGTCTTCTGAAGAGCGGAAAATAAGCGCCGGCATTTCTATCTTGGATAGGTTTTCCTTTGTTACTTCCATCAATTTCAAGATTTCCTGTATTGATTTTGTCGGTGTTTTTTCATAAGCAAGTTCCGATACTCCCGGTGCTTTTATATCTGACCCGATTGCATCCAGGAATCGCGGTTCTTCTTTTCCTCTCATCTGTTCTAAGTCAGGTAAGTGGATTGCAGCGTTAATCGGCATTATTCCTTTTACTTCCGAATGGTTTTCTGCCAGATAAAGTGTTAATGTTCCGCCCATGGATAAACCCGTGATAAAAACTTGATCACAACGCTCCAATAACCAGTTGTATCCCTCTTCGACTGATTTGATCCATTCCTCATATGTACTTCGTTCCATATCTTCATAATGGGTACCGTGCCCTTTTAAACGGGGACCGCAAACAGTGTAACCTTCTGAAGCGATTTCCTCTCCAAGGAAACGCATGCTTTGTGTAGAACCGGTAAAGCCATGTAGGACCAGAACGCCGACCTGATTTCCTTCAAAGTAAAATGGCTCCGCATCTTTGAGTACATTATGTTTTTCCATATGATATTCCCTCCTTTACATTTATTAGTTCGGGAAGTTTTTGTGGATTCCTCTATGAACGGCTGCTGGATATTATAAATACCATTTTATCTTCAGATAGCTTTTTCCTCCTTTTTCAATCATAATAATTGAAAATATGGAGGGATCCAGAAGGAAGTTTTCTGCATCCCAATTCTTTCCGTTTTCTTATTTTGCCATTGCAAATTGCGCACATGTCCTGGCACAATTCAAGCAAACACGAGCGCAATTTTGTGAATGCTGGTCAGGGAACTTAGCACATTCATTCCCGCACGTTTCACATATCATCGCACAAAGATGTGCCATGTGTCTTGCAAACATGCTTTCACGTGCAAGGAATTTCGCCATCATGGTACAAATATCTTTACAGTCATTCAATAATTCTAGCTGTGTTCTTCTTGGATTAAGATCCGGACATTGTCGAAGAATATGGGTAACCATATTCTCACAGGTAGCCTCACAGTGTTGAACCGTTGCTAATATATTGTGATCCATCATCCCCATTACCATGTTTTCGTTAACTTTATACGGACTTACATTTTGCATTCCCATTACCATGTTTTCGTTTCCGTTATATGGACGAACATTTTCCATCTGCATATCTGACAAATCTCCCCTTACATTTTGCTTCCTTTTAAAACTACAGTAAAAGGTATGCTATGTTGATTGTCTAGGTTCCATCAAATAATCAATGAGAACTTTAATTACTTGTATATAAAAACAGAAGGTTTTCAATTTTATTGAAAGCCTTCTGACTATTCCTTATTCAGGCTGGTTATTAAATCTACCTTCTAATGCAAACGGAGAATATACACCGTTATATTTCACAATTGTTACCATTCCATTGTTTGCATGAACGAGGTCATGACAATGGAACAACCAGTGCCCAGGATTATTTGCTTTGAAAATAATTTCATAGCTTTCTCCTGGCTTCACATTGATCAAGTCTTTTACCAGAGGCTTATCTAATTTCTTTCCATTTTTTGAAACGATTTGAAAGTGGTGGCCATGGAGATGCATCGGATGGTCAAGCATGCTATCGTTCGTCATGTTCACTCTGACGATGTCTCCCTTTTCTACGTTGATGTTTTCTGTATCCGGAAACGTTTCATCATTGATGGTAAAAGCCATTCCTCCCTGCATCATCCCCATGCTAACCCCTAAGTTCATGTTATATTCCACATCAGGTGATACATTATCATCGAACAGCGGGGTCATACTTCCGTATTCCGTGTATTCTAAAACGGAAGAATCTGAACCTGATCGGTTTTCCCCTCCAGCACTCCCTTTCGTTTGTATCGGGATCGATAGGTCTGATCCATCATCATTCGCCTCTTCTATTGTCCATGAACTTGATGTAGCACTAAACTCGACATCGATTCTTTCTCCGGGAGCAATTTCTAGAAGTTTACTTGTTTTATCACCATTGTTCACTGCTTTTCCATCGTTCCCAACCACTCTGTACTCCTGGCCGTCGAATGAAAGTGTCCTTTTCGCATAGCCCGCGTTAATCATTCGGAGCCTCACCGTTTCATTTTCCTTCACCTGGATCGGAGTGATGCTGTTTCCGGTTTTTCCGTTAACTGACAGGGTGTTATACATCATGTGGGTATCCATATCGCCGTTTCCCCTGCCGCCCATTCCTCCATCCATCATTCCTTTCATCTTACCGCCCATCATCCCTCCACCTTCTGAATCGTTCAAAGCCCATTCATCAAAGATAAGGACTTTATCAGCATCATAAGACTTTTGTTTTTCTTCTACGATGAAGGGTCCGTACAGTCCTTTATCAACCTGTTTTGAGCTCTGCTGGTGCGAGTGATACCAGTAGGTTCCTGCTTCTTGTGCTACAAATTCATAGGTGAAACTTTTTCCTGGCTGTACAGCGTTCTGCGTAACTCCTGGCACACCGTCCATCGGATTTGACAGCATAACACCGTGCCAGTGGATGGTGACCGGTTCATCGAGTTCATTGTTTAACGTGACACGAACCGAATCTCCTTGCTGCACCCGTATTTCTTCACCTGGAACGGTTCCATTATAAGTCCAGGCGTTAATTGTTGTGTTTTGATCAAGATGCCATTCTTCTTCTTGAGCCGTGATTGTGAATTCTTTCGCATTTTCTTTGTTCACATGATCGGCAAGCTCTGTAATACTCGTCTTACCCTTTTGATTTTCCTTCTCAGGTATCAATTCTTTCACACTATCCTGACATCCCGTTAAAATGAAAACTAGTCCAAAAATGGTTAGAAACAGCATTTTTTTTACCATAGATGCTCATCCTTTCTTCCCTTACCTAAATACCCCTGACCCTATTAAAACAACCAAAAAAAGAAGCGGATTTTCATTATCTGCTTTCTTGAGTAAAATCTATTACTGTAACGATTATAAAGAACAAATTTGAAGAAGCTGTGCATAAATGTTTAATAAAAAGTGAACTCCCCAATGCCAGGGGGAGTTCATCGTATTATTACTTAATTTTTCCTTTACTAGCTAACCCTTTCCAGTTCTCTCCATTGTCTTTTGTCAGATAAATACTGTTGTTCATCGTGAAGACGGCGAGTTCATCTTCTTTGTTTGGGTTTACAGCAATGTATAAAATGCCATCCTCTACTAGATCCGGCCCCTTGATCGTTGTTTTTTCACCGCCTTCAACTGGCTGCTTTATAATGTCTGGCTGGGTAGCAGCTTCAGCATACACCACTTCGTTCTCTGTCATCGTTGCTGCAGAAGCACCGACTGAGCCTTCAATCTTCTTGAACTCGTTCCCTTTATTGGTTGATAGAAAGACTCCGTCTGGTGAAGTGACGGCAACGACCTCTTCCTTATCTGGATGGGCAACAATTCCTCCTACCTTGTCAGGCAGGCCACCGAAACCGACTTCCTTCCAGTTTTCTCCATCATCATTGGAAAAGTAAACACCTGGCTTCAGTTTTGAATTCCCCTTCTGGTTTACAATGTAAATGGCATGGCTGTTATAGCCAACTGCCATGTAATGAAAGTCAGATTCTCCATAAAATCCAAGCTTTTCAAAAGACTTTCCTTTGTCTGTGCTTTTGATCAGCCCAAGAGGGTTTTTTAAGTCAGAACCTTCAGCAGGGTGGCCACTGCTGTAAAACCCATTATCGGTTGCAGAAAATCCCATGTAGTCGTGCTTTTCTTCAGTTTGTTCATACCACTTTTCATCCCTGTAGATCATGAGTCCATTATGTGTCGCTAAAAAAAGGCCCTCGTCTCCACCTGCATAACCGATGCCGTGAACGTGATCGATGGAGGAATCTTCGGCTACCTTGAAGATGTCCATTCCTGCGTCTTTATTCTCTTCGGTATTGTCTGTTTTATCATTTTCTTGAGAACTATCTGTGTGATTGTTTTCTTTTTCTTTTTGAACTGTATCGCCAGTATTTGAGCTGCTATCTGATGAGTTATTCTCTGCCTGGCATGCAGCCAAAAATAAATTTAATGCTAAGAACATTAGTGAAACTTTACTTTTCATTTGCTTCTAGCTCCTTTGATCGTTATTCCCATTTATATCCGACTCCCCAGATCGTTTTTAAATGCTGGTCGATTTGAAAGCCGGCTGTTCTGCATTTCTCTCGAATATTGCGGATATGAGAATCGATTGTTCTTCCCTCCGTTTCGGAGTCGAGTCCCCATACAATTTGTATTAAGTGGTCCCTGCTAAAAACCTTCCTTGGATTTTTAATAAAAATGCCCATCATCTCAAATTCAAGCGGTGTCAGAGGAATGTGTTGATCTTGGTATGCAAAAATATGCCGGTCGCCATCCCACAAAAGGCCACTTACTGTGATTTTCGAAGAATGGTCCTTTGTTGTTCTTCTGGTTACTGCTTCCATCCGGGCTACCAGCACTTCTTCATCAAAAGGCTTCGTTATATAATCATCTGCTCCGAGCTTGAGCCCTTTCACTACATCGACTTTTTGATCTCTTGCGGTCAACATAATGATCGGCACATCGCTTATCTCCCGTATTTTTTCACATGTCTGCCAGCCGTCCATTTCCGGCATCATAACATCGAGGAGAACGATATCAAAAGACTCATCCCCAATACTTTCGATCGCTTTTTTTCCACTCAATGCTTTTGTACAACGATAATTGTGTGGAGTTAAATAAAGACATATTAAATCCACCATCCGCTGTTCATCGTCGACGATCAGTACCTTTTTCAATCGAAACATCCTTTCCAGGAAGAAGGATTGTAATCTCTGTTCCTAATCCTATCTCGCTTTTTGCTTCTATTGTTCCCCCATGCTTTTCAACGATTTCTTTAGCTATGGACAACCCCAATCCAGATCCGCCATATTTTCTACTTCTGGATTTATCCACTCGATAAAGCCTGTCCCAAATATATGGAAGGTCTTTTTCAGGAATCCCTTCCCCTTCATCAATGACTGAAAAGCTAAGATTTTCAGACCTTTCTTCAACGTTAACTTTTACTCGCTTGTATGGAGCAGTAAAATGAAGTGAATTGTCCAGTAAATTAAGAATGACCTGCTCAAATCTTTCAGGGTCTACGTTCACCTTATAGTAATCTTTGCACTCTACATGTAATCTTACCTCTTTTTCATCATACGCTGGCTTGATTTTACTAATCACCAGCTGCAAAAGGCTACATAGATTAACCTCTTGTTTTTCAATCTTGAAACCATGCTGGTCCATCTTTGCCATTTCAAACAGGTCTTTCACGAGATTAGCGATATGACCGGATTCTTCCTGGATGATCGATAGATATCTCCCTCTTTCTTCTGCCGTAATCAAAGGCCTTTGGGCAATGTCTGCATAGCCTTTTAAGTAAGTTAACGGAGTTCGTAATTCATGGGAAATGCTCGCCAAAAAATCCGTTCTTTCATTTTTCAATCGATATAAATCATCAGACAAAGTTTGAATAGATCTTGCCAGCTCTCCTAATTCGTCGCTACGGTTACTCGCTAGCTGCACATCATGCTTTCCCCTACTGAGCTTTTTCGTTGCCTCTTTCATTTTGATGAGAGGATCAGCAAGGAACCGAGAAAGAAAAAAGACTGTTACCAATGAAATTATTATCGCTAAAGCACCAACAATGAGAAATTGGTACGCCAGGTTATCCCTGACTTCTCTTATAGAATTAGTATCTAAAAACATATAGACATAGCCTTTAACACCTTGATCCTGAATAATAGGTGAAACGGTAGCCAAATAAGGTTCAGCCTCCCAGTTACCTTTCACAACCAATCCCTGTTTATTTATGTTCTGTTCTTGATTAATGATCTCCGTCATTTTTGAGTTCAAAGGATTAGAATATGCAAGAACATTTTTAGATTGATCTGTAATAACTACCATTGTTTCGGCTTCTGATTCCATTAAAGCTACATGGTCGATCGTTGGCCTGTCAAAATGATTAATTAGAACATCCCTGTGACTGTTGCCTCTTGACAGCAAGGCATCTGTCTCAGCCTGCATCCGTTCAAATAAAAAGCCAGAATAGAGAAAGACAAAAAGAATGCCCTCTAAAACAAAAAAGATAGACAAAAACAGTACACCCAGTTTGAATGAGATTTTATTGAACATAAGTCCTCCAGTTTTTTGGATACACTATGACTTCATCACTATATCTTACATTTTTGAAGAAACTGTGCAGATGCTAAATATGAATGATTTTCCTAATTAAGGAAACCTTAACATACTACGAACTCATTATAGCACTTAAAACTTCTAAGGCATCGGAGGGATGTTATAATGCTGGGCTCTTTTGATATCACGGTTATCGTTACCTCGATATTTGTGGGATTTGTATCAAGAGGAATAAGCTTGAAAGAAGATTTCAGGCAATACCCAAGTTATCCAAACGGTTATATGATCCATTTGATTACAGGCTTTGTAGCAGCTTCTCTTGGTGCGGTTGCATTACCGGCATTATTAAGTAAAAACTTTGTTGCTGTTACTTTTCTTACGCTTGCAATCCAGCAGTTTCGGGATGTAAGAAAAACAGAAAAAGAAAGTCTCGAAAGTCTTGAGCAAACAGAATATACATATCGAGGAAGTGCTTATATTGACGGCATTGCTAAAACCTTCGAAGCTAGAAATTACATGGCTTTAGTAACTGCTTTGCTAACATCAATAGTCATTCACATACTTTCCAACTTCACCCCAATAAATAAATGGGTTTCGCTTCTATTGGGAATTACTGCAGGTTTTTTCTCGCTTTATTTTCTAATTCGATTCTCAAAAGGAAAAACAATTGGCGACATTGCAGATGTCAGAACAGGAACAGTTGAGGTTAAGGACTCAGAATTGTTTGTTGACGATATTTATGTAAGTAACCTGCTTGGGACCGACAACGCTGAAAAGCTTATAAGTGAAGAAGGTATGGCAGTGGTCATATATCCAAGAGAGAGCCACTTCAGAATTAATCTGGATAATTTTGGACAAAGACAGGCAGCGTTGTTTGAAGCTACAAGGGCACTTGGTGTTAAAAGATATCATTTTACCAGAAAGGATTATGAGAAAGGACGTGTTGTCATAGCTCTTGTTCCTCTAAAAAAGGATCAGGATGCCTTGATTGAAGTCGTTAAGAAATGCCCGCTTCTTGAAAGTGTGAAAAAATCACATTCTGTTATGAAGACAAACATGGGAGGGAAAAAATAATGGGCAGAGAAGCGTCAACGAAACCTTCTTATGAGATATTCGCTTATTTAACTCTTAATAAAGAGAGAATAATTGCAGGAGGGGTTCTATGCCTTTATGCAGAAAATGAAAAAGACCTTAAGACAATGACAAGGGATATCGCCAAGGGGCTGAAAGCCGATGTTGTTAAATTAACCAATGGCGATTATATGGTTATTCGAATATAACTTCGCCACCTTTAATCCAGTTGAAAAAAGAGTTGATAGAATCAACTCTTTTTTCGGGTATACCATTAATTTTTCATTGCAAGTTTTACTGCGAAATAAACAACAACGCCTATTGCTAGAATGTTAATCAACCAGGCGAAGAGCCCAAATCCCATTCCCATTCCGTAGCCGCCCATCATGCCGCCATAACCACCCATCATGGCTGATCACCTCTTAAAAATTATTGTTGGTACATCATCCCACCGTTCATGTGCTCGCCCATTTCTTGAAAATTATTGCTTGGTGCCGCTCCATTAGTCCCGTGGCAAGTGTTGTACATTTCCTTTACTTCCTGTTTTGTCATCCCAGGGTGCATTTCTTGCATATACTTTTGAGCTTGACCAAAATTAACGTTATTGTTTCCTGGATTACCATGTGCAAGGGCTGCATTCCCTGGACCTATCACAAACAATAATGTTGCTAAAATAACGATCATATTCTTTTTCATTTGATCAACTCCCTTTCTTTTTCTATCTTTAAGGTAATCCTTTTTTTTCGAGAAATCGTGCAGAACTTAAGAATAGATTGTGAAATATTAAATAAAAAAAAGAGACCGATTTTAATCCCGGCCTCTTACTATTTTCTCATTCACTATAATATCCTAATTTTTAACATCATATCCCTGTTCTTCAACAGCTTCTTTCATCTGTTCTAGTGAAACTTGATTCGGATTATAAGTAACCTCTGCGTTGTTTTGCTCAAGATTCACTTGGACATTTTCAACTCCGTTTAATTCCTGTAATGAGTTGGTTACAGCTTGCTTACAATGTCCGCACGTCATTCCTTCAATCTGAAGCGTAATATTTTCCATCATCTAACCTCCCGATATTAGAAATCTTATTACCCTTTCAGAATACTAAAGAAATGAGGATTGTTAAAACAGTTTGCTTTCTATTAAGTATTAGGAGAGATTAAACATATATTTATCTTTAAAAAGCATCAGAGCCGTCCTTTAAACTGGCCGGTATCAGAATAATTCGGAGTTACAGAAACGGAAAAACTTCTATTTATAGAAAGAAAGTTTGCTTTTATTCATGTCAGGGAAAAAAGTACTAACAGTTAAAAGTTTTAAGGAGCGTTAGTATATGATGAGATATAACTTTACTCACTGGGAATGGTATGATTTTGATCATGTTGACCAGGTTGAACAGGAAAAAAATTTATTGATGAGAGAGAATGTTCCGGAATGGATAAAAAAAGTACAGAACCAAAGGGAAATCGTTTCCCATGTCGACTTTCCGGGACAGAGAAATGCAGTTATGTATGGCTCTTTGCATATAAATTACGCAGATAAGGAAAAAAACAACATTGTTTATGTTTATATTGAAAATAACCTGCTCATAACAGTAGGTATGGATTTTTCAAAGGTAAAAACAATCGATAAGAAATCAATGATTAAAGAAATGGACTTTACTGATACCGCACCAAAAGGTTTCTTGCGAATTATTGGTGAGATATTAAACAGCTTTTTAATCGAGTTGCATCCGACAGGGGAACATATTAAGCTAATGCATGAAAAAATTAGTCAAAACAAACGTGCAAATCATCTTGACCAAATCTATAAGTTTCGTTTTAAACTGCTTAAATGGGATGATTTAAATGCAGCTTTAAAAGATTTGCAGATTGCTCTGCAGGAAGCGTTTCTAGATCAAATAGATGACACACAGGAATTTAAGTATATTCAAAAAAGGATACAACGGCTCGATCTTTTGAACAAAAACTATGAAAAAGACCTTGATACTCTTAGAGACTTGAATAATGGATTAGTCTCATATCGTGGTAACGAGATTATGAAAACCCTGACAGTTTTCACTGTATTGATAACCCCTATATCCGCTTTAGGAGCGTTATGGGGAATGAACTTTAAATACATGCCGGAACTCGATTGGAAGTGGGGTTACTTATTTGCTTTAATTACTATCGTAACAAGTTCTGGAATTATTTTTGGCTGGCTCCATAAAAAAGGATGGACAGGAAACATTTTACGCGGCCGAAAAAAAAATTCATACACAAAATAGAGGTCCAGAGAATATCTCTGAACCTCTTTCCTTTTATGGAAGGACTGTTTCACCCATCAAAAAACGATCTACTTCTCTTGCTGCTCCACGGCCTTCATTGATCGCCCAGACAATCAAGCTTTGACCTCTTCGAACATCTCCGGCAGCAAATACGCCTTCTACATTTGTAGTGTACTTATCGAATTCAGCTTTAACGTTATTTCTTTCATCCTGCTCCAGGCTAAAGTGCTCGACAACTTCTTGTTCTGGACCGGTAAAACCGATCGCGATTAGAACAAGATCAACTGGCCAAACCTTCTCTGTTCCGGGTATTTCTTTTGTAAAGACATTCCCGTTGTCATCTGTATATTTTTCGATTTGAACTGTATGAAGTTCTTTTACCTGGCCATTTTCATCACCAACAAATTTCTTTGTCATAATAGAGTACTCACGCGGATCTTTCCCAAGACTAACGGTCGCTTCTTCATATGCATAATCCAATGTAAACACCCGAGGAAATTCTGGCCACATGTTTTGTTCGTTTCTTTCATAAGGAAGCTGCGGGTGTTTACCAAATTGGTGTATAGATTTACACTTATGGCGTAATGCAGTTGCAACACAGTCTGCGCCAGTATCTCCTCCGCCTATAACAATGACATTTTTACCTTCTGCAGAAATATATTCTCCGTTTTCCAGATTAGAGTCTAACAGGCTCTTTGTATTTTTAGTAAGGTATTCCATCGCGATATGGATACCATTCAGATTTCTGCCCTTCATTGGCAAGTCACGCTGTTTTTGTGCGCCGGTACAAAGGATAGTTGCATCAAATTTTTCTTTCAGCTCATCCTGTGTAATGTCTTTTCCAACTTCCGTGTTTGGAACAAAGGTAATTCCTTCTTTCTTAAGCAGGTTGATGCGCCGTTCAACAATTCGTTTTTCCAGTTTCATGTTTGGAATTCCATACATTAAAAGTCCGCCGATACGATCTGCTTTTTCATAAACTGTTACTTCATGGCCTGCCTTATTCAGTTGATCAGCTGCGGCGAGTCCCGCTGGCCCTGATCCGATAACAGCAACCTTTTTCCCGGTTCTTTTTTCAGGCGGATTCGGAACAATCCATCCTTCTTCAAACCCTTTATCAATGATCGCTTTTTCAATACTTTTGATCGCTACAGCAGGGTCACTGATCGCTACTGTACAAGACCCTTCACACGGAGCAGGACAAACTCTTCCAGTGAATTCAGGAAAGTTATTTGTCTTCACTAAACGATCAAGCGCTTCTTTCCATTTTCCCATGTAAACAAGGTGATTCCATTCGGGAATAAGATTATATAACGGGCATCCTGACGGGCTACCGTTTACATCGATTCCAGTGTGGCAAAACGGGGTGCCGCAATCCATGCAGCGAGCCCCCTGTTTTTGCAGTTTTTCTTCTTTCATTGGAATTTGGTATTCTTCCCAATCTTTAAGGCGAGTTTTGGGATTTCGCTCTTCTGCCACTTCACGTTCATAGTCCATAAATCCTGTTGTCTTTCCCATAACCTACCTCCTTTTATACTGGCTCAAGATTACTCGATTTAGTTGTTTGTAAATTTTCTTTTTTGTTTTGCTGGAATACATGCATCGCTGCTTCTTCAGGACGATATCCTTGCTGTTCCATCTTATCGATGGATTCTTTGACTCTTCTAAACTCTTTTGGAATGACCTTTACAAATTGCGGTACGATATCATTCCAGTTATGAAGTATATAATTTGCCTTTAGGCTGTTTGTATAATCTGCGTGTTTTTGAATCATTTTCTTCACTTCAACGATTTCTTCATAATTATCCAATGGTTCGAATGCAATCATTTCTTTATTACAGCTTTGTTTAAACTGTTCAGGACTTTCAGCAAGGACGTATGCAATACCACCAGACATACCTGCAGCAAAGTTCTTTCCAACATTGCCAAGGATAATTGCCCGGCCGCCAGTCATATATTCACAACCGTTATCGCCGATCCCTTCGACTACTGCCTTGACACCACTATTTCGGACACAGAATCTTTCTCCGGCAAGGCCGCGAATGTATGCTTCACCTGATGTTGAACCGAAAAAGGAAACATTACCTATGATCGTACTCTGTTCAGGAACGATGGAAGTTCCCTCAGAAGGCTGGACGATAATCTTGCCTCCTGACAATCCTTTTCCGACATAATCGTTGGCATCGCCTTTCAGGTTTAAGGTAACTCCTTTAGGGACAAAGGCACCGAAGCTCTGGCCAGCAGACCCTTTGAATTCAAAGTTAATCGTGTCTTCAGGAAGTCCTTCCGCACCGTATCTCTTCGTAATTTCATGACCAAGTATTGTTCCAGTAACGCGATTCGTATTTGAAATTTTGAAAGATCCCTTGACTGCTTTTTGTTCCTCAAGCGCTGGACGGGAGTATGGTAATAATGCTTTCATATCTAAAGACTGGTCAAGCTTATGGTCCTGTTCCTTCGTACAGTATCTTCCAACATTTTCCGGAAGTTTTGGCTGATAAAGAAGAGATGAAAGGTCAAGATCCTTTGCCTTCCAGTGTGTTTTAGTTCTTTCGCTTACCTCTAATATATCTGTTCTTCCAACCATTTCATTGATCGTTTTAAATCCTAGTTCTGCCATTAACTCTCTTACTTCTTGAGCGATAAAAGTTAAATAGTTGACAACATGTTGAGGGTCGCCGATGTATTTTTTTCTCAGTTCCGGATTTTGTGTTGCAATTCCAACAGGGCATGTATCAAGGTGGCAAGCTCTCATCAGAACGCATCCAAGAACTACAAGGGGTGCTGTAGAGAAACCGAATTCTTCGGCTCCAAGTAATGAAGCCATGATGACATCGCGCCCTGTCATTAACTTGCCATCAGCCTCAATCATCACGCGGTCGCGCAAGTCGTTTAGCAGCAAGGTTTGATGCGTTTCAGCAAGCCCAAGCTCCCATGGAAGACCAGCGTGTTTAATACTTGTTCTTGCAGCGGCTCCTGTTCCACCCTCATATCCGCTGATAAGGATTTTATCAGCAAGGCCTTTTGCTACTCCTGCAGCGATCGTGCCAACACCAGCTTTCGCAACCAGCTTTACACTTATCTTTGCTGATGGATTTGCGTTTTTAAGATCATGGATCAATTGTGCAAGATCTTCGATTGAATAAATGTCATGGTGTGGAGGTGGTGAAATCAATCCAACACCAGGTGTAGAACCACGCACTTCAGCAATCCATGGGTAAACCTTTTTACCCGGAAGTTGACCGCCTTCACCGGGTTTTGCACCCTGAGCCATTTTTATTTGTATTTCGTCTGCATTGGTCAAGTAGTGGCTCGAAACGCCAAATCTTCCAGATGCAACCTGTTTTATCGCACTTCTGCGGAGGTCTCCGTTTTCATCAGGAGTAAATCGACCTGGATCTTCGCCGCCTTCTCCACTGTTACTTTTTCCGCCAATACGGTTCATGGCAATAGCGAGTGTTTCATGTGCTTCTTCACTCAATGCTCCATAAGACATCGCTCCAGTCTTAAACCTTTTAAGAATCGATTCAACTGATTCTACTTCATCGATCGAAACTGGCTCACGGTCTTTTTTAAATTCAAAAGCATTTCTTATAAAGGCAAGTTGTTCTGTATTTGCCATTTCACTGTATCTCTTATACAAACTATAATCATTGCGTCGTGCAGCGTGTTGGAGTGTGTGGATTGTCTTCGGATTGAACGCATGGTATTCCCCGTTACTTCTCCACTGAAGTTCACCACCGGCATCCAGGACATGGTCCTTATACTGATGGTCATTAAAACCTTGTTTATGACGCAAGAGGGTTTCTTTTGCAATTGTGTCTAATTTTATACCACCGATTTGGCTTGATGTTCTTGTAAAATATTTATCGATAACAGACTGATCAACACCAATCGCTTCAAATATCTGGGCTCCACGATAACTCTGAATAGTAGAGATACCCATCTTGGATAATACTTTAACGATTCCGTTGGTAGCTGCAGCAATATATTTACGTACAGCAGTTTCGAGTGGCATCTCTGGAATCAATTCTTGTTTTATCATTTCATTAATTGTCGCAATTCCTAAATAAGGATTGATGGCATCTGCACCATAGCCGATCAGCATAGCAAAATGATGTACATCCCTTGCTTCACCCGTTTCTACTATAATGCTCACTTTTGAACGGGAACCATTATTAACTAGATGATGATGGAGGCCGCTGACAGCCAGTAATACAGGGATGCTTGCGTACTGCTCATCCATTTCACGATCAGATAAAACCAACAACTTATTTCCAGCTTCGATTGCCTGATCCGCTTTCTTAAACAACTTATGCAGTGCAATTTCTAGCTCAGTTTCACCTTTAGCAGCGTCAAAAAGGATAGGCAGTGTTTTTGTTTGAAACGCTTTTAAAGGAAGAGATTTAATACCCGCAAGTTCCGTATTGGAAATAATCGGTGTTTCCAGTCGTATCCTTCTGCTGTGTTCTGGACCAGGATTCAACAGATTGTGTTCAGCACCAAGTAATGTCATTGTTGAAGTTACCGATTCCTCACGTATCGCATCGATCGGCGGATTGGTAACCTGTGCAAAAAGCTGCTTAAAATAATTAAACAAAAGTTGTGGGCGATTTGATAGAACGGCAAGCGGTACATCGTTCCCCATCGAACCAACAGGATCTTTTCCTTCTGTCACCATTGGCGCAATGTTTTTTGTTAATTCTTCGTAGGTGTACCCGTAAGCAACTTGCTTTTTAAAAAGTTGCCTTTCTTCTTTCATAATTTCAGCCTGATCAATTTCTTCAATCTCGTTCAATTGGATAAGGTTCTCTTCAAGCCAATCACGATACGGCTTTTCTGTAGCAACCTGCTCCTTCACTTCATCATCAGGCACGATCCGTCCTTGTTCAAGATCAATAAAGAGCATTTTCCCTGGAGCTAATCGTCCTTTTTCGATAATGTTTTCTTCTGGAACTTCCAATACACCGGCTTCTGAAGCGTAAATGATATGATCATCCGATGTCACATAGTATCTAGCTGGACGCAGGCCGTTTCTATCCAACATAGCTCCAATCTTTCTGCCATCCGTGAAAACAATAGAAGTAGGACCGTCCCACGGTTCCATCAAACAACTATGATATTCATAAAATGCTTTCTTGGGGTCTGTCATTGTATCGTCTTTATCCCATGCCTCCGGGATCATCATCATGGCTGCATGAGGAAGGGAATAGCCAGCCATTGTCAAGAATTCCAGTGCATTATCAAGCATGGAAGAATCGCTTCCGTCTGAATTTACAATTGGAGTTATTTTTGAAATATCATCACCAAACAACTCTGAAGAAATCATTTTTTCCCTGGAAAGCATCCAGTTAACGTTTCCACGAAGCGTGTTTATTTCTCCGTTATGAATGAGGAAACGGTTCGGATGCGCTCTTTCCCAACTCGGGAAGGTGTTCGTACTAAAACGAGAATGGACAAGAGCAAACGCAGATTTGAAGTTTGGGTCTGATAGGTCTAAATAAAAGTCGTCGACCTGCTCGGGTGTTACCATCCCTTTATATACAATGGTTTGATTTGATAAGCTTGCAAAATAGAATGTCGCCGTTCCGATTTCTTCCGTTTCAGCAACTCGTTTTTCACTGATTTTTCTTACTAAATATAACTTTCTTTCAAACTCGTCTATTGAAGTGCTATTTTCTTTTCCAATAAAGACCTGGCGAATGAAAGGTTGTGTGATCTGAGCTGATTCCCCAATCACAGTTGGATTAACCGGCACGTCCCTCCATCCTAAAAGCTGAAGGCCTTCATTTTGAATGGTTTCTTCCACGATATGTTCACAATAACGTCTTTTGGAATCTTCAACAGGTAAAAAAAGCATCCCAATTCCATATTCCTGGGAAGCCGGTAGAGCGAAGTCACATTTTTGTTTAAAATATTCATGCGGTATCTGAAGCATGATTCCTGCTCCATCACCAGTATCTGGATCACTCCCCTGACCGCCACGGTGTTCCATGTTACGAAGCATCTCCAGTCCGTTTTCAACCGTTTCATGAGAGGAATTTCCTTTAATATTGGCATAAAGACCAATTCCACACGCGTCATGTTCGTTAATCGGGTCATATAATCCTTGTTTTACCGGGAATTCTTTCTTTATCATTCGGTCACCCCTCACTATCCACATTTTTTGGTTTCTCTGTAGTAGATCTTTTTATATAAACAAAAAAGAAAATAAGTTAATATTCAATCAAATGAATATTATTTCTTTTCCTAAATGTTATAATGAATGCCTGAAGATAGATTTTACTTACGTAATTGTATATCAGGCAATTTATACGAATTGTTTAAATATTCTATTTCAATTGTACAGTTTTCAAACTGATGCTTTCAATATATAATTTAGATTAAATCAATCTAATTTTGATATATATAGAGTTGAAGGTGAGATATATATGGAACTAAGACAGATTCAATATTTCCTAGAGGTAGCAAAACGGGAGCATGTTACTGAGGCTGCTCATGAACTTCATGTAGCCCAATCGGCAATCAGCAGGCAAATCGCCAATTTGGAATCAGAGCTTGGGGTTCAGCTTTTTGTTAGGGAAGGACGAAATGTCCGATTAACACCAGTGGCAAGAATCTTCATGGAACACGTACAAGTCGCAATGGCGGAAATTGACAAAGCGAAGCAAGAAGTATATGAATTTCTCAATCCGGAAACAGGTACAATTCGAATCGGCTTTCCAAACAGCCTTGCAGCAAAGACGTTACCAACTGTGATATCGGCGTTCAGGAATGAACATCCAAGTATCGGTTTTCAGCTCAGGCAGGGATCTGTGAAAGATTTAACAGATGCTGTTGTAAAAGGAGAAATCGATCTCGCATTTGTATCCCCTGTACCAACAGCAAGAACAGAAATAAAAGGGAATATCTTATTTACCGAAAAAATGATGGGCTTACTCCCCCGCTCCCACGAACTCGCAGAGGAACCTGCCATAAGGTTAGGGCAGCTGAAAAATGACCAGTTTGTTATTTTTAGGCCGGGGTATTCGCTTCGTAACCTTGTAGTAAATGCCTGCCAGCAAGTCGGATTCAAACCCAGGGTCGCATTCGAAGGAGAGGATGTCGACACAATTAAAGGGCTTGTCTCTGCTGGACTTGGCGTCAGCCTGCTCCCTGAAATAACACTCGTGGACAATATTCCACCTGAAGCAGTAAAAAAGGAAATTCTTGAACCGAATGTCACAAGGTCGGTGGGAATCATTATACCAACTAATCGTGAACTTGCACCAACTGAAAAAAAATTCTTTGAGTTTCTTAAAAACTTCTATGAAGTTCTTAATCGCTTCGGCCAATAATAAAGCAAATACCAATAAAACATCCCTCGATCGGGATGTTTTATTGGTAGAGGGGATTTATGTTATCCACAATTTTGCGGGGGCCAGACCCCCTTGTTCACTCTCTCACAAAGCCGCCTTCGGAATGGATGATCTGTCCGGTGATCCATTCTGCTTCTTCACTAGCTAGAAATCGTATTAATCGGGCTGCATCCTCTGGCTGTCCCGTTCTACCTAACGGGAACTTTGAGATAAGTTGTTGTTTGATCGGTTCGGCCATCCATCCAGTATCGGTAGGTCCAGGGTTAACAGCATTAACAGTAATTCCTTTTGATGCTACTCCAGCTGAAAGCGATGTTGTGAATGCCTCGACCGCTCCTTTAGTGGCTGCATAAGCAAGCTCCGCTGGCATTGGGCCTCTGGACTGCCCTGAAGTCAAATTGATAATTCTTCCTTGTACAGCCGCTGCTTTTTCAAATCGACGGACGAATTCAAGACTTAACATAATCGTTCCCCGTACATTAACCGCATAATGAGCATCAAGCTCTTTAAAATCTAAATTCTCAACATTATTGCCGGTGCTGTATGCTGCGTTATTTACAAGAATGGAAACTGGCCCCAGTTCCTCTTCTGCCATATCCAGGATTGACGAAGGTGCAGTATCCTCAGCTAAATCAGCTTCCATCGAAAAACAACGAACACCATATTTTTTAATTGCCCGCTTGATTTCCTCAGGCTCCCTATCATCAACATTCCATTCCATCGAGTGGTCATACCTGGTCAAGTAGGTGAAAAAAATATCTGTACCTGCTTCTGCAAGTTTATAGCATATAGCTGCACCAATTCCTTTTTGGCGGCCAACTCCTGTTATTAATGCCGTCTTTCCTCTAAGATCAGAATAAAAAGCCAATTTTCTTGCCCCCATTTCTATTCCTTATTAAAAACACTGTTTTTCAGATATGATACTTTAGTAATCAGATTTACTATGTAACAATCTGGTGGTCCTGCTTCCTAAGTTGTTTAAGTCTTTAGTTATTTTTTCTGTATCTATTTTATCAAATTTGCTAGCTTACAAAGTAGCCTGACCGGGAAACATCCCCTGTCAGGCAAAGGTGGAGATCCCTTTTTTCTTGTAATAACCAGAAAGAAATTATAGGAGCATCGGCATGGCTTTTTAGCCCTGTTTTAAATTTATATAAAAATTTTTCCTGATTCTCACTATCTCTCTTATACTCGTCCAATCTTCTTCCATTCCAAAACATACAATAGAATATAAACTAGAATCATGAAAGGAAATAGAATATGCCCTCTATTATTTTAGGCCCTGTTAAAATCAATTCAGTCGAAGGAGTTCTCGTAACCGGCGATAGTTTTAATACGTCGCCAAAAAGTACAAGCAAAACCTTTGCAGGATCGGGTGCGTTTAACACAGGAGATTTCCATACCGTTGTCAACGGTGCAAGTAACTCTAACACTTCCAATCCAAATGTTACAGAAGGGAATATTTCTGGCAGTGTTTAAAAAGGGCCAACCGGAATGTTCCGGGGCCCTTTTGCTTTTAAAATACTTTTTCTGTTTCTCTAGCAGGCAATTTCAATAATAAACCAAACAATAGACCAAGTAAAAATATGAAACTGCTTGCTAAATACATATGTGCATAACCCTGTAATAGCATCTCACGGACAGGGCCTGGAATAGCTTTACCTGTGAAGCTACCATGCGCTCCGCCATTTGCTGGAGTGGATGCAGCAATAAAACCTACCAGGATGATAGGACCAAGCGATGTGCCTATTGAACGGAACAGACTGACAAGAGACAGCGCGACGCTCGATTCTGACTCAGGCGTTAATTCAAGAATAATGTAATTAAGCGGAGTACCCATCGTAAAGCCGATCCCCACCCCGGCTAAAATCATTCCAAGAGATAAAGTGAACCAACCTTCTGCCAGATAAACAAATGTTAAAGAACCTAAAAGACTCAAAGTAAATCCAGTAAGCACGACCTGTTTCGAACCCCACTTGTCAAGCAAAATTCCTCCTATAGGTGCGGCAAAGCCGGATGCCACTGCAAGAATCGTCATGACATATCCGCCTCTTCCCTGTTTTAAAGCTAATAAAATTTCTGAAAAAGATGGAATGAAAATCATACTGATGATGCCGATTCCGGTGATCATGGAGATAATTAAGGCAATGACAATATTCCGATTTTGAAAATAACTAAGTTTTAAAATAGGATCCTCCGCCCTTTTTTCTACCAAGACCAATGGAAGAACCAGGATCAAACCTACTGCTAAGTATGGCCAGACTGAAGTACTTGCCAAGGATGCTGACAAATTTCCAGTATCAATGTTCGTTAGCCCATATAAAAGATTGATAATGATAACAGAAAGCAGAATTGCTCCACTGATATCCAGTGACGATGTATGCGCTTCGTTTTCTTCTTTTGGTAGCTTTAAACCAAGAATTAGGATAAGAATGACAAAGGGAACATTCACCCAAAAAATCCATCTCCAGTTCAGCTGATCTACAAAAAATCCGCCTGCATTCGGGCCAAGAATCGTTGCGATTCCAAACATGGCACCGACGAGCCCCAATGCCATTCCCCTTTTTTCTTTCGGGAAGCTGTTCCCGATTACAGCATTAGCGATCGGAATTATTCCCCCGCTACCCAGGGCCTGTACAGCGCGTCCTGTTAACAGCATACCTAAAGAATTGCTGAATCCAGAGATTAGTGAACCAATACCAAATAAACTAATACCAATCAAGAAAATCTTTTTTCTGCCGTAAATGTCTGAAAGCTTTCCAACAATCGGCATGCTTACTGCATAGACAAGGGTATAGATTGTAATTACCCATACGGACCATTTCAATCCAATGTTTAACTCCTCGATCAATGTTGTTAAAGCTGGAGATATAATACCAGAATCCAACGCCCCAAGAAAAACTCCAAGTAAGAAAGTGATCAATATAAATCTCAAATTTCGGTCCATTATAAAATCCTCCTCTGCAAATATGTGCAAAGTTCCATATGTAATTATGGCATAAATAATTAACGGAGAAAAGCAGGAATGTGCGTTAACATAAAAAAACAATGTAAAATAGCACTAGATATTGATGTAATTACAAGGAGGAAGCATATGTCACTGATCGAGTCTTTCGAAAACTATCCTTTAATAGAAACTGCTAATTACAGATTACTTGAACCTACACCGACTAATGCAAAAGATTTGTTTGCCTTTTTATCCGACAAAGAAACAATGAAATTCATTTCACCTCACCCGGTTGAAACGATACAGGATGTAACTGTTATGATAGAAAAAAAGAAAACTAACTATAAAGAAAACAAAGAAATCGCCTGGTTCATCGTTCACAAGTTGTCTAACGAAGTAATAGGTCTTTTTCGCCTTCATAAACTGAACTTATGGCATAAGAAAACTGAGATGGGCGTAATCTTAAAAAAGCAATGGCATAATCAAGATGTGATGTCTGAATTATTTCCAGGAATCCTATCTTTTTGTTTTAGAAAACTTCACTTAAACCGGGTTGTAGGTGATATATTTGCGGAAAATATTGCTTCTCAAAAAATATTAGAAAAGTATGGATTTAAAAAGGAAGGTCAACTAAGACAAACGGACTTTGATGGAGAAAGCTTCCATGACACAATCGTCTATTCTCTATTGAGCAAAGAATATAATTACGCAAAATAAATTTTTAGTAGGAAAACCCTTCGGTCGGGACAAAACAGTGTATTACTAATTAATAGGAACATGTGAAATTTACAAAAACTTTAAAAAGGGGCTGACCCAAAAGGATAAAGTATCCTTTTGAAGGTCGCCCCTTCTTTTTTCGCTGAAAACATAAAAGAACCGTCCTTTTTCTGTATAATT
>NZ_SWLG01000020.1 GCF_005747095.1 Exobacillus caeni | reverse complement strand
AGTCCGGTAATGATGGCGAAGAGGCCACACCCGTTCCCATGCCGAACACGGAAGTTAAGCTCTTCAGCGCCGATGGTAATTGGGGGATCTCCCCCTGTAAGAGTAGGACGTCGCCGGGCATTAAGGAAAGAACAGCTGAGGGAGCTGTTCTTTTTTTGGTGTGCCCCGCAGTCACACAGTCTAAGTGGTTTAAATCCACTCAGTAACTTTACCCTTTATAGTGCTGTAGCCGAAGTAGAAGTCCTCGCTCCAATGGAGAAGGACTGGCAGGGTGTCTTTTGCGAAAAAGAATCTGAAAGGCCTGCAGGCAAAGTCCAGCCCGGAACAATGTGTGAACCAGAGGTGGCGGCAGTGCTGGGTGACTCGCCCTAAAAACGAGGAAACCTATGCGTTTTTGCATATTCTGTGGGAAAACAATAAAAGGGAAAAGACCTACAGGACTCACTGACGTGATTAGGGTCAGGATGGCGTTGGTAGACCTTCTCACCAATCGTTCCTAGTTAGTGAGTGAAATCAGCCTTCTCACTCCTGGTTATGGGGAACTAACGAAAAGAAAGCCGGATGCGGGAAAGCCGCACGTCCGGTGTTCTTTTTTTGTATGGCCAAACATTATAGGTCATCTGATCCCTTATTTCATCTAAAAGAGGGGTTCCGATTGGGGAATCTCCCCCTGTAAGAGTAGGATATCGCCGGGCGAATGTAAGAACAGCTGAGGGAGAAGTTATTTGAGGTCATCTGTTCCGCTATTTGCCTCAATTTCCCCCGTTCCCATTCCAATTTCAGCAAATAGAGGAACAGATGTCCTATAATTCTTAAAACTGCTCCAAAATACCAAAATAGCGAACCATATGACCTCTTTCGCAGGGTTTCCGGCTGATCCTCTCCCTCCGCAATTCCACTTTCCCAATCACTTCCAATACTGCCACTCCTTGCACCTCAAACCACCGATCTGTAGTTAAAGTTGCAATCCGAGCCTCCAAGACATTTCCAAAATTACCACGCTTTCACTTTGCTAAAATATAACTTTCATCTATACTGTAATTTATCATAAAAATAATAGTAAATAACAAGTTATGCAACCAGGCAAATGGGGTATAAAAGTAGGAAATGGAGGGAGTAAGCTTTTGAATTTCTTGATGCAATTATTCCACGATGATTTCTTAATAATGACTTTAAGAATATTCATTGCTGCGATTCTTAGCGGCATCATCGGATTAGAGAGAGAAGTAAAAAAGCATCCGGCAGGATTCAGAACCCACATATTGGTTGGTGTTGGGTCATGTTTGATGATGTTACTTTCCTTATATGGCTTCATTACATATAGTGAAGAACATGCCAATGTCCGGTTTGATCCGGCTCGTATTCCATCGTATGTGGTAAGTGGAATCGGATTTTTGGGAGCAGGAACTATTCTGGTAAACGGAGGGACTGTAAGAGGATTGACAACTGCAGCATCCATTTGGATTGTTGCGGGGATCGGGCTGGTGGTCGGAGCCGGCATGTATGCTGAAGCAGTTTTAACTACCGTTATTGTCATATTAAGCCTTGTCTTCTTAAATAAGATCGAGGGTACGCTTTTTAAATCGAATCAACAGCAATGGATTTATTTATATGTAAATAAAAAAACTTCATTAAGCAGAATAATCGATAAAGTTGAAGAAAAAGGCCTTAAGGTGAGCCAAATGAACATAGATGAAGAAGAAAAGAAAGATGAAAATATGAGAAAATTCTCTTTGCTTGTAAAAATACCTGAAGCTGTCTCAATGCCACTTGTTCTTGAAGAACTAAAAGAAATACAAGATGTGAAAAGAATCGAAGCGAGGGAATGAAAATTA
Organism: Exobacillus caeni; assembly: GCF_005747095.1. Classification (GTDB taxonomy): domain Bacteria; phylum Bacillota; class Bacilli; order Bacillales; family Guptibacillaceae; genus Exobacillus; species Exobacillus caeni. Next base: position 59,864 of record NZ_SWLG01000020.1, on the reverse strand, counting down.
AGAATTTGGTAACAATGGTTTAAGGAGAATGCGCTGCAATGTTGTTGCATTCTCCCTTCATTCCGTTTTATAATATTCATAAAGTCAAAGATAGTCAAAGTCAGAAGAGGTTGGAGAGGAGGGGAGAGGGATTGAGAAATATTTCCGATGTAATCGAAGCGTACTTAAAACAGATTTTAACGATTGAAGGAAGAGATACAGTAGAAATCAAGCGAAGTGAAGTAGCTGAAAGATTTCAGTGTGTACCCTCACAAATCAACTATGTAATCAATACTCGTTTTACGATTGAAAAGGGATATGTTGTGGAAAGTAAAAGGGGAGGAGGGGGCTATATCAGAATTGTAAAAGTTAAAGCTGATTCTCACGCCCACCTGATCGATGAAATGCTTTCCCATATCCGTTCTAAAATAAGCCAATCGGTCGCTGAAAATATTATCAAGCGTTTATTCGAAGAAGAAGTGATTTCTAAAAGGGAAGCGACGTTAATGTTAAGCGTAATTGATCGCACTATTATTACTATTGATTTGCCTTTACGAGATGAGCTTCGGGCAAATATGCTGAAAGCAATGCTCACCTCTTTGAAATATAAGAAATAGATTGTTGTAAGGATACCTATTAGTGAGGGAGTAAGGAGGAATGACCAAATGGAATGCCAGGAATGCCATCAAAGGCCGGCAACGCTCCACTTTACTAAAATAATAAATGGCGAAAAGAACGAGATCCATATTTGTGAGGTATGTGCAAAAGATAAAGGAGAATTTTTCCCTGGCACTAATAGTTTCTCAATCCATAACCTGTTGTCTGGCTTGTTAAATTATGAAAAGCCTTTAGAAGAAAGTACAGGGCATCCTTTCTATAATCCCGGTGGGCTTCAGTGCCCGAAATGCGGAATGACTTATGAGAGGTTTACTAAGATAGGCAGGTTCGGTTGTTCTGAATGCTACAATACATTTAACCAAAAGCTGGACCCGATTTTGAAAAGGGTCCATGGAGGCAACACAACCCATGCTGGAAAAATACCAAAGCGTGCAGGAAGTGAAATAGAACTAAAAAGAAAAATTAAAACATTGAAGGATGAATTGCAAGAATTAATAACAGAGCAGGAATTTGAGCGTGCTGCTGAGGTTCGAGACAAGATTCGTGCATTGGAGAGCCGTTCTGAAAAAGGGGGAGAGGAATAATGTCCCTGGAACGTTTTGTTACGGATGCGATCAGTCCGTGGATGACAGAAGAAGGCCCTGATTCAGATATCGTTCTTAGCAGCAGGATAAGGTTGGCAAGAAACCTTGAACAATACATTTTTCCTGTTGTTGCTTCACTGGAGACTGCCAGTCACGTTTTAAATGAATTGAAGGAAAAAACAGCCGGCGATTCGCCTGAAGGAGTAGATCCGCTAGAATACATTGCGATGGATGAGTTAAAATCAACTGAGAAACAGGTTTTAGTTGAAAAACATCTCATAAGCCCTAACTTAACGGATTACTCAAATCATGGTGCTGTTCTTTTAAGTAATGATGAATCAATAAGTATAATGGTAAATGAAGAAGATCATCTAAGGATACAATGCTTATCACCTGGCTTTCAGCTGGAAAAAGCGCTGGACTCCGCCAATGCAATTGATGATTGGATCGAAGAAAAAGTAAAATATGCGTTCGATGAAAAAAGAGGATATTTAACAAGTTGTCCTACAAATGTGGGAACAGGCATGAGAGCATCTGTCATGATGCACCTTCCTGCTCTTGTGATGACCCAGCGCTTGAACCGGATTATTCCGGCGATCAACCAGTTGGGCCTCGTTGTCAGAGGTATTTATGGGGAAGGAAGCGAAGCACTGGGGAATATTTTTCAGATATCAAATCAGATAACCCTCGGGAAATCAGAAGAAGATATCGTAGAAGAGTTAAGAGGAGTGGTCGCACAGCTAATCGAGCAAGAAAGAGCTGCAAGAAACTCACTTCTTGATCACTCGCGAATAGAACTTGAGGACAGAATCTATCGTTCCTTTGGAGTTCTTGAGAACAGCAGGATCATACAGTCAAAGGAAGCTTCTAAATGCTTATCCGATGTTCGTTTGGGTATAGATCTTGGATTGATCAATGGCTTTTCCAGGAATATATTAAATGAACTGATGATACTTACTCAACCAGGATTTCTGCAGCAATATGCAGGCGATACGCTTGGTCCAAATGAAAGAGATATTCGACGGGCTGCATTAATTCGTGAAAGATTAAAGCTAGAACATAACAATTAATAGGAGGCTGATTTTTATGATGTTTGGACGTTTTACAGAGCGTGCTCAAAAAGTTTTAGCTCTTGCGCAGGAAGAAGCAATTCGCTTAGGCCATAATAATGTCGGTACAGAACACATCCTTCTTGGGCTAATCCGCGAAGGAGAAGGAATTGCAGCTAAGGCGCTTACTGCACTCGGCCTTGGTTCAGAAAAAATTCAAAAGGAAGTAGAAAAGCTGATTGGACGCGGGCAGGAATCGGTTCAAACGATTCACTATACACCAAGGGCTAAGAAGGTTATTGAACTTTCGATGGATGAAGCACGCAAGTTGAGCCACTCCTATGTAGGCACGGAACATATCTTATTAGGCCTTATTAGAGAGGGAGAGGGTGTTGCTGCAAGAGTTTTAAATAACCTTGGCGTGAGTCTCAACAAAGCGCGTCAGCAAGTCCTTCAGTTACTCGGAAGCAACGAAACATCTTCCTCTTCTCATCATAGTGGCGGAGGATCCAGTGCTAACACGCCGACCCTTGACAGCCTTGCAAGAGACTTAACAGCTATGGCAAGAGATAACGGCCTTGATCCAGTAATCGGAAGAAGCAAAGAAATCGAGCGTGTTATTGAAGTGTTGAGTCGACGCACTAAAAACAATCCAGTGCTAATCGGTGAGCCGGGCGTCGGTAAGACAGCGATTGCCGAAGGCCTCGCACAACAGATTATAAATAATGAGGTTCCAGAGATTCTAAGGGATAAACGAGTGATGACCCTTGATATGGGGACGGTTGTAGCCGGTACAAAGTATCGTGGTGAATTTGAGGATCGTTTGAAGAAAGTAATGGATGAAATTCGCCAGGCCGGGAACATTATCCTGTTTATTGATGAGCTGCACACCTTGATTGGAGCCGGGGGTGCAGAAGGAGCGATCGATGCATCTAACATCCTTAAACCTGCACTCGCTCGTGGTGAACTACAGTGTATCGGTGCTACTACACTCGATGAATACCGCAAGTACATTGAAAAGGACGCTGCTCTTGAGCGTCGATTCCAGCCGATCCAGGTTAATGAACCGACTGATGTGGAATCAAAAATGATTTTAAAAGGATTGCGTGACCGTTATGAAGCGCATCACCGTGTAACGATTACCGATGAAGCGATCGACGCAGCGGTTAAACTTTCAGACCGTTATATTACTGACCGCTTTTTACCAGATAAAGCGATCGATTTGATCGACGAAGCAGCTTCTAAGGTTCGCCTTCGTTCTTATACAGCGCCACCGAATCTTAAAGAGCTTGATAAACAGCTTGAAGAAGTTAGAAAAGAGAAAGATGCTGCAGTACAAAGCCAGGAGTTCGAAAAGGCAGCTTCGTTAAGGGATTCCGAACAACGCCTTCGTGAAGATTTAGAACAGACTAAGAAGGCATGGAAAGAAAAACAGGGCAAAGAGAACCAGGAAGTAACACCGGAAGACATCGCGATCGTGGTGTCGAACTGGACTGGTGTTCCGGTTTCGAAATTGGAAGAAGAAGAAACAGAACGTTTGCTTAAGATGGAAGAAATCCTTCATAACCGGGTTATCGGTCAGGAAGAAGCAGTAAAAGCCATCTCTAAAGCCGTTCGCCGTGCCCGGGCAGGGTTAAAGGACCCTAAACGTCCGATCGGTTCCTTCATCTTCCTCGGACCGACCGGGGTAGGTAAAACAGAACTTGCCCGTGCTGTTGCAGAAACCCTATTTGGGGATGAAGATTCTGTTATTCGCATCGACATGTCTGAGTATATGGAAAAACATGCAACGTCACGGCTTGTAGGTTCACCTCCAGGATACGTAGGATATGAAGAGGGTGGCCAATTAACCGAGAAAGTAAGGAGAAAGCCATACTCAGTTATCCTTTTGGATGAGATTGAAAAAGCACATCCTGATGTTTTCAACATTTTGCTTCAAGTTCTTGAGGATGGGCGCTTGACTGATTCCAAAGGGCGTGTAGTGGACTTCCGCAACACTGTCGTAATCATGACATCAAACGTTGGAGCAAGCACGTTAAAGCGTAACAAGTATCTTGGCTTCACTACCCAATCCGAAGGCCAGGAATATAAAGATATGAAAGACAAAGTAATGGAAGAACTGAAGAAAACATTCCGTCCTGAGTTCTTAAACCGTATCGATGAGATCATTGTCTTCCATTCCCTTGAGAAAAAACATCTCAAAGAAATTGTTCAGCTCATGGCAGATAGTTTAAAACAACGTCTTGTTGAACATGGCATCGAGTTTGAACTTACAAGTGAGGCACTGGAGAAAATCTCTGAAGAAGGTTACGATCCAGACTATGGTGCCCGTCCGCTGCGCCGTGCGCTGCAGAAACAAATTGAAGACCGGCTTTCAGAAGAATTGCTGAAAGGTAATATCTCTAAAGGCCAAAAAGTAAGAATCGATTATAGAGATAATGATTATGTGGTAGACTCATTGTCAGCGACAAAATCTTAAGTCGAATCTGCTTTAATAACCGGAAGGCGTAATTGCCTTCCGGTTGTTTTGTGATAAAATCGAACAGTTTTGATATTAATGGAGCAGAGGTGGTATTTTGTCGTTTTTTAAGTCCAAAATATTCCTTCTAAATTGATAGCAAAACATTATGTTATGATAGAAAATAAGAAGAGATGTTCGCATAATATATAAATAACCATTGTAAATAGGGGAAAAATTAATGCTTATGCAATCGTCTAACAGGCAATATATATAAGAGAGAGCGTGATGAAATGGCAAAGAAAAAAACAAGATTCATATGTCAGGAATGTGGTTATGAATCTCCTAAATGGATGGGGAAATGCCCCGGATGCCACCAGTGGAATACGCTGGTAGAGGAGTTTCTTCCATCGGATGATGATAGAAGAAGGTTCGTAACATCCTCTGATTCTAAAGGGAGCAGGCCGGAATCCATCCAAAACGTTGAGAAGGAAATAGAGCCAAGAATCAATACAAGAATACAGGAGCTAAATCGAGTTCTTGGCGGTGGAATCGTCCCTGGTTCTCTTGTTCTCGTAGGCGGTGACCCGGGGATAGGTAAATCCACCCTATTGCTGCAAACATCTTCTAAGCTGGCAGAAGCTGGCCATAAAGTTCTTTACATTTCAGGGGAAGAATCTGTCAAGCAAACAAAAATAAGGGCTGACCGACTTGATATCAATGCAGAGAAGCTCTATGTATTAGCAGAAACAGATTTAGAGTATATTAATAAAGCGATTGAAGATGTTTCTCCCGATCTGGTCATTATTGATTCCATTCAAACCGTCTACCGTTCGGAAGTTACCTCTGCACCGGGAAGTGTTTCCCAGGTAAGGGAGAGCACGTCCCAATTAATGAGAGTAGCCAAAACAAAAGGGATCGCAATCTTCATTGTTGGCCATGTGACAAAAGAAGGCTCCATTGCCGGACCTAGATTATTGGAGCACATGGTAGATGCAGTCCTTTATTTTGAGGGAGAACGGCATCATACCTTTCGTATTTTACGGGGGGTAAAAAACCGCTTCGGTTCTACGAATGAAATCGGCGTGTTTGAGATGAAAGAAAAAGGGCTTGATGAAGTATTGAACCCATCGGAAATTTTTCTCGAAGAACGTTCACAGGGAGCTGCCGGATCCACAGTCGTTGCTTCCCTTGAAGGAACGCGGACAGTCCTTGTAGAAATACAGGCGCTAATTTCACCGACAAGCTTTGGAAACCCTCGAAGAATGGCGACAGGGATCGATCAAAATCGCGTATCTTTATTAATGGCAGTGTTAGAAAAAAGAGTTGGGCTACTCTTGCAGAACCAGGATGCTTACTTGAATGTTGCCGGAGGGGTGCGTGTAGATGAACCGGCGATCGATCTTGCGATTGCAATATCTATAGCTTCAAGCTTTCGCGATCAAGTTACGAGGCCAACAGATATTATGATCGGTGAGATCGGCCTAACAGGTGAAGTGAGAAGGGTTTCCCGAATCGAGCAGCGAATACTTGAAGCAGCAAAACTGGGCTTTGAAAGAGCAATAATCCCTCAAAAAAATATCGGGGGCTGGGAAGTGCCGAAGGGAATTAAAGTTATCGGAGTCGAAACAGTATCAGAAGCATTAGATTATGCTTTAGGAGGCTAGAAATGAATCAAGAGAAAAAGCAAGAAATCATTAATGGAATTCTGCAAATTGTGGCTCCAGGTACTATGTTAAGGCATGGGATCGATAATATCCTGCGCGCAAACACAGGAGGGCTGATCGTTGTTGGCTATGATGAAAAAATCCAGGGGATCGTAGACGGAGGATTTTCGATTGACTGCAAATTTACGCCTGCCTATTTATATGAGCTAGCAAAAATGGACGGAGCAATAATTTTAAATAAAGATGGGTCTAAGATCTTATATGCAAACACGCAGCTGATCCCGGAAACTTCTATCCCTTCATCTGAAACAGGAATACGACACCGAACTGCAGAAAGGGTAGCAAAGCAAACAGGAAACCTGGTTATTTCTATTTCACAACGTAGAAATGTAATAACGTTGTATCAGGGGAATATTCGTTATTCCTTAAAAGAAATCGGCGTGATTTTGACAAAGGCAAACCAGGCGATGCAAACCCTTGAAAAGTATAAGTCGGTGCTTGACCAGGGGATTACAGATCTCGGCGCCCTCGAATTTGAAGAGCTGGTCACTTTGCATGAGGTTGCCCAGGTCATCCACCGCATTGAAATGGTGATGAGGATAAAACACGAAATATTAAACTATATTAATGAACTCGGAACAGAAGGACGATTAATAAGCATGCAGATGGAGGAGCTTGTTACCAATATCGAAGAAGAAGCCACAAGGCTGATCAAAGATTATACAAAGGTAAAGAACAGCAATCCTAAAGATGTCCTTAAACAGCTTAAAAAACTTTCCAGTGATGAACTTCTTGAAGAAAATAACATTATCAGGTTGTTAGGCTATCATGAGCCCCCGACCGAAACGATGCCTCCTAGAGGATATCGCATTCTTTACAAAATACCTCGTGTGCCATCGATGATCATCGAGAACCTTGTCAGCGAGTTTGGCAATTTAAACAATATAGCTTCAGCTTCTATTGAAGAACTCGATGCAGTTGATGGTATAGGAGAGATCCGTGCAAGAATTATAAAAGACGGTTTAAAAAGGATCCAGGAACAGTTGTTTGTCGATAGGCATATTTGATTCAAAAAGCCTATCATATAAAGGTTTTACTTGATTATAAATAGACAATACACATACCCTGTGCTACGCTAAGAATAATTCCAGCTCACTTATCTAACAGAAAAAACAGTATGGATTTTGAAACATTTTTTACCCGTCCATCGTACAAGTATAGAGAATAATTTTAGGTTTAGGAAAAGAAAGAAAAGGAAATAACATGATATTATTGAATTTATTTTGAAAACAGGTTTCAAATTTTTTTATCTGTTTATAATGATAAAAAGGAGGTGGAACGTGTCAATGATCAAATGGGTAGTTCAATTATTTTTTGTTATTCTTGGCGGCACGTTAGGATTACTGTATATTCCTGATCTTATCCGTTTATTAAATATGGGTGCATTGCCCCCTGTATTTACTAATTCGTATGCTGGTGCAGTCATAGGAGCGATTTTATTTTTCCTTGCCACGTTTTGGATTACAGATTATATTGTTGGACTTATTCGCCTTGTAGAGGAAAAGGTCGTAAAAGCGCCGGTAACAGATGTTATTTTTGGTACGTTAGGATTGGTATTCGGACTTATAGTTGCATTTTTAATTAATGGTTCTTTAAATGAAATTAAAATACCTGTTATCAGCAGCGTGCTTCCGATTTTTATTTCTGTGCTGCTGGGTTACCTCGGGTTTCAGGTTGGATTTAAAAAACGGGATGAACTGATCAGTTTATTTTCGGTCAACCGTTCAAAGGATAAGAAAAAAGATCTTGATGATACAGAGTCATCGCCAAGTATATCAAAGCTAAAAATCCTTGATACAAGTGTGATTATCGATGGCCGTATCGCAGACATATGCCAGACTGGGTTTCTCGAAGGGACCCTTGTTATTCCGCATTTTGTCTTAGAAGAACTCCAGCATATCGCAGACTCTTCAGATGTTCTCAAACGGAACAGGGGAAGAAGAGGGCTGGATATTCTAAACAAGATTCAAAAAGAACTTGCAGTAAATGTAGAGATTTATGAGGGAGACTTTGAAGAAATCCAGGAAGTCGACAGTAAGCTTGTAAAGCTTGCAAAACTTCTTTCAGGGATGGTTGTTACAAACGACTTTAACCTGAACAAAGTGTGCGAATTGCAAAATGTGCCTGTATTGAACATCAATGACCTTGCAAATGCTGTTAAACCGGTTGTTCTTCCAGGAGAGGAACTGAATGTTCAAGTGATTAAGGATGGCAAGGAATACAATCAGGGTGTTGCATATCTCGATGATGGCACGATGATCGTTGTGGAAGATGGCCGCGATTATATTGGCAAAACAATCGATGTACTGGTTACAAGTGTGCTTCAAACATCTGCAGGACGGATGATTTTTGCTAAACCTAAGCTGCTGGAAAAAGCACTATAGAGAAAAACGACAGGTTTTTAAGAGCTTTATGGGGGAATGATAGTGAATTACACAGTTGTAATTCCTGCTGCCGGACAGGGCAAAAGAATGAATGCAGGAAAGAATAAACAATTTATTAAATTGGAGCATAAACCGATTATCATTCATACCCTATCTGTTTTTCAATCAGATGCATCATGTTCTGAGATCGTTCTTGTTGCCAATCAGAATGAACTGGAAGATCTTACTGGATTAATGAACGAATATAAAATTGATAAAGTGTCTTCTATCGTATGCGGCGGAAAGGAACGGCAGCATAGTGTTTATGAAGGGCTTAAAGCAGTTAAACGGGAGCAGATCGTCCTGATCCATGATGGTGCAAGGCCTTTTATCAAACATGAACAAATCAGGGATGTAACAGTAAAAGCTTCTGATACCGGGGCGGCCGTTGTAGCGGTCCCGATTAAAGATACCGTAAAAAAAGTGGAAGATGAGACAATCGTTGAAACGGTTGAGCGCTCTAGCTTGTGGGCAGTCCAGACCCCACAAGCTTTTCGTCTTCCTCTTATTTTAAAGGCACATAAACAGGCGGAGGAAAAACGCATCCTTGGTACAGATGATGCGAGCCTTGTTGAACAGATAGGACATGCTGTTTCGATCGTTATGGGCGATTACCGAAACATTAAACTGACAACACCGGAAGATTTGTTATTTGCAAAAGCGATTATCGAGGAACGAAATGAGGGATTTAAGTGATAAGAGTAGGACAGGGTTTTGACGTACACCAGCTTGCAGAAGGCAGGCCCTGTATTATTGGCGGAGTGGAAATACCGCATGAAAAAGGGCTGTTAGGCCACTCGGATGCTGACGTTCTGCTTCATGCCATTGCAGATGCGGCACTGGGGGCGATTGGGGAAGGAGATATAGGGAAACATTTTCCTGATACGGATGAAGCTTATAAAGATGCAGATTCAAAAAAACTCCTCAGCTCAGTCTGGAAGCTCGTTAAAGATCGAGGGTATGAGCTCGGAAATGTCGATTGTACAGTGATTGCCCAGAGGCCAAAGATGGCCCCGTATATTCGGCAAATACAAGAGACAGTAGCCGGCCTTTTAGAATCAGAAGTTTTTAACGTTAACGTAAAAGCTACAACATCTGAAAAGCTGGGATTCACTGGACGTGAAGAAGGAATAGCGGCTCAAGCAGTTATTTTAATACAGAAAACTTGACCGATGGTATTTTAATAGTGATAAAATAAGAATGCGAGAAAACGGTTCAAAATCGATTTTTAAGTGGTGGTGAAAATTATGGGAAATGAAGTAAGGGTTCGGTATGCACCAAGTCCTACAGGACATTTACATATAGGAAACGCAAGGACAGCATTATTTAACTATCTGTTTGCCCGTAATCAAAACGGGAAATTTGTCATTCGTATCGAGGATACAGACCAAAAGCGAAACGTTGAGGGTGGAGAGCTTAACCAGCTCAACTATTTGAAATGGCTTGGAATCGACTGGGATGAAAGCATCGATAAAGAAGGCGAATACGGGCCTTATCGACAAATGGAACGTATTGATATTTATAAAAAGTACTATGAAGATCTTCTTGATCGTGGCCTGGCATACAAGTGCTATTGTACGGAAGAGGAGCTTGAAAAGGAAAGAGAAGAACAGCAGGCTAAAGGCCAGATGCCGCGGTATTCAGGCAAATGCCGCCACCTTTCAGATGAGCAGCGGAAAAAGTACGAAGAAGAGGGCAGAACGCCAAGCATTCGGTTTGCTGTACCATCAGATAAAACGTATGTGTTTGATGACATCGTAAAAGAACGCGTTACGTTTGATTCTAATGGCTTCGGCGACTGGGTGATTGTGAAAAAAGATGGCATCCCTACGTATAACTTTGCGGTAGCGGTTGACGATCATTTAATGGCGATCACACATGTGCTTCGTGGAGATGACCATATTTCAAACACTCCTAAACAACTGATGGTATATGAGAGTTTTGATTGGGAACCTCCTAAGTTTGGCCATATGACATTAATCGTTAACGAAAATCGAAAAAAACTTAGTAAGCGTGACGAATCGATCGTTCAATTTATTGAGCAGTATAAAGATCTTGGATATCTCCCGGAAGCATTGTTTAACTTTATTACCCTGTTAGGCTGGTCTCCAAAAGGGGAAGAAGAACTGTTTACGAAAGAAGAACTCATTGAAATCTTTGATCCTGAACGACTGTCTACTTCGCCTGCTGTATTCGATCCTCAAAAGTTAAAATGGATCAATAACCAGTATATTAAAAAAGCTGACTTTGATAGAGTTGTTAACCTTACCCTTCCTCATCTTGTTGAGGCGGGAAGACTTCCTGAGAATATGAACAGTGATCAACAGGAATGGGCAAGGGAATTGATTTCTCTTTACCATGAGCAGCTTCAGTATGGGAAGGAAATTGTTGAGCTTACCGATATGTTTTTTAAGACAACGATTGAGTACGATGAAGAGGCGCAACAGGTACTGAATGAAGAACAGGTTCCTGAAGTGATGGAAAGCTTCCTTGGAAAAGTAAAAGAGATGGAATCGTTTGAACCGGATGAAATTAAAGCTACGATCAAAGCTGTTCAGAAAGAAACAGGGCATAAGGGGAAGAAGTTATTCATGCCGATCCGAGTCGCTACAACCGGGCAAACACACGGACCGGAGCTTCCTCAGTCTATCTCCCTGCTTGGCAAAGAAACGATTATCGCCCGCTTAGAAAATGTATTGCACACACTGAAAAATAATTAATAGGAACACTTTATCTGATTTATAATAGATATAGGTATATGAAAAAGCTTTGATGAGGAGAAGTAAGGCTGCATATTTCTTTCAGAGAGAACCGCCATAGGCTGGGAGCGGTTTAGGAAACGGCTGCTTGAAATGCACCTCGGAGCCTTTTATCGAAATTACAGTAGATAAAAGCGACTGACCACCGTTAACTGGTCCTGGAGAGGCTTTATGCCTGAAACAGAGTGGAACCACGTTTTGCAACGTCTCTGTGTGATCATCACACAGGGGCGTTTTTATTTTTCGAAACAGAAACGCAAGAAAAGCCAGTGCATTTATAAAAGGAGGGGGAGAAGATGTTTAAAACGTTGCGGGAAGATATTGAAGTTGTTTTTGACCAGGACCCTGCTGCCCGAAGCTATTTTGAAGTGATTCTGACATATGCAGGACTTCATGCGATTTGGTCACATCGGCTTGCCCACGCTTTCTGGAAGCGTAAGTTTTTCTTTTTGGCCCGTTCCATTTCCCAGATCAGCCGCTTTTTTACAGGGATTGAAATACATCCCGGCGCTAAGATTGGCCGGCGATGCTTCATCGACCACGGGATGGGTGTTGTCATTGGGGAAACTTGCGAAATTGGTGATAATGTTACCCTGTACCAGGGAGTTACTCTCGGAGGAACAGGAAAAGAGAAAGGGAAGCGACATCCGACTTTAAAGGATAACTCTCTTGTAGCAACAGGCGCTAAAGTGTTAGGCTCTATCACGATTGGGGAAAATTCAAAGGTAGGAGCAGGCTCAGTAGTACTGCAGGATGTGCCGGATAATTCTACGGTTGTCGGCATACCGGGTAAGATTGTAATCCAGAACGGAAAGAAAGTGAAGCGGGACCTGAATCATCAGAATATGCCGGATCCGGTTGCGGAGAGGCTTGAACAGCTTGGACAGCAGGTGAAAGAGCTACAAGAGGAGCTTGATCGTTTGAAGAAGCGCTCTGGATAGTGGAACACGATGGAAGCTGAAGCTTATGCTCTCAGTCATTCCTGTTTTGGTATCAATTTTTATGAAAAAAAAACTATATAAAAACAATAGAACAAGTTTCTGGAAAAGGAGTGAAAAGAATGGCGATTCATCTATATAACACGTTAACAAGGCAAAAAGAATTGTTTAAGCCGATAGAAGAAGGAAAGGTAAGAATGTATGTCTGCGGACCGACTGTCTATAACTATATCCACATTGGGAACGCCAGGCCGCCGATTGTATTTGATGTGGTACGGCGTTATTTTGAATACCGCGGATACGAGGTTAACTATGTTTCAAATTTCACGGACGTCGATGACAAAATCATAAAAGCTGCGAACGAACTTGGAGAAACGGCCCCTGAAATCGCCAATAAATTTATCGCTGCATATCATGAAGATGTAAAAGCTCTGGGTGTGATGGAAGCAACATGCCATCCGCGAGTAACCGAGAATATACAAGAAATCATCGATTTTGTCTCAGCTCTTATTGAGAAAGGATACGCATATGAAGCTGAAGGAGATGTTTATTTCAAAACAAGGGAGTTTGAAGGGTACGGAAAGCTCTCCCATCAATCGGTGGACGAACTCAGGAGCGGGGCAAGGATTGAAGTTGGAGAAAAAAAGCAAAACCCGCTCGACTTTGCGCTCTGGAAAGCTGCGAAGCCGGGAGAGCCTTACTGGGAAAGCCCGTGGGGCCCCGGACGTCCTGGCTGGCATATCGAGTGCTCTGCCATGGCCCAGAAGTATCTTGGTGACACGATTGATATCCATGCTGGCGGGCGTGACCTTGCGTTTCCACATCATGAAAATGAAGTTGCCCAATCAGAAGCATTGACCGGCAAAACGTTTGCCAATTACTGGCTTCATAATGGATATATCAATATCAACAATGAAAAGATGTCTAAGTCGCTTGGAAACTTTGTACTTGTACACGATATGATAAAAAACCAGGATCCTGAAGTAATCCGTTTCTTCATGTTGTCGGTTCATTACCGGAATCCGATTAACTTTAGTGACGAACTGCTCGAAAGTGCAAAAACCGGGCTGGAACGAATCAAGGCAACCTTTGAAAACCTGCACCACCGTCTTGCAAACAGTGCAGATCTAAGTGAAGATATCGATAGCTGGAAAGAAACGCTGGCAAACTATAAAAAGCGGTTTATCACAGAAATGGATGACGATTTTAATACTGCAAATGCTATTTCCATCCTTTTTGAGCTAACCAAAGAAGCTAACCTTTACTTGCAGGAACCAAATAGCTCAAAAGAAATTCTTGAACTGTTCATCCAGACTTTTGAAGAGATTGCTTCTGTCCTTGGCCTTGATCTGATGGAAGAAAAAGAGCTTCTTGATGGTGAAATAGAACAGTTGATCGAAGAACGAAACGAGGCAAGAAAATCCCGAAACTTTGCTCGTGCTGATGAAATCCGAGACCTGCTTAAAGAGAAGAATATCATTCTTGAAGATACACCGCAGGGCGTTCGCTGGAAAAGGAAATGATCGCGATGCGCCATAAGGATGTTAAACAATTAAACGCGCTTGCACTGGCATACATGGGAGACGCCATCATGGAATCCCATGTACGCCTGCATTTATTGCAGCTAGGGAATGTGCGGCCTCATAAACTACACCGTACTGCAACAAACTATGTCTCAGCTAGAGCACAGGCTTCTTTTCTTCATCACCTGATGGAACATGAGACGTTTGCCGATGAAGAAATGGCTGTTATAAAGCGAGGGCGGAATGCAAAATCAGGTACCATACCGAAGAATACTGATGTTCAAACATACCGGCATTCAACGGCATTAGAAGCATTGATCGGATACCTGTACTTAAGCGGAAATGATGAGCGCGTCGATGAAATGATGGACAAGATGTTTGCATTTGTTGAACAACCGATGAAAGAAAGGAGTGAAATCGAATGAATAAGGAAATGATCGTCGGACGTAACCCTGTTCTTGAAGCTTTACGATCTGGCCATGAAATTAATAAGATATGGATCAATGAAGGATCCAAAGGCGGACAGGTCCAGCACATAATCGATAAAGCAAAACAAAGCAATGTGCTGGTTCAGTTTGTCCCGAAAAAGAAACTGGATCAGCTGGCGGACACATCTAATCACCAGGGTGTAATTGCGGCGATAGCAGCTTATGAATATGCGGAAATTGATGATTTATTTGCAAAAGCGGAGAAATCCGGACAACCGCCGTTTTTCATCGTTCTTGATGAAATAGAAGACCCGCACAACCTTGGCTCCATTTTAAGAACAGCAGATTCAGCTGGCGCACACGGGATTATCATTCCAAAGCGAAGAGCAGTAGGTCTAACCGCAACCGTTGCAAAGGCTTCAACAGGAGCTATCGAATATATTCCTGTCGTAAGGGTAACCAATATCGCTAGAACGATGGATGAATTAAAAGACCGCGGAATTTGGTTTGTAGGAACAGATGCAAAGGCGAATCAGGATTTCAGGGAAGCTGATTACAACATGGGAATAGGGCTCGTCATAGGAAGTGAAGGGAAAGGAATCGGCAGGCTGGTCAAGGAAAAGTGTGACTTCCTTGTAAAAATGCCGATGGCAGGAAAAGTAACTTCTTTAAATGCATCAGTCGCAGCAGGGCTTATGATGTACGAGGTTTTTCGCAAACGCAACCCGCTCGGGGAATAACGGCCGATGGATGTACTTATTGTTGATGGTTACAACATCATTGGTGCCTGGCCTACCCTGCGGCGGTTAAAGGACAATGACTTTGCGAAAGCAAGGGATCTGTTGATTGAAAAGATGGCGGAGTATCAAGCCTATACAGGTTACAGGGTGATAGTTGTTTTTGACGCCCATCTTGTCAGGGGAGTGGAAAAGAAGCATCGCCATTATCGCGTAGAGGTTATTTACACAAGGGAAAATGAAACAGCGGACGAACGGATTGAAAAGCTAGCAAGGGAACTGAAAAACGTTAAAACAAAGATTTACGTTGCAACGTCTGATTATACGGAACAATGGGCCATTTTTGGCCAGGGAGCTCTAAGAATTTCGGCGAGGGAACTTCTTCTGGAAATGGAAAAGATCGAAAAAGGGATAGAAAAAAAGGTAAAAAAAAATAATCGTAAAAACCCTTCTACACGAATAGCCATCCCGGAAGAAATTGCTGAAATTTTTGAAAAATGGCGTCGAGGAGACCGTTGACGTGTTGACGCTCTTTTAAAAGGTGCTGTATAATATTGCTATATTTAGCTACTGGTCGGGGGGAACGCATAGTGAGCATTCTAGACCTCAAGGAGAGCACAGTTGATTTAAAAGAACAGGATCAGGTAGAATTTGATCTTCATGACGATGAAATTCTTGTTACTATGGTTCATGATGGCAACAGCACAGCCCTGGAATACTTGATTAATAAATATAAAAATTTTGTACGGGCAAAGGCAAGGTCATATTTTTTAATTGGCGCTGACCGTGAAGATATTATTCAAGAAGGTATGATAGGCCTTTACAAGGCGATCAGGGATTTTAAAGGAGACAAGTTTTCCTCCTTCAAAGCGTTTGCTGAGCTTTGTATCACCAGGCAAATGATCACCGCTATTAAAACAGCCACAAGACAAAAACATATTCCGCTCAACTCGTATGTCTCTCTCGATAAACCAATTTATGATGAAGAATCCGATCGAACTTTACTAGATGTTATTTGCGGGACAAAGGTAACCGACCCTGAAGAATTAATCATTAACCAGGAAGAGTTTGATGACATCGAAATTAAAATGTCTGAAATTTTAAGCGATTTAGAACGGAAAGTGCTAATGCTTTATCTAGATGGCCGCTCTTACCAGGAGATTTCTCTAGACCTGAATCGCCATGTGAAATCTATTGATAACGCCCTTCAACGGGTAAAAAGGAAGCTTGAGCGGTACCTGGAGTTAAGGGAAGTAAGTTTATAGACAGGACAAGCTTTAACAGGGAAGTTCCCTGTTTTTCTTTTGCTTTTTAGTAAAAGTAGCTGCGCCAGTTAATATGACACGTTTCAGGCTTTATTGACACAAGAAAACGGGCTGTGATAAAGTGTTAAAAGTACGAATGTCAAATTAAAAGGTTTTTTGCCTTGTTTGGGGAAGGTGTCACAATGCGAAATAAAGTTATTCTGGCATGCACCAAATGCAATCGCCGCAATTATACATCGATGAAAAACAAGCAATCTAGCCCTGATCGCATTGAAGTGAAAAAGTATTGCAAATACTGCAATGAGCACACCATTCACCGTGAAACAAAGTAAAAGGCAGTTAGAATGCCGTTATAACTAAAAGGCTGCAGGGGAGAACCTGTGATATAAAATGGGGGTTGCATCAATGGCAAGTTTTTTTGAACGTTCTGGAAGTTTCTTTCGCAATGTAGCAAAAGAAATGAAGCGAGTAAGCTGGCCTACTAGAAAAGAATTGGTACGCTATACGATCATCACGTTATCTACTGTTATCTTTGTAGCAGTGTTCTTTGCGTTGATCGATGAGGGTATCTCTTCATTAATTCGTGTAATTTTAGGTTAGTCCGTTATAAATTCTAGCTGAAACGGTTAGAATGATAGAGTAAATCAGCTGGGGAGGGAAGGACAAAGCCGTCCTGAATATATGGAAAAAAGATGGTACGTTGTTCATACTTATTCTGGATATGAGAATAAGGTAAAAGCCAATCTAGAAAAACGTGTGGAATCAATGGGGATGACGGACAAGATTTTTAGAGTTCTCGTACCTGTTGAAGAAGAAACAGAAATAAAAAATGGCAAAAAGAAAACACTTATGAAAAAAGTGTTTCCTGGCTATGTGCTTGCGGAAATGGTCATGACTGACGATTCCTGGTATGTAGTGCGCAATACGCCTGGTGTTACCGGCTTCGTTGGCTCAACGGGCGCTGGTTCTAAACCGACTCCTTTGCTTCCTGAAGAAGTGGAGAACATTTTGAAGCAAATGGGCATGAAAGAACCGAAGGCCGATGTAGACTTTGAGCTAAAAGAAAAAGTAAAGGTTAAAGAAGGACCTTTTGCTGATTTTGTTGGTTCTGTGGAAGAGATCGATGCGGACAAACAAAAAGTGAAAGTTCACGTCAACATGTTTGGCCGTGAAACTCCTGTGGAGCTAAACTTTACGCAGGTTGAAAAGATCTAAACGATAAGGTCTTGAAAAACGAAAAAATTAATGATAGAATCTTAATGTTTGATAAGTCTTCTATCATTAAATAGAGACGTTTTACTTGATATACAAGTAAACATGGGTGGGAGGGTGTAAGCCCAAATACCACATCACGGACTTAAGGAGGTGTGTCGCGTGGCTAAAAAGGTAATTAAAGTAGTAAAATTGCAAATCCCAGCTGGTAAAGCGAACCCAGCACCGCCAGTAGGACCAGCATTAGGTCAAGCAGGTGTTAACATCATGGGTTTCTGTAAAGAGTTCAACGCTCGTACATCAGATCAAGCTGGTATGATTATCCCAGTTGAAATCACGGTTTTTGAAGACCGTTCATTTACATTCATCACCAAAACTCCACCAGCAGCAGTGTTGCTTAAGAAAGCAGCTGGTATCGAATCTGGTTCTGGTGAGCCGAACCGTAACAAAGTTGCAACTGTTAAACGTGATAAAGTGCGTGAGATCGCTGAAACTAAAATGCCAGATCTTAACGCTGCTGACGTTGAAGCTGCAATGCGTATGGTTGAAGGTACTGCGCGCAGCATGGGAATCGTTATCGAAGACTAATAACTTATTGAAGGTTGCGATTAAAGGGGGCAGACCCTGCCTTTAAAAGGTTCGCAACCTTTATTATGGAGTTGGGATAACTCGGCTCCGTCGTACTAGTGGGAGGTTAATCCGCTAAACCACAAAAGGAGGAAATTTAAAATGGCAGTTAGAGGTAAAAAATACCAGGATGCTCTAAAACAAGTAGACCGTCAAAAATTATACGAAGCTACAGAAGCGATCGAACTAGTAAAGAAAACTTCTGTTGCGAAATTCGATGAAACTGTAGAAGCTGCAGTTCGTCTTGGGGTAGACCCTAAGAAAAACGACCAGCAAGTACGTGGAGCTGTTGTGCTTCCGCACGGTACTGGTAAAACTCAACGTGTGCTTGTTTTCGCGAAGGGTGAAAAAGCAAAAGAAGCTGAAGCTGCAGGCGCAGACTTCGTTGGTGATCAAGAGTACATCAACAAAATTAACCAGGGTTGGTTTGATTTTGATGTGATCGTTGCGACACCTGACATGATGGGTGAAGTTGGTAAGCTTGGGCGCGTTTTAGGACCAAAAGGATTAATGCCTAACCCTAAAACTGGCACAGTAACATTTGAAGTGGAAAAAGCTGTTAACGAAATTAAAGCAGGTAAAGTAGAATACCGCGTCGACCGTTCTGGAAACATCCACGTGCCAATCGGAAAAGTTTCTTTTGATTCGGACAAACTAGTAGAAAACCTTGAGACTATCGTCGAAACACTTGTTAAAGTGAAGCCTGCTGCAGCAAAAGGTACTTACCTTAAGAATATTGCAGTTGCGTCAACGATGGGTCCTGGGGTGAAAGTTAACGCTGGTTCTTACCGCTAAAAATTGGCAGTTGACATTTAATATAAATTTCAATATACTAGCTATTGTGATTTAATTAGTTAATAATTTCTATACCGTAGACAGTAGGTGCTTACAAGGCTTAATTTCCTACCGAGGTGTTAAGATAATCGATTTTGATTCGGATATCTATGCCTTCATGTCTACGTGACGTGAAGGCTTTTTTAATGCCATGCGGTATGGCTTAAAATACTGTAGGAGGTGGAACAATGAGCAGTGCGATTGAACAAAAAAAGCATGTAGTCTCTGAAATCACTGATAAGTTCCGCGCGAGCCAGTCAACTATCCTTGTTGATTATCGCGGATTGGACGTAGCAGAAGTTACTGAATTACGTAAACAATTACGTGAAGCAGGCGTAGATTTCAAAGTTTACAAAAACACAATGACACGCCGAGCTGCTGCAGAGTTAGAACTTACTGGATTGAACGATCACCTTGTTGGACCAACAGCGATCGCTTTCAGTAACGAAGACGTTGTAGCGCCAGCGAAGATCTTGAATAATTTTTCGAAGGATCACGAAGCACTTGAAATCAAAACAGGTGTGATCGAAGGAAACATCGTAGAATTGGAAAAGATCAAGGAACTTGCGGAACTACCATCCCGCGACGGACTTCTTTCCATGCTACTCAGCGTGCTTCAAGCACCTATGCGCAACTTTGCGCTTGCAACAAAAGCTGTTGCAGATCAAAAAGAAGAACAGGGCGCATAAGCGGGTTTTCCCTTGCAGCCTGGCAATATAAGAACGAAAAAATAAACAAACAAAATTTAAGGAGGATTTACTCATGAGTAAAGAGCAAATCATTGACGCGATTAAAGAAATGACAGTTTTAGAATTAAACGACCTTGTTAAAGCAATCGAAGAAGAATTTGGTGTTACTGCAGCAGCTCCAGTAGCTGTTGGTGGCGGAGCTGGTGCTGAAGCAGCTGAAGAGCAAACTGAATTCGACGTAGTTCTAGAAAGCGCTGGAAGCAGCAAAATTAAAGTTATCAAAGCAGTACGTGAAATCACTGGTCTTGGCTTGAAAGAAGCTAAAGAACTAGTTGATGGAGCTCCTAGCACAGTTAAAGAAGCGATTTCGAAAGAAGACGCTGAAGAAATGAAAGCTAAGCTTGAAGAAGCTGGAGCATCTGTTGAACTTAAGTAATCTCACCGATTACCTAAAAAAGCTCGCTTTATAAGCGGGCTTTTTTATTTCTTATGGTTAGTGAAGATCATGGATGGCTAAAATAAGTAACGGATGTTTGATTCTCTTGCTAGTTTTTGTAATTTAAATGAGTAATAGAAGTGGGGGAGTGGGATGGGAGAGCATTACTATTCAGAAAAGCCCCGGGTAAAGAGTGAGCCTCAAACAATTAAAAGCAATCTTAGAGGGCGTTCCCTAACATTTACTACTGATCGAGGAGTATTCTCCAAAGATAATGTGGACTTTGGGACAAGGCTGCTTGTAGAAGTATTTGAGTTTCCTGATCTTGAAGGTGATGTTCTTGATGTAGGCTGCGGCTATGGACCGATCGGATTGACGGTTGCAGCAAGCGAACCTGCAAGAAAAGTATCGATGGTTGACATCAATGAACGCGCTGTCGAACTTGCCCGCCAAAACGCCCATAAGAATAACATCGAAAATGTATCGATTATGCAAAGCGATAGGCTGGAAACACTTAAAGACCATCATTTTGCTGCGGTGCTGACGAATCCTCCGATTCGGGCGGGGAAGGATGTTGTGCATGATATTTTTGAACAATCCTTTCAAGTCCTAAAGCCGGGAGGAGAACTCTGGGTCGTCATCCAAAAGAAACAGGGTGCCCCATCAGCCATCAAGAAACTCGAAGAATCTTTTGAAACTGTAAAAATAGTTCAAAAGAGCAAAGGCTACTATATTTTAAAAGCAGTAAAACAGGAAAGATAAACTCATTTAAATACTATTCAAAGAAAATTCTTTTAATCTTATTTACGAATGTTATGCTTTTGTGGTAGAATTCAATATTTAAAGATTGACTTGACTTTTTGGCTATGCTAATATAGTAAAATGCCAATGATGGATTTTCCAGCGCTTGATATTTGAGGGATGGAAGTATAAAACTTGAAGCGTTTGGGAAAACTAATATAATCGATAATGGATAAGGGAAATGGATTTTTTGTGCCCTTTTTCTTTTTTGTCTAACGATAGATTCAGAATTGAATCAGTTGGACAGTAAAAATACTACGCTGGATTTGAGGGGTGAATCATTTGACAGGCCAACTAGTTCAGTATGGACGCCACCGTCAAAGAAGAAGTTATGCTCGGATCAAAGAAGTTTTGGATCTACCAAACTTGATCGAGATTCAGACCTCTTCTTATCAATGGTTTCTTGATGAGGGATTAAAAGAAATGTTCGAGGACATTTCACCCATCGAAGATTTCACCGGTAACCTGGTACTAGAGTTTGTGGATTATAGTCTGGGTGAACCAAAGTACCCTGTTGAGGAATCGAAAGAGCGGGATGCTACATTTTCTGCTCCACTTCGTGTGAAGGTCCGACTAATCAACAAGGAGACTGGTGAAGTAAAAGAACAAGAAGTATTTATGGGAGATTTCCCATTAATGACTGACACAGGAACGTTCATCATTAACGGGGCAGAACGGGTAATCGTTTCCCAGCTTGTTCGTTCGCCAAGTGTGTACTTTAGTGAAAAGATCGATAAAAACGGGAAGAAAGGTTTTACAGCTACTGTAATTCCAAACCGAGGTGCATGGTTAGAGTTTGAAACCGATGCTAAAGATGTTGTGTATGTACGGATTGATCGTACAAGAAAGCTACCGATCACAGTCTTGTTAAGAGCATTGGGGTTTGGGTCTGATCAAGAAATCATCGATTTGCTTGGTGAAGACGAGTACCTTCGTAATACGCTTGATAAAGATAATACGGACGGTACCGACAAAGCTCTCCTTGAAATCTATGAACGCTTACGACCGGGTGAACCACCTACAGTCGATAATGCTAAAAGTTTGCTTGATTCTCGTTTCTTTGATCCGAAACGGTATGACCTGGCAAACGTAGGTCGTTATAAAATCAATAAAAAGCTGCATATAAAAAATCGTCTGTTTAACCAGCGGTTAGCTGAAACGCTTGTAGACCCTGAAACAGGTGAAGTGCTGGCAGAAGAAGGAACTGTACTTGACCGTCGTATGCTGGATAAGATCTTGCCTGCATTAGAGACTAACGTTGGTTTCCGTGAAGTCTCTCCTGTTGGTGGAGTAGTACAGGATGATGAAGTTGTTCTGCAATCCATTAAAATTTATGCACCGGATGATCCTGAGGGTGAACGTGTCATAAATGTTATCGGAAACGGCGGAATTGAGAAAAAGATTAAAAACATCACTCCCGCTGACATCGTCTCTGCAATCAACTACTTCTTTAACCTCCTTCACCAGGTAGGAGATACAGATGATATTGACCATCTTGGAAACCGACGCTTGCGTTCTGTCGGAGAACTTCTGCAGAACCAATTCCGGATCGGATTATCCAGAATGGAACGTGTTGTACGTGAAAGAATGTCGATACAGGATACGAATGTGATTACACCTCAAGCACTGATTAATATCAGACCTGTAATCGCATCGATGAAAGAGTTCTTTGGAAGCTCTCAATTGTCCCAATTTATGGACCAAACAAACCCGCTAGCAGAATTAACGCATAAACGTCGTCTATCTGCGTTGGGACCAGGTGGTTTAACGCGTGAACGCGCTGGTTTTGAAGTACGTGACGTTCACTATTCCCACTATGGCCGCATGTGTCCGATCGAAACGCCAGAGGGACCAAACATCGGTTTGATCAACTCGCTTTCTTCTTATGCAAGAGTGAATGAGTTTGGGTTTATCGAAACGCCATATCGTCGTGTGGATCCTGAAACAGGAAAAGTTACGGCTCAAATCGATTATTTGACAGCAGATGAACAGGACAACTATGTTGTTGCCCAGGCGAATGCAAAGCTTGGAGAAGACGGTTCGTTCCTTGATGATGAAGTAATCGCGCGTTTCCGTGATCAGAACATCGTGGTAAAACGTGAAAAGATCGACTATATGGACGTATCTCCTAAGCAGGTAGTATCTGCTGCAACTGCTTGTATTCCGTTCCTGGAAAACGATGACTCCAACCGTGCGTTGATGGGTGCGAACATGCAGCGTCAGGCTGTGCCGTTGATGGTTCCTGAGGCTCCGATCATCGGTACCGGCATGGAGTATGTGAACGGAAAAGATTCCGGGGCAGCTGTTATCTGTAAACACCCAGGAATAGTGGAATTTGTTTCTGCTGCTGAAGTCCATGTTCGACGCGTTTCCGAAATTGACGGCAATGAAACAAAGGGAGAACTTGATAAATACAAACTCCTTAAGTTCATCCGTTCCAACCAGGGAACCTGTTATAACCAGAAGCCGATCGTTAGTGCCGGTAACAGAGTTGTCAAAGGTGAAGTTCTTGCAGACGGTCCTTCGATGGAAGATGCTGAACTTGCTCTTGGCCGTAACGTACTTGTTGGCTTTATGACATGGGACGGCTATAACTATGAGGATGCCGTTATCATGAGCGAGCGCCTTGTAAAAGACGATGTGTATACTTCGATCCATATTGAAGAGTATGAATCTGAAGCACGTGATACAAAGCTTGGACCTGAAGAAATCACTCGCGATATTCCGAACGTTGGGGAAGATGCGCTTCGCAATCTTAACGAACGTGGAATTATCCGGGTTGGTGCAGAAGTAAAAGACGGTGATATTCTAGTAGGTAAAGTAACGCCTAAAGGTGTAACAGAGCTTACAGCGGAAGAACGTCTATTGCATGCGATCTTCGGCGAAAAAGCACGTGAAGTACGTGATACTTCACTTAGAGTTCCTCACGGTGGAGACGGAATCGTCCTTGATGTGAAAATCTTCAACCGTGAAGACGGCGATGAGCTGCCTCCTGGCGTGAACCAGCTTGTTCGTGTGTATATCGTTCAAAAACGTAAAATACACGAAGGGGATAAAATGGCTGGCCGTCACGGTAACAAAGGTGTTATCTCAAGGATTCTTCCTGAAGAAGATATGCCGTACTTGCCGGATGGCACACCGATCGACATCATGTTGAATCCACTGGGTGTACCTTCCCGTATGAACATCGGACAGGTGCTTGAGTTGCATCTTGGAATGGCTGCCCGCCAGCTTGGCATCCATATGGCAACACCGGTATTCGATGGTGCCCGTGAAGAGGATGTTTGGTCTACGCTTGAAGAAGCAGGACTTCCCCGTGATGGAAAAACGGTCCTATATGATGGCAGAACAGGTGACCCGTTCGACAACCGAGTCTCTGTCGGCGTCATGTATATGATTAAACTTGCCCACATGGTAGATGATAAACTGCATGCTCGTTCAACTGGGCCATACTCACTCGTTACCCAGCAGCCACTTGGAGGTAAAGCTCAATTCGGTGGTCAGCGTTTCGGTGAGATGGAGGTATGGGCCCTTGAAGCTTACGGTGCTGCATACACGTTGCAGGAAATCCTGACAGTTAAGTCGGATGACGTTGTAGGCCGTGTGAAAACATATGAGTCGATTGTTAAAGGCGAAAACGTACCAGAGCCAGGCATCCCTGAATCCTTTAAAGTATTGATCAAGGAACTTCAGAGCCTTGGTATGGACGTCAAGATGTTAACGATTGATGAAGAAGAGATCGAAATGAAAGAACTTGATGATGAAGAAGAACAAACCAACGAAAAGCTAAACCTTAACGTTGGATCAAACCAGGCTAGTGAGTAAGGGTAAAACCTGAATTTTAAAGGGAGGTAGGCCCCTTGTTAGATGTAAATAACTTCGAATACATGAAAATCGGTCTTGCTTCACCAGATAAAATCCGTTCGTGGTCTCGCGGTGAAGTGAAAAAACCGGAAACGATTAACTACCGAACCTTAAAACCAGAAAAAGATGGTTTATTTTGTGAACGTATCTTCGGGCCAACGAAGGATTGGGAATGCCATTGCGGAAAATACAAGCGGATCCGTTATAAAGGTGTCGTTTGTGACCGCTGTGGTGTAGAAGTTACGCGTGCGAAAGTACGCCGTGAGAGAATGGGGCACATCGAACTTGCTGCCCCGGTTTCTCACATCTGGTATTTTAAAGGGATTCCAAGCCGTATGGGGCTGGTTCTCGATATGTCTCCAAGGGCACTAGAAGAAGTTATTTACTTTGCTTCTTACGTAACCACTGAAACTGGAGATACTCCGCTCGAGAAGAAGCAGCTTTTATCGGAAAAAGAATACCGTTCTTACAGGGAAAAATATGGCGATACATTTAAAGCTGAGATGGGTGCTGAAGCGATTAAAAAGCTTCTCTCAGACATCGACCTCGATAAAGAAGTTGATATGCTGAAAGAAGAGCTTAAGACTGCACAGGGCCAACGCCGTACCCGAGCAATCAAGAGACTTGAAGTTTTGGAAGCGTTCAGAGGCTCCGGTAATGATCCGGCTTGGATGATACTTGAAGTACTTCCGGTGATCCCTCCTGAATTGCGCCCGATGGTGCAGTTAGATGGTGGCCGTTTCGCTACTTCGGATTTAAATGACCTTTATCGACGTGTTATCAACCGTAACAACCGTTTGAAGCGTCTGTTAGACCTTGGAGCGCCAAGTATTATTGTGCAAAACGAAAAACGTATGCTTCAAGAGGCTGTTGACGCACTTATTGATAACGGCAGACGTGGACGTCCTGTTACAGGTCCTGGTAACCGTCCGTTAAAATCTCTGTCTCATATGCTTAAAGGTAAGCAAGGGCGTTTCAGACAGAACTTGCTAGGTAAACGTGTTGACTACTCTGGCCGTTCTGTAATCGTTGTTGGCCCTAATTTAAAAATGTACCAGTGCGGTCTTCCGAAAGAAATGGCACTGGAGCTATTCAAGCCATTCGTAATGAAAGAATTGGTAGCAAACGGTATTGCGCATAACATTAAAAGCGCGAAGCGAAAAGTAGAAAAAGTCCATCCGGAAGTGTGGGATGTGCTTGAAAACGTCATTAAGGAGCACCCTGTTCTATTGAACCGGGCACCTACTCTTCATAGATTAGGAATTCAGGCGTTCGAGCCTATTCTTGTTGAAGGACGTGCGATTCGCCTTCATCCGTTAGTGTGTACGGCATACAATGCGGACTTTGATGGTGACCAGATGGCTGTTCACGTTCCTTTATCAGCTGAAGCTCAAGCTGAAGCACGAATCTTAATGCTAGCAGCTCAAAATATCCTGAACCCGAAAGACGGAAAACCTGTTGTTACTCCATCGCAGGATATGGTTCTTGGTAACTATTACCTAACGATGGAAAGAGAAGGGGCTGTCGGGGAAGGTTCTGTTTTTGCTGATGCAAACGAAGCTATTATTGCTTACCAGAATGGTTATGTACACTTGCATTCTCGAGTAGCGGTGCCGGCCAGGTCGCTTGGCAAAACATCGTTCACAGATGACCAGATGAACAAGTTGTTACTAACAACCGTTGGAAAACTGATCTTTAACGAGATTATGCCGGAGTCGTTCCCATATATTAATGAACCGACAAATTCAAACCTTGAAATAGCGATTCCTGAAAAATATTTCTTGGCTCATGGCGCAAATGTAAAAGAAGAGATTAAAAAGCGTGAATTGATCCCTCCTTTCAAAAAGGGAATTCTCGGGAACGTAATCGCTGAGGTATTTAAACGCTTTAAGATATCGGAAACATCCAAAATGCTTGACCGGATGAAAGATCTTGGCTTTAAGCATTCTACAAGAGCTGGAATTACCGTTGGTGTAGCAGACGTAGTAGTACTTCCTGAAAAGCAAGTAATCATCGGCGAGGCTGAAGAAAAGGTTAACAAAGTTATGAAGCAGTTCCGCCGTGGCTTGATAACAGAAGAAGAGCGATATGATCGGGTAATTTCAATCTGGAGCAGTGCGAAAGACCAAATCCAGGAAAAACTGATGAAAACCCTTGATATCGACAACCCAATCTTTATGATGAGTGATTCCGGAGCCCGTGGTAACGCGTCTAACTTTACGCAGCTTGCTGGTATGCGTGGTCTAATGGCCAACCCGGCTGGACGAATCATCGAACTTCCGATCAAATCAAGTTTCCGTGAAGGGTTAACAGTGCTTGAGTACTTTATCTCTACACACGGAGCCCGTAAAGGTCTGGCGGATACTGCCTTGAAGACAGCGGACTCAGGTTATCTGACTCGCCGTCTAGTAGATGTTGCACAGGATGTAATCGTCCGTGAAGATGATTGCGGCACAGACCGAGGCCTGTGGGTTAAAGCAATTAAAAACGGAAACGAAGTTATTGAAGGGCTATATGACCGTCTTGTTGGCCGAACAGCCTTCAAAACAATCAAGCACCCTGATACAGATGAGGTTATGGTTCGTAAAAACGAAACCATCAATGAAGATACAGCTGCTGCCATCGTAGAAAGCGGAATCGAAGAGGTATACATCCGAAGCGCGTTCATGTGTAACACCCGACACGGTGTTTGTAAGAAGTGTTACGGAAGAAACCTCGCGACAGGAACAAATGTTGAAGTCGGAGAAGCGGTCGGAATCATTGCTGCCCAATCCATTGGTGAGCCAGGAACACAGCTTACAATGCGTACGTTCCATACTGGTGGGGTAGCCGGAGACGATATCACTCAGGGTCTTCCACGTATCCAGGAGGTCTTTGAAGCCCGTAATCCTAAAGGTCAGGCAGTTATTTCCGAACTCGACGGCAAAGTTATTGACCTGTCAGAAGTGAAGGATAAAAAAGAAATTGTTGTCCAGGGAGAAACGGAAACACGCAACTATCCGGTTCCTTACGGTGCCCGTCTAAAAGTTGCTGTTGGCGATGAAGTAAAAGCTGGTCAAGGGCTAACAGAAGGATCGATCGACCCTAAAGAACTTCTAGGGGTTTCTGGTGTCGATGCCGTTCAAGAATACCTGCTGCGTGAGGTTCAGAAAGTATACCGTATGCAGGGGGTTGAAATCGGCGATAAACACGTTGAGGTTATGGTACGTCAAATGATGCGTAAGATCCGTGTTATCGATGCAGGGGATACGGAAATCCTGCCGGGCTCTCTTGTTGACATCCATCAGTTTAAGGATGTTAACGTGAAAGTGCTTCAGTCAGGTGGACTTCCTGCAACAGGCCGTCCGGTGCTTCTTGGTATCACAAAAGCATCTCTTGAAACAGAATCATTCTTGTCTGCTGCTTCCTTCCAGGAAACGACAAGAGTCCTTACTGATGCTGCGATCAAAGGTAAGCGCGATGAACTTCTTGGCTTGAAAGAGAACGTTATTATCGGTAAGCTCGTGCCGGCTGGTACAGGAATG
Organism: Exobacillus caeni; assembly: GCF_005747095.1. Lineage (GTDB taxonomy): Bacteria > Bacillota > Bacilli > Bacillales > Guptibacillaceae > Exobacillus > Exobacillus caeni. Next base: position 31,389 of record NZ_SWLG01000020.1, on the reverse strand, counting down.
ACCAGATACCGTCAGGTGAAGGCGCAGGGTGAAACGGAAGACGTTCAAACAGAAGTTTCGTTAGAAGAAAATTTAGTTAATCAAGAATAAACAGGTGAAGTGTTGACAAATGGGAGCACGGGGTGATATTATATCAAAGGTGTTCCCGAAAACCCTGTTACTTTGGAGGATATGTTAATGTCTTATGATAAAGTAGAGCAGGCAACAGAGCTAGTCATCGGGACAAAACAAACTCTGAAAGCTTTGCAAAGTGGCGAAGCAAAAGAAGTTTTTATTGCCGATGATGCTGATCGCAGGCTTACAAGCAAAGTCTTGGCGCTTGCAAAAGAAAAGGCAATACCAATTACCAGAGTCGATTCCATGAAGAGGCTTGGAAAAGCCTGTGGAATTGAAGTTGGAGCAGCAACTGTAACGATAAAAGGATAACCGTTTTTGTTGAGAGGAGAACTCCTCTCAGCAAAAACTTTACTTTTATCAAAATATGAACCACCTGGATGTGTGGGTTTATAAAACTTCTTCAGGAAGGGAGGAAAAAAAGAATGCCAACTATTAACCAGTTAGTACGTAAAGGCCGTTATACAAAAGGCAAAAAGTCTGACTCTCCAGCGTTGAACAAAGGTTACAACAGCTTTAAAAAGTCTCACACTAACCTTTCTTCACCACAAAAGCGCGGAGTGTGTACTCGTGTTGGTACAATGACGCCTAAGAAACCGAACTCTGCATTGCGTAAATATGCTCGTGTACGTTTAACTAACGGAATCGAGGTTACTGCATATATCCCTGGTATCGGCCACAACCTTCAGGAGCACAGTGTAGTGCTAATCCGTGGAGGACGTGTAAAAGACTTACCGGGTGTACGTTACCACATCGTTCGTGGTGCGCTTGATACTGCAGGAGTTAACGACCGCAGACAAGGCCGTTCAAAATACGGTACTAAAAAGCCTAAAGATGAAAAGAAGTAAAACGATAAACAGATCAGTTGAAAGGGGGTAAAACAATGCCACGTAAAGGTCCTGTAGAACGTCGCGATGTGCTGCCTGATCCGATTTACAACTCCAAGCTTGTAACTCGTTTGATCAACCGCATCATGCAAGACGGTCAAAAAGGTAAAGCACAACAAGCGCTATACAAAGCGTTTGATCTAATTAAAGAACGCAGTGGTCAAGATCCGATGGAGGTTTTCGACCAGGCGCTAAAAAATGTAATGCCAGTACTTGAGGTTAAAGCTCGCCGTGTAGGTGGTTCTAACTACCAGGTGCCGGTTGAGGTTCGTCCTGAACGTCGTACTTCACTTGGTCTTCGCTACCTTGTAAACTATGCTCGTCTTCGCGGTGAGAAGACAATGGTAGAAAGACTTGCTAATGAAATCCTGGATGCATCCAACAACACTGGAGCGTCTGTTAAAAAGCGTGAAGACATGCACAAAATGGCTGAAGCGAACAAAGCATTTGCTCACTACCGCTGGTAGAATTCAGCAAACAAACTATATTATCTTTATAAAAGGAAGGAGAATTACCCATGGCAAGAGACTTCTCCTTAAAAGATACACGTAATATCGGCATCATGGCCCACATCGATGCCGGTAAAACAACAACAACAGAGCGTATCCTGTTCTATTCCGGACGTATCCATAAAATTGGAGAAACACATGAAGGTGCTTCCCAGATGGACTGGATGGAGCAAGAGCAAGAACGTGGAATTACAATCACTTCCGCGGCTACTACTGCTCAGTGGAAAGACCACCGTGTTAACATCATAGACACGCCTGGTCACGTAGACTTCACTGTTGAGGTTGAACGTTCTTTGCGTGTATTAGACGGAGCTGTTGCGGTACTTGATGCTCAATCTGGAGTTGAACCGCAAACAGAAACTGTATGGCGTCAAGCTACAAACTACGGAGTTCCTCGTATCGTATTCATTAACAAGATGGATAAAATCGGTGCGGACTTCTTGTATTCAACTGGCACGCTTCATGAGCGCCTACAGGCGAATGCACATCCGATCCAACTTCCGATCGGTGCTGAAGATGAATTTGAAGGAATCATCGACCTTGTAGAAATGAAAGCTTTCTACTATGAAGATGACCTTGGAACTCGTACAGATGCACGTGACATTCCTGATGAATACAAAGAGCAAGCTGAAGAATACCGCACAAAGCTAATCGAAGCTGTTTCTGAGCTTGATGAAGAACTAATGATGAAATACCTTGAAGGGGAAGAATTAACAACAGAAGAAATCAAGGCCGCTATCCGTAAAGGTACTTGTAATGTTGAATTCTACCCGGTTCTTTGCGGTTCAGCATTTAAGAACAAAGGTGTTCAGTTAGTACTGGATGCAGTAATTGATTACTTACCATCACCACTTGATGTACCTGCGATCAAAGGTCATATTCCTGAAAGTGAAGAGGAAGTTACTCGTGAGTCCAACGACGAAGGTCCGTTCTCTGCTTTAGCATTTAAAGTAATGACTGACCCTTACGTTGGTAAACTTACATTCTTCCGTGTTTACTCAGGAACACTAGACTCGGGTTCTTACGTTCAAAACTCTACTAAGGGTAAACGTGAGCGTGTAGGTCGTATCCTGCAAATGCATGCGAACTCTCGTGAAGAGATTTCAAAAGTATACGCAGGGGACATCGCGGCAGCAGTAGGTCTTAAAGACACAAGCACTGGTGATACGCTATGTGATGAAAAGAGTCTTGTTATTCTTGAATCCATGGAATTCCCAGAGCCTGTTATCTCTGTTGCGATCGAGCCTAAAACGAAGAGTGACCAGGACAAAATGTCTGTAGCACTTGCAAAGCTTGCCGAAGAGGATCCTACTTTCAGAACTGAAACAAACGAAGAGACTGGACAAACAATCATCTCTGGTATGGGTGAACTTCACCTTGACATCATTGTTGACCGTCTTCGCCGTGAGTTTAAAGTTGAAGCGAATGTAGGTGCTCCACAGGTAGCATATCGTGAAACAATCCGCCAGGCTGGAAAAGTTGAAGGTAAATTCGTACGTCAATCCGGTGGTCGTGGACAATACGGTCACGTTTGGGTTGAGTTCGAACCGAACGAAGAAGGCGCTGGATTTGAATTTGAAAACAAGATCGTCGGTGGTGTTGTTCCTCGTGAATACATCCCAGCTGTTCAATCAGGTCTTGAAGATTCACTTGCAAACGGATTGCTTGCTGGATATCCAGTGATCGATATTAAAGCAAGACTAGTGGATGGATCTTACCATGATGTTGACTCTAACGAGATGGCATTTAAGATCGCGGCTTCAATGGCACTTAAGAAAGCAAAAGAAGCTTGTAAGCCGGTAATCCTTGAGCCAATGATGAAAGTAGAAGTTGTTGTTCCTGAAGAATACATGGGAGATATCATGGGGGATGTAACAAGCCGCCGTGGACGTGTAGAGGGAATGACTGCTCGTGGTAACGCACAAGTAATCAATGCTTTCGTTCCACTTTCAGAAATGTTTGGTTATGCTACTACTCTGCGTTCTCGCACACAGGGTCGTGGAACTTACACAATGCACTTCGATCACTATGAAGAAGTACCTAAGAGCATTGGTGAAGAAATCATCAAAAAAGCAACTGGTCAATAATTAAATTTACTAGTTGAGCATGTTTCATTTTTGTTGTAACCTAAGATGGGTGGGATACTAAAGCATTTCGCCTATCTTTGGCATAGATAAATTATCTCTTATAAATAAGGAGGCAATCTATAATGGGAAAAGAAAAATTTGACCGTTCAAAACCCCATGTTAACATTGGTACAATCGGCCACGTTGACCATGGTAAAACAACTCTAACAGCTGCTATCACTTCTGTACTTTTCAACAAATCTGGTAAAGGTACTGCGATGGCTTATGACCAAATCGACGGTGCTCCAGAAGAGCGTGAGCGTGGAATCACAATCTCAACTGCACACGTTGAGTATGAAACTGACAACCGTCACTATGCGCACGTAGACTGCCCAGGACACGCTGACTACGTTAAGAACATGATCACTGGTGCTGCACAAATGGACGGAGCTATCCTTGTAGTATCTGCTGCAGATGGCCCAATGCCACAAACTCGTGAGCACATCCTTCTTTCTCGTCAAGTAGGTGTACCTAAAATTGTTGTATTCTTAAACAAATGCGACATGGTTGACGATGAAGAGCTACTTGAACTAGTTGAAATGGAAGTACGTGACCTTCTTACTGAGTACGACTTCGATGGCGATGATGTTCCAGTAATCAAAGGTTCTGCTCTTAAAGCTCTTGAAGGTGACGAAGAGTATGCTAACAGAATCTTCGAACTTATGGATGCGGTTGATGAGTACATCCCGACTCCAGAACGTGACACTGACAAGCCATTCATGATGCCAGTTGAGGACGTTTTCTCAATCACTGGTCGTGGTACTGTTGCAACTGGTCGTGTTGAGCGTGGACAAGTTCGCGTTGGTGACGAAGTTGAAATCCTTGGTCTTGCTGAAGAGAACAAGAAAACAACTGTTACTGGTGTAGAAATGTTCCGTAAGCTTCTTGACTATGCTGAAGCTGGCGACAACATCGGTGCACTTCTTCGTGGTGTATCACGTGACGACATCCAGCGTGGACAGGTTCTTGTTAAGCCAGGAACTGTAAATGCACACACTAAGTTTAAAGCTGAAGTATATGTTCTTTCTAAAGAAGAAGGTGGACGTCATACTCCATTCTTCGCTAACTACCGTCCTCAGTTCTACTTCCGTACAACTGACGTAACTGGTACTATTTCTCTTCCTGAAGGAGTAGAAATGGTAATGCCTGGTGACAACGTTGAGATGACTGTAGAACTAATCGCTCCAATCGCGATCGAAGATGGAACTAAGTTCTCTATTCGTGAAGGTGGACGTACAGTAGGCGCGGGCGTTGTAGCAACAATCATCGAGTAGTTCTCGATCTGATAAAAGGCACCCAATTGTGGGTGCCTTTTTGTATTTCTTCTATATAGAAGTAGGTAGCGGGCATACTTGCTATCCCTGGCTTTTCATTATGTTCCTGTACCCTTACATGCGAGCATGAGGAATCCAGTAACATAATGAAAATTGTCGTTTCGCTCCTACAAAATAGGATTTGATAATCTATTTTTATGGGATAGCAAAGAAGTGTCGCTGCGTGGTCCATATTTTAAAAAACTAGTATAAAACCGTCTATAAGATCCATGTAGAATGGTGAGGAAATTATAGACATCCATGCCGCTATTTGAATAAAAACTGCGATTTTACTAGTGCTATAGGACAACTGGTCCTCTATTTGATTAATTTTCTAAAAAAAGTTGAAATACATAAGAGTTTCTTCCGTTAGCGGCACAAATGTGTATTGTGTTATATAAGTAACCACGACAACCTTCTACACCTTTATATAGGAAGAAATAATTGGCTAAGATTCTTTTTTGATTAAATGTTGCATTCTGTGTCGAAGATAAGTATAATAGCAGAAGTGTGGCCGGCAGATACCTAAAATAATGCTTGCATCGAGGCGTTGTTTTTATTATAATTAATAATGTTGGTCATAAACAGCGATGAAGTGGAAGGTTGCTGACACACCCGGCCCCTTTGCCATGGCGAGTGTGACAGGTTTTTCCGCGGAGAAATGTCTATTAAAAATATGGGCGATAAAGGAGGGGAAATAATGGCAAAACAGAAAATTCGTATTCGTTTAAAAGCATATGATCACAGAATTCTTGATCAATCTGCTGAGAAAATTGTAGAAACTGCAAAGCGTTCTGGAGCTAGTGTTTCTGGACCGATTCCATTACCAACGGAAAAGTCTGTATACACAATTCTACGTGCGGTGCACAAATACAAAGATTCTCGTGAGCAATTTGAAATGCGTACTCACAAACGTTTAATCGATATCGTTGAACCAACACCACAAACTGTTGATTCATTGATGCGTTTGGATCTGCCGTCTGGTGTTGACATTGAAATCAAACTTTAATGAACGAATGAATAAAAAAACACAAACATTATAGGAGGTGTGACGAATGACCAAAGGAATCTTAGGTAGAAAAATCGGAATGACTCAAATTTTCGCAGAGAATGGAGATCTTATCCCGGTAACAGTTATTGAAGCTGACTCTAACGTAGTCCTTCAAAAGAAAACTGCAGAAACTGATGGATATGAATCAATCCAGATCGGTTTTGCTGATAAAAAGAAATCTATTATCAACAAACCTGCCGCTGGACACGCTGCGAAAGCGAACGCAACACCTAAGCGCTACATGAAAGAAATCCGCGGAGTAAACGGTGCGGATTACGAAGTTGGTCAGGAAGTCAAGGTAGATATCTTTAACGAAGGTGACATCGTTGATGTAACTGGTACATCAAAAGGGAAAGGTTTCCAGGGTGCGATCAAGCGCCACAACCAATCTCGCGGGCCAATGAGCCACGGTTCACGTTACCATCGTCGTCCTGGTTCTATGGGACCGATCGACCCGATGCGCGTTATGAAAGGTAAAGCATTACCTGGTCGTATGGGCGGAGAGCGTATCACTGTTCAAAACCTTGAAATCGTAAAAGTTGATACAGAGCGTAACTTGCTTCTCATCAAAGGTAACGTACCTGGAGCGAAGAAAAGCTATGTAACAATCAAAAGTGCGGTTAAAGCAACTGAAGCTAAGTAAGAAGGGAGGATATTACAGTGCCAAAAGTAGCATTATTTAATCAATCCGGATCTCAAGTTGGCGATATCGAGCTAACTGACGCGGTATTCGGAATTGAACCAAACGAAAACGTATTATATGATGCTGTTGTTATGCAACAGGCTTCAAGACGTCAAGGGACGCACGATGTAAAAGGTCGTTCTGAAGTAAGCGGCGGAGGACGTAAACCATGGCGCCAAAAAGGTACCGGCCGTGCTCGTCAAGGATCTATCAGATCTCCACAATGGGTTGGCGGTGGAACAGTGTTCGGACCAACTCCAAGAAGCTATGCTTACAAATTGCCTAAAAAGGTTCGTCGCCTGGCGATCAAATCTGCTTTGTCAAGCAAAGTGAGAGATGAAGAAATCGTAGTTTTAGAAGGTCTTAATCTAGATACACCAAAAACAAAAGAGATGGCAGGTATTTTAACAAATCTATCTGTAGCAGCTAAAACTCTTATTGTTACTGGAGATTACAATGAAGCAGTAGAATTATCTGCCCGTAATATCCCTGGCGTGACCGTAGTTACAGCTCAAGGTATCAGTGTTTTAGACGTACTAAAGCATGATAAGCTTGTAATTACAAAAGACGCTGTGGAAAAGGTAGAGGAGGTGCTAGCGTAATGGCAAACGCACGTGATATTATCAAGCGCCCCGTGATCACTGAACGTTCAACTGAAAACATGGTTGACAAAAAATATACTTTTGAGGTTGACCCTCGCGCCAACAAAACTCAAATCAAGAGTGCGGTTGAAGAAATTTTCGGTGTGAAGGTAGAGAACGTTAATACTCAAAACTATAAAGGCAAATTTAAACGTGTAGGTCGTTACGGCGGTTTCAAATCTCGTCGTAAAAAAGCAATTGTAACTCTTACTCAAGAGAGTAAAGAACTGGACTTCTTTGAAGGAGTTTAAGATTTAAAAGAAGGAGGGAAACGAGAATGGCGATTAAAAAGTATAAACCGACATCTAACGGTCGTCGTGGAATGTCTGTTTTAGATTTTGCTGAAATCACCACTGACAAGCCTGAAAAGTCATTGCTGGCTCCATTAAGCAAAAAGGCCGGCCGTAACAATCAGGGTCGTTTGACAGTACGCCACCAGGGCGGCGGTCACAAACGTAAATATCGTATCATTGACTTTAAACGTAACAAAGACGGTATACCAGGACGCGTTGCTACGATCGAGTACGATCCAAACCGTTCTGCTAACATCGCATTGATCAACTATGCGGATGGAGAAAAGCGTTACATTCTTGCTCCAAAAGGAATCAAAGTAGGAATGGAAATCATGTCTGGCCCAGAGGCTGACATTAAAGTGGGTAACGCTCTTCCGTTACAAAACATCCCGGTTGGTACAACAATCCACAATATTGAGTTGAAACCAGGACGCGGTGGACAACTTGTACGTTCTGCAGGTGCTGAAGCACAACTTCTTGGTAAAGAAGGCAAATACGTTCTTGTACGTCTTCGTTCAGGCGAAACTCGCTTAGTTCTTGCGACTTGCCGCGCTACAATCGGCCAGGTTGGGAACCTTGAGCATGAACTTATCAACATCGGTAAAGCAGGACGTTCTCGCTGGTTAGGCAAGCGCCCTACAGTACGTGGTTCTGTAATGAACCCTGTTGATCACCCACACGGTGGTGGTGAAGGACGCGCTCCTATCGGACGTAAATCACCTATGTCTCCATGGGGTAAACCGACTCTTGGATACAAAACTCGTAAGAAAAATAAAGCTTCTGACAAATATATTGTACGTCGTCGCAAAAAATAATGAGATTAAGCTACGGTTCCTTAGAACCGTAGGCTAATCAATAAGGGAGGTTCACAAATGGGTCGTAGTTTGAAAAAAGGACCTTTCGTCGATGATCATTTAATGAAAAAAGTTGAAGATTTAAATGAAAAAAACGACAAAAAGGTAATCAAAACTTGGTCTCGTCGCTCTACTATTTTCCCGGAATTTATCGGACACACATTTGCGGTATATGACGGCCGTAAGCACGTGCCTGTATATGTAACGGAAGATATGGTCGGACATAAACTTGGTGAATTCGCACCATCCCGCACATACCGCGGACATGGAGCAGATGACAAGAAAACTAGACGTTAATTGAGAGGAGGTACACCGAATGCAAGCTAAAGCAGTTGCAAAACATATTCGTATTGCTCCTCGTAAAACGCGATTAGTCGTAGATTTGATTCGGGGAAAGCAAGTCGGTGAAGCTATTGCAATCTTACGCCTTACAAATAAAGCGGCATCTCCAGTAGTGGAGAAAGTGCTAAACTCTGCGATCGCTAACGCAGAACACAATTACGAGATGGAACCTAACAACCTTGTAGTTGAAAAAGCATTTGTTGATGAAGGTGTAACTTTAAAACGATTCCGTCCTCGCGCTATGGGACGTGCAAGTCGTATAAATAAGCGCACAAGCCACATCACAATCGTGGTATCAGAAAAGAAGGAGGGATAATTAGTGGGTCAAAAAGTAAATCCAGTAGGACTTAGAATCGGCGTTATCCGTGACTGGGAATCAAAATGGTACGCTGGTAAAGACTACGCAGACCTTTTACACGAAGACATCAAGATTCGTGAATACATTGCTAAGCGTCTTAAAGATGCTGCGGTATCCGCTGTTGAAATCGAGCGTGCGGCTAACCGTGTAAACGTAACTGTTAAAACTGCAAAGCCTGGTATGGTAATCGGTAAAGGTGGTTCCGAAGTAGAATCTCTTCGTAAATCCCTTACTGCTCTAACAGGCAAGAAAGTACATGTTAACATTTTTGAAATCAAGCAAGCTGACATCGATGCAACTCTAGTTGCTGAAAATATTGCACGTCAACTTGAAAATCGTATTTCGTTCCGTCGTGCTATGAAACAAACGATTCAACGCGCAATGAGAGCTGGAGCTAAAGGTATTAAAACTGAAGTTTCCGGACGTCTTAACGGTGCAGATATTGCTCGTTCTGAATCATACAGTGAAGGTACTGTACCACTTCATACTCTTCGCGCAGATATCGACTATGGTACTGCAGAAGCAGATACAACTTACGGTAAATTAGGAATCAAGATCTGGATTTATCGTGGTGAAGTCCTTCCAACGAAAGGAACACAAAAAGAGGAAGGGGGAAAATAAATCATGTTGATGCCTAAACGTGTTAAATACCGTAGAGAACACCGTGGAAAAATGCGTGGCCGTGCGAAAGGCGGTACTGAAATAGCATTTGGAGAGTACGGACTACAGGCTTTAGATGCTTCATGGATCACTAACCGTCAAATCGAGGCTGCACGTATTGCTATGACTCGTTACATGAAACGTGGCGGTAAAGTATGGATTAAAATTTTCCCATCCAAGCCTTATACTGCAAAACCTCTAGAAGTACGTATGGGTTCCGGTAAAGGTGCTCCTGAAGGATGGGTAGCAGTTGTAAAACCAGGAAAAATCATGTTTGAAATCGCAGGCGTATCTGAGGAAGTAGCTCGCGAAGCATTGCGTCTTGCTTCTCACAAGCTTCCAGTCAGAACTAAATTCGTAAAACGCGAGGAAGTGGGTGGTGACACAAATGAAAGCTGAAGAAATCCGTAACCTGACCACTGCTGAAATCGAGCAAAAGATCAAGGCTTTCAAAGAAGAGCTTTTCAATCTTCGCTTCCAACTTGCTACAGGTCAATTGGAAAACCCAGCCCGCATTCGTGAAGTTCGTAAGTCTATCGCTCGTGCAAAAACTGTTTTGAACGAGAGAGAGCTTGGCATCACAAACGGCTAATTTGAGGGGAGGTTTGCAGAATGAGCGAACGCAATAATCGTAAGGTGTATACTGGACGTGTAGTCTCTGACAAAATGGATAAAACAATCACTGTTTTAGTTGAGACTTATAAAAAAGATCCACTTTACGGCAAACGAGTAAAGTACTCTAAGAAATTTAAAGCGCATGATGAAAACAACACAGCGAAAATGAACGACATCGTTAAAATTATGGAAACTCGTCCGCTATCTAAAGACAAACGTTTCCGTTTATTGGAAGTTGTTGAAGAAGCTGTTATTATCTAATGATTCGGATTCGATGAACATGTCCGAAAGGAGGTCCCTATAAATGATCCAACAAGAAACTCGTTTAAGAGGTGCCGATAACTCTGGAGCCCGTGAACTACTTTGCATTAAAGTACTGGGTGGTTCTGGACGTAAAACTGCTAATATTGGCGATGTAATCGTGTGTTCGGTGAAACAAGCAACACCTGGTGGCGTTGTTAAGAAAGGCGACGTTGTTAGAGCAGTTATCGTACGAAGCAAAAGCGGTGTTCGCCGTACTGATGGTTCTTACATTCGCTTTGATGAAAATGCTGCAGTAGTAATTCGTGATGACAAGAGCCCTCGTGGAACACGTATCTTTGGACCAGTTGCACGTGAACTTCGTGACAATCAATTCATGAAGATCGTTTCTCTTGCTCCTGAAGTACTTTAATAAATCGAAATATGAAGCCCTTGCAAGGAGGTGCAGATGTCGTTATGCACGTAAAAAAAGGAGATAAAGTTCAAGTGATTTCCGGTAAGGATAAAGGCAAACAAGGTGTGATCCTTGAGGCTTATCCGAAGAAAGACCGTGTGATCGTTGAAGGTATCAACGTTGTTAAGAAACACTCAAAGCCTTCTCAAGCTAACCCACAAGGCGGTATTGTTGAGCAAGAAGCTGCGATCCATGTTTCCAACGTTATGCCGGTTGATCCAAAAACAGGTGAACCTACACGCGTCGGTTATAAAGAAGAAAACGGCAAAAAGGTTCGCGTAGCTAAAAAATCTGGAGAATTACTAGATAAGTAATTTTTGTAGTGAAAGGAGGTCCATCCTGTGAATCGTCTTCAAGAAAGATATCAAAACGAAATCAAAAATGCTCTAATGGATAAATTCAACTATTCTTCTGTTATGGAAGTACCTAAAATTGAAAAGGTCGTTGTCAACATGGGTGTAGGTGATGCGGTACAAAACCCAAAATCACTTGATACTGCTGTTGAAGAGCTTTCTTTAATCTCCGGTCAAAAACCGTTGATTACAAAAGCGAAGAAATCCATCGCTGGATTCAAACTTCGTGAAGGCATGCCGATCGGTGCTAAAGTTACGCTTCGCGGAGAGCGCATGTATGAGTTCTTAGACAAACTTATCGCTGTATCTCTTCCTCGTGTACGTGACTTCCGCGGTGTTCCTAAGAACTCTTTTGATGGTCGCGGTAACTACACTTTGGGTGTAAAAGAGCAATTGATTTTCCCTGAAATTGATTACGATAAAGTGAACAAAGTTCGTGGAATGGATATCGTAATTGTAACGACTGCTGATTCAGATGAAGAAGGCCGTGAATTGTTAAAACAATTTGGCATGCCATTTCAAAAGTAAGTAAGGAGGGAAAATTGTGGCGAAAAAATCTATGATCGCGAAACAAAAGCGCAAAGCGAAATATGGCGTACAAGAATATACACGCTGCGAACGCTGTGGACGTCCACATTCTGTAATTCGCAAATTTAAACTTTGCCGTATCTGTTTCCGTGAACTTGCATATAAAGGTCAAATTCCTGGCGTTAAAAAAGCTAGCTGGTAAACCCGATATAGGGAAGGAGGTAATTTCTAATGGTCATGACAGATCCTATCGCAGATATGCTTACTAGAATTCGTAACGCGAACACAGTTCGCCACGATAGCCTAGAAGTTCCTGCATCTAAAGCGAAAAAGCACATTGCAGAAATCTTGAAACGTGAAGGTTTTATCCGTGATTTCGAATACGTTGAAGACAACAAGCAGGGCATCCTTCGCCTTTTCCTTAAATACGGCCAAAATAACGAGCGCGTTATCACTGGTTTGAAACGAATCAGTAAACCAGGTCTTCGTGTTTATGCAAAAGCGAATGAAGTTCCTAGAGTTCTTGGTGGTCTTGGAATCGCGATTGTTTCAACTTCTAACGGTATTATGACTGATAAAGACGCACGTCAACAGCAGGTTGGCGGAGAAGTAGTAGCATACGTTTGGTAATCCTTATATAGGAATGGAGGTGTAATTATGTCTCGTGTCGGTTTAAAACCAATCGAAATCCCAGGCGGAGTAACGCTGGATCAAAAAGAAAACAACACAGTGACTGTAAAGGGGCCTAAAGGTGAACTCACTCGTACGTTCCACCCTGACATCACGATTAAAGTTGAAGATAATCAAATTCTTGTTGAGCGCCCGAGCGACAACAAAGCACACCGTGCTCTTCATGGTACAACTCGCAGCCTTTTAAACAACATGGTTGAAGGTGTAACAAAAGGTTTTGAAAGAAGCCTTGAGCTAATCGGGGTAGGTTACCGTGCAAGCAAATCTGGTCAAAAACTAGTATTGAACGTTGGTTATTCTCACCCGGTTGAAATCGTACCTGAACAAGGCGTTGAGATCGATGTTCCAGCAAACACAAAAGTGATTGTTAAAGGAATCGATAAAGAACGTGTAGGCGCAGTAGCGGCAAACATTCGCTCCGTACGTCTTCCTGAGCCATACAAAGGTAAAGGTATTCGTTATGAAGGTGAATATGTACGTCGTAAAGAAGGTAAAACTGGTAAGTAGGCCATAAGCTAGCGGAAAGGAGTGGCGTTTAAATGATTACGAAGGCTGATAAGAACAAAGCGCGTAAGAAAAGACATGCTCGTGTCCGCCGTACTGTAACAGGTACTGCAGAACGTCCGCGTCTAAATGTATTCCGTTCTTCAAAGCACATTTACGCTCAATTAATTGACGATGTAAATGGTGTAACTCTTGCTTCAGCATCTACACTGGATAACGGCGTAGAAGTTGAACAGGGCGGAAACGTTGATGCAGCGCAAAAAGTCGGCGAAGCAATTGCACAACGCGCAATTGATAATGGATATAAAGAAGTAGTATTTGATCGTGGTGGATACCTCTATCACGGACGTGTTAAGGCATTAGCAGAAGCAGCTCGAGAAGCTGGTCTGAAATTCTAATAAGAAGGAGGTAAACTAATGCAAACAATTGACCCGAACAAACTTGAACTTGAAGAACGCGTAGTTACTGTTAACCGTGTAGCAAAAGTTGTTAAAGGTGGACGTCGTTTCCGCTTTGCTGCAGTGGTTGTAGTCGGTGATAAAAACGGTCACGTTGGTTTTGGAACAGGAAAAGCCCAGGAAGTTCCTGAAGCGATCCGTAAAGCTATTGAAGATGCGAAAAAGAATTTGATCACAGTTCCAGTTGTTGGAACAACAATTCCTCACCAAATTACAGGCCACTTCGGAGCTGGTAATGTATTATTGAAACCTGCTTCTGAAGGTACTGGAGTTATTGCAGGCGGACCGGTTCGTGCGGTACTAGAGCTTGCAGGTGTCGGTGACATCCTTTCTAAGTCATTAGGATCTAACAACCCGATTAACATGGTGCGTGCAACAATTAATGGTTTGAAAAACCTTAAGCGCGCTGAAGATGTTGCAAAACTACGTGGTAAATCAGTAGAAGAACTGTTAGGATAAGGAGGGAAATGATATGGCTAAGAAATTAGAAATCACCCTCTCACGTAGTGTTATTGGTCGTCCACAGGACCAACGCGTGACGGTTAAAACTCTTGGTTTGAAAAAAATGCACCAAACAGTTGTGCATGAAGATAACCCGGCGATCCGTGGCATGATTAACAAGGTATCTCATCTGTTAACGGTTAATGAAATAAACGCTTAATAAAAATTATTAAATGAGGAGGTGCCAGAATGAAACTTCACGAACTAAAAGCAGCTGAAGGTTCTCGTAAAGAACGTAACCGTGTTGGTCGTGGTATCGGCTCTGGAAACGGTAAGACAGCAGGCCGCGGTCATAAAGGCCAAAATGCACGTTCTGGTGGAGGCGTACGTCCTGGATTTGAAGGTGGACAATTACCTATCTTTAAACGTCTTCCAAAACGTGGTTTCACAAACATGAACCGCAAAGAATTTGCGATCGTGAACCTTGAAACTTTAAACCGTTTTGAAGACGGAACTGAAGTAACTCCTGAGTTGCTGATCGAAACTGGTTTGGTAAGCAATCTTAAAGATGGAGTTAAGGTTCTTGGTAACGGTAAGATTGAGAAAAAACTTACTGTCAAAGCTCACAAGTTCTCTGCTTCTGCTAAAGAAGCGATTGAAGCGGCAGGCGGAAATACAGAGGTGATCTAATGTTCCGAGCAATCTCCAACATTATGCGCGTAGGTGATATCAGAAACAAAGTTATCTTCACCTTACTGATGCTTGTCGTCTTTCGAATTGGAACGTTCATTCCAGTTCCAGGCGTAAACAGAGAAGTTTTACAATTTCAAGACCAACTAAGCCTTTTTGGATTCCTTAACACCTTTGGTGGAGGAGCTCTTAAAAACTTCTCCATCTTTGCTATGGGAATCATGCCGTATATTACGGCTTCTATTATTGTTCAGCTCTTGCAGATGGATGTTGTACCAAAGTTTACGGAATGGTCCAAACAAGGTGACGCAGGTCGTAAAAAGTTAACACAGGTTACTCGTTATGGAACCATTGTCCTGGCATTTATCCAGGGAATCGGCCTTTCCATCGGGTTTAATAATATGGTTGGCGGCCAGTTGATTCAAAACCCTGGTATTCTGACATACATGATGATCGCTCTGGTATTAACTGCCGGAACAGCGTTCTTGATGTGGCTTGGTGAGCAAATTACAGCTAAAGGTATAGGGAATGGAATTTCAATCATCATCTTTGCAGGTATCGTAGCGGCAATTCCTCCAGGGATTAACCAGCTATATGCTCAGATGTTTGGAGGAGAGCAAGACAATATCTTCATCAGTATTGTCACTCTTGCATTGATCCTTCTGGCTGTAATTGCACTGGTTGTTGGCGTAATCTTCGTCCAACAAGCACTTCGCAAAATTCCAATCCAGTATGCAAAGCGTACTGTCAATCGTAAAACAACGGGCGGCCAATCCACTCATTTACCGATCAAAGTAAATGCAGCTGGGGTTATCCCGGTAATCTTTGCCGTATCACTTATCATTACACCGCCGACAATAGCTCGACTATTCGGCAGCAATACGGTAACAGACTGGATCGTAAGGGTGTTTGATTATACCCAGCCAATCGGTATGGTTATCTATGCGGCTCTAATCATCGGGTTCACATATTTCTATACATTTGTTCAGGTAAATCCGGAACAGATGGCAGAAAACCTGAAGAAGCAGGGCGGCTATATCCCGGGCATTCGACCTGGTAAAAATACTCAGATTTATATCACACGTATTTTATACCGATTAACGCTGGTCGGTTCTGTATTCCTTGCATTTGTTGCTATCATTCCGGTGTTTTTCACAAAGTTTGCAGGACTACCTCCCCAATTACAAATTGGCGGTACGAGCTTGCTGATTGTGATCGGTGTAGCACTTGATACGATGAAGCAAATTGAAAGTCAATTAATCAAGCGTCATTACAAAGGCTTTATAAAATAGATTTTTTGGGGGGCAGGGGAGAGAAATCTTCCCATAATACCTCAAGGTGGCGTATGGAGGGATTAGATGAATCTAGTATTAATGGGTTTGCCGGGTGCCGGTAAAGGAACCCAGGCCGAAAAGATTGTCGAAAAATATGGCATCCCTCATATCTCAACTGGAGATATGTTCCGAGCAGCAATTAAAGATGGAACACCTCTTGGAAAAAAAGCGAAAGAATATATGGATTCCGGAAATTTGGTACCAGACGAAGTAACGATTGGTATAGTTCGTGATCGATTAGGTAAAGCTGATTGCGATAAAGGATTTCTATTAGATGGATTTCCGCGTACGGTTGCGCAGGCAGAAGCGCTGCAAAACCTATTAGCCGATTTGAATCGTAAGCTTGACTACGTTATCAATATTGCCGTGGATGAAGACCAGCTGATGAGAAGGCTGACCGGACGCCGCATTTGCAGTAATTGCGGTGCAACATACCACATCATCTATAATCCTCCAAAAGTCGAAGGAATCTGTGACAAGTGCGGGGGAGAACTTTATCAGCGTGAAGATGATAAAGAAGAAACCGTCAGAACCCGTCTTGAAGTAAACAAAGAACAACAACAACCATTGTTGGACTTTTATGATGACAAAGGTTATTTAAGAAACATAAATGGCAATCAAGAGATCGATGAAGTATTTAAAGATGTCGATGAACTTCTTGGAGGTTTGTCGTAATGATAATCTGCAAAACTCCTCGTGAGCTTGAAATCATGCGGGAAGCAGGCAAAATTGTTGCATTGACCCACCAGGAACTGCAAAAATATCTAAAGCCTGGCATTACGACAAAAGAACTGGATACTATTGCCGATAAGTTTATACGCAAGCATGGTGCAATTCCTTCCTTTAAAGGGTACAATGGTTTTACTGGAAGCATATGCACCTCTGTTAATGAACAGCTTGTGCATGGCATACCAGGAAAAAAGGTGTTAAATGATGGCGACATCATTAGCATCGATATTGGTGCCAAGTACAATGGGTATCATGGCGACTCAGCCTGGACGTATCCGATAGGTAACATATCCGAGGAAGATGAACGGTTGCTAGAAGTCACCGAAGAGTCATTGTACAGAGGCTTAAAAGAAGCGAAACCGGGAATAAGGTTAACGAATATTTCTCATGCTATCCAAATATATGCCGAAGAAGAAGGTTTTTCTATTGTTCGGGAATATGTTGGTCACGGGGTAGGCCAGGAACTTCATGAAGATCCACAAATTCCACATTACGGACCTCCAGAAAAGGGGCCAAGGCTTAAGCCGGGAATGGTTCTTGCCATCGAACCGATGGTGAATGCAGGATCTCGCCATGTGAAGACGCTTGGTGATAACTGGACTGTCGTAACCAGCGACGGTAAACGCTGTGCCCATTTTGAGCATACGATCGCTGTTACGGAAGATGGTTATGAGATATTAACAAAAGCCTAAGCGCAGGTGATGGTTTGTGAATGATTCAGTTCCGCGAATAGGCCAACTTGTGCGGAATTTAAGAGGAAGAGATGCTGATCAATACGGGATTGTCATCAAGGTACTGGATGAGCGCTTCGTTTTGATCGCTGATGGTGATAAACGAAAGTTCGATAAGCCGAAGCGAAAGAACATTGCCCATTTAGAGATGACAGATTTTATATCCCCAGAAGTAGAGAACAGTATCAAAGAAACCGGCCGTGTTACGAATGGTAAGCTGCGTTTCGCTGTTTCAAAGTATATGAACCAACAAGTCATTGATTTAAAGGAGGGAGAGCAAGTAGATGGCTAAAGAAGATGTAATTGAAATGGAAGGTACGGTCATTGAACCTTTACCAAATGCAATGTTTCGAGTTGAGTTGGAAAACGGTCATAAAATCCTTGCTCATGTATCCGGAAAGATACGAATGCACTACATTCGGATTTTGCCAGGTGACAAAGTAACAGTCGAGTTATCTCCATATGACTTATCACGTGGTCGTATCACGTATCGATATAAGTAATTCTATTTAGAGATCTCCGAAACTAAGGAGGGTAAACAAAATGAAAGTAAGACCATCAGTTAAACCAATTTGTGAAAAATGCAAAGTCATTCGACGCAAAGGTAAAGTTATGGTAATCTGTGAAAACCCTAAGCATAAACAAAAACAAGGCTAAAACTAAGGAGGTGCGCAATTAATGGCTCGTATTGCTGGAATTGATATTCCTCGTGACAAACGTATCGTTATCGCGTTGACTTACATTTACGGTATTGGAAAATCTACTGCTCAACAAGTGCTTAAAGATGCTGGTGTATCTGAGGACACTCGTGTACGTGATCTTACTGAAGACGAACTTGGAAAGATCCGTGAAACACTCGATAAAATCAAAGTTGAAGGTGACCTTCGCAGAGAAGTATCCCTTAACATCAAACGTCTGATCGAAATCGGGAGCTATCGTGGACTTCGTCATCGTCGTGGTCTTCCTGTTCGCGGTCAAAACACTAAGAACAACTCTCGCACACGTAAAGGCCCTCGTCGTACAGTAGCGAACAAGAAAAAGTAAGGGAGGTAAATAACACATGGCTAAACGTACTAACACACGTAAAAAACGTGTCAAAAAGAATATTGAAAGTGGCGTAGCGCACATTCGCTCCACTTTTAACAATACAATCGTAACGATTACAGATACTCATGGAAACGCGGTATCCTGGGCAACTTCAGGACACCTTGGTTTCAAAGGTTCTCGTAAGTCAACTCCATTCGCTGCCCAGATGGCTGCTGAAACTGCTGGTAAAACTGCAATGGAACACGGCATGAAAACTGTTGAGGTTTCTGTAAAAGGACCTGGAGCTGGACGTGAAGCTGCAATCCGTGCGCTTCAAGCGGTTGGTTTAGAAGTAACTGCTATCCGTGATGTAACACCGGTTCCACATAACGGTTGCCGCCCGCCAAAACGTCGTAGAGTTTAATTAAACAAAAGATTCGTTTTAACGGTATACATTTCGTCAACATGTCAATAATGATGATGGATAAAAACTTTATGTTATGCGAATCATAAATAGATTTAACTATAAGGAACCGCCTAATGTGAAGATCGGTTAGACGGCATGGCCGACCTGGCCGAGTTCGACGTTTTGAAGGAGGGTTTGTTGGATGATCGAAATCGAAAAGCCAAAAATTGAAACGGTTGAAATCAACGAAGATGCCAAATACGGGAAATTTGTTGTAGAACCATTAGAACGTGGATATGGAACAACGTTAGGGAACTCCTTGCGCCGAATTCTATTATCCTCACTTCCTGGTGCTGCTGTAACTTCCGTACAAATCGACGGAGTGCTCCATGAGTTCTCCACAGTCGATGGTGTAGTCGAAGATGTCACAACGATTATTCTTAATCTTAAGAAGCTAGCAATGAAGATTTATTCTGAAGAGGAAAAAACAATGGAAATCGACTTGCAGGGCGGCTCCGGGGCTGTTACTGCAGGAGATATTACTCATGACAGTGATGTGGAGATTCTTAATCCAGATCTTCATATCGCTACTCTTGCAGAGGGCGCTAACCTTCACATGAAGATTACTGCGAAACGCGGAAGAGGATATGTACAGGCAGAAGGGAATAAATCAGATGATCAACCTATCGGTGTGATTCCGATTGATTCTATCTATACACCTGTTTCCCGTGTTAACTATCAAGTTGAAAATACCCGTGTTGGACAGGTAACCAACTATGATAAACTTACCCTCGATGTATGGACTGATGGCAGCATTCGTCCTGAAGAAGCCGTTTCTTTAGGTGCTAAGATTTTAAATGAACATTTAAATATTTTTGTGAGTTTAACAGATCAAGCTCAAAAAGCAGAGATCATGGTTGAAAAAGAAGAAGATCAGAAAGAAAAAGTTCTGGAAATGACCATTGAAGAACTTGACTTGTCTGTTCGTTCTTACAACTGCTTGAAACGTGCTGGAATCAATACAGTACAAGAGCTGACACAGAAGTCCGAAGAGGACATGATGAAAGTAAGGAATCTTGGAAGAAAGTCTCTTGAGGAAGTACAAGAAAAGCTTGAAGAGCTTGGCCTTGGACTTCGTAATGAAGACTAAGCATCTAAGAACTTAGCGTAAAAAGGGAGGGAATAACTCATGGCATATCAAAAATTGGGACGTACGTCTGATGTTCGTAAGGCTTTGTTCCGTGATCTAGTTACTGACTTGATCATCAACGAGCGTATCGAAACAACTGAATCCAAAGCGAAAGAGCTTCGTACGTTTATTGATAAAATGATTACTCTTGGAAAGCGTGGAGACTTGCATGCCCGCCGCCAAGCTGCTTCTTTCGTTCGTAATGAAGTTGCAGACGAAGAGAGCGGAAAGGATGCAGTTCAAAAGCTATTCAGCGATATCGCACCTCGTTATGATGAGCGCCAGGGCGGTTACACTCGTATCCGTAAGCTTGGACCTCGCCGCGGTGACGGTGCTGAGATGGTAATAATTGAATTAGTATAGTGTGCACATGGCAAAAAGGGCGGGACAGGATCTCGGAGCAAGATACTGATTCTATGCCCTTTTTTTGTGCTTTTTTTTAGTTAGGGAACTAGCAAAGATGTTTCGCTTTGTAGTCTTCATTTTTTAAAAAGATCAAAAGATATTTAGAAGCAAAGCTTTTAGTTAGAAAGCAGGTTATTTTGCTTTGGTTAGGATTTAACAGGCAGGAGGAGAGCGGTAGTGAAGGATTTGATTTCTGTCCACGGTGTTCACTTTCGCTATGATGAGGAGAGCGATTGGACGTTAAATAACGTTTCACTATCAGTATATCCAGGGGAATGGCTTGCGATCGTCGGCCATAATGGCTCAGGAAAGTCTACGCTTGCCAAACTGCTTAATGGTTTACTGATTCCTGAAAAAGGTGAAGTCGTGGTCGAAGGATACAACAGTAGAGATGAGAATAGCATTTGGGAAATCCGAAGAAGAGTCGGCATCGTTTTTCAAAATCCCGATAACCAGTTCGTAGGAACTTCAGTTATGGATGATGTGGCTTTTGGGTTAGAAAATAACGGAATTGAAAGAGAAGAAATGATTCGCCGAATCAAAGCAAGCATTCAAAAGGTAAAGATGGAAAACTTTCTGGATCAAGAGCCGCACCATCTTTCTGGAGGTCAAAAGCAGCGTGTTGCGATCGCAGGAATACTTGCGCTAAAGCCGTCGATTGTAATTCTCGATGAGGCAACTTCAATGCTTGATCCGATGGGGAGAAAAGAAGTACTGGAAACGATGCGTGAACTTAATAAGCAAGAAGGAATCACAGTTATATCGATTACCCATGATCTTGAAGAAGCTGCAAAGGCGGACAGGGTACTGGTAATGAAAGCAGGCAAAGTACATGCTGAAGGAACACCAGAGGATATTTTTAAACAATCTGGGATGCTTCTGGATATCGGCCTTGATTTGCCGTTTGCAGTTAAGCTTCAACACCAAATGAACAAACAGGGATTACATTTGTCTTCATTACATTTGACGCAGGAAGAAATGGTGGATGATTTATGGACATTACGATCAAAAACTTAGAACACCGTTATCAGCCCAATACTCCTTTTGAGCGTGTTGCGCTGGACGGTATCAACCTATCAATAAGGTCAGGATCCTTCGTTTCCATCATTGGGCATACCGGTTCAGGGAAATCAACGCTAGTTCAGCATCTGAATGGGTTGTTGAAGCCGATTTCAGGCAGTATACAAATAGGAGAAAAAGTAATTCGGTCATCCGAGAAAGCAAAACAGTTAAAAGAATTAAGAAGGCGAGTGGGGATTGTCTTCCAATATCCCGAACACCAGCTTTTTGAGGAGACAATTGAAAAAGATATCATATTTGGCCCCATGAATTTCGGTGTTTCGGAAGAAGAGGCAAAGAAAAAAGCGAGAGAAGTCATCAAGTTGGTCGGACTGCCGGAGGATTACTTGAACCGCTCCCCTTTTGATTTAAGCGGAGGGCAAATGCGAAGGGTAGCGATTGCTGGTGTGCTTGCGATGGAACCGAGAGTGATAGTCCTCGATGAACCTACTGCAGGTCTTGATCCACGTGGAAAAGTCGAGATTATGAACCTGTTTTACCAGTTGCACTCTGCCAAAGGGCTAACAACGATACTTGTTACTCACAGTATGGAAGATGCAGCATTATACTCAGATGAGATAATCGTGATGGACCAGGGGAAAGTTTTTCACAAAGGGACCCCTGTTGAGGTGTTTAAAGACCCGGTGCAATTGCGAGGCCTCGGATTGGATGTTCCTGAAACAGTAGAGTTTGTTTTAAAGCTGGAAGAAAAGTTTGGCAAAAGGCTTCCAAGAGATGTTTTTACTGTGGAAGAAGCTGCTAACGTTGCAGTTTCCCTTATCCGGAAGGAGGGGGAAGAATGATTCAAAATGTGATCATCGGACAATACGTACCTGGCAAATCATTGATTCATCGGTTTGATCCAAGAGCAAAGCTGCTTACTGTCTTTTTATTTGTTATTATTGTATTTCTTGCAAACAATTGGCTGACATACGCTGCCTTAGGTTTGTTTACCCTTGGAGCAATCATTTTATCTAAATTGCCGTTCAGGTATCTGTATAATGGTTTAAAACCGATCCTTCTTGTCATTATTTTAACGTTCTTTCTTCATGTCCTGTTAACCAGGGAAGGGAATGTTCTTTTCAGTCTTGGATGGTTTAAGGTATATGAAGGCGGTGTGGAACAAGGGATCTATATTTCCTTGCGATTATTGTTTTTAATTATGATCACTTCCCTTTTAACGTTAACAACTACACCGATCGACATTACAGACGGCATTGAATCATTGCTGGGACCGTTTAAGCGATTCGGCCTGCCTGTTCATGAGTTTGCCCTTATGATGTCTATCGCTTTAAGGTTTATCCCTACTCTTCTTGAAGAAACGGATAAGATTATGAAGGCACAATCAGCAAGAGGGGCGGAATTTTCAAGTGGACCGATCAAGGAACGTTTGAAAGCGATCATCCCATTGCTTGTTCCCCTTTTTATCGGAGCTTTTAAACGGGCAGAGGACCTTGCGCTCGCAATGGAAGCAAGAGGATACAGAGGCGGGGAAGGAAGAACGAAACTCAGGCTGCTGGAATGGAGCGCAAAGGATACGATGTTGATCGTTTCCCTGGTTGTTCTCTCGGTTTTATTAATCATGCTGCGAGGATAGGAATGATAAGATGCAGAGGATGAAAGCAACGATATCATATGATGGCTCAGGCTTCAGCGGATACCAGGTTCAGCCAGACCAGAGAACTGTCCAGTCGGAGCTTGAAAGTGCTCTGAGAAAGATGCATAAAGGCACACCGGTAAAAGTGACAGGATCAGGTAGAACAGATGCGGGTGTTCATGCAGCTGGGCAAGTAATCCACTTTGATACGCCTTATTCGATAAAGGAAGAAAACTGGATAAAAGCGTTAAACACAATGCTTCCGGATGATATCGTCATTTTAAAGGTTGAACAGGTACCTGAAGATTTTCATGCGAGATTTGATGTGAAAAAGAAAGAGTATCGGTATCGCGTATTGAGGACAGAGAAGCCCAATGTGTTTAAGCGTGCATTCACTTACCATTATCCGTATCAGCTTGATGTTGGCGCGATAGAGAAGGCGGCAGCATATATACTGGGAGAACATGACTTCAGTTCTTTTTGTTCAGCAAAAACCGAAGTTAACGATAAAGTAAGAACTATTTACGAGGCAGAGATAATAGTGGAGGAAAATGAATTGGTCTTCCGCTTTGTTGGCAATGGCTTCTTGTATAACATGGTCCGGATATTAGGCGGAACTTTTCTCGAGGTTGGCAGCGGTAAAAGAAGCGCAGATGATCTGCCTGCTATCATCGAATCAAAAGAACGATCGAATGCGGGAAAGACTGCACCAGCACATGGGCTTTATCTCTGGTCAGTCACTTATTGACTGGGAATTCCAGCAAAAACGAATAAACGTTAAACATCGCCTTGACATTCCCGGCACCGTGTATTAAGATATTATTTGGCATTTCTATATCCACTAGCCCCGGATTTAGAAATCGTTACGATAACGAAGACAATGACAATGACTGTATTAAAATATAGTGATCCAATTAGGAGGGAAACTCATGCGTACGACATATATGGCAAAATCAAACGAAGTAGAGCGCAAATGGTATGTCGTTGATGCTGAAGGACAAACACTAGGTCGTTTAGCTAGTGAAGTAGCATCAATTTTGCGTGGCAAACACAAACCATCTTTCACACCTCACGTTGATACTGGTGATCATGTAATCATCCTCAACGCAGAGAAAATTGAACTTACTGGTAAGAAGCTGACTGACAAAATGTACTATCGTCACAGTGGACATCCAGGCGGATTGAAGTCAAGAACTGCTCTTGAAATGCGTACTAACCGTTCACAGCAAATGCTTGAAATCGCGGTTAAAGGTATGCTTCCGAAAAACAGCCTTGGACGTAAAATGGCTAAAAAGCTTCACGTTTATGCTGGAAGCGAGCATAACCATCAAGCACAACAACCTGAAAAATATGAACTTAGAGGTTAATAAATAAGGAGGGGACCAATTTGGCACAAGTACAATACACTGGAACTGGTCGTCGTAAGCATTCTGTTGCCCGTGTTCGCCTACTTCCTGGAAACGGACGTATGGTAGTAAACGGTCGCGAACTAGACGACTATTTTAACTTAGAAACTTTAAAGCTTATTGCTAAGCAACCACTTGTTGAAACTGAAACTGAAGGAACTTACGATATTTTCGTAAACGTAAACGGCGGAGGTTTCACTGGACAAGCGGGCGCGATCCGTCACGGAATCGCTCGTGCACTTCTTGAAGCAAACCCTGAATACCGTACTTCTCTTAAGCGTGCTGGTTTCTTAACTCGTGACCCACGTATGAAAGAGCGTAAGAAATACGGTCTTAAAGGCGCTCGTCGTGCACCACAGTTCTCAAAACGTTAATTTCATTACGTTTCAAGGCTCTCAGACTTTTGTCTGGGGGTCTTTTTTATTTTGTTCAAAATGTACGGTGTAGCATTAGCCCAATTTTTTCATAAAGTACTACTAACAAAAGAATGGCCGTTTGTGATTTTTTAAAAAGGCTCTTTTCCTGCAAAAACAACATTCTTTTAGAAAATAGCTTTAAAAAAAGATAACGGGAGAGGATGCTTAATGAAGTTTACAGTTCAGTATATACCTCTTAGCAAAATCAAAGCAGACAGGAGTATCAAAGTAACGGAGCAACTTAAAAAGCTACAGAGGTTAGTGTGGGACTGCATGTATCTTCTGGTTGTAAGAAAAAATGGAAATGACGGCTTCTATACGCTTCTCGACGGACTGGAAAGGTTTGAACACCTAAAAAAACGAACGAAAAATATTTATGCGCCCTGCATAATAGCTAAAAGCCGTCCCAGTAGAATGAAGTCACTCTTTGCAATTTGCTTTAACAAACAGCCGCTTGATGACTTTCCAATGAAACCAGTGAGCTGGTCTATCGTCCGTTCTTTTTTAAAACAAGAACCTCGTTTTAGTCAACTGTCGAGGACCCAGCAAATAAAAGTACTGATCCTTGGTATACGGTACAAACGAACGGTGATCGGTTCCATGAGAGCAAGGATCAATCAGATGACAAGGGACTGATGTGATTTATCGCTTGAGGTGAATTCCACTTTTTCCAATGATTAAACCGTATAGTTAAAGTATTGAGTAAAAAAATAAAGAAAAGGTTTAATCAATCTCTGCTACATACAGGCAAGAGAGACGAGGGGGATTCACACAATGAATGTCATTACAACCTTCAAAGAAAAACACAGAAAAAAGCAGATGAAATTTGAAAAGCGTGTTCTAATGGAGATTTCTCTTGAAGAAATAACGAAGGATATCCAGAAGATCTTTTCTCCTTTTTTCTCAACTTCTATCTTATATAAAGGGGATATTGAAAACCTCTGTATCGATATCGCCATTGAAGCTTATCTGCTTGGTGCAGAGTTCAGCAAGTTTTCCTACTATGGCGAAACAATTGGGCAGGTCAGAGACCGGAGCTACACTTTCGAGCAGGCATTAATAGAAGCTCTTTTCGATTACTGGCTGTTTTGGAAGTCGAGTAATCAATCCAGTGAGGAATCCATTTATACCGGCTGCGAGGCCTTTGTAAACAAATGGTGGATGGAAGGTTTTCAAAACGGCGTGAAAAGGCATCGACTTCGACTTCATTAATTTCATATTTTTGCCTCTTGTCCCATATAAATAGGAAAGACTATTGAAACAGATGGGGAGAGGTAAAATGAAAATATGGTGGAAGAGAATCGGAGTTTTTCTCGGAATCGTCATTTTAGCCTTTATTTTAAATTACCAGTTCGTGATCGATAACTCATGGAACACTTGGAACCTTCCGCTGGCCGGAAAGATAATTGTATTGGATCCTGGCCACGGAGGACCTGATGGAGGAGCAGAAGGCAAGGGGGATGTGCAGGAAAAAGATATCGCGTTAAAAATAGCCCTCAATTTAAGGGACTATTTACAGGAGGCAGGCGCCTTAGTGGTAATGACGCGGGAAATAGATGAGGATCTTGCCGATAAATCCACTCGGGGGTTAAGCAACAGGAAGTCTGAAGATTTAAGGCGCAGGGCAAAGATAATAAACAACGAACATACCGACTTATTTATTAGCATTCATTTAAATGCGATACCTTCACCAAGGTGGCGAGGAGCCCAGACTTTCTATAATCCCAACAATGAACAAAGCAAAAATTTATCGAAGTTTATCCAGAATGAGATTATCAGGAATCTTGAAAATACTACAAGACAGGCCAAAAGCATCCAGGGAGTTTACCTTCTAAGACAGGCAAAAATCCCGGGTGCATTGGTTGAAGTAGGATTCCTTTCAAATCCTTCCGAAAAAGAACTGCTAAAATCGGAATCCTACCAGAATAAAGTATCGGCGTCTATCTACCAGGGCATTCTCCGTTTCTATACGAACGAACCAGCACCTTCGGAATGAAGGTGTTCTTTACTTTCGGTTACGAGAAATTAAGTCAATCATTAACGTTCGGGTTTATGCTAATAAGGCCAAGCCCCCGTTAGTAAATTTCTGACTAATTTGTGTTATACTAAAAAAGTTAACGAATACAATAAGGTGGTGTCGAAATTGTTATCTAGAGAGGAAGTACTCGAGCTTTTAAAAGAGATTAAGGACCCATTTATACATAAAAGTGTTACTGTAAGAGATGTGAAGATAAAAGAGGGCTATGTTAGCGTGAAGGTCGCTTTGGCGCAAACAGGGAATGCTGAGCAGATGCAAGTCCAACAGGAGATCGTTAATACGCTAAAGGGAGCTGGCGCAGAATCCGTCGGTCTCCGTTTTGAAGAGTTAACGCAGGATGAGCTTCCGGGGGATGCCCGCCAAAGCAATCCAGGGATGCCGCCGCTGTTATCACCTGACAGCAAAACAACATTTATTGCTGTAGCAAGTGGTAAAGGAGGAGTCGGAAAATCAACAGTTACTGTTAACCTTGCCACTTCTCTTGCACGGCTTGGAAAGAAGGTTGGAGTAATCGATGCTGACATTTACGGATTTAGTGTCCCGGATATGATGGGGATTGAAGAGCGTCCAAAAATAATCGATGATAAAATCCATCCAGTTGAGCGGTTCGGTGTAAAAGTTATTTCAATGGCGTTTTTCGTAGAGGATAATGCACCGGTAATTTGGCGCGGACCGATGCTTGGTAAAATGCTGAATAATTTCTTCAGTGAGGTTGAGTGGGGAGAACTTGACTATTTATTGCTTGATCTTCCTCCGGGAACTGGCGATGTTGCACTGGACGTACATACGATGCTTCCTTCCTGTAAGGAAATTATCGTTACGACACCTCACGCAACAGCTGCGTTTGTGGCAGCCAGAGCGGGAGCCATGGCGATCAAAACAAATCATGAAGTGCTTGGTGTAGTGGAGAACATGTCTTATTTTGAAAGTAAAGTTACTGGAGAGAAAGAATATGTCTTCGGCCAGGGCGGAGGAGAGAAGCTTGCAGAGGAACTTTCTACAGACTTGCTCGGCAAACTTCCACTTGGACAACCGGACATGGATAAAGACGACTTTGCTCCATCAATATATGAACAAGATCATCTTATCGGAAAACGGTATATGGAAATAGCTGAAAAAGTAATTGAAAAAATTAATAACTAATGCAAAAGGGGCTGACTAAAAGCAAAGTGTCAGCCCCTTTTTTGAATTGCAAACGACTATCCTTCTTGACCTTGATCACTGCCTCCACCCTGGCCTTCTTCATCTTTTTTCTTGTCTCCACCTTGTTTTTCCGCTTTTTTTAATTGTTCCGCTGTGGTGTTAGCAACCATTTCTTGAACTTTTGCCATAAACAGAGGGCTTTCGAATATTTCTGTCACAGTCGTTTTCATCTGTTCCCGGAAAGCTTTGCTTTCGAGGAGCTGCAGATATCTTTTTTCCATTTCAGGATCCTGGAGAATATCCATTAACTTTTCCTGATATTCAGGATCATTCATCAGGCCTTTCATAAGGGCCTCATGTTCACTCTGTAATGATTTGGCATACTCTTTTACAAATTTAGGATCTTTCATGATTTCCTGCCAGTACTTTTTGCCTTCTTCAGTAGTAAGCGTCTTTTGTATCGATTCTTTAACAAACGATTGTTCCATTACAAGGTCCTGTTTGATTTTATCGTCTGTCATTATTTCATGGATAGCCTTTTTACCATCATCCGTTTTAAGCATATCCACCATCATCTTTTTGGTTTCTTCATAGTCCGGCTGGGCATTTTCAGCAGCACCTGCCGCACAGGCTGTAACTGACAGGAACAAAATACAGCAAATGAGCAGTCTAAAATATTGGTACATGGCAATCTGCTCCTTTCCATCTATCATTTATTTATAATATGGAATTAGCTCATCTTAAAAATACTTGGTGAATATAGGAAAGCTGGTAATTTCGCTTCCTCACTGGTAAAATCGAAAAGGGATATTGAAAAACATGGAGGAAAGTATTTTGAAGGCAAAAAATCTGGTTTTTTTATTTTTTACAACATTGTTAATTGGTGCCTTTTCCGGTGTTTTAACCGGTTTAGTTTTAGATTGGAGCACGTACTGGGGAGATTTAAAACAGGGAGATATCGTTTCCTTTCTCATGGTAATCCTTTGGCTGTTTGGCGTTTCATCGATTTTTAGCTTGATCAGTCAGATGGGGTTTTTCGCTTATCTAACGATTCACCGTTTTGGACTTGGAATTTTTAAATCTGTTAAGCTCTGGAACGGAGTACAAATCATTTTAATCATCTTTGCATTATTCGATCTCGTTTACCTTCGTTATACAGGTTTTGCAGAGCCGGATGAAAGCTGGCTAAATTATTTCTGGATCGCATTGTTGCTGCTTATCATCGGACTGGCAGTGGCATATAAGAAACAAAAAGAAACGAATAAGCAAGCGTTCATCCCTACATTATTCTTTATTGTTGTTGTTACTATTCTAGAGTGGATACCGGCATTGCGTGGAAACGATTTTAAATGGCTATGGCTAATATTCTTCCCGCTTTTGACCAGCAACATCTGGCAAATTCTTGTTTTGCATAGACTGGCTGGCAGAAAAGCTTAACAAAATATATGATAATAATGAACAGAAAACCGCATGCTGCACTCTAATGCAGCATGCGGTTTTTTATTTTACTTCTTTGCTTTTTGCTTTGGTATCTGCGATTAGTTCCGTAACAGAGACAAATGTGTAGCCATCATCTTTTAACTTATCGATTATAACAGGTAGGGCAGCGGCGGTTTGTTTGGCAGAATCTGAAGCATGTAACAGGATGATATCACCGCGCCTGACGTTTTCTGTGACATTTTCAATGATTTTGTCTGTTCCAGGGTTCTGCCAATCTTCAGAGTCAAGGCTCCAATGAACGACTGTTTGCTTTAAGCGACCGGAAATATTCAAAACCCTTTTATCAAAATTGCCGTTCGGTGGCCTAAGAAGGGTAGGAACTTCATCGCTGATCTTCTCGATTGCTTCCTGAGCCCTCACTATATCTTTCCTTATTTCTTCGTCTTCCATCTCTGTATAATTTTTGTACCTATATCCCATACTTGCTAGTTCATGACCGTTCTCAATGATTGTTTCGACCGTATCAGGATGGCGCTCTGCCCAGGCTCCGGATAAAAAGAACGTAGTATTCTTCACATTTTTTTGCTTTAATACTTCAAGAATTGGAATTGCTCTAGACTCCCCCCAGCTAATATCAAACGTCAATGCAACCTTCTTGTCCTTCGTTCTAACTTTATCTACTGCTCGAGGACCGTCTGCTGTCGAAAAAACAGCCAGATCTCCGCCTTCCATGAAAATAATGGTGGCTGCAAAAAAAGCAGCTACGATAATAACAAATACTTGTTTAAAGTTTCGGCCGTTTATCGTCCAAAAAAACTTCACGCTAATCCCTCCTTTGTCCAATTTTTATGCTTGTTTTAAAAAAGATATGTATATGAGAGAGGAGTAGAAACGGAAAATTACTCATAATTAATGGTCTTGAAGGAAATAATTGTATATAGCACTGATGAAGAGGTGAGCGAATGCTTGGACTGTTAATTGATTTTAAGGAAGTAAAAGAGCTGGAATACTTATTAAAGAAGGAAATGGAAGAGCTATTGCTAGATCTTGGTGATAAGCGGATCGATTGTCTCGTTAAAAGAGCAATGGAGGAAAGGTATCAACTGCTATTCCGTATTTTCAAAAGGTTTGCTTCACCCTCGGATTGTACAAAGTATATGAGGCTATTGAGGCAAAAAACAAACTGACAGTAATAGAGAGTAAGTAAAATAGTTCCTTTTCGTGAATGAAAATGGTTTCGTTGTATAGTTTAAAAAAGTTATTGACTTAGTTTGTTAGCAGTGATATACTTGGAAAGTCGCTGTTGAGCGGCAGGACAAATTTAACTATTAGAACAGTTAAGGAGTTATAGAAAAAAGAGTCCCAAAAACTTCTTTAAGAGTTATTGACTTCTGCGAAACAAGATGATATACTTAATCTTGTCGCTGAAAACGACGAAACGCATAAAGGATTACTGGCTATATACCATCACATCCTGTGCGTCGTAGTTCTTTGAAAACTGAACAAAACGCCAAGCGAATTAAGCTTTAAAGCTAGATTGAACTTATCTTTTATCGGAGAGTTTGATCCTGGCTCAGGACGAACGCTGGCGGCGTGCCTAATACATGCAAGTCGAGCGAAGAGATGGGAGCTTGCTCCCTGATCTT
>NZ_SWLG01000002.1 GCF_005747095.1 Exobacillus caeni | reverse complement strand
TGAATGTCAGCAACACGACAAGCGTCGGGACGATTCCCGTCACCAGACCCATGAACACTTCTCCGCCTGCGTTGAACATGCCGATAAAGTGTTCACCAAACCATTGAATCCATTCCATTTTTCATTCTCCCCTTTCCCCTTTTAATTAAGCGCTTTCATTTTGAAGCAAATAAGAAACATATGCTAACTTCAGTGCCAAAATACCCCTCATGTGACATTTGTTCTAGTTAGTAACATATGTTTATATGTGTTAAGAATAATCTAAATTAACTAAACTGTCAAATAATATTTAGTTCTTTTTCACTCATAATTTAACCAAAATAGCCTGGATATCATAAAAAAAGACCATGCTGCAGGACATTTAGCATGATCAAAAAAGCTTATTTACCTTTTATCCCCAAAAGCCGGGATGCAGTTGGTTCATCGATGACTAACACATCGAGATAGCTTCCTTCCAAAGCTCCCCGAATACTTTCTAGTTTGTGGGTTCCTTCCACCACACAAATAACTTCCTTTATTTCTTTTAGGCCTTCCAATGGAATCCCGATGACTTTGTCGTTTAAAGAATCTTTGATCGGGTTTCCGTTTTCATCAAAGAAACGAAAGCCGATATCCCCCACTGCTCCCGTTTCTCGCAAATGGTCGATATCCTCATCCTGTAGATAGCCGATCTTTTTGAGCGTGGAATTTTCATGAGGATTGCCAATTCCGATAAGTGCCTTGTCCACCTGCTTCCCTTCTTCAAGAACCGCTTTAATATCTTCCATGTCCATTAAACGTTCTTTAAGCTCTTCAGTTTCCACTATAGCCGGCGCATACAGATAAGAACATTTTCCATTAAACTTTTTTGCCATCTCGTAAGCCAGTTGATTTGCATGAATTTCAACATACTGCCTGCCCATTCCACCCTCAAGTGGAACGATCTTAATATCCTCATGTTTGCTAAATGGGTATTCTTCTACTAACTGGGCAAGGGTTGTCCCCCAGGAAATCCCTAACTTTTTAACTTCTTTCAAGTTTTTTGAAAGAAAATATGCACCTGCACGAGCTACTGCTCTCTTACTTCTTTCAGCAGAATATCCTGCAGTAGGTACCACAATGACATCCTTTAAGCCAAATCTATCTTCCATTCGTTGTTCTAATTCGACTGTATGGGCACTTTCATCTTTGATGTATATTTCAACGATCCCTACGTCTTTTGCTTTTTGAAGTAACTTTGAAACAATCGGCCTTGAAACACCAATTTTACTTGCTACCTGACTTTGTGTTAATCCTTCAAAATAGTATAGATTCGCCACTTTGACCAACTGCCGCCGTTCTTCCCAATCCAACATGCTATCCCCGCCTCTATTTACATTGCTTTTTCTATTATAGCAAGCAACCCTCTAAACGAGAACACCCTGCCGTTTTATCTTCTGATAGATGGATGAGGCATTTTCATAAAAAGCCTCTGAGACAGTTGGATGAGGATGTATCATTTTTGCCGCTTCCTCAATAGTCCCTTCAAGGAAAATAAAGGCCGATGCTTCTGAAATCATCTCCGTAACATGCGGTCCTACTAATACTACACCAAGTATTTCTCCATACTTCTCTTCATAAATAATCTTTGAAAATCCAGATGTCTCTCCTACTGAAATAGCCTTTCCATTCCCGGCTAAATCGAACCGTTCCGTTTTAATTGCTATCCCTTTGTCTTTTGCCTCTTGTTCGGTTAAACCAACACCTGCAATCTCTGGCAATGTATAAATACACCGTGGAACGACTTTATAGTCAATCTCCTCCTCTTCTCCGCAAGCGTTATTTGCCGCTACGATTCCTTCCGCACTTGCAACATGGGCAAGCTGATATCCGCCAACAACATCTCCTATCGCATATATTCCTGGTTGGCTAGTTTCCATCTTATTATTTACTTTTAAGAAAGGTCCATCCTGTTCAAGATCAATATTCTGTACTGCAGACAGATTAGGTTTTCTTCCAACACTTACAAGAAGAGATTCTGTTTCCACAGCACGGTTGTTCCCGCCTTTATCAGTACAGGAGATAAGTTTTTTGCTTCCTGACTCCTCTACTCGCTCCACTTTCGTATTAGTAAGAACCCGAACACCTTTTTTCTTTAGTTCTTTTAAAAGAACCTTTGCTGCATCAGGATCTTCATTTGGCACGATTCGATCCGCCATTTCGATCACAGTTACCTCCGACTGCAAACTGGCAAAAATGCATGCAAATTCAACCCCGATGACACCACCG
The DNA here is from genome assembly GCF_005747095.1 of Exobacillus caeni. Lineage (GTDB taxonomy): Bacteria > Bacillota > Bacilli > Bacillales > Guptibacillaceae > Exobacillus > Exobacillus caeni. The sequence continues at coordinate 181,618 of NZ_SWLG01000002.1, read as the reverse complement.
CCAAGAATCGTAATGGAATCAGGTATTTTAGAAATATCAAAGATAGTGTCACTTGTATCGTACTGTATGTCACCGAGCCCTTCTATCGGAGGAATGGCAGGCGTTGAGCCGGTAGCAACAATAATCTTTTCCGCATGAATGGTCTCCTTTTGTTCTGGTGATTCGATTTTAACGGCATTGTTATGTTCAATCGTTCCAAAACCATGATAGACATCGATTTTCCCCTGCTTCATTAAAAAGGAAATCCCGCCACGCAAACGTTGAATAACATCGTCTTTTCTTTTTTTCATTTTATCAAATGAAAGGGTAAGCTCACCGGTTTCGATACCCCAGTCTTTTGCTTTTTCAATTGATTCGATCACTTCAGCATGTTTCAAAAGTGTTTTAGAAGGGATACACCCCCTGTTTAAGCATGTCCCTCCAAGAAAATCTGCCTCTACTAGGGATACTCTCTTACCAAGATTTGCTGCCTGTAAAGCTGCCACGTAACCTCCTGGACCTCCGCCGATAACTGTTAAATCATAAGTTTTAGTCATACCTGCCCTCCTTTATGCCAATAATTCAAATGGGTTCTCAAGAATTCGTTTCACTTCTGTCAAAAATGCAGCTGCTGGTGCACCATCTACCGCCCGATGATCAAAAGAAAGACTCACAGCCATCATTGGTCGCACTTCGACAGTTTGATCAACGACAACAGGTTTATCCTGGATCCGCCCTATTCCTAGGATTGCTGTTTCTGGCAAGTTAATAATTGGCGTGAATGCATCGATCGCATACATACCAAGGTTGCTAACTGTAAATGTCGCTCCTTTTAGTTCATCAGATTGAAGCTTCTGTTCTCTTGCACGTCTGGCAATGTCTTTTGCTTCTTTCGTTAAAGTAGATAAGCCTTTGGAATTAACCTTTTTAAGCACAGGAACCATCAAGCCGTCTTCAACTGCAACTGCCAGCCCTACATTCACTTCTTCGTTATAAATGATTTCATTATTAATTAACGAAGCATTCACAGAAGGGAAACGTGACAGGGCGACACCCACTGCTTTTGCGATCACTTCAGTATAAGACAAACGAAGACCAGTCTGCTTTTCGATCGTGGGAAGAAGTTGAGAGCGTAACTCTTTAACTTTTGTCATGTCTATATCACTAGTTAGCGTAACATGAGGAGCAGTATTAACGCTTTCTTGCATTCGGTCAGCAATCACTTTACGCATTCCGGCAAGCTTTTTCTTCTTCGGCGAAGAAGTGTTAGCTGAACCAGTTGCACTCTGGATGGCATCAGTAACATCATCTTTAACTATTTTACCGTTTGCACCCGTTCCAGTTAAATTATCTACTGAAACTTGTTCATTCTCGGCAACCTTTTTAGCCAGTGGAGTTATTTTCTTCCCCTGGTTTTCTTCAGAGTAATGAACAACATCCTTTTCGTGGACTCTTCCTTTTGGACCACTTCCTGCCACTGCTGAAAGTTGCAGATCTCTTTCTCTTGCTACTCTCCTTGCTGCAGGTGTTGCGCGAACTTTTTCATTTTGTTCCACATCCACTTCTCCAGAAGGTTGAGAAGCAACATTTTCTTCAGCACCTTCCCTCGTGTCTTCCGAGTCATCAACGTCAGAAGAAGAATCTGAAGATAAACCTGGAGAACTTGAAGGAACCTCTTCACTTTCTTCTCCAATAAAGCCGATCACTTGATTAACTGGAATTTCTTCATCCGGTTCATAATACTTTTTTAGTAATGTTCCTTCTTCATATGCTTCCACTTCGATGTTGATTTTGTCAGTCATTATTTCAAACAAAGGCTCACCGATTTCCACTGGATCGCCTTCCTCCTTGAACCATTGAAGAAGGGTTCCAACTTCCATCGTACTGCTTAATTTGGGCATGAATATTTCTATTGCCATCGTTATCCCCCTTCCTATTTAAAACGGACCGTTTCTTTCACTGCATCTATAATATCTGGCACCTGTGGTACGGCAGCTTTTTCCAGGTTTGGATTATACGGGATCGGGATCGGCAATCCTCCTAAACGCTTGATCGGCGAATCCAGATAATCAAATGCTTCACTCTCTGCGATAACACTTGCGATTTCACCACCGAAACCTCCGCGTTTTACAGCTTCATGGACCACGATAAGTCGGCCAGTCTTTTTCACAGAGTTAACAATGGTTTCCTCATCAAGCGGTACCAGAGTGCGAGGATCGATTACTTCTACATCGATTCCTTCTTTTTCAAGTTCTTCAGCCGCTTCAAGTGCTTTGTGTACCATAATGGAAGTTGCCACGACAGTGACATCTTTCCCTTCCCGTTTAATATCCGCTTTTCCGATCGGGATAGAATATTGTTCTTCAGGTACGTCTCCTTTTGTTTTATAAAGAAGCTTATGTTCATAAAAGATAACAGGATTCTCATCATCAATCGCTGCTTTAAGTAATCCTTTTGCATCATAAGCCGTTGATGGCTGGACTACTTTTAACCCTGGAATGTGGGCAACCCATGCCTCAAGACTCTGAGAGTGTTGAGCGGCTGCACCGGTACCAGAACCAGCTGGTGTGCGAAGCACCATCGGCACACTACCTTTCCCGCCATACATATAGCGAAGCTTGGCAGCCTGGTTGACGATCTGATCCATTGCAATGGTAATAAAATCAGAGAACTGAAGCTCAAGTATCGGGCGCATTCCAGTTAGTGCAGCACCAACCGCTCCTCCTGCGATAGCGGCTTCAGAGATAGGGGTATTGCGAATCCGCTCAGGACCGAACTCCTCTATCATTCCGCGGGTTACTCCAAATGCTCCTCCATAAACACCAATATCTTCGCCAAGAATAAACACATCGTCATTTTTCCTCATTTCCTGGCTCATCGCTTCCCTAACAGCTTCTAAATAAGTAATCTCCCTCATTTTCAAGTCCTCCTTATGCATAGACATCTTCTAATAATGTATCGGTAGATGGTTCTGGACTGTTTTCTGCAAATTTAACGGCATCGTCAATTTCTTGCTTTGCCTCTTCCTGGAGGTTCTTTGCCTGTTCTTCTGTCAAAATGTCCTCTTCGATTAGTACTTCTTTGAACCTCTGGATTGGATCTTTTTCTCTCCACTCTTTTTCCTCTTCACGAGTACGGTACTTTTTGGCATCACTCTTTGAATGGCCCTTCCAGCGATATGTTTTCATTTCAATAAGAGATGGACCGTTTCCGCTCCGGGCATTTTCCACTGCATCATAAACCGTATTGATGATCTCTACCATGTCGTTTCCATCGACTGCTTTACCAGGTATTCCATAGCTACCCGCACGTTCAGCGATATTTTCGATATTCACCATTTCTTTAACCGGTCCCGACATTCCGTACTGATTGTTTTCGCAAACGAATACAACAGGAAGATCCCAAACAGAAGCGAGATTTAAGGATTCGTGGAAGCTACCTTCATTACTTGCCCCGTCTCCAAAGAAACAAAGAACGACATATCCTTCTTTCTTCATTTTAGAAGTTAAGGCCGCGCCTACAGCAAGCGGTATTCCTCCTCCTACGATTCCGTTCGCTCCAAGATTCCCTTTTTCAAGGTCCGCAATATGCATCGAACCGCCTTTTCCTTTACAATAACCTGTTTCACGCCCAAACAGTTCAGCCATCATACGATCAGTTTCTGCTCCTTTAGCAATACAATGTCCGTGACCACGATGGGTACTGGTTATTTTGTCTTTATCTTGTAATGCAGCAATTGCTCCTGCTGCCGAAGCTTCCTGGCCGACACATAAATGAGTCGTACCATGAATCATTCCTTTTGCAAAAAATTGGTCAACCTTTTCATCGAAATAGCGAATAAGCCACATTTGCTTATAAAGATCCTTTAATTTTTCCGTAGTAATATGTGATGGTAGGGTAAGAGTTTTTTCCACTTTCTTTCCTCCTCTTTACATTTGTTCTTACTTGTTACTTTTGTAAACATCATACTGTTTTTAGAATTTTTCGTCAAGAGATAAACAACTATTTTTACATTTATAGATGAAATTTTCACACCTGCTAACCCTTCCACAGAGTTTGAAACCAAAATAAAAAAGCCTGCAAAGAATGAATCTTTGCAGGCTTTAGTTATCTTTTTTTATTCAGCAAGTCCCTCTTTTTCCATTGTTTCAGCAATGGAAGAAATCGCTTCTTCTTCGTCATCTCCCTGAGCGGTCACTTTTACGTCCGATCCACTTGGAATTCCAAGAGACATAACACCCATAATCGATTTCAAGTTTACTGTTTTGTCTTTATACTCCAGGTTGATTTCAGAAGTAAACTTGCTTGCCGCTTGCACCAACATACTTGCTGGGCGAGCATGAAGGCCTGAATCTGCTGTGATATGAAATACTTTTTCTGCCATTTCTAAATTCCCCTCTACCTTAAAATTTGCTAACTTAATATGTCAGCTTTCTTTTTTGTCGTCTTTTTTGTGATAATCACTAAAGACCTCTTTTGTATCTTTTATATATTTATAAACTGCATAAGGCTTTTTCACAATTCTTATGGGCATAGAAAATAAAAACTTACTGAAGTCTTCCTTATATTCCTCGGTTAAACGATGTGGTTTCCTTGCGATTTTTTCATAAAGCTCACGAGAAAATTCTTTCATCAAATCAACTTTAAATTCCAATACGTGACCACACTGGGTACATTGCACTTTCGAAATTTCGTCATTTATATAAGTGAAATGGTGGTCTACTTCTTCCTTACAATGTAAACAAAAAAGATCGAAATCCATTTCATTCTTTTTCATTTTGCTTCCTCTCCTTAAATCCTTTTTCCAATTACACTCGTTTTTCAATTAAAAAAAGAACAGTGGAAGACCTCGCTTGATATCAAAGATGCGTTAGTCTCGTAAGAATTACATTAGTTACATTGTATAACATTTGTTCTTTAATTATACCATATTTTTCTGAAAAAATAAGACTGCAAAGGTACTTCCCTATACCTTTGCAATCTTATGTTACTTTTGCCCATATTCAAATTGGTTAAACTCATTTGCCATTTTTATCTGTTTTTCAGATAACTGATCAGGTTTTCCTCTTAGGAATGCCAGATGAATAGTCTTAGCAACGTCTTCTATAACTACTGCCGATTTGAAAGCAGATTACGGTGTTACACCGACTGTAAAAACCCCATGATGTTTCATTAAGATTGCGGTTGAGCTGCATATGTTTTCAACAATAGCCTTACCGATCGCTTCACTGCCAACTGCTACATAGGGCCCAACAGACACCGGACCTCAAAACATATCGGAAACTGATGTCACAATAGGAGGGATTTCCTGCCCTAGTGCAGCGAAACTTGTTGCATAATTAGAATGCGTATGGACAATTCCTCTTATCTCCGGTCTTTGTTTGTAAATGTAAAGGTGAGCAGCTGTGTCTACAGAAGGGGTATGCTCCCCCTCTATAACTTTTCCATCATCTGTTAATACAAGCATGTCTTCAGGTTTCATCTCAGAATAAGGCATACCACTTGGTTTCATTATAATCAGACCAGTGTGTTCACTCTTTCTTTAAGTCCCTCAAGCATTCTAATCCACCTCTTAAGCGGTAAACTCTTCACTAGACTCTTTTTCAGCTCTTGCAGCTTTTTTCTTTTGGTAAGATGCAATAGCTAAAAAGATAATTCCGATACCTACTAAACCAACATAGCCGAGTTTACTTGCAAAAATCATAATAGCTGTCGTAGGTACCGCTCCATCAACTAAAGATGAGATCTGGCTCGCGCCCTCAGGGAACTGAAATCCAGCATTTTTTGCTGCAGATGTGAAAAATGGAGAAATATACGTTGCAATCCATAAACCTATTCCAATAGCGACTGCACCTGTCACTACTGTTCGAAATACGTTCCCTCTAAAAACTGGAACCATTAAGCAAATAATAAATGGTATCGTTACAAGGTCTGCGAATGGAAGGACTTTGTTCCCGGGCAAAAATGCCGCGATCCCCAACACTATCGGAATCAATAATAATGTAGAAGCGATTACAGCCGGGTGTCCAACAGCAAGTGCTGAATCCATACCGATATATAGGTCACGTTCAGGCAAACGTTTTTTCACAAGGTCACCGGCCGCCTCAGAAATAGGCATCAATCCTTCCATTAAAATGGAGGTGACTCTTGGAAGTAGCAACATAACTGTTGCCATTTGAACGCCGAGCGTCAATGTTTCCTGAACATTCCATCCTGCTAAAACTCCAATAAATGCTCCAAGAATCAAGCCTAGCACCATCGGTTCCCCAAAAACACCGAGTCGCTTTTGAATCGTATCCGGGTCAGCTTTAATATTTTTGATACCTGGTATACTATCGAAAACCTTATTCATAGGGAGTGCAATCAAATAATATGGAGTTGAAGTCCCATGTGGAAAAGAGACGTTTGGATAACCATAATACTCCTGCACATGCTTTGCTGTTAAATCAGCAAGAACAAGAATAATGATCGTGTGGACAAGTGCTGTCACAATTCCCATTGTTATACTGCCAGTCAATATAGAAACAAGAGCACCTGTAAATGCTATATGCCATAGATTCCAGAGATCGACATTCAAAGTCTTCGTTAAGCCAAAAAAGAGCATTGCCACGTTAACTCCAAGGCCGATCGGAATTGCAAGTGCACCCACAGTAGAACCGAAGGAAATCGCTGAGGTCGCTGGCCAGCCAACATCAATAATACTTAGCTCTACACCTAGTCTAGAAACCATATCCTTAGCTGCAGGTCCAAGACTATTAACAAGAAGCCCGATCACCAGGTTAATTCCAACAAATCCAATACCAACTATAAGTCCAGAACGAAAAGCCGTACTTGGCTTGGCTTTCACAAGCAAGCCAAAAAGGAAAATAATAATTGGAAGCATAACTGATGGGCCGAGCCCAACGATATATTCTAAGATATCCATAAGAACCTCCCCTTATATTTTAAGAATTAAGTTCTTTTTCAATTTCATCGTAGACTTTGTCCGCTCCGATCCCAGTCAAAATCGGTACAGCATTGATAACCTTTGTCGTAACGGAATTGGGGACATGGGTAGTAGATACAATCAAGTCATAATCCTCATAGCTATTTGCAATTGCATTAACATTTGACTGTGTTGTCCTCGCCTTAATTTGTTTTTCTTCTAAAAACTTCGTTAACTTGTTCATAATAATCGTTGACGTTGCTGCTCCTGTTCCACAAATGACAGCTATTTTTTTTGACATCTTAATCACTCCCCGATTGGTATGGTAGAAAATATTTTTTTTGCCTGTTCTAGATTTTCACTTTTACTCAACTGAATTAAAAGTTCCTCATTTTGAAGAAGCCCCATCAGTTTTTGCAGAAGATCGAGTTGGGCTTGTGGCTCTTTCATCGCTAATAGGAAAACGATCTTCACCTCCACATTTTCTTCAGGATTTCCCATCACTTGAAAAGGAACTGGATTTTCTAATACACCAACAGCTAATGCCGGTTTCAAGACATGTTCTGTATCGGTATGCGGAATGGCAACACCTACTGCAGCCGGTAATCCGGTTGGATGAACCTTCTCTCTTTCAAGCACAGCACTTAAAAAGGTTTCTTTTACGTAACCGCTTTCATTTAATACAACAGAAAGTCCATCAATCGCCTCCTCTCTTGTTACAACTTCCATTTGTTTAAATGTTGCTATATAACGAGTAATAGCTTCCAATAATCCCACCTCCTTTACATTTGTTCTTATGCGGAACATTTATAAACATCATAAACCTAATTTCCAGTCATTTCAATGTATTTTTCAGATAATTTTTAAATTTTGTAATACTTTTTAATGCGTTATACTGGACAATAAAGTGGAAAAAAGCAACATTTCCTGTATAATTGTAAAAAATCTTGAAAGGAGATACACATGAATAAAGAGTGGAAAACTATTATTAATTCGATTAAATCCTGGATTATTGAAGCAGGAAAGGAACAGGTAGCTAAACTCGAAAAAACAGTATCGTTTTCAGAAAAAAGCGCGGCAATTGACCTTGTAACAGAAGTGGATATCTGGACAGAAAAATACTTAATCGATAAGATACAGTCAACCTATCCCACCCATAGTATTTTGTCAGAAGAAACCGGAAGCCATGAAGGATCGGAAGGGTACCAATGGGTGATCGATCCGATAGACGGCACAACAAACTATGCTCACGGATTCCCTTTCTTTTGTATCTCAGTCGGAGTTAAATATAACGGAGAAACGATTATCGGCGTGGTATATGCCCCTAAATTAAATGATTTGTATTTAGCTGTAAAAGGTCAAGGAGCTTATGTGAATGACAGAAGTTTAGCTGTATCGAACCGGAATGAATTGCATCAGGCTTTAGTAGGAACCGGATTTCCCTATGACCGAGCCACCAATCCTGAGAATAACCTTGATCACTTTGTAAATATCGTTACAAAGATTAGAGGGGTCCGTCGTACCGGTAGTGCAGCTCTTGATCTTTGCCAGGTTGCAGCTGGTAGATTTGATGGGTTCTGGGAATTTGGATTACATGAATGGGACTTCGCAGCAGGCAGGCTTATGATTGAAGAAGCAGGCGGTAGAACGAGAGCAGTCCCTAAAGAGAGAGGATATTATGTATTGGCTGGAAACCATGCAATCTTTCACAAGCTTGATGACTTAATTCATGATACATACAAATAAAATCCATTTAACCGGGATCCTTCTTTTTGTTGAATATGTCGAGTTCCTTGTTTAGATGCAATAACAAATCACCACTTAATCAAACGTTTGATTAAGTGGCTACTTGCTTTTTATATGGATAATACTAGGAATAACAGCCAGCAAGAACTCCTTATGGAAGCCACTACTTTTTTTACATGGAGGGAAATGATGCAACCTAAAATCACTATGATAGGAAATAAGGAAATAGAATCAGCTTTAGCTAGTACTAACAGGCAGTACTTAGTTGGCCAATTAGATAGACCCCAGAAACTAAAACATATTGAAGGTAGCAACTTAGAAATTGGTATTTCTTCTTATAATGATTTCACCCATGAAGCTCCTCATTATCACACACAAGCCAATGAGTATATATATGTGATCAGTGGCATGACAGAATACCTGGAAGTAGAAACAGGCACAGAATATCGATTTAAAAAAGGAGATTTTTATAAAATACCTCCCGGCTTTCATTATGCGCAAAAGTCTAAGCCAGGTACCACAATCTTATTTGTTAAATCACCTTCAGGAAATGATAAACAGGAGATCGAAGTCTCAAAAATTGTTAACGACTGGTTGAATACTAAAATTAAAACAACACGCCTGGATTTTACTAATAAAAATGATGCACCAGCTGTAAATTCAATCAGACCTGCCGCAGCAGTGGGAATAGTAAATGAGAATGAAGAGATTTTACTTTTAGAACGACGGGATAGCGGAAAATGGACAATGCCCGGAGGAACGTTAGAGATTGGAGAAGACTTAAAAACCTGCGCTATAAGAGAAGTACAGGAAGAACTCGGATACACCGTAGAAGTAACAGACTTTATCGGAACTTATACAAACCCCGAGCATATCATTGCCTATTCTGATGGTGAAGTGCGTCAAGAATTTGCAATTCTTTATAAAGGCACGATCAAAAGCGGCAATCCCAGGATTGACGATGAATCAACAGCGTACAAATGGATAAAGCTCGAGAAAGCAACTGAGTTACCAATGGCTGAATCACAAAAACAAAGAATATTGGATGTAATCGATTTTCAGAAAGAAGGTGTAAGGGCATTAAGGTAATTGTTATTTAAGCTTCCCTTTTCTCGACTAGTTTAGTATGAATAAAAAGGCGCGATTTAAAACCCGATTAAAACCGAGCCCTGGAACACCAATTGTTGCCTTAGGGATCACTCCCAGAACATGGTGCTTAATCAAACGTTTGATTATATACAAGATGTAAGGAGGCGCTAGCTCTGATCTAAGCCTCTCAATTGAATAAACAGGAACAAGGCTTGCACCTTCCTTGATTACCTTTAATTTAATACCCTCGATAAAATTTTAATAAAAAGTAAACTAAGTTCATCTGCAATGAAAAACACCAGGACAATTGGAAATGCATACAGGCCAATAAATCCATAAAATCCAATGATAACCCAGGGAAGGGCACCAAGAAAATGAATAAAAAAGGAATTAACACCCCTTGCTTTTGGATTCTTTGGTACCGTGTCAGCGATAATTGAAAGCGATATTCCGTAAACCACTACAACGATAAGAAATGCTGGTTCTACTAATTCTCCTATATTAGTAAACCGTATATCAGTAAAAACATTAAAATATATATTAAAAAATAGAATCACTAGTAAAATAGCTAATAACTTACGAATAAAATATAAGTTCATAAAAAAACTTCCCTTACCTTCATTGTTTTGGAAAACATCTTTCATAACCGCGGTTTAATGATTTGCCAAGTGTTAGTTTTCAACTGTTATTTTTTCCATCCATTTCATATAGGAAATAATTTCAAGTCTTACTAGTTTAAACCCTTCTACTTTTTGAAACTCATGTGCAAAAAGGTCCAACTTATCATTTCAGTTGGACCTTTCATTATTATATCTTTTTTACAATTATAGTTTGCAATATGAGAAACAGTCCACTCACCGACCAATAAACCGGTAATGCAGAAGGGGCGCTAAGCGAAAAAGTAAGAATCATCAAGGGGGATAGATAGCCAACTAGCTGCATTGATTTATTTGCCTTTTGCTGATTAACAGGTGACAATGACTGCTGAATTTTAAACTGAAAAAAATAAACAGCTCCAGCTAATACAGCCAAAAGTATATCCGGTGAACCAAGATTAAACCAGAGAAAGCTGTGCGATGCAATCTTCTCTGAGTTCTTAATCGCAAAATAAAAGCCCATTAAAATCGGTGTTTGGATGATAAGCGGCAGGCATCCCACACCAAGAGGATTCACTCCATGTTTCTGATACAAAGACATCATGTCTTTTTGCAAGGCTTGCTGTCTCCCTTTATCTTTTTCCGTCTTCATTTCCTTTTGGATCTTTTCAAGCTCTGGCTTTAAAACTTTCATCTTTTCCTGCAGTTTTCTCTGTTCTTTTTGCTGCTTCACCATTAAAGGCAACAGGATAAGGCGAATTATAACAGTTATCGCTACAATTGCGAGCCCAAAGCTTCCTGAAAGCTTAACGGCAAGCCAATCAATTAGATTAGTAAATGGATCTACAAATGCAACATGTAGTACTTCTTCATTCGTACTGCAGCCACTGAGCAATATCACCGTTGTTATTAATAAAATAGATATTAAAAATCTTTTCATTATTCTCCTCCTTAAAAATTCTCTCTTTATTTAATAGAAGGAGGAGATTATGATCATCGTCCGGATCACTGGCTGGACTTTCTTTTCTCTTTATTAAAACGGTTATCCATTGTTGGATGTTATTAAATGCTAAGTGCAAGATAGCTATCACAATGCAGTTTGCCAGAGAGGTATTTGCACGTTCCTTCAGAAATAGAACTTCTATATTTTTATTACAATGTATGTAACTCCATGTTAAAAAAAATGCAGCACCTAAAAGGACTGATAAAATCAAAAAGTATTGTGGAGAAATTAACGAAACATCTAAAAAGGATTCTATCATGCAAATTTCACCTCCGATAAACCAATCTCTATTATTTTACGGATGGCAAAATGATAGGTTTCATTTAATTTTTATTCAAAAATATAAAATGGTGCCAGGCACCGCTCGTGGACATTTGTCCATTTGCGGTGCCTGGCACCAATATAACCAATCTTATTCCTTTAACTTTCCGATTGAATTAAACAGCACGTTGACTGCTGTCTGCAATGTTTCTTCATTAATATCAAACTTCTCATTGTGGTGTCCGGCTGCAAGTTCTGTTCCAAAGATACAGTAGGTTGCTTGTCCGCCGTTTTGTTTGACGTGTTCCATGAAAAAGGTGGCATCTTCAGAGCCGGCTGGCGAGTTATCTTCAAGTATACTTTTTTCAATATAAGAAGATTCTTCTGCACATGCCCGCAAAATTTCTGCCAATTCTTTTGAACCCCGGGAGCTCACACCTTCCCCTACAGTCTTAATCTCGTAGTCTACTTTGTACATTTGAGCAGATCCGGCAATAACTGCTTCAACCTGAGACTTAACGTATTCATTGATCTCACTGTTCTCTCCTCGTGTCTCCACCTTTAGAGAAGCTCGGTCAGCAATAATATTTCGTCCAGATCCTGCATGCAATTCGCCCACATTTATTCGGGTTGAACCTTCTGAATGACGTGGCACTGCATAGATGTTCAAGGCTGCAGATGCCGCCGCGAGAAGAGCATTTCTCCCTTCTTCAGGTTTTCCACCCGCATGGGAGGCTTCCCCTTTAAATGTAACATCCAGCTTTGTAGTTGCCAGGAAGCCATTATTCGATGCCACAAAGTGTCTATCAGGAACACCCGTACCCAGATGCGTCGCAATAAAGTAATCAACATCATCGACAACTTTTGCTTCCGCCATTGACCGTGCACCACGAGTCCCTTCCTCTGCCGGTTGGAATATCAACTTAACTTTCCCCTTCAGGCTATTCTTTTTTTCGGAAATCAACGTCGCTAGTCCAAGGCCGATTGTTGTATGTCCATCGTGAGCGCAGGCATGCATCTTGTTTGGAAGCGTTGACCTGAACCCTTCTTTTTTTGGAACATGGTTATCTGCTTCTGATTCATGGATATCCAATGCATCCATATCAACTCGGAAGGCAATCGTCGGACCTTCTTTTCCGGAATCCATAGTTGCTACAATTCCTGTATAGCCTTCTGAAAAATGTTCAATATAATCCTTATTCGCTCCATGTTCAAGTGCCCATTTATAATGTGCTTCGGTCTCCTCCTCACCCGGCTTTCCCATACAATAATCCGGGTCCATAACCTGCTTTCCCACTTGCAGCTGAAATCCAAGATCTTCGAGAATGGACGCGACAATAGAAGCTGTACGCATTTCTAGAAAGCCCGTTTCAGGATAACGGTGAAAATCACGCCTCCATTTAATTAACTTTTCTTCTAATTTATTCAATATCTATTCCTCCTCACTTTAAAATTATAAATATGGAGTGATTCCCGGTCCAAACGGAAGTCCAAAGAAGAAGAAGATTAAAATCAATACAATCCAGGTTAGTAGGAAACATACTGAGTAAGGGAGCATTAGAGAGATGAATGTCCCAATGCCTGCCTTCTTATCATACTTTTGCATGAATGACAGAGCGATAACCATATACGGCATCAATGGTGTGACAATATTGGTAGACGAATCGGCAACCCGGTATGCTACCTGCGTAAAGGCAGGGTGATAGCCAAGCTGCATGAACATTGGTACGAAAACTGGAGCTTCGAGCGCCCATTTTGCTGAACCCGAAGTAATCAGGAAGTTCATTAATGCAGTAAAAATAATGTAACCAATGATTAATCCTATGCCTGTAAATTCGATGTCTTTTAGGAACTCTGCTCCATTCACCGCAATCCATGTCGCAATATTAGACCAGCTGAAATATGCGATAAACTGCGCGATTGCAAAGATTAGAACAATATAACTTGCCATATCTTTCATCGCATCAGCCATATATTTGGCTACATCTCTACTAGACTTGATGTTTCCAACTGTCATACCGTAAGCAACACCGATGATGATAAAGAAGAAGAGAATGATCGGTACAATACCGGACAGGAACGGAGAAGGTACGATGCCTCCCTGTTCATTACGCAAAGGGCTATCCGGTAAAAAGATTACAACTATAATAATCGCCCAGTATACGAGACCTGCGATAACCGAATTTCGCAAGCCCTTCCCTGCGTTAGGGGGGTCTTCCGTTACAGCTTCCTCTATCTCTTCTCCTTTATACTTTCCAAGACGAGGTTCTATAAATTTGTTGGTCACAAGGCCACCGACGATTGTTAGTATAAATACAGAAACGATATTGAAATACCAGTTATCTACTGGCGTAACAACAAAGTTCTCATCGATGATCTGGGCTGCTTCCGTTGAAATTCCCGCAAGCAAGGCATCGGTTCCAGCGATCAAAAGGTTTGCGGTAAATCCAGCACCGGCTGCAGCATACCCTGCCGCTAAGCCAGCGATCGGGTTTCGCCCAACTTTGTAAAACACCATTGCTGCGAGCGGCGGTACAAGAACCATCGCTGCATCGGATGCAATGTTACCCATAATACCAACAAAAACGACAGTGTAAGTAATTAACGCTGGCGGCGATTTTAGTATCGTTTTCTTAATTGCATAATCGAGAAGTCCTACTTTCTCCGCAAGCCCGATACCAAGCATCATTGCCAGTACCAGACCAAGTGGTGCGAACCCTGTAAAGTTATCGAGCATAGACGTTAAGATATACTGTAGTCCCTCTCCGGATGCAAGACTCTTAACTTGAAGTTCTTCCCCTGTACCAGGGTGTATTACTGAAGCACCGAAGGCATTGAAGATAGCCGAGACAATGATAACCAGTACAGCCAGAGAGGCAAATAATATAAACGGATCTGGAAGCTTGTTACCGGCGATTTCTATCCCGTTTAGAAATTTTTGCGCAATCCCCTTATTTTTCTTCGAATTTTCCATGGTATCCCCCTTATGTTTTGTTTTTAGAAATAGTTGTTTCTATAGTTTTGACGGCTTAACATTTTCAGGAATTGGGCATGCATAAGGATTTTCTTTTTTAAATTCATTGAATTCCTGCTTAACTGATTCCAGGTCCTCCTTGTTAGTCACCATTCTAACAGCAGTAAGCGCCATTGCTTCAGCCGCTCGCAACATCCCTTTATGTGCATAACTGCTAATACCCTGGGTCGTCATTTGCCAGGTATGAAGTGGTGTTCCAAGTGCTGAAGTTGATGTTGTTAATTGTGCTGTTGGCACTACCCAGCTTACATCCGCTACATCAGTAGATCCCGAAAGAACTTCCTCGGTTGGTTCATACGGCGAGATGGATTCAGCAAGGTATTTTCCTTCAAACTCGCTTCCATGCCCTCTGTAGCCAAACCCTTTTAAAATATCAAGATAACTTTCTTTTTCTCCTTCTGATAACGTTGACCAGAGTTTTTCTGCGAAAGCGATTTCATTTTCAGTCGGTTTTTTTACCCCGGCGTCCACCAGACTCTCTTGTAGTAACTTTTCTAAACTGCGGTTAGGAATATAATTAGAACATGCTTTGTCGAATTCAATTGTGAGTTCTGTTTCCGTCATCAATGCTGCACCTTCAGCTATTTTACAAACCCGTTTATAAATTTCATCAACCTGCTTTACTTTCGGTGATCGGATTAAATAAAGTACCTCGGCATCTGATTGAACGACGTTGGGAGAAATCCCGCCTGTGTTCGTGATCGCATAATGCATTCTAGCTTCTGGAATAACGTGCTCACGAAGGTAGTTGACCCCTACATTCATCAGCTCAACCGCATCAAGTGCACTCCTCCCAAGGTGCGGAGAATTCGCGGCATGAGATGACAATCCTTTAAACCTAAAATACACCTGATAGTTTGCTAGACTTGAGAGACTCATGATGCTGTTTCCAGGGGATGGATGCCAGGTTAGTGCAACGTCTACCCCATCAAAAACACCCTCTCTAACCATGAAAGTTTTTCCAGATCCGCCTTCTTCACCTGGACAGCCAAAGAACTTTACAGTACCCGGCAAATCGTTTTCTTCTAAAAACTTTTTGGTGGCGCATGCAGCAGCAAAAGCTCCTGTTCCCAACAGGTTATGCCCGCATCCGTGGCCTACGTTTTTATCTGTCGGTATGTACGATGTTTGATTTGGCTCTTGCCCTAAACCGGACAGTGCATCGAATTCTCCAAGGAAGCCGATTACAGGGGATCCACTTCCATATGTCGCAACAAAGGCCGTTTCGATATTTCCTGCGTTTCGTTGAACCTCAAACCCTGCTTTTTCACACTCTGCAACTAAAAATTCAGCGGAGGAATATTCCTCAAATCTAGTTTCTGGATGACTGTAAATATATTCGCTAATTTTCTCAAAAGCTTTTTTGCTATCTTCCAGGTACTCTTTTACAAAGTTGACTGCCATAAAATCCCTCCTAATTCAAAATATTTAAATAATTCTATATAAAAATTCACCTATTAAGGCAGGAAATCACTACGATTCCAAAGGTTATACTAATTTGCTGTCTCTCTTTGTAAAAAACCACTGATCACCTGTACGCCTTTTGCCATATCTTCAATCGAAGCAAATTCATCCGGATGATGGGATATTCCTGCTCTACAAGGGATAAAAATTAATCCAGATGGCCATTTAGCTGATATATTCATGACGTCATGACCAGCCCCGCTGTTCATAAAATGTTTCTTCAAACCAAGGTCATCACAAACGTCAGCAAGTTTTTTCTGCATACCGGTATCAAGTAAAATCGAATCATTATCAACCAGGGTGGAAACAATGATTTCAACCTTCTGTTCTTTCACAACTCTTCGGCAATACTCCTTTATTTCAACTGCGAATTGGCGTTTACTAGAATCATCAACGCTTCGTATATCAATCCCCAGTTCGACTTCACCCGGGATGACATTCATAACATTTGGCTTTAGCTCAAACGTACTAACAGTTGCAACAAGAGGATCCTTATTTACTTCACTAATTTGCTTTGCTCTGTCACTAACAAAGTTAACGAGAGGAGCAATCGCTACAAAACTATCTTTACGGTTATGCATCGGTGTTGTTCCTGTATGGTTAGCCATTCCTTTTACAGTGACCTTAAGTCTTACAGGGCAAGCAATTCCTTTTACAATGCCGATATCTGCCTTATTTTCTTCAATCTGAGTACCCTGTTCAATATGCAGTTCAAGAAAGCAATCCAATGATTCAGCTGGTAGCTCAGCCTCATCTATGCCCTCCCATTCTACACCAAATTCCTCAACCGCTTTTTTGATTGTAATACCATCCTTGTCAGCGACTAAGCCTGTTTCCTCTTTGTCTAGTATTCCTGCCAGCGCTTTACTGCCGATCGTCGAAACACCAAATCGTGCTGATTCTTCGGAAACGAAACAAATGATAGCGATATTCTTTTTCGGGAGGAATTGCTTGTCCTTCAATTCCTTGACCGCTGCCAAACCACTCAGCAGTCCGGCTACTCCATCATAACCCCCACCGCTAGTTACAGTATCAAGATGGGAGCCGACCGCAACTGTTGGAACTGCTTGATCGACCTCCCAGATGGCCCACTGGTTGCCCGCTTTATCTTGATGTGTTTGAAGTCCCAGGTCCCGAGAAATTTCAAGAAACTGGGCATGCGACGCCTTTTCTTCTGGAGAAAAACTCAATCTTGTAAATCCCTCAGCTACATCCATTGTATTGGTAGTATTTAGAGCTAGTAAACTCTTTTCCAGCCAGGGTTTGATATCAGACATCAGAAGACCCGCCTTTTATAATACTTACAAACGTATCGACTGCAACTGATAACACGTCTTCCTCATAATCGAACTGTGGATGATGGTGAGGGTAATCAAGTTTTGTACCAAACAACATATAAGTTGCTTTGCCGCCATGCTCCTGAACCCGATTCATCATTAAGCTTGCATCTTCTGATCCGGAAACAGGTACTGAAGGAAGTACTTCTTTTACAAACTCACTTGATTCACACCATTCTTGAATCTTAGGAATCAGTTCCTCATCACAGACAAGCACCTCGGTAACACCTACTGGCTCAATCGTGCAGGAAACATCATGCATGTCTGCTGCCGCTTTGATAATCCTTTTGGCTTTCTCAGCCATATAATCACCGATATCCTGTGTCTCTCCCCGAACTTCAATCTCCATATAGCTGTCTTCCGGAATAATATTTCTCCCGCTTCCGGCAGTAAGCCTTCCGACGTTCACTCGTGTTACCCCATCATAATGACGCGGAATTCCATACAAATTGTTTGCGGCTGTTGTTGCTGCCAACAATGCATTCTTCCCAAGTTCCGGATGCATTCCAGCATGTGAGGAAACGCCTTTAAACGTTACATCGAATTTGATCGAGGCTAAAAATCCTTTTGTTGTTGCTGCTATCGTACCAACCGGCATAGAGTGGATGCCGATATGACCTGAATAAAAATAATCCACATCATCCAGCCAACCTTTATCAGTCATTGCTCTCGCACCACGACCTCCTTCTTCAGCCGGCTGGAACAGAAGCGTAAATCGACCTTTAAGATTGTCACTGTTAGATGATATAAACTTAGCTACACCAAGCCCGATTGTAGCATGTCCATCATGAGCACATGCATGCATCACGTTCGCTTCGCCTGAAACAAATCCATTCTTTGAAGGTAAATGCGTTTCTTCAGTTGCTTCATTTATCGGCAACGCATCTATATCGAAGCGAAATCCAACATGATCTCCCTGTTTGGCAGTATCCCATGTTGCAACGAGACCGGTATTCCCGCCTCTCATCTTTTCAAGCCATGGTTCTTCCACTCCCCATTCGGCAGCCTTTTCCTCATGTGCTGTTATAGCTGCTTCATTCGGTAGGCCCAGGCGAGAGTTTTTCTCTAGTGCATCTTTTCCGACATGAATAGTGAATCCCATCTCTTCCAGTTCTTTTCCGATTCTGTATGTCGTTATATATTCCATAAATCCCAATTCAGGAAGGGCGTGTAAAGTACGTCTCCATTCGATCAATTGGGGAGTTAGTTCTTTGACAAAATTACTGGTCATTCAAAGCCTCTCCTCATTTTGTTTTAAAATTGAATTGCTGGCTGGATTAAAGCTAGTTATTAACCTTAGATAACGCTATCATTGTCTTTAATTCCAATTTTCCTCTATGGATAGGCTGGCTAATTGTGAAGGAAGTAAAAACAACCAGCTCTATGCATACCATTTTTCGGAAAATTGCCATTTACTTTCCTTAATTAAATTATACACTAATTATTCGAAAATTCAAATACAGGAAAATTTCAACACCAGAAAATAAGCGCCAGTCTAAAATGACAAGCGCTGAATGATTAAGCCCTATTATTGCTGCAACGGGAAATGGCAGGCAGCTTTGTGTCCTTCATGGTATTCCGTCAACTCAGGGTCCTTCATTTTACAAACTTCCTGTGCATATGGACACCGGGTATGAAAGCGGCATCCGGAAGGTGGGTTAGATGGATTCGGCAAGTCCCCCTCTAATAATTTATGTTCTTTCCTTTTCGTCGGATCAGGAATAGGGATAGCTGATAAAAGTGCTTCTGTATACGGATGAATTGGCTTTTCAAAAAGGGAATCTCGATCAGCTACTTCCACTACTTTTCCAAGATACATAACGGCTACCCGATCACTAATATGGCGGACAGCTGGAAGGCCGTGTGCAATAAAGACATAGGTCAGTTTAAATTCCTTTTGCAGTTTTCTTAACAGATTAAGAATTTGGGCCTGAATCGAAACATCAAGTGCAGATACTGGCTCATCACAGATTATGATTTTTGGCTTTAGAGCAAGTGCTCTGGCAATTCCGATTCGCTGGCGCTGGCCACCGCTAAATTCGTGAGGATGCCGTTTAAGATGGTGTTCGCCAAGGCCGACAGTCTTTAACAAGCGAATAACTTCATTGCGCAGTTGCTTCCCCTGCATCACGCCATGGATCTTTAACGGTTCCCCGATTAATTGCTCAATCGTCATCCTTGGATTAAGAGAGGAGAAAGGGTCCTGAAAAATCACTTGAAGGTCTTTTCTTAATCTTCGAAGTTCTTCTTTTGACAGTGATGTTAAATCTTTACCCTCAAATGTTACTGTTCCTTCTGTCGGCGGGAGAAGCCCTAGCATCATCTGTCCGGTTGTTGACTTCCCGCAACCGGATTCTCCCACAATTCCCAATGTTTCACCTTCAAATATTTCAAGGTCAATTCCATCGACTGCTTTTAAAGGAATCGTTTCCTTTTTAATAAAACCTTTTGTAACAGGAAAATGCTTCTTCAATCCCGTTACTTTTAACAGCGTTTTCTTCTTCTCTTTCACTTGAGTCATAAATGCTCCTCCCTTCTATACGTTAAAGCAGCGTTTTTGGTGCGCTGGTCCAACTTCTTCAAGTACAGGACTTTCTTTCCGGCATCTTTCAGTCGCCAGGGGACACCTGGGGTTAAACTTACAGCCTTTAGGCAGGTTTAACGGATTCGGTACTGATCCTTCAATGGTTCCAAGTTCTTCTACAACCTGGTCCACGTTAGGAATAGAACTAAGCAAACCTTTCGTATATGGATGCTTCGGGTTAGCAAACAATTCATTAACCGGAGCTTCTTCAACAACTTCCCCTGCATACATGACAACAACTCTGTCAGCGACCTCCGCAACAACTCCAAGGTCGTGAGTAATCATGATGACACCAGTGTTGAAATCTGTTTTTAGCTTTTTTATAAGTTCGAGGATCTGTGCTTGAATAGTAACATCAAGAGCAGTAGTTGGCTCATCTGCGATTAGCAATTTCGGATTACATGCTAGTGCCATCGCTATCATTACCCTTTGCCTCATGCCACCTGATAACTGATGCGGGAAGCGGCTAACGACTTTTTCGGCATCCGGAATTCCAACAAGATCAAGCATTTCCACTGCCTTGTTTAATGCTTGTTTTTTATCGAGCTTTTGATGCAGCCTCAACACTTCTCCGATTTGATTTCCTATGCTAAAAACAGGGTTCAAAGAAGTCATCGGTTCCTGGAATATCATCGAGATGTCATTGCCTCTCAGCTTCCTCAGTTCCCTTTTTTTAATTTTCAAAAGATCTTTCCCGCCAAACTTGATTGTGCCGCCCGATATCTCTCCAGGAGAAGGAACTAGCCCAAGTATAGAAAGAGATGTAATACTCTTTCCGCATCCGGATTCACCTACTACAGCTACCGTTTCACCTTCATTTACCGAAAATGTCACTCCGTTTACAGAAGGGACAACGCCCTCTCCTGTTTTAAACTGAACTTTCAAATCATCTATCTGCAACAATGAAGTCGACATGTTAATCCCTCACTTCCATAAAGGCACCTAATTTGTTTTTGTTTTTGGATCCAGTACATCTCTCAGCCAATCTCCGAGGAAGATGATACCCAGAACCGTAATCGTGATTGCTACTCCCGGGAAGGTTGCGACCCACCAACTTGTTGCAAGGTATTCTCTTCCATCACTCAGCATTAACCCCCAGGATACATCAGGTGGCTGTATACCTAATCCAAGGAAGCTGAGTGAAGATTCAAGAATTATGGTGGTCGCTACATTTAAGGTCGCAATAACGATGAATGATGAAATGATATTGGGCAAAATGTATCTTGAAATAATCCTGATGTCTTTTGCTCCAACCGCTCTTGCTGATCGAACATAATCCCGCTCCTTTATACTGAGCGTTTCTCCTCGTACCATCCGCGCATACATCACCCATGTGGTCGCTCCCAAAACAAAAATGAGTGTCATTAGACTTGGACCGATAACTGCAAGCACAATGAGCATAAACAGAATATTAGGGATCGCAAGAAAAGCGTCGACTGTCCTCATGATCACCCGGTCGAAAAATCCCCCGTAATACCCAGATATAAGCCCTAAAACCAGGCCGATTGCACCCGCTAAGAAAACTGCACTGATCCCTACCAGCAAGGAAACACGTGAACCTACGATAATCCGGCTCAATATGTCACGCCCCAGATTATCTGTTCCTAAAATATAATCAGGATTTCCACCTTCAGCCCATACCGGTGGGACCAGCCTGTTAACAACATCGGTCTGTGCCGGATCATGCGGTGCAATCACATTAGCTAAAATTGCCATCAGTACCATGAAGACCACAATAATCAATCCAAGCGTACCTGTTTTACTATTTAATAATACCTTCAACCATTTTAAGGAATAAGCTTTTTTATCCGTTTTCGTTTCTTCTAAAGTTAACTCTTTTTTCACTTCTATCCTTGAAAACATACGCATTGATCCCCCCTTTAATCGTATTTGATTCTTGGATCAAGGTATCGATAAGCAAGATCTGCTAATAAATTACTAATAATAACGAGAAGGGCAATGATGAATGTAGCCGCCTGCACTACTGCCATATCACGCAGGTTGACAGCCTGAATCAAAAGCTGCCCCATGCCGGGCCATGAAAAAACTGTTTCAGTAATCAAGGTTCCCCCGATCAACGTAGCCGTTTGAAGTGCCATTATCGTCACAACAGGAATTAACGCATTTCGAAAACCGTGTTTGTTAACAACTACCGCTTCAAGAAGTCCCTTACTACGCGCTGTTCGAATGTACTCTTGACCAAGAATTTCTAACATGCTCGAGCGTATTAGCCTCGTCATCTCAGCTGCGATGGCTGTTCCGAGGGTGATGGCGGGCAATACGAAGTGCATGAGTGAGCCGGTACCTGATACCGGAAAGATATTAAGCTGTACAGAGAAGAGTAAAATCAGCATAATACCCAACCAAAAGTTTGGCATCGCTTTCCCTAACACTGCTCCGCCTGTTATAAATAGATCGATAAAAGAATTTCGTTTAATCGCTGACAATATGCCAAGCGGAATCGATATAAGAGTTGCTACTAGCATTGAGGCAAAAGCAAGCCCAAAACTGGCAGGTAACCTTTCTAACACTAAGCCTAACGCAGGCTGGTTATAACGGAACGACTCACCGAAGTCACCTGTGATTAGGTCTCCTAAGTAAGTAAAATATTGAATGTATAATGGATCATTCAATCCTAAAGATTCACGCAGTTGAGCCCTTTCCGCATCTGTTGCTGTTTCCGGTAACATCAAAGATACCGGGTCCCCGGTCACTCTTACTAGCAGGAACACAATTAGCGAGATGATGAATAGAACAGGAATGATCCTAAGGATATTCTTGATTAAAAATTTCATTGGTCCCCCTCCTTCATATTCAGAAAGGACCCCTTAAAGAGATCCTTTCTGCCAACCTCAATTATTTCACTGTGATATCATCTACGTATAGCATTTCATCAAGTCGGGGCTCGAAGTTCAATCCTTTATTAACACCATAAACAGCATCCAGCTGGTAGAGATAAATTTGCGGGCGTTCTTCCGCTATAATTTCTTGAGCCTTCTGGTACTGTTTGGCTCTCTCTTCAGCATTCATATTGCTCATTGCTTCTTCCAGCAGTTTATCAACCTCTGGATTGTTATAATCGGTTTCTCCTTCTGCTTGTTTACTTGAAAGTCTATCTAATGCCAGTGCTGCATCAAACATCGAGTTGCCATATCCGATCAGGAACATATCGTCGAATGACTTACTCGCATACTTATCTGCAAAAGAACTCCACTCCAGAAATTCCAATTTTAAATCAATTCCAACTTCTCCAAGCATCGCCTGGATAAGTTCCGCAGATTCCTTGTCTTTAAGGTAACGACCGTTTGGTGCACTTAACTTCAGTTCAAGTCCATCGCCGTACCCTGCTTCTTTTAATAATTGCTTTGCCTTTTCAGGATCATATAATGTCTTACCATACAGATCTTCATTAGCTCCTGTGTTTCCTGGAGTAACACGAGTTCGCGTAACCGTTCCAGAACCTTCCATCAAACTGTCAAGAATGGCCTGTTTGTCAATCGCCAGGTCAATCGCTTCTCTGACTTTCGGATCTGAAGTTGCATGCCCTTCTGTTTGGCGAAGTACTAACATCATGACACGCTGTGTCGGACCCTGTGCTACTTCGGTAGCTTCGTTATCTTTTACTCGTTCCCAATCACTAGGTGGCAGGTTCGTCGCAATGTCGACCCCTCCTGTTAGCAATTCAGATACACGTGTAGAATCTTCTGGTATAGCTCGGAACGTAACTTTGTTCCATTTTGGCGCTTCACCAAAATAATCAGAATTAGCTTCTATTACAACTCGATCATCTTTTTTCCATTCCACAAATTTATATGGACCAGTTCCAACGGGATTTTCAAGGAACTTATCCCAGCCTTCCTCTTCAATGTACTTGGAAGGCAAGATTCCAGATCCCAGACGGGACAAACGATTCAACAATGCCGGTTCTGGCTGATGTGTAATAATTTCAAACTCAAGATCATTGATCACTTTTACTTCTTTAATCTGACTGTAGTTTCCATGTTCTAAAAGTTTGTTATCGTTCGCTACCCTTTCAAGCGTAAACTTTACATCATCGGCAGTTAATTCTTCACCGTTATGAAACTTTACTCCCTCGCGCAGCTTAAATTTCCAGGTGTTATCATCTACGTTTTCCCAACTTTCAGCCAGGTCAGGGTCGAAACCATCTTCTCCTCTTTTCACAAGATAATTAAACATATTTACATGAATAGCTTCTGTAGAGGTTGTATTATGATCGTGGATATCAAACGTAACCATATCTGCTCCAGTTGCAATAACCAATTCTTTATCATCTTCGGTCTTTTTCTCTACACTACCCTCATCCCCTGATGTAGAAGAATTAGAACTGCAGGCAACGAGACTAAACACCAGGACAAACAACAAACCAAATGTCAATAATTTCTTCAATCTTCATTTCCCCCTTTTTTATTTTCACTATTTTTAGTGGTTCTTCAAATAGTTAAGTGCAATCTGTGAAAGCATTGCAGATCCATATGGCAAAGCCTTTTCATCAATATCAAATTTCGGATGATGACCCGGAAAGCGCTCCATCTCATCGTTACCTACACCAAGCCTGAAAAAGACAGCTGGAACCTTTTCGGTATAAAATGCGAAGTCCTCCCCGCCCATACCAGGTTTAACCTTTTTATACTGCCCCTCGCCAAGAACCTCATCTGCTGTTTGGGCAGCAAGGTCAGTTAAGGAATCGTCATTTAAAATTGACGGAAATTTGAATTGAAAATCGAAATCATAACTGGCACCAAATCCGTCGGTAACCCCTTTTATCACTTTTTCCATCATCTCTGGTATCTTTTGTCGAAGAGAAGGGTTTAACGTTCGGACTGTTCCAGTCATTTCTACAGCAGGTGCGATAACATTACTTGCTTTACCGCCGTGTATAGAACCGATTGTGACGACGATCGGATCAGTCGGATCAACCTGTCTGCTTGAAATTTGTTGAAGGGCAGAAACAACCTGAGCTGTTACGGCCACAGAGTCGACAGTCTGGTGAGGATGTGCGGCGTGCCCGCCTTTTCCTATCACTTTTAAAGAAAAGAAATCGGCAGCTCCACATCCTACTCTTTCACTGGATAATGTGATTGATCCGGTATCAATACCGGTATTGACGTGAAGACCTGCAATTGCATCGACCTCTGGGTTTTCGAGCACTCCATTATCAATCATTGCTTTTGCTCCCCCCTGCCCCTCTTCTGCAGGCTGAAAAACAAACTTAATGTTTCCCTTTTCGAGTCCTCTTTCACTGAGAAGCTTTGCAGCTCCCATGAGCATCGCTGTATGGGCATCGTGCCCGCATGCGTGGCTAAACCCATTATTCTGCGAACAGTAATCGGCGTCTTTTTCATCCTGGATTGGAAGAGCGTCCATGTCTGCTCTTAATGCAAATGTGGGCCCAGGTTCAGAACCTTTTAACAAAGCTATTACACCGGTACCGGCAACATTTTTCTTAACCTCTAGCCCGAGTGATTCCAGATGGTCAGCTACGATTGCTGATGTTCTCTTTTCTTCGAAACCAGGTTCAGGATGCTGGTGAAAATCCCTTCTCCATCTTGTTAGATCATCCTGAATTGCTTTTGCTCTTTCTATAAGTGTTGAACTAGTCTTTTGTTCTAGCATTTTAAACTCCTTAACGTTTGGCGTAGTCTTCAAGGACGGTTGCGATTAGTTTAATTCCATCCACATAGTCCTCAATGTTGATGTTTTCGTTCGGAGCATGATTATTGGATTCAAAGTTTCCCACTCCGACCGATACAGATGGGATACCGAACTTCTGGCAAAGTTCGTACATTGGACCAGTGCCCGGTGACATCGGCATAACCGTAGGCTCTAAGTTAGAAACTTGCTTCGTTGAAGAAATAACACTTTCTGCTAAAGGATCATCGAATGGTGTCTTGGCCGGTTTTTCCATTCCCATTTTGATTATTTCAATATCTTCAAATCCATGCTTGTCCAGATGATTGCGAAGCAAAGAAACAATTTCATGTGGATCTTGATCAGGTACGAGCCGGAAATCAAGTTTAGCCCTTGCTTCCGATGGTAAGACTGTCTTCGAACCTTCTCCAGTGTAACCAGATTCAATACCGCAAATATTGCATGTCGGTTGAAAGATCAACTTTTCTTTCAATTCGTCTCCGTTCAGGTTTAATAAGAAAGACTGAAGTTCGAGTTGTTCAAGCATCTCTTCTTCACTGTAGATGAGTTGGTTTATAGCCTCTTCTTCTTCTTTAGTTAAAGAAAGAACTTTATCGTAAAATCCTTCTATCTGTACATGCTCATTTTTATCCTTCAATGTACTCAATGCCCAGATTAACCGCCATGCAGGATTCTCTATAACAGCCGCGTTAGCTGAATGCATATCTGTGTTTGCTCCCCTGCAGACTAATTCCACATAGGCCATTCCCTTAACTCCAAGACTTACCTGCTGCCGCCCATCAGCATTCCTATAACCGAACTCCCAGATACAGCCATCCGCCTTTATCAGATCTTCATTTTCTTCACCGAATCCTTCAAGATTAACACTGCCTATCTCTTCTTCGCCTTCCACGATAAACTTTATGTTTAGCGGAAGTTCGCCTCTTACTTGCTGATATGCATGAACTGCAGCAATTCTAGCAACGAGATTACCTTTGTTGTCAGCAACTCCTCTTGCATACATCTTTCCGTTTTCAATATCAGCTTCAAATGGCGGATAGTTCCACAACTCTAAAGGATCTTCAGGTTGTACATCGTAATGATTATAAAAAGAAAGGGTTTTTTCTTTTTTTCCTGCTAACTTTCCGTAAACTACCGGGAACCCTGCGGTTGATACGAGTTCCGCTTTCCCATTTACTTTTTCCTTCAAATACTCAGCGACTTTATCAGCGGCCTCTTGCATGCCTCGATTCTGTGCTGCAACGCTAGGTATTCTGCAAAGCTCCTGAAGCCACTCAATGTATTGATCTTGATGTTTATCTATGTATTCATAAACATCTTTCAACTTCTTATCCCTCCTTTTCGGCAAAATGCCAAAAATAATCCTAAATTCTTATAAACGACTATAGATTATTTTAAATTTTTTGTCAATTGTAATTTATTTAATATTTTTAAATTGTTGAAAAATTTTTTTTTTTCAGTTATAACTGTAACAAGTCTATTTTTAGTTATTTGCCAAAACATTTCCGTAAATGAAAAAGGAGGAGAAAAATGCCACAAATAGCAAGCCAACTAAGTTATTTACAGGAGCATGAGAAAGATATTCTGCAGGATCTAATGAAGTTTGTAAGGGCGGAATCCCCGTCAGATGAAAAAGAATTAGTAGACCAATGTGGAAAAGTTCTAGAAGAAATATTTTTAGAGAGACTCGGGGTTAAACCTGTCCGATATCCACAAGCAGAACGGGGTGACCATTTAAAATTCACTGTTGGAAAGGGAGAGAAAAGGATTCTTATAGCGGGACATTTCGATACGGTATGGGATAAAGGAAGGCTTCCTATTGTCGTCGAGGATGGAAAATTCTTCGGTCCCGGAGTGCTTGATATGAAAAGCGGAATCATTCAATCGATTTGGGCAGTAAAGGTTTTGCTAGAAACAGGTATTACACTGGATAAAGAAATTGTCTTTCTTTGTACCTCCGATGAAGAAGTCGGAAGCCAAACATCCAGGCCCTTGATTGAAGAAGAAGCTCAAAAAAGCGATGTCGTTTTGATTACAGAACCTCCTGTTGCTAAAACAGGCGCGTTGAAAACAGCAAGAAAAGGCGTCGGCATCTATAACTTAAAAATACAGGGAACAAGCTCACATGCAGGTAACCATCATCAAGACGGCGTAAGCGCAGTAAAAGAGCTTGCTCAACAAATTGTGAAATTGGAAAACTTGACTGATTATCAGAAAGGCACGACTGTCAATGTCGGCGTGGTTAATGGCGGAACAAGAAGAAATGTTGTGCCAGAAGAAGCAGAAGCATTAATTGATTTTAGAGTGAAGACTAAATCCGAAGCTGAGCGGATGGTCGACATATTGGACAATCTTACACCTACATATAAAGGAATCGATATCGAAGTTGAAGGTGAACTTAACCGTCCTCCTATGGAACGAACAGAAGAAATTGAAGGATTGTTTTTTAAAGCCCAGGAAGCGGCTTACGAAGTTGGTTTCGAACTGGACGAAGCCCATGTTGGGGGAGGAAGTGACGGTAATTTCACCGCCTTTATCGGCGTACCTACTCTTGATGGACTGGGCTGTCCTGGTGAAGGTCCGCATGCGGAATATGAGCATATCATAGTAGACGAGCTCTCAAAACGCTCAGCTTTGTTATCTCATTTGTTACCAAAATTATAACAAAGAAGCTAGCAGACTATTCTCTGCTAGCTTTTTTCGAACCGTTAAACAACAATTTATAAACTTTTCTCGGTCTCCCTTTAGAACCATTCACTTGCACGGATTTACTTGATGCCAATCCTAATGCTTCCAGCTCCGCTAATACTCGCCGTGCATTTCGCTCTGAACTTTCAAGCCATCCTGCAACTTCCTGCGAATTAACTTCTTCTTTCTTATAAAAAGTTGATAATGCCTGGATTTTTGATAGGGAAGATGGGGATATATTCACTCTTTTTAATTTATCAGCCCACTCCCCACTGATCCAATCTTTAAGATAATAGGTTATTGAATCACCGCCAGAAGTAAATTCTGTCACTTCCTGGTCTTCATCCACTAAAACAATTTTAGGAGTCGTATGTTTCCGGGCACTTCGAAATGCAGTCCGCACATTCTCTTCAGCTTGTAAAGCAGTTATGCCGTAGCCCAAACCAATACGAAGCTGAAATCCAGTCTGTGAGTTAACAGTATCAATCAAATGATGCAAATCCTTTTTATCAAGCTTGATTTCGATTTCGCCCCGTGTCGTGTAGATGAAATATAACCCATCGCCAATTTGAACAAAAGATCCGTTTATTCTTTCTGCTATCTCAATTAGTAATCTTTTTAAATTTAATTCCTTATGTTTTTGTTCATAAGAATAAAAGAATTCATCTTCGTTAGCAGGCTGTATAACTTCAACACCCAGAAGCGCTAACTGAGATCTCTGATACCAGGAAGATTCTCCCCTTTCCTTCAATACTCTAAGTGCAAAATAGATCGATAAATGGGAAGGGAAGATACGGTAGCAAGGAATATTTAACCCTCTCAATGCTTCAAATACTCCTCTAAGACAGGTAAAAGCAACCTCTGTCTTACCTTCCTCATATAGCTTACGATGGTATTCCACAACCTCTTCTACAGGACGAAAATCCGGATATGAATACGAATATATTTCCAATTTTTGCAATGAGAAATATCGCTTTGTTGTTTCAAGTTCAGATTCTTGAATTGTATCCAGGCTAATCCTTTTTAAGACTTTACCCATGTCTAAATAAGACTCAACCACTTTCCCTAATAAACTTGCTCCATATAATGGTGGATAAAAGCTCTCTGTCTCCATCACCAATCCTTTTGAAATGGCGTAAGTATAAGGGACTTGTCCCGAGAAAAACCATTGATCGATCCGGGATTTATTATGTTTTATTATTTCTTCTATCTGCTCTACATTTTTATAGTAAAACGGAATTAATTTTAAGTCTGAAAATGCCTCAGAAGAATTCAATATATGATTAACAGAATCCTCTGGACCAATTACTCCTAACGTTATTTCCACTCTTCTCACCTTTTCTGGTAAAATATCTGGGATAAAACTACTACTCATCTGCTTATTATAGCCTAATTATAGATGTTTTTCATTTTGATTTGAACTTATTGATATATCCAGATATTCTAAGCGCCAAAAATGCTCTAACTATTAGGCAGCTCATTTTGCCTTTTGAATAGTGAAAATTTCTTCTTTAGTATTAACAATCTATTAAGAATGGAAATCAAAAAACATTTCCCAAACAAGGCGATTACTTGTAAGAGAAATGTTTAAATTTAAACTTTCACTTTCTTCCCTCTTTTTAATGATTCATCAAAAAGTGATCCGATGGCTTCTCTTGTTGTGTCTAGGTATGTGACGGTTTCATCGTAGGTTCGGGAAGCAACACACATAAATAGGATGTCGATCGCGTGAAGTTGTGCAAGGCGCGATGAGGTTGCTCCACTTCTGAATGTCGCTTCCTTTGAATTAGAGGTATACAAACAAATATCAGCATGGTTCGAAACAAGGGAGCTTCCATACTTAGTTAAACTTATCGTGGTCGCTCCCTTTTCCTTAGCCAGCTGTAAAACCTTTGCAACTTCATATGTTTCCCCTGAAAAAGAGATCCCTACGACAACATCGCTTTCATTTGCATTTGCTACAACTGTGGCACACATATGCAAATCCCCGAATGCCCTTGCCGGCCTGTTAATTCTTAAAAACTTTTGTTGCGCATCCATCGCAGCTATGCTCGAAGCACCGACTCCAAAGAAATGTATTCCTTTAGCCATTAATAGGGCTTCCACCGCTTTTTCTAGTTCGTCGCTATGCAACAGGTCTGCCGTTTCCCGAATCGTTTGGAGGCTATGGGATGTCATTTTTTCAATTGTAGAAGTACATGGTTCATTCGGCTCTATATCCCTTAAATCCACTTTTATATTTCGTTGGAGGTCACCAGCAATCCGGATCTTCAGCTCCTGTATTCCGCTGATATTCAATGACTTGCACATTCGGATCACTGCTGCACTGCTTGTTTTCGTCGCTTTGCCAAGGCCTGCGGCAGTCATGCTGATCGCATCCTGTGGCTGCTTTAAGATAAATTCTGCAATTTTACGTTCGGACGGGGGAAGCTTATCCTTCATTTCCTTCAACATAAAAATGCCTGCATTTGTCCTCGACATGTTGGAACCAACTTTCATTTTTTATTTCAGCATTTATTCGTCAAAAAGATGACATGCTACCCAATGGTTTTTTTCTTTTTCCAGAAATCTCGGCTTCTCTTCAGCGCAGCGGTCGTGTGCCTTTGGACACCTTAACCGGAATGGACATCCAGATGGCGGATTGGACGGGTCCGGTACATCCCCATGTAATATAATTCTTTCCTTTTTCTCATATGGATCAAGAGATGGAATAGCCGATAATAGAGCTCTGGTGTATGGATGAAGCGGATTGTTGTAGATATCCTTCGTTTCCCCCAATTCCATCATCTGGCCTAAATACATTACCCCTACTCGATCACTGAGATGCTGGACAACATTGAGATCATGAGAGATAAAAACATAAGTTAGTTCAAATTCCTCCTGAAGCTTTATTAACAGATTTAGTATTTGAGATTGGATCGAAACATCTAACGCGGAAACGGCTTCATCAAGGATAACTACTTTCGGCTTTACGATTAACGCTCTGGCGATACTGATCCTTTGCCTTTGTCCTCCACTGAACTCATGCGGATACCTATCAAGCTGTTCCTTTGATAAACCTACTTTTTCGATCATCTCACCGACCAATTCATTCGCTTCTTTTCGTGATGCTAATTTATGGGTTAACAGCGGTTCTAACAATAACGATCTAACAGTCATCCTTGGATTTAAAGAACTGAAAGGATCCTGAAAGATCATCTGTATATCTTTTCTCATCCTGCGAAACTTGCCTCTGGGAATGTCGGAGATTTTTTGCCCGTTAAGAAAGATTTCTCCTGAAGTAGGTTCATATAGCTTTAAGATGGTTCTTCCGGTAGTCGATTTTCCGCATCCGCTTTCGCCGACCAATGAAAGGGTCTCGTTTCTCTTCACATTAAAGGTAATATCATCGACAGCTTTTACATTGCCAATGGTTTTCTTCAAAACTCCGCCTTTTATAGGAAAATATTTTTTTAAGTTTTTAACTTCTATAGCGTAAGCGGTATCAGCCATATGCTACGCCCTCCTCTTCGTGCAGCCAGCATTTACTTGTATGGTCTTTTTCCACGGTATACATAGAAGGCTCTTTTGACTTGCAGATTTCCATTGCATGGGGACAACGGCTTGAGAACCTGCAGCCCATATTTTCATATTGAGCCGGTGTAGGCACATTTCCAGGGATTGAATATAACGTATTCTTATGGTCCCCTAAAGAGCGAATCGACTTTAAAAGTCCCTGTGTATACGGATGAGAAGGGTTTGTAAACAATTGTTCCACCGTCGTTTCTTCCATCACCTGGCCGGCATATAATACCGCAACTCTCTCACACGTTTCCAGAATGACACCAAGGTCATGCGTGATCATCAGGATGGAAGTATCATGTGTTTCAGACAAATCATTCATTAAGTCCAGTATCTGTGCCTGGATCGTTACATCTAAAGCTGTTGTCGGTTCATCCGCAATCAATAATTTAGGCTGGCAAATCAAGGCCATTGCGATTATAACACGCTGCCTCATTCCACCTGAAAGCTGATGTGGATAGCTTTTAAAGATTTCTTTGCCCCGTGAAATGCCTACTTTGTTGAGCATGTCTAACCCTAATTCCCGCATCTCTTTTTTGCTGTAATTCGTGTGGAATTTCAGCACTTCTAAGAGCTGGTGCTCGATCGTGTACAAGGGATCCAGTGCAGTCATCGGTTCCTGGAAAATCATCGAAATCTCGTTTCCCCTGATCTTCTGCATTTCCCTCTTTGAAAGCTTTGTAAGTTCTTTTGATTTTTCCGTATTTAAAGTAATGCTGCCTTTTGACACCTTAAGGACATCTGGAAGTAAATTCATGATCGCCAGCGATGTCAGGCTCTTTCCACTCCCCGATTCTCCAACAATTCCATATTTCATTTTTTTCCCGATTGATAGGTTAACACCTTCGACTACGTTATATTTCGACTTTTTTGTATTGACCTCTATCGATAGATTCTTAATATCTAATACAGTATTCAAAGTACCTCTCCCCTTAAGAATAGCAGTCAGGTTTTTAGCCACATTAACCGCCCTATTGCTTCAGCTTTGGATCTAAAAGATCCCTGAGGCTGTCACCTAATAAATTAAAGCATAGGATTGTAAGAACAATCGCACTTACCGGAAACAGGATCGTCCACGGGGCAAACTCCATATAAGTTCTGCTTGCATTCAGCATAACACCCCAGGATGGGTCAGGCGGCTGAACGCCAAGGCCAAGAAAGCTTAATGCCGCTTCAGTTAAAATCGCTCCCGATAACGCTAATGTAATTTGAACAATAAAAGGTGCCATGATGTTTGGAGTAATATGTCTGGTTATAATTTTCACAGGCTGTACCCCAATCGCTACAGCACTCGTTAAGTATTCGTTTTCTTTTACAGACATAACTGCGGATCTTACGAGTCTTGTAAAAACCGGCGTGAATACGATACCGATTGCAATCATCGTGTTTGTTAAGCTCGGACCTAGAACAGCGACGATCGTTAATGCCAGCAAAATATCAGGAAAGGCAAAAAACACGTCCATCACACGCATGATCACTTGATCTACTTTTCCCTGGAAGTAACCGCTGATCAAGCCGAATATCAGGCCGGCAGTAGCGCCTATCCCGACAGCAATAAGGCCTACCTGCAAGGACACTTGTGCACCATAGACCGTTCTCGAAAAAATGTCTCTTCCAAGTTCATCTGTGCCAAATAAAAATTGACTGCTCGGGCCTTCCAGTGTGTGTTCGGTAAACATTCTATCCGGACTGTAAGGGGCGATTACAGGCGCTAATACAGCAACGATAATGACTAGCAAAATCCCAATAAAACCTATTAAACCTACTTTGTCACTAACTAACCGCTGGAAAAACTCTTTCATGAAGATCACACTTCCTTATTCCGTAGATTATTTATACGTGATTCTTGGATCGAGGTAAGAATATAAAATATCTACAATTAAATTAATCATTACAAAAACAAAAGCAATGAATAAAACAGAGCCCTGTACTACAGTGAAGTCACGTTGATTTATCCCTGTCAGCACAAGCTGTCCTAAACCCGGCAACGAAAAGATTTGTTCAATAATAACCGTCCCACCTAATAAAACGCCGATCTGCATCCCAATAATCGTTAAAATAGGGATCATCGCATTTCTTAAAGCATGTTGGAAAATGACAACGCGCTCTTTTGCGCCCTTTGCACGAATGGTACGGATAAAATCGAGCCTTAAGATTTCAAGTATGGAGGATCTTGTCATTCTCGTTACAGCTCCAGCCATGGAAGTTCCCAGGACAAGCGCAGGTAAAAATAAGATTTGCAGATTAGTAATCGGATCCTCGAAAAAGCCAACATACCCGACCGGCGGGCTATAAGAAAAGAATAGTGCTAATACAAGAATTAGAACCGTTGCTAACGCAAAATTAGGAATGGATACACCCAGCAAAGAAACAACCCTAACGCCAAAATCCGTCTTTGAGTTCCTTTTAATTCCCGCGATGATACCCAGAGGAATAGCTATGATCCAGGAGATAAATGCCGATAACATCGTTAACTCGAACGTAATCGCAAAACGGCTGGAAATGTCGGGAAGTATTTCTTTTCCTGTACGCATAGACTCGCCAAAGTCTCCCGTCATTACTCCGCCCATCCACTGAAGATATTGTTCGTAAATGGGTAAGTCCAGTCCGAAGTCCTTTCGTAGTTGAGCAAGTGCTTCAGGAGTAGCATCCGTTCCCAGAATAGTAGCAGCTACATCGCCGGGTATAATTCTCAATGTAAAAAAGATAACGACAGATACTCCGAACAGCACAGGAATCAACATTAATAATCTTCTCAGAATATATGCATACATCCGTGTTCACCCTCAATAAGCAGGAGGCTGCCGGAGCAGCCTCTACTTTGTTATTTTTTTGAAACCTCTAGAATATATTCACCGTTATGCGGATAAGGAGTAAACCCTTGTACGGAGTCCCTTACCGCAACATATTTCATTGGTGAAACTAAGAATAGATTTGGAGATTGGTCGATTAGTTTTTCTTGTGCTTCATTATAGATCTCTTTCCGTTTTCCTTTATCAAGCATTGTTTCACCAGATTCAACCAATTTGTCATACTCTGCGTCGGAGAAGCCCCATACGTTAGCAGATCCTTTTGAATGGAAGAAATATTGCAATGCACGATCCGGGTCAGTACCTGAGCCGTTACGGCCTACCAGCACATCAGCTGATGTATATAACCATGTATCGATATACTCGCCCCACTCGATTTGCTTGATTTCTGCGTTAACGCCAATTTCTTTCCACTGCTGCTGGAGGATTTGAGCGGTGTCTACCATATCAGGGTAAGTCGATGCCGTAGTGATCGTAATGTCAAATCCGTCCGGATAACCAGCTTCATCTAAAAGTTTCTTCGCTTTTTCAATGTCGTTTGAATAAAGTTCATGCTTCGTAACATCGATTGCCCAATCTCCCATGGAAGGAGCCACCGGTCCTGAAACCACTGCGTCACCGTTCCAAACAACATCCGCGATTGCTTTACGGTTCGTTGCTAGACTTAAAGCCTGGCGTACCTTCTGATTGTTCAAAGGTTCCTTTTCCACATTAAATCCTACATAGCTGTATTCGAGAGATTGATAGTCTTTCACATCGATATTCTTTTCTTTCTTCAATAAAGATGCAGATTTTGGGTTTACTGTCGTTAGATCAACTTCTCCGGTACGAATCGCAGACATTCTCGCTGCTTCATCTTTCATCGTATAATAGACAACTTCATCAAGCTTTGGAAGTCCTTCTTCATAATAGTCTT
The DNA here is from genome assembly GCF_005747095.1 of Exobacillus caeni. Classification (GTDB taxonomy): domain Bacteria; phylum Bacillota; class Bacilli; order Bacillales; family Guptibacillaceae; genus Exobacillus; species Exobacillus caeni. The sequence continues at coordinate 145,955 of NZ_SWLG01000002.1, read as the reverse complement.
CGTTTTTCTCTAAAACTACTTTGTTATCCGGTACCCACTCTTTAAACTTGAACGGTCCAGTACCCACTGCAACCTGCTGAAGGTCACCATTTTCCTCTACAACTTCTTTTGCAACCACTGCTGCACTGGAGTTCGTTAAGTTGGTCAAGAAGGTTGCATCTGGAGTTCCAAGGTTAAATTTAACTTGATAGTCTCCAAGAACTTCGATACTTTCTACATTTGCAAAGTAAGAAGCGATATGGGAAGCAGTTTCTTCCGCTTTAATACGTTCAAAGCTATATTTCACATCTTCTGCAGTCATCTCTCGGCCGTTGTGAAATTTAACCCCTTCACGAAGATTGAAAATATATGTCTTGTCATCCGGCTGCTCCCAATCCGTAGCAAGATCACCCACAACCTCCATCTTTTCATCAAATCTAACTAACCCGCTGTATACTTGTGAATAAATTCTTACAGAAGAATGCGCCGGTGTTTTATGTGGATCAAGTCCTGCAGGCTCCTGGTCATTAGCAATCTTCAATACCTGCTCTACCTGTTTGTTATCTCCGCCTGTGTCTTTTCCATCTCCAGAAGTTTCTTTGTTTCCTGAACAAGCTATTAGAACAGATGCAAGAAGAGCAAAGATAAACGTCAATTTAAAGCCTTTTTTAATCACTTACTTTTCCCCCTTTTTTTATTATGAAAGTTTATTTAGTATTTCCTCATAAAGCTCTTGTCTGAATGGATTAATGTTCACTGGTTCCTCAACATGTAAACGGTTCGTAAGTAGCACAACCTGCAAGTTTTTTTCCGGGACGACCCATAAAGCTGTTCCGGTGAATCCAGTATGGCCAAACCCGACCGGGAAGGGATTAGAGCTGTGCCAGCCTAAACCTCTATCCTCTGCAATAGTTTGCAACGATTGTTTGACCAGTTTGGGATCAAGGAATTCAGTCCCCCCAACAATTCCCCCCTTCAAATACAGTTCAGCTATTTTACTCAGGTCAGCCGCTGTTCCAAATAGGCCTGCGTGTCCGGATTGCCCTTGAAAGAAATAGTGCGCGTTTCCATCATTCACTTCACCTATAATCGGTTTACTCGTATCCCGCCAGCTTGAAAATGTCTTATTCCTGCTTCGGCACATCTCCATTTCGATCTGGTTTCCAAATTCCGTAGCAGCAATATTTTCATCGAAAAGTGGGCCATATGTTAAATAAGGTAATTGCAGTGGCTGAACCAGTTCTTTTTCAATGATCTTTTGTAAACTCGCTTGATGCTTGTGTTTTAGAATCTCACCTAACAGAATGTAGTTTAGATCGCTATATACAACTTCTTTTTCTTCCTGATGATTCAGTTCGATGGAACTTAGTATTTCGTAGAGATCACTTGTCGGCAGCTCTGTATAAAACGGAAACCAGGCCACCAATCCTGAGGTATGTGTTAGTAATTGTTGTATGGTTATAGGGGCCAGGACTCCGTTTCTGGCTGCTGCCAGAAGACAATCTCCTAACTTCGCATCTAAAGCTAACCTGTTTTTCGTGATCAATTTTAAAATTAACGTGGACGTGATAGTTTTTGTTACGCTTGCTAGGTCAAAAATTGTGTCTGTCCGGACGTCTTCACAGGTAACCATATTCCGTTTTCCATAAGCCTCTAGCAAGATCTGCTGATCGTTTTGTTTAATGGAACAGACTCCGCCAGCCATATAGCTGTTGTCTATGTACTTTTTGAAAATATTGTAAATTTTAGTTTCAAGGGAACTCATACACGTAACCTCTTCAACATTATTTGAAATGCTGGACACTCTTTACCTGCTTAACAGCATCCCTGACAAACCCGTTCGCTTTATCGAGTAATTGCAAAGCTTCATCAAACATTACTCCCGAAAGGAGCATCACCATCGCAGGTTTCACAGCATAGTTTGTTTTCTCAAGCACTTCTGCTGCAGCGTTGTAATCCACTCCTGTTGCCTCACAAACGATTTTTTTCGCTCGTTCTCGCAGCTTATGGTTGGAAGCGTTTACATCAACCATTAAATTCTGATAAGCTTTGCCCATTTTCACCATCGCTGCTGTACTGATCATATTCAGTATCATTTTATGGGCGGTCGCCGCTTTCAATCGGGTGGAACCTGTTAATACTTCGGGTCCTGTCTCGACTTCAATCGCAATATCGGCTTGTTCACTGATCTCTGCCATCCTGTTGCTTGTCAAGCTGACTGCAGTAGCTCCGATAGATCTTGCATACTGAAGGGCACCTTTTACATAAGGGGTACGGCCGCTTGCCGCAATTCCTATTACAACATCATTTGGGTTTAGGCCCCGTTCCTTCAGATTCTCTTGTCCCAGTTTCTCATCATCCTCAGCGCCTTCGACGGCCACCATAAGCGCATTGTTACCGCCGGCTAAAATCCCCTGAACCATTTCCGGGTCCGTGCTAAAAGTAGGCGGGCATTCAACAGCGTCTAGCAAACCGATCCGTCCACTCGTCCCAGCTCCAATATAAAACAGCCTTCCACCTTTTTTAAAGGATTCATAGACAGCTTCTACTGTTTGTTCAATGGCCGGGAGAACTTGCTGGATCGCTTTTGGGACCGTGAAATCTTCTTCATTCATCAAGTCTACTATTTCACGGGTAGACATTTGGTCCAGCATGACCGATTCCGGATTATACTTTTCTGTTGTTAACTTTGAGAGATTATCCATTACATTACCTTCCTATTTCTATTGATAAGATCTCTGATTCTACCAGGCAATCTTGCCCATGATCACTTCTTTTGATGCCCCGGTAGCTGCCGGCAAATTATTGGGCTGCTTATGAAAACCAAGGTATCCGAATAGAGCAAAGGCTATCGCTTCTTTTGCATCACTGTCTATGCCGAGCTCTTTCGAAGATTCTACACTAACATTCTCTGGCAAATAATCTTTTAAGCCTTTCATCATGCTCGCATTGTGCAAGCCGCCGCCACTAATGTATATTTCTTCTACGTTATCTTCCTCTATGTGCTTCTTTAAGGCTTTCCCGAGTGAATACCAGGTTAGGGCCGTTACGGTTGCGATCCTATCAATCTTAGAGATGTTTCTTTTCTCTGCCTGATTCCATAGATCTCTTGCATACTCTGTGCCGAATTGTTCTCTACCGGTACTCTTTGGCGGAGATTCCCCGTAATATGTATGTGCCAGCAATTCCTTTAACCATTCTTGATTAATATTTCCTTTAGCTGCCAGTTGACCGTCTTTGTCATAGCACTGTTCACCATTCGTATGCCAGGTAACAAAGGCGTCAATGATCATGTTTCCCGGACCGGTGTCATAGGCTATGATATTTTCGGCAGAAGCGCTTTTAGGAAGAACAGTGACATTCGATATTCCTCCGATATTAACGAGAACCCTTCCAAGCTGCTCTGACTTAAACAGAGTGTAATCCAGAAAAGGCACTAATGGAGCACCCTGGCCTCCCACTGCAACATCACGCGTCCTGAAATCACCAATCACAGGTATTCCAGTTTTTTCAGCGATAACTCCAATATCTCCTATTTGAAGAGTATTTGGCCGGTAATAAGGATCGTCTTTTTTAAAGACCGGATCATGGAAAACGGTCTGCCCGTGAGTGCTAATTAAGTCAATATCAGCAGTCTGCAATCCAGCTTCTTTGACAGCAAGCAGGACACCATCTGCGAAGACCTCCCCAAGTAACATGTTCATGGAAGAAATTTCTGGTGATGGTGTATTAGGAACAACAACTTCTTCCAGGCGGGCCTTCAATTCTTTTTCATATGGAACAGTTGTAAAATAACAGAGTTCAAAGTCAATTTTGCCATTCACCTTTTGGAAGTCTACTATTGCAATGTCCATACCATCCAGAGAGGTCCCGGACATCACACCCGCCACTTTCATTTTAGGCAGCTCCAAATTTTCACAACCTTTCGAATATTACATCCTCACCTAACATTGTAGAGGTATCGAAATTAAATATCAATACTTTTATTTATTTATTGAAATGTTTTTTCAAAAAGTAACATGGGCATTTAAGAAAAATGGGTTAAGACCTTTGAAATTCAAATAAAAGTGTCCTTAATCAAACGTTTGTTTAAGGGGGATTTCTTGTTACATTTAATTCATTCCGCCTGTAAATTTCTACTAGCAAAGAAATATTTCCATAATAGGTAGTCCTCCTTTATACTAGATAAGTATGCAGACTAATAAACAGCTGCTTATACCACATTAAAAACCAAACAATTCGATTGTTTCTATATAATAAAAATGAAATCTATAAAGGAGGAACTTACGTTGACTACGACTAAAGGTGAAACGTTCGTTGCTGAAGTACGTCAATTAGATAAAAAGGGTTCGGGACAGGCTGCCGTATGGCGGGAAAACGAACTCGGTAACCCTAAAAAGCTAAAGCTAACAATCCCACAGACACTTCCCGGAGAAAAAGTATCTGTGACAGTGGAAAAGCCTGAAAAGAGAAGATGGAGAGCATTGCCCGATGAAATATTGGAGACCCATCCGGACAGAGTGACACCTCCATGCCCTCACTTTGAAAGATGTGGCGGCTGTGTATGGCAGCACTGGGATTATCAGGGGCAGTTACAGCATAAAACGGAATATGTTAAAAAAGCGATCGAATCTCAAGGATATGATCCGAGTCTAGTGCTGGATACAATCGGCATGGACGAGCCATGGCAATATCGTAATAAAATGGAATTCACGTTTTCATCTAAAGGCGAACTCGGATTGCATGAACAGGGGAATTTCCGCAAGATCATTCCACTTGAAACATGCTTGATCGCTAGTGAGGAAATGGTAGAAGCAGCGATGGAAGTTTCAAACTGGGTGAAAGACCATCAACTGAGTGGCTATAACAAAGACCTTCATGAAGGGCTTCTTCGCCACTTAATGGTTAGGCAATCTTTTGCTACAGGTGAGATCATGCTTGGGCTATTCGCTACAGAAGCACCAGAGGGTGATCTTAAAGATGCCGTTGAAGATTTAATAGCTCGGGTAGAGAACAAGTTACCAAAAGTAAAAAGTTTGCTCTGGCTTGAAAACACAGACTGGGCGGACCGTACGCAGTCTGAAAAAACGCATGTCTTAGCAGGAAGAGACTTCATTTACGATGAAATGAATGGCTACCGCTTCCGTCTCTGGTTCGATACCTTCTTCCAGACGAATCCGACTCAGGCTCAAAAGCTGGTAGACCTGGCGATTGAAATGGGACAGCCGAAGAAAACAGAGAAAATGTTCGACCTTTTCTGTGGAGTAGGTACCTTCTCACTTCCATTCGCTAACCGGGTAGGAAAGCTTGCAGGTATCGAACTTGTTGAAAGTTCGATCGAATCAGCAAAACGGAACGCGAAAGACAACGGAATCTCGAACACAACCTTCCTGGCTAAAGATGCGAGAAAAGGAATCGACCAGATGTTAGAGAGCTTTGGACATCCCGAATTATTGTTGCTTGATCCACCTCGCTCAGGTGCAGGCGGCAAAGTGATGAGAAGAATCGGACGCGCCAAGCCGGAACGAATTGTTTACGTTTCTTGTAATCCTGAGACATTTGCATCAGATATTAAGGAACTTGAGCCATTTGGATATACCCTGAAACAGGTTCAGCCCGTTGACTTATTCCCGCACACAGTTCATGTGGAGTGTGTAGCGGAACTAGTTTTGGAGTAGTCATTAACGGTGCCATTTAACGGTGCCTCATTAACGGTGCCAGGCACCACAAATGGACAACTGTCCACGCGTGGTGCCTGGCACCTTAACAAAACAAGAACACCTCTATCAATCAAATGTTTGATTGATAGAGGTGTTCCCTTTTTCATTAAAAAGCATTTTGTGATGTCCATTTCAGGAAGACTTTTCCACGGAGATGTCTTTTTGGGGTGCCAGGCACCCCAAAAAGACATCTTTAAAATCCAGTACCTTTTGGATCACTAGGATCTATTCCCCCATAGTAAGGAGGAATATCCTCATACCGGCTTGCATCGACATCATGAATAGAACCGTCAGCTAATTTCGCTAAAATATCATAGATAGGTGCTTTTACTGTTTGTTTTAGCATTCCGTTTTGTTTTTGGCCAAGGGTTTGCGTTTGGCCTTTTACTTCTATCAACATTGTGGCAGCGCCGTTCAGCTGGAATGCACCAAGTCCGGAACCAGGATAGTTAACCTGAGGATACTGCTGGATCGCACCGAAGGACGATTTGCCGATCTGAAGTGCATCATATGCAGCAACGGTAACCTGTTTGCTCAATGTTAACACATCATCATCAATACTATAATTCTGACCAGTAAACGGATCTGTAAAAGGCTTCGTTGTAAATTGACCTAACACTTCTATCGAAACGGAGCGATTGTCATCTTCTGACAACCTGTTAAACCCGCGATGGTGCACGTCTATTATTACATCCGGATCAAAGTCAGCTACAACTCCTGTTAGCGCTTCTGCTTCAGGCGAAACTTCAAAACCAGTGCTACTCGGGTTGTTAGTTTTAGGATTATTTAAGATACTAGCAAGCTCCTCAGGATTCTCCGCCGCAAATTCTTCCAGATCAAAGTCATAGTTAGGACTGAAATCGCGATTCAAATCATAACCAGGGATTCCATAAACTATTCTTTCATTATTATTCTGTCCTCTTTCAGATCCATCTGCGTTATAGTACCATGGTGCAGCAGTGTCAGATGGCAATCCCAGTGCTTCTGGATCCCAGGTTTGATGATTATAACGAGCAGGGTACTGCTCTCCCTCATACTGATTCATGGTGCCATCAGGATTAATACGTGGCATGATCCAGATGGAAACTTCATCTAAAATATCATTAATTTCCTTACCGCCAGAGTTTAACTTCTGCATGATCTCCATTGCTGCCTCTGTTCCAAGTACTTCATTCCCATGAATTTGCGTATAGACCAATAATTTCTTTTTATCGGGACTATTATCTCCATATTTAGCAACATACATAGCGTTGCCATCGTTTGATTCGCCTGCCTTGTCCAATACCATCTTTCCATGAGAAGCTTTCTCTAGTTTTTGCAACGTAGAGTACAATTCCTCATTCGTCATAAAGCTGGAAAAAGACAAATTCTGCTCATCCTGTACCCAGGGTCCGTTCGGAGTAGTGGTGGGATTAGCAGATACAACAGATGAAGTTGCAAGAGCTAACCCTAAGGTCGTACTTAAAACAATCGCCGTCTTTTTCATACTTTTCCTCCTATGTATTTCCAATTTTCACTCAATTCTGAGCGATATTTTAATTATACGGAAACAAAAATGAAAAGTTAGTCGTTTGCCACCGCATTTTTTGACTTGTTTTGTCGTAACTAACTGAAGGTGCCAAACTAAAGGAAACACAGTGACAGGATAGAGACAACTTTCTTCATTCTTTTTCCCCCTTAATAAAATGTTTTGGTTGAATTACCTTGCAGATACCAGTTTGTTTTTTAAGTAATTAATGCTAGTCTCGATACTTTCAAGCGGTGTGCGCCTTGATTGGTCTTGTTCAACAATCCACCATTCAACATTAGAATCATCTCCCTGAGCTATGACTCCATCAAGATTAACTCCCCCGGTTCCAAGTTCAGCAAAGAATTTTTCATCATCAGTCGTCATGTCTTTCAAATGAACTAAAGGTGTTCGGTTTTGGTAGCGCTTCATCCACTCGACCGGGTCTTCACCGGCTTTTGTAAGCCAATATACATCCAGTTCTGCTTTGACCCAATCAGGATTTGTTTCTTTAAGTAACAATTCCAGCGGCTTTTGGCCATCATCAAAGGGATGGAGTTCAAAATCATGGTTATGGTAAGAAAATGTGATGCCTTCTTCAGCACATTTTTGTCCTGCTTTATTGAGAATGTTAATCAAGTTATAATAATCTTCTTTACTTCGTCTTTCTGGAGGAAGAAAAGGACAGACAATATGATTACTGCCGATTTTTTTTTGATAGTCGATGGTCTGGTCTAACTCTTTCTCTAATACTGTCAGCGGCACATGACTTGAAGCAGCCTGAAGCCCAAGCTTATGTAAGACATCCTTCAATTCATCAGCAGACAACCCATAATAACCTGCAAATTCAACACCTTGATAACCAAGAGACGCAACTTTTTCTAACGTTCCAACAAAGTCTTGTTCGCTTTCCTTTCGTAACGTATACATTTGAAGACCAACTGGTATTTGTCCCATTTTCTGTTCTCCTTTTTTATTTTTTATTCGCAACCCGGATGTAATCGGTTACAAAACTGCAAGTAGTTTTACCAAATTGACAGGGAATCACCTCCTTAAAAATGTAATCGATTACATTTATTCGATTAAAGTAAAGGCTAAACCAATTCAGCCTTTTTTGCCCCACATGAATCTCGAATTACGAGGTTAGTGTCTAACACATGCTGGATCTTAGTATGGACAACCCCCTGCATTTGCTCTAACAATAACTCCATTGCTTTTTTTCCCATTTCATATTTTGGCTGTGCGATCGTAGTTAAAGCAGGTTCAAACATAGAGGAAAATTTAATGTTATCAAATCCTACAACTGCCATATCTTCCGGAACCTTTAACCCGTTTTCCTTGGCCGCTTTAATCGCTCCCATCGCCATTTCATCATTCGCCGCAAACACAGCGGTTGGTGGTACTTCTAATGCCAGGAACTTCAACATTTGATTATATCCTGAATCAAATGTAAATTCCCCTTCCTGTATCAGTACACTATCTACTTCCAGATCATTTTGGTAGACTGCCTGTTTAAACCCTTTTAATCTATCACGTGATATCGACGAGAATAACGGTCCACAAATATTGGCGATCCGTTTATGCCCCAGTCTGATCAAATGTTCTGTCGCTTCCCTGCTGCTGCTAATATTATCAATTGAAACAGTGGGTACTTTTAAGCCTTCTATATAAGCTGAAGCTAATACAACCGGATATTGTTTACTGATCTCTAATAAGGTTTTCTTTTCAAGCCTTTCTGAAAGCAAGATCATTCCATCGACCTGTCTTTGCTTGAGGTGATCAATCGCTTCATACTCATTTCGTACATCAAGATTGGTATTTCTGAGTAAAACCTTATATCCATTTGCTGCTGCCGCTTGTTCAATCCCTCCAACTATCTCTGCAAAAACTGTATTCATTATGTTCGGAACTATAACTAGAATGGTATTCGTCTCACTTCTACGAAAATGACGAGCCAGTATGTTTGGTTGGTAATTTAATTCTTCAATCACGCTAAGTACTTTCTGCCTTGTATTTTCCTTTACTGTTTCAGGGCTCCTTAGCACTCTTGAAACTGTCGCAGTCGATACGTTAGCTAGTTTTGCCACGTCACTCATCTTAACCATATTTTTATCTCCCTAATTTGATGCGATTCTTATTGTTAGTTAGTTTATGTAATCGATTACATTTAGTATAGGACAAAGTTTTTTGAATTGCAACACTATTTAGTATTTTTATGTTAATAGAATGGTGCCATAGAATGGTGCCAGGCACCGCTCGTGGACAGTTGTCCATTTGCGGTGCCTGGCACCTATTTTTTGAGACGCACCAGTCTTATTTACAACGAAACCTATAAAGAGAGAATGGTTCAACTCACATACACTGCTGCTGATAAGAATTACCGTCCCCGTTACTGGTGATAAAACGGAGAACTGAAGCGGACTTATGGGGCAATATGCAATGCTCTTGAAACTACTGACTCTTTCCTTTTTCTTACTCTTTAAATAATCTTAAATGGTTTTACATCCTGACTACTTTCTTATTTACTTCTTCAGTTTTCGTTTTATTCAAAAATTCAAGCAATACATATGTTACACTTGGTGCCCAGAAGATTTTTTTGCAGGATGATTCAAAATAATCTCTTATAGAGGAGGATTTCACCTTGGAAAATACGCTATCAAAAAATGAGAAAGATCTTAAAAATTACATAGAAGAAAATAATGGCCTTCGCCAGGAAATACAATCACTTGAAAACCGTTATAAGACTGATATCCTACACCTGAAACAACAGCTTTTAAATCAACTGGAAGATAACGAAAGGGCTACGAAGGAACTTTTACGAGAGACCAAAGAAAAGGAATCAATAAAAGCAAAGTATGAGGCATTGCGAAACTCAAAACTTGGCCGGCTTGCAACAAAGTACTGGAAAATGAAGAAATAAAAAGGGGATGAATTAGATTTGGATATCCAATTGTTAGAAGAAGAGCTGCGGGTAATTAGAAAGCGAAAAGAAAGAGTTAAAGAAGATATCGCTGAATTCAAACAGGCCCACACAAAAACAATAAATGTGATCAATACAAATTGGTGGTATGTGAATAGCTATGACAGCGACATTACGAATAATGGAAAAGAATTGCGCTTCGACATCCCTGACTCAAAGCACTTTTATTTGTCTTACAACGAAGAAGATATCAATTTTTCTAATCCGCCTGCAAAACCATTGCAGCTTAAGAACGGAGAATCAACGTGTGAATTTGATGGCACTTCTACAGGAGAAATACAGGCAACCCTTTATATAATAGGATATAAAAATGAAACGAAAGAAGCTTTCTACAAAGTACCCTTGAATAGCAAAAAGACAATATCCCTTCCAGATGGCCAGTTTGATGGATTCAGAGCCGCGATCAGGCTAAAAGGCAACGGAACCTTTTCACTAAACCATGTTAAAATTGGCAACCTCCATCTAAAGGGCTTCGGACAATCCTATTCCAGTCTATTGGAGCAGTCACCGGATGAAAGATTTGAAGAAAGTGAGATAAAGCTTTCTTTTATCCCAAAAGAAATCCACCTGCCGGAAGAATTCAAGCAATCGTTTAATCGTACCGAAAACAGCCTTGAAGCGTTCGTCGAACAGGATGATTACGCTCTTATTTCCTTAGGAGATGAAACAGGTCTTTCACAACCACCTGTAAATCCGCCTTTGTTTCAGATAAGTCCATCAACTTTTTACGAATTTAGCTTTCTTACCGAGTACGAGGACCGGAATAAGCTGAAATTGGACTTACTGATCCTCGGGTTTGTTGGCGGAAAACCGGCTGAAACCAAAATAGTCCATCACAATAGCTCAAAATTAGTGAAGTTTGAAAAGGAAATCGATTCTTTAAAATTTGTTGTCAGAGTCAAAGGACAGGGAAGTATCGAAGGATTAAAAATAGGAATAAACGAAATAAACAATAAGGATGTGTCACAAGAAACATTCTTAAACTTGAATACACGCAGCTGGTATAATCCTGATTCTTCAGTAATAGGGATGTACAATCAAGAAGGAAATTTAGCTGTTTCTTCTCAACTCGACAGCAATAAATCTACTTATATTTCCTACCAGGAACATAATAATAGTTTTAGTAAAATCCCGGATAAGAGCGCCATTCCTATCCATGCAAAAACGGATTATAAAATTGTACCGATCGTTACGCATAGCGGAGAAGGAAAAATTGTTCCAATGGTTATTACCTATTCTGAAAAAGGGAAAGAGGAAGTTATTTCACTTCAAATGAACGAAACAAACAATTTAAGCATCGATGAACACATTGTGAAGTGCCGGATCGCATGCAGAATAATAGGCAACATCGACTTTAAGCTGGTCGGCTTTAAAATTGCCATGATTCCAGAATACACAGATGAAAAACAAGAGCAAATCCCTCAGCTTTTGGCAACAGTGTAAGTGCATGACAAACAAAAGGTGGAACAGTTCCAATCTGAACTGTCCCACCTTTTTTAATTATTTTATTAGTTTTCCGACTGCCTTTTTTAAATACTCAGGATAATGAACACTGAGTTCTGAATGAGTGTTATATTCCCCGAGGTCTACTTCCAGGTTTTTCTTTGCTTCCGCCATTTTAATAAAAGGTAACACATGTTCCTCATAATGAGGTTCACCGCGTCCCACATGAATATAGGTTTTAGGATCATGGTCAGGCAAGCTTCTTACAGCTGTTTCCATCAAACCATTTGCCCATTCGATGCTTTCTTGTGAAACCTCGCCTGCCAGGTACTTTAGAATCGGAGGAAGAATGGAGGATGACCCTTCCAGTTTGCCTTTCCCCAGATAATTGCCAAGTAGAACCTGTGGTCCTCCAGCGACAATGTTTCCAAATCCATATTTATATCCAAAAAAGAGTGCTGCAAATCCGCCCTTGCTGGATCCTGCACATATGATGTTCTTACTGTCTATATTCAACGTTCTCTTTGCCCTGAGGATAAGCTCATGCACGGGTTCTTCAATATTATTTGTCCTGTTCTTTCCAAGATAGTAGGAGCTTCTTGTTAATTCATCCTCGCCATAATCATCTTTTATAAACAGCTTTGATGCCTTTATATCCTTTAATGTCCGAATATAGTTATATCCGGGATTTTTATTGATCGCCTGAAAAACAATGATTAAATGTTGGCTGGTGGGATCAGGGTAAAATAAATACTTGATTCCTTTATCTGTTTCTTGTTCGGGTTTTAAATACTTATATTTGATATGGTCTGTCCATTTTCCATTTTTCTTAAGCTGATACTTAAATTTATAATCAAAATGACTTTCCAGGGTATTAAGGTCAATCTTTGCCTTTTCGAATGGCTCGATCTCCAATAAGTGGGAGAAATCCCCTTCCACATTGTTATATAAGACGAGCCTGCTTTCTTCTTCAATACCATGTTCCTCGAATGGTCGAAACGACAGATCTCCAAGCATATTACCATCCTTAAAATTTGTTATTATCATTTAATAACTCCTTTACAGATTGGGACTATACTAAAATGGTAACAAGCAATACTGTTAACATAAAAGAGTCTAATTAACCAGGAAAAAGCGTGCCTTTCGAACCACCGATAGGAAATATTTTGGATTGTTAATAAGTGTTATCCCGAAATTAGAAAAACTCTCCGATAAGTAACCTGCAAGTAATGACAGTAGCTGGCTTTTAGACAACCTACTTTTCATCCCGGGGAATTTTTTGTCTTTTACTGTAATGCAAAAAATCCCGGAAAGGACTTGTTGCCGTCCCCCCGGAATTACAGTTAACCTCTTATTGTTTTGCTTTCAGCTTTTCCTTCGCCTTCTCCAACTGCTCCTGGTACCTCAGCCTTCTTTGTCTTTCGGAGCGATATTTCTCCCGGTATTCATAAATCTCCTGGTCCTTAATGGCCGCTGTTATTTTAGGATGATCCACTTTCTGGGAGGCTATATACTCCCCGTTTAAAACTAAATGTTCATACTGTTTAGTAAGAATGATTTTTAGATTCTTGTCCTGCCAGGAAAGATTTATTTCATCATTTTCCCATTTGAACGGGATGCTTGCCGGACTGGATGGGCTCAAGCTTATGTGGGTAGCAAATCTTGCTTCTTTTCCTGTCTGCGAAAAAGAGCTGTGACAGGATTCCTTTAAAGTCGCATAATCAGTTGAATGCCAGCCCACAAGTGGGTCCTCTTGCCCTTTGATTATGCTTGTCTCTATGGTATCTTCATTTACCATCGGGATTAGCGAAAGGTAAGGGGTACCGTTGTTGCCGGCTTGAATACGGTTTTCCTCCACCGAGCATTCCAGAGAAGGATCAAAGTTAAAGGTCTGTTCAAATGTATGATCATCTTTATATCCCAACAGGTAATCAAGGACAATGATGTCGCCAGGCTTCACGTATAGTATCATCCTTCGGTGCATAACACCCGGATATAAGCATTGAATTCCTGACACATAGTTGAACGCTTCATTTAGATGATAGGTGGTCAAACCTGACTTTCCAATATTCATTCGAATGATTTCCGTATTTTTGTTATCCACCACAACCGTGTTATGCGCTTTATTCGATACCACGTATTGCCTCTCAGGCGTTTTATAATCATAGTTGTATTTTCCGGCATCGACAAGGAGCGGTTGACCATGTCCGAACAAGTTGATGGAAAGATCATCATGATGCTTATGGACTCTGGAATGGAAGCTGCTGTGGAAGAACAACTGAACCGTCTTTGCGTCCAGGCCCCATTGATTTCTGAAGATAGCATACCCGCCATCAGGGAAGACCGCATCTGTCTTGTAATCAATTTCTCCCTTTTCTCCTCCTGTCGTGACAAACAGTAACGGATTAAGCAAGTGGGCTGGCGGGTTATCGAATTTCGCTACATTGATCGGCCGGTTCGCACTGTCCCCCACCGGAGGGATTAAGCCAGTTGGCTGAAATGTATATACGAAGAAACGAACGAGCTTATCCAGGACCGCCTCAAGCTTTTCATATTCCTTGATTTCGTATCGCTTCAGAAAATCCAGAAACTTAAACAACCTGTCCGAAAGATCATAAATATAGTCTGGAGAGTGTTCCAGATAGCTTCCATCCGGTGCAAACAGGTCTTCGATTTGCTTCCAGAAACGTTTTGTTGCAAGCTGGTACCAATCCTCTGCTTCTGGCAAAAAGTTAAACACGCGTGAAGCGATATACATTGCAATATCCTGGTCGAGCCCATGGTTATGCTTTTCCATATAAAAATCTGGATCACTTAACTTCGCGCAATGGGCACTTGCAAGTTCTGTAAAGGTCGATAAGGTTTCCGTATCCCAGTGATCCTGTTTCCATTCTTCAAACAACCGGCAGATCATGATCAACCGCAGTGCAGTAGAATGGTCATGCCAGGCCATCTCCGATTCCGCTTCCGGGTAGTTATGCTCATTCCAGTCGAAAAACAATGCCATCGCTTTTTCCATATAAGCAGGTTCATTGTACTCCCGGTATCCATCCATCAACTGTTCGATCATCGTCAGAGTATGTAGCCAGAATCTCCAGCTTCGATCGTTGATGTTTGCGGTCCACATGTTTGCTTCGTTTACTTTTGTTGCAGGATATCGTTTGTTCTTGTAGTAGATATCATCTAGAATGTCATCGCATACTGGCCGAAGCACTTTGTCCTTTAACGGTTCATAAATATTAAAAACACGGATATACTGGCGATCTTTCACATTTTCGATTGTTTTCTCCACAATAAACCTCCGTAACTAGTCCGTATGATAGCGTTCAAGCTCTTCCAGATAACGCATCTTCCTCTTTCTTTCGTAACGGTACTTCTGCTTGTATTCATATTCATTCTTTTCGTTTAACGCCTGTTTTAATTTCGGATTTCCGATCGAGTTGTTTGGCAACTGCTTGTTGTTTAAAAAGAAATATTCCTTTTCTTTTGCTAAGATAACTGTTAACTTTCTCCTGTCAAAAGTGAAATGGATCTCATCCTCTTCCCAGCTCACGGAATAATCTGTTTGACGGGCTGGACTTAAATTTAGATGGGTTGCGAATCTCGCTTCCTTTCCTTCCACTCGGTAGCGCACGGAGTTTATTGGTTCCAGTGTACTATAGTGGCTTGATGCCCATCCCTCAAGCGGTTCCTGATGGCCTTTCACGATCTCACAGGAATAGTCATCGTTCGTATAAAGCTGCTGGATCGACAACAGCGGAACATGATTGGAGTTATTTGCTTTCACCAGGGGACCAGTAAGACTGCCCGTTAGTGCCGGATGCAGATGGAAATATTGGTCAAAAAGATGATCATCTTTGTATCCCCGGACATCGTCAAAAATGATAATGTCCCATGGTTTAAGATAAATGAAGATTCTTCTGTGGGAAACACCTGGATACAGGCAATGAAAGCCGGCAGCATAAGAAACGTCATTATGAAGCCCATATGTTGATAATCCTGATTTCCCAATATTTAAACGGCTGATGTCCGTATTGGCTTCATCCACTGTAACTGTATTATGGGCTTTATTTGAAACGACGAACTTTCGCTCAGGGCTCTCGTAATCATAGTTGTATTTTCCGGCATCGATTAACAGCGGATGCCCGCTTCCAAAAAGCGTGAACGATAAGTCATCATGGTGTTTATGAACTCTCGAATGAAAGCTCGCGCTGAATAGCATCTGAACAGTGTTCACATCATATGGCCATTTATTTCTGAATACTGCATATCCTCCTTCAGGAAATACATTTTCGAGAGGGAGCGTTACTTTATACCGTTCACGGAACCGTTTTTCAAGAAATTGCTCTAAAGCCTTTAACCCATACAAACCGATATCATAATGATGCTGCAGATTTACTTGTCGAGCCTCACTATCTCCAATCGGCGGTATAGAGCCATCCGGCTGCAGAACATACTGAAAAAAATGAAGAATTCCCTCGATCCTTTCTTTCAGCTCTTGATTATCTTCTATTCCGTGATTCTTTAAAAACATATAGAAATAAATTAGGCGATCGATAAGGATATAGACATAGTCTGGTGAATGTTCCTGATAGCTGCCGTCCTTTGCGAACAAGTGGTCCATCTGTTCCCAGAAGCGATGTAAAGCAAGTTCAGCCCATGTCGTTGATCCTGGCAAATCGGGAAAAAAGGTAGCTGCGATATAGAGCGCGATATCTTGGTCTAGTCCATGGTTATGCTTTTTTATATAAAAGTCTTCATTCGCCAGCATATCGCCATGCTGTTGCACAAGGCTCCGGAGCTCCTGTCCATCACGCTCTCCCAAATCTGCTTTCTTTATATAATAGAAGAGTTTACAGAGCATCATTAACCGTAATGCTGTTGAATGGTCATGCCAGGCCATCTCCGAGTCTGACGAAGACCCATTTTTTTTCTTCCAGTCTAAAACAATCGTAATGGCTTTATTTAAATACTCCTCATTTCCAAAAAGAGTGTAACCATCTACCAGATAACCTACGATAAGAAAGGAATGGAGCCAGAACCTCCAACTCCGATCGACTGGATCGATGAGCCACATATCGGAATCGCCTGCGTCTATGACAGGATAGTTATCTGTTAAATAAATCTTGTTTTGCAGTAAGTCATTACAGACCTCATATAATCTTTGCTTTTTCAATGGATGATAAATATCAATATATTGGTAGGAATGGCGAGTGTCGTATGTTATTTTTTTATTCAACTTTGTCCCCCCGTAACAACAGATAGAAGCTGAAGCCCAAAAGCAAAGGTTCAGATACCTCTCCACCATATCTGGGAGAATGCTGGTGCTATTACCGCAGATACGTTGTTAAGCGGAGAGAATCAGCCCCTTATGAGTCAGCCGATTCCTCTTTTCTGTCGCCATTTAATTTACAGCAGTCTGTTTTCTCTGATCTGCTTTTAGAACATCGGGATATATTTCTCTGTATTCTTGTGCCAATAGGTTCCAGGCTCTGTTCTCTCTAACCCAGTCTCTCCCCTGGACTGCCAGGTGCATATTCTCAACCGCTTTTTCCAGGCAATCAGCAAGAGAACTCGAATCTTCTGCTTTAAATTCCAATCCTGTTTCCCCATCGATCACCATTTCCCGTAAAGCTGGTATATCAGAAACAGCGACAAGCTTCTCCATCGCCATCGCTTCGTAAGGTTTGAGCGGTGTGACCAGCTCACATACTTTCGCTTTTGTTCGCGGAAACGGAAAGATGTCTACAACAGAATAATAGTCTTTAACCTGGTCATGCGGGACCCTTCCAACAAACTTCACGATCTCTTCTATCCCCAATCGCTTCGCCAGCTCTTTGAGATTTGGCAGCTCAACTCCGTCACCAACCAGCAAAAATCTCAGGTCTGATCGTTTTTCTTTCAGTTTTGCCAGGGCTTTCATTAAATAATCCAGGCCTTCGTATGGTGTTACTGAACCGATAAATCCTATCACAAACTTTCCTTCCAGATCATAAGCCTTCTTTATCTTTTCTGCCGGATCAATCGGTTGAAACTTTTCAACATCGACTCCATTTGGAACAAAAGAGATTTTTTCAGCAGGAATACCAAGGTTGATCAGGTGTTCTTTAAGGCTTTCGCTGATGCATACGATTTTATCCGCAATATTGCAGCAAGCCAGTTCATATTCCTGATGGAGGAGATAACGCTCCGAATTCTCGAATCCAGGCGTTTTCGAACTCTGGGTATAATGCCACATTCCCCTTACTTCGTAGATTGATGGTATCCTGTACGTTTCCGCAACCTTTAATGCAGGAAGAGCATTCTGGAAATTGGAAGCGGCATGAATCATTTTGGGCTTAATGTCTCTTACCAGTTGAGCAAAGTGGTCGGCATAATGATTAAAGTACTCGCTCATCGGAATCTTATTGAGCACAGCTTGATGCTCTTGGTCCATCATGTGATAATGCTCGATCCCGTTCTGCACGTCTTTGGCCAGCTCTTCCGTCTGGCCATCCTCAGGAGACCATCCGAGCTTTGTTACCACCATCGGATTCATCCCCATCTCCTTCAGGTGCTCTGCAATTTCGGAGCTCCGAATGGTATAGCCGTTAATCTGAGGCAGCGATTTATTCAAGACATGAATAATAGCATCTTCTTTTTCCAGGGAAACAGGACTGCCAGACCATTCCCATTGTTCTTTCAGGAGCTGGTGTTCATCAAAGGCCATGTCATACTCATTCCCAAATAGCCTGCCTGCGGCTTTGGACTTTAGCTTCTCAAGGTATGTTAACCGATCGGTGATATTTCCAAGGCGATGGTTGGTCCGGATTAAGCTTCGGAGCACCATCGTATTGTCCGGGTCTATTTCGTATGCCATCTCTGAGAAATGAAGCGCATATGTTAACAGCTTCACTTCATAACAGTATTTTGACACATACAGAAGCAGCTTCAACTGCTTATCCTGTTCAAAAGAAGCAAGGTAGTTCTTAACCGTCCCCGTGTCATCTGTTTCAATGTAATATCTAAGCTTAAGGCAGTTCCATTTATGATACCCTTCTAACATTTCTGACACAGTTGAAACGATTTGGTCATTAAAAGGAAGAGGGCCTCTATAATCGACCAGTGAATCCGCTATCCCTTTTACCAGCTCTCGATAATATTTGATTGGTAGTTTCTTTCCGATCTCAAGGATCTCCGATAAAGCATCTGTTTTTCCTATAAAATGGAGGCCGGAATATAAACGATGAAACCCCGGATTTTCAATGAGGAGTTTTTTTGCATCCTCGCCGGACAGGTCCAGAAAACCTTCATCTACCATACGTAATAGTTCAGTAAGGTTCCGTTTCCGCAAATTGCTTTTTGAAAGTACCTTTATCAATTTGTTATATAAAAGGTCCGATCTGTCCCCCTCATGAAAGGCTTCGATTAAATAGCCAAGCTTTTTGTTAGGTTTTTTCTCTGTTTCCGCATATTCAGCTAAGATGAGATACTCGAGATCGATTCCAATATATTTCCGGTCGATTCTACCTTCTTCAAGGAGAGGACCTATATATTCTGCAATATTTTTAAACGGGATAGCGTGTTTGGAAGCATTATTTACTAACAGAACGAATCCGAGCTCTGTCTGCAGATCTGATAAGGTAAGCAGCCATTCGATACACTCCCTCACATCTTCCTTTTTCATAAGGGAATAAGATTTGTTGTACTTCGATAGAAATTGCTCCCATGTTCTGCTGTCGCTTTCAAGAAGCTCATACTTTTCCTGCAATGCTGCAAAGTGGCCATCCTTCTCTTCATTTACAAAAATCCCGCAAAGGTTCTTTGCAGCCACGGGCCCCATCCGTCGAAATGTATACTCGACAATATGTTGTTTCTGCTTTTCTATCAAGCTTCCACCCACGGAAACCTGATGCCCTAAGTCGATTAATCCCTGGATATCCCTCATGTCATAAAGGGTTTTGAACTTGGCTTTGACAATCAAGGAATTTTCAGAAGGCAAATCCTCTAACTCTTTCCAGGCACGTTCATATAATCTTAAATTTCGATATGCCATTGCATTTAAGTAACGCTTATACTGTTCTCCAAGATGGGGTGAGAAATTGCAATTATTGATAAACTGCCGCTGCTTTCCCAATCTGCAGGCAAGGCTTAATAACAAAGGCTTTTCGAGGTACTCTGAATTGTCAGCCAGTGCTAAGTTAAACAACCTGTTTTGAACTGTCTTTGAGCTGGACAGCAAGCTAACTCCGTATGCAAGAGAAAAAACTTGTTTTTTCATGCTGAACCTCCCGCAGTTTCTTTACTCTGTTTACTATTGAACGACTCGATTCGTGTTTTGTTTCTTCGATTTTATTTTCACTGTCTTTTCGTTGAGATCAAATAAGAAATCATAGCTTGCTCCTTCCACATAAAACACCTGTTGGTCTTTTGAGGAAACGGTAGCAAGTTGCTTTATTGAGGAGTACTTTTCTACGTCCGGTTTTAAATTTTTAACCGTCAGTGATTCAGAAGTACCCTCGGTGTTCAAATGATAGACAACATTGTCATATCCATAAACAAGGTCTTTTTTTCCGTTATTCAAAACGGCCTCATTCGTAAGATTCTTTAAGGAATCTTTTATTTTTTCTTCCTTTGCGTTAAGAAACGTTAAATAATATTGATAGGCAGCTTCTACAGATTTAGGATAGACCGGTATAAAATCCTCTGCTTTCGCCATTGTTGAAGGATTATTTCCTCCCACCTTCACATTGCCGCCCTTCACATAAACAGTATCGTTATCAAGACGCACCTTGAACGTATCGTTTATCCTTTCTTCTATAAACACCCGGTCTGCAAATTTCAGTGTGTCCACTACTTCTACCATATCTTCTGTTCGAAAGGCCTCGATGTTTTTTTCACGAACAAACCCTGGCTGATTAACATGCTCCACCTTCGATTCCGGTACCACCGCTTCGTTTTGAGAAGAATTGACTGTTTCCGATCGAGAAGCGAAATCCTTGTCATCAGTTGCAACCACCTCATCCTTAAAGCGATTCAAGAGTTCAGCAGCACTCGTTCCGTAGGTATTCAGGAACAAAAGCGATCCAAAGCCGATCAACAGGATACTTAAAAGAAAGACTTGAAAAAACAAAGAGATTTTGGTCTTTTTTTTCTTATTTAATCGAGTCCTGTGCCGGTTGGGACCTCTGGATTGCCCCCTTACCATTTCCTTCTTATAAGCGTTCTTTTCTTCTTTGCTGAGTGAGTTAAACCAATCGATGAACCCCTTGTACTTTCCGATAATCTCGTTTGCTTCGCCGAAATCTTTGATCTCACCAAAGTGAATCCACATGATGCGGTCGGAGATTGATTTCATTTGAGACAACGAGTGGCTGATAAAGAAGATCGTTTTTCCCTGTTTCTTAAACTCATTAATCTTCTCCATGCACTTTTGATAAAACGTTTGATCCCCTACAGATAACGCTTCATCCACCACAAGGATATCGGGATTGGTATGGACTGAAATCGCAAAACCGAGCCTTGCCTTCATGCCGCTGGAGTAATTTTTAACAGGCTGTTTGATAAAAGTGCCTATATCGGCAAAATCTTCAATCACAGGTGTAAGCTCTTCAATTTCCCGCTTACTTAAACCATGCATCAAACACTTCATTTCAATGTTTTCTAAGCCTGATAAATGGTTGTTCAGTCCGGCGGAAATAGCGATCAAGGAAGGGTCTCCGTTCATTTCAATCGTACCGCTCGTCGGCGGTATAACCTGAGCAAGCAAGTTCGATAACGTTGACTTCCCGGAACCGTTTATGCCGACGATCCCAATCGTTTCCCCTTCATAGACCTCAAATGACAGATCAGTTAAAGCATAGAATGAGTCGTTTCTCTTTTTATTAAAAAACATTTCCATTAACTTGTCTGACCTCTTGCTATATAAGCTATAATTCTTTGAAACATTTTCAAACCTTACTTTTGGCTTCATAAACGATCAAGCCTCCGATTACAAGTAATCAACAAACTTATCACGGAATTTCAAGTGAATGACTGATCCGATCAAAAGGATGAAAAGCGTAGCGCTCCAGAAGTAACCCGTATAGACCATATTTTCAAAAAACCAGGCTGTACCAAGGAAAGTACTCCTGAACCCTACGATTAAGTAAAAAACTGGATTTAATTTTAAAACCGTAACAAGTGTCTCCGGGAGTTTGTCCATATTCCATAGAATTGGAGTAAGATACATCATCATTCTCATAACTGATTGCAACACCATTTGAAAGTCTCGAATAATGGTAGAGATCGAGGAACAAAGTAATGTAAAAGAGAACAAAAATGCGAACAACCCCAGTAAATAATAAGGCAGCTGCAAAAGATACATGCCGGGATTTATATGATAAATAAAAAGAATAAGACCGATGACAAGCAGCATGATCAAAAAGTTAAACGCATTACTCACAATGGTAATTGTAGGTAACACGCTTATTGGAAACTTCATCTTTGATACCAAATTTACTTTTGTATAAACACTATTGGAACCCTGGATAATAGAAGGGCTGATAAACAACCATGGTATCAGCCCCGCAACTAACCAAACAAAAAAAGGAACATCTCCAATCGGTTCGCCGCCTCTTATCCCCAGGCCAAAGACAAACCAATAGACCCCTACCTGGATAGCAGGATTTAGAAACTGCCAGAAGACACCCAGATAGTGCAATTGGTAGCGGCTTTTCACCTCGTATAACGCCAGGCGAAAAATAAGATGGAGATTTGTAAATTGTTCCTTTAATACCTGGAACATATACCTCATACAGTCATGGCACCCTGTTGAAGGTAGTAGTGTAAGTTCCCGAAATTAATGTAATCAAATTCTGCATGTTTTCTGTGCACCACGTTTTTCGTATCGAATATTCTTTTGTTCGTCATTCTTTGAAGCTTGTCCCATTCTAAATCTTTAAATTCGTTATGGTCAGTCAGAATAACGACTAAATCAGAATTCAATACAGCTTCTTCCATATCATCTGCCACTAATTCGCTTTTCACATGCGGATCAAACGCACGAACATCATAGTTGCCCTGCGCTTTTACCATTTCAAGGATCTCGATCGCCGGACTTTCTCGAATGTCATCGACGTTTCCTTTATAGGTCAAACCAAACACTGTTAACGTCTTCCCACCGACATTTTCCATCAGTTTGTTGATGTTGTTCACTACATAGGAAGGCATAGAGGTGTTGATCTGCCTCGAAAGGTTGATCAGGTTAGCCGTGTCAGGCGCCTTAGAAACAATAAAGTACGGATCAACTGCAAGGCAGTGGCCGCCTACACCAGGTCCCGGGGTATGAAGATTAACTCTTGGATGCTTATTCGCCATTTCGATCACATCATGGGTGTTGATTTCAAGCTCGTTACAGACCTGGGTTAACTCATTGGCAAGCGCAATGTTAACATCGCGGAACGTATTTTCCATCAGTTTGGACATTTCGGCTGCCCTCGCATTTGTTCTGATGATTTCTCCCTGTACGAATGTTTCATAAACCTTTGCTCCGGCTTCTGTACAGTTCTCGGTGATTCCGCCAACGATACGGTTATTGTATATTAACTCGTGCATGATCTGGCCGGGAAGAACACGTTCAGGACAGTGTACAAGAAAGATGTCTTCTCCTACTACAAAGCCCGCTTCTTCTAATAATGGCTTAACAAAATCATCCATACTTCTTGGTGCAATGGTTGATTCTACGATTAACACATTGCCTTTTTTCAGGTAAGGGATCGCGGCATTGACAGCACTAAGTACATAAGTTAAATCACAGGACTTATGCAAGTCATCCAAATTAGGAGTTGGAACAGCGATAATAAATGCATCTGCTTTTTCAGTCTGAAGTGATGCCTTGAAAGTTCCTCTTCTTACTACATCGGTCAGCGCTTCCTGCAATCCCGGTTCTTCGATGTGAATCTTTCCTTCGTTTAAGGATTCGATGACTTCAGGATTGATGTCGATCCCTACTACATCCGTGTTGTGTTTGGCAAACATGACAGAAGTCGGCAGTCCGATATACCCCAGTCCGATTGTGCAAATTTTCATTATTACCATCTCTCCATTCTAAAGTTAGTATCTATTCAATCATTCATTGTTGTCCTTTCAATAGTTTTTATTTTATAAATCACTTTTAAAAACTGTATGAAATTAAATGAAATAATTCGGTTTCTATTTGATTGTTGTATTTCTATATCGTTACTGCACGATAAACTTCCAGGAGGTTAACAGCCTCGTTTTCCCAGTTATACTTCTCTTTAGCATCCAAACAATTCACTTTACATTCGCTGTATAGGGTTTGGTCTTCGAGCAGCCTGTTAACTCCCGTTGCGATCGATTGGTGATCATGGGAATCGATGCAAAGCCCTATTTCTTCCCCTTCCACCACTCTTTTGATTTCAGGGAAACTGCAAGCGATAACGGGAACATCGCTCATGATATATTCAAATAACTTATTGGATGAAGCAGAATAATGGTTAAAACATACGTTGTTCAACACTTGAAATCCAATATAGCCGTTTCTTGTATAGGCCGGTAACTGCTCGACCATAACTTTTGGGATGAACTTGACCCGCTCCTCTAAGTTTAATTCTCTTACAAGCTTTTTTAGTTCGGGCTTGATTTTCCCGTCACCGACTAATACTAATGTGCCTTCTTTAATATAAGGCACTGCCCGTATCAACTTATCTAGGCCTCTTCCGGATTGAATCCCCCCCTGATAGAGTAATATTTTTTCCCCTTCTGGCAAGCCAAGCATTTGATGAATCGGGGCTTTTTCATCGGACTGGCTGATTTTCTTAAACGGGTAGTTATGGACCACATACGGATAGAAGCCATATAAATCTTGATTGTATTTGGCCCTTGTATCATTTTCTACGATCATCGCATCGATTTTAGTTACGAAAAAAGACTCCATTTTCGCGTAAAACGACCCGTTATACCCAGTCCGATCGGTTTGGACCTCATGAGAATCATAGATCAGTTTCTTTTTGCCAAAACGCAGCTTTGCACAAATATATCCCTGCGGAAGTGTATTTAAATCATTAGAATGATAGATTTGATAATTTCTTTGAAAGCCTCTTAGTATCATTCTTAAAATAACGTTTCCTTTGATCCAAAAACCTTTGAGCTTTGTTTTTAAGAAGATTATGCCAACGAGCGATAATACAATGGCCGGAATTGGAAAGTAAAACAGAAAAGCAAGAAACAGAAGGGCGATTATTAGCAGCATTCGTTTAGAACGGTACATTTTCTTGGCCATCTCCAGCAAAACAGGATATCTTCTGACCCGGTAAATCTTAAAGTTTTCATCCCGTTCTTCATAACGGGGAAGGTCCGGGATCGCCGGGTCATGAATACAGATCAGATCGACCTCATACCCCTTCTTCCCGAGTGCTGTGCATTCTCTTAAAACACGTGCATCATTCGTAAAGCTATTCCACACAAACATACAGACTTTATTCATTTTCATCCTACCTAAACGTTAATATGCTTTTTGTTTAAATATGCTGTCACTATTTCAATATTTCGTTCCCAAACAAACTTCTCATTTATAAACCGAATACAATTAGCAGACAACATCTTTTGATAATCGGGATTGTTTTGAAGGTAGAAAATATGGTCTAACATTTCTTGTGCATCGTTCATCGATGCTATTAAACCAGTGTTTTCCTTTTCGATCACCTGTTTCGAATATCCCTTAACAGACGCTACGATCGGCACTCCGCAAGTCATATAATCAATGATTTTGCCGGGAAGGACCGTTTCAAAGACTTCATTGTTGTTCAATGTCACAATTCCCACCTGGTGCCGGGCAATGATTGCCAGACATTCTTTTCTCGTTTGCGGCGACAATACGGTAACATTAGACAGACTATTATTTTTGATAAATTCTACTAACTCCGGTCTTTTTAAGCCATAACCTATAATTGTCAATTCAATGTTATGCTCATCCAAACTCCGGGCTAATTTCTTTAAAATCTCGATATCCTGTGCCAGTCCCAGGTTTCCTGCATAAATTACTTTAAAAGGCTGGTTGATCTCAAATTTTTCTCTGGAAACCTCTTCAGATCTAGCAGCGTTGGGGACGAAACTGATCTGGCTCTCTTTCACTCCGGCTTTCGTTTGGATATGCTTTACAAAACCCAGGCTATTGACGATAATCTTGTCAGCTTTTTCATAAAGCAATCTTTCTAAATAACTGAACAGCTTCAAAACAATAGAGTAGTTAAATACTCCCACCCCTTTTAAAGAGTCAGGCCAAAGATCGCGAACATCTAAAAGTAGCTTACTTCTGTAACGCAGCTTTGCGAACAAGCCCACAAACCCAATAAAAATTGGGGGAGTTGTAACAAAGACATAGTCATATTTTCTTTTATCCCAGAGAACAAACCATAATATCTTAACCATCATTTCCAGGTAGTAAATCAATCGGTTAAATAGGCTTCTTGAATATTTTCTGTTTGTAATACTCACACGGTGTATTTTTCCGTTATCGTGATTTAATGAACTGTCATTCCAAAACTTTTCGTCATAGTAAATCTTTTTATTAGGATAAGAAGGCTGAGTAGTGAGGACAGTAACATTATAATTATGTTCCTGTAAAAGCTGATAGATATTTTTAATCCTGTTTGCCGCACTGCCTATTTCCGGATAAAAGTTCTGGGAGATGATCAATATTTTCTTTTCCACTGTAGCGGCTCACTCCTTTTATTTCTGAGCCTAAACACTCTTTCAAGTAGATATCCAACACGATTTTTGGTAGAGAGAGTGTTTATTTACCGAATATAAGCAAAACGTGATTAATTCCAAGATTCATGAGGTGATCGATTACAAAATAGCTTGTTTATTTAATACTACAAAGTCTTCAGGACGCTGTTCGTTTTTGTTAAACCAGTATAATAAGGATTCGGAGATGCGTTTTGAAGCATGTCCATCTCCGTATGGATTGGATGCTTTTGCCATCTTTTCGTATGCTTCATTGCTTGTGAGCAGCTCATGAGCCGTATTAAAAATGGTATCTTCTTCCGTACCCACTAACTTCAGAGTTCCTGCTTCGATCCCTTCTGGCCGTTCGGTCGTATCCCGTAATACGAGCACCGGAACACCAAGCGAAGGTGCTTCCTCCTGCACGCCGCCGGAATCGGTCAGAATGATGTGGGCTCTTGAAGCAAAGTTATGGAAGTCTACCACACCCAGCGGTTCGATAAGATGTACCCTTTCGTCATTCCCCAGTACTTCGTCAGCGATTTCCCTTACTACCGGGTTTAAATGGACCGGATATACAACCTGCAGATCATCTTCCTCTTCTACTAACCGTTTGACAGCCTTAAACATATTCCGCATAGGATCTCCTAGATTTTCCCTTCGATGAGCTGTTAGGAGCATTAATCGATCGTCCCCGATTTTATTTAACACTTCATGAGAGTAAGTTTCTTTTACTGTTGTTTTTAATGCATCGATCGCGGTGTTTCCCGTAATAAAAATAGAATCTTCTTTTTTGTTTTCCTCTTTCAAGTTTGCAGCAGCCTTAACGGTAGGGGCAAAATGAAGATCAGCGATCACGCCTGTTAATTGGCGGTTCATCTCTTCTGGAAACGGAGAATGTTTATTCCACGTTCTTAACCCTGCTTCAACATGACCTACTGCAACCTGGTTATACAGGGCAGCAAGACTGGCAACAAATGTCGTTGTCGTATCTCCATGGACAAGAACAATATCCGGCTTGACCTCTTTCATAATCTCGTCCAGGCCTTCTAACGCTCGATTAGTTATATCTTTTAACGTCTGGCGGCTTTTCATAATGTTTAGATCATAATCAGGTGTAACGCCAAACACTTCCAACACCTGATCCAGCATTTCCCGGTGCTGCGCGGTAACCGTAACAATCGATTCAATCTGTTCAGCATGTTTTTCGAGCTCTAAAACCAGCGGCGCCATTTTAATCGCTTCCGGTCTCGTCCCAAAAATCGTCATTACTTTGATTTTTTCCATCACTTAGTAAGCCCCCTACATTTTATGTATCACTTTTCATCTAGCCTACATACTAAAGGCTACTGGCAGGTATTACAAGGAGCGGGATTATTACTGAATAGTAAGTTCTTAATAGATTTCCATAATATTAAAATTCGGTAGTAACAAAGGCATCCTAAAAAAATTTTTAACAAAAGTTTTTTAACTAAATTAAGGAAATGCATGGGCATAATAGCTTAATATAGACTTATAGGTTTTAAAATAGAAAAAAAGATAATAGTTAAACATTACAGGGGGTATTTGTATGAAGAAAATTTATGTTTCTAATCCAGCAAATCTAAAAGAGGCTTTAACAATTGCTATTGAAGCTACAGGCACGATTCTAACAACAACACAAAGAGAAAACCTTTCTATGTTCGTAAATGAAATTCCAAATAAAATACAGGAAGAAGAGCTTTCGATCGAACCGGAAACCAATAAAGACTTTATTTTCTGTCTCGAGCACTTTGAAAACACTCGAACATTCCATTGGCTAAGAGAAAACTTCTATGAAATATTGCTAGACTTTAAGAGAGAACTCCTAAAATGAAGTGCAAAAAATGAGGTGCCAGGCACCGCTCGTGGACAATTGTCCATTTGCGGTGCCTGGCACCATTTTTGAGGGACAGGGGGACAGGTTTACTGTCGCTCTGACTATAGCTTTACATTACTGCACTCAGCTATGGCTAAGAGAGTGTTATCCAGAGCATACTGAAATGTTCATCCTTCGTTAACAGAGCACACTAAACTGCAATTATTTTCCAAAAAGAAACAAGAAGAAAGGTCAATAAAAAAAGAACATCCCTCTTAATCAAACGTTTGATTAAGAGGGATGTTCTTAAAATGAAGTGCCAAAACGAGGTGCCAGGCACCGCTCGTGGACAGTTGTCCATTTGCGGTGCCTGGCACCCTTTTCAAGCATCATCTTTACGGCAAATCATTACCCGCTGAGCGATAGAGTTCGTACCATTCCTGTCGTGTGAGTTCGATATCAGAAGCTTTAGCGATATCGTTCAATCTTTGAGGATTCATCGTGCCGACAACCGGCTGGATTTTTGCAGGATGGCGCAAAATCCACGCGGTCGCAATAGCAGAATCGGTCACACCTTTTTTCTCAGCTAGTTCCTGCAGTTTGGCATTTACTTCAGGAAAAGCATCGTTTCCGATAAACGGCCCTTCGATCATGCCATGCTGGAAAGGAGACCATGCCTGCACAGAAATATCATTTAACCGGCAGTACTCTAGCACATTACCGTCCCGAACGACCGCAGGGTCATTTTGCATATTTACATTGAATCCAGCATCGATCATCGGTGTATGTACAAGGCTGAGCTGCAGCTGGTTCACGATCAAATCATCATCCAGGTACTTTTTCAACAACTCCATTTGCATCGGATTCTGATTGCTAACACCAAAGTAACGTACCTTGCCGCTTTCTTTTAACGTTGCAAAGGCTTCTGCCACTTCTTCCGGTTCCATAAGCGCATCCGGACGGTGAAGCAATAAGCTATCAACATAGTCTGTTTTCAAGCGTCGCAGACTTCCATCTACAGATTCTAAGATATGTTCCTTTGAAAAATCAAAAAAGCCTTTTCGGATTCCGCATTTTGTCTGCAGCTTGATTTTTTCACGAAAGTCATCATTCATTTCGATCGCTTCTGCAAACACTTCCTCTGACTTTCCACCGCCATAGATGTCTGCATGGTCAAATAAATCAACCCCTGCTTCGATGGCATTTTGAATGACATTTGCCGCATCTTTATTGCTAAGTTCGCTCATCCGCATACACCCGAGGGAAATTTCGCCAACCTTCAGGTCACTTTTGCCCAATCTTATCTTTTTCAAACTGGCACCTCTTTTCATTTGTTATACGCCCTTATGCTTTGAATCAAAAGGAACATTTATAAAACATATCCTCTGAAAGAGCAAACAGAACGATAGCCCTGTCTGCTGCTACAGAGGATTCGATACACCTACTTATTCTCTATCCATATCATCCGGATCAGGACCGACGCGCTTGTCCTGATTCAAGCCGTTAATTTTCTCCATTTCTTCACTGGAAAGTTCAAAATCAAACACATCTGCATTTTCTTTAATACGATGCGGCTTGGTTGATTTCGGGATGGTAACAACTTCATTTTGAAGGTCCCAGCGCAAAATCACTTGAGCGGTAGATTTCCCATGCTTATCTGCGATTTCTTTTAGGACCTGATCGTCGAGCAAACCGCCCTGCATTAACGGAGACCACGCTTCAAGCTGAATGCCATGCTTTTTGCAATAGTCATGCAGGCTGCCCTGGCTTAGTCGTGGATGGTACTCTACCTGATTGACCATCGGCTTGATTTCACTGTCTGCAATAAGGTCTTCAAGATGGTGCTCTTTAAAGTTGCTGACACCGATCGCTCGAACCTTTCCATCCTTATAAAGCTTTTCAAACGCTTTCCACGTTTCTTTATATTTGTCTTTTTTCGGCACAGGCCAGTGGATTAGATAAAGGTCCACATAGTCCAGTTGTAGTTTTTTTAAGCTTTCTTCAAAAGCAGCTAACGTAGATTCATAGCCCTGCTCAGAATTCCATAGTTTCGTAGTGATGAAAAGCTCTTCACGCGGCACACCCGATTCAGCGATCGCTTTCCCGACGCCCTCTTCATTCCCATAAATTGCAGCAGTGTCGATGCTTTTGTAACCGGCTTCAATCGCTGCCTTCACGGAGCTGATCACTTCTTCGCCTTCTTCTACTTTGAAAACTCCAAGTCCTAACCATGGCATTTCAACACCATTATGTAATCTCGTGGTGCTTTGTAAACTTTTCATACTATACACCTCTTTTTTGTTTATTTATCTTCATTGTACCTATTCTCCTTACCATAATTAAAGAAATATGACTTCAAAATAATGGTGCCAGGCACCGCAAATGGACAACTGTCCACGAGCGGTGCCTGGCACCACATTGTTTAAACTTCTAACTTACTGGGCTTCTTCGGTATGTGATCAAATATTTTGTGGGATTCGAACAGCTCTACAAGGTTGCCGACCCACTCGAGGTATTCCAATCCTTCGTGCAGTTTTTCCAGGTCTTTATCGATCAGTTCCTTTGTTTCTTCGTCCATCTCATCATCCAGCTTTAATTCATTTAGTTCATTGATGGATTTTTTCAAGGAATGGGTTTTAGGGACTATTATTTTTCGCCAGTGGTAACAAAAGTATTTGATGAAGCTTTCATAGTTATCTTCTTCTACTTTATATAGGTCTTTCCGTTCTCCCTTTTTCCATACCTTTTCCACCAGTCCGATATCATCCAGTTCTCTAACCGCGTTGCTCATGCTGGCTTTACTCATTCCAAGGATGTCTTTCATATCATCTAATGTCATCGGTTTTTCGTAATAATACATCACCGACATCAACCTTTTCACGGTCGGCTGCAAACTGAACAGTGTCTGGCTTTCAGAGTTCTGGTCGATAATCCGTTCTCTCGCCTCTTTAAATTTAGGGTTCAACCGAATTCCCCCTTCATGAATACGTAATGTTCTAACTATTATAACACTATTGATTCAAGACAGCCGAAACAAAAACTTTTGCGGTTAAAAGCATCGATTTTTCATCCACGTCAAATTTTGGATGATGATGTGGATATACAGCATCGATCTCCGGGTTCCCTCCTCCTACCCAGAAAAAGGTTCCCGGAACTGCATCGACAAAATAAGCGAAGTCTTCGCCTCCCATATCAGGCGGTTTTACGACAACGTTATCTTCCCCGACGATATCCGTTGACAGCTTTTTGATATATGCTGTTTCTTTAGGATGGTTATATAACGAAATATACCCATTTACATATTCGACGTCGATCTTTGCACCATGTTTTTCTCCAGTTTTTTCCGCGATCAGCTTTAATTCTTTCTCGACCTGCTCTCTTACATCTGGATCATAAGTGCGAACTGTTCCTTTTAAGTGTGCTTTATCCGGGATGACATTATGTGCTTTTCCGCTATGAAATGCTCCTACCGTTACAAGTGCCGGCTTTAACGGATCAACCCTTCTGCTTACAATATTCTGCAGGTCGACGACCAGATGGCTGCCGATAACAAGCGGGTCGACCGATCGGTGCGGTTCTGCCCCGTGCCCGCCTTTTCCATGGATCGTAATGTCGAATGTATCTGAGGCCGCCTGCACGTAACCATCATTAACCGCAACCTGGCCTATCGGAAAATTCACTTCAACATGAGCGCCATATACTTCATCGACGCCCTCCAGGCAGCCATCTTCCACCATTCCTTTCGCTCCGCCCGGATACAGCTCTTCAGCATGCTGGTGAAGAAAGACGACGTTTCCCTTTAGTTCATCTTTTATCCCGCTCAAAACTTTAGCCGTTCCAAGCAATGCCGCAGTATGGATATCATGGCCGCAGGCATGCATGACGCCCGGAACCTTCGATTTATAAGGTACATCTTTTTCGTCTTCGATCGGCAAAGCGTCAAAGTCGGCCCGAAGCGCGATCGTCTTGCCCGGCTTTCCTCCTTTTAAATAACCAACAACACCGTTACCGCCTACTTTTGTTTTCACTTCTATTCCTAAATCTCTCAGGTAGTTTGCGATAAACGCAGGAGTCCTTTTTTCCTGGAACGACAGCTCAGGATTCATATGTAAATCCCTTCGAATTTCGACCATCTCATCGTATACATTTTCTAGTTGTTCATATAGCTTTTCTAACATCGTGTAATGCTCCTCTCCATTTCTTTGAATCCTCTATCTTATAAACGATTACCAAAACAAAAGGGAAGTGTGATCACTTCCCTAAAAATCTGCTTATTCGAAAGCAATTTTCGTGGTGATCACTCTTCCTGTTGGATGTGGGTCAAATCCTTTGATGTCAGATCTTGCTGCAAGTACCGGTGTTGAATGGACTAACGGAATAATCGGCGGATCTTCATGCATGATCTCTTGAGCACGCTTGTACAGTTCACTACGTTTCTCCTGATCAGAAATGCTTCTTGCTTCTTCCAATATTCCGTTTAGCTCTTCATTCGCATAGAAAGTTGAATTCATGCTTCCGATGTTATCCTCATGCCACAATGTGTAGATAAAATCATCTGCATCCCCGTTCGTACCGGTCCAGCCAAGAAGAAAGGAGTCGGCTTCCCCCTGCTTTACTTTGTCTAAATATGTTGCCCATTCATAACTCACAATCTTGGCTTTCACACCGATCTCAGCGAAACTGGATTGCAGGTATTCAGCGACCTTGTTAG
Organism: Exobacillus caeni; assembly: GCF_005747095.1. GTDB lineage: Bacteria > Bacillota > Bacilli > Bacillales > Guptibacillaceae > Exobacillus > Exobacillus caeni. The sequence goes on along the minus strand of NZ_SWLG01000002.1, from coordinate 113,072 downwards.
CATTCGGCATGTAAGGACGCGCGACAGGCATCGCCCATAGTTCCATTTCAAAGCCATCTCCATAACCCGCTTCTTCTAAAAGCGCTTTTGCTTTTTCAAGGTCATACGGATAGGCTTCGATGTCATCGTTATAACCCTCAACTGAAGGAGGAATCGGGTTCTTGGCAGGATCAGCCTGTCCACCAAAGAATGCATCGATCATCTTTTCTTTATCTACGGCATGATTCAACGCCTGGCGTACTAACTTGTTGTCAAACGGTTCTCTTGTCACATTGAAACCTAAGTAACCGAGATTAAGGGACGGTCTTCGAAGTATTTGTAAATCAGGATTTTTTTCCACTTGAGGAATATTAACAGGGTCAAGCCCATCGACCATATCCACTTCTCCACTGAGTAAGGCATTCAAGCGAGCTGAATTCTCCGGTATTGTTCGGAAAATCACCTGATCTACTTTTGGATAGCCATCAAGCCAGTAGTCTTTGTTTTTATTTAGTACAACACGGTCATTTCTTCTCCATTCTTTAAAAGTAAACGGGCCTGTTCCTACCGGGTTACTTCCATAATCTTCCCCATATTTTTCAATCGCAGCTGGACTTGAAATAGAGAAAGGCGTTAAAGCAAGCCCTTTCAAAAAGGTCGGCTGGACATTGTTCAGTGTGAACTTAACGGTATAATCATCAACCGCTTCGACCGATTTAATAGCATGTCCTTCATCCCCTTTAAACCCGCCAAAAACAGCCCCATACATATAAAATCTTTCTTTATCCTGTGGTTCCATCCAGCGCTCAAAGTTATAAACAACAGCCTCGGCATTAAAATCAGTGCCATCATGGAACTTAACGCCTTCTCGAAGTTTAAACGTATATGTTAAACCGTCTTCAGACTCTTTCCATTCTTTTGCAAGCAAAGGTTCCACTTTCGTTTCGCCTTCCGCAAACGTAACCAGTGTTTCTAAAATACTTTGGGACACATTCTCCGATTCACTATCGGTAACTTCGGAAGGATCTAAAGAAACCGCGTCACCGCCACGGGCAAATATAAAGGTTTCCTTCTTTTGGGCTCCATTTCCATTGTCTCCTCCGGTTTCATTACTTCCGCATGCTGACAGTAAAAGGGCAAAAACAAGTGTACAAACTGTTAAAAACAAACGACTCTTTTTCATTAAGTTACAACTCCTATCATTTTTTTCATGTCTCTCCGTAACAAGTGGCAGAAACAGCATTTTTGATTCGGCGTGTACTTTCTGAGGGCTAAGTAACTATCATTTTCAAAATTGTATTGGGATTTTCTAAGGTGAAAGATGATCTCCTGGTGTGTTCCTGTACGATGAACTGCTGTAGAATTTTAAATCTATGAGGTATGTATGTTTGCGTTTTTAATAGGTAGATTCCTTAAAATATGAATGTTATTTAGTTTTTTACATGGATCAGGCCATTTCTATTGCCTCCTTTCCTTCTGTTCATTTTGTTTAATATATATTAAACGATTTGTATAAAGTAAATTATAGGCGAGAAAATAATAAATGTAAACACCGAATTTTTTATATTTTCTAAAAATAGGGACAGAGGGACAGGTTCATTGTCCCTTTTCCATAGAGGGAAGATCGCTAAGAAACAACTTTCACTTTTCCAGTTCCGAACTTTTTTCAAAAAAATTTTTTTGCAAAAAAACAGGTGGGACACTTGCTGTATCAAGCATCTTCTAACAGGGACGAAAAATGTCCTCTTTGTCGAGAAAAGTCCCCGGAGGAACTGAAAAACCCTTACAGAATAAGAGCATTACGAAGAAATCAACAATATTAGGAGGGCTATGTTATGCAAATCATCGTGTGCCAAAAGTGTGATAAAACAGATTCATATATTCCAGGTAATAAGGTGTCTGTACACTACTCTGTTTGCAAAACTTGTAAAACAACTAAATAAACATAGCTGGCAAATGAGCCAGCTATGTTTAGAAAAGAATGATCCCCATTATTAATTCCGAATGAGAGCAAAAATTTAAAAGAAACTACAGAACACAGCCCTTAATCAAACGCTTGATTAAGGGTTGTGTTCGTTTTTCAATTCTTTTTATTTATGGGACAAGGTACCTGTCCCCATGTCCCTCTTACGGGAATGGAAGATTTTGTCCCTTCCTGCAATAAACTAAATATAGTCGCATTTTGTCAAAAACGGGGTTGATTTCCAGTAGGTTTTATCACAAAAGCAATTTGAATAAACAGAGGTTTATACTATAATAAACGTCAAACAGTTTAAAAAATTTTAATAAGGGCTTGCGAACATAGATGCACACTAAGGGGGCACACTATTTTGAATTTCAATTTATCGCCATTGGGTGACAATGCAGTAATTGTCGAATTTGGCGAAGACATAGACATAAAAACACAACAAAAAGTGAAGACGTTTACAAGGTTTTTGGATGATAACCCTTTTCCATGGATGATTGAATATGTTCCTGCGTTTACAACGGTATCCATCTTTTATGATCCGATGGAGGTCCTCCACCTAAACAAGCAAAATAATCGTATTCCATACGAAATAATTTGTCAGAAAATTGGAATTGTTTTAACGAAACTAACAATTGAGGAAACACTGGAACCCAGAGTAGTTGAAATACCAGTCTGCTATGGAGGCGATTTTGGTCCAGACCTGGACCATATAGCTGAACACAACGAAATTTCTGCTGAAGAAGTCATTAAGTTCCATTCTGAAGGCGATTATTTGGTTTACATGATTGGATTCGCACCCGGCTTTCCATACATAGGGGGTATGTCTGAACGGATAGCTACTCCAAGACGGAAGTCTCCCCGCCTTAAGATCCCTGCTGGTTCTGTAGGTATCGCAGGAAAACAAACAGGTGTTTATCCGATCGAAACTCCCGGAGGCTGGCAGTTGATAGGGAAAACTCCTTTAAAGCTGTTCCGTCCACTTGATGATACTCCAAGCCTGTTAAAAGCTGGAGACAAAATTCGGTTTAAACCTATTTCATTTGAAAAGTTCAAAGAATTGGAGGCGGAAGGATGATCTTAATAACTAAGCCAGGCCTCCTTACAAGCGTGCAGGATTTAGGAAGATACGGCTACCAAAAATATGGTGTTATCGCCAGTGGGGTCATGGATCAACTCGCTCATCGAGTCGCTAACCTATTAGTAGGTAATCCCGACAATGAGCCCACAATTGAAATTACATTGTTAGGTCCGGTCATTGAGTTCCAGGAGGATGCATTGATTTCCCTGTGTGGAGGCGACCTGTCACCAACAATCGACGGTAATCCTATAAGAACGTGGCGAGCGGTTTTAGTTAAAAAAGGCAGCCAATTACGATTTGGGCAATCTAAAAATGGTTGCCGAGCTTATCTAGCCGTCGCAGGAGGAATAAATGTTCCAACTGTTATGGAAAGTAGTTCTACCTATCTAAGGGCTGAGATCGGCGGTTTTCAAGGCAGAGCCCTTAAAGCTGGTGACCAGGTATCTACCGGGGCCCTTAACGACATTTCCCGCAGCATCTTAAAGCATCTATCTTTCGAGGATAAAGGGGAAAGTTTTGTGGAAATGGATTGGTCTGTTGCCACTGATTTAGTGCCGAACTTCGAATCCCCCGCTACTGTTCGAGTAATAAGGGGCAGACAATATGATTTATTCTCTGAGGAAAGCAGATCAAGATTTTATTCCGAACCATTTACAGTCACTACACAATCTGACCGTATGGGCTACCGGCTGACAGGCCCTCACCTTGAATTAGAAACACCTGCAGAAATGATTTCCGAGGCTGTGAACTTTGGCAGCATCCAGGTTCCTTCTGAGGGAAATCCAATCGTTCTTTTAGCAGACCGGCAAACAACAGGAGGTTACCCAAAAATAGGTCAAATCGCTACTGTCGATCTGCCGATTATAGCCCAATTAAAACCGAGCGATACCATCACATTTGAAGAAATTTCACATGGGGAAGCACAGCTTCTTTATATAGAAAGAGAACAAAAGCTACAGCAACTATATCAAGGGATTTCATTAAAATTACGCTGAGGAGGAATACTAATGTATATTGTCGATTTGAACTGTGATATGGGAGAAAGCTTTGGAGCCTATAGAATGGGAAGAGACGAAGAGATTCTCGACTATATCACTTCTGCCAACATCGCCTGCGGTTTCCATGCAGGAGACCCATCTACCATGCGCAAAACTGTTAGGTTAGCTCTTGAGAAAAATGTTGGCATCGGTGTACACCCGGGGCTTCAGGATCTTGCTGGTTTTGGAAGAAGGAACATGGATATATCCCCGCAGGAGGCATATGACCTGGTTGTTTATCAGATCGGCGCTTTGTATGGGTTCGTAAAATCAGAAGGCGGAAAACTGCAGCATGTGAAGCCCCACGGCGCATTGTTCAACATGGCTGCCAAAGACGCCGCACTATCAGAAGCCATCGCAGAAGCAATCTACAAAGTGGATCCCGAGTTAGTTTTATTCGGGTTAGCTGGTGGAGAGCTTGTAAAGGCAGGGAAAAAAATCGGGCTCCGTTCAGCAAGTGAAGTTTTTTCGGACCGCACATACCAGGAAGATGGTTCCTTAACGTCAAGGCGTGAAGAGAATGCCTTGATCAAGGATCATGAAGTAGCGGTTAACCAGGTTATACGGATGGTCAAAGAAGGCAAAGTTAAATCTGTACAGGGAGGCGATGTATCTATAAAAGCCAATACGATTTGTATCCATGGTGATGGACCAAGCGCTTTAGACTTTGCAAAATATATCTCTAAAGCCTTAACAGAAGCCGATATTACCATTGCAAAAATTGGCGGTTTTCTAACGTAATCAATTAATACTAAGGGGGTTAACGAATGAAACAATCAAATGAATCAAAAGCTAGTTTACTTTTAGGGGCAGCATTCTTGATGGCAACTTCAGCCATCGGACCTGGATTCTTAACACAAACAACAACCTTTACAGAAACATTGGCTGCAAGCTTCGGTTTTGTCATCTTGATTTCAATTATCATTGATATCGGTGCACAATTAAACATCTGGCGAATTATCGCAGTTTCCGAAAAGCGCGCGCAGGACATTGCGAATGATGTTTTACCTGGTCTCGGATACTTCCTCGCAGCGCTGATCGTAGCTGGAGGTCTTGCTTTTAACATCGGTAATATTGCTGGAGCAGGATTAGGAACCAATGTCCTTTTCGGAGTTTCTCCTCAAGTAGGAGCTCTTTTAAGCGGGATAGTTGCAATCGGAATATTTTTAGTTAAAGAAGCCGGAAAAGTAATGGACCGTTTTGCGCAAATTCTTGGGTTCATCATGATTGCTTTAACCATTTATGTAATGTTTACTGCACAGCCCCCTGTTGGCGAAGCAGTTACAAAAACCTTTGCACCTGATACTATCGACATTTTTGCAATCATCACATTAGTAGGTGGAACAGTTGGTGGATATATTACCTTTGCCGGTGGACACCGTTTAATCGACGCAGGGCTAAAGGGAAAAGAAGCTCTTCCAGAAGTTACTAGAAGCTCTGTATCCGCAATCGGTATCGCCTCTATCATGCGTATTTTCCTATTCCTTGCTACACTGGGAGTGGTGGCTCAAGGACTAAAGTTAGACCCGTCTAATCCCCCCGCTTCAGTATTCCAATTGGCAGCTGGGAATGTTGGTTACAAGATCTTTGGGGTCGTTATGTGGTCCGCTGCGGTTACTTCCGTAGTTGGAGCAGCGTATACTTCTGTTTCGTTTATCCGTACGTTAAGTAGTTTTGTTGATAAATACCACAAGTGGTTCATCGTCGGGTTTATCGCCTTATCGACATTAGTGTTCGCCTTAGTTGGTAAGCCGGTTAAAATTTTAATATTGGTAGGTTCATTAAACGGATTGATTTTACCGATCGCTCTAGGTGTGATGCTCATAGCAGCAAATAAAGCAAAAATCGTCGGGGATTATAAGCATCCTCTTTGGATGACCATTTTCGGTGTTATCATTGTTATTGCAATGGCTTATATGGGTGGATATTCACTTATCAATGGTATCCCGCAGTTGTTTAAATAAAATATATCTTACTGGTGGAGTCCTGGTGTCTCCACTGCTTTTTTTATATTTTAATACACTATGTAAGGAGGAGGAAGCATGAGCGAAATAGGTAATCTTAGCTCTTTTGATGCCCGTAGAAAGATTCGAAATAAGGAATGGGTAAAACCTACATCCGGTATGGCCAATGGCTATGTCCAGGCTAACCTGGCAGTACTGCCGAAAGACCTGGCATTTGAATTCCTGTTATTCTGCCAGAGGAACCCAAAATCTTGCCCGATCATCGATGTCACAGAACCAGGATCCGGTGTTCCAGCTTTATCGGCACCTGATGCTGATTTAAGAACTGATATCCCTAAGTATCGGCTATATAAAAAAGGGATTCTAACAGAGGAAAAGACAGATCTTCTTGACATCTGGGACGAAAATATGGTTGGTTTCCTGATCGGCTGCAGTTTTACTTTTGAAGAAGCGCTTATTAAAAACGGCATTCCGATGAGGCATAATGAAGAACAATGCAATGTACCAATGTATAAGACGAATATCCAATCTGTGAAGGCTGGACCTTTTGAAGGACCAATGGTAGTAAGTATGCGTCCTATGAAAGAGAAGGATGTTGTCAGAGCGGTACAGGTAACCAGCAGGTTCCCTGCTGTACATGGCGCACCTGTTCACATTGGCAACCCACAGAGTATTGGGATCAACGATATTAACAATCCTGACTTTGGCGATAAGGTCACTATCAAAGATGATGAAGTACCTGTCTTCTGGGCCTGCGGCGTAACACCACAAGCTGTCGCAATGCACGTAAAGCCAGAAATTATGATTACACACTCACCCGGGCACATGTTCATAACCGATCTATCCAACGAACAATTTGGCGTTCTATAAGAACAGGTGCCAGGCACCGCAAATGGACAACTGTCCACGAGCGGTGCCTGGCACCATTAGTTATTTGAATTATACTCCAGCCCATACGTCTTTTGCGTAGCGCCCTTCTTCTTGTAAGCTTGCAAGCCATTTTTTCGACTCTTGTTCACCCACACCGTGATGTTCCTGATAGGCATCCATTAGTGTTGTTTCCACCTCAGGTGCCATTTTGCTTCCATCACCGCAGATATAGAGATGGGCACCTTCATCCAATAATGAAATAAGTTTGTTTGCATCCTGTTTCATGATGTCCTGTACATAGGTTTTGGGATGGTTCTCCAAACGGGAATAGGCAATCCTCAACGAGACGATCCCTTGTTTCTCTGCCTCTTCCAGTTCAGAACGATAGAGAAAATCAAGTTCTGGATTTCTGCAGCCATAGTAAAGGATGGCCTCTCCTACTTCTAGTCCCTTCTGCTTTTGTATGCTGCGGGCTTGAAGGAATCCTCTGAAAGGAGCGATCCCTGTTCCAGGTCCGACCATGATAACAGGTGTTTCAGGATCCTTTGGCGGCTGAAAGCCTGATTGAGGACTTCGTGTAAAACATAAGATATCCTCACCAATCTGCTGCTTAGCCAAATAATTACTTGCGACTCCTTTATATTCCCCGTTTCCACTCCAGGCAGGCGCATTCACCACTCCAACCGTAATACTGAGATGGTCTTCTGCTACTTGTGGAGAGCTGGAAATGGAATAATATCTCGGTTTCAGCGGAGGTAAAAGTTCTAAGAACCGCTCGAACGATAGTTCACATGCTTCGTATTTTTCCAGGAGATCCAGCATGGAAACCCGTGTTTTCAAAATTGTCTCTTGATAGATGCCCTCTTCTGTCAACTGCTCAAGTTCCTTCTTATGCGGCGGGCATACAGTAGATGCTGCAAGTTCGCGAATTTGTTCGCGAGTTGCCGCTTCCTGTACATCCACGCTGTTCCTGATGAGCTCGTTTATGGCAACCGGACGGTCCAACGGTAGATGGGCCGCACTTCGCCCGCTGGCAGTAAGGACAACCTGATCATTTCCATTCAATCCAAATCTTCTAAGAATCCGGTTCACATTTTCAGTGCTGTTTTTCGGAAGCACTCCCAGATGATCTCCCTCCTTGTAAGATAATCCCTTAGGGAGGGCTATTTCGATATGGCGTGTGCTTCTTTCACTTTTTGCTGATTGAAGCTCCTTATTTTCCAGTATATCCGCGTTGACAGCTTCATACGTCCTGGCAAGCGGGGAACCTCTGAATCCGCTGACAAATTCAAGGCTCAGAGTACTTCGATCCTTTTTAAATTGTTCATGCTGCTTAAGGCCAAATGTGTCCTTTGCATCGTCCCACATTCTCTTTTTCCATTCATCCAGCTGCTCTTCAAAATCCCCGCTGACATCACCTTCTCCTCTGCCGGAGAAACGTTCTGCGCCCCTCTTTTCCAGCTCTTCATCTATGAGCCTGGGAACATTTTGATAAGTACTTGCCCAGTTGTGGTCGCCGCAGCCAAAGACAGCATATTTTACACCAGCTAACTCTCCAGGAGCAGATTCTTCCAGCCATTGTACGAATTGACCGGCATTGTTCGGCGGGTTTCCGTTATAAGAGGAGGTAACAATTAACACTGCCCCTTCTTTTGGAAGATTCCCGATCCCATCGTTGAGGGAGGTGATTTCCGTTCGGATTCCAAGCATCGTGGCAGTATCCGCCAGCTCCCTTGCAACTCCTTCTGCTGTACCGGTGTCTGATCCGTATAAAACGAGTAATGGGCGATCATTCACACCGCTAATGGAAGCAGGCTTAAGATCTTCTTGTTTTTCATTTGCTCCACCCCCTGTATCCCCGGTTGTTTTTTGGAAATAAGGCTGGATGGCGCTGTTTTCACGGGTTTTAACCCTGATCTTAAAATCATTCGGCTTCAGTGTCAGGGTTTGTTTTACTTCCATCTCATAATTCGTATGATCGATAAATTCAAAATGCTTAAGGAGCATTCCTAACACCAGGGTAGCTTCATGCAGGGCAAACTGCATGCCGATACAGGCACGCTGCCCGTTTCCAAATGGTTTATAGGCATGGTTCGGTACTTTTTCTGCATCCGCGAATCTTTCAGGTTTAAACTCATCTGCATCCTCTCCCCACGCTTCTTTATCCCGGTGCAATTGGGGAATCAGGACCATAACCCGTTCTTCTTCTTTCTTAATGGGGTATTTCCCACCGATCACGGTATCTTCCTTTGCATATAGGCTGAATGCCGGAGCAGTCGGCCATAAACGCAATGACTCATTGAGGATCATTCGGACATATTTCAATTGAAGAACTTGCTTATAGGAAGGGATGTCATCTGTTAAGACTTCGTCGACTTCTTCGTATGCCTTTTTCAGCTTTTCTGGATTACTTAATAAAAAATAGATGGCAAAGGATAATAAACCGCTGGTCGTTTCATGACCCGCTATCAGGAAGGTTATAATCTGGTAACGGATGTTTTCATCATCCAGCATTTCACCAGTTTCGGGATCTTTCACATTCAACATGCGGGATAGCAGGTCGTTCTCTTCATTTCCTTCCTCTTCCTTGCGCTCTGCAATAATGCTATCCACTAAAGAGAACATCCTTTGAATATCATGCTGAAATTGGCGTTTGGTTCTGATCATCAGTTTCTCCTGAATATCAAGGCGCTGTATTTGATGCATTGATTCATTCAGTGCACGGATCATACTGACAATAAACGGATGGTTCGTCTCTCGATAAAAGCTGTTGAATCGATAGTTAAAGCCGCATAATCCAATCGTATCCAACGTGAGGCGGGTCATATCCTCTGGAACATCCACTTCTTCATGGGGATTGAGGCGGCCCCATTTTTGAACAAGTTGAAGAGCGATATCCACCATCATGTCATGATATCCCTTCATTGCACGCTGGCTGAAAGTCGGAAGAAGGATGTTGTGTGCTTTTTGCCAGTTGGGCTCATGTGTCCAGCTTGTAAATAAACCGTCTCCAGCAAAAGGGCGGACTTTTTCAAGTGCACCTTCAATACTCTTATCGAAACGTGATTGATCACATACTTCTCTTACCAGTTCGTGACCAGACACAACGATGGTACTGTTGACCGGCATCTGTATTCTGAAAATCGGTCCTTGTTCTTCTGCTATATCCATTAGGGATAAAATCGGTTTGTCTTTATCCACCAGTGGAAGATTACCAAGCGGGCCATATGTTTTCGGTTGCGGAATTTCGTTAAACTTTTCCAAGAAGAACACCCTTTCACAAGATAAAAAATTTGAATAGACCTTTACGAATCGAGACCATCAGGATCTTTTATAAAATTCACTTTTAAACTCTCTTTTGTGATTTCCTTCCATCGGGCCTCGTCTTTAATGACTGAAGTGAACTTTCCTATCACATGAGGGGTTGCTTGTTGATAAGCGACAGACGACATTAACATAACAATCAATTCCTCTGGATGCTGATCGGCCAGCACGCCCATTTCAATTCCTTTAATAATAAAAGGATAGGTTTGATCATGGAACGGCTGAATCAACTCAGTGAACAAGTGGTCAAATCGTTCTCCTTGCTGAACCGTTTCATTAATAATGAACAAACTGAATTCCCGATGTTCAAAACTCATGTCGACCAACCGATCGAATAAATTCTCCAGCAGTCTCTTCATTTCAAAAGCATCTTCCACATTATCCAGCTCAAAATCATTTATTTGCAGCACGGTCCATGAAAGGTTGGATATCACTTCTTCCCACAATGCTGCTTTCGACCCAAAATGATACTTGATGAGAGCCATGTTCACGTTTGCATCCGAGGCAATCTCCCTGAGACTTGTCTCCTTGAATCCTTTTGTTGAAAAAAGCCTGGTTGCTGACTGAATAAGAGCAGACCTGGCTATCTCTTTCTCCTTTAGAGGCCTTCCACGGTTATTTTTCAACCTGCCATCACTCAATATAATCCCTCCCTTCAGTCATAAGTCGAAATACCCAATTAATTAATCAAATGATTAATTAAAATCATTTAGTTGTTATTTTACCATCAAACAGCATAAAAAAAAAGGGACAGAGGGACAGGTTCCTTGTCCCTCATTCTTTGATAAGGAGGTAACAATTTTTCAAAAAAAATAATCGATCTATCCATTCCAATCACAGCTGCAATCCTTGTTTATTCCGAAGGCCTACACCGAACATCATACCCAGGAGTTATTTAGCGTTTTAATTCAAATGTTTTTAGTTAGTTCTGTACTCGTTTATGCCCACTCATAAATCACCTAAGAACCCGGCTTGTCATCAAGAGTGTTTGGTGATTCGCTGGGACAAGGAACCTGTCCCTGTGTCCCCACACTATTTCCCCCTCTCCCTGCTTATATAATAAAGCAATGAAACAGCAATTCCCCCTTCTATAAAAAACAAATAAACTGGAAGAGGGTAATAGACTTCGAAATGGAAGCTCATATGGATACGATGGAAGAAACCACCGACCTGGAGGATCATCAGAATATCTGGTAAAGCACCAAGGAACCCTGCCACAGGAAGTAGAGCATCATTCTGCTTCCACGCCAGGAATAGAACGAAGAGAATGATGGGCAGACCTAAAAATAAGTTCCATGTTATGTTTAGATCATAGTGAGGAATCCGGTCAAGAACTAAGTGGGAGGCAAATGCGAGAGGAAGGCCGATCCAGCCTTTGCTTCCCGTAAGTTTATAAACCGCTGCACCTCCAAGAATATGTGTCGCTGCCAGCATAATAATCCTCCATTCACTTATTCTCTTATGTCCCTTTAATAGTTCTAAAACCTATTTTTTCATACACAATATACAACCGTCCAGGAAAGAACAGGGGACCTGGCTCCTCGCGCCCCTCTTAGACCTTAATCAAACGTTTGATTAAGACCTGTTGAAAGAATTACAAGCTATTTTAAACAAACTGTCCTCTCTCACATCAAATTTTGGGACAAGGAACCTGTCCCTATGTCCCTATGGTAAAATTATAATAATTTGACAATAAGGTGGAGGTTTTTCAATGAGCACCGAACGTGATTTGTTAGGAATCGAGTTAAAAGCGATTTTAAAGGCTTCAAAAGATAATATAGTGATTACAGACGGCAAAGGAACGGTTTTACGAGCCAGCCCAAACTGTAAATCTGTATACGGAAAAGACCCTTCTTATTTAATAGGAAAGAATGTAAATGACCTTGAATTAGAATCTATTTTTTCGCCATCAATAACTAAAATGGTTTTAAAAGAAAGAAAAGAAATGCAGGTTCTTCAACAAACTCAAACAGATCGGTATGTTATGGCGACAGGACTCCCGGTCTTTGATGATGACGGCAGCATACTCCGTGTTATCAGCTTTTCCTATGACTTAACAGAGATTCAAAGTTTAAAAGAAGATTATGAGGAATTAAGAGCAAAGATGCAACGGTATCAAACGGAAATCCAGGAACTCAGGGAAAAAGATTACGAGCTTGAGGATGTCGTCATGAAAAGTAAAGCGACTCAGCAGATCTGGCAGCTTGTCCAGCGTGTTGCGAAATCGGATGCCACTGTAGTGTTCCTTGGAGAATCAGGGGTAGGAAAAAATGTTTTTGCCCGTGCCCTTCACCATGGAAGCGAACGTAAAGAAGAAAGTTTTATCGAGGTGAACTGTGGTGCCATTCCTGAATCTTTATTTGAATCAGAAATGTTTGGTTATGAGGCTGGGTCTTTTACCGGCGCGAACAAAAAAGGGAAAGCTGGTTTAATTGAGCTGGCTGATAAGGGCACTCTCTTCTTAGATGAAATCGGGGAGCTTCCAATGGCTGTCCAGGCCAAACTCTTAAAAGTCATCCAGGAAAAGACAATCACCAGGGTCGGCGGTATGAAGGCTAAAAATATCGATTTTCGGTTGATCGCCTCTACTAATAAAGACTTAAAAGAAATGGTTAAGGAAGGTATCTTTCGGGAGGACCTCTATTACAGGCTAAACGTGATACCGATAACAATCCCTCCCCTTCGCGAAAGAAATGAGGATATTTTGATGCTGGCCCATTATTTTCTTCAAAAGTTAAATAAAAAGTATGGTACGAACAAATTTTTTCACGCTTCGACGATTGAAGAACTCACTTCCTATTCCTGGCCGGGAAACGTACGGGAGCTTCAAAATATGGTAGAAAGACTTGTTATCACCGCTGAATCAAGAACAATATACCCTGACACACTTCCTTTTTTTCTGCAAAACGACAAGCCGGCCTCTGAAAACAATTGGGCGATCGACCGGATTGAAGAAAACCATAAGACACTGCAGGACGCACTTGAAGAAGTAGAAATCCGATGGCTTAAGCGTGCATACAAGCAATATAAGACCACCTATGAAATTGCTGAAAACCTTGGACTTAGCCAGTCAACCGTCGTTCGCAAGCTAAAAAAATACAATATTAATGCAAAAATGAATTAAAACCCATAAATGAATCGAACTCATTCAAATTAATTCAAAAACGAATCAAATCACTGACACATGTTGGACATTTCTCTCCAATAAAGTTGGCATGGAACTTGCATCTTATTAGAATAAACACTTTAACTAGGAGGTTCATCATGTATCAACCAAAAGATTCTTCCAAGTCGCCACGTTTTTGCGGCGTCCGTACATTTATGAGACTTGAGCAAATCAAGACAACAAAGAACGTAGATTTTGCAGTTCTTGGCGTTCCTTTTGACACAGCAGCATCCAACAGAACCGGCCAGCGGTTAGGCCCAAACCACATTAGAAATTTTTCTACTTTACTTCGGCCGTATAACCCTGACATGGACATCGATATTTTTGACTATTGTTCCGGCGTTGATTACGGAGATATCGATGTGATCCCGGGTAACATCCATCGAACTTACGACAATATGGTCGAAGAGTTAACTCCTCTTCTTGAAGAGAATGTTACACCAATCATTATGGGAGGGGACCACTCCATCACACTTGGGAACTTAAGAGCATTCCATAAAAAGTATGGTCCTGTCGCGCTTGTGCACTTCGACTCCCACGGAGACACCTGGGATAACTATTATGGCGAAAAGTACATGCACGGCACTCCTTTTAGAAGAGCAGCTGAAGAAGGCCTGCTCGATATGGATCATTCTATCCAGGTTGGAATGAGGGGTCCTCTTTATGGCCCTGATGATATCGAGGATGCAAGAGAGCTTGGATTTGAAGTTATTCCAATGAAAGATGTCCGTAAGATGGGTTTTGAAGAAGTCATGAAGCGTATCCATAATCGTGCAGGTGATAAGCCCGTATTCGTTTCCTATGATATTGACTTTGTAGACCCGGCATTTGCACCTGGAACTGGTACACCGGAAGTTGGCGGCCCAACGAGCTATGAAGCATTGGAATATGTTAGAGGCTTAGATGGATTGAATGTGGTTGGATTTGACCTCGTTGAAGTTTTACCAACCTATGACGCTAATGAAATAACTGCTGCCCTCGCATCTTCTGTCATGTATGAAATGATTACACTTACAGCATTAAAAAAGAGGAATCAGCTTCTTAATCAGATTGGAGATACACCTGTAAAAGCATCGAAGGAGTGACTACATGAACGACACCAAGTATTTGTTTATAGAAGGAAACTGGCAATCAGGAGATGGAAAAAGCAGAACGTTGATTAATCCTTACAACGAAGAAAGAATTTTAGAAATAAAAGAAGCAACAGAAGAACAGGCTTCACAGGCTGTTCTTGCTGCACGGAGAGCGTTTGATGAAACAGATTGGGCAATCAACAAGGAGAAACGAATATCGTTAATCCACAGACTTGCCGATCTATTAGAAGAAAACAGCGAGGAATTTGCCGTTGCAGAGACAACGAATACCGGAAAGCCGATAAGGGAATCAAGGCTCGACATTAGTGATTCTGCAGCTTGCCTTCGCTATTACGCAGACCTGGTTAGAGAAGAAACCGGTTCAGAAAAGAAAAATCCAGACGATACGATAAGCAAAGTAATCGAAGAGCCAATCGGAGTTTGTGCGTTAATCGTGCCATGGAACTTCCCGCTTCTACTTGGTATGTGGAAAATCGCTCCCGCACTGGCTGCCGGTAACACAGTAGTCTTTAAACCGTCTGAGCTAACAGCTTTATCAGCAATCAAATTTACAAAGCTCATTGAACAATCCGGCTTTCCACCGGGAGTCTTTAATCTTGTTTTAGGAGAAGGCCTTCCGGTGGGGGAAACACTGGTGAAACATCCCGAAACAGATAAGATATCTTTTACAGGCGGATCAAAAACGGGACAGGCGATAAACCAGTTATGCGCAGGAACTTTTAAGCGCGTGTCCTTAGAGCTTGGTGGCAAGTCACCACTCATCATTCGGGAAGATGCTGATTTAGATGCTGCTGTTGAGTGGGGAATCTTTGGCGCTTTCTTCAATCAAGGAGAGGTCTGTGTTGCTTCTTCAAGAATCCTCATCCATCAAAACATCTATGATTCTTTTATTGAACGTTTGACTAAAAAGCTGGAAATCATAAAAATCGGAGACCCTTTACAAGAAGAGACAGAAATGGGTCCTGTAATCAGCAAGGATCATTTAGATAAAATCGAACAATACATCGATGTTGGACAACAAGAAGGAGCAACATTATTAACCGGCGGAAGACGGCTGGCGGAATCAGGATTCTACCTTTCTCCTGCTGTTTTCACTAACGTAAACCAGTCGATGCGAATCGTACAGGAAGAAATCTTCGGTCCAGTGGTTACCGTTCAAAGTTTTGAAAGCGATGAGGAAGCGGTCAAACTCGCTAACGGTACAAAATACGGTCTCGCTGCCGGAATACTTTCTGCGGATGTAAGAAAAGCCGAAGAAATAGCATCAAAGCTTAAAGCAGGAACAATATGGATCAATAGCTACCATACGCCGTATGTTGATGCACCATGGGGCGGATATAAACAGAGCGGTATCGGTCGGGAGCTTGGTCCACATGGCCTTGCCGGATTTAGAGAGGTAAAACATATCAATACTTCCGGAATCTTGCAAAGAGCTGACTGGTATAACTTTTAAAAGTAACGGTTCCGTGTATAAGGGAACACGGAACCTGCTTCATTTTCACAACCGTAATGTTCAGAATATTAAAACTAAATTACCAGGGGGAAATAATATGAGTCAATTTACCGAACGATTTGGTCATGACAGTATTAGTCCGACATCAAAAAGTGAACGGAGTATGAACTTCTTTTCCACATTCGCGCTATGGCTGGCTGCCAACGTGGTCATCACATCCGTTATGACAGGGATGATGTTTGTTCCAGATATTTCTTTTACAAATGCTATGCTGGCGATTTTAATCGGTTCTGCGATCGGCGCAATTCCACTCGCCTTAACAGGGAGCATCGGAACAAGGACCGGATTGCCGACGATGGTTATGACGAGAGCTTCTTTCGGACAAAAGGGCGCAGTACTCCCGGCCATCGTTAACACCATCGTCCTTATTGGATGGAGCTGGATCCAGGCCTATATGGCAGGATTGAGCTTAAACTATGCCATCGAATATACTACAGGTTACAGTAACATTAACCTGTTTGTTGTCCTGACAGAGATTCTAGTTGTAGGGATCACAATTTACGGCCACAGAGGCGTTGAGAGCATAGAAAAATGGGTTTCCGTTGCAATGCTGATTTTATCTGCAGTAGTGTTTGCAAAGCTATTCACAACCTATAATGTCGCTTCCCTCGTTCAAATGGAAGTAAGCGAAAATCCTGCAGTTTCTGGTATCATTGCATTCGATATCGTAGTCGCAACTGCGTTCTCATGGATGTCCAGCGTTTGTGACTTTAATCGCTATTGCAAATCTGTAAAAACCGGCATGTGGGCTACTTATTCCGGATACCTGCTAGCTTCTCTCATCGCAATGGGTCTGGGAGCAGTTGTAAGCGGATTCAGTATCCTGTCGAACATGGAACAAACCTATGATCCTACCGTTCTTCTTTCTGCATACGGGTTTGGGCTCGTCGCTTCAATTGTCGTCTTCTTCTCAGTACTTTCAACGAATGTGATGGCGCTATACAGTGCGACAATGTCGATCATGAACGTGCTTCCAAAAACAGGTTTCTGGAAACCAGCGCTTATTTTAGGTATCATGTGTACGCTTGGTGCACTTTTAAAAGAGACGCTGATGGCTAACTTCTTCAACTTTATCTTATTGATCGCAACATTGTTTATCCCGGTTTTTTCTATTGTGTTAGCGGACTTTTTCTTAGTGAAAAAAGGCCACTATGATGCAGAGGATATAGCCTATGACAACAAAGGGCTTTACCGCTATCAAAAAGGAATCAATATAGCTGCTTATGTCACTTACATTCTCGGTGCAGTTTTCGCTTATTATTTTACGTATGTACAACCTCTTAGCATCGGAGCTACAATCCTTACTTTCCTTCTGTCAGGAGGTCTTTACTACGGAATAATGGCTGCATCCGGGCAACTTTCTAGCCATAAAAAGAGCGAGCCAGAAATCCCAAATAAGCTGGAGGCATAGAACATGAAAACGCAACAAATTACTGTGGCACAGGCAGCTTTTCAAAATGGTGACATTGCTTCCAACATAAAAAAAATGGAAGACATGGTCAACCAATGTAAAATTGCTCACCCGGAGACACGCTTGATCATTTTTCCGGAGCTCGCTGCCACTGGCTATTTTCTTACTTCAGAAATAAAAGAACTTGCACAAACACAAGACGGACCCATCTCTCAAAGAATGCGGAAAGCAGCTCAACAATATGAGGTAAACATCGTTTACGGATATGTAGAAAAAGATACGGAAGGAAAAATTTATAATGCAATCCAACTGGTGGGTCCCGACGGAAATGCTGAAGCTAACTATCGCAAAATACATCTTACTCCCTTAGAAAGAGGAATTTTCACTGCCGGATCAGAACTTGTAACGGTTCAGACCGATATCGGAAAAATCGGGCTTATGATTTGCTGGGACCTGGCCTTCCCTGAACTTTCACGTGCCCTTGCCCTTAAGGGCGCTGACATTCTGATTGCACCGAGCGCCTGGGAAGATCCGTACGATGCTCCTTTCACCCAGTTCGGTGCGGCCAGAGCAATCGATAACACCGTCTATGTCGCAGCTTGCAACCATGTAGGCGAATCCGGGGAATTAACCTTTTTTGGAAAATCAGCCATATACGGACCGGACGGGCAAACGATTAAGACTGCAGCTAAATACGAAGACACACTCATTACAGCAACCCTGGATGAAGAATGGCGAAAAGAAATCAAGGAAAGCTTCTTCACAATGCTGGAAGAACGAAGAACCGACGTATATGAGACGTAGGAGGGACAGAGGGACAGGTCCCTTGTCCCTCATCCTTTGATAAGGAGGAAACAATTTGTTCAAAAAAATTATCGATCTATCTATTCCAATAACAACTGAAACCCCTGTTTATCCCGGAGACCCCGTGCCGAACATCACCCCTGCTGCAGAACTGGCAAAAGACGGCTACCAGGTCACTTCCTTGAATATCGGGTCGCATACCGGAACACATGTAGATGCTCCCTACCACTTTCAGCAGGAAGGCGATCGGATCGACGAATCAGATCTGGTGAAATTCATGGGACGTGGCGTTGTACTCGATGTGAGAGGAAAAAAGCCAGGTGAGGAGATTACATTTGCAGATGTTGCCGAACAGCTGGAAAATATAAGGTCAGAAAACATCGTTCTCTTCCAAACAGGATGGTCGCAATTTATTGGTACCGAAACATACTTTAACCATCCTTATCTCTCTGTTGAAATCATCACTCACCTGCTAGAAAAAGGAGTAAGGACTTTCTTCATCGACGCATTAAACGTGGATCCACCAGACGGATCGGCTTTCCCTGTACACGATGCAATCACAGGGGTAAACGGAATCATCGGAGAGAATTTCTGTAACTTTGATAAAATCGATTTTCCTGATCCGCTTATCATAGCTCTACCTTTAAAATTACAGGGACTTGACGGATCGCCAGTTAGAGCGGTTGCAGTGGAGATGGATTAGAATCAAAAAGGCATACAGGATTATTTTGCGTTTTTACTGAGAAATGAAATATTTAAACGAACACACGCCTTAATCATTCGTTTGATCAAGGCGTGTGTTCTCAGCTTTCGTTTAAATGATTTTTAGTACTGGAGATTTGCTGGGACAAGGAACCTGTCCCTATGTCCCTAGGTTTATAGATTTCCAATCGATAAATATTTCGTTTCTAAATATGGCTCGATCCCTTCGATACCGCCTTCACGTCCAAGTCCGCTTTCTTTCATTCCACCGAATGGAACATGGGCAGCAGATGGGGCACCATCGTTCCACCCTACAATGCCGAAGTCTAAGTGATCATGTAAGTACGTTCCTGTTTTATAATCATTTGTGAAGAAATAGGCTGCAAGTCCATACGGAGTATTATTCGCAATCGTAACCGCTTCTTCTAAATCTTTATAACTGATGATTGGAGCTACCGGTCCAAACGTTTCTTCTTGCATGATTTTCATCGTTGAATCAACGTTTTTCAGCACTGTTGGATATACGAAAAAACAACCTTGTTCTTTATCCACGTTGTACTCATTTCCAGTAAGAACTTCTGCGCCCTTTTCAATCGCTTCCTCGATTTGCGAAACGACTTTTTCGTATCCTTTTTCATTAATGATAGGCCCTATTTGGACATCTTCTTCCAGTCCATTACCGACTTTTAATTTTTTAACTTCTTCTGCCAGTTTTTCTGAGAACGCCTCTACTACCTCTTCATGTACGATGATTCGGTTAGCACATACACACGTTTGACCGGCATTACGGAACTTCGAAGCGATTGTTTGACTCACGGCAAAGTCTAGATCAGCATCTTGCGCTACGATAAGAGGCGCATGTCCCCCAAGCTCCATTGTGACATGTTTGATCGTATCCGCACTATTTTTGATCAGGGACTTCCCTACAGGTGTGGAACCGGTAAATGTAATCTTCCGTACATATTCGCTGCTCGTGAACATTTCGCCGACTTCTTTTCCATCACCAATCACATACTGGATGACATCAGTCGGAATTCCAACTTCGTGGGCCAGTTCGATTAATCTAATTGTAGTGAGTGGTGTATCTTCTGCTGGTTTAACAATGAATGTACACCCTGCCGCTAACGCAGGGGCCGCTTTTCTGGTCATCATAGCTGCCGGAAAATTCCATGGTGTAATTGCAGCGACTAGTCCGATCGCTTGCTTACTAACGATAATGCGCTTCGTTTCAGCAGCAGCCGGAATGGTTCGTCCGTATATTCGTTTGGCTTCTTCTGCATACCAATCGATATAGCTAGTTGCATAGTCAACCTCGCCAAGGGATTCTTTTAGTGGCTTGCCATTTTCTAAGGTCATTAACTTTGCTAGTTCTTCTTTATTCTCCTGAATTTTGTTGGACCAATCTTTTAAATAGCCTGATCGTGTATGAGCGTTAATTTTGGACCACTTTTTAAAGCTTAGGTGCCCATTCTCCAATGCTTGTTCTATCTCTTCTTTTGAGTTGATATTCACTTCCGAAACCAGCTCGCCTGTGGCCGGATTCTTTACCTTGAAAGACTTTGTCATCTGGACGTACCCCGCTTCTCTGTCATTATGATTGAAATGCTTTCTCTAAGATCGATAACCCTTTCGCTAATTCATCCTCTGTGATGACTAACGGTGCAAGAAAACGTATGACATTACCTTTTGTTCCGGCAGATAGAAGTAAGAGGCCATTTGCATTCGCAAACTTCACAATCTCTGCTGTTTTTGCTTTGTCCGGTTTTTGAGTGGTACGGTCTTCGATGATTTCAACAGCAACCATCGCACCGAGGCGCCGGATCTCGCCAACGAAGTCATGCTGTTCCTCTAGTTCCTTTAGCTTGTATTCGATCTTCTTCCCAATGTTTTCTGCTTTTTCAAGCAAATTTTCTTCTTCTATCACTTCGATGACAGCGAGTGCAGCAGCACAGGCCACAGGATTCCCAGCGTAGGTTCCACCTAATTCACCCGGGTCGGCAACGTTTAGAATCTCCTCTTTTCCAACAACGCCACTTAAAGGCAACCCTGCTGCTAAAGACTTGGATACAGTGATCAAGTCAGGGATTATATCAAAATGTTCAACTGCAAAAAGTTTTCCTGTCCGGCCGAATCCGGTTTGAATTTCATCGGCGATAAAGACAATACCGTGTTCTTTACAGAATTCACTAACAGCCTGAACAAATTTTTTCGGAGGAATAATAAACCCGCCTTCACCCTGAACCGGTTCCATCACCACACACGCAACGGTCTCTGGAGCGACTGTAGTAATAAAGAAGTCTTTAAACTCTTCAATCTTTAGATCGATATATGCTTCTTCTGTCATTTCCTTTTGTTCATGATACAAATAAGGGAACGGTGCCTGGTAAATCTCAGGTGCGAATGGTCCAAAACCAAACTTGTATGGTTTTACTTTACTGGTCATGCCCATCGTTAGATTTGTTCTTCCATGATAACCGCGAACAAAAGAAACGACAGCCTGTCTTCCTGTATACCGACGGGAAACTTTTATAGCATTCTCAACAGCTTCTGCTCCTGAATTGAAGAAAATAGCCTGCTTATCAAAATCCCCGGGTGTAAGCTGGCACAATTTCTCAGCAAGCGTAATGTATCCTTCGTACATCATCACATTGAATCCGGGATGCAAGAATTTATCCACCTGTTTTTTTACAGCCTCGGTGATCTTAGCATGGCTGTGGCCAACGTTCAATGTGCCGATCGCCCCCGCGAAGTCGATCCAGTCGTTCCCTTCGATATCAGTGATCGTTGCTCCTGAAGCATGGTCTGCAAAATTCAAATTGCCGTTACTCACACCTTTTGGAACATACTTCTTTCTCTTTTCCTGCAACTCTTTCGTCGTTAAAGTCGTATTGGTCATGGTAATCCTCCTTCATCATTCTATTCTTACTTTCATGATGACAGTGATTTGGTATAATGAAAAGTACCAATTATGAAAAAAATAAGGTACCAGTTGAAGAGGGATAATTATGATCTATGTAAAGATAGATAAACAATCGAATCAAAACTACATCTATCAGCAGATTTACGAGGGAATCAAGGTAAATATTTTAGAAGGGAGAATGAAGCCAGACGAAAAACTTCCATCTAAAAGAAATCTCGCAGACCAATTAAATGTTAGTGTGAATTCCGTGATGAATGCCTATGAACAACTGCTTGCTGAAGGCTATATCTATACTTCTGAGAGAAAAGGATATTATGTAGAAAGCATCACTCGTTTTTTACACAATGAGAACTCTATAAAAAAACCGTTGCCTCAAGACCTTAAAGAGAAGAGTAAGAATCACGAAGGATGGCTGTCACTTTCCCATATGACGGCAGATATTTCACTATTTCCATTCAAAGAATGGTTAAAGTGCCAGCAAAAAGCTCTAAGCCTGCACAAAAGGGAACTCTCTGAAATCCCTAATCCCCAGGGTCCTTATATTGTGAGGAGAACCATTTGCCGTTTGATAGCTCTAACAAGAGGAGTTATCTGTGAACCGGAACAAGTGGTGCTCGGCTCTGGTACCATGTCATTGATACAACAATTAATGGTAACACAAAATAATAACGCAGTTGTTGCGTTAGAAGACCCCGGGTACTTTCGATTATATTCTTTATTAAAGAAAATGGGGTTTAACGTTAATCCTGTCGGTCTCGATGACAGGGGGATTAAGATAGAGGAAGTTGACTCTTTAACAGCAGATTTCACGTTCGTCACTCCGTCCCACCAGTTTCCTACCGGTAAAATAATGCCTATATCCAGACGGATCGAGCTTTTAAACTGGGCTGCTTCTTCTGGCGATCGGTATATTGTAGAAGATGATTATGATAGTGAATTTAAATATAAAACAGACAGTATTCCTGCCTTACAAAGCTTAGACCGCAATCAGCGGGTTATTTATACCGGCTCTTTTTCTAAAACGATGTTGCCCGGCTTACGCATTAGCTACATGGTACTGCCGCCTGATTTATTAAGAGAGTTCCGTCGATACCATACCGATTTAATCCAATCCAGCAACTCCTTAAACCTTTTCACCTTACACTATTTTATAGAAAACGGAGAGTACAGCAGACACGTAAAAAGAATGAACCATCTTTACGAAACGAAAAGAAAAATGTTAATAAAAGAGCTTCAGGATCGTTTTAAAAGCAATGTGGAAATCGATGACATACCAGCCGGCCTCCATCTACTAGCCCACTTTAAAACCACAAAAAGCTATGAAGAAATTGAAACAAGGGCCAAGGAACAAAAACTAGAAATCTATACAATGAAACGGTTTTTACTAGAGAAAGAATACGAAAGTAATAATAAGATCGATTTAATTATCGGGTTTGCTAACATTCAGGAGGAAAAGATAGCTGAAGCTGTTGATCGTCTTTTTAGTGTTCTTGGGACATAGGGACAGGTTCCTTGTCCCTTAGTTGAAGGAAAAAAATAATTTATTTAAAACGAACACAGGCCTCAATCAAATGTTTGATTGAGGCCTCTGTTCGAAAAAATCTTTATTGTTTGGTTCATCAACATTACTCACCTGAACATGCTAACCAGCCCTGGGACAAGGTACCTGTCCCTTTGTCCCCCTCTGATCAAGGGGTGTGTTCTTATATTATACCTCCCAGGAAAACCGCTCCATAACCTAACGCTCCCATGATTACAAACGCAGGATGGACTTTAAACCTCTCTAGAAGAAGGTAGCTTGCGACTATTAGAAAAGCTGTTTGCAGCAAACCAGCTCCTTCGTAAGAGCTTTTAAAAAATTCATAAGCCATCACGCCAAGTAATACTGCAATCGTCGGGCGGATAAATAATGTCATCCTTTTCACTTTTGGCGAATCTTTGAATTTATAAAGTATGCCCAACAGAACGACCATCAAGATAAGCGATGGTGCTACTGTAGCGAATACTCCGACGATTGCTCCAAGCACACCGCCCTGTTCAAATCCGATGTATCCTGCCATTTTAGTGGCGATCGGACCGGGAAGTGCATTCCCCATCGCAAGCACTTCACTAAACTCGTTGACGTTCATCCATCCAAAGCGGTCAACAACTTCATTTTCTACAAGAGGAATCGAAGCCGGTCCGCCTCCGTACCCCAATATTCCGGGAATGAAAAATGCCAGGAAAATCTGCCAATAGATCATGACGTTTCACCACTCTTTTCATTTCCAGCCTCTTTGTCCTTTTTGATAAAAGCCGCGACTAATAATACGAAGATAACAACACCCGGATGAATGCCTAAGAACTCGATTGCCATAATACTTGCCAGTACAAGTATTATACTGCCAGTCCAACCAAGACCACCTTTAGCTTTACTAAAAAACTGCCAGGTAAGCACCGCGAGCATTACTCCTACGACGGGAACGACTGCCTGCGCCATTCCTGCTACCCACTGCTGGTCTTTAAACGTGGACAATGAGGTTAAAAGGATAACCATCAAAAAGATTGTCGGAATGATCGTTGCTGCAACAGCATTGATCAAACCAGTTATCCCGCCTACTTTATATCCAATGTAACCTGCCATCTTGGTAGCGATTGGTCCTGGCAGGGTGTTTGCGAGTGCCAACGTATCCCCAAATTCATCATCGTTCATCCATTTATAGTTCTCAACAACCTCTTTATGAACAAGAGGTATAGAAGATGGGCCTCCCCCGTAGCCGAGCATTCCTACTTTAAAGAATGCCCAGAACAACTGGCCCTGTTTTTGGGGAAGGGACAACTTCGGGGATCGATTCTTAATTGTCGGTTCCAGGGCTTCCTTTCTGCTTTCCATTACCACGCCGCGACACTTCCATCTGTTCTTGATTCTGTTCCGCCAAACAGGACTCCGCTGTCCGGGTTTCTCCAGATAATCTGTCCCCTGCCAAACAAACCGGAATCAAGAGCTACTTGAATGTCATGTCCTTTTCTAGCTAACGCCTGTGCAATATGGGTAGGGAAATTATTTTCAACTGCAATCTTCTTCCCTTCAAGCCATTGCCATCTTGGTGCATCTAACGCGGCCTGCGGATTGAGGTGGAAATCGATCGTATTCATCGCTACCTGAACATGCCCCTGCGGCTGCATAAATCCGCCCATCACTCCGAACGATCCCACCGGCTGGTCGCCTTTTGTGATAAATCCCGGGATAATCGTATGGTACGTTTTCTTGCTGGGCTCCAACCGATTATCATGTTCTGGATCTAGTGAGAAGTTGTGACCGCGGTTTTGGAGTGCGATCCCGGTGCCTGGCACCACAAGTCCTGAACCGAATCCCATGTAGTTACTCTGGATAAACGAAACCATATTGCCTTCTTCATCCGCAGTTGCGAGATAAACTGTTCCTCCCTTAGGCGGCGTTCCCGGTTCTGGAGTAAGTGCCTCTTCCCCAATCAGAGACCTGCGCTCTTCTCCGTATTGTTCAGACAACAACTGCTCTACCTTCACAGACATTTCACTTTCTTCTGTGATGTATTTTTGGCCGTCCATAAATGCTAGTTTCATAGCTTCCATCTGCTTATGGTACGTGTCGACAGATTCTTTTTGGTCAAACTCATATTCTTTAAGGATGTTTAGCGCCATTAAAGCAATTAGCCCCTGGCCATTCGGAGGAATTTCCCACACATCATAGCCTCGATAATTCACTTTAATAGGATCTACCCATTCTGGTTTGAATGAAGCAAGGTCTTCTTTTGTAATAAAACCATTGTATTCTTTGGAGAACTGTTCTATTTTTTCTGCCAGCTCACCTTGATAAAACGATTCAGCATTGCTTTCTGCAATAGACCTCAATGTTACAGCATGGCCTGGAGACTTCCAAATCCCACCGATCTCAGGAGCTTTTCCATCAGGAGCAAACGTCTCAAACCAACTGTCGAATTCCGCACCTGATAAGATCTCTTTGAATTTGTTCACTGCGCTTTTCCAGTACTTTCCGAGAATGGGTGAAATCGGATAGCCATTCTCAGCATAATCGATTGCTGGTGCTAACACCTCCGTTAAAGGAAGCTTCCCAAAGCGCTTTGATAGCTCTGCCCATGCTCCCGGTGCTCCAGGAACAGTTACAGGGATCCAGCCGTGCTTTGGAATCTCTTCGTATCCTCGTTCTTTAACAGCGTCGATCGAAATGTTCTTTGGAGAAGGTCCACTTGCATTCAAGCCGTGAAGCTTTCCTTTCGTCCATACCAGCGCAAATGCGTCCCCGCCTATTCCATTAGAAGTTGGTTCCACTACCGTTAAACATGCCGCAGTAGCAATCGCTGCATCGATCGCATTCCCGCCCTTTTTTATAATATCCAGACCTGCCTGAGCTGCGAGCGGCTGTGAGGTTGCGACCATACCTTTTTTTGCTATTGTTGTGTTTCGCTGTGAATTATAAGGATAAAATAGATGATCTTGTTGCATCGTCTCCACTCCCAATTTTTTATTTTTAAATTTGCTGCCTAATATCCCTGTTCATTAAAGCTAATGAAATAAGAAGCGAAAATAAAGCGCTTATAAAAATGGATCCATATACATTCAGAAATAATAAAGAAAAATAACCGATTACAGCCCCTGATAAAATGCATACAGGGACCTTCAAATCTCCTTTTTCCTTTTTATATACCATTATCGATATAGGGCTTATTGCTGCCGCATAAAAAATTCCAAACTCATAAAAAAGCTCTAACAACCCTTCCTCTCGAAATTCTAAAAGGGCAATACAAACAACTGCGACCGGAATCACTAACCAAAAATACTGCTTTACGACAGAGCCACGGGTCTGTTTGGGTTTAAGGGTTTTTGAAACTTCAAGCAGCACAGAATTAAACGTCGAGAACAAAATTAACAGCAATAATAAGGAAAACAAAACAAATAGGGCAGGCAGTTTTATATGAGCAAAAAACTGATCAAGAACGCCATACATATTTGTGAATCCGCCTGTAGAAATGACCGTTACAAACATAATCGAAAAAGCAAGCGGTATCGTGCCCCAAATAGCACTTGTAAAAAGAAACGTCTTACCTGCCTTCTCCTTTTCAGTTTGGAAGACCTGCCGCCATGTCACCGGATCGACAATGAGCTGGCCAAGCATAACCAGAGCACCCGCTCCAATAAACACAAGCATTTCCGGCCAATTCAAAATAAGCAGATAAGGGTGGTAGAGCCTAATACCAGCAAAGGCAGTTTCAATTCCATCCAGGATAAAAAAATAGATCAATAAAATAATGAGTAAAAAATATAAAAATCCTACGTTATAAGGCCTGTATTTTCGAAGCCGTTCGCCGCCGACAATGATGGAATACAAATAACTAACAAGTAAGTATATAAGTGTAGCCAGAGAAACAGGAATGTTAAAAATCGCAAACAAGACGGTTCCGCCAGCAATCGCCTGAAGAACAAGCCCGGTGAATCCGATTCCAAAAATAATCATTCTCATAACCTTGCTCCCGTGCTCACTCATATTGTCACTAAGAAATTCTCGCAAATTTCCATAATCCGAATATTGGGTTCGTACTTGCTTTGCGATTGGAGAAAATAGGATAAAGGAAAGCGTACCAAACAGGGCTACTCCTACTCCGGCATACAATCCAACGGTTATCATCGCTTCAGGCCCAATCAGCAGAACGTATCCTGTAACCCACCTGGCGATTAAATAAATAGCACTCAGTGCGATCCCTGACATCACCGGACCCTGGTTCTGAACATCTTTCAATTTACGTTCCTTCTTCTCGATACTTTTTAGGAGTTATTCCAACCTTTTTCTTAAACATCGTACTGAAGTAATGGAGGCTGCTGAATCCTGTTCGCACAGCGATTTCAGAAACACTGAGGCTGCTGTTCTCAAGCAGGGACTTCGCCATTTCAATTCTGTAGTTTGTTAAGTAGTCGGAAAAAGGCATATCGACTTCATCGCTAAACTTTCTGCTTAAATAGGAAGAGTTAGCGTGAACATCCCCTGCAATAATGGAGAGGTTAAGCTTTTCTCCATACCGTTCATGTACGATTTGCAGCGTATCTTTGATCAATTTGGAATAAGATGTATAATCAACCTCATTGGCATACCGTTTGATAACCTCTTTAAGTTCACTTTCAATTATTGGTTTCGTCAAATAATCAGATACCCCGATTTTAATTGATTGCTGTGCATAATCAAAATCCTGGTAAGCTGTTAAAATAACAATGTTTAAACCCTGAAATTGTTCCTTTAATTCTTTAGCCAGTTCCAGTCCTGACTTTCCCGGCATCTCGATATCCAAAAATGCAAGCTGAAACTGGATATCCTGGCTTAGTTTTAGAGCCTGGCTGCTGTCGTAAGCTTTATAGAGATTCCAGAAAGGGCAGATCGGTTTGATCATCATTTCTAACTGTTCTGAGACAAACGGTTCATCATCCACTAACAAAACGTTCATTTTATCACCTGCTGTAATTCTGTTTTAAAAGGCCAGGATGCCACCACCATAGCACCTCCATCAGGATTGTTGGAAAGTGCGATAGAAGCCCCGCTTCCAAAGAGATAACCCAACCTTCTTCTAACATTAGTCAACCCATGTCCATCACTCAGCTTTTCATGGCCATTTTGTATGCCGACCCCATTGTCCTTCACGGTTAAAACGATATTATTGTCATCTGCCAGAGAAAGGATGACCGTAACGTGAGCTTCTCCCATCTTCTTCTCCAAACCATGTTTAAAGGCGTTTTCAACCAGGGTCTGAAGCATGTAAGGAGGGATGAGGCCACGTTTCACATCTTCATTTCTAATGTCCATGGTGACCTTGAGCCGCTCACCAAACCGGATTGTTTGAATCCCAAGGTAATGTTCCGTGTGCTCCAATTCCATTGAAAGGGGAATCAATTGTTCCTTCACCCGGTACTTAAACCGTAAGAAAATCGATAAGTGTTCAAGCACCTCGATAAGTTCCGGCATTTTCTTTAGCCTTGCCAGACCGAGCAGCAGGTTCATGCTGTTAAACAGAAAGTGCGGCTGAATCTGTTGATTTAACTGCATGTATTCACTTTGCTGCAAATCCTTTTCAAGCCTGACTTTCGTATTTTCGCTTTTTAAAAAGTTGATTTCCCTTTCAAACGCGAGCATGAATAAAAGAGATACAGCCCCGGCAATCGGAGCTAAGATGGAAAAAATAACTAAAGTTGTAAAAGCATTGAAGGTTATCATCTCGGATCACATGCCTAAATTTTTTTAATAGTATAGCATACCTAAAATAACATCAGGAAGCACAGCAAACAGATAATAGGAACATTTCATTCCAGCTAGATCACATCACATGCTACAAAATGCTCTGGTCCAACCTGTCTCACTTCTGGTGTCTTCACCTTACATTGCTCCGTCGCAAGCGGGCATCTCGTATGGAACCGGCATCCTGTCGGAGGGTCGATCGGTGATGGCACATCTCCTTTTAAGATCATCCGCTCCTTCTTTCGTTTGCGGGACGCCTCTGGAATCGCTGATAACAACGCCTTCGTGTAAGGATGCTGCGGATTCTCGAACAACGATTTTTTATCCGCGATCTCTACTACCCTGCCGAGGTACATCACGATTACCCGGTCCGAAATATGACGAACAACACCCAGATCGTGGGAGATAAAGAGATAGGTGAGGTTATATTGCCTTTGCAGCTTTTTCAATAAATTTAAGATTTGTGCCTGTACGGAAACATCAAGCGCAGAAACTGCCTCATCACATATGATTAGCTTAGGCTCCACCGCTAATGCACGGGCGATTCCGATTCTCTGACGCTGGCCTCCGCTAAATTCATGTGGGAAACGATCCGCAAATTCAGCCTGAAGGCCTACTTGTTCTAAAAGCTCTTTTACTCGCTGTGGACGTTCCTTTTTAGGGACAACGTTTAAAATTTCTAACGCTTCTTCCAAAATTCTCCCTACCGTTTGCCGTGGATTTAAGGAAGCGTATGGATCCTGAAAAATAACCTGGAGGTCTTTCCTCATGTTTCTCATCTTCCGTTTACTTAAACCGAGCAAGTCCTTATCTTGAAACGTAACCTTTCCATCTGTCGGTTCTTCAAGGCGAAGGATGGCCCTGCCGGTCGTAGACTTCCCGCAGCCTGACTCTCCAACGATACTAACCGTTTCGCCTTCATAAATATCAAAGCTCACGCCGTCTACTGCTTTCACATGGTTCACGGTCCTACCGAACAATCCCCCTTTTATCGGGAAGTATTGTTTCAAATCATTCACTTGTAATAACGGCTTCTTTACTTTCTTAACTGTTTCCAGCTGCATATAACGTTACCCCCTTATCTGAGTCAGTCTGGTCCTTATCGTTGGTGATAGGAGTATCTTCTCGCTTCCATTCTTCAGTATGCATCCAGCATCTTACCTTTATTTCTCCATCCATTTCCGTCAAATCAGGCAGTGATTGGTGGCAAAGCTCTCTGGCATATGGACATCTCGGTGCAAACAGGCAGCCCTTCGGCAGATCGCTCGGACTCGGTACACTTCCTCTTATCGCCTGCAGCTCCTCCACGTCCTCATCAAGCTTTGGAATCGAGTTGAGGAGCCCTTCTGTATAAGGGTGCTTTGGATTTTCGAACAGCGAATCTACATCTGTATACTCTACGACTTTTCCGGCATACATAACCGCTACCTTGTCACACGTCTCCGCTACCACTCCCAGATCGTGGGTGATCATTACGATCGCTGTCCCAAGCTCGTTTTGGAGTTTTTTCAATAAATCGAGGATCTGTGCCTGGATCGTTACATCCAGTGCTGTCGTTGGCTCATCCGCGATTAGGAGCTCCGGGTTACACGCTAATGCGATCGCGATCATAACCCGCTGTCTCATTCCACCACTCAACTCATGCGGCTCTTGCTTTGCACGCTTTTCCGGCGACGGCATGCCGACCAACTTCAGCATATCGACAGCTTTATTCCATGCTTCTTTTTTGCCTGCATTCTGGTGGATGCGAATCGCCTCTGCGATCTGCTCTCCCACTGTATAAACCGGATTGAGCGATGTCATCGGCTCCTGAAAAATCATCGAAATTTCATTTCCTCGAACTTTTCTCATCTCTTCTTCCGATTTATCCAGCAGGTTTTCACCTTTAAACAAAATTTCACCATCAACAATTTTTCCAGGCGGAGAAGGGACAAGGCGCATGATCGATAAAGAAGTCATACTTTTTCCGCAGCCGGACTCTCCGACAATCCCCAGCGTTTCTCCGCGCTTCACTTTAAAATCCACTCCGTCTACTGCTTTTGTTACTTTATCTTCCGTAAAGAAATGGGTCTTTAAATTTTTAACCACCAGCACATCTTGATCTTGTTTATTCATGGTGTCCCTCCTTTAGTTGAGATCTATCCGTTTATTCAGGAATCGGTAAGATATGTCGACTATCATATTAACGAGCACGAAAATAATCGACACTACTAGGATCGTTCCCTGTACGACAGGCATATCCCTCATCCGGATCGCATCGATAATGAGTCTTCCGATACCGTTGATCGCAAATACTGTTTCGGTTAACACGGTTCCGCCAAGCAAAGCTCCAAACTGCAAACCAACTACTGTAATAACAGGGATCAGGGCGTTTTTAAGAGCATGTTTATAAACGATGATCCGTTCTTTTACCCCTTTTGCTTTTGCTGTTCTAATGTAATCCTGTCGAATAACCTCCAGCATGCTTGATCGTGTCATACGGGCTACAATCGCTGCACCGCCTGTTCCAAGCGTAAGCGCCGGAAGGATAACATGCATGAACGTCCCCCAGCCTGAAACCGGAAAGATTTGTATTTTAACCGAGAAATAAAGAATGAGCATCAAACCTAACCAGAAGTTCGGCAACGATACCCCCAATAACGCTACGACCATCAAGGATATATCAGAAAAAGAATACTGTTTTGTCGCTGAAATAATACCAGCCAGCAAACCCAGAACAATCGTTACCAGGATGCTCCAGAATGCCAGTTCAATCGTGATTGGCAAACGTGTAAGAATTTCATCGATCACAGGGCGGTTTGTTCTGATTGATGTACCAAGATCCCCCTGTGCGACGTTTTTCACATAGGTGAAGTATTGGGTAACAACAGGTTCATCCAGTCCAAGCTGGCTCCTGATCTGTTGTACCTGTTCATCTGAAGCACTCTCCCCGGCCAATAGAACAGCTGGGTCACCAGGTACCATCTGCATAATAAGAAAAACCACTAATGTAACCCCGAGCAATACGGGAATCATCTGAAAGATTCGTCGTGCAATAAAAACAAACATTACTTCTTCCTCCTCTACTGTTTCAATCTAGGGTCTAATGCATCACGGAGTCCGTCTCCAAACAGGTTAAAGCCAAGTACGATCGTTGCGATCGCAAGTCCAGGGAATGTTGCTAAATGAGGAGCCTGCCATAAGAAGTTTCGGCCTGAACTCAACATTGCACCCCACTCCGGCGTTGGCGGTTGTGCTCCCATTCCTAAGAAAGAAAGTCCCGCGGCTGTCAATATAGCTGTCGCAAGCCTTAACGTTCCCTGAACGATGACTGGAGAAAGTATGTTAGGCAAAATATGAACAAAAATGATCTTAAAGTCGTTTGCACCGAGTGAACGGATCGCATCGACATATTCCATCTTTTTGACTGATAAGGTTGAACCTCTGACAATCCTTGCAAATGTAGGGATAGAGAAAATTCCGACTGCGATCATGACATTGATCATGCTTGGTCCAAGAGCGGAAATAATCGCTAATGCAAGTAAAATACCAGGAAACGCCAGCAATACATCTATAAATCTACTAATGAATGTATCGATCCACTTTCCGTAATATCCGGCAAAGAGACCCAGGATAATTCCGAAGAACGCCCCGATCGAAACGGATACAACCCCGACTCCAAGTGACAACTGGGCACCGTATAAAATCCGGCTCAAAATATCTCTTCCTTTATCATCCGTTCCCATCCAGTGCTCCCATGATGGAGTGGCGAGCTTATTTCCAAGGTCGATTGCCAATGGGTCATACGGAGCGATAACCGGCGCTGCGACAGCAAGTATTAAATAGAAAAGAATGATCGCTCCCCCGGCCATGGCCATTTTATTTTTTTTGAGCTGTTTATAGAACGCTTTCCATCTTTCCACTTTGGGATGCGATGGTTTAATCTTTTTCGGTGCTTGCAGTGATGGTTGGTTGTCCATCTTGACCGCTTGATTACTCATATGTCTCCCTCCTCGTATGTCTGTAATGTAAAACTATCAGAAAATAATAAATTTTTGTTGTATTTTTAATTTTTAGTAATCATTTTGTAAATTTGAGTAATGAAAACGTAAATATTTTATTCTAAATTTTCTTATAATTGGTCTAAGCCATTCAACTGCGGGTGGGAAACTAACAGAAAGGTGGTGGAACAAATGGTGGAAACAACAGTAAATACAAAAGTGAAGCGAATTGAAAAGCTTCGTTCTAAAATGACAGAGGGCAATATAGAAGCAGTGATTCTTTCTTCTCCTGAAAACCGATATTACTTTTCAGGGTTTAGGGGTTCAAGCGGCGCGCTGCTTATAACTTTAGAAAACTGTTATCTATATACAGATTTTCGCTATACAGACCAGGCAGAAGAGGAAGCTAAGGATTTTGAGATTATTCAACATCAACGCAATATGTACGAAAAGATCAGTAATGCGTTATCCTCATTGCCAGGATCAAACGTAGGAATCGAATCCGGAAGTATGCCCGTCGATATCTATACCGAAATTTCAAATGCTCTTCCTTCATATACATTTACTCCGATTGAACCGATCGCAAATGATATTCGGATGATTAAGGATGAAGAAGAGATCTGTTACTTACGAAAAGGCGTCTCGCTCTGTGATAAGGCCTTTGACCATATTCTTGGTTTTATTAAACCGGGTATGTCCGAAAAAGAGATTGGGCTTGAGCTTGAGTTTTATATGAGAAAAGCCGGTGCGGAAGGAATTAAAGCGAACCATGTCATCGCATCAGGCGAACGAGCGAGCCTTCCACATGGACAGGCTACGGAACGCATTGTGAAAAAAGGCGATTTTGTAAAGATGGATATCGGGGCAAGAGTAAACGGCTATTATTCTGACTTCACAAGAACGGTCGTGCTCGGTGAACCTTCTCCCAAACAGCTAGAAATCTATCACATTGTCAGGAAGGCCCAGGAGGCTTCGCTTAAAGCAATTGGTCCAGGCAAGATTTGTTCAGAGCTTGATGAGGTCGGAAGGTCGATTATCCGTGAAGCAGGATATGGGGACAACTTTGGCCATAGCCTTGGA
The DNA here is from genome assembly GCF_005747095.1 of Exobacillus caeni. Classification (GTDB taxonomy): domain Bacteria; phylum Bacillota; class Bacilli; order Bacillales; family Guptibacillaceae; genus Exobacillus; species Exobacillus caeni. The sequence goes on along the minus strand of NZ_SWLG01000002.1, from coordinate 78,926 downwards.
CATTCTATTGGTCTTGCGGTGCATGAAATGCCGGTAATGCGAGCTATGGATCAAACAGCTCTGCAGCCCGGAATGGTTATTACTGTGGAGCCTGGTATCTATATACCTGGGTTCGGAGGTGTTCGGATCGAAGACTTGCTTGTGATAACCGAAGACGGATATGAAAACCTAACAAAATCTACAAAAGAACTTCAAATCTTACCTGTTTAAAATAGAAAGGGGAGCCACATCTATGCAATCAAAGAAAGCTTTGTCTTTGTTACTTGCAGCTCTATTTATAATCGGAACAGTCTTGACTGGATGTACGGGTTCAAATGAAGCTAGCAGCGGTAAAAGTTCCGACGGCGCGAGCGGTAAAAATGGTGGCAAATTAGTCATCGCGGAATTATCAGATGCGACACAGCTTGACCCACATAAAGGAACTGATATTCCTTCTGCTAACGTTTACCACGGAAAAATTTATGAAGGACTTGTTAAGCAAGATAAAGACATGGAAATTCAACCAGCTCTTGCTACGGAATGGAAAAAGATCGACGATTTAACATGGGAATTCAAGCTTCGTGAAGGAGTTAAATTCCATGATGGCACTGAATTTAAAGCAGATGCAGTTAAGAAAACGATCGAACGAATTCTTGACCCGGAGATCGCATCTCCTCGTGCAAAACTCTTTGAAATGATTAAAGAAGTAAAAGTAGTGGATGACTACACTGTACAGCTTATTACGGAATATCCATTTGCACCGCTGCTTGCTAATCTTGCTCACTACTCTGGTGGCATCATCAGCCCGGCAGCAATCGAGAAATATGGTGACACACTTGGACAACACCCGGTCGGAACTGGTCCTTTCAAGTTTGATTCATGGACTCCTGGCCAGGAAATCAACCTTGTGAAAAACGATGACTACTGGGGCAAAAAAGCTAAAGTAGATCAAGTAGTATTTAAAGTAATTCCAGAAGACGCAACTCGTATCGCGATGGTGGAAACTGGTGAAGCCCATATCGCTGAACCTGTACCAGTAACAGATGTACAACGAATCGAAGGAAGCTCTTCCATGAAGCTAAACCGCAGTGAAGGGTTAGGAATCGACTATGTTGGCTTTAACGTCCAAAAGAAACCTTTTGACGATGTTCGAGTAAGACAGGCGATCAACCTTGCGACTGACACTGACGTTATTTTAGAAGGCGTTTATAATAACGTAGGTACAAAAGCAACTGCACCGATGGGACCTGGAGTATGGGGACATAACCCGAACCTTGAAGGCTATGGATATGATGTAAACAAGGCGAAAGAATTACTTGCTGAAGCAGGCTATAAAGATGGCTTCAAAACAACGATCTGGACGAACGACAACAAAGCACGCGTCGACCTTGCTGAAGTTCTTCAATCCCAGCTAAAAGGCGTAGGAATCGAAGCTGAAGTGAAAGTACTTGAATGGGGAGCTTACCTTGAAGCAACTGCCAACGGCGAACACGATATGTTCATCCTTGGATGGTCTAACATGACAGGTGATGCGGACTACAACCAGTATTTCTTGTTCCATTCTGAAGCGATCGGAAATCCTGGTAACCGTACATTCTACAGCAACCCTGAAGTTGATAAACTAATCGATGCAGGGCGTAGAGAATCTGACCCTGAAAAGCGTAAAGAAATTTATGCAAAAGCACAGAAAATCGAAATGGAAGATGCTCCGATGATCTTTATTAGAAACGATGAAGACCTGGTAGCACTTGGAAACAATGTAAAAGGATTCTGGATGCACCCTGCTGGTACGTTGATGATTAATGATGTATCTATTAAGTAAGTAAAATGAAAGGCCGGTCTCTTTTGGTAAGAGGCTGGCCTTTTAACATGTGAATTGGACACAGGGACAGGTTCCCCTTGTCCCTCTATCCTCTATATCAGCTTCTAGAAGGTGGTTTTCCTCTTCTCTTTCTTTCAGGGATATTCAAAACTGGGACATTGCTGGTTTTGTTATAACCAACAAATACTTTCTCTTCATCAACAGGCTTCACGCTACCATTTTGAGACAGTACACCGTTGAAAGCTGCTTCATCCCGAGTGCTCTCTTTAACAAATACCCGTTTCCTCCACCATCAACATCACAAGAACAAATACCGGATTGTTCTTCTTCTGTTCGGTCAGACGCCATAACTTATCCCTCTTATTGATTTTTCATTATGCGTCTAAAATCTTTTATGTCACTCTCATGCTTAATAGAACGAGCAGCTAAAGTATCAATCACTCTTTGTTGGCCTTCTAATGTATCTTTAAGTTCATCAGTTTTGGTATCGATGTGTTTCTCAATTTGCTCAAAGTATGGTCCAAGTCCATTAATTAGGTTATGTTTTAACTGATCTTGTCCTGATTTAAGGTCAGTTACATCGGTTTTAAGATCAGTTACATCGGTTTTAAGACCAGTTACATCGGTTTTAAGATCGGTTACATCTGTTTTAAGATCAGTTACATCGGTTTTAAGATCGGTTACATCTGTTTTAAGACCGGTTACATCGGTTTTAAGATCGGTTACATCGGTTTTAAGACCAGTTATATCTATTTTAAGATCGGTTACATCTGTTTTTAATTCTTGCTGACCCTTCTCTAAACTATCAAATTGAGTATTAAGTTTTTGAAGTTCCCCAAGTATCTGATTCAAAGTTTCTTCCACTTAAATCACTCCGTTTCCTATTTTAAATTATAACACGCTTATAAAGAAATGTTATGATCCTCTTCTCTAATGAAGCCGGGTGCTTTACCAGCTATTTGGATGATCCTCCAGGCCGTTGATTCTTTCCATCGTATCCATATGAGCTTCCAAATGAGAGAGGAAGACCTATCCAGACTTTGCTTCCTGTAAGTTTATAAACCGCTACTCCTTTTATTCTTTTTTCCATACCTTTAGATAACCGTCTAGGAAAGCGCAGGAAACAGGCTGATTGTCCCTCTATTAGCGTAAGAAGAAGGAACAAGCTCTTAACCATACGTTTGATTTAGACTTATGTTCGAAATAGGGATGTAAATGGAACTAAGCACCTGTCCTCTTTCCTTCCAAAAACTCGGGACAAGGAACCTGTCCCTCAGTCCCACACTCAGTCCCAGCTATTCAGTTCGATGAATAACACTTTTAGAAATCCCTGTTATCCTGGATATCTGCCTTATGCTTACACCATTTAGTTCCTTAAGCCTTGCTAAAACTTTATCCCTTTCTTCCCTGTCCATCCGCTGTAACACACTGTTACTTGTAACTCCTAATGTAAGAAAATATGCCCGAGTTTCAACAGTCTCACTCTTAAACCGCTCCTGAAACAAATGGCCAATCCGTTCATACTTCATGTTGTACCAGTACACATAGCTGGAACTGATTCGCTTCAAAGCTTTCGAAACCGTTTCTTCTGACTCCTTAATTAATAAATGGACATGGTTATCCATCAAACAGTAGCTATATAGCTCAAATTGACTGATTCTCTTATATTTCTTCAACGTCTCTAAAAACTTGCGCTTGTCTTCATCCTCCTCAAAAATTGTTTGTTTATTAATTCCTCTTAAAATGACATGATAGATTCCAGTACTGCTCTTTCTCCTGGCCTTTCTAGGCAAGCCTGAATCACCTCTTTATTTGTTGAAAAGAAATGAGATTATTAGAGTTTTAAATGTAATTGGATAGTAAAGGAGTTTAAAAATACTTATATGGAGTAAAATGAAAGACTTTCTTTAAACGGGTTATGAGATTTTGGGGTTAAAATGTGTTTTACAGAAGGGTAAAAGAGGGTTACTTATTAATTCAATAAAAGGGAATAAATTCCTACAACAAAAAAGCTAAAATCGATATTTAAAAGACGATCGTGAAGACCTTAAATGAATAAGTTTATGATAAAACTAAGAAATCCTGCTGCTAAATATCTCCATAAACTCCCTCCTAAATTAAAAAGCAAACATTATTATCATAATAGATATTAGACCTCGTGAAGACACCTATAAATAACATCAAAAGTCAAAAGCTTCCTCAAAAACATTTTGACGAAAGCTTCTTTGTAACTCCGTAGAGAAAATATTTTTGAAATTCTTTTAAAAGTAGTATACAACTAAAAAAACTCTATCAATAAAACGCCAGGCATTGTCAAAGTTCACTTATGCCCGGCGTTTGTGTAGAAACAATACTTTTATATTATCCATCACTTAAAATGGGACTAGGAACCTGTCCCTTTGTCCCTCTCCACCTGTCCTTCCTCTTATCCCTTAACAGCCCCTTGAGTAGCTCCTTCCACAATATATTTTTGGAAAAAGGCGAAAAGGATCAGTGTCGGTATAACGGAAAGAACGGTGGCAGCTGACATAGCTCCCCAATCTATATCAAACTTTGTAATAAAGGAATTCATAGCGACCGGTATTGTTTTTGAAGATTCGTCATCAATAAACATAATTGCAAGGAAGAGTTCGTTCCAGCATTGTACAAAGGCAAAGATAAACGTAGCTGTGATCCCAGGCAGCATTACTGGAAAAATCACCCTGAATAATGCCTGTGTTCGGGTACACCCATCAATCATTGCCGCTTCCTCTAAACTCGCTGGTATCCTTTCAAAGAAACCTCTCATAATGATAGTACAGAAAGGAATCATCATGACGGTATATATCAAAAGCAAAGCAGACAACTTGTTTAATAGATTAAGCTTGGACATTAAAAGGTAGAGTGGCGCAAGTGCAATAAACAGCGGAATCATTTGGGTAACAAAAAATGCCAGCACAATCTGGTTTTTGCCTTTAAACTGATACCTTGCAAGCACATATCCGCTAAACATAGAGATTATAACAGCAAAAATACCCGCAACAACTGCTACTATTAAACTATTCATTATGTACAAATGAAAGTTCGAAAAGCTAAACATATTAACATAGTGTTCAAAAGTAATATTTTCAGGCCAGTATTGCAGTGGAAAGGTGAATATATCTTTTTGTGGCTTAAGTGATGTGATGAATATCCAGTACAAAGGAAACAAAGTAGTGACTAGAAAAAGAAAAAGGAAGGTTCGTTTCATACTGACCCATAAAACATGCCCCATTAAAAATCACCCGCCTTCTTGTAATTTGTTACAAGTAAAAAGAAAACCGCAAACAATAACAACGATAAGATAATAATGACTCCAATAGCAGAAGCTTCCCCATAGTTTTGGTCATACATAATTTTCTCTATCATATAAGTCGTTATAATGTGGGTCGAACCCGCTGGACCGCCATTGGTCATGGAGTAAATCAAGTCTGGAAAATTCAAGATCCATATGACCCGAAGAAGGGTTGTTGCCAATAAGGTAGGCAATATAAATGGAATCGTAATACTTGTAAGTTGCTGGATTTTATTCGCCCCATCCATATCGGCCGCCTCATATAACTCCCCTGGGATAGATTGCAGGGCAGCTAAGATCATAATGGCAAAAAAGGTCGTACCGTACCAGATGTTCGCTATGATCACCGAGATCATCGCCCAGTTCGGATCTGATAAAAAAGGTATCTGCTGTTCGATAATCCCGGTCCTTAACAACAGATCATTGATCACTCCGTTCTGCCCGTTAAACATCCAGCGCCAGATCAAGCCGATCAAAAAGCCAGACATTGCCCATGGAAAAAAGACAAACGCCTGATAGATTCCCCTTCCTTTAAATGCCCTGCGCAACAAAAGCGCGAGTATAAAACCTAGAGTTAACTGGAAGAAAAGGGAGACGAACACCCAGAGGACACTGTTCCATGCAACAGTGGAAAACTCGGCAGTTGATATAACTGCCCTAAAGTTCTCTAACCCAATAAAAGCGCGATTGCTCAGATCGAACAGCGTATAATTCTGAAACGCCATGAGCACCCCTTTAAACAGAGGATAATAAATGAACACACTGACAAGTAACATTGCTGGAAATAAGCATAAGAAAATGAACTTACCTTCTTTAGAAAAAGTAAAAAATGGTTTATGGGAAACAACGTTTTGCTTTCGTTGAGGTTGTGGGTCTACCATAATTTCCTCCTATTACACCAAAGGGCAGCACTGAGCTGCCCTCTGTTTCTTATTTATTGGCTTTTTGTTCATTCCAGAATGCTGACCATTTTTCCAGGACATCTTCAACAGTAGTCTTTTCGAGTAATAACGCCTGGATATCTTTTTCTGCATCCCCACGGAATTCACCCCATCCCTGATAATCAACAGGACGGTTCACAGCACGGTACTGCTCTGTGTTTTCATTCATCTTGATATAGGACTCAAAATAACCTTCCTTGAAAAACGGATCGTCAGCAGCTGTTGTATGAATCGGAATAAGCGAATTGTTTTTGGCAAAGTATAGATTTTGTTCTGGATTTGATAAATACTCGATCAGCTTCCAGGCTTCATCCTTATGCTTTGAGTAAGATGTCATCCCCCATCCAGCTGCTCCCACAGCCTGTTGCGCTATTCCCGAAGGACCCAGTGGAAGTGGTGCTGTATCCCAGGTTCCCTCTTCCATTTTTTCATCTGCTGTCACGATGACCTCAGGATCCTGGATTAACATCGCCGTCACACCGGATGTAAATCCTTGAACCATCTCAGGATAACTCCAGCTGACAGAGTCGGGTGGGGAAGCATCTTCATAGAGCTTCACAAACATATTCATTGCATCTTTTGCCTCAGGGGTTGCGAACATATTTTTATCAGATCCTTTTAAAAAGTATCCATCTTCCGGGTCGATATCTTCTCCCACATAAGCCCAGGTAGTAAATTCGACGTAATCAGAGGATCCGGCTCCTCCTCGGAAGCTATACCCGTATCTGTTTTTCTTCGGATCGGTTAGTTTTACAGCTGCATCGTATAGGTCATCCCAGGTCTTTGGCACCTCTAACCCCGCTTCTTCAAACCAATCTTTCCTATAAAACAGTGTCTTTTGATACAATCCGTACGGTATAAAATAAGGTGTATCATCAATAAAGAGTGCATTGCCTTTTGCGTTTTCATTCACAGTATCCCAATTTTCCCATTTATCAACATACGGAGAAAGATCTTCAATAAAGTCATTGCCAGAGAATTGTTTTACAGTCTGGTCCCTTACTTCAAGCACATCGATGTCTTCTTTAGCCATCATCATTTGTGCGATTTTCTCATCCGCACTTTGCAACGGCGGAGATATGAGTTCTACCTTAATATTTGGGTTTTTTTCTTCAAAATCTGAAATCATCTCTTTTAGCAGTTTTGTTCTGTTTGGACTAGTTAAACTTTCGATCATTTTTAATGTGACCGTATCACCTTCACTGCCAGCATCGGATTCTTCACTCGATGAACATCCTGCCAACAATCCTACGACCATAGCGATCATTACCAATGGAACACACCATTTCCTTAAAGCGTTCATTTAATATCCTCCCTTTTATTTTTTGTTGTCACAACATGATGCAGTGATTTTTCCAGGTCTTCTAACAACTCCTCTGTATTTTCCAATCCGATGGATAATCTTATTAATCCTGGATCTAGATTTTGCTCTTTAAGCTGTTGTTCGTTATTTCCGTAGTTCGGTGACAAAACGAGGCTTTCAAAACCGCCCCATGAAACTCCGATTTGAAAAATAGCCAGAGAATCAATAACCTTTTTCACAGCATGATAGTTGTTTTCTTTTAATTCGAAACTTAGCAATCCGCTATAGCCTTCGAGCATGGATCTTCCTAATTCAAAATATGGATTAGTTGGTAGGCCAGGATAGTTTACTTGTTTAACAGCATGGTGATTTTCTAAAAACGTTGAGATCTTACGCGTGCTTTCTTGATGTTGCTTCATTCTAATCGGAAGTGTTCTTAACCCTCTGGTCAGCATCCATGCTTCAAAAGGCGGCATTACCCCACCTAACAGTTGAAATTCTTGTACAAACAACTCTTTCATTCTTGCTTCATTTGTTACCAGCACCCCTCCTACTAAATCACTGTGTCCTCCAAGGTATTTAGAAGCTGAATGTACGACAATATCGATACCCATTTTGAGCGGTTTTTGATAGAGTGGTGTTGCCCAGGTATTATCAATTATTGTGGAGATTCCCTTTTGCTTTGCCATTTTTGAAACTGCAGGTAAATCTACTAATTTGAATGTCATGGTTGTGGGACTTTCGAGATAAATTACTCTTGTATTAGACTTTATAGATCTTTCAATCTCGTTGGTTTCTGTGGAAAATATTGTGGTTGTTTCGATGTGGAATTTTTCAAGGTAAGTTAATAGCTTTTTTGCTGGTCCATAAATGTTACTTACGCATAAGACGTGATCACCAGCCTGGACACAAGATAGAATCGCTGAAGTAATAGCCGCCATTCCGGAAGAAAATAGCTTGCATGCGTCTCCTCCTTCCAGAGCTGCCAGCTTTTTTTCGGCTACTTCAACCGTAGGATTGTTTCCCCTCCAATAGATATAGTTTTCTGTTTCATCTCTCATCGCTTCAGTAAAGGAAGTAAAATCTTTAAATACAAATAAAGAATTTTCATAAATAGGAGTTACAACTGCCCCATGAAAACGCTCATACTCATCGCCCTGGTGGGTCACTATGTATTCCGGGGATAGATGTTTATCTTTCAAATCTACACCTCTTATTCTGGAACCATGTTAATTTCTTCTTCAACACAGTCCATAAGTTTTTTGAAAATCTCTTGCGCCTGGATAGAATTACGCTCCTTAATGGAATTCAAAAGCTCTACATGTAACGAAAAAGTATCATCGAAAATGTTATCGATTCCAAAAGGCTTTAACCAAAACTTAATCAAACTATCAGATATTGACTCAATTACTGTTTCTAACACTGGATTATGAGACGCATGATAAATAGTCTGGTGAAAATTCAAGTCCGCTTTCGAGGTATCCTTACCTTTGTCCCTCAATTGCTCATATTCCGCCAGATAAGTTTGCATTTGTTGTATTTGCTGCTCTGTGGCATTTTTCACAGCTAATTCAACCGCTTTTCCTTCCAGTGCCCTTCTCACATCTAACATCTGTAATAAAAACTTCTTTTCATTCTGAATTTCAAAACTTGCCTGAATCCGAAACGCACTGCCATCCTTTACATAGATTCCTTTACCATTTAAAACTTCAATAATGTCATTTGCTTCTAAATATCGAAGAGCTTCTCGTAAAGAAGAACGGCTCACTCCATACATTTCAGCCAGATCACTGGCTGAAGGTAGCTTATCTCCTCTCTTCATGTCTTTGTTTTTAATATATTGTTCAATTTCTTCTGCAACGATTTCATGAACCAGCATCCGCTTAATTGTACTCATTTGTCCTCCTTTACTAAAATTCTTTTTTAACCTATTTGGCTATCCACCTGTCATATAGGTTATTATATTCTAAATATTCTGTACAGTAAAGTATTTTTCTGAATATTATTAATTATTATATAATTAACTAAAAACAAAAGCCTTCTACTCGGGGATACCTTAAGAGCTTACTATTTTTTGTCATCGGATTACTAGATCATTGGGAAACAGGAATGGTCCCTTCCCTTCTTTTTTTTCGCTTGTAAGAATTGATTTCTTTACACAAAAACAGGCATTAATCAAATGTTTGATTAATGCCTGTTTTTGTTTACTTAGAGAACAAGCGGAACGCCGAACCTGTCCCCCGTCTCCTTGTCTCTCCCCTCTATCTTCCTAGTAACTGGGACAAGGAACCTGTCCCTTTGTACCACCATTAAGCTTAAACACAGGTTTAATAACTCCGATTTTATCTTTTCTCATGTTAAGCACAGGCGGATTAATATAATTCTCCAATGATTGCATGATTAGCTTGTCACCGATACCAAGTTGTTTAAGTACTTCTAACGTCACAGCGCTACATGCCCTCGCGTTTCCATCTTCCATTTTTATTGCGATGCCGATTCCTTCTTCACTAACTCCAAGGCATTGCACGCCTTCTGCTCCTGCTTTCGCAACGATTTTCCCTTTAAATGTTCTCATTAGATCAGTGTCAAACCTGTCTGTGCCGGCAACCATCTCTGGATATTCTGTCATTGCCTCTTTGATCCTTTTTAGTGTTTCTTGTCTTCTGGAATCATCGATAGTAGTATGTGCAGCTAATCTGGAAAATCCCAGGGCTGCATTGTAGAGTGGAAGACGGTGTACTGGAACTCCGCAACCATCCACGCTTATTTGAATTTTTTCCTCCGGTATATTACATGTTTCAGATATTGCTTTCATAATTCTTCGTTGGACTGGATGGTTGGGCTCTCTATAAGATTCATAGTCTTCTCCCATCTTAACAGCAGTTGCAAGCATCCCTGAGTGTTTCCCAGAACAATTGCTGTAAAGAGGGGTTAGTTCTTTCCCGCTCTTAATAAGTTTAATATAACTATCATGATCTCTTGGAATATGAGTCCCACATTGAAGGTCGTTTTCCTGAAGTCCAATACGAGCTAGAATATCGCTTACTCTGGAACGATGAAAGGGTTCTCCGCTATGAGATGCACAACTTACTGAAATATCTGCATTGTGATAGTTAAAAAAATCGGCAGTACCTGTTTCAATAAGTGGGATTGCTTGAAAAGGTTTCATGGAAGATCTGGGAAATGTTAGCCGGTATGGGTCTCCATGGGAGTAGAGAAGTTCTCCTTTATAGTTAACTACAGCGATATGTGCTTGATGAGTGCTTTCCAAATGATTTCCTCGGTATATTTCTACTGAATAAGTCATACACATCACACCTTACTATTTAATTTCCTTAACATTTATTTCCTCATTCTCGGATCGATCGCGTCTCTTAGTCCATCTGCAAGCATGTTAAAGCTAACCATGATCGCGATGATTACGATCGCAGGATAAATCAGCAAATATGGCTGGTTTTTCATCGCCTGGTAGCCATCGTTAATCAATACACCTAACGAAGCGTGTGGTTCCTGAAGCCCAAGACCAATAAAGCTCAGGAAGGCTTCCGTAAATATCGCGCTCGGAATGGTAAACATCATCGTGATAATAATTAAGCCGAGCGTGTTCGGCAGTAAATGTCTTGTGATCAAACGGAATTTTGAAGCGCCGAGTGTTAACGAAGAAAGGATGAATTCCTGCCCTTTCAGCTTGAATATCTGGGCGCGAACAAGCCTGGCCATGTTAACCCAGCCGGTAATAACCATGGCAACTGTAATGGTAAAGATCCCCGGTTTCAACAGCATGATTAGCAGGATGACAATTATTAGATTAGGTATCCCTATTAGAATCTCAATAATCCTTTGCATAACATTATCCACTTTTCCGCCGAATAACGCGGAGATCATTCCGTAAGTTACACCGATCAAGAGGTCAAGAAAAGCAGCAAGAAAAGCTATATATAAAGATATTCTCGTCCCCTGCCAGATTCTAGTCCACTGGTCGCGACCGAACTTATCCGTTCCGAGCCAATGTTCCGAACTCGGTCCCTGGTAAGCTGCGTCATAGTTAGTCTGTTCATACGTATATTCGTTCATATAGGGCCCGAACACTGCAAGAAGGAGGATCGCGATCAAGGCAAAAAGGCTAATGAGAGCACCTTTATTCTTCTTAAGCCGGAGCCAACTATCCTGAAATGCCGTGAGCGGCGGGGAAGATATTTTTTCTTGATCCTCCTCGTTTACATGAACGGGATCAAACATGGCTTCGTCCAATGCTTGCGAAGAATCAGGATGATATTTTCTATCCGGTATTTCAGCAGTTTTCATGACCAATCACCTCTTCTCATCTGCCAAACGAATTCTTGGATCGATTACACCGTACAATAGATCGACAACCAGCATGGTGAGGACAAAAAAAGCGCTATAAAAAATCGTGATTCCCATAATAGTGCTATAGTCATTTACTTTTATCGAATCAACGAATAAACTTCCTATGCCAGGCACACCGAAAATGTTTTCAATTACTAGAGATCCTGTTAGCAAACTGACCGCTATCGGACCTAAGATGGTTACGATCGGAATCAATGCGTTTCGTAGTGCATGCTTAAATATGATCGAAGTGGTGCTCAACCCTTTTGCTCTGGCAGTGACCATATAATCCTGTTGGAGAACTTCGAGCATCTCATTACGGGCAAATCGCGCAATTAAAGCAATTACGATTAAGGAAAGGGAGATGGTCGGAAGAATAGAACTTTGATAGCTCTCCCAAAAAGCTACAGGAAGAATCCCCCATTTTAACCCAACGAAATATTGCAATAGTGCTGCAAAAACAAAATTTGGAATCGATACGCCCAGAACAGCCACAAGCATGGTCGTAAAATCCCATATACTGTTATGCCGAAAAGCCGCTATAACTCCCAGGATTAGTCCAATCGTTAATCCAAGTAACACCGCCTGGGTCCCCAACAGGGCTGAAGGCCCGATTCGATCAGAGATGATGCCGTTAACAGACTGTCCTTTATAATAAAATGATTCTCCTAAATCACCGGTCATCAATTTTTGAAGATAAATACCATATTGAGTCAGCAAAGGCTCATCCAGGCCATATTTGGCATAAAACTCCTGTCTCGCCTCTTCTGATAGATCTGCAAGTTTCTCTTCATTAAACGGAGACCCCGGCAGCTGTTTCATTAAAAAGAAAGTAGCAGTGGCGATGATCAATAACGTCACAATAATGTTAAACAGTCTTATGCTTACATATTTTTTCAATGAAAACACTCCAATATCAGGAGAGGAGAGAGATGATTCCCTCTCCATTCACCATTTTTATTCAACCGTAGCGTATTTATAATCCCATGAAGCTCCGTACGGATGGAAGACAAGATTCTTCACGTTTTCTTTTTGAAGATAAGCCATACCCTGGTAATACAGCGGCCCTAGAATAGCATCTTCCTCAAGCATTACTCTCTCTGCTTCCATGAACATTTCCATACGTTTAGTTTCATCCGCTTCATCACGCGCACCATTTACAAGCGCATCATACTTATCGCTCGCATAATGTCCGCGGAACGCTCTTTCAGGGGTTACCCATAGGTTCATGTAAGTCATTGGGTCATTGTAATCTGCACCCCATGCCGAAACTACCATTTGGAATTTATCATCTCTCATCGCCTGAAGGCGCCCACTGTATGGTTTAGTGACTAATGAGATTTCAATGCCAAGGTTTTTCTTATATTCACTTTGTAAGAATGTTCCTGTATCCTTAGAAACACTGTCATCGGCTGTTAATAATTCGAGTTCCGGTGCTTTCCCCAGCTCTTCGACTCCTTTTTCCCACAGCTCTTTCGCTTTGGCTGCATCAGGTTTGATAACTGGCCCTTGCGCTTCACGGAAACTTTGATCATTCGGACCGGTCATACCTGGAGCGATCAGACCGTAGGCCGCCTCTGAGCCATTATTCAAAATAACTTCTTCTAAAACTTTGGGATCATAAGCTAGCTGTAGCGCTTTTCTAATGTTGTCATTGTTGATCGATTCATTGCCTAAATTAAACTGGATATAGTAAGAACGGAAATTAACGTTTGTTCCAAATTCAGGTGAGTCTTTGTATTCATTCACGTCAGAGGAAGCAAGGTTTACACGATCTAATTCTCCTGCTTCATATAAATTTAAAGCAGTCCCCTGTTCTTTAATTACTTTCAAATCAATTTTTTCGACATCTACGTTATCGTTATCCCAATATTCTTTGTTCTTTTCAAACGTTACACCTTTCGCCTGGTCATAATCAGTAAGAACATATGGGCCGTTATACAAAATAGCATCTTTAGCCAGACCAAAATTGTCTCCCTGTTCCTCGACAAACTTTTTATTTAGTGGAAAATAGGTTACAAATGCTGTTAGACCAAGGAAATATGGGGTTGGTTTTTCTAGCTCAACTACCAGTGTTTTATCATCTTTAACCTCAATGGCAACATCTTCCGCTTTTCCAGTACCGTCTGCAAATGCGGCTGCACCCTTAATGTAGTCAGATAGAATATTATAGTAAGCACCTGCAGTGTCAGGATGCATTGCTCTCAACCATGAGTATTTAAAATCTTCTGCTGTTACAGGATCCCCATTACTCCATTTGATCCCGTCTCTTAAAGTGAAAGTATAAGTAAGTTTATCCTCTGAAATATCTACATCCTTTGCCATCGCTGGCTCTGGTTTGTTGTCTTTATCTAATCGATAGAGCCCTTCCATAACGTTGTTTAAAATGGAAAAAGATATAGAGTCGGTTGTGGTGACCTGATTAAGATCGGGAATGTCATTTTCAACACTTAAACTGATCGTTTTATCTCCAGATTTTTCTGATGAAGCGTCGGTTGCATTTCCTTCCGTTTTCTCGGATGAATTCCCTGAGAAATTGCACCCTGTTAAAAACAAACCAAGAACAAGAAGCAGCGTTAAACTCTTTACAAATCTTTTATTCATTTTAATCCCCCTTAAAAAATTTTGATTCGCTAGAGTAATATGCAAATTTCATACCAACTTTTACTAACCCTCCACAATTATCTAAAAGTAGACAATTTTCAGAAACCAACTGTCGTTTTATATAATTTAAGATAGGAAAATTGGGTTGACCATTTCTGTCAAAAAAGAAAGAATTGGCTATCATTTTTACCACCATTTTTAATGCGAATAAGGATGTTAGTTACATTAGTTAGCTGGCATAATAATTGCATGTTAGATAGTTACTAATAGGGGGGATCAGATGGACTGGTATAAAGAAGTATTAAAAGTGAAAGAGAATATAATTAAGGACTTATTTGGTTTAATGAAAATCAAGAGTATCAAAGATCTTAAAAGCAGTTCTAAACAAAAACCGATGGGAGAAGGCATCGCAGAAGCTTTAGATTATATGTTATCTCTAGCTGAAAGAGATGGTTTTACAGTAAAAAACATCGATGGTTATGCTGGGTATGCGGAGCTTGGGAATAAGCAAAACAACGAAGATCTGTATGCTGGTATTCTATGCCATTTAGATGTTGTTCCCGCCACAGGAGAATGGGAGTCGGACCCTTTTTCCCCGGTTATTAAAAATGACAGGATTTTTGGGCGAGGTGCAATTGATGACAAAGGTCCAACCATTGCTGTCTACTATGCTTTAAAAATTCTCAAGGAATTAGACCTTCCTATCAAGCGTAATATTCGGATCATTTTTGGCACAGACGAAGAAAGTGGAATGAGATGTATGAAGTATTACAACCAAACAGAACCGATGCCTGAAATAGGCTTTGCCCCTGATGCCGTTTTTCCGATCATTCATGCTGAAAAAGGTCAGATCAATGCTAAATTGACATTTAAGGAATCTAAAACTAAAAAAAACACTGGTCTCAATAAAGTAGTGAAATTTGTTTCAGGGAACAAAGGAAATATGGTACCAGAAAAGGCAATGGCAATCGTTTTCGCCCCGGATACAGATATTGAGAAGAAATTTGATGAATTTTGCAAAAGAAAACAGCTTGATGGAAAAGTAACAACAAACGGTGAGGAAGTTGAAATTATCCTATATGGAAAGTCGGCTCATGGAATGAACCCTTCAGAAGGAATTAACGCTGGTTTAACTTTAGCTAGTTTTTTACATAAAGAAGGAATAATGGCTACGAATCAAAAAGCATATTTTGAATTCCTTGGAGTAGTTTTATATAACGATCATGACGGCGAGCAATTAGGAATAAACTTTGAGGATGATTATTCAGGAAAATTGACTGTAAACCCGGGGGTGATGGAATTGGAGAATAACGAAGGGTCTCTTCAAC
The DNA here is from genome assembly GCF_005747095.1 of Exobacillus caeni. Lineage (GTDB taxonomy): Bacteria > Bacillota > Bacilli > Bacillales > Guptibacillaceae > Exobacillus > Exobacillus caeni. The sequence continues at coordinate 63,289 of NZ_SWLG01000002.1, read as the reverse complement.
TTAACATTCGCTGTCCGGTAAACACCCCTTACTTTCGTACGATCGAAATTATAGAGGAAAAAATAAAAGATTACTTTTTTTCGCTTGAGAGTGTAAGAGAGAAGAAACCACACTTTGTGAATAGTAATGAACCGTTGATAAAAGTCCTTCAAGAGGCATATCAGGATGAAACTGGATTGGAGCCTTCCCTACTATCGACAGGAGGTGCAACGTATGCACGTTTTATTAAAAGAGGAGTTGCTTTTGGCGCCGTTTTTCCAGGAAAGAAAATGACAGCACATCAAGCAAACGAGTACATTGAGATGGAAGATTTGTTAAAAGCGACTGCAATATACGCAAGAGCCATTTACGGATTGGCGAATATGGAAGAAAGGGAATAAAAAGCAAAGTATCAGACATCTCCAACACAATATCTAGATAACATTTGCAGCAATGTTTATCTAGATATTGTGTTAACAAAGATGGCCAGACAATTATATTCAGCCTTTCACTTTTTCTAAGAATTTTTCACCCAGACAAGTAATTTTGCTTCCTTTTCTCCCCCTCTGAATTAAGATTAACTCTTTTTCATTTAGTAACTTCTGCCTGTATCTTAGTTGTTGGTCTGTCAAATCCACATTGTTTTCTTTTAGATAGTTTAGAATGGCGTGTCTTCCAGAAGAAGGAGCCCCATCTGTTTTTAAAAAGTGAAGAATTAGAACAAGCTCGTGTAAGAATTCTTTTTGTTCGAATTCCTGTATCAGCTCCTCCAATGAATCCGATTCTTCTGTGTCTATTAAAACATGATGTTGCGAGAGTGAAAAAGGAAGATGCTTTTCATAAACAACTTCCTCGCAAATATGCGCGACATACTCTGCTACATTCCGAAGCTCTCGAATATTTCCAGGCCAGTCATAGGTTAGTAAGGCATTTTTGGCAGAGTCGGAAAGTTTAAAAGGCGGCCGTTTTAATAAACTATAAAATTCCTCAGCAAAGTTATGAAACAAAGGCAATATATCGTTCTTTCTTAATCGTAAAGGAGGAATATTTATTGGTAAAACACTTAATCGATAATAGAGATCTTCTCTAAATTCATTCGCTTGAATTAATTGATTTAAATCTTTATTCGTGGCTGCTATAATCCTCACATCAAGTGAAATAACCTGATCACCGCCTAATCTCATGATCTGTTTTTCTTGCAGGACTCTAAGCAGCCGGTTTTGTATAGAAGGAGAAGCATCTCCAATCTCATCGAGGAAGATAGTCCCTTTATGGGCTTGTTCAAAGAGCCCGATGTGACCGTTCTTTTTTGCACCTGTAAAGGCACCAGATTCGTAACCGAAAAGTTCACTTTCAAGTAGAGTCTCTGAGATCGCAGCGAAATTAACGCCGACAAAAGGATAATTGCTTCTTGTCGAGGCATTATGAATTGCCTGGGCGAACACTTCTTTTCCTGTGCCGGTTTCCCCGAGCAAAAGAATGGTTGAATCACTCTTAGCCAGCTTCTTTGAAATGTTTTTAATATGGTGGATAGAATTGCTTTCCGTTTTAATATCCTTAAATGAGTATTTGGCTACCAAGTTTTTTTCTTTTGATTTATTTCGAAACTCGTGTTCAATTTTGCGGATCTCATCTATCTCTCTAAAAATAATAAGGGAACCAAACGGTTGATTTTCTACTCGTAAATCTTTTTTTCTCACGTAAAAGGCTTCCTTATTAACTTCGAAAAATTGATCCTCGTCGACCTCAAGCTTTCTAATAAAGTTTACTAATGTGGAAGATACTATTTCTTTCATTTTTCTGTTGATCACTGTTATATGATTCAGGTTCAATAAATTTAAAGCCCTCTGATTAACAGCTCTAATCCGTTCATGTTGAGAATATACGATAACCGCATCGTCTATATTGTTAATTATGCTCTCCAGACTTGTCTGCAATACTTTTGATTTTAATATTTCATCGCTTAACTCATCTGTAATTTGTAGGAGAGACTGCATATATCGAGCAGAAAGATGATTATATGAAAACGAAGTGATGTTTGATCTATTAAAAATTTCAAAAATGGTAGAAATGTCGATTATTCGAGATCCTATATCAATTGTCTTCTTAATCGAACCGGGAACAAGTTGAACCTCACCCGGGGTTATGGCTGTACTTATATCTGTTGAGAAACTTGCACCAGGATAGTAAGGTTCCAATTCAAGCTGAACCCCAATTTCCTGAAAGATATCTATCGTCTCTTTCGCTGTTCCTTTTAAGTTCGAAACAAGAAGCACACGTTCTCCTTTCGGAATTTCAAGAATGTGTCTTATTTTGGAAAAATTTATCATGCGCTTAGAAATTATATATGGAATATCATCATTTAAAAACGGCTTTACCATTTTGTAAACTATGTGGCTTGATAGAAGTACCATGGTGTCATTTTCAATACTGGAATGATCTATATCTTCAACTATTCGGGCTTCAATGTTAAAATAATCTCTTATTCCAATATCTAATAATTGAGATACCATGGAGTTTAAAGCGTTTTTTTCATAAGCTATGATTAAGATTGTTTTATAACTCAAATTTCCCACCTACTAAAAGCTCTTTTCCATATACTAACACCATACCTTCCAATTTTCGACAGTTAATTTGAATTATTTTGAATATAATCCTGGTCTACGAAAGAACTGCTTAGAATTGACGATATTGGGCCAAAAGTAGCGAAGGAATTTGGATAGGGAATAGATAAGTCCTATTGCTAAATGCGATTTTTAGCGTAACTATTTTCTAATTAAAAAATAAGCGCTCTCAGTTTGTTCTATAGTATTAAAGAGAACACGGTCCTTATCTCTTTTGCACCCACTTCGAACACCCCCTTTAATCAAACGCTTGATTAAAGGGGGTGTTCATATTTTCGTCCTATTTTTCACCTTATTTATAATAATGTATGGAATGTTAAAAGTTCTGTAACAACAACTATACTAATAACTGTGGCTGGGAAAACGTCCCTATGTCCCATAAAAGACATGACGCTGCAAGAAGCGGAAATGGTCAAGAAGGAACTGCAGACAAAGGGAAAAAAGAAAAAGAGGTTTTTTCTTTTTTAAGAAGAGACTGTAATGATCGTGACCATAGTTGTTTTTAGTTTTATGACACTTGAATTGAATCAAATTTTAAGTGAACATACCCCTTAATCAAACATTTGATTAAGGGGTATGTTCGCTTACTTTTTATTCGTAGCAGACATCGCATGCAGGAAGAAGCTGCCTTCCCTGGAGATGGTCGATCCAGCTCTTCCCTGTCTGACGAGCAGCAGTCCAAGGTCGCCGAGTACTTCCATTCTGCTGCGCAGCTGTTGGTCTGTCAGGGTGATGCCCTTCTCTTCTAGTTGCTTGCGGACTTTTATTCTTCCGAAGGACTTTTGCATTTTCTTGCCATTTTCAAAAACAGTCAATATCGCGATGCTTTCGTCTAAAAATCCATGTTTTTCGATACTTTCGATAATGGATTTGGTTTCCAGCCCTATGTCCTGTTCTTTCTCCTTTACTTCCCCGTTGAAGAATAATGGCAGGTTTGCCTTTGTGATTGTTTTCTCTTCCAGGCAAACGCAATAAGAGATGACGTTATACAGTTCCCGGACGTTTCCCGGCCAGTGATAGTGATGGAACGCTTCCAATACCTCTATTGAAAAATGCACATCGCTTTGTGAGAACTGCTTCAAGAAGGCATCGATCAGAGGTTCCAGGTCTTCCTTCCGACTATTGAATGATGGAACGTTCATACTAAAAGGAGCCAGGTAATAATAAAGATCTGTCACCACGGCTTCGCTCTGGACCAGGGAATTTAAATCGCTATTGCTTGTTGCAATCAGCCTTACATTGATCGGGATGGCGTTTTTTTTGCCAATCCGGAAAAGATGGTTGTTCTCCAGGTACTGAACGACACGTTTCTGGATAGAGTGTGGGAGATGGTCTATTTCCTTGATAAATAGTGTCCCGCCGTGGGCCAACTCTACTAAACCAGGATTATCATCTACCCCGAATAACTCTTCCTCCAGCAGTTCATTGTTTTTCATCGAACAGTTCACGGTTACAAAAGGATGATCGGAGACAGCAGAATGATTATGGATCGCCTCTGCCAGCATCGTTTTGCCTGTTCCTTTTTCTCCCGTTATCAAGACCGGATAGTGGGTTTTAGCAACTTTTTGTGCGATATGTACGAGCTCTTTCATTTTCAAGCTGGATGCTACAATATCTTCAAAACTCCTTGATGCCGCTGTCTTTACTGACTCTGTTAAAAAAGCTTTCGGATCGTTTCCATAGGAAACCTTCGTGACCGATACGAGTGATTTGATATACCTTTTTACAAAAACAGAACTTTGTTCTTGCAGACCGAACGCTTCGAACAATTCAAGCAGCGTCTCAAGGTCCAGCACCCTCGGTCCAATGTCGATCACCTTCGCAAATGCTTTTGGGACAAGGTGCTTCTCCCCTGGTGTTACGACATAATCGATCTTCTCCGGAAAAGGATGCTCCGGATCATATGCCAGATAGTGATGCTCAAATAAAATTTGAGTCAGCATTTCAAGGGTTTCCTTCGTGTTGATCCGGTTGTCGTTCACAATCAGGATGTTCTGTCCCTTTGGCAAGTCGATCAAGTCTCTCAAGTTAACGATATTAATTGCTCTTTTTGCTATCACGCATCTTGCATCAACAGGTATAAAAGGCAGTATCAGTTCTTTTATAAAGATACCAGACAACAATACGACATCGTTTGGGCTGACAGATTCCTTTGTTATGTCTTTTACTGTAATGGATTTTACTTTTATCATGTCTCCGACTATTTCTTTGATCTGCTTGGAGATAATAGCTAAGTATTCTTCCTGGATCGCGATTACTACTAGTTTTCTTTCCATCACCATCAGCCTCTTAGCTTTCATATAAATGACAAGCAGTATAGTGCCCTTCTCTTGCCTCTCTCATGACAGGGACTTTCGTTTTGCAAATGTCCATCGCTTTTGGACACCGTGTATGGAACGGGCAACCCGTCGGAGGGTTCGCAGGGCTCGGAATGTCTCCTTTTAAAATGATTCTCTCCCGCTTTAAGCGTGGATTTGGAACAGGCACAGCTGAGATTAGGGCCTGTGTATAAGGATGGAGTGGCTCATCGTATAAGGAGTCTTTATCCGCTACCTCAACAAGGCGGCCGAGATACATGACACCGATTCTGTCGCTAATATGTTCCACCACACTCAAATCATGGGCGATAAACAGGTAGGTCAAACCCATTTCTTCCTGAAGGTCTTGCAGCAGGTTAAGGATCTGGGACTGGATCGATACATCCAGTGCCGAAACAGGTTCATCGGCGATGATCAGCTTCGGCTTCACAGCCAGTGCACGGGCGATCCCTATCCTTTGCCTCTGCCCACCGCTAAACTCATGGGGGTACCTGTCGGCTTGAAAGGCGTTCAATCCCACGGTCTTCATCAGTTCATCCACTCGATTTTGTATAACGCCCTTGTCCTTTTCCCCATGGATGATGAGCGGTTCTGCAACGATATCCTTTACTTTCATCCGGGGGTTCAACGAAGCGTACGGATCCTGGAAGACCATTTGGAAATCCTTCCGCAAATCGCGTACCTCATCGTCTTTTAACTTGCTGATCTCCTGGCCTTTGAACCATATCTGGCCGTCGGTGGGCTTCAGAAGACTCATGATCATCCTGCCGGTTGTCGACTTTCCGCAGCCGCTCTCTCCGACAAGACCTAACGTTTCCCCCTCATTAATAACAAACGAAACGCCGTCTACTGCTTTTACCGATCCGGTTTGCCGGCCAAACCAGCCTTTATTCAATGGAAAATGCTTTTTAAGTTCCTTTACTTCTAACAATGGGGTCCCCATCTTATACCTCCTTCACCAACTCGGAGTCGTATAACCAGCAGCGGCATCGTCCCTGTTTGTGATCCTCAAGCTCTGGTTCTTTTTCCCAACAAATAGTCATCGCTGCCGGGCAACGCGGTGCAAACTTACAGCCTACCGGCAAATCATCTGGACTTGGTACGTTCCCCTGGATGGACCCGAGTCGTTTTACGTTTTGGCGCATCTTTGGAACAGAAGCAAGCAATCCTTTCGTATACGGATGCTGGGGGTTATCGAAGAGATCATAAACACTCGCTTCTTCCACCACTTTTCCGGCATACATGACGACCACCCGATCGCACATCTCTGCAACGACACCCAGGTCATGCGTTATTAACATGATCGCTGTTTCTTCTTCCTCTTTTAACTTTTTCATTAATTCGAGGATTTGTGCTTGAATCGTCACATCGAGGGCGGTTGTCGGCTCGTCTGCGATCAAGAGCTTCGGTTTACATGCCATCGCCATCGCGATCATGACCCTTTGCCGCATTCCTCCTGATAACTGGTGCGGGTATTCATCGACGATCTCGTTCGCCCTCGGAATCCCTACCGAATCGAGCATATCGATGACATGCTGGCGCGCCTTTTTCTTATCGTATTTTAAATGAAGCTCGACCGCTTCCTGGATCTGTTTACCGATTTTAAAAACAGGGTTGAGGGAAGTCATCGGCTCTTGAAAAATCATCGCGATGTCATTCCCCCTGATCGCCCTCATCTCCCCTTCTGAAACATCGAGCAGGTTTTTGCCATCGAATTCGATCGTGCCATCGACTATCTTTCCCGGTGTGTCCTTTAACAGTCGCATCACAGAAAGCGAGGTTACACTCTTTCCACAGCCGGATTCCCCAACGATTCCGACCGTCTCTCCTTTTTTGATAGAAATGCTCACCCCATCCACGGCGCGTACCACTCCTTCGTCGCTGAAGAAATGCGTTTTTAAATGATTGATATCCAACAGGTTTTCAGACATAGGTTTTGCCCTCCCTTCCTTAATCTTTAATCTTAGGGTCCAGTGCGTCCCTAAGCCCATCGCCCAACAGGTTGAACGCAAGCACGGTCACGAAAATGGCCATACCCGGGAAGAACGTCACATGCGGGGCAGTGTTCAAATAATCCCTGCCCGAACTAAGCATCGCACCCCATTCAGGCGTAGGAGGCTGCGCACCCAACCCAAGGAAACTCAAGCTCGCGGCAATCAGGATCGCTGTTCCGATCCTCATCGTGAAGTACACGATGATGCTGCTCGTTGTGCCAGGGAAAATATGTTTCCAGATCAAGCGCCGGTTAGTCGCTCCCAACGACCTCGTCGCCTCCACAAAAAGGGTCGCTTTTACCGCTAACGTTGTGCTCCGGACAATCCTTGCAAAGATCGGCACGCTAAAGATCGAAACCGCGATGATCACATTTCCAAGTCCCGGTCCAAGAACTGCAATGATACCGATCGCAAGCAATATGCCAGGAAAAGCAAACATGACATCACACATTCTCATGATCAAGCTATCGAGCCACTTACCATAAAACCCACTGATCAACCCGAGGATCGTTCCGGCCGTCGCTCCTAACAAGACAGAACATAACCCGACGAACAACGATATCCTGGTCCCGGCGATAATCCGGCTGAAAATATCCCTTCCGTAAGCATCCGTACCCGCCCAGTGAGCAAGGGAGGGGCCGACCAATATATTGTCATAATCGAATTCTTCTGATCCGTAAGGTGTGATATACGGCCCGATTGCTGCCAGTATCAATAACAGAACGATAAAGATACCCGCAAACAGTGCCAGGCGCTGCTTTTTGAATTTTTTCCAGAACTCCGAGAAAGGCGTTTTCACCTTCTTTTTTTCGTCTTTCACATCGACCCGCGGTCCTTTTGGGTCATTTTTTGGTACAGCTGGTTCGGGTTGTCCCACCATCTCCCCCTCCTTCTACTCATACTTGATTTGTGGATTCATGACACCATACAGCAAGTCAACAACAAGGTTTATCAGGATAAACTCCAGGGCAAACAATAGCATACAGGCCTGGATGACCGGATAATCCCGAAACGATACCGAGTCGATCAACAACCGCCCTAATCCCGGCCAGCTGAACACCGTCTCGATAACGATCGAACCCCCCAACAAGAAGCCGAACTGAAGGCCGGTCATGGTAACTACCGGGATCAGTGCGTTCTTCAAGGAATGGTCCCATACAATCTTCCGTTCCCGAAGCCCTTTTGCCCTGCCAGTTCTCACATAATCTTCTTTTAAAATATCCATGAGGGACGACCTGGTGAACCTCGCAATTACAGCCGCTACCCCTGCTCCAAGCGTTAAAGAAGGCAGAACATAGCTTTTCCAGGAATCGAGCCCGCCGGTTGGAAACCATCCTAACTTCACGGAAAAGAGCTGGATCAACATGAGACCCAGCCAGAAAGAAGGCAAGGAAATTCCGGATACTGCCCCGAACATTCCCAGATAATCTTTCCAGTTGTTACGGTTTGTGGCTGAAATGACCCCGATGAGCAAGCCGATCAGCACTGCCCATGCCATGCTCCATACACTTAACCAGAAGGTCGGCATAAAGCGCGTTGCCAATTCATCAAACACTGGCCGCTTCGTTTTTAGTGACGTTCCGAGATCGCCCTGGAAAATGTTCCCCACAAAACTAAAATATTGCGAAGGAAGCGACTCGTTCAGTCCAAGCTGCTCCCGTACAAGTTCAATATCCTGATATGATGCATCTGGCCCTGCTACGAGGCGTGCAGGATCACCCGGAATCATATGTACGAACAAGAAAATAAGTACCGAGACAATGATTAAAATCGGTATGATGCCAACTACTCGTTTAACAAAATACTTAAGCATGTATAGCCCTCCCTGATGAACAGGATAATAATCGAGCGCTAATTAGATTAGCGCCCGAGTCTTTCGATTTACTGTTTGATTTCCGCTTCCTGAACGCTTAACGACCCATCAGGCAACAAGTATACGCCTTCGAGATAGTTCTTTTTACCACCCATCGTGTTCGTCACCGCCAGGAACGCCCATGGTGCATCTTCCCATAGAATCTTTTGGACGTCGGCATATGCCTTTTCACGAACATCAGGATCAGCTGTCTGAAGAGCGTCGTTGATCAATTTGTCCGCTTTATCATTTTTATAATAAGCAGTGTTATACGATTGTGGAGGGAATGACTCTCCGCCTAACAACGGACGGATCCCCCAGTCTGCATCACCTGTCGAAGGAGACCAGCCGCCATAGTAAAGCTCGATTTCCGCATCTTCCGGATTCTCGACCGACCAGATCTTATCTGACATCGTACCGGATTCCATCGGCTCGACATCCAGCTTGATGCCGACCTGCGATAGCTGCTGCTGCAAAAATTCCATCCCCTTCATAGTGCTGGAGTTGTTGGAACCCCAGATCGTTGCTTCAAATCCGTTTTCGTAGCCCGCTTCTTTTAAAAGCTGTTTTGCTTTTTCTATGTCGTATTTGTACGGATCCTGCTTAGAGTAGAACTGCGTGTTCGGGGCGATGACTGAATCCAGTTCGCTGCCGAACCCTTGCATCACCACTTTTACGAACGCCTCTTTATTGATCGCATAGTTGATCGCCTGGCGCACTTTCAGGTCATTAAACGGCTCTTTATTTGTGTTCATAGACATGTATCGAACAATGATAGACGGATCGCTCTCGATTACGATGCCATCTTTCCCCTGAATTTCGTTCGCTTGCTCAGTTGGGACTGGATAGATATAGTCCGCTTCACCTGTCTGCAGCATCGCTACACGTGAACCGTTTTCCGGTACCGGTTTAAACGTGATGCCATCCAGCTTAGGAAGCCCGTCCTGCCAGTAGTCTTCATTTTTTTCAACGGATAGGTGGTCACCGGGCTCCCATTCAGAAAATTTATAAGGCCCTGTCCCAACCGGGTTGCGCGCTACATCCTTGCCATACTCTTCTAACGCTTTCGGACTGATCATCATCGCTGCCGGATGGGCGAAGTTATTAATCATCGCACCAAAAGGCTCTTTCAGCGAGACCTTCACGGTGTACTCATCCACCACTTCTGTTTTATCGACTAAAGAGAAAAGGCTGTGTCTCTTCAGATTGTTATCAGGGTCAGCTAAACGGTCGACGTTTACTTTAACCGCTTCTGCGTTAAATGGGGTTCCGTCATGGAAGGTCACACCTTCTCTTAGCTTAAACGTAAATTCCTTCGCATTGTCACTCGCTTCGTAATCTTCCGCAAGCACGGGAATGACGTTCATGTCTTTATCGAAACCAACCAATCCCTCGAGCATCGATTTTTGGGCAGAATAAGAAAGGGTATCATTCGTATCATGCGGGTCCATGCTGATGAAGTTGTCCGCCACACCAACTGTGATACTGTTTCCTTCCTTTTTAGCAAGCGGCTGCTCTTCCGCTTCTTTCAACTTTCCGTCACTGTCAGAGTCTTTTCCACCGTTCGAGCTAGTAGAATTACTCGAACAGCCTGCTAAAACGAGTGAAAATGCCAATACGACCAACAACAGCAATTGATAGCTTTTCTTCAACAAAAAATTTTCCCCCTTGTTTTATAGTGGACTTGCACTTTTTAATTTAAAAGAAGCAACAATTTCGCCAACTTTTTCCTGGCGGGTATTCTTAATTTTGGGTTTATAATGGTCTTCAAGCTCTACAAGCTGTGAACCTGACAACAGTCCCAGCTGTTTGAGGACTTCAAGTGCAACCGGATACATTGCTCTTCCGCTTCCGTCTTCGACCTTGATCGCGATACCGATGCCGGTTTCCCTGTCCCCGATACAATAGACCGATTCAGCTCCGGCCTTACCAAAGAGCCTTCCGTCTGCCACTTTCATAAAGTCTGTGCAAAACCTGCCCGTTCCCCCTACCATTTCCGGATACTTCATCATGGCAGAAGTCACTCTTTCGATCGCATCCCTGCGTCCTTCGCTTAATCCAGATGGGTCTGCTAACCTGGCAAAGCCAAGCGCAAGCCTTTCAAGCGGCAATTCAAACACCGGAACCCCGCAGCCGTCGATTCCTACGCCGATGTCCGCCTCCGGATATTCAGTAAGGTCACTCAGAACCTCTTTGATCCGTTGCTGAACAGGATGTCCGGCTTCATGGTAGTCTTCCAACGGTTCATCCATATATTTCGCCGTAACTAGCATGCCCGTATGTTTTCCTGAACAGTTGCTATGGACCGATGTCAGTTCTCCCCCATTTGCAATCAGTTGCTTGTATGTATCCTGTGAGTGCGGAATGTGGGGGCCGCATTGAAGCCTGTCTTCGTTGATGCCAGATCGTTGGAGGATATCTGCTACCCTTGACGTGTGTTGCTCCTCCCCACTATGGGAAGCACATGCGATGGATAGGTCTGCCTCTGAATAGTTGAAGAAGTCTGCAGCACCTGTTTCGACGAGTGGTATCGCCTGGATTGGCTTAACCGAAGATCGGGCGTATGTTCTCCGGTTCACATCCCCGACTTCGTAAAGCAACTCTCCCTTCGCATTTACCACCGCAATATGACCCATATGAGAACTTTCCAACCTTCCGTTTCGGTACACGTTCACTACCTTTTCTGCTCCCATAATTCACCTCCAATTTTTAAAATTAATAATTTTCTAATAATTAAAACTAGATTACATCATATTTCAACCTAATTCAACCTATTTATGAAAATTTTAACAAATTGTGTTTTGTGAAGGAATTAAAAATACTAATATATACTTAATTAACCATGATAAAAATAGAGTTCTAAATATGATAACTAGGAATGGGACAAGGAACCTGTCCAATTGTCCCCAGCTTATAAGCCATAAAATCCCCGTAATTTTCCTATTTCCTCTTATTTCGACAAAACTTCCAAAAAATACTTTCCAATTTACATAGGCTTTGTTTCCTACTTTCGTTAAATCCCCATTTTCCATTATTGTAAAATACTAACAAACTACCATATGAACTTATGAAGAACTCTGCTAGTATAATGGCAAAATGATAAGGGAGTGGCTATCTGAATGAAACGATCAAAAAGTCGGCATTTATTGTTGAGTAGTGTCTTTTCGTTGTCTTTACTAACACCACTTGCTTTGCCAGCTAATGCGGAAACAAACACCGAATCTATCAACGGATTTTCAAAAGACAAATCTCATTGGCAACATGAGTTTGAACAAAACTACTTAGATTCTGTAAAATCGACCTCTATTAAAAAGTACTCGGAAGCAATGAGTTCCCGTCCCTCCAAAGTTGCTACAGAAGGAAATGATGCTTCCCTCAACTATGCTGTCCAACAACTTCAAGAAGCAGGGTTAAAGCCAAGAGTTAAATCGTATGATGTCTATATGTCCAAGCCCAAAAGCATTTCGGTCAGCCAGACTGCACCACAACAGCGTAAGTTAAGCGTCATCGAAAACATTCCAGAGGGCACCCCTTACGCAAATGAGATTGTCCAGGGATATAATGCTTACTCGCCTGCAGGGGAAGTGGAGGCTGAAATCGTTTATGCAAATTATGGCAGGCCAGAAGACTTTGAAGAATTGGAGAGGCGCGGCATTTCTGTAAAAGATAAAATTGTGATCGCACGATATGGTGCTAACTTCCGCGGTGTGAAGCCTTCACAAGCAGAACAACGCGGTGCTGCCGGGGTCCTCTTGTACTCAGATCCTGAAGATTATGTCCATGGACCAGTATACCCTGAAGGACCATGGCTTCCGGAAGACGGTATCCAGAGAGGAAGTATCCTCTACATTTTTAATTATCCAGGAGATCCACTCACTCCAGGTACTGCTTCTAAAAAGGGCACAAAACGGATTGATCCAGCAGATGCGGATTCCCTTCCTACTGTTCCGACAACACCTATTTCGTATGGAGAAGCTGAACCTCTTTTAGCTGCAATGGAAGGCGAATCAGCCCCTGAATCATGGCAAGGCGGACTGCCGATCGATTACAAAATCGGTCCTGGCCCTACCAAAGTTAAACTATCTTTAGACATTGAATATAAAAACCAGCCGGTAAACGATGTCATTGTTGAGATAAAGGGCAAGAAGTTCCCTAAAGAAAAAATTGTTATTGGTGCTCATCGGGACACCTGGGTATATGGATCAAACGATAACACCTCTGGTTGGTCAACAGCGATGGAAATCGCACGGTCACTTGGCGAAATGTACCAAAAGGGCTGGAGACCTGATCGAACGATTGTCATTGCCGGATGGGATGGCGAGGAATACGGCCTGTTAGGATCGACGGAATGGGTGGAGGAAGAACGAAAAGATTTAACAAAAAATGCTGTAGCTTATTTAAATATGGATGGCTTAGGCGGGAAATATTTTGGGGCTTCTTCTGTTCCATCTCTTGATGAGCTTATCTATTCGGTTACAAAAGAAGTTGAAGAACCAAGAACCGGAACCTCTGTTTATGATGACTGGTTTGCTCGATCAGGAAATAAAGAACCTCGTCTCGGGCAGTTAGGAAGCGGATCGGATTATACTGCTTTCCTTCAACATATCGGTGTACCTTCGCTAGGAATGGGCTTTGGCTCACCGGGAGGACTTTACCATAGTTTTTATGATAATTTAGATGCGCTTCAACGGTTTGACGATCCGGATTACCAGCACCATGCTGCAGGAGCACAGCTCGTTGGACTTGCCGCTCTTCGTTTAGCTAACGCTGACGTTTTACCTTTCCAATACTCCGCTTATGCGCGGGAAGTTGTTCAACTACTGGAAAATCTGGAGCAGAACGAAGGAGTTGATCTTTCAACCGTTAAAGCACAGGCAAGGGAATGGCAATTTGCAGCATCTGCTTTAGAAATAAAAGCTGCTGATATGATTGATGATGGAATTCAAGGTCCGGAAACGCATAAGCTTAAGAACATAAATGCCGCGATGCTTGCACAGGAACGTGATTTAATCAATGACAAAGGATTACCTGAACGGCCATGGTACAAGCATCAAGTTTGGGCTCCGGGCATGACAACCGGGTATGCAGCCCTCCCGCTTCCTGCTTTAGCAGAAGCCATCGAAGCTGGAGATAGTAAAGCTTTGGAGCAGGCTTCTGATGCACTCGAATCAGCACTGAAAGACGCTACAAATACAGTTAAATCGGCAATAAAAAAATAAGAGGGACAAAGAGAGGGACAAAGGGACAGGTTCCTTGTCCCTCCCTATAGAGGAAAAAACACCAGGAAAATCTAGATCCTTATGTTCCATGTAAAAATGTGTCTGTACACTACTCAGATAACAATACTTGTACATCTACTAAATAAAGAAAAAATAGCTGGTAAATGAGCCAGCTATTTTTTATGCACCAAAGTTATACTATGGCCCCCTACTAATTACGGTTTCAGATTACCCAGCTAAACATTTGAAGAACAACGAATATAGCCTTTAATCAAACGTTTGATTAAAGGCTATGTTTGACTAAGAATAATCTCTAAGTGAATCATCGACTCCTCCATAATAAGACAACAAAGCAAAAAAATTAACTTTTAAACAAGGCCATCTACAGAAATATAGAGAAAAGGAACAAAATAGTGGGACAAGGTACCTGTCCCCTCGTCCCTCTCATCAAAGCCTTTGAAGAACAACGAACATAGCTTTTAATCAAACGTTTGTTTAAAGGCTATGTTCGACTAAGAACAATATTTAAGTGGATCATCGGCTCCTCAATAATAAAACAATAAAGCAAAAAACTTAACTTTTAACAGGGCCATCTACAAAAATACAGAGAAAAGGAACAAAATAATGGGACAAGGTACCTGTCCCCTCGTCCCTCAGATTAAGGCTCTTGTTCTTATTTTAGACTCATTGATTTTACATTTAACCAAGTATGACGGAAGCATCCCCCGGCAAAATCACTACCTCATTTGGGGAGATGCCAGGTACCTGGGACAAGGAACCTGTCCCTATGTCCCTTCTTTACGTCCCTTTTGGTCCAATCACTTTAAGCTCAGTTATAGTGAAGTTTCCATCAGATTCACCTGGAGTGCTACTAGTCATGTCTACTTTAATTCTAGTAGTACCTATTTTATCGAAGCTTATTGTTGTTGCTTCGTTTGAAGCTTGTGCCTTTTGGACTTTCAGGTTGGAAACAGGCACATAGTTACTTCCATCCCAATAGCTGACTTCAATAGAAGCAGGTACTGAATTTTTATCAGCTTCTTTAAATAAAATGTTCAGATTATTAGTGTACTGTACTTCTGGCCAGTAAACTTCAACCCAATCACTTTCCCTGGCACCAGACATTGCTGGTAAGTTAGCAGTTGCACTTACGTGATATTGATTAGACCATCCCGTTGATGTGTCTCCATCAAGCATAGCCGCTGGAACCGTACTTTCTGATCCACTAAAGCTGGCTGTTGCTTTTGCGCCAAGTTGTTCATTTAATAAAGCCAGGTTAGCATCTTGTATGAAATCAGAAGTGACATGAAGTTTGGCTAATGCTTTCGTTGAAATTCCTTCAGCTTTTCCCTCTACGGAGAACTTGCCTTCTTTTTCATATGCAGAAGAGTCAATTGTATCCCATGTAACAGGTTTAAATTGATCTACTCCATCTGTGTACCTTACCTGAACTTTACCAGGTAGTGAAGGCTTTGTTCCTTTTGGCACATCTGCTGTATAGGTAGTAACTTCGGCTACATCGTAAACTGTAACGATTGCTTCCGCTTTAATTCCAGTTCCCTTTACATGTCCTTTAGCGGTATAAACACCATTCTTATTCTTATCAAACTTATGAATTTTGTTCCATCTCACTGGTAGTTCTTTTTGCGTATTATCAGCATAAACTCCTTCAACCATTGTTGGAAGTTCTGGAGTATCTCCGTTCTGCACTCTCACATGCAAAGGCTCAATGCCGACTAATTGATCTTTTTTCTTTGTTCTGTCAGTTGCAAAAACTGTAGCTGTACCTGGTAGTAACCCTGAAGAAGTTGCTGTAATACTGATCGGGCCCTCTTCTTCTTCAGATTGAATGATCGCTAGTGCCTTACCATTAAAAGCTTCACGAGATGATGCTTTATAGCTTTCCGCACTTTCCTGGCGACCATTATCGACTCCCACCAGTTTTCCACCTGATACTTCAAAGTTAATTAAATTGTCTGCATCTGGTACAACAACACCTTTGGAGTCAACTACATCTATCGTAATAAACGATAAGCTTTTACCATCTGCTGTAATCACTTTTTTATCTGGTGTTACTTGTAGTTCATATGCTTCACCTGCAGTATTCACTTCATCTCGTGCTACTTCCTTGCCCTCTTTCTTCGCAACTGCAACTAATTCACCTGGTTCAAACGGTACATCCCAGGTAAGATGAAGTTTCCCGGTGCTGCCATTGGGACTTGTATAATTGCCACCCGGCATGTTTTTATCATCACCAGTTGGCTCTGTCGTTTCTAAATACTCTCTACCATCAGCCGTTGTTTTCGTATCAAATTTTTTCTCACCCAATGATTTTCCATTTAAGAATAGTTCTACCGTGTCTACATTGGAGTATGCCCAGACACTAACATTTTCGCCCGGTTCATAATTGGTATAATCCATCGGGACTAAGTGGACCATTGGCTCATCTGTCCATTGGCTTTGATACAGATAATAAGCATCTTTTGGAAATCCTGCCGTATCCACTGCACCGAAGAACGAGCTCTTTACAGGATAATTATCCCAATAAGGTGTAGGCTCGCCTAAGTAGTCAAAGCCTGACCATAAAAATTGTCCTGCAAAGTACTTTCTATCGCGATCCTTCTTCAACGAATACTCTCCACTAAACGTCCAGGATGCTAAGTTATTATCATAGGATGAAGTAGCCATATGACCTGGTGTATAGTCAACAGGAGTGTTTAGAGAGTTTGGATCTCTGTATTCCCCACGAGTAGATGTTTCCGATGAAGACTCTGACTCATATAAAACTAAATCTGGATATTTAGCATGCAACTGATCAATAGAAGTTGCACTGTTATAGTTAAGACCTAAAGAATCTACCTTTTGCGCTATCTTATCCTGAGCTGATCCATCACCTGGAAGACGGCGATATTTATCCGAACCGATTGTTATCGGACGAGTGGTATCAATTGATTCGATGTCATCAATTAGACGCTGGGCAATCGGAACACCAGCTTGATTAGTTGATATCGGAATTTCGTTACCAATCGACCACATAATGACAGCCGGAGAATTTTTAGCTGCATTCACCATTTCTTTTATGTCACGATCACTATGTTCATCAAAGTAGAGATGATAATCATATGTTCTCTTGCCCCATGACCATGCATCAAAAGCTTCTACGATCATAACAAGCCCTAACTCGTCTGAGGCTTTTATCACTTCCGGGGACGGTGGGTTGTGAGAGGTTCGTACCGCATTTACACCCATACTTTTCATAATTTTAAGCTGTCTATATACTGCATCGTAATTTGTTGCAGCACCAAGCGCACCCAGGTCATGATGCATATTTACACCATGGAATTTCATGTATTCACCGTTTAAAGAAAATCCTTCATCTGCATCTAAATCAAAATACCTGATTCCAAATGTTGTTTCATAGCTATCCACAACTTTTTTATTCACTACTACCTCGGTCTCTAATGTGTATAGATAAGGATTGTCGGTTGACCACAATGTTGGATCTTCTACTTTTAAGTCATTTTCATATGTTTTTTCACTTTCAAAAGCTTCATTTGCGGTTGCTTTTGCGACCACTTTTCCTTTCGCATCTTTTACTCTTGATACAAGTGTAACGTTTTCACGTTTACCGTTTTCATTTATTAGATCTGTTTTCACATGTATATTAGCGTAGTTTTCTTTGATTGTTTCTTTAAGGTCTGGTGTGGTGACAAAAGTTCCCCATCTGTTTACGTGTGTATCATTCGTTACGGTTAAATGTACATTCCGATAGATTCCACTACCAGAGTACCATCTACTAGTAGGTAATTTATTTTGCACTTTAACAGCAATAACGTTAGGGGTTTTACCATCAGTGTGAACGTAAGGGGTTATATCATAACTAAAACCTGTGTAACCATACGGGTGGTTTCCTAAATGTTCACCGTTAATATATACATCAGAATTCATGTACACACCATCAAAATCGATAGAAATATTTTTGCCATTCATGGAGGGGTCTAACGTGAAGGTCTTTCTATACCACCCTAATCCACCTTTAAAGAAACCAGTTCCGGCTTCCGCAGGCGGATCAGCAGTAGGAGCTAATTCAATACTCCAATCATGAGGAAGATCCAGCGTTCTCCAGGATGAATCATCATAATTCACTTCCTGTGCATTTTCATATTCACCAGTCGGATCTGTTACATCCTCCGTGTTAACTAATGAAAACTTCCAATCCTGATCAAAATCTAAACTTCTACTACTGTTTTCGTACGAACTTTTCTTTTTCTCGTGATGACTTTTTTTCGCCATGGCCTGATTCGTTTGAGCACCAAATGACATCGTGCAAACCAACAACACCGCAAGAGCTCCTACCAAGATTTTCTTCAACAATCATACTCCTCCTTTTGGTGATATTACTTTCCAATTCAGTTATGTATGGTTCATAACCCCAAAAAAGAAAGCGCTAACATATATTAATTGTAAAAGAAAATATTGGTAATCCGATGCAAAAACAATAGCATTATATTGTGATAATCTTCATTATTTTAAGCGGGACAAAGGGACTGGTCCCTTGTACCTCCATACTTAATAGACTAGATTAAAGAATTTATTTCAACAAAGTACAGGCCGTAATCAAATGTTTGATTACGGCCTGTACTGGTTTTCTAAAACTTAGATATTATTAATTGGATCATCTAAACTTAGGTGACTTTTTTTAAAAAAGAAGGTTAAAAACACGCTAACTAGGAATGGGACAAGGAACCTGTCCCCCCTCAAATAGTCTCTTTAAATGATTTATCCAAATGCCGCTTTTGTCCTTTCGCTGAATTAACCTGAGTGAATATTTCTTTAATACTAACTATGGCGATAAATAACATACCCGCTCCTCCCCATAAGAAAAGAACCCAGTAATAAATTTTAAATTCTAGTAAAGACATCATATTATCCCCACCTCTTAGCTAATTTTTTCAACTTGATGGTCTGGACGATAATCTTTCAGTTTATTAAAATTGTATCTTTCTTTTGTAAATGGAATAGCGATTAATATAATGAGAAACGGCAATCCAAGGGCTAATATGTTTCCTACAAACCAATTAAGTTCATTATCATTAATGGTAAAGTATGCAGTCAGGCCAGCAGCCAGGCCAATAACCATTGAGGCAAAGGCAACTTTCGTATTTAATCTAGGTAACCATAGACCAATGATTAAAGATGCTGTAGGTGCAGCAAACAAAATACCACTGAATATATCAATCTTAAGTAAAGAAACACCATCTAAAAGCAGTGCACCGATTCCAATAGTTAAACCAAATAAAAGCGTGATTCTTTTCCCGAATTGAGCCTGCTGCTTTTCACTAGCAAGACGGTTAATATACCTTTTATAGAAATCAATGGTAAACATAGCTTGAATCCCTGCAAGGCCGTTCCCGCCAGTTGTAAGCCCTGCCATAAAAATCAAAATAACAAAGACTATCGACCCATAGGTCCCAAGGAAATAGTTAAAGATATAAGGGGCTGCACCAGTTGCTACTTCTAAATCTTCGGGGGAAACATTTAAGGCAAATACAGATCCACCAACAACATTTCCGAAAATGATCGGTACTGGTAGCCAGGCAAGGATTGTTCCGACCAGGTATGCCCAAAATAGATTACGGGAACTAGTTGCAGCTGCGGCAGTGGAGTAATATCCTTGACTTAACACAACCTGCCCCATAGCAATAACAACTGCTGCAAGGCCATAGCGTAATCCAGACGGACCAAATAAATTCAATGCCTCTGTATTATAGTTAGGATTGTCAGGGTTTGTTGCTGCATTATGGAGACCGTTATAGATATTTTCAATACCAATTTCTTTAATAATGAAGGGTACTGTAATAAATACAACGAGCATAATGATGAAAAACTGAAAGAGCGAGTTATAAATTGAACCTCGAAGCCCTGCGATCGCTATGAAACTTGCAAATAAGAGTGAGGAAATGATAGCGATAAGTTTGTAGTTAATATTAAAAGCATATTCAAAGGCATACGCGATTCCAACCGCTTGCATAACACATACGTATAGCACTAAAACTACTCCAAATACAAAAAATACATTTGCTAGCACTTCACCATACCGCTCTCTAACAAATTCAATAAAAGTTGTTGTACGGGGCATGATTTTCCTTAGGCGTAATGCGACTGGAATAAAAACTAAGAATGGGACAATCGCTCCCCAGCCATAGTTAAACCCGCCTCCTACCCCATACCAAACACCTGCTTCAGAAGCAGCCATGATGGTTCCTGTCCATACCCAGGCAACAAAAACACTAGCTGCCACAAAGCCAAACGGCACTCTTCTTCCAGCGGTCAACAGTTCATCTACGTTACTTAGTGCATTCCTTTTATGAATTCCATAAGCAACAACAAGTAGTATTGCAGCAAATATAACAATGATAAGATACCCAATTGCACTAATACTCAAGCAGATCCCTCCTAAAGTTTTTACTTCGTAATCGGTTTATCTGATATTTTAGAAATAGTGTTATAGGTTTGTACTGCTCTGTCTTTTAAATAAAAGAAATTTTCCCTGGCTTCGCTAATCCTCTCTAAGTTGATTTCAACAAAGTAATGTTCTTCTTTATCTTCACCCAATGTTAAAAACCGACCAAATGGATCTGCGGCAGCACTTTCACCAAAAAAGTGTGTATCCTCTTCTATACCAACACGGTTAGTGGTTGCCACAAATATTTGATTTTCCACAGCACGAGCCTGGATATATATTCTTTGGGAATGTTCTAATGGAGACATGTTGGCTGTTGGGGCAAAAATTAACTGAGCTCCTTTCAAAGCAAGGGTTCTAGCCACTTCTGGAAACTCTGTATCGTAACAGATCATGATTCCTATCTTGCCAATATCAGTTTCCCATATCGGATAGCTGTTACCTGGTTGAAAATATTTGTATTCCTCATCCCATAAGTGGCATTTTTGGTACGTTCCAATAATCATCCCGTCATTATTAATAAAAATTGCGGAATTGTATACTGAATCTCCCTTTACTTCTGGAAAACCAGTAATGACCTTAATGTTATAGTCCCTCGCCCAGCTTTGTAAAAGCTTAATACTTTTACCTTCCAGATCTTCTGCAAGGGATATCGTTTTATCTCTTGTGAAATATCCAGTTAATGCTAACTCGGGGAAGAGTATAAGGTCAGCATTTTCTTTAGAGGCAACTTGAATATACCTCTCCATCTTCTGCAAATTTATTGTTTTATCAAATAGCACAGGTTTCATTTGTGCGAGCATAACTTTCAGCAGAAAGATCACCTCTTTTTTTATTTTAATTTTCATTTCCAGAAAACAGTATCAGTTTAAAAATATCGAAGGAAAATTACCTTAGACATAAATTGAAAATTTAATTGACCGAGTTGGCAATGTGTTAAATTCTCCAAAACCAAAAATGAATAGTTGAATTATCACATCTTCTGTTGTGGGATAAGTAATTAGAAGTTTTGTGAAGGAGATTTCATTGAAAAGTTTATTAAAAAATTTGGAACTCAGCTTATTACTTTTCTATAACCCATCAATAGATCGACCGAAACTCTCAAACGTTTATGTCCATCCTCCCCCCTTCATATCCACCATCAGGAAGTTTCTCCATACATGGTTTCCAGTTTTTTACTCCCGGACAATTTTTCAGATGAAACTTTAACAGAGGTTTCTTATGCCTTTATGTTTAGTATATTGTGAAAAATTTACTCTTTCATTAGACACTTTGTCAATAAATCGATTAAGCATTCTTACATGATGACAAATAGATGGAATCTTCCAAAAATTATTCCGGTACCTTTTCCGGCTGTTCTGTCTGTACTTTTAATAACTGATAAGCCCTCAACGCCACCTCTATCGATAGCCTTCTCTCCGAAGCCATAAATTCATCTCCGATTAATTCCTTTATTTTTTCCAATCGATGATAAAGCGTTTGTCTCACAATATAAAGCTTTTCTGCCGACCTTTGTTTTGAACCCTCGTTATCAAGAAAAACTTTTAATGTTTTAAGCAGCTTCGTTCCCTTCTTCCGGTCATGCTCAATAAGCGGTCCAAGATGATCCTCTATAAACTGTTGCATCGTTTTGTCATTTCCAAACGGAAGGAGCAAGCGAAATACTCCCATGTCATCGTAAAAGTAAGAACGAACATTCTCATCTGAAAGAACGACTTTTAACACCATCTGTGCCTGTTTATAGCTCATATGACAATCGGTTAAATCGCTTACTTCCCGCCCGACTCCGATGTTTAGGTGGACTTCCCCTATCTTTTTATCTTTACAAATTTCTTTTATCAACATAAAAATTTTTGAAAGCTTGTCCTTTAAGTTTAACTCTGTTTCTTCTTGGATGGCAATAATGACAAGCTGATTCTTGTTGCTCGTCATGACAGGCTTAAAGCCATGTTTTTCAAAAATAGCTCTGACGATCAGTGCGATATGTATTCTCAGTGACTCTGCATCTTCTTCCGTTAACTCCGTTTCCATTCTTCTTAGATTTGCAATCTCAATCAAGCACACTCTCGCCAATAAGTTTGATTGTTTAAAACCAATTCCAAGCTGCATCTTAACCTGTTCTTCATTTTCAACTCGATTATGGATCAGGTCGCTTACCCATAGGTTTTCGGTGTGGAGTTTTCGTTCTTCCATATATCGTTTTCTTAATAAGTCCTGAGCGATCGACATTGCTGCACGATCAAGCACGAGCATTTCAAATTCTCCAGGTTTTCTTTTATCGCTTACAATGCATAAGTTGGCCCATACCTGGTTCATCGCTTCTACCGGCTGAAGGAAAAAACGCCTTTCCCCTTCCTGCCAGACTCCCTTTTTTCCGTCTGAAATCTTACAATCAATCGCACGAATAAAGTTATCCTGCTCTTCATGGTTTATTAGCGGAACAAACTGTGTTTTCCCGTCCGGCGGTAAATAAATCACCTGTACATCTAACGTTTCCTGAAGCAATTTTAAAATGTTCGGAACACCTTTTGAGGTTAAGGTAAACTGATTTAATTCAAAGGAAATCTTCTCCAGGGCCTGTAGCATCTTATATTGCTGGTTGATGATCAACGAATGAAACTCTTGTGTGATATCCACAAATCTAACCGTTTCTCTAAACTCAATGATAGGGAACTCATGTTCATTCGCTATTCTGATCAATTCCTCTGAAACAGAATCAAAGTAGTGGCCTATTTCGATGCAGAGGCAGGCTGCACCATGGGAAATCAACCTTTTTAAATATTCCGTCTTAGAGGCCACTGTCTGCTGCAACCCTATACCTGTTGCTAAAATCATCTCTTCTCCACGAATCAGTGTATCGAAGTTAGAGATCTCAAGAATATGGACCCAGCGGATCTGTTTATTCAATCCACTATGCCCTGCAACCACCCTCGCTTTTTGGAACAACGGATGCTCCAATGCCTGATTGACAGTAAACATGTAATAGCCTCCTTATAAAAGCGGGAATTCTCTAATGTTAAACCTTCAACAAAAGAATTTTGACAAAGTGTCTAATGCAAGAACGAAACAATAAGCGATATACTTAAATTGATTTTACAGAATTACGCAAAAATTCACAAATTTATACGAGGAGGCTCCATTCATGGCTATTACAGACAAAACAGTCAAGGACTTAGATAATTACATTAATGGACAATGGGTAAAATCTGCTTCATCAACGTATGAAGATGTTCCGAATCCTGCAACTGGCGAAACAATGGCACGTGTTCCGATCTCTACGAAAGAAGATCTGGACAACGCTGTAAAAGCAGCAGCAAAAGCTTACGAATCATGGAAAAAGGTTCCTGTTCCAAAACGTGCAAGAATCATGTTCCGTTACCAGCAGCTATTAATCGAACATTCAGAAGAGCTTGCCCGCCTGATTACTCAGGAAAACGGAAAGAGCGTAAACGAAGCCGCCGGAGAAGTACAGCGCGGGATCGAATGTGTGGAATTCGCTGCAGGTGCGCCTTCTTTAATGATGGGAAATCAACTTCCCGACATCGCCGGAAACATCGAGTCCGGGATGTACCGTTACCCGATCGGCGTTATCGGCGGGATTACTCCTTTCAACTTCCCGATGATGGTCCCGTGCTGGATGTTCCCCCTTGCGATTGCATGCGGCAACACGTTTATCCTGAAGCCGTCTGAGCGCACTCCGATTCTTGCCAACCGGTTAGCAGAGTTACTGGAAGAAGCAGGTTTACCTGACGGAGTGTTCAACATCGTCCATGGTGCACATGATGTGGTAAACGGCCTTCTAGAGCACGAGGATGTAAAAGCGATCTCATTTGTTGGATCACAACCTGTCGCGGAATACGTCTATAAAAAAGCAGCTGAATACGGAAAACGCGTACAGGCGCTTGCAGGCGCAAAAAACCATACCATTGTCCTGCCTGATGCGAATCTAGATTCTGCCGTAAACAATATCTTCAACGCTGCCTTCGGTTCCGCAGGAGAACGCTGTATGGCGTGTTCTGTTGTAGTCGCTGTCGGCGAGGTCGCTGATGAACTGGTTGACCGCCTTAAAAAAGAAGCAGAAAACGTCCAGATCGGCAACGGATTAGAAGATGGCGTTTTTCTCGGTCCCGTTATCCGCGATACCCAAAAAGAACGGACCCTTAAATACATTGAACATGGTGAAGAGGAAGGTGCTGAAATCGTATGTGATGGACGCAACTATTCTGAAACGAAAAGCAGCGAGGGCTATTTTGTTGGACCGACCATTCTGGACCATGTAAAGCCGGGAATGAAGGTGTGGAACGACGAGATCTTTGCGCCTGTACTATCCGTTGTCCGTGTTGAAGATTTAACGGAAGCGATCGAACTTACGAATAAATCCGAGTTTGCAAACGGTGCGTGCTTGTTTACAGACAGCGCAAAAGCGATCCGCCAGTTCCGTGAAGAAATCGATGCCGGCATGCTTGGAATCAACCTTGGGGTCCCTGCACCAATGGCCTTCTTCCCGTTTTCCGGATACAAAAAGTCCTTCTACGGTGATCTTCATGCTAACGGCCGTGATGGGGTCGAGTTCTATACACGCAAAAAAATGGTCACTCAGCGACACGAATAGAGGTGTTCAAGTGATTATCGGGGTTCCAAAAGAAATAAAAAATAATGAAAACCGAATTGCGATCACACCCGCAGGCGTCCAGGCACTCAACTCAGCAGGCCATACTGTTTTGATTGAAACCAACGCTGGAACAAACAGCGGTTTTAGTGACGACAGCTTCCGGGCAGTAGGTGCGGAAGTTCTCTCCAACCGGGACGAACTATGGCAAAAGGCAAATCTTATTTTAAAGGTAAAAGAACCGCTTCCTGAAGAATATAAATACTTTCGGGAAGACTTAGCGATTTTCACTTACCTGCACCTTGCTTCTGCTCCAGAGCTATCAGAGCATCTGTTAAAAAGCAAAGCTACCGCGATCGCATATGAAACGATCCAGCTGGATGATGGATCCTTACCTCTGCTAACCCCGATGAGTGAGGTGGCCGGGAGGATGGCCATTCAGATCGGTGCACATATCCTTGAGAAAAGACAGGGAGGCCGGGGGCTATTACTTGGCGGAGTTCCAGGTGTGGAGCCGGGTCATGTGGTGATTGTTGGAGGAGGCATCGTTGGCACAAATGCGGCAACGATAGCTCTTGGTTTACGTGCAAAGGTAACCATCCTGGAAAACAATTCGAAACGGATCCGAGAGTTGGATAATTTGTTCGGAGGCCAGGTGCAGGTAATCATGTCTAATCCCTACAACATCGAAAAAGCTGTCGTGAATGCTGACCTTGTTATAGGAGCAGTGCTTGTCCCCGGTGCCCGCGCCCCCAGGTTGGTAACGAAAGAAATGGTCAAACAAATGAGGTCCGGTTCTGTCATCATCGATGTAGCAATCGACCAGGGAGGCTGCATTGAAACGATCGACAGGGTAACGACGCATGACGAGCCGACCTACACCAGATACGGGGTTGTGCATTATGGGGTTGCGAATATGCCTGGAGCTGTTCCTTACACTTCTACCATCGCTTTAACGAATTTAACTCTTCCCTATATTCTTGAAATTGCGTCTAAAGGAATCGATCGGGCGATGGAAGAAAACAAATTTCTGGCAAAAGGATTGAACATCCAGGGCGGGGAAATCATCCATCCGTCTGTTGCTTCTGCTTTAAAGGAATCACTAATATACTCTTAACGGGAGGAGATTATAATGGAAACGGTTAATAATGTAAGCGATTCAACACTGGCAGAAAAAGACCGCAAGCACCTGTGGCACCACATCTCGCCATATAATGAAAAGCAGGATCCGATGGTAGTGACAGAAGCAAGCGGTTCCTGGATCACAGATAGTGAAGGAAAGAAGTATCTGGACGCCATGTCAGGGTTATGGTGTGTGAATGTTGGCTACGGAAGAGAGGAACTTGCCAACGCAGCCTACGAACAGCTGAAGAAAATGGCCTACTATCCTTTAACCCAGAGCCATGAACCAGCGATTCTTTTAGCGGAAAAACTGAACGAATGGCTTGAGGATGATTATGTCATTTTTTTCTCAAACAGTGGCTCGGATGCAAATGAAGTTGCCTTTAAAGTGACCCGGCAATATCATGCCCAGAACGGCGAACCGAACAGATTTAAGTTTATAGCCCGTTATCGCGGCTACCATGGAAGCTCGATGGGGGCCCTGTCTGCAACCGGCCAATCACAAAGAAAATACAAGTACGAACCGCTCGTATCCGGCTTCCTCCACGTTCGCCCGCCAGATAACTATCGCCGACCGGAAGGCCAAACAGTGGAACAATTCAATTTAGAATGCGCTGCTGATATTGAGCAAAAAATCATCTGGGAAGGCAAGGAAAGCATCGCCGGAGTTATCATGGAACCGGCCATCACAGGAGGCGGCATCCTGGTCCCGCATCCCGTCTACGTGAAAAAGGTTGAAGAAATCTGTAAAAAACATGGCGTCCTGCTCATCATCGATGAAGTGATCTGCGGTTTTGGCCGGACCGGCAAGAAGTTTGGTTTCCAGAACTATGATATTAAGCCTGATATCGTTACGATGGCAAAAGGCATCACCAGCGGATACCTCCCCCTTTCTGCTACAGCTGTAAAAAAAGAGGTCTATGAGAAGTTCAAAAACTCTTCTGAATACGATCATTTCCGCCATATCAACACATTCGGCGGCAATCCGGCAGCATGTGCCGTTGCATTAAAGAACCTTGAACTAATGGAAAAAGAAAACCTTGTTGACCGTTCCAGGCAGTTAGGAGAAAGGCTTAAGGAGGAATTAGAGGAACTGAAAGACCATCCAAATGTAGGTGACATTCGCTCCCTTGGATTCTTAATGGGCATCGAATTGGTTAAAGATAAAGATACCAGGGAACCGGCCCCTCCTTCACTGTTAAGCTCTATTATCGGGGATTGCAAATCGAGGGGATTGATTATCGGGAAAAACGGCGACACTGTTGCAGGACATAATAATATTCTTGCTTTGAGTCCACCATTATCATGTACGGATGAGGATTTTGAGTTTATTGTTTCTACTTTGAAGAGAGTGTTTAACTCGCATAAATAATTAAAACATAGTGACACAGGGACAGGTTCATTGTCCCTGTGTCCTTTTTAATTAATTTTTCAAAATCCCAATTCACCATAAAACGCATATATCTTTTCCTTTTACACGGAAATAATAATTTATTTCTTCTTTAACCTTTACCTTCCTTGCTCGCCTACCCTTTAACTTGCCGGGGGTTGTACTTTAGTCATCAATGGGTTCATCTTAAGTAAGTTTTCTGTAGTCTACTTGACTTTAACTTTTCTGTTTTATTAATGAAGCTGAATAGATTTCCGATTTAATAAACCTATTTACTTTTCCGATATTATTAAGGAGTGCTAAACAAACCAGGCGAGTAAGGAGAAGGCCATGTTATTATTCTTAAATTTCTTAAAAAGGAAGAACAAAGAAGAAAACCTAAAAAAGCAAGAGACTCAACAGACGAATCAAAGGATTGCAACCCGAAAAGGGGAACTTGGTGAATATAAGATTGACCTTCAATTAAACCAACTACCAAGCGAATATCGTTTTTTAAATGATCTGCTTATAAAAAACCCAAAAGCAAAATCTGGATATTCACAAATTGACCATGTTGTTATAACCCCATACGGCATTTTCACGATAGAAACTAAAAACTATCAAGGTACTATTTACGGCCAAAAAGATCGAAAAACTTGGTTGGTGAATGGAAAGTTTCAGATGATGAACCCATTTGTACAAAATTATGGACATATCAAAGCGCTAGAATCATTACTCGATAAAAAGCATGCTAACGTATTTATTTCTATCGTTTCGTTTACAAAACGGTGTAAATTAAACGTGGATGTAGACTATTATAAAATAGCTTCTTCTGATGAAATAATAGTGTATGATGTTGAGTTATTCAAAATTCTTCAACATAAGATTTCTGTTCTACAGAACAAACACAAAGAACCGATATTAAGCGCAACTGATATCCTAACAATTTATAATGCTTTTTCAAACGCTCATGTTACAGATCCAAAAGCAATAGAATCACATAAAGAAGTACTTAAATCGAATTCAACAAAGAAACAAGCTACTTGCTCAAAGTGTAAAAAGCCTGTATCAGATAACGTTAAGAGGTTTTGTTTATCAAATAAAAAGTTTAAAGGAAAGATTTATTGATATGATCATCAAAAAAGTGTTTAAATTTCGAAAATAGGGACAGGTTTCCTAATACACCAATCTCTAAAGAATACAGTCCTTAATCAAATGATGATTAAGGACTGTATTTGTTTTCTAAAAGTTAAAATTTTATGATGCGTTTCAACGATCCTTACTAACCTCACTCTAAAACATACTTATCTAAACATGCTAACATGGTCCAAGAAAGGAACCTCACCTCTTATTCTATTTATTTTAAAATCTGCATATTCTTCTCCACGTACGCCCAATTCTGCGGAAACGGAAAGCGCAGACGCCAGTAAGTTGCCCCGAGCAGATTATAGACTTGCATTTGCTTATATTTCGCCGTGATGCTTTGAATATCCTCAAACCATACCACATGCTCTTTCCCCATCAGGTCTTTATAGCTGTAGGTTGGTGCCTGTGCCGTTTGATCGTATTGAATGGGAATCCATCCACTGATCGCTCGGTTCTGGACGTTTTGCACCGCAATCATTTCAGCAGGCTTGACCTGTTCTGTTAATGTCCAATCATATCCATATAAGCTCATCGCCATCATCACTTTGTGCCGGTTGATCTGTCCCGTTGCATACCTCAAGACCTGTTCAGTCCACCAAACAGGAGCAATGGGATCTGGTGGACCAATTGCATAGCCGTAGTCGATCACCATGATAGAGACGATATCAACAATCTCACCAACCGCCCTGTAATCCAGAAATCCGACCAGGCGATTTGTTGGCATGTCGCTAGTCTTCGCATGCGCGTTAAGTTGAAGCGTCAGATTGCCCAGTCCCTTCTTTAACTCTCTTAAAAATGCCGTAAAATCATTCCTTCTCTCTGGTGGAAGGAATTCGAAATCAACACTAACCCCTGCGTACCCTTTTTCACTTACCTTACTCACAATATTTTGCACCAGTATTGTTCTTCTTACTGGACTTTTAAGAACCATATCAGCTAATCCTGGACTGAACATGTTTCCTTCATAATTGCTGATAACAAGTAAGGGCTTAATGTTCAATGCTTTCGCTTGTTGTAAAATGGCATCATCTGAAACTGTAATGAGCAATCCCTCAGATGTGAAGGAATACATAAATACAGCTAAATAAGTAATCGAACTGGCCAGATCAACCATGGTTTCTAGATAAGGAGAACCTTCTATCGCATCAAAAAAGACGAGCGTTTCCATTGGATATTTTTGTAAGGTTGGAATTTGAATTCTTGCTCCGATTGGAAGAGCGTTAGGATCGATTCCCGGGTTAGCTGTGATGATGGCGTGAACCGAAGTATTATGTATTTGAGAGAGATACCAAAACGTATCTCCCTGCTTAATTTGATAATATCTTTCCGGCAGCTCCTGACCAGGAATATACAGATGCAATCCAGGCACAATCAGATCAGTAACAAGTCCGTTCACCGTCATTATAGTTGAGATCGGCACACCGTAAATTATTGAAATACTCCACAGGTTATCCCCTGACTTTACTGTATGGATCGCCATTGGATCTCCTCCCATTTATGAAACAGGATTTACTGTTAGTGTATTTTTGTATAGGGGGATTCATGAATGATCAAAAATCCCATAATCAAAGATTAGGGACATAGTGACTTATGGACATGTTCCTTGCAATTTCATGAAGAAATAGTTAACAAGAGAAGTTAAATAATTAAGCGAACACAAGCCTTAATAAAACATTTGATTAAGGCTTGTGTTCGCTTTTAAAAGATTAATCTTTATATTTTTCATGATTATTTTGGCATTTATTCTAAAAACTACTCTAGTAGAATAACGAAACGGAAAAAGCAGTTGGTGTTGAGGTCTAGTTTTTTCCTTTGCATTCAATATCTATTTCTTCATAAACTCTTCAAGTGTCATTCCATCTGGTATTTGAACTTCTGTTTTATCGCCTACTCTAATAAAATCTATATCACTGATAAATTTTTGCGACTTTAGTAATTGGATTTTTTCCTCTACCATTAAATACAACTCGTTTTGCTCTAAAGGGAAAGCGAATGAATTGTAGGAGTAAATTTCATCTCCATGCCCTGAATATTTGTATGGAGTTGTTAATAAAATATCATTTGGAATATTATCGAGATTGTCCTTATTAATTTTAAAATCCAATAATACGTCAACCTTAATTCCTCTTTCTTCAATCGGCTTATATATATAATATCCTTCGGCTCGGTTCATAATTGGTCTGTAATAATAGGTTTGGTTAGTTTGCTTGAACACAGATTCCAGAATTCTTTTTCCAAACTCATTCGAAGATCCATATTCATAAACCACTATGTCTGGTACAACTTCCTCATCATACTCCTCTATTTCTAAACTTTCATTTGTATTTGATGTAGATGTATTAGTTTCTTCTAACGAATAATTAAAGTTATTTACAATAAAATTTTTATCAGCTTCTGCAAATGTGTAAGAGTGATTTTCATCTTTGTTAAAAATTTCAATACCACCATTTGTATTTTTACTAAGTTGAAGTATAGTATCTCCCTCTGTGCCAGAGGTCTTCTTTACAGTCAAGGTTCCTTCATTGGCTTCTAGTATTTCAAGAGAATAAGATATACTATTTCCAACGCTTATGTAGCTTAATGTGCCTTTGTGCACACCTTTAAATTTGATTTCAATAGGACCCTGTTCTTCATTAAACCAAAAACCAGCAACATCATTTACTATTTGTTCTTTAACTTCCTCACTATCTTTACTATCTTTACTATCTTTATTATCTTTACTATCTTCACTGTTATTAACAGTATTTGTATTGTTCTCTTTTTTAGATGCTTCACTTGAAGCGTTATCTGTATTGCCACATCCCCCTAACAAAACAGAAAAAAGAATGAGCAATATTAATAAATTAATCTTCATGTTTATCCTCCTATGTACCCTAAATAACCTGTTTGTTAATTTTCCTGTCAATTCTATCATTAAATAGTAAAAAGCGTATACAAAAAATTACAGTACTCGGGACATAGGACAGGTTCATTGTCCCTAGGGGTATAAGTTTATTTCTTTATCTTTTTCTAATAGAATAGTGATTTCAACGAACAGAGGCCTCAATCAAACGTTTGATTGAGGCCTCTGTTCGTATTTAGTTTTACCGTACCACCTTTATCTAGCTGCTGTTACACGCTCTGAGATTGTGGCAAAAGCTTCATTTTGTTCCATCGATTCTATCCAGAAAGCAAACCATAGGCATGTAGGATTTCATACCTAAGATTTGTATATCTCGTGTCCGAAATGTAACGTATTCTAGAGAGCGATAATACTTCTTATGAAATAGAGTCTTTTCCATCCAATCCATTTTAATGATTACCAAACCTAATACTATAAATATTCTTGGTTTTAGGAGATGTATCATGATAGATAGGGCTGGGACAATATAATTTTTTTACAAAAAAAACCATAAAACATTCCTGCTAAATTCCGATATATATATTGAGGATTGTTACACTTATGGAGGTAAAAGAAATGAAAGGTTTCTTAGACGGTTTTCTATCAAAAGAAGAACAAGAAAAACTGGGAAGATTTTCACGAAAAGCAAAAGAAGAACTCTCTTCTTTGCCTGTAATTTCTGCTCTGGGGGATGCGACCCAAGGTATGGCAGGATTAGGTGAACTTCAGGAAAAGTTAAAAAGAGAACCAAACAATCCACAAAATTGGTTGTACTTTTATGAAGCCAGCATACTGTATAGAAAGTTAAAAAGTGGCGTAAATGTTGGACGAGCTGTCTTTAACCCAGTCGGATTCATTGCTGGCAAGGGTGTCGCAGCAGGGTTAAACTCAATTGATGACGAATTTAAAAAGTTTGACTTGAAAACATGTCTCGGAATGACTATTGCGCTTCTTACGAAGAAAGCAAAAAACAACCTGCTTGCCGCAACCGAACTCGTGTATCTAGGAAAGGCCCAAATGTATTCTTCCACATATGCAAAAGATCAAAAAGCGAAACAGGCAATCCTCACAAAGGCTATTCAATGTATTACAAAAGCTATTGAAATAGAAACTCTCAAAGAAAGAAAAGCAGAATACTTTTATTACTTAGCTCAATGTTATGATCAAGCAAACAACGATCAACTATATTTGAAATCGTTAGCTATCTCGAGAAAATTAGGTTTTCAGCCTGCAGACAACTTAATCAAATCTATCCTAAAAAAAAGAACAACTGACAGTGATAAGAAAACAAAGATCGAACAAACTTACTACAAAGCCCCGTATACTAAGTTCGCATTAACTTACCAGCCTGACCTTGATAAAAGAATGGGTAACTCTTGGGAGTATGTAAAAAAACAACAGTCAGAGAAATTTTCAAAAACAGGTAAGCGATTAAAGAACTTTTTAAATAACTTTTAGGAGGACTATAAATGCCAATAGATCTTGATCCAATGGACTTTCTTGACACAAATTATGATATGGAAATCACCAGTCATGACCTTCAAACACACGAGCTTCAAGAATATGGTACATACTCAATCGATGATTTAGACCATGATGGCATTCTGGATCAATTTGATGTAGATATTGGTAACGACAACCTAATTGACCAATATCAAGTAGATATTAATCATAATAATCTGATTGACCAATATGAGCATGATTTTGGTATAACTAAATGGAAATATGACACTAATCAGGATAACTCAATTGATTATATTGATAGAGCATTAGGACAGCAAATTTACGGCTTTTAATGTGACAAGTAAAGTATTCTTTTGAACAAAACAAGTGGGTCACAGGGATAGGTTTCTTGTTCCTAGATAGTTAAGAGAAATAAATTGTTAAATGAACACCAGCCTTAATCAATTGGTTAAGGCTGGTGTTCATTTTCTAATGCCCATCATCTTAGGAATCTTTTATTCTAACAAGAGGCATCCTTCATGCTAACATTTTTGGTGACAATGTACCTGTTCCCTTGTCCCTCTTGTCTCTCCTAAAATTGTTTTAAAATCCACGCATGTACTTCCGCGATACGGTTAAGATAAAGTGTAAGATGTCCATCCACCTGATTAAGATGGCTTTCTGCCTGTGGAATATGCTTTGACAACCATTCGCCATGGCTGTACGGCACCATAAGATCTTGTTCACCCTGCCAAATTTGCAGAGGAACTTTAATATCAGATAAGGAGAATCCCCAATCTTTTGTAAAAGCAAGATCATCATCAAACCAGCCGTAGATTCCAGTTCTAAGAGAGCCGTGGAAGAGTTGAGCCAATTGTTCACCAAAGGAGCCAGTAAAGACCGCTTTGTCAGCGTCACTCAGTAAGTTGCTCATATGTGCGGCCATTTCTTCCGGAGTTGAACTGAGGATAGCAGTTCTCTGTTCTTCAAGGTATGGCTTAAGCTTTTCTTCTCCCTCTATTGCTGCACCAAACTCTTCGACGTTATCCTCTCCCATACCCGCCAAAAAATCCAATCCCTCAGCATTATATGGGGCCACGCCTGCAAGACAAGCTGCCGCCACAACACGATCACTCAGCAAAGCTGCACAGGCTAATGCATGCGGACCGCCGCCAGATATCCCCCAGGTGGCAAACCGTTCAATACCTAACGCAGTTGCCAGATCTGCCGTATCCTTAGCAGCTGATGCTACTGTTCTTTCTGGTTGTCGAGTAGAGGCTCCGTACCCTGGTCGCCCATAGCTGATGAGTCTCAATCCCTTTTCACTCGCATCCTCAATATGTTCTTTAAAAAGTCCCGCTGATTGCGGCGTCCCATTATGTACAATTACAGCAGGTCCCTTCTCTATACCCGCTTCGACAACATCAAGGTCACGTCCATCAGGAAGCGTGATGGTGTATTGTTTGATCTCCGACATGCCTTATTCCCCCTTAATCTGAATTATAAAAATAATATCATTTCCGGTGAACTTAGGAAATAGTGTTTTTTGTAAACATCCATAAAAAAGCGATAGTAAATTCGCTTTTTCTCAGACGATCTGCAAGTCTTCCTACTACTAAACAAATAAAAAAAGGGTTATAAGCATAAATTTGGGACTCAGGGACAATTCCCTTGTACTATCATATAAAAATATATGTATATTTACGAACATAAGCCTTGATCAAATATTTGATTAAGGCTTACGTTCGCTTTATATAGATAAAGCTTTTTATTAAAACATCTCATTTGAACATGCTAACAAGGCTTAGGACAACGCACCTGTCCCTCTGTCCCCTTGTCCCCCTCTTAATTAAATTCCGGGATCACCTCATAAACTACAGGAGCAGTGTCCTCATTATTCCATACTATCCTGAATTGATCAGTAGTTTTGTTTACAGGCACCTTGCTATAGGCGTTCGATAAAGTACCAACTTTCAGCCACTGTCCCTGGTCATTTTTAATTTCAATAACCCCTTCTGTCACTTGGTTCTGATCTTGTAATACAACAATGCTTTTCAAATCGTGTGCTAAGGACATTTGGAAGGTTAAACCGTCATCAGATTCCGGAATGGAACCGGCTCGATAAGCTGATGCAAGGTCACCATCTGCTGCATTGGAAACTGATGAACCTTCAGCAGGTGCTGGCAATCCGGTAACCTCCATTGTAGGCTTGTTACTTTTAACATTGAATTCACGTACTTGAACCCAATTCGTTTGTGATTCAACTGCCCGATAGCGTACATAGCGTGCTTGAAGATCAGCCTCAACAGAGATATCTGTTTCATTTTCCTTTTCAACTATAGGGGTCCAGTTACTTCCATCTTTAGAAACCTCCAGTATGCCATGATGGATATAGTCATCCGGCCGTGCAACCGGACCATCGGTTGAGCCCATCAACAATTCGATCGAATCTATTGTATAAACACCACCTAAATCTACGCCAACGTAATCCCCGACGCCCGCAGCCGAGCTACTCCAATAAAGTGTCGATGGATCGCCATCAATTAAATTTTTTAAAGAATAGTTACTATAGGTTCCCATTGATGTCATCGGTGATGTCTTACTCACCTGAAACCACAGATCATTCCTTTTTATAACTTCATTAAAAAATGGTCTGAAAACATCAACGCCAAACAACTGTGGTATAGCCTCAGCTTTTTTATAAGTGGTATCAAACTGTTGGCGGTACTTCCATACATCCTCCCCATCTTTTCCTTTTTGGGCTTCT
Organism: Exobacillus caeni; assembly: GCF_005747095.1. Classification (GTDB taxonomy): domain Bacteria; phylum Bacillota; class Bacilli; order Bacillales; family Guptibacillaceae; genus Exobacillus; species Exobacillus caeni. Next base: position 27,503 of record NZ_SWLG01000002.1, on the reverse strand, counting down.
AAAAGTTTGACAGCCAGTTCCCCCGCTTTACCATACAACTCCATTTTATTGAGATAAGGCTCTGTTTCTTCTAAGAAATTTTGGTTTGCAAGCTCTTCACGTAAGATGTCCGGTGCTGTCTGTACACGTTTAAATTCAGCAAGGAGTTCAGTTGCACTTTTTTCGAAAGCATCCGATTCAAAGTCTTTCCAGAACATTTCTATGAGCGGTTTAATAGTCAAACCGTTGGTAGAATTAATAGGAGAGGAATAATTGTTCTCGGCAAACACTCTTAATGCGTCTGCAGCATTTCCTCCAAAGCGCTCAATGCTTAAATCCCACGAACTTTTTGGGTCATACGCTGTCGGGTTCCATACATAATCCGCGATCGTAAACAACGAAAGCTTAGAAGCCTCGGCTTCATTCATCGGGTTGGCGGTCAAGCCGATCACTCCATGCTCAGTCAGTTCTGCATCCCTGTTAACAAGTGGACCGAGGAAAAGGCGGTTCCTTGCATAATCATTAACAGGATAGTTGTCCCAGATTAACAAGTCATGATCAAAAATTCCCCATATTTTCTCAGCATCCTCATTGGTGATTTCCGGAGCTACTACACCGATACCTGTCCAATAAACGATAATATCCCGGTCCACCAGGTCAGCAAAACGTTCCCGGTATGGCGTCGTTCCAGCTTGCCAGTAATCAGTCGGCACTGTGATCAACTGGTTTGCACCTTCATGGGTCTTAACGAATTCTTGATTAAACCGATTTAATAAGTAGGCTTGAGCTGCTGCCGGCGGATTAGAATCATCCCCAAACATCTCTTTATCCTTTGCACAGCGTATATTAGGGTTAATATCATCAAGAAAAACCGCAAAGGAACGGACCCCTACCTCCCAAACCGCCTGCATTTTCTGCATCATGTAATCAAAATCCCTGTCATCTGAAAAACAAACACTGTTACCCGGTGACAATGCAAAAACAAAATTAACATGGTTTTCCTTTGATCGCTGGACAAGTTCTCTTATCTCCAGCATTTTTTCATCAGGATAAGGTTCTCGCCATTTATCACGGTGATAAGGATCATCTTTCGGGGCATAGACGTAGGTGTTCATTTTATTTTCGCCGTAAAATTCGATTTGATTTAAACGGTCTTCGTGAGACCACGGTGGACCGTAAAAACCTTCAATAGAACCCCGCAGCGGCATAGTTGGCCAATCATTTATCGTAACACCAGGCACCCAGTCTCTCCCGTCCTTCTCCGCTATTAATTGCTTGAAAGTCTGGGTTGCATAAAACGTTCCTGATTGGTCTGCACCCGATAGCACGATCGTTTTATGGCCATCAACATGCCCTGCGGCAACAGTGTACCCTTCATTTTTAGATGTTTCTTTTGCACCTAACTTTTCAAGAATCCCGTTAACCTCAGGAATAGATGCTGAACTTCCAAGCCATATCGTAACAGGTGTATTTGGCATAGAGTCCTTAACATCACGGACAACAATCCGCTTTACATCAGCCGATTTTAATACATCCTTCAATTCATTTAATGCTTCCTGATCTGTAGTCTCACCTGTCACCACTCCAACCACTGGAGTAAGCGAAAAACCCTTACCTGTTTCTGTTACATTTTGAGGTACAGGAGAAATATCAGGAATATCGTTCTGGAATTTCTCAGCACCTGCCTCTCCTGGCTGAATTGAAAATGCAGGTATCAACAACAATAAACAAAAAAACAACCAGACCGCTCTTTTAACCAACGTCATGAATAGGGGCCTCCTTTTTAAGATATTGGTATAATCTGGATCATCTAAGTTGCTGTTTAATACCTTACACATCCCAACTCCGATTTCCTTTAACAATATTTACCAGTTATGGCTTTAATTGTATTGATTCAATAGACCTATTGTTAAATAGTGCAGGAAGGGACATAGGGACAGGTTGCTTGTCCCTATGCATTTCTTTTTTAAAGAAGGATAATAGTCCAACGAACAGGGGTCACAATCAGACGCTTGATTGTGACCCCTGTAGAACTTAGTTTGTATTTCTTAATCAACAACTTCTACCCCAATTTCTAGTTACTGAAGAACCCACTCACCTCACCACCACTTTTTGATTCCGGTTATTGTTTTCCCTCTTTAACGTCATCGCTTCCCAAATCGCTTCATCAGTTATCAACTCATCTCCGTTCAAATCAGAAATCGTTCTTGCCAGCCTTATGATTTTCATCTGCACTCTCGTACTCCAATTCTGCTTACTGGACATTTGCTGGATCATCTTTTCCTGCCCCGCATTTAAACCAACTTGTTGCAACAATATTTCCGGCGGAACCACTGCGTTGTAAATTTCAGCTTGATATCGCTCGTACTGTCTTTGCCTCGCTGCCGTTACTTTTTCACGTATTGCGGCAGAAGGTTCATTATGTTCTATCGAATCACCATCCAGTGGAACGGCCGAAAGTATCAAATGAATATCCATCCGATCCAGAATCGGACCGGAAATTCGGTTTTGATATTTCTTCACCTGTTTTGGGGAGCATGTACAATATCTATGGCTGGCTCCTAGATAACCACACGGACATGGGTTCATCGCGCCGATGAGAATGAAGCGAGAAGGATACGTAACGGTGGAAGCAGCTCGGCTGATGGTAACTTTGCCCGTTTCCAAAGGCTGACGAAGCATATCAAGGGTTCGCTTCGGGAACTCTGCCATTTCATCTAAAAACAAAACTCCGCGATGGGCCAGTGACACTTCACCCGGTTTTGGGTTGGAACCTCCGCCGATTAATGAAACGGAAGAAGCGGAATGATGCGGGGAACGAAAAGGCGGAGTTTGGAATGAAGGATTTGTAGTTCCAGCCAGCTGGTATATGCTCATCACCTCAAATTGGCCTTCCTGGGACATAAGAGGAACAATCGAAGGAAAAGTCTCCGCTAATAAACTCTTCCCACATCCTGGAGGACCGGACATCAAAAGATGATGGCCTCCTGCTGCTGCAATTTCTAATGCACGTTTTGCCTGTTCATGACCGATCACATGTTTAAAATCTTTTTCTGAAGCATTTTTTTGAAATGGAATAGGTTCTTGAGGAGGGAGGGAAAACACAGAGAGTTGTCCATTAAGAGAATCTAATACTTCTTGCAGAGATTGTACAAATCGGAGCTCGATGCCTTCAATGTGCGTAAGAGGTATGTCTTGAAGAGGAGGTAAGTATAGAATTTTGAATCCTTCACGCTTCGCTGCTAAAATCGCTGGGAGCATTCCATCAACCGGTTTTACACTTCCATCCAGAGACAGGATACCGAGGAATGCCGTATCCGATGGAATAACTTCTCTCATAAAACCAGTTTCCTTCATAATTCCGATCGCCATCGCCAGGTCAAACACCGGACTGTTCTTCTTCTGCTCAGCAGGTGATAAATTAATAATGATCTTCCTTGTGAGTATCTCTTCACATTTATAGCAATGCAGAGCCGCCAACACACGCTCCTTCGACTCCTTAACCGAAGCATCCGGAAGTCCTACTATACTAACACCCTCAAGACCCGGCATTACCTGCACCTCGACTTTCACCACATAACCCTCGATTCCCTTTAAGCCAATACTGGGAACAACCGTTGCCAATACATATTCCTCCCTTATCAACATTATTAAAATTCGATTTGTTCACTTTTCATTTCCAGCCCGATGAATAACACTTTTAGAAACACCTGTTATCCGCGATAGCTGCCTTAACTCACACCATTGAGTTCCTTGAGCCTTACTAAAACATCATCTCGATCTTCCCGGTCCATCCGCTGCAACACACTGTTACTCGTCACTCCTAACGTTAAAAGATACTCCCTCACTTGACGGTCCGACATCCTGGCTCTTACATAAAGATCCATACACTGATCATTATTAAGTTCCTCCATAAAATCAATAAACATTTTTATCGCTGTTTTTCGATCCGGGGAAAACAGCCTCAATCCCATGTCAATATCCACCAGGCCAGCCTTACCAACATATTCATGTACACTCGTCCACTCACTACCCCATACATCCTTAGCCAACCCTGCCTTCAGAGGGTTTTGGTGGATATATCGAAGTACAGTTAAAAAATATTTCCGGGTTTCCACATTCTCGCTCTTAAAACGCTCCTGAAACAAATGGCCAATCCGTTCGTACTTCATGTTGTACCAATAGACATAACTGGAGCTGATTCGTTTTAATGCTTCCGAAACCGTTTCTTCGGACTCCTTTACTAATAAGTGGACATGGTTATCCATCAAACAATAGCTATATAGCTTAAATCCGCTAACCTTTTTATATTTCTTCAGGTTCTCTAAAAACTTGCGCTTGTCTTCATCATCTTCAAAAATCGTTTGTTTGTTAATTCCTCTTAAAATGACATGATAAATTCCGGTACCGCTCTTTCTCCTTGCTTTTCTTGGCAAGCATGAATCACCCCATTTTTCGTTTTAAAGAAAATAGCTTTTCTTTTGAAAATATGGATGTTTTTAATAAATGGATGGATTAATAGAAAGGAAGCATTAATGTAGTGGTTTGAAAATCTTCGAGGTCAAAAAATCTAGCAGTCTCAGGAGGGGTTACATTTATTATTCTATAGATCGATCTAAAATCCTACTTTCACCCAAAGAATTTGAAGGACATTGTACCATCCCCACCATGTTATATTAGAAAGTGAAGGAGAGATTATAATTGGGAAAGAAAAGGAAGACATCAAAGAAAAAGCAACAAAAACAAGAAGACTTTGGAACATGTGAATTCTTCTGTACTAACTGTGATCATACATTTGAAGTAGAATGGATTACGATCTGGGAAATCCAGGAATCGACCCATGGGTATGTGGGATTTCATACGTTTGATACGTACATCGCTTGTCCGATATGTAACGAGATCGTAGAAAATGATAATACTCCTTATGAGAAAGAGGCTTTTCCTTCCAATCCTTTTTGATGATTATATACTAATATTCTTGGTTCAGGGAGATGAATCATGCTAGCAAGGGCTGGGACAAGGTACCTGTCCCCTTGTCCCTATCCCCTTGTCCCTAGAAACGAAAGGAATAGATAAATGTCATTTTTAGATAAAGTTGAGCCCTTAATCCTTAGTCATGATAAAACTTTACGTTCCTTTGCCTTACAGGTCATCGATAAGGGTTATCTTGGAACAGAACAAACGTTTTTTTACGCAATGCAAGCAGTAGATCAACAGCCCATTCACCCTTTAAAAAACTCGGTGATTCCATATGTAAGGAATATTCCGTATACCAATAGAATGGTAAAGGAATTGATCGAACGGCTTCAAAGAAAAGATGGAAATCAGATTTGGTATGCGAGCTTAATAGAGGAAGTTGAAACTGAGCTTCTTCTTGCCTATCAAGATCAGCTTGCACCTTTTATCAATCAAGATGTGCTAGCATCTTATTTATCTCTACTAAACATGGATGAAGGTCAATTATTGAAAGAAGCGGATTCCCTGATAAGCGAATTAGAATCAATGGGGTATCATCAGTCCTTATTCCGTTTTGGAAAAAGAATTTATAAGGAAGTGTTGAAACGTATCACACTCTCTCAATCCGAAATAGAGAGTGTTATTTTAGAAAATGTAGAGAAAGAGTATTTTTCCTATAAAGGGATTTTCTATGTTTACCTTGCTGGTGAGCAAAAGGTAACTGCGCTAGTACCACTCCTCTCATCATTACTTGAACGGACAAGCGAAGATCTTTTACTAGAAGAAGTAACAAAAGCACTCCTAAAGATAGGTTCAGAAGAGGTTATTCAACAAGTTGAAAAGTATCTTGTAGATTTGGATACTGCATATTCAGCAGTGGAAATACTGGAGAACATCAAGCTCCTACCTGCTGAAGGAGTATTACTGGAACATTTTGAAAAGACGCAGGATATTACAGTAAAAACTATGATTGCCGATGCGTTATGTAAACAGCTCTCCACAAAAGCGATTCCTTCCATAGCCCATTTCGTAGAAGAAGGCTATGACCAGGGACTATTAAATCTCAAAGAGCCACTCTACGTATGTTGCGTCATCAACAACATCGATCATCCTAAGATAGAAGAATGGAAGCAGAGTATTCTATACGAGGAAGCAAGAATGGAAAAAAGACAAAAAGAAATAACCAGAGCAACTGTCCAATCCCAAAAAGTGGGACGCAATAATCCTTGTCCTTGTGGTAGTGGGAAGAAGTTCAAAAAGTGCTGTGGAAAATAAGCTAAAAGAGACGCAGGTGGGACGGGGGTATGAAATGAGCATCCTGTGGTTTCAACCTGCCCCTTATCCCTTCCCCTCTTTGTCCCCTCTAATCCAGATGATATAATGAAATTAAAATTGATACGGAGGGCTATTAATGAATAAGGATCTAGAAAAACAAATCAGTCAATTTCTCATTCAAAAGCTGTCACCCTCCCTTATCTACCTGTTCGGATCGACTGCAAAAGGTACAGATCGCCCTGACAGCGATATCGATATTGCTTTTCTTACTAAAAAAACAATCGATGATTATAATCGCTTTCTTCTAGCGCAAGAGTTAGCTTCTACCTTGAATAGAGAAGTTGACCTTGTAGATATCCAAAAGGCTTCAACAGTATTTCAAATGCAGATTTTAAGTTTAGGAAAAGTGCTCCATTGCGAGGATGAGAATGAACGGATGGAGTTTGAGATGAAAACCTTTAGCATGTATGCAAGGTTAAACGAAGAAAGAAGAAGCATTTTGAAGCAGATTGAAGAAAGAGGGTCCGTGTACGAAGAGTGATATCATCTATAATAAAATCAGTATCATTGAGAGTTGCATAAAACGTATTCATGAAGAGTATGTTGGAAATCCTAATAATCTTTCTAACTTCACTAAGCAGGACTCGATTATTTTAAATTTACAACGTGCCTGTGAAGCGAGCATTGACTTAAGTATGCATGTGGTTGAAAAAAAGTTTGGTATTCCCCAAACGAGCCGTGAAGCGTTTGACCTGCTCATGAAGAATCAAATTATATCAGAAGAAACAGCAAAACAAATGAAAGCGATGGTTGGTTTTCGGAATATCGCTGTGCATGACTATCAGGAAATTAACCTGGTGATCCTGCAAAAGATTGTTGAAAACCATTTGGATGATATCCAGACCTATGCCCGGCAAATTCTTAGCTTTTAAATAAGACGAACACACACCACAATCAAACTTTGATTGTGGTGTGTGTTCTGTTTTGACAGGTGATTTTAAGGTCTCATCAATCTAACTCACTGCCCATCCCTTAAGTAAACTTAGTGATACCGAACCAAGCAACATAAAACTAAAAAAATTATAATATCTCGGGATAAGGAACCTTTTCTGCACATTTAATAAAAAACACCTTTATTGGCGGATTATTATTAACAATAAGCATATTATTTGAGGGACGTCTTCCGTTGCGCTACTGTCAATGGCCGGCATTATGGAAGGCGTCTTTTCCATTCTTCAGGGTTATTAAGGATATTATATCCGTCAATCCCGGACATCAATCCCCGGACAAACAATACCGTCAACATTTGGACGTTTTTAAACAGCATTAACACCTAGTGGTAAATAGAATGTCATTAGTGGTACATTTCACTGGCCGTAATCAGAAGTCACCGGATTAATGTGACCGTCAAACAAAACTAATTGACGGTTACAAGGGATCTCTTCTTCCAAAAATGCTAGGAGAAGAGAAATGAATAATCGAACATTTACTTGGATCATCGATACTTCAAAGTTTTCTATTCTAAATCAATACTCATCTCAAAATGCTAACAAGGTCTGGGACAACGTACCTGTCCCCTTGTCCCTTCCCCATGTCCCTCTGGAACACGAAAGAGCTATCTCCGAATTAAAGATAGCTCTTAACGACGCTTACACATATATTTTTTAATCCATTTAACTGCTTCTTCAAAAGGCGGTCTGGTTTTATCATTTGCCAAAGCAGATGTCCAGGTAAAAACCTCATCATCAACGACAAGATCGTATCCATTTAAGTCTAAAAAAACAAATGCAGCAAGATAAGAGGTTCGTTTATTGCCATCTTTGAAGCAATGGCCTCCAGCAAGATGATAGTGATACACTGCAGCTTTTTGTTCAATAGCAGGAAAACGTTCCAAACCATCAAAACCAGACATGGGTAACGCTAACTTTGCTTCCAGTTTGCTTCTTTCTATACCAGGTAAACCGCCTAAATGTCATATCATGCAACTCTATTACATCCTCCACGAGGAGATATTCACACTCTATTAATTCTTACTAAGCTTCTCCAAGGCTTTACCGTTTGCTTCAACAGCTTTATTATAACTAGCCTTGATTCTTTCTTGACGCTTCGTAGTTTGTGTTTGTTTAATGGAAGTTGTGTTCATTTTTTTATCATTCCTTTTCTTTCCCATATGGTAATCACTCCCATATACCGATGTTTATGTTAGGATAGCCATACTTAGGAAATTTTAATCAATTAGGAATTATATAATATTTACCCCACTTATCTCTACTTTACACGAACACACAAGACAAATCTACCAATTTAGCAGCGTGCAATTTGAAATTTCTTACTAAAATCATGCCACCAAGGCCTGGGACAACGCACCTGTCCCCTTGTCCCTCCTTGTCTTTTTACTTTTTTTCTTTTTTGACATTTCACTTATCCTTGCTTTTGGACTTAATAGATCCTTTATAAGTACAGCCGAAAATCTATGAAAGCTCCAATCGATCTCTTGTCAGATGTACTTGCACCATTTCATTACTCTATAATCTAAGTGCATAAAAATATTAGCTATTCTCCATTCGCAACTGTATATAAGGATTTATCCCTCTTTTATATCGGCACCTTTCTCGCTTTTGTTAATATATACCAACTGATTTCACTTACATAATTGAGGTCAAAAATCGAGTTAAACGAACAAATGCCTTAATCAAACGTTTGATTAAGGCATTTGTTCGTTTATATATGTTTTTTATTCTTTACCATTTACTGATATAGTATAATATTACCATTAAGAGGAGGGGGATTTATGAGAAAAACTAGAAGTGATTGTACAGTTGGAACTTTTGAGAAAAAACACGGCTTACCTCCAGGGTCTATCCGTAATCCAGATGGTAGAGATACAAGAAGTGACAAAAAAATTGGAACTATAAGGAAGGAAGGACAAAAAAGAAAATAAACCATTATTCTTAAAATGGACCAAAATTCCAGACGTGGCTGTTTTTTTGTATCTTCCTTCTTAAATAACTAGGTGAATGAAATTTTTAAACGAACCCAAGCTTTAATCATACACTTGATTAAGGCTTGGGCTCGTTTTCTGTAGACCTAACTTTATCATTTGGATTATCGATACTTAAAGTCTTTTATAATAAGGCTCTACCTGAATCATGAGAGGTACCTGTCCCCTTGTCCCTCCTAAAAATGTTTTATAATCCACGCATGTACTTCCGGAATTCGATTAAGATAAAGTGTAAGATGCCCATCCACTTGATTAAGATGACTTTCTGCTTGCGGGATATGCTTTGACAACCATTCGCCATGGCTATACGGCACCATAAGGTCTTGTTCACCCTGCCAAATTTGCAGAGGAACCTTAATATCAGACAAAGAGAATCCCCAATCTTTTGTAAAAGCAAGGTCATCATCAAACCAGCCGTAAATCCCAGTTTTAAGAGAACCGTGGAAGAGTTGAGCCAATTGTTCACCAAAGGAGCCTGTAAAGACGGCTTTGTCAGCGTCACTCAATAAGGTGCTCATATGTGCTGCCATTTCTTCCGGAGTTGAACTGAGAATAGCAGTTCTCTGTTCTTCAAGGTATGGTTTAAGCTTTCCTTCTCCCTCTATTGCTGCTCCAAACTCTTCGACATTATCCTCACCCATACCCGCCAAAAACTCCAAATCCTCAGCGTTATATGGAGCTATCCCTGCAAGGCAAGCTGCCGCCACAACACGATCACTAAGCAAAGCGGCACAGGCTAATGCATGCGGACCGCCTCCAGAGATACCCCAGGTAGCGAATCGTTCAATTCCTAACGCAGTTGCTAATTCTGCCGTATCCTTAGCAGCTGATGCAACTGTTCTTTCTGATTGTCGAGTAGAGGCTCCGTACCCTGGTCGACCATAGCTGATGAGCCTTAATCCCTTTTCACTCGCATCCTCAATATGCTCTTTAAATAGTCCCGCCGATTGTGGCGTCCCGTTATGTACAATTACAGCAGGTCCATTCTCTATACCAGCTTCCACAACATCCAGGTCACGTCCATCAGGAAGTGTGATGGTGTATTGTTTGATCTCCGACATACTTTATTCCCCCTTAAGCTGAATTATAAAAATAATATCACTTCCGGCGAACACAGGAAAGAATGTTTTTTAATAATTCTGAATAAATCTCCATAAAAAATCAGATTCTATTTTATACCTCCAACTTTAATAGACAGCGAAGTGAAAGAAATAATTAAAACGAACACAAGCCTTAATCAAATGTTTTATTAAGGCTTGTGTTCGTTTTCTAAATAGCTATTTTTATTATTTTGTTCATTTCTTCGAAGCCTTTCATTATAAAAACACTACTCATCTGATACGCTAACAAATGCTGGGACAATGTACCTGTCCCCTTGTCCCGCCGTTAGTATGCCGCAGACGTGAAGGTTTTGGCAATATGGGTGGTCACACTTCCGTATTTATGCTGCATGGAGGAGGGATAAGAAATGATAAAGGTATTAAATGAATTTTCCCCGAAGAAGAATTTTTTATAGTAGATTGTTCCGGCTTCTTCATAGGAGATTACATACCAGTCATCAGCCAGTCTTTTGTATGCTATATTTGTTGTGATACTCTCCATATCTTGTTTGTAATAGGTGCCGATTGTTTCCCCTTGTTGAACTGTATTGGTATGACCTCCATAAGCGGTCACCGTGAGCTCGCCATTTCTGAAAGTTCCTCCATCACCATTGGTAGGCGGCGGATCCATGGTCATCCCCTCAGGAATTTGCAGGCTGAATCCAAAACGTTCATTGTTGTACGTACTATAAACTATTGACTTTTGGTTCAATGGATTCGCTTTTGTGGCTTGATGTGAATCTTTTTTAGTGACTTCAGATTTATCTTTATCTTCTTTCTGCTTTTTCTTTGGGTCTTCATTCTGAACCTTTGTTTCCATAGCTTTTAGTCCCATATCTGCCTGCTCCATAAGTTTCTGGGACTGAGATTGATAAACAGCCAGATCTTCGTCTTTTTCAAGTTTTGGCTCCAGATCCTTTAATTTGTCTTGAGCTGTATTAAAGCTTTCCTTCTCAATCAGGCTTTCTATTAGCTTGATTTCTGCCTCAACTTTCCTCGTTTTGTTCACTATCTCCATGATTTTCGATTTTAGCCGGGTTGCTTCTTCTTCAACGGTTTTAAGTCCATTTTTTCTTGCAATTACGGTTTCAAGGGATTCCAGGGAAGAGTCATAATCCTTCTGGCTGTATTCTGCAAGTGCATTGTCCATTTGATTGGCTTGATGGTAATAAGCAGCAGCGGTTCTGTCACCTTCTTTTTGCTGAAGTGCTCTCTCAAATTGCAGTGCAGCTTGATGGTATTCCTTCTCACCTAGATGATCTATGCCTTTTTCGATATACCGATCATATTCCTGATTTGAACAGGCAGCCAGTACTATCATAATCGTGAGTAACAGACTAAGTCTTTTGCATTTCAAATGTATTCTCCCATTTCATTTATATTATAATAAAATTTCACCAAACTTCAGTGATAATGCCTCTAGGGGGGACATAGGGACAGGTTCCTTGTACCATCATTCCTAAAAATATAGGGAAGAGAAATAAACTATTAAAAGAACACCAGTCTTAATCCAACATTTGATTAAGAATGGTGTTAATTTTAAAGTCCACATTTTATCATTTGGACCATTGATCTTTAGAAGTCACTTTTCAAAAACAATACTCATCTGAATTCGCTAACAAGGCCAGGGACAATGTACCTGTCCCCTTGTCCCTTAAAGCTCATCTATATCTTCAACAGACCAAACAGAATATCGGCCGTCTACTCTTTTAACTAAATAAGAGGATTCAAAGGTTTTGTTCTTGGTGGTACCATCTGAATAGTGGATATCATATACTTCTCTCAGTGTTACCAGTTGTCCATCCGATTGATTTTTTGCATCAATCATTTCTACTGATATGACATCTTCAGTGATTCCCTTTGAAACGATATAATCAATGTAATTTTTTGATTCAGGGTAGGCCTTTCCGTCTGGATGAAGGAGCGGTTCAACTATAGAAAAGTCTCCCTGGTTCATTGCTTTTACACCAGTATAAATATAATCCACCATAAAGTCCCCAACTGAAGAAGATAATTCTTCAGGAGATGCGACAGTTTCCTCCACTGGATTCAATTCCTCTTCTTTAAATTCGAGAAAGATCTCATCTGTATTCATAACTTTAGCTTCTGCTGTTTTAATGACTCCTTTTTCTCCCTGGTATTCGGCATGAAGAACGATTGACCCATCTACAGGCATAGGTCCGAGTTCATAGTAGTTTCCTATTTTTTTACCTGTGCTTTTCCCGTTTACGAACAGTGTACTATCAGATTCATTCGAACGGATGACGATATAATCTCCTTCAAATTCTAGGACCACATCCACCGTATTGTTATAAGCTTTTTTGAAATCAATGGCTGCTTTCTGGGCTAGTTCGCTATATTCCCCTCTATATTTCCCTTTAACTACTTGTTCACCTGGGAGCAAACCGTTGATTTCCAGTGTATCCTGAAGCTCCTTTTTGGTACCGTTATATTCTACTTCTACCTCAGGCATATTGGAAGAAACCATTAACTGAAACGGAACGGCTTCAATTATATATTGATCATAAAGCCCCCATTTCTTTTTGGTATCTTTCATCACTCTGAGTAGTTCGTTTCCGTTGGATGTATAGATGCTTTCAGAAATAGAACCCTGTGTGATGGATGAGAATGATTCATTCAATCCTTTTGTAACCTCTACCTCATTTTCTTTTAGGAATTGAAGGTAACTTTTTAATTCCTTATCCTTTACCTTATGGCCTACAGTGGAAAAATCCATCATGTCTCTGGCGCCTTCAAGATCACCTTGTTCAATCGTTTCTTCAAGCCCAGCAACCACATTATGAGGCGAGTAGTGGTTTTCAAGAAATTTATGTCCGCCAAATAACGCTATCGCAATTACTCCCAAAGCTACCCAGGTAAACTTTGCTTTCTTGCTCATTGGCTTTTGTGGTCGACGGCTTTGTGGTGCCTTGTTTTCATGATGAACAGCCGCAGTTTGGGCACTTTTAGCTTCCTCCAGCTTATGGCCGCAACTGGTACAAAAACCTTTTCCAGATTGCAATTCGCTACCGCAATTTTTACAGTATTTCATTAATGAGCTCTCCCGTCCCATACAAAAAGTGAACAAGGGAACTTTTTCCTTGTTCACTCATTTGATTAATAGAATGATAATCTTTTAAAATATATTCATGATTTGTTCCATATCTTCTATAAAGCTCAAGACACTTGTACGGACAACCAGATATGCGATTAGCATGGATAAAGCTGAAGCACCGACACTCCAATAAACTCTATTCACAGGCTTTCCGATTTTCAAAGAGAAATCATAAACAACGATTGCAGGCATAATGAAAGTAGTAAAAAGCAAAGATAATCCAGTTAAAAGAAGGGTTAATTGAATCGAACCAGCCAACCCAAAAATGATGGCGATTACGTTCATTGCAGCAAAAGGAATGATGATACTTCCAAACTGACCGATAATCCCCTTAAATGATAGCGGTTCCGACATCATTTTAATAGCTGCAAAAGAACTTAGCATGGCACCAGCTATAAATAAAAGCACAAACATAAAGATGGGAGAAGCAATATCGAAGAAAGGTAATGATTTGGCACCCATTCCTTCACCAAAGGCACTTCCAAAGCCACCCATCATTGTCTTGAACAATTTATTTGCCAGGAAGTAAAGACTTAAGCTAAAGGCGACTACATAAACAGCAATGGTGATTAAACCGTTCGTAAAGTGTGTTTCATTTCCTGTTAAAGCAGCAGATGGACGTTTCAAGACATCAAGAGCAAAATTCCAATACTTAGAAACTCCTTCTTTCGCTTTATTCAGATTTTCATTCGTATAAACAGGCTGACTTTGAGCACTAGCTGCAGCAGCTACTTCTGGTTTGGCCGACGGCTGGGCAAAATCGGAGGCTTGTGGTGACAGGTCTGCTCCGCAGCTTCCGCAGAATTTACCAGACTCTTGCTGGGTATTGCATTGTGGACAAGTAATCATTTGAATTTCTCCTTCAAAATTTATAGTTTGTTTCGGTCAGTGTTTTTAATATTAATAAATTTAATCTTAAAGCCTGAATCCGTTTTAATCAGTGTATAGACTTTATCCTTTTCGTAATCGGTCTTTTCACCTAAGTGGTTAGTAAAAATAAATTTTTCGAACGTAGAAATCTCATAAGTCGTCTCATTGACCTTCCTGGTTTCGGTGATTTCATTTTCGACAAAGTCATAAGTATAGCTCTTGCCATCGTTTTCTTTAATGTATTCCATAAGTTCTTCCTCAGCAAAACTTCCAGGTGCCATGTAATCAGCAATAAGGTCGAAATTATGCTGATTCAGGGCATTCTCATAAGCATCACGGAAGTCCAGAACTTTCTGCTCCACATCGTCAGAGCCATCTTCAGAATGGTCTGTACTAACGGCTGCCACTGCGTTCTCTTCAAAGGTAAAATAAAGACTTCCCCAGACATCATCTCGTTGGGTGATTTGTTCCGATTTCAGCTTTTTTCCATCTGTACTTGTTAATTCTGCATACAAGGAAACCTCTTGATCTTCAGGGAACGGGCCAAGTACGGAGAATTCCTCCAGTCTCTTACCAGTACTTTTACCATTCACAAAAAGGGTAGCTTCAGGAAAATTGGTTTCAAAATGATAGCTTTGGCCAGGAAAGGCAATCTTAATTTCAGAAGTATGATTATTATTAGTGCTAATATGTATTTCTTCAGTAACCTTCATTTGGCCAAACAAGTTGGAAGCGACATCAGAAATGGAATATGTACCTGGATAAGCTTTCGCAAGATTAATAGGTTCATCTTTCTTTAAATCGGCACTGATTTTATCGATAGAAAAGGTTGGTTGAATCAAGATTAGAGTTCAGCACCAACTGATTCGGAATTGCTTCAATCTCAAAGTCTTTATAGAGGCCCAGAACTGAATCCTTTTTAACCCTGAATAGGTCATTCCCATTATAGTCTGTGACCACCTCATCAAACTTCGATTCGTTGGACAGGATTTGCACGAATTGCTCCCTGATGCTATCCCAATCTTGCGCCTTTATATAGGACAGATAGTGCTTTTTATTTATCAGTGCATCTTCCTCTAGTACTATTTGATTAAAAAATGCGTCACTATCCTCATTGGTAACTGCTCTATCCATGGCTTGAACATCCTTCATCGGATTCAGAATGGAAGATACAATAAAGTGAGCAGTGATGATTCCTATGACCACTATCCCCAGGGTGATGATAGAATATTTCTTCTTTTTTGACATAGGTTCTCTTGGTGTGATCTGCGGTGCTTTTCCAGTTTCTCCTTTAGTACCACCCGCTCCGCAAGAAGTACAAAAAGCTTCCCTTTCTTTCAGAACCGCACCACATTCAGTGCAGCATTTCAATTTACCCCCTCCTTCTTCTAATGAATAGAAAATATAGAAATTAATTCCTATTACGTTGTCCTATTATACCAGATTTTCGACAAAACTTTGGTCTTTTTTCCATTTTTTTATAAAAAAATGGACCGAGGGACACAGGGACAGGTTCCTTGTCCCTTAAAGAGGAGAGAAGAAAAGAGAATATATTATTAAACGAACACAGGCCTTAATCAATGATTAAGGCCTGTGTTCGTTTTCCGCCAAACTTCTATTTGGATTATGGTATCCAAGATTCACTTATTCAAAAAATAATACTCATAAGAACATACTGACAAGGACGGGGACAGTGTACCTGTCCCTCTGTCCCTCTGTCCCTCCTAGAACAAATCGCTGATTGTGCCTGTTTCGGGATTCACCAGGTACCATCCACGTGTTGCAGTGTGTCCTGGTTCTCCCTCATTTTCGATAATGTCGTATACGTGGATGACATATTGTCCATCCTCGTCATGATCATATTCAATGATTGTACTAGAATCCGGGCTTATGCCAAGTTCCTCTCTAACGGCTTCAATCGCTTCTTCTGCCGTCATGGCGGTTTCATTTTCTTGTGATGGCTCTCGGTAAACTTCAGAAACGTCATAGAGAATCTTTCCGCTATTTTTATCAATGCCGATCAAGCCATTGCTTCCTTTAAAGATGTAATATGTGGTATCTATCTTTCCTGTACCTACTGGATTATAGGCTTTACCCGCAGTCTCAGCCACAAATGATACACTGCCAGTCTGGGCATTTTCCCTCAAATTTGATGCTGCTTCTTCCTTCGTTAAGTTAATTGGTTTTTTCCAGTACCCTGCCCATTGAAGATTTTCAAAGCGCCAATTTCCATCTTCCTTTTTTCCCTCGATAAAGATTTTATACCCGCCGCCCAACTCCTGCTCTGTTTCGACCGTTTCTATTTTAAAATAGTCCGGTCGGTTTTCAAGAACTTTAAACCGTGTATTTAAGTGGAGCGCCCAAGGCAAAAATTCAGCATCGCATTCACAGTAATAGCCATTATCCGAGAAGAGAGGTTTTAAGATACTTTCTTCAAACGATGGCGTTGCAATTTCCTGGAAGCGGGATTGCAATTTCGTGTAGTCAGGTTTATTTCCGTAACCATTCTTGTACGTCAATGCAAAATTGTACTTTTCACTCCCTATACGAAGTATCTCAAATATTTTAGAGTAATGGCTTTCGATAAAGCTTTTGATTTCCCCTGCTGTTGCTGGTTTTGGCTCGATCCAATCCACGATCCTGACAGGGATTTCTTCCGTTAATTCTAAGTTATTAAAACCATCACCGGAGCCGTTCCCGCTAAGTCCAAAAAATTCATTTTTAGCGTTATAAGTGATTTTTAGTGCGGTGTTCTTTTCTTTCGGAAACTCAGGAGCCGTTATTGCCAGCACTTTTTCTCCTTTGCTGTTTTCCGTTACTTCCGCTTTAACTGTCTCTTCATCGCCTACTTCAAACGTGAGATTTTTATAATCGATTTCTTGCGTTTTTTCGTTCATGGTTAAATAGTTTACGAGGTTTTGTTTAATCGCCAGTTCATAGGTTCCTGATCTTTTCAGATTAATTTCTTCGGGAAGTTTATCAAGCCCCTTCACCTGTTCACAGCTTCCAAATGGCAGTACAGGCTTAAATAACTTTTCCGCAAGTTGGATCTCGAGCAATCGGATATCACCTACCGTGTCGACTACCACATTCATGCTTGCTACTGGCTGAAGTTTCGCCTCTGCACATGTAAATGCTAAATCATCAATGTCTCCACCGATCGCCGCCTTTGCTTCACCCTTTAGACCTCCGAAGCCTTCTACTCCGCCTCCGATAATTTCAAGATAGCTTAATCCAAGTCCCGCAAACGCGCCAACCTTTGCTTCTGCTTCACCTTTACCAAGCGCTGTAAAATCAAAATCAAAGATGCGTTTGCTAATGGGGGTCGTTTCCTTCTTTTGATAGACAAATCCGTTCTGGTCATCGACCTCTACACTTATTACCGCTACAGGATCTCCGGAAATCGTACCTTTCACACCCAGGTAGATAGTTCCTTTTACAAACAGGCCAGCAATAGGGGTCGGAATGATCATTTTTCCAAGCTCTGCTTTTTCTGTTAAAAGAATTTCTTCTTTATTGTCTTTACCCACACCGTCATTGTCCATTCCCCAGGCCTTTTTGCCAGTCTTTTTAAACTTTGATCCTTTGATTCGGACCGTGAGATCTTGATCCACTTGCATTTTTTGCACGAAGTTAAAACGATTAATCTTCAAGAAGCCCATATCGACATCTGCCAGAATTTCAGGGTCCAGGAAGTTCATAGTACCGTCAACAAGAACGCTTCCTTTTTTTGTCGCGATTTCAAAATCATTGACAGTAACCTTAAAGCCTTTTTTCGTATCAACATTCACAGTCGGAACCGAGTATTCGTTTTTCTTCTCAGGCGCACTATTTGAAGAGGCAATCATGGTATTCGGCGAGTAAGCGGTAATGCCTTCGATAGATACGTTCTGTGCTGCAGTAACCGTAATATGTTTTGCCTCAATCGGATAGGTTTTGTAAATATCCAGCTTGTTAAAAAGTTCCGTAAATTCTGGACGAGTAACATAAATTGTAGCTGTTCTAAAACCGTTATCTATTTCGCTAACCTTTACAGCTCTACCTTCAGGGTTTTCCGCTGAGGGGAGAACTAAAATGTCGTCTCTCTTCACCTTTTTGCTAAACTTCTTGGACACTTTAATTGCATTTCCGCTATTTTCTGTTATCACACTTCCAGGAACTTTGATTATGTTGGGATTTTCAACAATCTCTTCCACTTCATCTCTCGTAATGATGAATTCTAAATCATATGGTTTTGTTACAGGCTGGCCATTTGTATATTTTAACTTTTTAATCGCCAGCTTATATGTAGATCCTTTTTTATAACCGCCATCTGGAGGCTTTATCAACAATCTCGTCCCTTTATCAGTGAGCTCACTGGTGATCGGTACGCCAGCTCCTTCACTATCTGTAATCGAAATGCCGTTCAGTAATCCCTCATCAAGTGCTTCCGGAAAGGAAAACTCCCAGACTTTATCGACAGGAACATCCAGTTCGATATCCTTTAGCTCTTCCGGTTCCACGGTTGTTTTATTCGTCTCCGGGGCTCCGTTCACATCCTCACTCGACGCTGTTAACGTGTTGGCATTAAAATGGTTATAACCAAAATATCCCCCTGTTAATAGAAAAACCAATAATAAAATAATACCTAAGACTTTCCTATTCAAGCTCTTCTCTCCCCCTCACCACTAATTCTTTATACCTATGTTATTATACCTGACGCAAGTGTCGGAGGACAGGTACATTTATCAATAACTGGAAATACGGGACAATGTACCTGTCCCCATGTCCCTCAAAAAAATGAAACTATTTTTCCTCCAGCCCCGTTTTTATATTGAGGCCGGCCAGGATAAGGAGTGTAGCAATGGAGGAAAGAAATTCTTTAAATGATGACTATTCTAGAGATCGTTCGATTGAAAGCTTAGTTAATGAATATGGATATGAGGTATATAAGCTTGCTTTCTTTTACTTAAAAGATAAAGGGAAGGCGGAGGATATCGCTCAAGAGGTTTTTGTTACATGTTTTGAAAAGCTATCAACCTATCAGGGGGAAGACGCACAAATAAAAAACTGGTTATTTAAAATCACGACAAACAAATGTAAAGACTATTTAAGAAGCTGGTCATACAGAAAAGTTTTCTTCTCAAACATTTTTTCTGAACGAGAAAAAAGCCATGAACCTACTCCGGAAGAATCAGTCTACATAAAAGAAAGTGAAAGCCAGATGATTAAGGAAGTACTTAATCTACCAATAAAATATCGTGAAATCATCATTCTTTACTATTATCAAGAACTAAAGATGCATGAAATAGCTAAGGTATTACAAATAACCGAAAATACCGTAAAAACAAGGCTGCGAAGAGGAAAATTACTATTGAAGAAAACGATGGAAGGGGGAAATCACTGAAATGGAAAAAGATTTAAATAACCTCCGAAGGATCGCAGATAAAGCACTCTTTGATGACCCATCTCATGAACAGGTGGTGAAAAAGAAATTAATGACAAGAGTACAAAATATAGAGTCCTCACCTGTTATAAAATCGAGGAAGAAATTATATTTATCTTTTGCTTCAATCATTGTAGCATTTTCAATCTTTGGGCTCAGTTTCGTCTCGCCAGCTCTGGCAAACATCTTGCAAAAACTGCCTATCATTTCATTTCTTTATGATGACCACCAAAAAGATATTGGACTCGAGAAGGCAAAAGAAGTCGGAGTTGCAGATGAGTATAAAAAAACAATCGTCTCGAACGATGTTGAATTAACGATTACAAATACCTACTATGATGGAGTGAATCTCTCTGTGGGATATGAACTAAAAAACAATACTGATAAGATATGGGAACTGCCACCAAAAACCCCTGGCTCATCTCTCATTCTAACCATTCCAAACTATGATATAAAACTCAATGGGGCGAAAGCATATGGTGGATACGGAGAAGACTTCGATGTAAAAAGCGACAGATCCTATGAAGGCATTTTAAATATTTACCCTATCGAATTTCCTGAAGGAGATAAAATCACATTAGAACTAAGTTTCTCTGAAATCCAAGGCGTTAAAGGAGAATGGAGCTATAAGATTCCAATATCAAAAGAAAAGACAAAAGAAAATGTTCAATCATTCTCTCCAGACTATACAGCCAAAGGGCTCGGAGGAGAAATCACAATCAAATCCGTCACTTTCTCCCCTACCGGAATCGAACTTGAGACTGAAACCATGGTCGAAAAGGGAATGGGACAAGACATCTTATTTAGCATTAAAGACGTTGGGGCTGACGAAGGAGTATCAGGACACACCGAACTTTTAGATGATGGCAGGGAACTTGTTATTAACCGATCAACCTTCCCTCCGATAAAAGAGATTCCCGATAGTATAACTATTAAGGCTTATAGTATGAATGACAGATCAAAAAGCATAACGTTTACGGTACCTTTAAATAAATAGAAGAAGGGATCAAAGGAAAGTACAAGAACAACACCTCTATTCATCAAACGTTTGATGAATAGAGGTGTTCCTTTTTTTGAACATTCTTATTGATGGCCGTCCACTCCAGAAAGACATTCGAGCAATAATGTCTTTTTTCGGTGCCTGGCACCCTTCACATACACATAGACATCAGCATAATTGTTCCTTAAAATAAGTAATTATATTTTTTCAGAGGAGCACTTCTAACATGAAATTTGTTCGTTACTTTTTTCTCATCTTGCCATTTGGTTATATGGGGTTAATCTGGTACTTATCGAGCCATCCTCAGGATCATGTAATCGACACAGGACTCTCCTATGATTCAACAATTAAAGAGGCCTTGCATTTAGTAGAGTTTGCAACTTTATATGTTCTCTGGCTGCTGTTCTTCTATGGTTTAGGGAAGCTTACGCCAGCAACCAATAAGCTAAGCGCATTCCTTGCTATAGCTTATGGTTTTCTTGATGAGATCCATCAATCGTTTGTCCCTTCTAGATCCGCCACTTTAATAGACTTAATTAAAGATACTATTGGTGTTTTGGTTTGTTACATTATTCTCAAACAGATTTATAAAAGTCAAATCGAAATAAAGGGATCAAATAATATTGAAAAGTAAATGAAGTAATAAAGAACACACCCTTTAATCAAACGTTTGATTAAAGGGTGTGTTCTCTTCGGTGCCTGGCATCAATGTTCTATCTTCTATATTTCTTTCCTCGTTGCTCGATAAGAGGGGCTTTTGATCCTGTTAAACTATAGGTTTCTTTTGGAGGTTGAAAAGAATACCCTATAAATTCTTCTGTATCTGTATATAACTGTTTTATAAACTGACCTTCTAAAGACCCAAGTTCGTCTAATAAATCCGACACTTGCTTTTTTATCTTCTTAATAGATTCAATATTTCTTGGATGCCTAAAATCATCTTCTATATACCCAATATGCTCATGAATCATATCTAAAGAAACTTCCAAATGACCAATTAAATCCATGTCTTCTTGATATTCATCGCTGTATTGTCTTACCTTTTGGTTATCCCCCAACTTTTTCTGGCTCCAATCTCTTCACATTTGTAATGTCCACTCAAGAAAGACATTTCGATAAAATGTCTTTTTTGGGTGCCTGGCACCAATCACATGGCACCAATCACACTTTATTAATGATTTGGCCAATATTTTCGTAACCTTTTTCTCTGTGTCTGTTTAATAGTTTAATGAAATGCTTAAATGCTTCCATGTCCTCATATTTGAGTTTGATCACGACGTTTTTCAGAAGCATTTTATCTTCTGGTTTTACTTTTTTCTCTTTTTTGGATTCCCAGCCCAGAAAAGTCATACAACCGAACCTAATTGGAATCCCTTTATTTCGCATAAATATAAATACTTCTTTTATCTTTTGAAAAAATCCAGGGTAAACTCTTTTAAAAGCTACAAATACTGCTTCAGCTGTTAATAAATCTTCTATAGCAACAACTCTTTCCATTGATTAATCCTCCTATCTTTAGATACGCATTTCTCTACATATCGCATGAGCTATTACAGCTAGACATAAAATAAGCAAAATATTAAGTTAATTTTAGCGAAATTAATACCATCACATTTCCATATGTACTGTCACCTTGATTTTAGAGAACAAAGACATTAATCAAACATTTGATTAACACCCTTGTTCGCTACCTAACAAATCATTCTAATTATTTTTCAGCAGTTCTTTCGTGGCTTCCAGTATCTCGGTATCTTTCAATCGAAATTTAAATTCTACCCTCCGAGATTTTTCTTCATCATATTGACCCTGTTCATTTGTTTTTTCATCTAAAAAGGAACGCCCGTTAACTGTAATTTTTTCTCGTAGTTTCGTTCGAAAGCCCTTGTCGGGAAACCTTTCACTAAAAATATAGTGTGCTACGCTAAATGCCCGAGCTTGAGATAGATTTAAGTTACTTAAATAACCACCGACTTTATCTGTATGTCCTTCTATGATTATTTCTCCTATGTATGGGTTAAATCTGTCGCTGAGCAATACACCCATATACCTTGGAATGAACTCATTAAGGTCTTTTTCAAACTTTGACTGCAACTTGTCTTTTCCGTATTCAAACAGAACATTCCCACTAAAGCTGATCGCGCCTGTTTCAGGATCAACATCTATATCCAGCTCAGTATCTGAAAATTCTTCATTAAGAGCTTTAACGATTTCAAAACGAACACCCATAATCTGATCTATCGTTTGCTGATAATGAATGATTCCTTCGATTTTATTTTGGAAGATAAAGCTCGTTATGAGGAAAATAAGATAAAGCAAATCAATATGGTCGTTAACAAGTCAGTAAATGACGGCCAGAAGTGACTCTCTTCATTTTCTGAGCGAAATAACCGCTGATATTTAGTAATCATTTTATTTTCATGCCTTTCTCTTCAGCATTTACAATAAACGTTGATATATTGTTTGCCGATCGAGTAAAGGTTGAGACCGTTTGATTTAGCCGGTCAAGTTCAGTCTTTAGCCCACTCATTGTTTGCTGGATGTGAAAACTGCTTCCTTCTTGAAGAGTTGTTTGTAACAAACCCATTTCTTTTAATTTTTGTTCGACTAGTTTATTTGTAAATGTGATATAATCTCCCATTTTCTTAACAAGGTCTTTAAACCCGTCGTTCATACTGCTTCCTAAATAATCTTCTAGCTTTTTGAAGGTTGTTTTTAAAGATTCCATTTGCCCCTCAAATTGATGATCCCTGTTTTCATATGCAGCATTCATTTTTTCAATAATATTATTAACCTCTTGAATCAATAAATGATTTTTATTAGCTGTCTCCTCATAGCTGGCGGCAACTTCCTGCTGATAGTTAACAGCTTCACCAAAATGGGATTGGAATAAATTAAGTTGCTCATTAATCTTTTCAAACATCTCTTCTCGGTACTGCATAGTTTCTTGATAGACCTTCTGTTCTTCAGAAACTTCCTTCATTGTTTCTGATACAGCACTAATCGTGTTCTGGTATTCAATGAACTCTTTCGATAAATCCTGGATACTATCTGATAGGATAGAGGTCCTTTCATCCAATGATATTCGTAATCCCTCAATCTTTTCCGTGAACTCTTTTCCTAGCAATCCTTCTAGCTGACTCAAGTTTGCAGTTAGTTTTTCGGTTATTTTATCATTATGATCATTAAGTCTTTCATAGCTATCCTTTAAAAATGATTGTGCTTCACTAGTATTTTCAATCAGCTTTTCATTATTGTTAGCAATCCAAAAGCGAAATCTGGGTATTCACAAATTGACCATGTTGTTATAAACCCATACGGAATCTTCGTCATAGAAACCAAAAACTATCAAGATACTATTTACGGCCAAAAAGATCGAAAAATTTTCCCCAGAATGAAAGACCCGGAGTTTGAGCTGGATTTTTTCATTTGAAGTATGAACTTTAGAAAGTAATTTTAGTAATATTGAACTTCTTGAAAAGGGAATAAATCATTTAAATTGTGATCCAGCATAATGTCCATTATTAAAGAATCCTAAACCAATATCATGAAATATATCGATAACTATTTTTGTGGAAAAGGTATTTTGTAGAAAAACAAGTAATTCATTTAGTGTTTCTTTAGATTCTGCTCCCATTTTTTCTATCCTTGCACTAAATTTGTTCACGGATTCTTCCAACCCTATCATCCACCCGAGACTAAATAAATCCAGACAATGCTTACTTAAATAGTTTTTAATAAAGGTTTGATCTGACATTATATTGTTGATTTCCGATTGTGATAAATTAGTATAGTTCTTTAAAGCTTTTAATAACTCTCTCTCTGCTCCACCAAGAATGCTATTAAAATCCTTTGTCATCTGAATGTTTATTGCTTCCGATCGATTCATTCTTTAGTCTCCTACTCTTAAGATACTTTCATTCTAATAGAGTTGAAAATTGTAAGCAACTTCAAAATAATACATACATTTACAAATTATTCATCTATAATAGTACTATATTCTTAAAAATATAGAAATTTCATAAAGGGAGGTTCCTTATCTGGGTATATTTAATCGGTTCAAAAAGCAGGTGCTTTCAAGGTCTGAAATTAATCAAATTCTTTTAAATGAATGGGAGAATCATAAACCCGAGATTGACAAGGTGATCATATTAGAATGCAACAAGTTAGATGCCCAAGAAGATCTTGTCATAATGTTAGAAACTGGAATACATAAAGAGTTTGTATCAAAAGTTATCCTTGATCTTTTTATAGACAACTTCGGTTATGAGCTTGGTGAAATACATGGCTCTCCCTATGATGTTGAGAAAGTTAGAGAGATTCAAAACACTAAGGTTCTAAATTCCTTTTTTGACAAAATTGATAGGCAAGATCAAATAACTCCATTTCATAAAATTAAGAGTTTAAAATCTTGCTATGAAAAAATAGCGTCTGAAGCCTGCCGTATCGGAACCGAACAAGGAAGAGAGCATTACTTTCTATTTAAAGATTCAATCTATAGACGTTAATTTCTAAAAAAGCGAGGAGAAATAAGATGAGCATATCCATAAGTAATGATTTAGATGTTTTTATTAAAACAGATAAGCTTAGAAATAGTAAAAGTTTAGTAATCGGAAAGAGAAAAAGCTTTGGCAGAGTGGAAGAATGGGTTAACTTTGATATTACAGTTGGTAAGTATTCAATGAAGCCATTGATTGAGACGGTGAATTCCTTTAGTACTGAAGATTTTAGAATTATGTCAGGAAAAGGTTCAGACGACCTGGAGCTTTATATTATCGACAATGGAAAAAACAGTAAGTTTCTACATCTAAATCCGATAAGAATATCAAAGAGCGGTTTATTAAATAGTATAGGAAACTGGTAAGTGAATGATACAGGGGTGGTAGGGATGAACGAGGGTACTATTGTTCAAAAAGGAAATGCTTTTCACTGTGGAGAATGTTTCCAAGTTTATTTTAAGAGGGACAATAAAACTCTACCTGGACAATGCAAAAAGTGTTCCCATGTATTCTCTGATAAAGACCACAAAGCATACAGAGAGCTTAGAATTCTCGGTGGATTTTTAGCAATAGATGAAACTGCATATCGAGCAGCCGTAAAAGCTAATGATGTATCAAATTGGTTGAATAAGAGAAAGTAGTATAACTCCCCAATAGTATGTTATTTTGACGAACACACCCATTAAACCAACGTTCGATTAATGGGTGTGTTCGTTTTCAGTTGCCAGAATCACTCCAAAAAAGCGTCTTTTGCTTTAAAAACGCTATATCAATGTCTCGGTTTGCCCAAGTTGAACCGAAAGACTTTCCTGTCCCTCTTTAGAATGTATTTGTTCTTTAAGCCAAGAATTTTAACATCAAATCCTGCTTCCTCAAAGATCTCCCTCGGAAGTTTTCCTGTTTGATACGCGGAAATAAAATGATGTTTAAATTCTTCAGAATAGGTGATACTCTTTGAACTAACGGACTTTACATATGTTTGCCTTGATAGAATGGCAGCTCTTTCTCTGTAAAAACTTTCGTAGACATAACAAACTTCTTCACCATAAGTTATTTTATACAAAAAGCCCCCTATAGGAAGACCTTTTTTCAAAGTGTTTCCTATAGGGGGCTTTATACTTTAGTGTGACTTTTTAAGAGTTGCTTAATTTCCAGTGAAAAAATCAGCAAGGTATTCTGCCCATGCTTTATTCCCTTTTTCACTTGGAAGTTTTCCTTCTTCATCTAAATATGTTTTTATTTTTTCACTACCACCATCTGGCCATGCAGTCCAATGATCAAGGTATATAAAAGCATTATCTTCCGCAAATTCTTTTAATTCAACTATGCGTTCATTATAGTTAGCAGCATCAAAAATTGGATTTGGCGGTTGTATTAAAACGATTAAATCGTCATTATTATTCTTAAAAGATTTTATAATATCATTTGTAACATATAAAGTATCCTTTACAGACACTTTGCCACTATCCTTAAGAAAAAAAGGCTGAAGCAACAGAACGTCCGTCTCATTAGTTGCGATTTCTTTATAAAGCTCATCCCTATATATATTTAGCGAGTTTTTATCATTATAACTTTCAACTTCTATTTCAAAGATTCCATTTCCATATGCAGAGTCCAACTTCTCTTGCAGAATTGCTGGCCAACTATTTGAGTCCTTAGAAGTGGCTGAAGATCCCATTGCAACCATTTTAATTGAATCACCATTTTTTTCAGCGTTAACTATTAGCTGCTTAATATCTTCAGGCAGATTTGTCGGTAGCACTGAAAAATCTTTTCCTTCTTCATCCTTCTCTTTTTCTGGTTGTTTTTTCACTTCATCTCCCTTTAGCAACTCTGCTTTTGCTTCTGTTGTACTTCTTTCAATTTTCGTCTCCCAATGGATTTTACCGTAAATAACTAAAATAAATGACATTATACAAATCAAGATCAAGCCTAACTTTTTCATAGATCCCCCTATAGCACTTTCTTTCTATTATATTTATTGTCTTATTTTATCAGTTTATTGTCTTTTTTAGAATTATTTTACATTTTTTTGTAATTAAAACTTTTGGTTTTATGAAAATTAAAAGCATTAGTATGAAGAAATAACAGGACTAAATGTAAATGCTAGACTAAATATCCAAAGAACTGTAAGGAGTTTTAAACCTTTCATTAACCAAGCTTTAGAAACTTGCTTGAATGAAAACTTGGGAATGTAAGCAACGGTGCTAAAATCCCTAATAACAACGGTTTCAAATTCCCCAATAATAACGGATAATCATTTCTATATATTACTGATTTGGAGTG
>NZ_SWLG01000019.1 GCF_005747095.1 Exobacillus caeni | reverse complement strand
AATTATACAGAAAAAGGACGGTTCTTTTATGTTTTCAGCGAAAAAAGAAGGGGCGACCTTCAAAAGGATACTTTATCCTTTTGGGTCAGCCCCTTTTATATTTGGAATAATTCTTCCGTATTGTGGGTATACTATTTTAAAATTCGACAATACTTTTATAAAAATCGTATACAGTTCGACGGTTGTTTAAACTAGAATACTTTATATTAGGGTTATCATTATTTTTCCTAATATCCACGAAAGGAGAAACGATTATGAGAGAAAATGGAAATATGGCACTTGGTTTCTTTTGGGGAACCACTATAAGCATTCCACTCTGGATTTCGTTTTTCGGCTGGATTAAACTGTTGCTTATTTTAGTTTTTTGAACCCACTAATACACTTAGTTGAAAACGCTTCCGATATTATGTTTAAAGAGTGTTAGTTTCAAACCAACACTCTTTTTTCCTTTGCTCTAATGCATCCTCTTCGCCCCAAGATACCTAGGCTTCCAATAACTACTCGTCATATTACTAATAGTTACTCCAGAGGAAGACCCACTATGTATAAACTTATTATTCCCGATATAGATCCCGCCATGAGAAGCACCGGACTTATATGTTTCAAAGAATACAATATCTCCTACACTCGGACTGCTAACAGGCTTACCGACTTCCCACATTTGTGCCATTGTCCTCGGCAGGTTAACATCCTGTTTTTTAAACACGTAAACAAGGAATCCGCTGCAGTCAAAGCCCTGTTCTGGTGTGTTTCCTCCCCAGGTATACGGCACTCCTATATAATCACCCGCATCTGCCACAAGATCCATGATACTGAAAGAGGATTGATTTGATTTTACCGGCTGCTCCTCTGTATATTTAAGAGAATTGAGCACATACCACATTTCTTGAGAAGTCACACCGGTAACCGGCAGTTCGTACTTTTGTTGAAAGTCCTTCACCGCTTTCTCTGTAATCGGGCCAAAATATCCTGTAGGTTGTTGATGAAACATCCCGGCATCTTTTAGCTTGCTTTGCAACTCAGTTACTAATGGTCCTTCCATGCCTAACTGCAATACATCGCTTGCTTCCTTTTCGGGCTTCTGTACGACAGGGGCCGGGGAAGTTTTTTCTTTACGAGTCGGCTGGCTTAAGGCTTCCATCGTCTTTTGATCGGCCACACCTGTTGAAGGTAACCCGTTAACTTCCTGGAATTCCTTAACTGCTCTTTGGGTAATCGGACCAAAAATGCCGTCCACATTATAGTTATAGTAACCTCTTGCTTTTAGTCTTTCTTGTAAATCTCCTACCGCTTTCCCTCTTGATCCTATTTTCAATTCCTGAGTTTGGGCAGGTGCTTTATCATCAGTTTTTGTTGGTTCTTCTGGTTTTTCTACCGCTTCATTATAACCGTTTAGTAATTCGAGTGTTCTTGAGTCAGCAACTCCTGTCACTGCCAGGTCCTTTGAAGCTTGATAAGAACGAACCGCACTCTCAGAAAGGGGGCCGAATATGCCATCAATTTTTCCAGTATAATGCCCTAATGCCTTTAACTTGCCCTGCATGTTGGAAACCAGCTGCCCGTGGGATCCGCGCTTTAAAACAACATCATTAGAAGTCGGGCTCTGTACCTCTTTTACATTTAAACCAAGTGCCCGGAAAGTTGCTGTGTCCGCTCTACCTGTTACAGAGATGCTAGAATCACGCTGAAAGCTTTTAACTGCCTCCTGTGTGATCGGACCAAAATATCCTGTAGAAGTATGGTAATGAAAGTGCCCTTTGCTCTTTAGCAAATCCTGAAGTTCCTTTACATCACTGTTCGAATCTCCCCGTTCAAGAACCTGGTCGCCTAGTGCAGCCTCCCCTATGGCAGGAGCAGCCAACATAACACCGGCAAACGCAGAACCAACGACAAGCTTTTTAACTACCCCATTCGTCCTCTTCATAATACCCTCCCTGAAAGTAATCTTTCTTTTTTATCGGACAAGAATGTATAAAATTTTACCATTTTTGGATGTTTCATAGTTTATTTCTACACATTTGGAAAAACTCCTACAATCTTACCAAAAAAATTATAAAAAAATTGTTAAACCTTGTTGTTCTACAAACAGGAGGAATCTTTGAGTTTTTTTTACTTTAACGTTACAGTTTCATTTGGTTTTGATTAAGTCCCCGCTAACTCTTCAACCTGCTGCGAAACTTCTTTTTGTCAGGAACACGCTGGATCGTTATCCATGTTTCGCCACTCCTACCAGTAAAAAAGCGCTCTGTTACATAATTTTCACGTTGTTGTTACCGTTTTGTTCAATAATATCCGCTATAATCAATTTTGTTCTAGAAAAGGATGTGTTTAAAATGAACCAGACAAATAAAAGAACTTATTTATACGAGATACACTTCCTTCGTGCGATAGCGTGTTTGTTAGTTTTGCTGGTCCATGTTTCTGCGACTTATTATTACCAGCAGGGGCAGTTCAACGATTTCACATACTTTTTTAACCAGATCGGAAGGTTTGGCACGCCGATTTTCGCTTTGATCAGCGGCTTCTTGCTGTTTTACCAGGTTAGGAAACGAGGGTTTGATTTTAAAAAATTTATGAAATCACGCTTTACTAAGATAGGGGCTCCGTTTTTTATCTGGAGTGTTGTTTACCTTTTGCTTTTGTATTATTTTGAAGGGGTTCCGCTTATGGAAGACGGGAAACAGTTTTTAATCGACTTTTCTTTAGGAAACAGCTTTTATCATCTGTATTTTATGTCGATCGTTTTCCAGTTTTATCTGCTGTTCCCGCTTTTGCAGATGTTCCGCTCTAAGTTGAGCTGGTGGTTGTTGCTTGCTGTATCTGTTGGCGTTAACCTTTACTTCCTAAATTCCTTTTCTTCAGGGGAAACATCCGGAACATGGGAACAAATCATTAGCCAGCGTGCGTTTTTGCCAAAATGGATTTTCTTCTTCATTTTCGGTGGGTTTTTAGCCTATCACTGGGAGTTTATATCAAAGTTTTCAAAGAAACATCTAAAGTTGATCCTTACCACTGTAGTCGTGATTGTTATCGGAGCAGTCTGTGAATATAACCAGGCCGGGGCCATCGCTTCTAACCGGCCGACAAACTTTATCAACATCCCGTTGTTGGCTGTCTCAGCTATCGGCATTTATGAACTTGTGAAAAGTAGCAAGTGGATTCACGGAGCTTTATCTGCAATTGGAACATTGTCCATGGGAATATACCTTGTCCATCCATTAGTCATATACTTCATGTCCAAGGCCATGCCGGAATGGATATGGACAACAAGATATTTTCCATTAGTATTTTTGGCTGTGTTATTCGCTTCAATCGCGATTATAAAAGCGATTCAGCTGTTGCCGTATAATGAGTATGTTGTGACGGTGCCATCTAATAAAAAGAATGGTAGAAAAGAGAAAGTATCCAGAGCCACGGTTGTGAAGAAGGCTGTATAATAAACGTAAAAAGGAAAGCGTAATCTCACCGAAGTTGGGAGATTACGCTTTTCATTCTACCTGAAATTAGGGTTTAAATACCTTGCCATAAATACAGAGAAGTGTTGTCTTGAGATATTGTTGTTTGGTCTGAAAGTATTATCAGAATAACCCGTTGTAATTCCATTCGCTGCAAGTGCACTGATATAGCTATATGCCCAGAAGGTTTTTGGAACATCATTAAAATCCTTTGAATAAGTTCCCTGTAACTCATATGCTTTTACTAGAATCTTAGCCATCTGTGCACGGGTTAGCTCTCCCCAAGGGTTAAACTTTCCATCTTTTCCTTTAATAATGCCAAGTTCTACCGCTTTTGCTACTTCGTCATATCCATAGTCACCGGGTTGCATATCTGAAAAATTTGGATTTGGAGCATTAGTAACATTAACTCCCATTTCACGAAGAATCATTTGTACTGCTTGGAGTCGTTTTACTGGTTCAAGTGGCTTAAATGTCCCATCATCATATCCTTTTATAATTCCTCTTTCTGCCAGGTAGTTAATTTCTTCTTTATATTGCGTAACATCACTAAACCTGTTGATCGGTCCGTTGTAATTTATATTAAAAAGGTAAGGATTTACAGAATCTGAATAACTTTCATAGTTTGCAAGAACAACATAATAGGTTCCTTGATTGACATTTTCAAATATCTCAACGTTGTATTTTAATTCGCTATCAGAATCTACATTTATGTTTGCAACATCAATATAATTGCCAGATTCATCAAACAACATGGCGATCGGATCATTATAATATGCATTGTTGCTTACCGCAGTCGTGATTATGATATCTCCGTTATACGGAAGGCTAGTACGGAAAAAATCGTAATCTTCATAGGTTTGGAAATAACCTGTACCTATACCGTCATATGGAATGGGATCTGCAAGTCCCATTGAATCGTTCGGCTCTTGTTCTGTATACACAACTGGGCTATCAACAGAATTGGTTGTATAGTCTATATTATATCCTTTACTCGACCAATGATTAAAATAATCATAGACAGCGAAATAATAGGTCCCAGGCTCTGCATAGAATGTTAAAGTTTCCGATTGGCCTTTGATATTATCATCTATCACCAGGTTATTTACCAAATTATCGCTATGAAGAATTCCAACTAAATCAATATTTCCCGGTACATTACTTAATGTAATAGTTGTTTCAGCACTTTCTGAAATAACAAACTTAAAGACATCAAAATCTCCTGGAAGATCCATTTTGTGTGACAATTTTTGATCTTTGGATATTTGGGTAGCAGTTGAAACATAGTCACCAGCATCATTTTGAATCGTTGGTAGGTTATTGTTCAGTGTCTTATATGCATTCACTCTTCCAAATCCGTATTTATTAGACCACTCGTAAGTCCCGTTCACCATATCTGCATTGTTTTCAATCGCCCATTCAATTTGAGCGGGGTTCCAGTCAGGATGATATCCTTTTATTAAAGAAGCAATCGCGGTTACGATCGGTGTAGAAAACGAAGTTCCATCTCCTCCACTGTAAGAACCCGTCATATTTGTACTGAGAATATTCTCTCCTGGAGCCGATATATCTATCCAGTCTCCGTAGTTAGAAAACCAGGAAACGAAGTCATTTTCGTCGGTGGAAGAAACATTAATAACAGGAGGAGTCGCAGCAGGATATGACCAATCTGAAACTCCTTCATTACCTGCCGCCGCTACAGTAACAATTCCTTTGTTGTATGCCTCCCAGAGTGCGTCCTCGCGCCCGGGGTCATAATAATACCCGCCAAAACTCATATTAATAATATCTGCCCCTTGATCAATCGCATAATAAATACCACTGATGCTATCAGATAAGGATATACGCCCGTCAGCATCTGCAACTTTTACAGGCAAAATTTTCGCTTTGAAATCAATACCTGTAACACCTATATTATTAGTATTGGCTGCAATAATACCCGCTACATGCGTACCATGCCCATTATCATCGGCAGCATCAGCATCGTTATTCACGAAGTCATAACCTGGTAAAACCCTTCCCTGCAGATCAGGTACAGAAGCATTTACACCGCTATCAAGCACTGCAACAACAACTTCTGAGGAGCCCTTAGTAATATCCCATGCTTGAGGCATATTAATTTTTTTCAGATGCCACTGGCTACTGTAATAGGGGTCAGTTGGAACATAATCAGTCTTATTAATATAGTCAGGGTTTGCCTCTATGATAGATTGATGGTTTCTTAGTTGTGTAAGAATATTATCATAGTCTTTAGACACAGGAACCTTTACTATTCTGTATCCCTTTTCATTCATAATAGCTGATGTCTGGATTGATTCTAGTCCCAGTGACTTTACATCTATCTCATGCCCGTCTTTTAACCTGATGAGAATCTGCCTATTATCGACATCTTTTTGGTCTATGTTAGAAATATTAAATGCCTTTTCTTTTTCTTTCTTTTTATATTTTTCTCGAAAACCTTTAAAGTCAGTGGTATTTTCAATGAGGTTTTTTACTTTTTCTGTTCTTATTCTCTGGTTCTCTTTAACCTTTTTTGCACTTTCTTGGAGTTTTTCTTTATCCACATTCATTTTCCCCACTGATAAAGAATCCTTGTTTGTATCTTTTAATTGATCAAATGCCTGTTTAACCATTTTCTGATCTACCGTCTTATTTGCGACAGATGATTCAGCCATTGTGACGGAAGGATTGAACACAGGAACAACTAGTACAGATGCTAGCAGAATCCTCAGTAGAATAGCTTTCATTTACTTTCCCCCTAAATATGTAAATTGTTTAAGCCTATAACTTGCTATTAAAACGATTTAATACGTTTTTGAATATTTAAGAGATTTCATTGTCGGTTTTCAGTGTGCCTGTGAAAGTTAAGGAACCTAGTAAAATTACTCTGTTACCAATTTGATTAATGTATCAGCAATTTGTTTAAAATTTCTTCGTGTTTTCCTTTGCCACACCGCTAAAACGTTAAGAATCAGGGAGCTTTCCTTCCACTTCTTCTCCGAAACCACGTTCTTCATCCGGGAATAAAGCAAATCTTAAATTGTTATCTATGTATTAATAGGTTCTGAAATACTAATTTTACGAGTAAGCAGAATTGGATAGGGATGTTACACAATGAGTATCGGAAACGGTAAAAGTCATTACCCGTTCCTCTGTCAAGCACAATCTCTGAGGCATTAATGCGTTTAACTCCCTCTTTTGTTGAACTTGTTAATCAAACAGGAGGAGTAAGCAAGATATCACATTTTTTGTAAGGCTAACGGAGTCACAGACAAAAACAATTGCAAGTTAGTTACCTATAAGCGAGTCTTAAATCGGCCCAGCCTTTTTACTTCGCTCGCATTTGCTTCAAATACAAAAGCAACAAAAAAATAACCAGGACTATCGACTACATTTTTTCATGTGCACCCCCTATAATATGTAAAATTTATACACCCTTCTACAATATTACCATATAAAAATTACTAACAATACCATAAAAAGTAATATAATTAGTATAATTTACTTAGTATAATAGTAACTAACAACTGTTCATCGTAAATGATCAGTTGTCCATTTATGGTGCCAGGCACCTTAGTCCCGATTATAAAAGCGATTCATCTGTTGCCGTATAATCAGTATGTTGTGACGGTTCCATCTATTAAAATGAAGGGCGTAAAGAGGATAAAGTATGCGGGACACGGCTGTTGAGAAGGCTGTATAAGAAGAATCTAGGAAGGGATTTCGTGATGAATCCCTTTCTTTTTGTACCTTGATATGAAATT
Source organism: Exobacillus caeni (assembly GCF_005747095.1). Lineage (GTDB taxonomy): Bacteria > Bacillota > Bacilli > Bacillales > Guptibacillaceae > Exobacillus > Exobacillus caeni. The sequence continues at coordinate 61,912 of NZ_SWLG01000019.1, read as the reverse complement.
TTGCTATTCTTCCAACCTTTCTTCCTATTACCATTAGCCGCTTTTTTAGACAGTAGGAGTATTTTCTCAATATTCAAAAATTGAAGGAGATTTATTTCGGAAATCGAATATTGTCAATTAATCACATATTTTACTTTTAAAGGAGTGGTTTGTTGAATTTTAGTTGGCCTTATGTCATTCCGTTATTTTATCTCGTTGTTCTGGTGGTCATTGGTGTTTGGGTTTCAAAGAGGCAGGAAACCCGGTCTGATTTTTATGTTGCTTCAAATAAGATGAATTCAGGTGTCCTGTTCACGACGATCTTTTCTACGGTTGTCGGGGCGAATACGTACATGGGATTCAGCGGTATGGTCTATAACGATGGATTTTCGATGACATGGTTATTGGTTGCTGCTGGTTCTGCTTACTTTGTACTGTTTTTTATTTCCGGAAAACTCAGGCGCATTGCTTCGGTACATGAGGTGTTCACCCTTCCCGACATGATGGAGTTAAGATACTCCCGTCCGGTAGCCTTAGTGACTACCCTTTTTTCATTAGTCGCTTTAATCGGCGGAGCTGGAGGAAGTATTTTAGGCGTTGGGGTCATTTTGAATTCGATTTTAGGGATCGATACAACCGTCGCGATATTAATCACTTCGGTCGTAACGATTTTGTATACCGCTTTTGGCGGTTTGATGGGGGTTGCTTTAACGGACTGGGTACAATCAATGATCATGATCGCCGGCCTGGTACTTGTTATTTTGTTTGGATTCCAGGCTATGTCTGCAGATGCCAATATATTTAATGCGACATTAAATGGAGCTGACCTGCTTTCAAGGACGCTTGGCGGGGAAGTTTTGAGTTTTACAGAAGGCATGACTTTTATAATGGTCATCGCATGGGCATTTACCTTTATGCCGCTTAACACCATTTCGCAAACGCAAATGCAAAGAGTTTATGCTGCGAAAAGTGAAAAAGTCATCCAGCGTATCAGTCTGTTGATGGTTCTGTTTGTCGCTCTCTTTATGGCGTTTGGCCTTGCGCTTGTCGGTGTGATCGGCCAGGCTATCACACCAGCGCTTGATAACCCTGAAACCGTCTTTCCGATGCTCGCGATGGAAGTGATCAATCCATGGGTAGGCATGGTGATTGTGACAGGAATCCTTGGAGCTTGTATGTCCACGGTCGATTCTAATTTGCTGAGTGCTGGAATCCATGTTTCAAGAGATATTTATGAACGTGGCAAAAAAGGTACGGGACAACCGATTCAAGAAAAACAATCGATCACGATTACCAGGATCACATTGGTTGTAATCGGAGCTCTTAGTACCGTCGCTGCTATTTTCACCCCGTCGATCATGGAGTTGTTATTGGTAACGATGCACATCTTTGCAGGAGCAACCTTCGCCCCGATTATTATCGGCATCTATTGGAAGCGTGCGAATGCTGGCGGAGCGATGCTCGGGTTGTTACTCGGAGGTGTTGCTACCATTGTTGCAGAAGTCACGCATCCTCCTCTTGATCCTGTAATTATCGGGATTCTCTTTTCCATAGCCGGGGTTGTTATTGGCAGTTTGTTAACCAGAGAAAATGTGGAAAAAGGCAACTTGTTTGCTTTTAAAGCAGTGGAAGGAAAAGATTATACATTCCTTTTAGTAGTGGCGGGGATTTATGTTTTGTTCTTGCTGGGACTTACTTCATTATCCCTCTGGACACCGTTGATCGTGTTAACGATTTTGGCTCTTATCTTCAGTCTTGTCATGTTGACGATCTATATTTTACCTAATAAACGAAGGGGGATGTATGAAGAAAAAAGTAGTGATATAAAATCAGAACAGTAGAAATGAGGGATTATTATGTATGCTACCGTAAACGGAATAAAGCTATTTTTTGATATCGATGGCGCTGGATACGTAAAAGATAATGAAGTACTTAAAAAGAAACCGGTTTGTTTTGTGCTTCATGGAGGACCCGGCGGAACCCATGGAAATTTCAAGCCTTATCTTAATGAACTTACCAAAACGATGCAGCTCGTTTATATCGACAATAGAGGCAGCGGTTTCTCTGAAGAAGCATCGCCTGAGACATATACACTGGAAAACAATGTCGAGGACATCGAAGCGTTGAGGGACTACCTTGGTTTAGAAACAATATGGTTGCTAGGGCACTCTTATGGAGGTATGGTCGCTATGTCTTACGCATTACGGTACGAGGAAAATCTTGAAGGGTTAATCTTAGTCACCACTTCTCCAAGCTATCGTTTCATCGAAAAAGCGAAGCGTTATGTCGAAGAAAACGGAACACCGGAACAGAAAGAAATGGCCAGTGTATTATGGGAAGGAAAATTTGAATCTACCGAACAATTGAATCGCTATTATGAAGTAATGGAACCTCTTTATTCTGTAACAGCAACTTCTGCAACCGAATCGAATCCCGTTCAAGTCCAGCCTGACGTGAAAAGATCTTATCAGGCTCTCAACAATGGATTTGGCGGATTCTTGAGGGAATTTGACTTAATTAACGATTTAACTGGGATTTTCGTACCGACTCTCGTAATAGCAGGCAGACATGACTGGATTACACCGGTGGAAGAAAATGAACTCATCCATCAACAACTCAAAGATAGCCAATTTATCGTACTGGAAAACAGCAGCCATAGTGTGTTTAAGGATGAACGGGAAGTTGTATTGGAGCATATTACTGAGTTTGTTAAGGAGAATAAGTTTAGTTGATTTTGATTGGCTGGCTCATAGGGAGTAAGGCTGCTTCTCATAATTTAGCAGGATTGGAGAAGATATTGGTCCAGCCGTGAAGAAGGACATATAAAGCAAAAAGGAAGGAGAGACCTATATCGGTAGCTCCTTCCTTTTTTATTCCAAAAACCCTTTGCTAGTCACTATCTCGGCAGTGTAAAAAACTCCGTGCTCTCACTATAGTTTCCGGCAAGCCTGCCAAGTGGGCGCAGTTTCTCAAAATCCACTTTATAGTTGCCTAAGTAGTAATCCTCTTCGATATGATAGAGTACCATCTCACCGATCACCAGATGGTCGGTTCCAAGCTGGATAATCTGGTTAAGCTTGCATTCCATTTGGATCGGGGATTCCTTCACCCTTTTCGGTTTTACGATACTGCTGTCGATCGGAGTTAGGTTTGCAGCCTCAAACTCATTCACTTCACTCGGCAGGTTCTCCGAGCTCTTCTGCATCGGGTTCCCTAAAGCAGAAGGGACGATGTTGATCACAAACTCTTCCTGGGATCGGATATTGGTTAGCGTATCTTTGACCGTTCCTTCCCGTTCTCCAACTCCGGGACCGATCGATATACAGAGCATCGGCGGCTGTCTGGAAGCTACTGTAAAAAAGCTGAACGGAGCCAGGTTCAGGTCTCCTTCTTCTGATAGTGTCGACACCCAGGCAATCGGTCTTGGTACAACGGAACCTGTTAATAATTTATATACTTCTTTCGTGGCAAGCTGTTTTGGATCAAATTGCATGGCTCTTCTCTCCTTATCTCTCTATCTACTATTATTGTTTCATCTCTATTAAATCGTCTTACTCCTCTTTTCTATGATAAACAGGGTTGATAACAATGTCAGCACCACGCCCATCAATGACGTGATCGTGATCCAGCCGGCAGTGTAGCTACCGCTCTGGTCTACCATAAATCCAAACAGGGGCGGAACTAAGATGACGCCCATCGATCCAAGCATAATACTGAACCCACTCGATAAACCCGCTTGCTCTCTTGGAACCAGCTCAGAGGCTAAATTCATCCAGATGCCATTAAAGCCAGAAACGGCAAAGCCAAAGACAATGATAATCGGCACAAGGGCGAAAAACGAAGTTCCTTCAGGCAAAAAAGCGACTGCAAGGCTCGCTGCAGCGGTCAGTACAGCGATCATGATGAGAATAATAAGCCTTTTTCCATTAAAGAAACGGTCACTGATAATCCCCCAGCCGATTCTTCCTGCTGAGCCGCTGATTTCGGAGATAACAAATAAAATTCCGGCTAAAAATAAACTGATCCCTATCTTCTCATAGGCGAACAAAACGATATAGGTGTTCAGGCACATTTGTGACCCATTGAGGCATAAGGCACTTAAACTGACAAGCATCAATGATTTATGACGGGTCATTTTCAATAAAGACATGTAAAAGGATTTAATCGACGTTTCTTTTTTATTTCCGTTTATCCCGGACGGATCCCTGTAGGAAAAATAGGCTAAAAAGCCAGTTACCAGCAATGCTGCTCCGGCGGCAACCAGAACAGGACGCCAGCCATGAGTTGCTGCAAGCGGCAAAAGCAGGAAGCCGGCAAGAGCAGAACCTAATGTGATGCCCATTTGTTTGATTCCCATCGCTGTACCGCGCTGCCTCTGAGAGAACCAGTAAATAATCCCTCTGTTAGAGGTCGGATGCATGGATCCATAACCTATCCCACCGACAACGATTAAAAGGAGGACAAGCCAATATTGGTAGCTCAAAGTCATCAGCATGAAGCTTATGCCGAGGCACAGGGACAGCATTAACAAAAGCGGCCTGGAGCCATAGCGGTCCACCATGAACCCTGCGGGAACGGAGGCGATCGCCTGTCCAAGAAAAAGAGCGGCCGGCAGCAACCCGATCTGGGCTTTTGTAAGGGACAGATCCTCTCCGATCAATACCCCGAGTGGTCCGAGGCTACGTCCCACAAAAGCGACCATCAACTGGGCGATCAACAACCACACCAGCATTTTCCACGGTCCTGCCAGGCCTATCTGTTTGTTCTTTACCATTTCAACCTTCATTTTACATCATCTCTTTTAGAGTAGACTGCTATGCTTCCACTTTTAACGATGTCATTTCCTCTACTTCTGTTTTTTGTTCTGCGGATACTGATACTACAACAGAGCCTACAACGGCAATAAGGAAGTTTATTCCCAGTCCTATAACACCACCATGGATACCAAAAACTGTTTTATGGCCCGTTAATGTCATGAATCCGGCCAATAGTGCCCCGATCAGCATTCCCCAGAAGACTGGCTTAGCAGAGAGCTTGTTCCAGTAAAGCCCTAAGATGAAAGCCGGCGCTACCTGTACGAGCAGCTCAAATTTCAAAACGAAAATTTCATACAGCGTCGCCGGAGGATTCCATGCGAGCCAGAGCAAGAATGCAACAACGACGATTCCGCCAAATTTTCCGACCATTACTTTCTTATGTTCTGTTGCATTTGCATTGATAAACCTTCCATATACATCTTTCGACAGCATCGATGAAAAGCTCAACAGCACTGAGTCAGCAGTAGAAACAATCGCAGCTACGATTCCGCCGAAGAATAACACCATCGCCCAATAATAAATAGGGTGAATCGCCGCGATCTCATTGGCCATCATTCCGACGAGCTTCTCAGATCCCGCTTTATCAAGTCCAGGGAACATCATGATCCCAATGATTCCGATTACAAAAACAAGCCCGGTTGTTACAGGAGGCATCCATGCCATTCTTGCAAACGACCTTTTTAACGTACGTTCACTCTTGGATGAATAGATCCGCTGGACAGCGTGAGGATATATCGCCGCACCAAATCCGACTAAGATGAGTATGCTAAACCAGTTGATCGAGCCTTCCAACGGTGGAACGCCGACCTTCGCCGGTTCAGTACTGGCGATATAAGAAGTCACATCCCCCATGTTCCCTCCTACTAAATATAACGCACCGATGAGAAAGACCACGATTCCGATCATCAAGACGATCCCCTGCATCACGTCAGTAAAGGCAACTGCCTTCATACCGCCCATCCACTCATACACCAGCATAACGAGTACAAAGGCAATAACGGCAAACTGATATGGAATGGTACCGCCAGTCAATCCAGAAACCGCCTGACCAATCGCAACAAGCTGTTCTAACAAATAGTTTCCGAGTCCCCATAGCATCAAGAAAATACTAAGGATCGTCACCGCGTTCGACTTAAAACGGTAATGGATCCAATCAGTAGGTGTTACAAAGTTCTGACGCTTTGCAATCACATACAACCTTGGGGCAAACATTAAGTAAACGCCTATAATAATGGTCATAAAAGAGATCGACTGAAGCCAGGAAAAGCCTGTCCGATAAGCAGCAGGAGTATATCCTACGATGGTGTTTCCGCTATACTGCGTCGCATATAACGTAAAGAATAACGCAATGATCCCTAAATTTCGACCGGCAAGATAATAACCCGATAAACTGTTATGAATATCCTTTCCCCTTCCAGAAAGGTAACCGATCAATAGCATGACGAATGCATAAAAAGCCAGAATCAAAATCCCGTCTGTTCCTGAAAATGCTAAATCCAATTTCTACTCCCCCTTTACTTCTTTCGCTTCTTCAAGGTCTTCAACAATATTCCATTCATTCAAGCATAGCCAGCTGCAGTAACCACATAAGACCAGTGAAAAGAACAATGAGATAAGCGCCCAATACGGAAAACCCAGTACAATCGCCACATCTGTTCCTTTCGGGAAGTACCATGGCACGATCGCAAGCATCAACAACACCATACCTATCCAAATCCACTTTTTCTGAATCGGTTCCTTCACCCGATTGTTTTGCATGCTTTTTCCTCCTTATGATTGAATATTCTAAAAAATAATGGCAAAAAAATTAAGTTGCTTAAGAGCGAGAAGATGTGTAATAAATTTTATGTTGTTTCTCATACTGACCGATTTCATTTTCGTTGATTAGCGTGGACCCAATTTCGTCCAGGCCTTTCATCAGCATCCACTTTCGGTAATCATCGATTTCAAACGATGCCGAAAACCCATCGGAACCCTTAACAGTCTGGTTTTTCAAGTCGATTGACAGCTGATACTCGGGATCTTCTGCCTGCTGGAATAAATAATTGATTTGTTCGTTTTCTAAAGAGATCGGCAATATCCCGTTTTTAAAACTGTTATTATAAAAGATATCCGCAAACGAAGGCGCAATAATCACCCTGAAGCCGTAATCTTCAAGCGCCCAAGGGGCATGCTCTCGGGAAGAGCCACACCCGAAATTCTTCCGTGCGAGCAGGATCGATGCATCCTTGTACTCCGGCTTATTCAGAATGAAGTCTTCGTTCTCTTTTCCATCTTCAAAACGCCAGTCATAAAAGAGGAATTGGCCAAAGCCTGTTTTTTGGATTCGTTTCAAAAACTGCTTCGGGATAATCGCATCGGTGTCAACATTAGCCGCATCCAGAGGGACGACTTTTCCTGTATGAGAATCAAAAGGCTTTATCATTGGCGGATCCCCTCTATCTTTTTGACATTCCAGTTTCTAACATCAGTAAACTTACCTTCTATAGCAGCCGCTGCAGCCATTTCAGGGCTAACTAAGTGTGTCCGGGCTTTTCTGCCCTGCCGTCCTTCAAAGTTTCGGTTGGAGGTTGATGCACACCTTTCACCAGGCTGTACGATGTCTTCGTTCATCCCAAGGCACATGCTGCAGCCCGCTTCTCGCCACTCGAATCCGGCCTCGGTAAAAATATCACTTAGCCCTTCCTGTTCAGCCTGCTTTTTCACTTGATACGAGCCGGGCACAACGAGCGCCCTCACATTCTCAGCCACTTTGTAACCGTTTACGATTTCCGCCGCTTTTCGCAGGTCTTCTATCCGGCTATTTGTGCAGGAACCGATGAATACTACATCTACTGGTGTTTCATCTATTCTTGTACCTGGCTTCAGCCCTATATAATCCAGCGCCTTTCTTGCTGCTAACTGCTGGTCTTCCGGCAACTCCTCAGGTGAAGGAACCTTTTCTGTAATTCCTGCCACCTGACCGGGATTCGTTCCCCAGGTGACCTTCGGGGTAACTTCTTCCGCATTAAACGTTACCACCTCATCAAAAGATGCATCCGCATCCGAGTAGAGCTGTTTCCAATCCTGGATCGCCGCTTCCCATTCTTCTTCCTTCGGTGCAAACTGCCTGCCTTTTATGTAATGGAAGGTTGTTTCATCGGGTTCGATCAACCCGGCACGTGCACCCATCTCGATCGACATGTTGCAAACAGTCATCCGTTCTTCCATCGAAAGTTTCTTGATTGCGTCTCCCCGGTATTCCATAACATAGCCGGTTGCAAAATCATGGCCAAACTTGCCGATCATCGATAGGATGAGGTCTTTTGCAGTTGTTCCCTGCGGCAGTTCACCTTCTATGTTGATCGCCAGCGTTTTCGACTTGTACTGTTTTAACGTCTGGGTTGCCAGTACATGTTCAACCTCACTCGTTCCGATACCGAAAGCAAGCGCGCCGAATGCCCCGTGTGTCGATGTATGGCTGTCCCCGCATACAATCGTTTGTCCCGGTTGCGTCAGTCCTAGCTCAGGTGCAATAACATGAACAATCCCCTGGTTCCTGCTGTTCAAGTCATAAAGCTCGATCTCGAAGTCCCGGCAGTTCTTGTCGAGTGCTTCCACCTGCTTTTGTGCCACTTCATCCTTAAAAGGAAAAGAACGGTTGAGAGTAGGGATACTATGGTCCATCGTTGCAAACGTTAGATCGGGCCTCCTCACTTTTCGCCCGCTGACCCTCAGGCCTTCAAACGCCTGGGGGGAAGTGACTTCATGTACCAGGTGCAGATCGATATACAGGATACCAGGCTGTCCTTTTTCTTCATGGACAAGATGCCTGTCCCATATTTTTTCATACATTGTTTTACCCAAGCCGATCACCTCCTTAGATAATTCCGTTTTCTCTTAAAGATGTGAGCTTTTCATTCGTAAAGCCCAGCAAATCACCGTAAATTTCTTCGTTATGTTTTCCCATCTGTTCTGCGCCAGGATATTTAATTTTCCCCGGTGTACGGCTCAGTTTTGGCACGACCCCCGGCATTGGGAAATCCCCGATCTCCGGATGGTCTACGTTTACAATCATTTCACGCGCTTTATAGTGGGGATCTTCTACAATATCTTTTGCAGAGTAGATCAAACCGGAAGGGACTCCCTTTTCCTCAAGCGCCTTTAACGCATCCTTTGCCGGCAGGGATTTCGTCCATTCCTCTATGAGTAAATCCAGTTCCTTCATGTTTCTTCCTCTTGCCTCGTGTGTTTTGTATTTCGGGTCCTCTGCAAGTTCCGGCTGTTCCATCGCCTCGCAAAGCCTTTTGAAAACGCCGTCTGCATTGGCTCCTATAACGATATACGTGCCATCTTTTGTGTAATAGATGTTTGACGGCGCGACACCCGGAAGGATATTGCCCATTCGTTCACGGACATAACCGGCAAGCATGTAATCCGGAATAAGGCTCTCCATCACGGAAAAGACAGATTCATATAGTGCCGTATCGACTACCTGGCCTTTTCCCGAGATGTGTCTTTCGTTGACTGCTACAAGGCAGCCGATCGTTGCAAACATTGCGGCAAGCGTATCGCCTATCGAGATTCCGACCCGGGTTGGCGCACGGTCCTCATAGCCTGTCACATAGCGTAATCCTCCCATCGCCTCTCCCACACTGCCAAATCCGGCTCTCTCCTTGTACGGACCTGTTTGTCCAAAGCCTGAAGTCCTCACCATGATCAATTTAGGGTTGATTTCAGATAAAGCTTCATAGGAAAGATTCCACTTCTCCATCGTTCCCGGCCGGAAATTCTCTATTAAAATATCCGCTTCACGGACCAATTCTTTCAGTACATCCTGCCCTTCCTGTTCACGTAAGTTGAGCGTGATCGATTTCTTATTCCTCGACTGGATCGGCCACCATAGACCTGTACCGTCCTTTTCCTTGCCCCATTTCCTCATCGGATCTGCCTTGCCAGGGGGCTCGACTTTTATGACCTCTGCCCCAAAATCTGCAAGCAGCCTTCCAGAAAAAGGGCCGGCTAATAAAGTCCCCAGCTCAATAACACGCAGATTTTCCAATGGCATACGTTCGTTCTGTCCAGACATGTTCCTACCTCCTGTAAAAAAACAAAAATGAAAGATAAATCTAAAGTTTCTGAATCTTGCATACAATACTAGCAGAACTGTATACAATAAATCAATAACTTTTTTGAAAGCGTTTCATTTGTACCAAAAATAGTGCTTTTAGTAGTATTTAAGGCTAAATTTTTAGAAAATATTGATAATATCCGAATGATTGTATACAATCAAGATGAGGTGTTGGGATGAATGCATACAATTTTATTAAAGACGCGATTGTACATGGTAAATATCACCCGGGGATGCGGCTTACAGAGGAGCATCTAGCAAGTGAATTAAAGCTGAGCAGAACGCCGATCCGGGAAGCGATCAAGCAGTTGAAATCCGAGGGGTTAATCGTTCCTTTGAAAAAAGGGGTCAGCGTACGTCATTTTACGAAAGAAGATATACGCCAGATTTACGATTTGAGGACTTTGCTTGAGGGCTATGCGGCTTCACAGGCAGCGGTTAACAGAACGGAAGCCGACCTATTAAGAATGTCGGAGCACAATCTCCAGTACGAGAAAGCGATCAACCGCTATTCCGAAGACGATTTAACGATCATAAAAGAGATTGTGGAAGCGAACCAGCAGTTTCATGAGGAGATCGTAAAAACATCCGGGAATCAACATATCCATTTTCATATTTCCAAAGTGGTTGTCGTCCCGCTTATTTTCAGATCCTTTTACTGGTATAAAGAGGACAAGCTAAGACGTTCTCTTGATTATCACCATATTTTATTGGATGCAATTGAAAACCGGGACAGTGAGCGCGCTCGAATCGCTATGACAGAGCATATTTACCAGGGGCGTGATCAAGTGTTAAAGCATCTGGATGACATAAAAAATAAAGAGCTCATAAAGGAGGATACCCAGTGATCGAGATTTGCGAAGTCGGGCCGAGAGATGGCCTTCAAAATGAATCCAAACTGGTTTCAACGGAAACAAAGGTCGAACTAATCGAAAAGTTAATCGATGCCGGAATCAGAACATTTGAAGTTGTTTCGTTTGTGAATCCAAAAGTAGTTCCCCAAATGGCAGATGCAGAAGAAGTGATGAGCAGGCTGCCAAAGCGTGATGATGTTCGTTATGCGGGACTTGTGCTGAGCCGTTCAGGGCTTACCAGGGCGTTGAACACAGACGTCGACTTCCTCAATGTAGTCGTAACGACAAGCGACACGTTTAATTTAAAAAACGCAAAACGGACAGTAGACCAGGGTGTGGAGGAATTAAGCAAGGTAATCAGAGAAGGATCTGAAGCGGGCAAAGGAGTAGCCGGCGTTCTTGGAACAGCATTCGGCTGCCCTTACGAAGGAAAAGTGCCCGTTGAGAAAGTGCTGAAAACTGCAGAAGCTTTTTTAAATGCAGGATGCAGCGAGATCACCCTTGCTGACACAACGGGAATGGCTAACCCATCACAGGTGGAATCTGTCATCAAGTCATTCAGGAATGCCTTTGGAGAAAATCTTAACTTAGGACTCCATTTCCACAATACACGCGGGCTTGGACTCGCCAACACGCTTGCAGGCTATAATGCAGGTGTCCGGCGCTTTGACTCCTCCATCGCCGGATTGGGAGGATGCCCGTTCGCTCCAAAAGCAGTGGGAAATGTTTGTACCGAAGATATGGTCAATATGTTTAGAGGAATGGGCATTGAAACAAATGCTGATCTTGAAAAGCTGGTTAATACCGCAAAGTGGATGGAAGACTACATGGGACGGCCGCTGGATGGTATGTTGATGAAGGCTGGGATTGCATAAATGTATAGAAAGGAAGCCGCTCAGATAGTGGGCGGCTTTTCATTTTTCTAGCTTAAGAGTTTTGAGATCACCTCCTGTTTTAAACAGTTGTAATATTACTGCTTTTAAAAAATAGTATTCTTATATAATTTGAAACTCGTTTATAAGAACTATCGACAAGGAGGCTTTTCATGCAGCCAATCATCGGAGTAACCGCTCCTATTATTGAAAATAGGGTCAGTTTGCATACGGACAACATGGACTCGATCGTAGGAGCTGGTGCTATCCCGTTTATCGTCCCTTATACGGAGCAGGAAGAACTGTTAACTCAAATTATCCAACAGATCGACGGGTTGTTTTTAACTGGTGGAGTTGATATTGATCCAACCTTTTTTGGGGAAGAACCAATTCCTGGTCTCGGGGAAGTCAGGCCTGAGCGGGATAAACTAGAAACACTCTTGATCCACAAAGCATTAGAGGCCAACAAACCCATTTTCGCTATCTGCCGAGGTATTCAGATGTTAAATGTTGCAGCAGGCGGAAATATGTATCAAGACATTTATAGCCAGGTCGAATCCCCACTTTTACAACATGCACAAAAAGCGCCAAGGGACCACTTATCTCATTTTATAAAGGTAAAAGAGAAAAGTTTGCTGGAAAAAATAGCAGGAAAGCTTTCCTTTAAAGTAAACAGCTTCCACCACCAGGCTGTAAAAGATCCTGCCCCCGGCTTTAGTGTCTCGGCCACGGCCAGTGATGGTGTTGTCGAGGCGATCGAAAGTATGAAACACCGATTTGTTCTTGGGGTCCAGTGGCATCCTGAAAACTTAGTAAAAAACGATTCTATATCGAGGAAAATTTTCGGGGCCTTTGTGGAAGCATGCAGACAAAAGGATTAACATTTGATCCCGTATAAGAGAAAAAAGCTGACTCCATAGGAATCAGCTTTTTCATATTAATTATGATTTACGATTTCGTGCGAAGAAGAAAATGCCAAAACCGATGAGAAGTATGATGAGTAAATACCATATCCAGTTACCTGCAGGGACATCCTGGTCGGCTGCTTCGGTATCATTAGCTGCTGCTTCTTCATCAGCTTTGCCTTCAGTCTTTTCTCCTGATTTTTGTTCATCAGAAGAAGAACTTTTGATCTGTGAAGTTGGAACAACGTACACGTTGCTGTCCTGGCTTCCTACGATAAGATTGTTGTTGATGATGATCGGACCGGATGGAGCAAGCTTTCCGCCAAGTTCTTTTTCGCCCAGCAGATCGCCGGATTTCACATCAAATGCAGAAACCATTCCTTTTGTGTTTACAAAGTACACGATTCCGTTGTCTGCCACAGGAGGAGCTTTGTTTACAGCTGTCTCATGCTTCCAGTTTATTTCGCCGTTCCCTGCGTTCAAGGCATAATATTTTTTCGTTATCGGGCTTCCGACAAATACCTGGTCTTCATAAATCATCGGTGCACCAGATTTGTTGTTTTTAACCATCTCGCCTTTACCGAGACTCTTTTTCCAGACAAATTCGCCAGTTTTTATGTCCATCGCATAAATCATATGCTCAGGATTTTTTTCCATATCGCCTTCAAGTGCGGTAGTTATAACAAGTTCATCGTTGTAAATAACCGCTGGAACATCATCCAGTCCCATTTTCACATCTTCAAAATCCTTCTCCCACTTGATTTCTTGCTTTTCCAGGTCAACCGCATAAAAGTGATAGGGATCAGATCCTCCGACATAAAGGATACCGTTATGAATATTTGGGGAAGACATACTGACGATCGAACCGAGCTCAAGGTTCCATTCTTCCTTTCCTGTTTCAGGGTTGATTGCATAAAGGTGCTCATCCCCTGTGACAGCATAAACAGTATCTTTGTATATAGCAGGGGTTGGCATTACTTCACCATCCGTTTTAAAATTCCAGAGAATCTCTCCGCTCTCAGCGTCAAGGCAGAGAATGCCGCTCTCTTCCGTTCCTCTCAAACCAGGTTTCTGGTAAAAACGGTTACCATAGCCGACAAACAGCTTACCGCCTGAAGAGATCAATTCGGAGTGAATCCAGTTCGGAGCCTGGTTCTTCCAGTTAAGTTCCTTCGTATGTAAGTCATAAGAATAGATCATCCCAGATTCATGGTTGCCTATATAAATATTGTTCCCTGTTACCACCGGGGTGGAACGAATTTGATTATCGGTTTTGAAGGTTGTATCAAGCTCAACTTCTTCTCCATCGTTATAGACCGGGTTATTTTGCGAGTTCAACCGGTACTGTGTCCATTCTTCGGGACCGATTTTCTTCTCGTCTGCTGCGTTCACTGGTTGTCCCATGATAAAAGCGAGGATAACAGCAAGCATCGAAGCCAGCCACTTTTTATAAGCAGGCATAGTATGTTCCACTCCTTTATTCTTTGAGGTTTTATACCCATAAGTATACAGATAAATAGTATCAAATAAAAAAATTCGTTCTCATCGGGGGATATGTGGACTTTTTTATGCTGAAATTTGAGGGTCATAAAAAAAAGCGAGTATAAACACCCGCTTATTTAAAGTATTCCTTGATATATGCCTGTTCTTCCTCTTCAGTCAGTAGCCTCGTTGCTTTTCCGATCGTTCCGCCATTCATGCTCCAGATCCGATTATGCGCCTGGACTGCATTATCAAAATTTCCGTTGTTCCATTCTGTTAAAACATCATAATAAAAGTCGAAATTCTTGTAGTCGTTTTTTCCTTTTACTTTATCGAGCACGTCCAGCATTTCATCAATGCGTTCTTCCGTAATTTTCAAATGCCCCCACTTTTCTTCTGCCTTTACCTTTTGGTGTGTCATGGCATGAAGGTCGTCTTGAAACTGCACTTCGGTTGGAATAGCTTTTTTCACGCCGTCCTCTTCATTTTCCGTTGTCGTGGCGGTTGCAGCATCGATCTGTTCATCAATTTCATCGAGTGCGTCCTTGTTCGATCCATTTTCTGAGTTTTTGGCAGCTTGCTCCGTTTTTGGATCTTCTTTTCCGTTTACGGTTTCAGACGCTTCAACAATCATCCAATACATAATCGCACAAAAAATTAATATAAGTGTGGTGAAAATTATAATTAAATTTTTAGTTTTAATCATAGATACTGTCCCCTTAAATCTTCATTATTTGCTGTGAATTGGGCGCCATTATTAGTTCGTTTTAATAATTCCTTTTAGAGAAATGGAACCAGTGAGGTGTATTCCACCTAAATTTTATAACTTGCTCAATTAAAAAGCTTTTCGCAGTTACTACGTTACCTTTCAAATAAGAAACCGGGATAATCCCGGTCAGCAGTCAGTTTACGGCATATTCTTTTGGGCCAAATGGATACACACTATACACCCATACTTTTCCGTCTTCTTCATTTAAATAATATGCACTATATGACTTTACGAGCCGATATTCGTTCCATTCGACTAAGATTTGCATTTTGATTTTTCCGTTCGCGATCCCTTCCACGTCTACTGCATCCAGGCCATCCACATTGTAGGGAGTATATCCCTTTACAAGCCCGACATCATAACGCCACATCTCGGTGTTTTCCATCGCTCCTGTTACCTTCGAATAATGGCTTCCCAATAAATCCTTAACCTCTTTTTGTGACTGATCCAGCTCCAGGTTGTTCTTTACATACTCCAAAGTAACTTCAGGTTCTTTCTGGCTGGTCTCTTCCCCGGACGTTTTGGCAACCGTTGTATGCATTGCGCCGACAAAGACAAAAGATAATGCCACTACTAATAAAATAAGTTTTCGCTTCATGACATTCACCCCAATACTTTCTCTTTATATAATTGGACGATATTAACAGTATAACCGTTTCAAAATTGTGATGATTTGGTTGTTAAATGAGTGAAAAGTACTAAAAGGCGGTGATGGAGTGGTGATGGTGCCAGGCACCATAAATGGACAAGTGTCCATTTGCGGTGCCTGGCACTGTAGCAATACCAAACAAAAGAGAGGTTCAGTCGAACCTCTCTTTTGTTTTACTTATTAAAGTGGTTTAGTACGTTTTTGACGATTTGGGAGATTTCTCTGTCGGTTTCCAGTGTTCCTGTGAAGGTCAGGGAACTAACCGAGAAGACTCCACCGCCGTTTGGTGTATCGTAGTAAATCATGTCCGATCCTCCAAGGTCTGGGTTTAGCCCTTTTGCAAGACGTTGGAAGTTTTCTGGAGTATATGGCGTTATTTTATCTGTCTCTCCACCGGCAGCACCACGGCCGTTCACTCCTACCTCTCCGATCAAGTCCCCGGTTTTGAGTCCTGTGTTTTTAAAGACCCAGTGGTTTGGATTTTGGACTTTGTAAGGAGTGTAGGTTCCATAACCAAGGTAGTTATAAGCGACTCCAAGGTATCTGGATTCAGGTCTTCCAAGGTCTCTCCAGAGTCCACCACGTTCGTTTACTAGTGTATGGTTTTGTTTATCTTTTCTAACCTCGATCTGGTCACCTTTTAACACAGCTTTCCAGTATATGTTGTTTGCTGCAAGGTTAAGCACGTTTCCACCTTTATTCAAGAACGATACAAAACCGTCATACATGTTTCCAGTCCAGTATTCACTATGTGAGTTCAACGCAAGGGTATCGTATTGTTGGAGAATGGCCGGTTGATGATGCAGATCATACTCAGAGATCACATCATAGGCATAACCGTTTTTCTCAAGCCAGGATAACAAAAACTTTTCTGCAAATGGCAGATGGATGCTGTCTACATATGGATTAATTCTCGGATTCGGACGATGGAGGTTTAGTATTTCTGCAAACCTTCTGCCTGTTCCATCATCGATTTTGTATCCGTAGAAAGAACCTCCGCCCCATGAGTTGTACGCTTCCCACGTAAAGATATTTGCCAGCACAGCAATCTTCGGCTTTATGCTGCTAGCATTTTTCACTGTAAACATAATGTAGAATTCTTTGCCGCTCTCATCGTAAACTTTTGCTGCATAAAGACCGCTTTTCCATGTGGAAGGAACCTTTAGCGTATAAGTTGTTTGCCAGTCCGCTCCCTCTTTATAATCGTATTTCCGGTAATTTTGCTTTGCTCCAGTTATACCAGAATCCTTAAAAAGAACGGTATCTTCTTTTCCAAATCTTAAAACCTCGATAGAAAAGCTTGGCTCAAGTGTATGCACTTTAAATTCAATAGTCTCGCCGCGTGCATAGCTTGGTTTATCTGTATAGCCTTCAATCGAGTGCGTATTGTCCATAATCAGAGCATCTGCATACTTATTTAGGATCTCTTCACGAACAGACGCCGGTCCGCCTAAGATCACATAATTTTTGATTGCTTTATCTACCATGATCTTTTTAGTGTCTCCAGGCAAGATTTCAGGTCTTGTTAAGAGAATCGGGCTGTATTCTTTTGCTGCTAAAACGGAACCAGTCAGGGCATCGGCAAACGTTAAGCCTGTTGCTATAAACGCCTGGTCTGTTGGCAGGTTTTTAACTCTGATCAAATTAGCCGCTACTGCATACCGGTCTGCACCACCGATCCGTTCCGGATCTGGAAGATTTGCAGCAACTTCCCTTCCAACACTTCCCTCTCCACCCATGATAATAGAAGAGCTGAATTTTTTATTGTTGAGGTACTGTGCAACAGGCGCTGGAATTACGTTTTTACGGGTGAGAAGGATTGGATAACTGTTTCTTGCTGCATAAGGAGCTACAGAAAGCGCATCAGCAAAGGTCATCCCTGTTGCAATTACAGCTTTGTCTTTTGTATTAACATTGTTCGCTACATTGGCAGATACTTCATAACGGTCTTTTCCGCCAATTCGATGGATATCTTTGATTCCCATAGTGTTTAAATCCTGGACCACGTTCTGGGATATACTTCCCGTCCCCCCGACAAGCACAGCTTTCGATGCTTTTAAGCGATTGATCTCATCCTTTGTAGCAGCCGTGAGACGGTCAGGATGAGTCAGCAAAATAGGCGCGTGAGACTGGTAAGCTAACGGAGTTGCTGATAAGGCATCCGCAAACGCAAGGTAGTTTACTAGATACACAGTATCAGAACCACTCCATCCTTTCTGTGAAACATGGACTGCCACTTCAAAACGATCTTTCCCCCCATGCCTCTCTACTTCACTGGCATCTGCCTTTGATACAAAGCCAAACAAAAACAAAAGTAGGATAATAGGCACAATTTTAAGTTTCCCCATGTCGCTCCCCCTATGATATGTAAAAATTATCTATTTATTTGTTAATAATATCTCATAAATTTACTATTAATACCATAAAAAGGAATGGAAATAGTATTTATTGCTTAGTAGAAACGTAGTAGTTACAAATGAAGGGTGCCAAATGAAGGGTGCCAAATGAAGGGTGCCAAATGAAGGGTGCCAAATGAAGGGTGCCAAATGAAGGGTGCCAGGCACCATATATGGACAGTTGTCCATTTATGGTGCCTGGCACCTTCACACGCGGATTCATTGCAGGAATGAACTTAATATTGGTAAGCTTATTATTGCTAATTACTCTGGCAGTTTTCCAGGCAAAAAGACAAAGAAACCGTTACGTTATATAAGGAGCTTATGACATGAAGTGGATTAGAAACTATTTTGATTTACTGTTATTACTGGCTTTTTCAGCGGGATTCTCGTATTTCATTTTTCACCGCATTCCGGCAGCGGATTTTTTCTACATAACGAAATTAGGGGATATGAGGGCACAGTATATTCATTTTTATAATCAGTTTTATGATTTTATCCATCATGGGACTTTGCCCTTTTGGTCCTGGCAGTATGGGATGGGCGGCAGCTACTGGAATGAATTTGGCTATTATATGATCGGCGACATTTTCATCTGGATGCTGACGGTTTTTCCGAAAGACTGGTTCCCGGCATTGTTCGTTCCGATGGACATGCTTAAAGTTTCCCTCATGGCGCTTGGGATGTATCTTTTTCTTAAACAAAAAGGGATCAAGCGGCCGATTGCGTTTCTTGGCGCGATGACCTATCCTTTTGTCGGCTATCATTTTGATTATTTTTACACCCACTACTTTTTTGTCAACGCAGCCGTCTTTTTTCCTTATATTCTATTGGGGTATGAACGGGTTTTAAAAGAAAACAAATTTATCACGTTTATTGTGGCTGTGTTCCTGGCATCGCTCGGAAACTTTTATTTAATGTTCATGATTTCTCTCGGCCTTGGATTATATGCTTTTTTCCGGTTTTTCACACAGGACTCTGTCAAGAAATCGGTTAGGTCTTTCTTTTTGTTTCATGCAAAACTGATAGGGTATTACTTGATCGGTCTCGGCCTCTCGATGGTTGTCTTTTTACCTTCAGTTATTAGCTACTTGAAGTCGAACGCCCAGGTGCGGCATTCGCTGCCTATTGAAAATGTAATCGAGTGGAATGCAGTTTGGGAAACGCTTTTCTGGGGAGGCGGACTAAGCTTCCTGCCTTTTCTCCTTATTCCTGTTTTACTGATCAATGGCCGAAGGTTGCTACCGTACGGCTTATTAGGAATCGTTATTTTACTCATCTTCAAGTATCCAAACGTGTTGAGCTTCTTCGGAGGGTTTAGTGAACCAGAGGAACTAAGGAGCTTTTTTATCTTCAACGCACTCAGCATTACGCTTGCAGTGACTGCAATCCAGTACGTGAACTTTAAGAGGCCATGGAACATAGCGTTAGTAGGTATAATCGCTCTTTGGGTTTACAGTTGGCTGGAGGAAAATTCGTTTACCCATTATGCCGAGTGGCTTCCGTTATTGCCTGTGTTCTTTACGATAGCTTTCATCATTTATGTATTCCTTAAAAAACATCTTTTTGTACAGATCGGCATGCTTGCCATCATGTTGATGACGCTATCTGCATACAGCGGCCTTATCGGCTACAGCTTCGTCACGGATGTTTTAAACAAGTCAACGAACAAGAAAGTCGAAGCCGCGCATAAAGGAGTCTGGCCTATCCTCCCGTTAATGGACCGTAAAGAATACACCATGCTGTATGATAATCAGACAGTCAAAAATACGATGGCTAAAATTGATGATAACGACCTATATCGAACGCTTATCGATTATCCGGGAATCCTGACCCATAACGCTTCCATGACCTATGACTATAATGGCTTTTATGCCTACAACTCATTGATCCCATGGACACAGCAAAAGTTTGAAATGGATATCCTTGCCCAGGCAGGCAGCCGGGGACTGAACTTAACACGCGGATTCGGAAACAGCACTCATTTGTTCACCCTTTTTGCCAACAAGTATTTTGTTACCTTTCATGCTCCGACACAGGTGTACAACCTTTACGGGTACTCGCCGATTTATAAAAAAGGGGAAACTCGAATCTATAAAAACGATTATGCCCTGCCAGTTGGTTTTGTCTATGATCAGGTATTAACGGAAGAGGAATTATTGGACTCCCCGGTTCCTTATCGGGAGCGGATGATGTTTGAGAATGCGATCGTTCCGAAAGAAGCTGTCGATAGAAAGAAGTATCCAGGAAAAAAAGACTTAGCTTCTTTTTCCCTTGAACAAATCGGTGAGGTCAATGACTTAAGCTTTAGCGAGAATACCACTGTAAAAAAGGTGGATGAAGGCTTCGTTGTTGAATCAGACAGGCCAATAGATATTAAGCTTCCAGTACGCAAGCATGAAAAGGGAATCCTGACCGGGTTTATCTATTATGTTCCATATACAAAGACCAGGGGCGCGACGATAACCGCTTCAAATGGTAATAAAGCGTATAAGATGGTTAAAAACATGTCCGGCAACAGCTATGTTTTAACCCAGTATAGCTACACAAAAACAGTAAACAAATCCGTTTTTCGCTTTGGAGTCGACTCCGAGACATCGTATATAAACTTTAACATCAAGCCCGGCAAGTTTCTGATTAAAGAAGCCGGTGCATATCTGGATCCGCTTAAGCCTTATGAAGAAACGGCAAGCAAGCACCAAAGAAACGGATTAAACGTCACCGACAATTCCAGCAACCATCTTAAAGGAACTGTGTCCTCTAAAAAAGGAGGCGTCCTATTCTTTTCTATTCCTTACTCAGAAGGCTGGTCTGTTTCGATCGACGGCGAAGATACCGAGACTTTCCCAGTGCATACTACGTTTACAGGAGTAAAAGTTGGCCCTGGCAAGCATACAGTTGAAATGGACTTTATTCCAGAAGGCTTCCGGCCTGGTTTAGCTGTCACGATAATATCGTTATTGATACTTACCTATTTGATTTTAAGAAAAAGAAGGAAAGCAAAACCTGTGGAATAGAAAAACGAGGATGACTCAAAAGCAAAGTGCCAGGCACCTCCAACACATCTAGATAACCTGGTAACAAAGTTCATCTAGGTATTGTGCTAAACGGAGAGTCCAGACACTTATGAGTCATCCTCGTTTTATTAATCACTGTCCCTGGAAAAGTGAAAATAGTATTCCAAATATCCCTGCTATAACCGCAAAGATAAAGTAAAGAATCGAAATGATAACAAGAATCCATCCCCAGAGCTTCCTGCCTGTTATGATCAGGTAAATACCTAAAGGAAGCAGTCCGAAAAGCAATCCAAGGATGCCCCATAAGATAGGGCTCCTGTCTCTTTTCTTTGCATCCACAAAGAGATAGATAGCAATAATAATGTTCAATATTAATCCAAATGATAATTCCATTTTGTCACCTCTTATAGTGTCGAGTTATAGTTAAATTCCCCAAACAGCACTTATAATAAACTAAAACAAACAAACAGAAGGTGCCAGGCACCGCTTATGGACAGTTGTCCATATCGGGTGACTGGCACCTTTTACTAAAAAACTTTAATTCATAGTCTCATTTTCCACTATATAGTCGATTACTAGTTTTAGGTCTTCTTTGTTGCTTAGTTTGTTGTCGGGATAACGGCTGATTTTTTCAGCAAGTGTCGCTAGCTTCTTGTATCCAAGCTCCTCATGCTTCTCGGTGCCTTTTTCGAACATTTTTTCTGCATTTTTGATGTGTGCGTTGATGGATGTCTTCACGCCATGAGAAGCATCAGCTGAATTTACTAGCTCTTTTAACGTTTCAGTTGAAGCAGGGACAATACTGATTGTAAGTGTCTTCGCTTCTTCTGCATTACCTGCTTTATCAACCGCACGATATAGAATTGTGGCATCTGCCTGAACTGTAAAAGGTTCTGTGTACGTGTTCCATGTCTGGCCGTTATCAAGGCTGTATTCGATTCTCTCTACTCCAGAATCGGCATCTGCGGCAGTCAATTCAACAGTCGCTTCAGCAAGATAAGAGCCGTCTGATAATTGAACTCCTGTTACTTTCGCAGTCGTTACAGGGGCTTCCATATCGGTTACTTCTAGAATGCGTCCTTCCACTTCCGGGGACACGGTTCCTTTTTCCTGTAGATAGTCGGTAAATACTTCGTAATCGACTACGTAAAGCTCTGTGATTCTTCCTTCGTCTTTTGCTTTTTTAAAGACAGTATAGCCATCGCCGCCGTCTGCTACATATGCGTTTGTGGCAACAGTATACATTTTATTCAAATCGATCGGCTCATAGCCGTTATCTGTTTTTACCTGAACGTCAATAACACGTTCCCCTGCCGACTGTTCCGGGTTATAGGAAAATTTCATGCCTGCAACCTGTGGGAATCTGCCTGCCATTTCTTCTACCTGGCTGACTCCGTTTTCAAGTGCTTCAATTACTTCAGCGCCAGTTAGATCAAGCGTCACGAGCGTGTTTCCGAAAGGCATCGTTGTCAGGACTTCCCCGAGGGATATGTCGCCCTCATCGATCGATGCACGGATACCGCCGCCGTTCTGGATCGCAAGTGTTGCATCAACACTTTCCTGTGCTTTGGCAAGCATGCCGTCTGCGATCAGGTTGCCGAGATTTGTTTCTTTCGTGCGAACATCCTGTCTTTCCCCATTTAGGAAAACATCTGTCTTTCCAACGATCTGCTGCTTTAATTCTTGGATAGGAGCTTCGAGTTCATCGAGTCTCTCTTGAGCAGCAGGATCTGGAGTAATGGTTTCATCGTTAAGGTCGATCAGGTTTTCGTTCCAGGAAAGAAGCACACCATTTTGGTCAAACTCCACATCGAGATCGCCAAGATAGTTGCTGTATTCCTGGGCCTGTACGACGATTGTCGGCTCAGCATCTTCATTGAAAACGACAGGCTCATCTACTTTCGTATGGCTGTGTCCGCCTACAATAATGTCGATGCCATCTACCGCTTTCGCCAGCGCAAGATCCTGGTTATAGCCGATATGAGTCAGCGCAATGATTTTGTTGACCCCTTCATCCTGAAGCATACTAACGGTATCATTGGCTTTTTGGATGCGGTCTTCAAAAACAAGGCTGTCATCTGGATTGGCAAGGAATGTAGTATCTTCTGTTGTTAATCCGAACACCCCGACTTTTTCACCGTTCACATCAAGGATGATCGCAGGATAGATGTGTCCGTCTGCTGCGGGATCGCCTACTTCGTTTTTATAAAGCTGGCCTAAGATCCCATCCCCGCTGTAATCGATATTAGAGCTTACAATCGGGAATTCTGCTGCATTGATAAAATTAGCAAGCGTTTCTGAGTCCTTATCAAACTCATGGTTGCCTGGAACCATCGCATCATAGCCGATCATGTTCATGAACTCGACATCTGCAAGGCCTTTATATTGGTTGAAGAACAATGTTCCTGAGAAAACGTCACCTGCATCCAGAAGGATCGAGTTTTCCGCAGCTTCACGCACTTCCTTGATAGCGGTGATACGGCGTGCAACATTATTTAAATGGGCATGCGTATCATTCGTATGCATCACCGTTAAGTCAAAATTACCGTCTTCCTCTGTTGCTCCAAGATCTAGCTGTGCAAGGACAGGATCATGGTCACTTGCACGTCCTGTTTCATGGCTGAAATCTGCGTTGATGTTTACAGAGTCGATTTCAGCAGTTGCAGCAAGGTTATTGCTGACTAGAATGTGATCAAGCACCTGGGAATTCCCTTGATAAACATATGTGTAGCGCTCTTCAGAAGGAAGCTTCTCCATCAAGTTAGTCAGGACATCTCCCTCAAGTGTGTTAATCGGTGTTGAGAATTCAAAGTCATTCAAGTCCCCAAGAACGACTACGTTTGCATCCTCTACTGTTGAAACCACATCGTTGACAAAGCTGTTTATCACTTTTGCCTGCTGGATGCGCTGTTCTTCACTTCCTAATACAACTGGCTGATTTGCGCCAAACAACCCATCGTCTCCACCTTTAGAGTTAAAGTGGTTTGCGATTACGATCACTTTTTCACCGTTGAACTCGAATTCTGCTGCAAGCGGTTTACGGGAGCTATCCCATGCTGTATTTGTCGGATCAATTCGGCCAGGGTTTAGCGTCAATCCGTTTTCATTCACACCAACCGCAGTTGTCGCATCACCTTTTTCCTTATCAGTCAGTGATACGCGTTCCGGGTTATAAAGGTAACCAACACGGATGTTTCCTCCAGGCTGTCCGCCGTCCGTTTTATCTAGAGGAGCGATTTCTGTAAAGGCGTAGGTAGGTCCGCCTCCTGCTTCGATCGCTGCAATAAGAGCTTCATAGTTTGCAGAAGCACTTGTCGTTCCGTCATCCGTTGGACCATTGTTATCCTGCACCTCGATCAGGCCGATGATGTCAGGAGTTTTTAAATTTTTGTTAATGGACTCGGCAAGTTGGTCTGTTTTCAGTTGGCCAGAGTCTGCTAGAGAATAGTTTTCGATATTATAAGATGCAACAGTTAGTTTATCTTCTTCTTTTTCAATGTTTGTTACTTCTTGTGTCGTTCCGCCATCGATGACTGCTGGCAGGGCAGAATCAGTAACACGGACTTTATAGTTGCTGTAATCATAGCTGATCACACCCGTGATGCTGCCGTCAAAAGAATCTCCAACTTTCACATCAACATCAAAGCCATCAACATCAATTAAGACACGCTCTGGATTGTAGTCTTCAGGAGAAATTAACAGTCCTCCCGCATCTGTACGTAGTTGATCCTCACTAGTTTCAACAAAAACAGCGATCTCATCGTATTTAGGAGGAGCAATTACCTTTGGATCGTTTAACTGAATAAGCATCCCTTCAAGGCTTTCGTAAAAATCAATTCCATCTGTTTTAGGGTCAAAGGAAGTTAAACCATCGTCCTCAATATTTTTTGTCGGCTGAATACGGTCTACGCCGATCACAACCGGATCTGGAAGCGTGTTACCTGAAGAGATAACCGTTACAGTAGTTGCTGCTATTTCTGTAGTTAATAGATCGGCTGCATCATCATATCCGCCGATTTTATATTCCTTTACTTCCCCGGTAGCTTTCACGATATCGCCAACCTGAACATCGGCGCCTCGTTTATAAACCATAATACCTTCAGAAGTAGCGATATCATCATCCGGGTTAAGACTCTGCATGTGGAAGGAAGAGCCGTCAACCTGTGTCACGATTCCTTCGATATCCGTTACTGTTTGCCCTTTAAAAGGAGATTCATGAGCTGCGCCCTGGATATCGTGGATCTCTAGTTGTCCTAAAGGCTCTGTTGCAGTGTATGTAAATACCGCAGCTTCACTTGCTTCCCCTGTGGCATTTACTACGATCGCTTTTATTGTAACGTCTTCATTTATGGCGATCGGTCCAGTGTATTCTTGGCTGGAAGCTGTCGGTTCGCTTCCATCTGTTGTGTAGTAAATCGTTCCATTTTCAATACCTGTGAAAAGCGTGACCTCTGTTCCCTGGACCACCTCACCCGCTGCAGGTGTTGCCATAACGGAGAAAGCAGTTTCGATCACGTCTGCTGCGTTACGTGGAACAAGCCTGTACTCTCCGAACGAATAGTTGATCACACCAATGATGCTGTCGTATGTTTTTCCTGCCTCAAGAAGGCCTTCTGTTTCAGGATCAACAAGAAATTCAGCAGAGCCATCTGTAGATACATACTCTCCATGGCTGTTAACACTGTTTACTGTGACATTATTGACTTTTACTAGCATTCCTTCGACATCTTCACCAAGCTGTGAAGATGTGATTTCTTGAGGAGCAGGAACGCCGGCATTCGCACTTGTTACTGCTACTTTATCTGAAGTAGTTGTAATCTGCTCCATGCCGTAATAGTCGCCAATCGTACCTTCGACTGTAACTTCATCACCTACGTTTGCCGTGATACCGGCTGCGCGCACGATGATTCCTGCTGTATTATCCTGGATGTATAAGTTAGTTGCTCCGCCAGCTGTAAATGCAGCCGTAGCTATTCCTTTGACTTTTACGGCTGTGCCGTCGGCTGCATTACGAGCATCAGCGATAGTTGATAGTTCAACCGGTTCAGGCTCTGGATCAGTGCCACCGTCTACTTTCGTAATATTTGTTGGACTTTTAAGACCAGGACTGGAAAAGTATTCTTCAAGACTTCCTGTCACTTGAATTTTGGTGCCAATTAAATCAGGATTCGTTTTCAAACCAAATTCAGTTTGATATTGGCCTTGCAGCTGTACTGGCAAAAGTTTAGCCGGATCTTTCTCAGAAGCTGAATCTGCTATTGCTAGATTATAATCATTTCCAAACGGGGCTTCGAAATCATAACTATTCGGAGCCGTAGTATGTGCCACAATATAGCCCTCAACTGTCGCGGTACCGCTGTTGTTAGCAATCGCCTCAGCAACAGAAATGACATCCCCTTCTGCTGCAGCTGCTTGTTTTACAGGCACAGCAAAAAAGCTTAGTACCATAACAAATACAAGCATCAGACTAGTATAGCGTCTAACGTTTTTAGATCGCATCAAAACTCCCCTTTTCCCAAAATTTAAGGCCACATGCCCTACACCTTCTACTATAAATGAAACCGTTTCAATAGAGTGTAAAAAGCTAGTAAAGATTGTAAAAATAGGAAAAGAGTCTTGAGAGGGGCTAGTATAATAGACTTAGATGCGGTGCCATCAGTTCGGTGCCAGGCACCACTAATGGACATCCATTCTATTTTGTCTTTTTGAGGAGGACGATGTTTTGTTTTAAAGGGGTTGGAGCGTCAATATACTTTTTATATGTTTGTTGGTCTGGAAAGTAAGAGAGAATTCGTTGTGGGGAAACAAGGGAATATTTGTTTAGAGTACCAGGGGCCAGGTATGATGTATAGCTGCTCCATAGATAATGTTCAGGCTCCTGAACCATACCAGCTCTGCATGGATTAAGATGGATGTACTTACTTACATCTATCTCATATTCCTGGTTTTCTATTAACTCTGCTCCGTATCTTCCCTGGAATACATGGCCTACTAAGTCATATTTTCTATTAAAGTACTTAGCATAAGAAGTATTGATCTGAAGCATTATTTTAGTGATTGAACTTTCGCTAGTTTGTAATTGAAGATGGGTATGATTTGTCATTAAGCAGTATGAGAGGAGGTTGAACGGTATCTTTTCTTTCGTGTTTTGGAGGAGTCTTAGGTAGAAGTTACGGTCATAATCATCGAGAAATAAAGGGGCTTTTCGGTTTCCGCGGCTTGTAATGTGATACATTGCGCCAGGATACCATACTCTTGGCTTACGAGGCATTGAAACACTCCTTTTAATGGGGATTTGTAAAACGAGGGAACTTTTGAAGGGTAATTTTAGATTACCATAAATGAAGGAGAGCGAATACAAAAAGGTGCCAGGCACCGTCCGTGGACAAATGTCCACGAAGGGTGCCTGGCACTACTACTAGAAACTTATTGAATATGCTTTGATAATTGGCTTTCTGTATTGGTTGAAATAGATCCTGTTCCGCCAAGAATGAAGATATGGTCTGTTTCACCGTGATGTTCGGTTAGTAATGTGTTTACTTTATCTTCTACTCTATCGGTTCTGGTTAGCAGGATTGGAGCCCATTGATCAGCGGCTAATGGGGATCCTGATAACGCGTCAGAGAAGACATCTCCTCTGGCAAAAACAAGGGTGCTAAGATCCATTCCCAAAGTATCCATACCGTACTTTGCCACGTTGACTGCAACTTCGTAACGGTCCTTCCCGGCCAAACGGTCAAGCGTTGCTCCCGATCTTAGTTGCTTTAGCTGCGTGGATACCTTTTCAGTAACAGTTGCAGTTCCACCCACGATTACAAAGTTTTTAATGTTTGGGTTGTTTTTAATAAATGTTTTAACAGAATCCGGTACGTAATCTTTTCTCACAAGTAAGATTGGCGCTCCTTCGATACCTGCTACAGATGATGCAGAAAGAGCATCCGCAAATACTTCCCCGCTTGCAATATATGCTGTATCAGTTTCGGTATAAGGAACTAGTTCATTGGCAATTTTTGCAGACACTTCGTAACGGTCTTTGCCTCCGATTCTTTCAATCTGTCTAACACCAAGCTGTTTAAGCTGAGCTTCTACACTTGTTGAAACCGAGCCAGTTCCTCCAAGGATTACTGCACGATACGGGTGCTGTGCTAGTATTTGATTTTTCACCTCTTGAGTCAGTGAGTCTGTTCTAGTTAACATCACTGGTGCCGTTTCTAAGGATGCAAGCGGCCCACCTGCCAGTGCATCAGCAAAGACATCTCCTCTGGAAATAAAGATTGTTCCACTGTCATACCCATAAGAAGCTAAAGTCTTACTAACGTTAGCAGATACCTCGTACCTGTCCTTTCCACCGATTCTTGAAGTCCCGGGCAATGTCATATTATAAAAAGACCAGGTCTTGTTGCTACTTGCATTTTCAGTGATAAACAATAGATCATTATCTCCCTTATGCAGCTCTACTTGCTTGCTAAAAGGTCCACCAGGAAGAATATCAGGCTTGTTGTTCACCTGCAGGAACAGCTCCAAACCATCACTCGTTCCTTCTACAAGTTGTTTTGAAGAAGAGCCTTTTGGCAAGCGGTGATCATGCTGCATAGGTTTTGTTACGTTTATTTCTGGCAGATCTGTATCAGGTATAAATGTTAAAGGCCCTGAAAGTTGATACTGGTAGTTTACTGGCTGTTCACTATAGCCTAAAACGGTTAAATAATACGTTCCTGCCGGTAAATCGTATTTTTCTCCCTCTGACGGTTCAAAAACTTCCTCTGTCGTAACATTATAAATAAAGTAATCAACTTCTTCTAAAGCGCTATGGGTTGGTACAACCGTGAACGTTCCTCCTTTTGTGTCAAACAAATATTCATGGTAATTATAACCATCAATTTCATTTGTAAAAGTGACTGTAGGAGACTGGGCAACAGTTGCCTGAACAGAAGAACTAGCTGCAGAAGCAATCTGTCCTTCCTCTAAAAGCTGTTGGTGCACCGATAATACTTGTTCTTTCTTTTTTTCAAACAATGAATTTTTAATACCAAAATCTTCTGCACCCGCTGGAGTGGCAAAACTTGAAGCAAAAAGTGCTGCAGCTACCAAAGTAGAAACTGCCATGGACCCTTTTTTAAACATTACATCCCCGCCTTAATGGTTAATAAAAAACTAGATTAATTTTACTCAAAAAACCACCAAAAGAAACGGGCCTAAAAGACTATCATTTTGAATATTTTAGGTGCATTACTGTAACAGTGCCAGGCACCATCTCTTTCTGTTTCAATTTCTTTCTAATTAATAAACCCACTAAGAAAATCAAACAGGGAATGTTCAATAATGAGAAGATCAGGTACCTATTAGTCATATCGCCTGGCGATATGACAAAAAAACAAATAAATAAAAGTGCCAGGCACCGTTTATGGACAGTTGTCCATATCGGGTACCTGGCACCGAATTTGGCACAGACTTTGTCTTTTACTTAAACACTGCGAATTTTGTTAGTTGGTTTGATTTGGTGATGATCATCTTGTCCTGGGTTACACTTCCGAGTTGCTGCCATTCTTTTGTTTGCTCATTGTAGTTTTTGAAAACTAGATTTTGATTTTTCATGTTTTCTACGTTAAAAGCAGCAAGTACTTTATCTTCGAATGTTTCGATCTGTTCTTTCCCCTGGGTTACAGAGAGGCTATAGACGGGTGTTATTGCGCCTTCTACACTTTTCTCTTCCTTAAGCTCGATTTTTGTCTCTTTATGTCCCGGGAAATTATTTGCTGGAATCATAACTAGAACATCGTCGTTTTGAATACCGATTTCTGCGTTCTTTTCCTTAAGCTGTCGAATCTGCTCAGGGTTTAATGCTAAAGTAAGGTCGGTTTCTTCCACTTTTACGATTAGCTTGCCGTTTTCAGGCACTTCTGCCACGTCTTTGTTGAAGACTTTGGTTTTGTTCTTCTTTACTTTCGGTTGAACGATGACTGCATTGACTTCATTTCCAAAGTCAGCGAAAAGGATATCGCCTGATTGGCGAGGCTTCACCTCATACTTTTCTCCGTTCTGGGCGACGATACCAGTCAAATCCACCGTATCGCCCGCTTCAAAGATAAAGTTATCGATTGTTAAGCCTCTTCCTTCGTGGATGAACACATTCACTGTATTTCTGTCTTTCTCAACTGTGAAAGAGAATCCGCTTTCCTGGTTAACGATATCTTCGATCGTTACACCATCCAGATTAACAAGCTGCCCTTCAACACTTTCGTCCACCTGATCAGCAGTCAGTGTCACAGGTTCTGGAAGTTCCTGTGATCCAACTTTTTCAACAGTTACATCCGTTAAATGGAAGTCGCCGTTTTCTTCAGCAATGATTCCATTAACTTTCACAACGTCTCCTGCTTGAAGCTCAAGGTCTTCGGTTGCCTCAACATACAGGCCTCCTGTTTCATCCTGCAGGTAGAATCCTTTTCCGCCAAACACGCCTGGCTTCGATGTGATGACGCCTTCTACTTGAACTGTTTTATCGGTTCCAGTTTCACGTGCTTCTTTTACGCTCACTTTTTGTATCGGGCGATTCACAATAATCGTATACTCTTTCGTATTTTTACCGATCGCACCGCCGTCATCTTTAAAGATTTCTGTTTTGTTTTCTTCGGATGGCTCGATGCTAACCTTGATTTCATTTTTGCCATAATCAAGGTTCACATCATGGGCAAACGTCATGTCAGGGTTAATCGTTACTTGTTCACCGTTTATTGTAAGCACGCCTTCTTTGATCGCATTTCCTTTTACCGTAACGGTGTCAGCATTAACTGTACTGTTATTGGCAGGTGATGTGATAACAACCGGCTGGTCGATCCAGCGAAGGATTTCATCATTCACTACCATTTTGTTGTTGCCCTGGTTTGTTACGGTTACTTTTAAGTCTGTTCCCGGAGCACCGTATCCATAATAGCTTATATCGTCATCCGATACATCGTTACGAGTATGGTCTGGAAGGCCTTCCTGATCCCATGATTCGCCTTTCACGTATTTGTACGTGATCGTTGTGCCTTCAGGGAACTCTTTTGTGATTTCCCAGTCCGGTGTTACGGCCCCGTTACGGGACATTTCCCACGCACTCGTGCTCCATCCGTTCTGATCGCCAGGCATCGTGATCTTAGTATTTAACGGCGTATATTCCGGCGCATGTACTTTAAAGGTCACTTCCACCATAACGATATCCGGAGTGACAGCCACTGTATTCGAAGTCACTGTATTTCCAGCCTGGTCAAAGACCTTTACCCGATATGTGTACTCTGTTCCGTTTTCAACCGCATGATCGGTATAGCTTGTTGCGGTTGTATCGCTTAGCAGCTTGATGATCTTTCCGTCACGCTCGATACCGATTAAGAACGGATCTGTTGCGTCCACCAGGTTCCAGGAAAGGTTAACCTGGCCGGACTCCTGGATCGGCTGTTCAAGTTCGACGCTTGCTGCCGGAGCGTTTGTATCTTCTGTATTTTGTGTAAACGCGACCGTTAAAGCTTCTGTTGTTTTCCACGTGTTCCCGCTATCTGTAGAGAATGCGTACTGGTATGTGTAAGTTCCTGTTTCCAGTGGACGGAAGGCAGCGGTGAACCGATTGTTGTTTCCTGTCTGACCACTGTAAGTTGCTTTTGTTTCCGTCCAGCTTTCATCATTTTCATGCTTCACTTGAAGCTTCGCGATGAGCCCTTCTGCTTGTCCGTTTTCTGTCGCTCCTTCGATCCAGGCTTCTGCGTTAATATCAAAGCTCTTAGAAAGGTCTAAAATCTGATCGTCCAGTTGCGTGACGTTTCCAACCCATGCATTCGTAAGGTCGTAATGCGGGATAGTGGCTTCATCCGTTTCAACCATTTTAGATTCGTTTCCGTCAGCATCGACCGCAGTGACTGCAAAGTAGTATTCATTCCCGTTGGCAAGGTTCTCGATGGTTGCCGAGTTGCCAGAAACCGTTGCAACTTCTTCATACAGCGCGCCTTTTAATGTAGATTGATAGACTTTGTACTGTGCAGCATCGCCGTTCCATGCTAATTCAACTTTACCCTGTCCTGCTGTTGCCTGTAGATCTGTTACCGTTTGCGGAAAGCTAAGGTCCTGTCCATCATCTGCCACAAGCATGCGGCCGGACATCGCCGGTACCTCTACGGTTACTTTTCCTGATGCAGAGGCCACTGCATATCCAGTATCGAGCTGATCTGTAAGGCTGATGTTATTTTTTAACAATCCTTTAACATCCAACTCAACGGTTTGGGCTGTATTGCCACGGTTGATCGCAACAATTCCAAAATCATTATCAGTCATTCGCGCAAAGGCATAAACATCACCTTCTGCATAAAGCGTTTCGATATCTCCATATGCAAAAAGGCCGGCATTCGAAGTTCTAACTTTTCCTACCTTTTGATAATGTGCGATTAAGTCCTGGTTTTCATTTCCCCATGGATAAGTTCGCCGATCATCAGGATCCTTCGAGCCAGTGACACCTGCTTCATCTCCATAATAGATTGTCGGTGCACCAGGATATCCCATTTGAATGATCGAAGCGAGCTTCAATCGTTTCACGCCAAGTTCATGGTTATAGTTCGGGTCAAATTCTGCTTTTTCATAACTATCTGTCCCACCACCTAAAACATAGACTGCTCTAGGCGTATCATGTGAACCCATCAAGTTCATAAGAGCATAATAAGCTTCTTTCGGGTAATCTTCTTTCACTGCAGTCAGCTGTGCATCGGTGCTTGTTGCATTACCGCTTTTTAAAAAGCCCATGATCGCCTGTTCAAAACGATAGTTCATAACGGAATCATATTGATCGCCAAGGAAGTACTTCGATGCATCGTCCCAGATTTCTCCAAGGATCAGCGGTTTCTCGCCTTCCTTTAATGTTGCTCCGGTGCCGGCGAATTCGTCTGCTTTTAATTCTTTGCGGAACTCGCGCCAGAATTCCATATCCACTTCATTTGCTACATCCAGACGCCAGCCAGACCCACCGTTTGTGATCCATTTCTTAGCCGCGGAATCTTCGTCATACATGATGTAATCAGCAAACTTCTGGTTGTTCAGCTCACTGTCATAGTTCACTGCATCCCCGGGCACACTCTCTATCTCAGGAAGGGAATCAAAGCCCCACCATGCCTGGTAGTCGTAATGTTCTTTGCCATCCTCGCCGGTCACTTTTTCATTTTTAATATTAAACCAGTTGTGGAAGCCGTACTCATCGTTAAAGACCTGTCCTTCTGCTTCCAGCTGGCTGCGCGCTTCCGCTTTAGCTTCATCTTCAGTTAGTCCTTTTTCATTCATCAAGTCATAGATCAGGGACCAGTACTCATATGCTCCGACTGTTTCATATTTTCCATAGCGGTCAAAATAGATCGAATCGTCCCCAACATGGTTAAAAACGCCATCCATGATAAGGTGCATGCCGCGATTCTCGAGCTCATCCGTAAACGCCTTAAACTCTTCCGGTGAACCAAACATCGGGTCGATCGATTTCCAGTCCGTCGCATCATACTTATGGTTCGATGCTGCTTTTGCGACTGGATTCATATAGATTGTATTAACGCCGAGTGACTGGATATAATCCAGCTTTTCCTGGATGCCTTTGACATCACCGCCAAAGAAATCGTTGCTCCAGATTTCGTCACCATTATACCCTTCTTTATCAACTAAACGAGGATTGTCCGGCAGCTGAGTCCAATCACGGTGCTCGATCGGTTCGTTGCCGCGAGCCGTTTCCTTTGCTGTGTCATTAGTAGCATTCCCATTAAAGAATCTGTCAGGAAAGATTTGATAGACTACTGATTCTTTCATCCAATCCGGCGTTTGGTAGCCCGGATCAAATACCGTTAACTGGAAAAGTTCCGCATTGCTGTCTGTCGCTTTCCCTGTATTTCCTTCCGCGGTATCCTCACCGTATTCTGCCTTAGCTTCCTGGTCATGGACGATAAATTTGTAACCGTAGACTCCCTTTGCTTCAGGTACAAATGTTGCTTCCCAGAAGTCTTGTCCGTTTGCAGTTCCTGCTTTTTTCATAGATAAAAGCTTTGATGTTCCCGTGTTATTGTTTTTCAAATAAACATTCGCCTGGGTTAGATCGTCCTGTTTGGAAGCGATACGAAGCGTTACTTCCTCTCCTGCTTTTACCGCTCCAAATGGAATTCGATAAGCTTTTTCCCACGTGTTGTGGTAGAGCTTGTCCTTGCTTATTGCATTGTCTGAACCGGCCGGGTTATAGTCTGTTCTCACTTCTTTTGTCTCCTTGTTAAAGAAGAACGTAATTCGTTCATCGCTTAGTACATTTAACTTCGCGTTTGAACCCGGATACTCCTCTCCCCAGTCATTGCCAAGAACAATCTTATATTCATAGTTTCCTTTTGGAACGTTTGCTGTGTAAGTGTAAATGTTATCAAAATTATCATCAGTCAAAAGCGCTGTAGATGTTGCAGGGCTCCATCCATCGCCAGCATTGATTGCCGGTTGTATATCGCCCGTGATACGTGGCTGCTTTTCTGTCGGAATGGGACTGTACCACGTAGTATCAGCTACCGCATGTGTGCCGTCATGGTAATAGAATGTGACGGCGGTCTCTTCAGCAAGTTCAATTGTAAAGTTACCACCGTTCTTTCCGCCATACCCATAGTTTTCATCCCATGTTCCGTTTATCGCTATTTTATATTCGTATTTTCCTGCTGGAAGTGTTCCTGAAAGTTTGTAAAAATTATTGCCAACAGCCTCCATTTGGGTAGCTTCTGCCGTCGGATCCCACTCACCTGCTGCTCCCAATTCATCCTGCAGGCTTCCTACTAGTGTGACTATGCGATCGTTGCTCGTTCCTTCCGCCTTTACAACAGGGACTGCCGTTGCAAAAAACTGAACGAATAATGCAAAGATTAAAGCATACGACAGAAACTTAATTCTCTTTCGCTGCACTCTATTTCCCCCTTAGAAAAGTAGTTTTTTCCACAAAATTAAAGCTCTTTCACCTCCCGAAAACCGTTTAGTGAAATCGTTTGCATAAATTGCAC
Source organism: Exobacillus caeni (assembly GCF_005747095.1). Taxonomy (GTDB): domain Bacteria; phylum Bacillota; class Bacilli; order Bacillales; family Guptibacillaceae; genus Exobacillus; species Exobacillus caeni. The sequence goes on along the minus strand of NZ_SWLG01000019.1, from coordinate 27,044 downwards.
TGAAAAAGAAAACGCTTGCATTTTAACTTTTTTAAAAAGGATATATATTATCCGCAGTCGATGAGCAAACGTTTTCACTCTTTCTATCATTTTGCCAAAATTTTATTGAATTTTCAACAATCTACTAGATTAACAGTCAGAAAGTCCTCAGAACTGATAAGAATTCATCCACCAAATAAGTAAAAAGTCATAGATTTGAGTTATCCACAAAAAAATCGGGGTCAGACCCCTTTTCAAAACTGTATAATGAATTTAACTTAACAAATAAAGGAAGCACTATGAGATGGATGAAGAATTAAATAACATGGTTGAACGTTTCAGAAAGCAGGCTAAATGGGGCTGTATGATATGGGCAGTTGTCTTTATTGCCATAACGCTTCTGGCCTGGGGAGTCCTAACAGAGGGTTCCTATATATCCGGCATTTCTTACTTTGGAGTTCTAGTGATAGTCATTGTAGTGTTACAGTACCTGCCATATATTACTGTGCCAGCTGCTATTTATAGTCTTATTCGAAAAAAGAACGTTAAAAGATCCGTTGCTGCGCTGGCTGTTATTTCATTAATCAAATTGCTGAGTAACATTCATAGAAACGGACAAGGTCCGACTGAAGTGGAATACTTCTTGTGGCAGTTACAACAGGGTTCGTTTTGGGCTTTTCTATCACTTTTTGGGTATTTATATCTCCTCTATTGGTGGTGGACATTTTTAACGAGGAAACGTACCGGAAGCAAGAGGAATTCGGGGTGTCTCATCTGGACTGCAATAATAATATTAGGACCGGTCATCTTGATGGCTGGCATGTTTTCTTATGAAATGCATTTTAAAGAAAATGTCCTTGTATCAAGTCGGTCACCGAATCATATAAACACTGTTACAGTTGTGCAAAAAGGACAGGCATTCTGGTTTGGCCCATCTTCAGTCAGAATTAAATATGGATCAGAACACAAAGACAGAACCATTCGCAATGATGGAAAAACGCTGGACTCTTCCAATGTCCTCGTCACATGGAAAAATGACGGTGCAGCTACAATAACTTTATATGGAGAAGAACAAGATCCTGAACGCATTACCGTTACTTTCGTGGGAACCAGTGAAGAATTTGAGGAAAAAGAATCTGTGGGCTCCTCCCCTAACAACAAAGAAGAAACTATTGGCTTTTTCACATTTAAAACGAGCGATTCGCCAAACCTTAAAAATGTAATCGAGTTTCGGGAAACAACGTATTCAAATGAATTTAACGAAGTAATAAATTCTACCGTAAGAATTTATTACGGAAATAGGGGCAGTATTTTAGAAAAGTATAAAGAATATGTACCCGGGGAGACTTACACCCCTGAAAATTTCAGGGTTCATTGGAAAAATGACGAGGAAGCAACAATAGAGGTTATCAGGCAAAATGAAAATGGAGAAGAGAATGTGAAAGAAACTTTAGAAATAAATTTGTTAGATTAATTATTTTCGTTGGAGGTGCCAGGCACCCGATATGGACAACTGTCCATTTTCGGTGCCTGGCACCATTGGTTAGCGGTTTTTACATCCACCTTGTTACAAACTGAATGATTATCGGTCCGAGCAATACGATGAACAGGGTCGGAAAGATAAACAACACCATTGGGATCATCATTTTGACAGGAGCTTTCATGGCCTGTTCCCTTGCAGCCTGTCTTCTTACTTCGCGGATCCGCTTCGTTTGTGTTTTCAGGACTTTACTCATTCCAATACCGAGCTGGTCTGCCTGGATGAACGAGTTCAGAACACTCTGGAATATTTCCAGCGGGACACGATCCTTTAAGTCGATGAAGGCTTCCCGGCGTGATTTGCCGAGTTTCATTTCCTCGATTGCATTCTTGAATTCGTCAGACAACGGTCCTTTCATCTCTTTTGAAACCCGAGATAAGGCTGCATCGATTCCCATCCCCGCTTCGATCGAAACGCTGACCATATCGAAATAGTCCGGCATCGCCTTCTCGATGGTCTTTAGTCGCTGTTTCCTTTTTGCACGAAGATAGTAATCTGGGTATATATAACCGAAGACGCCACCCATAATGGCAAACAACATGACTTTTCCCTTCTCCTCTGCTCCGAATACGTAGAAGAACATTAAAAAGGAGAAGAATCCGATTGCAATTACGATTTGCAGAAGTTTAAAATCCAATGCTTTCAGGTTAAACGGATTTCCTGCTTCATAGATTCTGTTGTCAAGCTCTTCCATTTTCTGTCGGGAGAGTTTGGCGATAAAAAACGTTCGTAACTTTGCCCATACAGGCTGAAGGACCCTCTCTTTGAACGTTAGCGGTTTTCTTTCATCATGATTATTTTTAGTTAATCCTTCTTGATGTGTGGCAAGTGACTGGATTCTCTTTTCAAGTTGAATCCTTTTCTTAAACAATCCTGCCAGTAGTCCGTATAAGACCATCGTCAAACAAACAGATGTACATATAAAAAACAATACTCCCATTTCTTATACCTCTACATTCACTATTTTTTGAATCACGATCCACCCGAATATCCCAGAGAAGCATCCAGCAGCAAGCATTGCCCACCCAAGCGGATGACTTAATAACGGACTAAAATACTCTGGGTTAATCATGTTTAAAAGAAAACCGAGGATCACAGGCATCAAAGAGATGACAAGGGCTGAAATCTTCCCCTGAGCCGTCAATGTTTTCAATTCTTCCTGAATTTTTACCCGCTCTCGAATCGTCTCCTGAATCGACTCTAAAAGCTCCGCAAGGTTTCCGCCTGTTGAACGCTGAACGATAAGAGACGTCACAACAAGTTTTAAGTCTTCGTTCGGCAGCCGTGTTAATAGGTTCCCGAGCGATTCTTCAACAGGCACTCCTAAGTTCATTTCTCCGACCGTGCTTGTAAACTCTGGCCCAAGCGGGGAAGGCATTTCTTTTCCGACCATCTGCATCGCCTGCAGGAAACTAAATCCTGCTTTCATCGCATTCGCCATCGTTCCAAGCGTATTCGGCAACTGCTCTGCACATTTTTGAAGACGTTTCTTTTTCTTATTTTTTAAGTAAATTGTAGGAGCCATAAAGCCGATGACAGCAAGGACAAACACCAATATTACATGCAGTCCTAGAATGTAGCCTACAACGGCCATAGCAGCCATTCCCAACAACCTCAGCACAAAAAATTCCTCTGCCTTCAAAGGTAAACCAGCCTCCATCAAAAGTTGGTTCCACTTAACGACAAATGTTTTCCCCCTGAACACCTTTGCTATTTTTGAAACAGTATGCATGAAAGAACGGTATTCACTCTGTTTCTTTCGTGGTTCTTTTTCAACTGCAGGCTTCGGCAGTTCGGATGTCTCTTTCGGTAAAAATTTATCTACTCTCGCAAGATAGGCACGTTTTTTCCCGTTAAAACGGCTAAGTATGAAATAAAAGATCATGGTCAGGAACACGAAACTAACGACAAAAAGCATTTCTCTACAACTCCTCTTTAAACCATTCCGATGGAAGTTTCACACCGTATTGTTCAAGCTTTTCAGCACAATAAGGCCTGATACCAGTCGAAACAAACCTACCAGTTACTTTGCCATCCGGGGTTGTTCCCTCCTGATTAAATCGGAAAAGATCCTGCAGGACAATCGTCTCCCCTTCCATTCCGATTACTTCAGTTATATGCGTGATTTTTCGGCTTCCGTCTTTTAAACGCGATTGCTGGATAATCAGATCGACTGCCCCGGCAATTTGTTCCCTGATCGCTCTAACAGGAAGGTCCATGCCTGCCATCAAAACCATCGTTTCCAAACGTGAAAGCATGTCCCTCGGTGCATTGGAGTGACCTGTCGCAAGAGATCCGTCATGTCCAGTGTTCATCGCCTGTAGCATATCGAGGGCTTCGGCACTTCTTACCTCCCCGATGATGACACGGTCGGGGCGCATCCGTAACGAGTTTCGTACAAGGTCACGAATCGTCACGGCGCCTTTTCCCTCAATGTTCGGCGGGCGTGTTTCTAATGAGACGACATGATCCTGGGACAGTTGAAGTTCGGCTGCATCCTCGATCGTCACGATCCGCTCATCATCCGGAATAAAGCCTGATAAGATGTTTAACAATGTCGTTTTACCTGAGCCGGTCCCTCCGCTAATGAATACGTTTAATCTTGCTTTTACACAGCCATCCAGAAATTCAGCCATCCTTTGATCAAGTGTCCCGAACTTTACAAGATCATCTATCCGAAGCCGGTTCTGGGGAAACTTTCTGATCGTGATCGTCGGCCCTCCCAATGCAAGCGGAGGAATGATCGCATTTACCCTTGAGCCATCCGGCAATCTTGCATCTACCATCGGGCTGCTTTCATCGATACGCCTGCCTAACGGAGAAACGATCTTTTCGATCACCTGAAGGACATGGTTGTCATCGCGAAAATGGACATCGTTTTTAACGAGCTTTCCTTTTTTCTCAACATAAATCTGATACGGACCGTTAACCATTACTTCTGATACATCCGGATCAGCAAGAAGCGGTGTGATCGGACCGTACCCTGCAAGTTCATTTGTAACGCTGGAGAGAAGTTCCCTTTTCTTTTCATAGGACAACCTCTCAGATTCCGATTCGAAGAAAGGTTCTGCCAGATCCTTGATCAATATCTCTGTTTCCTCTTCGGCCAATCCCTGGTGCTTTTTCAACTCGTTGACAAGATGCTTTCTTAAACGAACTTTTACATCCGATTCAGGCTCAGCTTTTCTTATTTCCTTTTTGAGAGTCTTCTGTGAACCTCCAGCTGCTGAAACCGGCTTCTTTTCGGTATTTTTTTCATTTAAACGCTGTAATAATGACAAGTCCCATTACTCCTTATCTTGGAATTAACAATCTCTTTAGCGATTTTCTCTTTTTCACAAACTCCTCGGCAGAAAAGTGTGTGGAGCTACTCGGATCACTAAGCTTATTTGCAAGCGAGTAAATACTTTTAGCGATCGGCAGCCGTGCATGTGAAATAACAAAAGGGATGCCATGGTTCAAAGACGAAACAACGGTCTTATAATCAGAAGGAATACGCGAGAAAATCTTCCTGCTTATGATCGACTCCGCGATGGTTACTTTTAAACCCTCCATCTCTGTGTCCCTGTTTAAAATCACTTTGATTTTTTCGTTTAATCCGAGCAGCTTCAACGTATCGATCGCTGTACGGATGTTTTTCAATGTGGGAATGTCGAGGGATGCAACTAATAACACTTCATCCGAATGTTCAAGGCTTACGAGCACTGTATCCACAAGGGAAGGAGGGGTATCGACCAGGACAAAATCGTAATGCCGCCTCAACTGGTTGATCGCACTCATCACATGTTCCCCTGTGATCAGCTCCGCAAATTCGGGCAAAAGCGGTGCTGCGAGAATGTCGACACCTGAAGCATGGCTTGATATATATGGCCTGATGTCCCCGTTCGACTCTTCGTAAGACTCCTTCACCCAATCATAGATCGTTCGTTTGGGTTCCTTATCAAAAAGAATCATCACATCGCCGAACTGGAGGTCAAGGTCGATAATCGCCACTTTATGATCTCCTTTTGCAAGGGAAGCTGCGAGATTTACGGTGATTGTCGTCTTTCCGACCCCGCCTTTCGTACTGCAGATCGTCATCACCTTCCCCTGCTTTTCCTGTTCTTGATCGACTTGACTGCTCTTCAACTTCACGATGTCCTGTGCTTTCTCAATCGCAAGATCAAGTTCTTCTCCATCTATATCTGTCCCCAGTACATCGACCGCTCCCACATACATCGCGGTTTTCAAATCGATATTTTCACTCGGTAAGAGAAGGATGATCGACAGCATCGGGTAAGATGAGGAAAGCTCTCGGCAAACTTCATAGGCGTCATAGTCACTACTGTTTTCGATAAAAAGAACTGTTCCCTGCGTCTTGTTAAGCGATTCCTTCACATCATAGGGTGAGGTCAGCTGGTCGAGAGAGTAGCCCCGCTTGATGGCTGCCGTCTGTACCGTCTTCGTTAACTCATAGTTTTTCGATAGCATAATCCATCTCACTCTGAATCCACTCCTTTTGCAAGCTGTTCCTGGCTAACATGGGTATGAGGCACTTTCGAATGGTCTTCTTTTTCACGAAGCAACAGATGGATCGTTCCTGTGTTTGCTGCGAGTACAATGGCAGCCCCTTCGTTGGGCTTAATCTCAAGGGTCACGTTCTGGTAAGCAGAAGGGCTGGTACCATTGGCTCTACCATTCTTACTTTCTGTGGCTGCTGTGCCATCTGGTGTTTCTTCCGCTTTCGGGAGTTGCTGTGATGCCGGTCCTGCTGCAAGTACCCTCACATCCTGGAAAAGAATCTGGCTTGTACCTTTCCCATCCTGCTGTTTGTTCACATATACCACATCAACATGATCTTCAGGCTGTACATACCCTGCGACACCCTGAACTTCATCGACCATAATTGATACAGCTCTGCTTCCTTCTGTAATCGAAAGCTTCGAATCGTTTTGTTTCTCTGTTTCCTCTGGCTGATTGACTTCGGCGGATTCCTCCTGTTTTACCTGTTCGTCCCCTTCTTCACCTGATGGATAGATCGAGACGTATAAGAAAAGCGATGAAAACAACCCGAATGTAATCGCTAGCATCCATATGATCTTTTTATTCAAAACGTACACCCTTTACTGCGTTAATTTATAACCATATGTTCCATAATCGGTCTGATTTGCAGAAATCGACCCTGTTATTGCCTTTTGGATAAATCTTCCGACCACTTCTGCTCCTTCATTCGTGGATGTGACAGATTCCAGAAAAAAGGTTGCGAATCCCACTATTTGAACCTGTTTTACCTGGTTCGATTGTATAGCGACCGGTTTATAAACGGGAATAAGAACAACCCTTGAACAAACTGATGGATGATGATCGAATGTGCCAGAACAACCGCTGATCCTGTAGCTCACAGCGTCTCGGGTCGGCCCAGCAAGATTACCCGTTTGCGTGTCAAGCACTGTTCCAATTTCCAGCTCAAATCCATAGCCATTTTGCAGGTCAGTTTTATAATCTTTCGCTCCAGGGCCAGTGAGCGCCAGCGCACCGAAGTTACCTACCGTAGAGTCGCCTACTTTAAGTTTTACTACATCCCCATATATCAATTGCCTGCTTTCATCCACTCCAAGAGGGACAGCTCCTTCACCTGCTGTCAACGGCTGGATGCTTGCAGTAGCGGATGCTCTTAGCGTTGGGTTGGGAAAGCCGAGCGAATTGGCAAAAAACAATTCTACAGTCCGGCTGCCAACTGCCTGAACCGACCTGTCCTTCTCTCCGACCAGGATTTCTGCATTTTCTCCATTTAGGCCGTTTTGTGCCGCTGCATATTGTGCAGCATGCACTGCATCGTCTGGCCAGACCGGGAGTTCCTGTACGCCGGCCAACACAGCTGCATCCACCGCCTTTTGAAGCCTGCTTTTTTCAAGATATAGATTTCCTACATCGATCACCAGCGCCAAGAACCCCAGGAAGACAACCATCATTAAAGCTGCAAGGACAATGACAGAGCCACGTTCATCTCTATAAATTCTTTCCATCATTCCACCCTCATCACGGTTTTTGATTCGATTTTAAAAGGATTGGGGATGATTTCAGCCAATAATGGTGTTGAAACATCAACCGAGTAATCAAGTGTGACTGTTGCGTATTCTCCTCGTTTACGATTTGCCAGGTCAGGGGAAACAGATATAGAAAAGAGATCGGAGTCAAGGCTCGGTGCTGCCGTAAGTGCTGACTGTTTGATCTCTATGTCCGTTTTTCCGACACTCGCTTCCCGCGCCGCTTCTCTTCCCGCATGGTCAAGGACGAGATACGCATGAAAGATACGGCCGAAGTCGACGATTCCAAACACGATAAACATAAGGAGAACAATACTTAACGCAAGTTCAACTGTCGCCTGTCCTTTCTGCGATCTCAGTCCTGTTATTCTCACTGAATCCAGCCTCCGAACTGAACAATGAACGTTCCCAAGACGATGGCGACTCCATATGGAAATGCATGATGCAATTCTTTTTTGTCTACTATATCGAGGGTACGCAGCCTTGAAGCAAATAGGATCCTTTTGATAGAGTCCATTAATTGGCCTTGCTTTAACAAGATAAGTACTGCGATCAACCCGCCGATCATGGCCGTGTATAAAAAAGCGCTGAACACAAAAGCTGGGCCCTGAAGAGCACCGACTGCAGCAAGCAGTTTGACATCACCGGCACCCATTCCGCCCATGGCAAACGGAATGAACAACAGACCCAATCCTACTAAAAAGCCAAAAAAGCTAAATTGAAACCCACTAAAACCACCAGTCACAGAATGGTAGATTAACGCGAAGGCAATAGCGGGTAGGGTTACAATATTTAATATTCTTCGATCTTTTATATCCGTGAAAAATGAGATGAGTAAAATACTTATTAAAATGATGGTTGCCATTTCAAACTCCTTTATCATAGAGATAGCCCCACTTTCCAACTTCGATTAGAGAGTGAGGCCTGGTATATACTGCAATATAGCTACAGTCTTAGTATATGATTGATAAGTTCTATTACTATTAACCGTTAGTAGTTGAAGTACCTTGTAATTTAGAAATAATCTCATTAAACTTAGCAGAAATCGATCCGCCCATCGTTGTTAAAGCTACAACTGCTGCTAGCGCAACCAATCCAAGAATCAATCCGTATTCTGTCATCCCCTGGCCTTGTTCCTCTTTCACTAAACGACTAAAAATGTTTGTCAATTTAAATCGTCACCCTTTAATTTTTTAGTCGAACAACCGTAACTGTTGTCGCTAAAAGGATAATAGCACGGCTTTTTGGAAAAAGGTAGACTTTTTGGGATAAACTGTTATTTTCTACTAGACACTTTTATAATCACTGCCAAATCAGGGTATTTGCTACTATTTGAAGGTAGATAAAAGGGAGGAGTAACATGGAAGTCCTACATCAAAACACTACGAAAAAATTGCCGATCGAAATAGAAAAATACAATACTTTTTTCAAAAGGTTCAGAGGATTGATGTTGAAAAAGTCCTTACAAGTTGAAAAAGGGATCGCCATCACCCCCTGTAATTCCATCCATATGTTTTTCATGCGCTTTCCGATCGATGTTCTTTTTTTAGATAAGAGAGGGAAAGTATTAAAGATCGTTCCTCATTTAAAACCCTGGAGAATAGTTCCTCCTATAAAAAATGCACATACCGCAATTGAATTGCCTCAGGGAACAGCAGAACGATTTGGTGTTTATGAGGGAAATTATGTTTATTACTAAATTGGTGCCAGGCACCGGATATGGACAACTGTCCATTTTCGGTGCCTGGCACCTTCAGTAGCTCTACGGCTTCTCCACAATATCAAAGATCTCCCCCGATTCAAACAGGTCGACGACTTTGTTGAGCCAGGTGTAGTATTCCATGGCGTATTGCATTTTTTCCAGGTCTGCTTCTACGCTTTGCTTCTCCTCATCGTCTAGATCATTCCCTTCCATTGCCTCCCGCAATTCTGCAATGGAATCGTTCAATGCCTTCTGGTTCAGCTCGATTCCTTTTCGCCAGCGGATGCAGAAGAAGTCGGAAAAGGTTTTATACCAGTCATCATTGGTTTTATAAAGGTCTTTACGCTCGCCTTTTTTCCAGACTTTTTCGACCATCTGCAGCTCCATCAAGGATCTTACCCCGGTAGACATACTCGTTTTACTCATATGTAGCTTTTCTTTCATTTCATCGAGTGTCATCGGACCGTTTTCAAAAAACATTGTTCCGTACAATCTTCCAACAGAGGATGTAACACTGTATAAATCCATATTTTGTGCGATGGATTCGATCACTCGTTCTCTTGCTTGGTCAAGCTTATCCCTTTGGTCCATATTTTAAAAACCACCTGTAAAAATTTAGTCTTCTTCAGTTTAGGTATTCCAAATTCAAATGTAAAGGAGGTTTGGGAAGGTGGGTAGCATTTAGGAGTATTCGGGATGAAACTTAGGGATTATCTATGTAATGCGTACAGTTTTTTCTGTATAAACTGTTATAGCTTAATATGGCTCTTTTTCGGGTTTGTAGTAAGTTGTTCCTATTACATATAATTAAAAGGTCGTTTCAAGGACCTACTTTTGTACTTCCTTTTGTTTACATGAATGATATGAACGCTAAAGCATAGGAATTATTACATAGAACGACAATTAAAAACTTGAGGTGAAACTATGGCAAAAGCCAAAATCACAGTGAAAGATGCAACGAAAGTCTTTGGGAAATCTCCTAAGCAGGGAGTTAAGCTTTTAAATCAAGGAAAATCGAAAACTGAAATACTTGAAAAAACGGGAATGACCGTTGGGGTTAACAAAGCGAGCTTTGAAGTCTATCCTGGCGAAATCTTTGTTATTATGGGGCTCTCCGGTTCCGGTAAGTCCACGCTTGTAAGGTTGCTGAACCGCTTGATCGAGCCAACTGACGGTCAGGTATTGATTGATGATGAAGATATCGTCAAGATGAAGCCAGAACAACTAAGAGAAGTACGACGCAAGAAGCTAAGCATGGTGTTCCAGCGCTTTGCACTGTTCCCTCACAGAACTGTTTTACAAAATACAGAATACGGGCTAGAGGTGCAGAACGTTCCAAAACAAGAACGCGAGCAAAAAGCAATGGAATCATTAGAGCTTGTCGGGCTAAAAGGGTATGAACATAGCTATCCCGGCCAGTTGAGTGGCGGTATGCAGCAGCGTGTCGGACTGGCAAGAGCGCTTGCGAACGATCCTGACGTCCTTTTGATGGACGAAGCATTCAGTGCTCTTGATCCGCTTATCAGAAAAGATATGCAGGATGAACTTCTTGACCTTCAGGAAAAAATGGAAAAAACCATCGTGTTCATCACGCATGACCTTGATGAAGCGTTAAGAATCGGTGACCGCATCGCATTGATGAAGGATGGAAGCATCGTTCAAATCGGTACACCGGAAGAAATCATGACCAATCCGGCAAACGACTATGTAGAGCGTTTTGTTGAAGATGTTGATCTGTCGAAAGTATTGACTGCATCTCATGTGATGAAGCGTGCTGAGACATTGCGATTGGACCGTGGTCCTCGTGTTGCACTTCAATTAATGAAGGATAACGGCCTATCAAGCATCTACATTGTTGATAAGAAGAAACAATTGATCGGTGCAGTGACTGCACAGGATGCTGCTAAAGCGGTAGAAAACAAGCTTAATATGGAAGATATCTTGATCAAAGACCTTCCGGCTGTTGCAGAAGATACCCTTCTCACTGATATGTTTGTAAAAATGGCTGCCTCACCGCTTCCATTACCGGTGATAGATGAAAACGACCGTTTTAAAGGAATCATCGTTCGCGGTGCAGTGATCGGTGCATTGGCTGGAAACGAAACTAACAATACAAGTGAGGTGAGCTAAATGAAGATTTTTCCTGAAATTCCGTTAGCTGACTGGGTAGACAGCGGTGTTGATTACTTAACAGATAATTTCGGGCCGCTTTTTGATGCGATAACAGATGGAATCGACTGGTTTGTAGAAGGAATCGTTTCTATTCTTGCCTTTCCTCCAGCAATCGTTTTGATCCTAATTTTTGTTGCGCTTGCATGGTGGACCAGCCGCTGGCCAGTTGCTCTATTCACAGGTCTTGGATTGCTATTGATCAATAACTTAGGATACTGGGATCCGATGATCGAAACACTTGCCCTCGTTTTAACGTCAGTAATTATCTCGATCATTCTCGGTGTGCCGCTTGGAATCTGGGCTTCCCAGAGTGAAGGATTCCGAAGTTTTGTTACACCGATCCTGGACTTCATGCAGACGATGCCTGCATTTGTTTACCTGATTCCGGCAATACTATTCTTTGGGATCGGTATGGTGCCTGGTATCATTGCATCTGTAATTTTCGCGATGCCACCGACGATTCGTTTAACAAACCTTGGAATTCGCCAGGTCCCTGGAGACTTGATCGAAGCTTCGAATGCATTCGGATCTACGACATGGCAAAAACTTTTTAAAGTAGAGCTGCCGCTAGCAACTCCGACAATCATGGCTGGAATTAACCAGAGCATCATGCTTTCGCTTTCCATGGTTGTTATCGCATCACTAGTTGGTGCGCCTGGCCTTGGTGCAGACGTATACCGGGCGGTAACTCAGATTAAAGTTGGTATTGGTTTTGAAGCTGGTCTAGCGATCGTTATTTTAGCGATTATGCTTGACCGGATTTCTCAAAATATAGGTAAGACAAAACAAAACTAAGGGGGAATTAGATGTTTTTCAAAAAGAAAAATTTCTTAGTATTTACATTAGTCCTTGCTCTTTCACTAGTGCTTGCAGCTTGCGGCGGTAACAACGGCGGCAATAATGCAGGAAGTGAAGGCGGCGGTGAAGGATCTGACGCAGGAAGTGGTGAAGGTACAGCAGCTGTAGGCGAAGAACTTGACTACACAATTACAGGAATCGAGCCTGGTGCCGGAATCATGAGCGCAACAAATAAAGCACTTGAAGAATACGATAGCCTTAAAGGATGGACACTTCAAGAATCTTCTTCCGCAGCGATGGCAGCTGCTTTAGGAAAAGCGATCGATAAGGAAGAGCCTATCATCGTAACTGGCTGGACTCCACACTGGATGTTCGCGAAATATGACTTGAAATATCTTGAAGATCCAAAAGGTGTATATGGTGAGGCAGAAAACATCGAAACATTTGTACGTCAGGGACTAAAAGACGATGAGCCAAGTGCTTACACTGTTCTTGACCAGTTCCACTGGACTCCGGACGACATGGGTGCTGTAATGGTAAACATCCAGGATGGCGCGGACCCAGCTGAAGCAGCAGCAAAATGGGTTGAAGAAAACAGCGACAAAGTTGACGAGTGGACAAAAGGTGCTGAAGAAGTAGACGGTAATGAAGTGAACCTTGCATATGTTGCATGGGATTCTGAAATCGCAAGTACGAACGTAGTAGCAAAAGTACTTGAAAGCATCGGTTACAAAGTAAAACTAACTCAATTAGACGCTGGCCCAATGTTTGCCGCAATCGCGGAAGGCGACGCTGACGCAATGGTAGCTGGCTGGTTGCCGCTAACCCACGCTGATTACTTAGATCAGTACGGCGACAAAATGGAACGCCTTGGACCAAACCTTGAAGGTGCGAAAACTGGCCTTGTAGTACCAAGCTATGTTGAAGCAGATTCTATTGAGGACCTTCAGCCGGCTGAGTAATATTTATTGAAGAAACACACCAATTCGTATGAGTTGGTGTGTTTTTTTGGATGCTTTTCATTTATCTTCGAGTTTTTGATTATATCTGCGATTTATTTAATATATCTACGAATTTAAAAATATTATCTACGAAAATGCAATTTTATCTTCGAATTACTCAATATATCGATTATTCGACAAGAACAGTACAATTTCCATACAGTTTACCAGCCCGACCTGTTCATCTACAAGAAAAAGAACCTGCTTTATGCTGCAGATTCTCTTTCCGCTTCTCTATTTTCTTCCTTCAAGTCATTCAGTAAGTTATTTTTCCTGGTTATGTACATAAGATATTTTTCAGATGGCTCTGATACTCCTGCATCTTTAACAAACTTTCCGTAATACCAGATTTTAAAATTATAATAATGTAATAATAGCTTTTGCGTAAATAATAGAGAAGACTCTGGAGATGAGTCTATTGTTGTTTTCTTTTTCATTAGTATGAACTACTCTCCCATTTCTTTTTATAGTTCAATACTACCATAAATTAACATCGATACAAGTGGTTTTATATACAATCTTTTATCTTAAACTTGTTTAACCAGAAGAAAAGCCCCAGAGAAGGGGGCTTCTAATCATTATTCCTATTATCATTTGTGTCTGGATTAATTTCATCAGCTCCACGCTTAGTACCAGCATCTTCTTTCATCGTTCCGTCTTCATCCAGATCGCCTTCATACCTGCCGTTTTCATTCATATTGTCATCGTCTTCTTCATCGATGGTGCCATCACCTTCATTAATATTCTCTCCGTCATCAGGATTTTGTTGGATTTCAGAACCCGGGCGGTCAACAGGCCCTTCGTCATCTGCCTGACAACCGGCTAGCACACCAAAGGTTAAAAGAGCTAAAAACATTAACCAAATCATTTTCTTTGTCATTTGTGTTATCCTCCTTCAATAGAACTCATGTTGTTTCGAGTCCTATTTTTCCCGGGAGGATGATTTTTATCCAAAAAAGAGCAAATAACTTTGTCCATTCAATCATTCAAAAAAATTTGACTGATTAATTATTGCTTAAAATTGGAGAATATCCAATAAAACTCTTCTCCATTCTAAAGATATAATTTATGTTCCAGTTTAAAGCATATAACCACTCGCAATACTAGTGGTTTTTTCAGAATAATTGTTTACTCCCCTCTTAAAGATAAAGTAACTACTTTGGTAAATTTGCTAACTCTCTTTTTATATAAAAAGTACAGGCTTTTTAGGTAACATTGATTTTTTTCCGGCAAGTTCAACTCAATGTAAATATCCACTTTTGCAGGGAATAACCATTGATGTACTTCTTTTAGGCTATGTAAAAATGAATCATAACTTAAAAATTGATAGTCAATAAAATCCCAATATCGGTTCACCCTGCCTCTTTTCTTCTGTTTTGTAGGAAGCTTCATCATATTTTCTAAAATAGGGAACTCTCCATAAACAATAGACAAGGTACGGACCAGCCTTTTATAGGTTCCATGCCTTCTTGCATCTAAAAATAATTGAGGTATGTCCAATTGTTTGCCAAACTTATAAATCAATTGGATAATGTCTAAATAATATTTTGGTGAATCCAAATTATGCCTCCAGCCATGCAAGCAAATCATATAAAAAAGATATTGATTTGATAATCTCTTCACATATGTCCTTCCCGGTACCTCTCTAGAATCCTCCCAGAGCTCCTGAATTTTAAATCTTGAAGTTGCTGTTTTAACAACATTCCAGTGAATTTCGACAGTCAAAGGATTTGATGATCCAGGTATACATTTACTAAATGAACAGTGAAAATGTCCAGGTATGAATCTTTCAGCCTGATTGTATCCTAAAGATTCCACCAGCTTTATAGTCTTCTCAACTGACTCTCTTTTTACTAATACATCTATATCGGAAGTTCCTCTTGCCCCGAGATGCCCAAAATATTCTTGGGAAAAATACACTCCTTTAAGTGGAATCACTTCTATTTTCCCTTTCTCACATTCTTCCAGCAGCTTATCTGTCTGATTCTTTATAAAAAGGTTTTGAAACACAGTTTCCTCGTACTTTTGTTTTAACCTGACCTGAAAAAACAAAGGGGTTTTCTCAAGTTGTCCTTTTTCTTTTAACTTTTGGTAGACCTGAGAAGAAATAGAAGTGGCTTCTATTTCTTCAATAGCCTCGAGATAATAATCTCTGTTGCTCGGAAGCTTAGTATTTTTATCATACAATGAACTTAAAAGAGGAGTAAGCATTTTAGGCATTCCTTTCTATTAAATTATGCATTCAACACTTCCGCCTTTTTTTCTTCAAAAAATTGCATATCGTTTAATTGCTTATATAATCCGCCTTGTAATAGCAATTCTGCATGGCGGCCCATTTGGATTATCCTGCCTTCATCCATTACTACAATTAAGTCTGCCTTTTTTATAGTTGATAACCTATGGGCAATAATAATGGTTGTCCGCCCTTCCTTTAATAAGTCCAATGCGTTTTTTATATTTGATTCGGTTTTACTGTCAAGAGCAGAAGTCGCCTCGTCAAGCAGCAGTATGGGAGCATCTTTCAGAATGGCTCTCGCTATGGCAATACGTTGCTTTTGGCCCCCTGACAACTTTATGCCTCTCTCTCCTATTTCTGTGTCAAATCCTTCGGGAAGAGTCATAATAAAATTATAAATGTCAGCAGATTTGGCAGCTTTAATCATTTCCTTCTCTGTTACACCTGGACGGGCCAAAGAAAGATTATCCTTTACTGTACCGGCAAATAAGAATGTTTCCTGCGGTACATGGGCAATCATGCTTCTTAATTCACTAAGTGTATAATCATCCTTGGCCTTTCCATTTAGCAGAATAGTTCCTTTTTGAGCGAGGTAAAAACCTTGAAGCAAGTTCAATAAAGTTGACTTACCTGCACCACTTGGCCCAACGATAGCAACCATTTTTCCGGGTGGTATTTGCAAATCTATGTTTTCTAACACTAACTTATCTTTCTCATAGCAGAATGAGACTCCTTTAAATTCAATACCTGCAGATCTTTCCTTTATTGGAAAATGAGTTGGAAGAGCTGTTGAGTCTGTAGGAGCATCCAATACATTAATGACTCTTTCCAGTGCAGATACAGACCATTGAAACCCTGCCCACTGTCCTGCCAGGCCGGTGAGCGGATTTACCAAATGATGGACCAGGTTTACAAACGTCAACAATGCTCCAACCGAAATAATATTATGTGACACATAATATGCACCTAAGCATAAACTAACCAGATATGTAATTGAACTTACAAGCTGCCCGCCGGAACTAAACCAGCCTTGAAGCTTCGCATTCTGCATTTCCAGCTCATAGAGCTTTTGATTTTTCTTTTTATAATCCATGTATACCTGCTTTTCCAGCGTAAACGACCTAATCACTGGCAACCCTTGCAATGTCTCTGTTAATAGATTACTAATACTTCCAATAAGGTGATGAATTAACCGGCTGTTATTGCGCAGCAACCACCCAAATAAGGCCCCGGCTACTAAAGCTATTGGAGCAACCGCAATGCTGAACAACGACAACTCCCAGTTAATATTAACTAAATAAATGAACACAGCTATATAAATAATAGGGAGACGAATCAAATTAATAAGACTTCTACCTATCAAACCGTCTACACTATGAATGTCATTGGAAAAATGGGATAATAGATCCCCAGATCGACTAGTGGAATACTTTGAAGTGGGCAATCTTAATATATGGTGAAATAAGTGGTTCTTGAGATCCCTTTTCAAGCCAGTTCTTGTTTTTGTCTCCATTAGGATATCAAGAAAATTGGAGGAAATACTTAGAACTACTAATATGATTCCAATCGGAACCAATTGTTTCAATTTTTCAAAATCACTCTGAACCGCTGCATCCGTCATACTTCCAAAAAACCATGCAAAAGCTATAGTCAACGCTATATCCAGACCAAGCAAAACGAGCATAATAAGGTAGGACTTACGTTCTTTCAACATGAATGGCAACAATAAGGAATATACTTTTTTGATATCCTTTATATATACATACTGCTTGATATCATGCATGAAAGGAAAAAAAATTTGTTTAAGCATTATAACAGCTCCAAAGGTTTAAAATTGCAGTTTTCTCTTTCTGTTTAGATACAGTCTGAGCCAGTATGAAATAATCGGAAACCAAATAATCAGTCTACTCCAAGCATGAACTACTAGATTGGCTGAAGAAAATTTGATCTGGTTTCGTTTAACTAAAGCGAGTTTCCCAATGATATTTTCCTCAAAAATAGGCTCATCGAACCCCAAGTTTGTATCACCTTTAAAAAGAAAATAACATTTGTCAATGGTAAGTTTCTTATGCATCAATCGATGGGCCACCAGACGCCCCTCACTGGTTAAAAATAAAATGATATCACCTCTTTGGAATTCTGAAGGATCACACCTTCTAAATGTGCATATATCCCCTTTCTTTATCAAAGGAAACATACTAGTACCCTCTGCAGGCAGATCAATCTCATCATACTTTTTAAGGACCTTTGTTATTAGAGCAACTGAATCACTGTTATTTTGCATGCTTCACCAATCCATAATCAATTAGTTGATTTAAAAACTTTTCTATATCTTCAACTTCTACTTCTTCATTATCTAGTATGTAATTTTCTTTGATTTTAGCCACAATGACCTGGACTGATTTTGGCTCGTGCAGCAAAGACCAGCAAAACCCGCCTACTTCATTTAACTTCGTGATCATAAAACTATCCGTATTCAGGACAACCCACTCATCATCTAATTGAGATGTTTCATAATCGCTTGTATGAACATATCGATTCATTAGGAAATCAGCTCCCAAAATGTATTGTTTTTTTGAAAGTGGAGATTGTCCACAGGAATTGTCTCCACTAATTTAGTTAAGAGTTGAAAGATCCTTTTAGCTTCCTCTGGGGTATGGCACCAATAAAAAACTTTATCAGTCAGTTCCATAATAGCCTGTGCTTTTGTTAAACTAATTCTTTCATTTGTCAGCGATTGATTTAATAAATGTATATACCCAAGTTGACATGGGACTTCCTCTTTAGTAGATTCCAGCTCACTTCGAAATGGGGAATCATAAACAGATATCTTATCTTCATCAACTTTTACAATTGTAGCCTCATCCGCCAAAAGATCTCTGGGTTTTGAGAGCTTCGCTGCGGTCGACTTACCTGCACCGGAATTACCAGCAAAAATGTGCGCTTTTCCATTTTCTATGACACAAGAAGAATGAATTAACAAACCCCAGTTATAATGCAAAATGAAAGAACTGTAGAGATTCATAAGAGCGTGTTTGAGTGCCAGTTCATCATGGGCTGAAATTTTGGCTGTTTTGTAATCTTGTTCTACTTCTATTAGATAGTCGGCCCTCTGATACATGGTTTTCCAATTATCGGAATATATTTTTACGTTATTGTTTGTAAAAGGAGAACCGTATCCTCCTTCTATATTAAGGAACAGGTCTATATCCCCAACTTCATCATATAAAAAAGCTCTATATTTATCCCTTAAGACTCCTAGAAGTTCACTTCTCTTTCCATTAATTTTTATAACATGGTCCGCTATCTTAATTTGAAACCTTTCCATTATAAAATCTCCTTGTGTCACTTTTGACTATTTAATAAATTATTTGTTGGGGTGTGGCTTTTTAGGAACATATGGCTCATGTGGATATTTGTCTCCATCACTGTTGCCATCATCTCCTGAAACTGGACCATGCCCTTTATTCCAGCTTTGTGACGTCTCAAAGGTTATTGGCTGATGATTTAAAATCTCAGGCGCTTTGTAGGCTGATTTTTTCATTATTCTACCTCCTTTGGTTTAATATAACGAACATTATGTTCAAAAAGTATTCTGTCCCCTTTTCTATCTCTAAACCTTTCTTAAGAGTATTTTAATACACTTAACGTTCTTTTTAAAGAACAAACTTTCGACAATGTTCTTTAAAAGGGCACCCCTGTCTGTTTTTCTAACAAGTTACTAAACATGCTTTGTTTTTCTCTCGCCAGTTGATAATAGGAACCTGATTGAACAACTTCTCCTTTATCCAACACTATCACTTGATCTGCATTTCGAATGGTTGATAAACGATGTGCAATTACTATAATTGTCATCTTTCCTTTTAGTTGATCAATTGCTTTTTGTATTTTGGCTTCGTTTTCACTATCTAGTGCACTTGTGGCTTCGTCTAATACCAAAATGGATGGTCTCCTTAATATAGCTCTTGCAAGTACAATTCGTTGTCTTTCTCCCCCGGAAAGTCTTACTCCTCTATCACCTATAAGTGTTTCTAATCCTTGCGGTAATTTCCTAACAAACTCTGCAGCCGATGAGAATTCTAAGGCTTCCCATATTTCTGTATCGGTTGCATCTGGATTAATTAAGTGCAAGTTCTCCCTTAATGTAGAATTAAAAAGAAACGGATCTTGTGGTACATAGCTAACAGACTTTCTTAGCGAAATCAAATTCTCTTTAGTCAGTGGTATACAGTCTATTAGTACCTCTCCTACTTCTGGTCTGTTTAATCCCATTAACAAGTCAACAAGAGTGCTTTTTCCTGCACCAGATGGTCCTACTATAGCTGTCATTTGATTGGCTGGTATATTTATGCTTATATCTTTAAGTGCATATCGTTTTTCATTTAGATTATAGCGAAACGAAACATTTCTACTTTCAATCCCATATTTTATTTCTGTTGACACAACCTTGGAATAGACTTCCTCATTAAATTCTCTAGCTAGTGAGCTCTCGTTTTGAATATCAAGGAGAACTTTAAAAGAAGGTACTACAGCACCCAGTTGCTCCAAATTAGATTGAATACCACTAAACCTGGGCCAAAGTCTTGCAAAGATCATTAAAATCAGCATTAGTTGTGCAGGTTGGGCCTGAAACATTTTTATTGAATAAAACACAAATATTGCAATTAAAAAAGCTGAAACTAATTTAAACAAGAGTTTTGAGGTAGTTTTTAATTTAATTATTTTCAAAACGTTTTGATCAACTTCATCACTTACCTTTTGAAACCATGTGACATGTAAGTTTTCTAGTGAATTACTTTTAATATCTTTAATGCCATTAAAATGATCTGTAATTCCAGCAAGTAAGGTGCGAGAAAGTTCATAAGTCTCCGTTCCTAATTTGGTGGATTTTTGTATAAAAGATCTAGAAAGGAAAATTAGACTGATCCCCAAAATTAAAACAGAGATGGTCATCTGAGGAGATAACCAGAATGCGATTGATATCTGGATAGTTGTAAATACTAGTGCAGACATAAATTGCAAAAACATTTGCACACCTCCACTTACACGTCCAATTTCTGTAATCATAATGTTAATTAAGTCTGATTTTCGTTTCCCTATAAAGAATCCCCAGTCGGCTTGCAGAAAGCTTGTATAGGTTTTTTCTTTTAAATACCTTGTAAACCCCTGTTGAATTCTTGCACCAGTAATAATTTGTCTTTTTTGGAATAAGCTTTGTCCAATGATTATTAGGACATATAAACTTAATATGATCAACAAGCTTATGGTTTCAGGAATTCCTATAAAAAGATTTGACAGCCATGTAAGTAAGGGATGACCAGTAGCTTCAAATTTAATAATTCCCGTTAAAGTTATCAAAGGAATCACAAGAAATATTCCTGCACTCTCAAGTAAACTTATAAACATCATTGCTATAAGATTAAAGTATAATTTCTTTCCAGCGAAAAAATGAATCTGTTTTGTAAAATATAAAATATGGTTCATTTATATGCCCCCTAAGGTAATGCAAATTTCCGAGTCTTTCTCCATAACCATAAGATTGGACGCAAAGGAAAATATAAAAAGTGAAATTTTTTCGGTAAGGGAAGTGTTTGTGCATCTTCAGGAAATGGATGTAATAGACTTAATAGATAGATTACTTTTTGATTAAAGGACATTAATGAAAACAAATGGCGACTATGATATAACGCAACATCATTAGGCACAGGGTTATTATGTAGATTCACCATTCTCTCCAAATAGTAAATAGCTTCTTGTGCTAGTCGTTCTGATTTTCTTTTAGAAACTATATAGTCCAAATCCTTGTTCACTCTAGTATCTAATAACTGTGAAGAAAGGTTTAATGCTTGTCCTAACAAATGTGAATTATGGTGATCTTTTGATAAAGTTAATAACTTATTAGAATTTACTTCTTGTTCAGTTATATAGTGAATATCCATCAACCAACGTAATCTCGACCATCCATGTCTTGCACCATGAGATACAAGAAATAAAAGTAAATCTTCTATTCCAAGGTAGTATACTGTTTGGCTATTTAATTGGAACTTACGTTTTCTTTTCCATAACTCCTCAAAAGAAGGTTCTTTTCCAGGACCGGGGTTTAAACGCCAATGTATTTCTAATTTTGTTTTCAAGACGGGGTGGAAGTAAGTAACATGATGATGTCTCCATTTCCAGTCAGCTAATACTGTTTCTATATAGTCATCCATTTTAAAACCCTGTTCTGTGAGGAGTTGGTCAACTTTTTCTAACTTATGAATCGGAACAAGTACATCTAAATCCCCGCATGTTCGAAGTGACAAATTTCCATAAAGCTCAAAAGCCAGCACGGGACCTTTTAATATTATACAGGGGATATTATTTTCAGAACACAGTTTGCTAAGCTGTTCCATTTGGGAAGTTAAATGAAGCATGTGCAAAGTATTTTTCTTAAATGCTATTTCTAAGGTTTGAAGAACAGGACAAGGTATATCCTCTATATCGGATTTTGTTAGTTTTGTATACAATAAAGGATAAACTCGATGGTGAAGTGCAAGCTTACAGAATTTATCCCAGTCTATGTCAATAAACATATCCTTTTTCACTGTTTGACTTTTTCCAAGGATCCCTAAAATTAGTTTTAACTCTTTTGGAATTGCAGACACATTTAGACTGGCATTATTGAGCATGTTCTTCTCTCCTGCTAACTTTTATTCTTTTTGCAAATGTTCCAACCACTTTAAACCTATCCATACCCTCAGAACCTGTAATATAATAGGGGCCGCTCCTTAACCAGGCATGTGCAATCATCTTCCCTGCCTCATCCTTTCCTGTCCCCAAGTATAAAGTACTTTCTATATAACGCCTTTCTAACATTTTTAAACAAGCTATGGCCTTTACAAGACACTTACTTTCCCAAGGTGTATGATGACTCATTATACTAATAATTTGAGAGATCTCTTTTATTGTTCTTACATCAACTACACTATAATCAGCATCAAACGTGGTTTCTTTATTCTCTAATCCTACATAGCTAAGTGCCTTATTGAATGGCAAACTTTTAATTACCCTTGCGTACCCCAAATAAAAAAAAGCTTCTATTAATAGAAATTTTGTTTTGTTGTTCATCAGAACAAATAATTTTAAAAGTTTATAATATCTCACAACAAAAACCTACTTACTTTTTTTAATTAGATCTTGTTCTAACAACTCTTCTAAAAAGGAGAGGACTTGACCCTCACATTCCTCTTGATTCACTTCATATTGAATTACCAGATTTTCGACAATTGCATTAACTTCTATTGGATTTATAATCATGTCCCAAATATCTCCACCCGTTTCCCCTAAGTTGTAGTACTTGCCGTTTTTTATACTTAGCATGACCTTTTCTCCGGCCATATCACTGCAAATATTCCCTTCAGTTTGCGAGATAACATCGTATTGAGTAATCTTTTCAAATGTTTTCACTTTTTGCATTCTCCCTTTCGACAGTCTTTAAAATGATCGAGACTAATTCGTTTGCAGTAAACTTAGAAACTGGACGACATAACTGATACATCTTTAGGTTATTCAAAATATAGGTTGAGGTATTGAAATGCCAATCTATACGGTTTAATCCTGAGATAAATAAATTTCTGTAAGTGTGATTAAACAATTTGGATAATTGTTCCAGAACATTGACTGGTTTAATAGCTACATCCTGTTCTTCCGTTTTCACAAGTTCAAAAATACCTGCAAGTGGTAAAGGATTTTTTACGAAAGTATCTGATATAGGAACATAATATTTGGTTTGTCTTCCATATACCGTTTTATAATTTTCAGAGGCTACTCCAAATTTATTCAGGGTTTCCTTCCATAGCTTTTGCCGAGGATACGACGGAATGACAAATGGTAAATTATCCTGTGAGAGTGAAACAGCTATAACATCATCCGTTAATATTTGAAAATTGTGATGTATAAATGTAGAAGCTAGAGTTGACTTTCCAGCACCTGAATCTCCAATAATAGCATATGCTTTTCCATTTATTGCAATAGCGCTTCCGTGTAAGGGAAGGATATTTCTCTGCATTAATACGGCTCCCATACAAGTTCCTAAAATAATCATTTGAGCTATATCTTCTTTATAATCATAGAGTGGACAAACGGTTATTTTTTTACCGCTTTCTATTAAAAAGATAGCTATTTCATCTAATTTAAATAGAACCGTATCTTCTTTTAGGATGAAACCAACCTTTCCTCCACCTAAACACTTCCACATCGCTTTTAAATCGTCTATTATAATTTCTACATCTATTAAAAAGTTAAGATTATTTTCTATAAACAATTCTGGTAAAAGCAGTTCACTTTTAACAGTTAAACCAAAAGCTTTGTAGATCCATTCTTTCTCCGTTAATATCATCTTTTTCACTCCATGTATCCTCAAGATTACTTAAGACAAAGACAGCCCTTATTCATTTGAATAAATAAGGGCTTTTTAATGTAAAAATTATTAACTCATCATTGCTTCAGTCATCTCGCCATCACCATCATGGTCTACTGGATTAGAGATGTGCTCTGTCCAGGCTCCATCATGATTATTACCTTCCATGTTCCACATTGTCATTTTTACATCTAGTGCCTCTAGTTTTGGTGCATTCCATACTTTTTTCATCTATATCACCTCCTTTAGTAAAAATTTTTAATAAAACGATATAACACTAAACTTTGATTTAGAACACGATAATGGGGGTCAGAAATTAACTCTCTATTTGGATCATGTGCCCCTTTATGTAATGCAAATTTTAACGTGTCATAATTGAAGTATTTTAATATCTCCTTATCCAAACTTAACTGTTTAATTTCTTCCATAAATTGATCCCAATGTGGAATTATTCTATGTACCCAATCTGCAGCTTGTATACCACGAATTTTTTGATTCAACCTAATTTGATCTGGCAATATATTTTCAGTTGATCTACGTATTAGAGCTCGGTCCATTCCATTTTGGACATATTGATTTTCTGGAATTGAAAGGCAGTATCTTACAACTCTTATATCATTAGTAGGGTCACGCTTCCATAGAGAATGCTGTAAGGAAAGCTTAGCGTAGAGCGTGTTACCAGCATTCCATGGACAAATGTCATCATAAATCATTCTTCTTTGCGAAAAAAAGTCATTTCCAGTAAACCAACCAGATTCATCTATTCCAAAATCCCTTAACTTTTCATAAACTCTTGTACTCTCTGCAAATTCTTGATTAATCAATGTAGGTTTCTTACTTGTTGGTTTTGAGAGTACTTTATTCATAAAAGGAAAAGCCATGCTTGCGATATATGGTATATTCCTAAACCTTGCTCCGCCTACATTTCTACTAAACAGATTTAATTCATGAGTAAGTTTTATCCATTTTAATTTCCTTAAGAGTACTGAATAATAATAAGGTGCGTTTCCCCATGAAATCGTTAAATTTCCGTTATCTCCGTTTAGTAATACTCCAATATTTTCAGATCCAGCCTTTTCAAAGATTCCTTTTAACCAAAAGGAATTCTCAAAAAATTTATAGGGCATTTCATTAATTTTCAACATTGAATCTACTTCCGAGTAAGAATCAATACCATCAAAATGGTAATAGTGATCTGAAATCCCTCCAACATAATCGACTGTTTTCTTTATAAAGGGAGTCTCGTTAGGCATGAGTCTTTTAGGCGTATAATCTACAAAATCACTTGGTGGTAAATAACTAAAAGTATGTAGCAATTTATTCTGTTTCTTTAGCTCGTTTGCAGCAAATCCAACAACAGCACCAGAATCTAAACCTCCACTAAGTTGTGAACCAATATTTTTATAAGTACGTAATCTTGAGTTTATGGCGCTTTGAAATACTTCCTGAAAAGCTTCAACATATTCTTCATTAGATTTATAACGAATCTGTTCTCCTGAATAAAAACGCCCGTATTTTTTTTGCCTTAGTTTATTCTTAGAAACAACGACTGAATGAAATGGGGGAATCTGATATATGTTTAGATATGGTGTTATGTGTGCATCAACAGTATCAATCATTCCTGAGATAGCTATATACTCAGCTAACCATTTTTCATTTAATTGTTTTTTTATTGTAGGTAAAGATAGCAGTGGTTCTATCGTTGTGCAAAAGGTAAATGTAGAGTCATTACTGTAATAATATAGAGTACGATACCCAGATGGATCCCTGGCCCCAAATAGTTTTTGTTCTCTCTCGTCCCAAATCATAAATGCAAAATCACCAATCAAATACTTTGGACAATCTTCCCCCCACTTATAGTAGGCTAATAGAATGAGAAGACTATCAGGAATTACTTTTTGATCTTCTCGATTCACTTGTAAAGCCGCGAACAATTCCTCTCGGTTGTCTATAATAGCATCAGCAGTAATGGTACATTTCCTTTCATTATCATGAAACGGTAAAATCTCTCCTATAGACTCAGGTGTTATCCATTGGGCATGACATCCTAAGAATACATTATCTCGGTACCAAGTCTGGATATCGTCTGAAGGGAATCTTTCTAGAGATTTCATTAATATATGCTTCTCATCTGAAGAAACATGCTCATCATTTAGATGATATATTCCTGCAATAGCACTCATTGTTTCCTCCTATTACGAAAAGAGATATTCATTATAAAGAACAAAATGATAAAAAAAACGATATCTTATTTATTTCACCTTAAACACAAACTAAATATTTCTTAGTAGAATCTAAGGTGAGTAAAGTAATTATTTAGATTGTCTCTCTTTGAACTTTTAGAGATTCCGTTCTTTAATAAGAACAATATCATATTTTTTTATTATTATCAATAGCATCTTTCTTATAATTTTTCACGTTATTCAAGGGAGATTATCCAATGAACTATCGATTTATTGATTTAAAGTTTTTCCTCATGAGAATTACCTAATCGATGTGTTATTTCTGTCATCAATTTACCTACTCTAGAACTTCTCTTATCAATATATGTTCTTTTAACAATCCACCATATTAATAAGATTCCTATCATATCTTTCACTAAGTCCTCAAACGAGGTAGATCTAAATGGTACAAAATGTTGATGAATTTCATCCAATGCTGCATAACTGATTGAGAATAACAAAGCCAGGTAATTCTGCGCTCTAGTTAAAGGTTTTATACTAATTAATGCAATAATTAATAAGCAGTACAATAAACCGAATTCAAAAAGATGAGCAAGTTCAAGGCACATTCCTAATATAAGAAGAATCTCCATAGGAATCCGACCTGAAAGACTGTATACCGATTCAGGATTAAAGCGGCTTGACTGTATCCATATAAATACCATATAAACTATTGGCAGGATCCTTATTAATATTCGGCCTATTGCCACTCTCATAGAAACATCATCCTTCATTAAATTCATAAAAGACACGCGTGATCTCAACACGGGCCAGGGCTGTTATTTCGAAAACAATTTATTTTCTTTATTTAAATCTTTCTCTTTAAGATGTAGTACAGATCCATAAAGTTTATTCTTCTCAACAGTATAAGCTGGAGCTGTCAACACCGGTTAGATATTCCCTATTTTCAGCGGAAACAAATTCCCTAATTCACCGAACAATAGTTGGCTGTATGCCAGCTTTTTTCTTT
>NZ_SWLG01000018.1 GCF_005747095.1 Exobacillus caeni | reverse complement strand
TGAGTTGTTCCGACACAGCCTGCTTCGATAGCATAAGCTAGTAGAGGAAGGAACAGAGGGTGTCAGCACAGCATAAAATGATGGTCACCTATATAAACATGGCTCGATAGCTCAGTCGGTAGAGCAGAGGACTGAAAATCCTCGTGTCGGCGGTTCGATTCCGTCTCGAGCCACCACTCTTTTAATTGGAGGGGTAGCGAAGTGGCTAAACGCGGCGGACTGTAAATCCGCTCCCTCAGGGTTCGGCGGTTCGAATCCGTCCCCCTCCACCATGATGGCGGTTGTGGCGAAGTGGTTAACGCACCGGATTGTGGTTCCGGCATTCGTGGGTTCGATTCCCATCAGCCGCCCCATTTAAAGAAGCTAATATGAAAAGTTTTCAAGATGACCCATGTTGAAAACTCTAGATATAATTCAGTGGGCTATAGCCAAGCGGTAAGGCAACGGACTTTGACTCCGTCATGCGCTGGTTCGAATCCAGCTAGCCCAGCCATATGTGCGGAAGTAGTTCAGTGGTAGAACACCACCTTGCCAAGGTGGGGGTCGCGGGTTCGAATCCCGTCTTCCGCTCCAGATTAGGCGGCATAGCCAAGTGGTAAGGCACGGGTCTGCAAAACCCTTATCCCCCGGTTCGAATCCGGGTGCCGCCTCCAGACGCGCCGGTGTGGCGGAATTGGCAGACGCGCACGACTCAAAATCGTGTTCCTCACGGAGTGTCGGTTCGACCCCGACCACCGGTATTGAGTAATTTTTAATTTAATAGATGCGGGTGTAGTTTAGTGGTAAAACCTCAGCCTTCCAAGCTGATGTCGTGGGTTCGATTCCCATCACCCGCTCCATCAATATGGGCCTGTAGCTCAGCTGGTTAGAGCGCACGCCTGATAAGCGTGAGGTCGGTGGTTCGAGTCCACTCAGGCCCACCATATTGTTTGAGTTGGAGAAGTACCCAAGTGGCTGAAGGGGCGCCCCTGCTAAGGGTGTAGGTCGTGTAAGCGGCGCGAGGGTTCAAATCCCTCCTTCTCCGCCATGATTACTGTCATGGCCCGTTGGTCAAGTGGTTAAGACACCGCCCTTTCACGGCGGTAACACGGGTTCGAATCCCGTACGGGTCATTCTATCATGCGCTCTTAGCTCAGCTGGATAGAGCAACAGCCTTCTAAGCTGTGGGTCAGAGGTTCGAATCCTCTAGGGCGCGTAACTAAAGCAGGACGATCACAAATCGGTCGTCCTGCTTTTTTTGTTTCTCAAAAAGGAATACAAAAATCCTTTGGAGAATAGGAAATAGAATCACCTGATAGGAATGGGAGGATTATCTATGTTCCAAACAGTAGAAGGCTTTTTGAAAACATGGGAACACGAAGAAAAGGTAACTCAGCGAATTCTGGACACGCTTACAGACGAATCGCTTACACAGCGAATAACTTCCCTGGATCGTACGTTAGGTCGTATTGCTTGGCATTTAGTGACAAGCATGAAGGTACTCATGGGCCGTACTGGGCTGGATTTTATAGCGCCCCCAGAAACTGAGCATGTTCCACCTTCAGCAAAGGAGCTAGCAAAAAGCTACAGAGAAACCTGTCAAAACTTTGTACAGGCTATAAAAGAGCAATGGCAGGATGACACATTATCAATGAAAAGTGATATGTACGGAGAAGAGATGCCGAACAGTATCTTTTTAATGATTCTAATCCGACATCAAATCCATCATAGAGGGCAGATGACCGTTCTAATGCGACAGGCAGGTTTAAAAGTGCCAGGCATTTATGGTCCTTCCCGTGAAGAGTGGGCCGGCATGGGAATGGAAGCGCCGCTCGTTTAACAGTTGACAGGCAGACAAAATACATCCAAAGCAACTAATTCCGCTGGACATCCCGCCATCTGAATATGAACAAGCGCTTCTATATAAAGGGAATAGGGTAATTTGTTTCGCAAATCTTCCTCATGGACCATCCAGGGATTCGACGTGTTGCTGTCATATTCATCCTTTCCTTTATTACAACATATAGCACAAAAAAAGAATGCAAAAATGAAAAGCCGCCTCATGGGCGGCTTTTATCTAGATAGATTGTTGTTCTTTTCTTACCTGGCGAATAAAGAACAGTTCATAAATTACGGGAACGATAATCAGAGTTAATAATGTGGAAGAGGTTAATCCTCCGATTACAACAATCGCCAACCCTTTAGAAATTAACGTACCTGATGAGGTAGTCAGAGCCAACGGTATTAATGCAGCGATAGTCGCAAATGCAGTCATAAGAATTGGGCGGAGCCGTGTTTTTCCTGCTTCTATAAGGGATTCCCGGATAGTTAAACCTTTTTCTTCCCTGTTTTGCCCGATTCTGTCAACAAGCACAATAGCGTTTGTTGTAACGATACCGATCAACATCAGCAAGCCGATCATCGCACTGACTGATAAAGGTTCATCGGCTAAATAGAGGCCGACAAGAGAGCCGATCGGTACAAAGATAAGAGAAGAAAGGATAACGAAAGGAATTCTCGCTTTTCCAAATGTAATCAACATGGTCAAATATACAAGGCCGATTGCAACAAGCATCGCAAGGCCTAGATCCTGGAAGGTTTTCAGGGTTTCATCGCTTCCGCCCCCTCCTTCTAACGATACATTGTCAGGAAGGTCAACATCATCTTTAACGCCGTTTATCACATTGGTGGAAACTTCTCGAATATTATCACTATTGATTTGAGCAGAAACACGAGCAAAGATTTTACCGTCTAGCTTTTGAATCGCTGTTACGTTTTCAACCTGTTTTACTTCCGCAAGTTCTGAGAGGTTCACTGGCCCTTGCTTTGTAAATACTTTAGTATTCTTTAACTCACCGAGAGATTGAAGATCCTCATCATAAGTTAATTCGATGGTCTGTTCTTGCTCCCCAAGAACTAAAGGACCAACAGTAACAGGCTTCGTTTGGTCGGAGACAGTGCCGAGGATCTGAAATCCTGATACCCCAAGTTCAGCAGCTTTTTCTGGATTAATATCTACAATCCACTGTGTTTGTTTTTCTGATAAGTTGTTGCTCACATATTTTAAATCGCCTTGTTTTTGCATATAATCCTCTACTCGGTCTGCTGCATCCTGAAGAGCATCAAGATCGGTTGAATAGAGGTCAATATTAACATTGTTGTTTGTCGGAGGACCACCTGTTTGAAGTTCTTGAACCCCAAGAGTTGCACCTTCCGCATAGTTGTCGGCGATATCCTCCATATCACTTTCGATGGCTTCAATTGCCTTTTCTACATTTACTCCGTCTTTTAAGTTAATGAAATAGTTTGCCTGATTTTCACGTTTTAAACCGGTTCTGAAATCGCGGCTGCCGACACCGGTTGTTACTTCTTTAATAGAATCTTTATCAAGTAACATCTCTTCGATCTTTAACGATACATCATTGGTTTTTTCAATCGTTGTAGAAGATGGAAGCTCGATGCTTGCGACCAGCGTTTTTTGGTCTTCGTTCGGCAGGAAAGTAAAGCCAAGCGTCGGTACGATAGCAAACGAACCTGCAAGTAATAGGAACGATAAGATCATGACAAGCAGTTTATGCTTTAGCGATTTTTCGATAACGGATCCATACCAGCGTTGAAGTGAGCTTTCTTTTGATTCTTTTGGTACTTTTTTAAAAGAAAACTTAGCCAGAATCGGCACAATTGTTATTGCTACAATTAATGATGTTAACAGGGCAAAAACGATTGTTAAAGCAAACGGAAGGAAAAACTCTCCCGTTACACCGCCTACTAAACCAAGCGGTAAAAATACAACGACTGTTGTGATGGTAGAAGAGGTTATTGCCTTTAAAATTTCTTTTGTTGATTGCTTTACGATCTCATCATTTATCTGGCTGTCAGCTTTTCGAACACGCCTGAATATGTTTTCGATAACAACAATGCTGTCATCGACGACACGTCCAACAGCAACGGCCATTCCGCCGAGCGTCATAATATTTAACGTAATATCAAGCTGATTCAAGAAAATAACGGAAACAAGAAGCGATAAAGGGATGGAAATGATCGCAATAATGGTTGCCCTGAAGTTTCGTAAAAACAACAACACGGCAACTGAAGCGAACAGAGCTCCTAAAAGGCCTTCACGAACTAATGTTTCAACGGATTTCTTGATTCCTTCTGCTGAATCAAACCCAATCGCATAATCGATTTTATCCTGATAATCATTTAATATTTCAAGAGTTTTGTCGGCTACTTCAACTGTGTTGGCGTTTTGTTTTTTTGTAATGGCCATGGACAATGAATCTTTCAAATTATATCTCGTAAACTCTGGCTGGTCGCTGATTGGTTCTATTTCAGCAATATCATTTAAAGTAACAGACGGTGCTGCTTGTTGTGTTGAAACATCTGGTGCACTGGCAGGAGGCCCTCCCTGAGGACTGCCGTTTCCACTATTCTGCTGTGGGGCAGATGCAATAGGATTTACGGTAAGCGGAAGATTTTTCAAAGCATCTAATGAATCGATATCTTCTTCTACACGAACAGGTACCTGGATACTGTCTTCCGTGATAGAACCTGCTGGAAATGAGAGAAACTTATCATTGATTTGCTTTTTGACCTGGTCCAGGCTTAATCCGTAACGATTCGCCTTATCTTTATCGACTGAAATCTGGACAAGCTCTTCTTTGGCTCCTCCGACTGAAACACTGTTTATTCCCTGGATCTTATTTAACTCAGGTACAATCTCTTCTTCAACGATTGCTTCTAGATCGGTGTCTCCCTTAGGGAACAACGAAATATTGAAGATTGGAAAAGAACCAAAAGAAAAACGGTTCACCTTGGTAGAGACACTTTCAGGAAGTGAAGCTTCTTTAATATAAGTGTTTAACTGCTGCTCCACATCTTCCATATCCGTATTAAAGGGAAATTCAAGATTAAGAATAGCAATGCTTTCAAAAGAAGAAGTCTGTACTTTTTTAACCCCTTCTATAGATTCAAATTTGTCTTCCAGTTTTGATGTTACCTGTTCATTGACATCTTGAGGAGAAGCCCCCGGATAGACTACCTCCACAGAGATTTGTGGAAATTCGATATCTGGAAGCAAGTCTACTTTAAGATTAGTAAAAGAATAAAGTCCGCCAATGATCAATAAAAAGGCTAGAATAAAGACTGCGACCGGATTTTTCAAGCTGAATTTTGTTAAAAAGCCCAAGCAAAAGACCTCCTTTACATTTATGTGCATTATCACATATCATAAGTATATGGATGAATAGGAATAACATCAACTTTAAATGTGTTATTTTTATAATAAATTCTCTGTGATGAAGCAGATAGTTGAAGTTAGAAAGATTGTCACCTTATATGGTAAAATAAAAACTATTACTAATAAGGGACGATATAAAATGGCTTTACGATACGCATTATTAGGTCTGCTATCAAAAGAACCTTCTACAGGGTACGAACTTGCCCAGCGATTTAAAGAAACGATGACCCATTTTTGGACAGCCCACCATACCCAGATATATCGGGAGCTCGGTAAAATGGAAAAAGAGGAGCTTGTATCTTCAAAAATTATTCACCAGGAAGAGTATCCTGATAAAAAAATATATTCGATCGAATCAAAGGGATATGAGGACTTAATACAATGGCTTGCCAGGGATACAGTCGGTCAACCGAAATTAAAAGACGAACAGTTAATGAGAGTATCGCTGTTCCATTTAATTTCAAGTAAAGAGGCAATTACTTATTTGAATAAGACGAAGAAGCTGCATACGGATGGCCTCGCTTTTATGGAGCGGTGGAAAAGGTTGAATTTTCCGGATGAAAAAGTTCCAAAGCAAGAGCTAGGGGAATACCTTACACTTGAATATGGTATGAGATATATGAAAAATTGGATCGAATGGTGCGATTGGGCCATTGAAGTCTTAGAAAAGTTCGATGAAGAATAACAACAATAATGAGGGATTAAATTGGAAATACGTTTTACGGAAGAAGCCAAAACAAAACTAGAGGAACAAGTGAAGTGTTATCCAGGAACCGTTCTGGAACTTTATTATGATATTGACGATTGCGGATGTGTCGTTAATGGAGTCACTGAACTGCGGCTTGTAGAAAAAGCCGAAGAAACCGAAGGGGCCCTTCAAACCAATTATTTGCCGGTGTTTTTAGAAAAAAAATATCAAGTATTTTTTGATGATGAGATGACAATAGACTTTGTAAAGAAATACAGTTGCTTTCAGTTAAAAAGCCCTAATCAAATGTTGAATCCACGAATGCGTTTTATCAATAATGATCAGTCTGCTCTTCGCTGATTAGGAGGATCCACAGAAATGAACTTTTTGCTTTATTTTTTAATTTTCTTTGGTGCATATGTTATTATTACCTGGATCGTTGACCGGGTGAAAAAAACTCGTTTTGACAAAGTGAAATTGATTACCGGCGCAGTTCTTGCATTAATATACAGTGTTGTCATCACATTGGTCAAAGGTTGAGATACAACCAATCAGGCATCAGTTAAAACTGGTGCTTTTTTTATCCATCTTCTAAAAAAACAAAAAGCAAGAGGCGTTCATTTGCCTCTTGCTTTCTTTCTGGTCATTTTGTGTTTTGCTTTTCTCTTGATTGGGAGACCCTATAATATTTACTTTCGATCGGGCGTGATACATATTCCTTGATCCCGTCGACTGCCTCAAGCAGCTGATCCAGGTTTATGCCTGTTTGGATGCCCATTTGATGGAGCATATAAACCACATCTTCAGTGGCTACATTTCCTGTTGCACCGGGGGCAAACGGACAACCGCCAAGCCCTCCTGCTGAACTGTCGAAACGAGTGACACCTGCCTGCAAACAGGCAAAGATGTTCGCGAGTGCCATTCCCCGTGTGTCATGGAAATGTGCAGTTAGCAACACAGAAGGAAGCTCCTTTTTAAGAAGTGAAAACAGATTGTAAGAGTCTTTTGGATTTGCCATCCCGATAGTATCGGCAACACTCAGTTCGTCAACCCCTGATTCAACAAATTCCCTGCAGAGATCCAGTACATTTTTCGGATCAACCTTTCCTTCATAAGGGCAATAAAAGGCTGTAGAAATGCAGGTCCTTACAAAGAACCCGTTTTCTTTTAATTCTTTGATAATTGGAATTAGCTCCTCAAGGCTTTCTTTTGTTGTTTTATTGATGTTTTTTTTATTAAATGTTTCACTGACCCCAACAAATAGCGCAATGTTTTTACATTCCGTTTCCATTACCCTGTCTACCCCTTTACGGTTTGGCGCCAGGACATAATTGCGTGTTTCATCAAGGCAGTTTTCAATGATCTCACTAGCATCCTTCATCTGGGGAACCCATTTTGGGGAGACAAAGGAAGTCAACTCCATCTCCTGGATACCAGCTTTTTTCAATGATTTGATAAACGAAATTTTTGCTTCGGTCGGCACCTGGTTTGATTCATTCTGTAAGCCGTCACGAGGTCCTACTTCAATCAATGTAACTTTCTCTGGAAGATTCATATGACTTTACCTCCTGTGTATTGAAAGCGCTCTATTTACTATTTAATCAAACGCGCATAGAACACACAAGAAATTAATTGAATTTTTTTAATTCTTATGAGTTAGGAGGAAATCAGAGAACGGATTGAGAATATTGTAGAAGTAGCGGCTTTTTTGTACTTTCTAACATAATGGCTCTATTTGGAAACTTTTTGTTCTTTTGTGGCCAGGCTTCTTTTATACAAGCTTGACGAAGGTAGGGACACAACGAATCTATTCGCTACGCTCTTGTAAACCGATTATTAAACCTGGGGTTATTGGAAGGTCGCAGGTGCTTTCCTTCGTTGTTCCTTAAAACAATCTTTTATAGAGCCAATATAAAAAGGAGGAAACCATTATGTCACAGCAAGATGTAGTCATCGTTAGTGCAGTAAGAACACCAATTGGCTCCTTTGGCGGGGGTTTGAAAGATGTTTCTGCTCCTGAGCTTGGAGCATTAGTAATTAAATCGGCGCTTGAAAGAGCGGGAGTCAAAGGGGACCAGGTCGAGGAAGTAATCATGGGTAATGTCTTACAGGCGGGATTAGGGCAGAATCCTGCACGCCAGGCTGCGATGAAGGCAGGTTTGCCTGAAACCACTCCATCGATGACGATAAATAAAGTTTGCGGTTCAGGTTTGAAAGCGGTTCATTTAGCAGCACAGTCCATTCTTTTAGGAGATCAAGAGATTGTGGTAGCTGGCGGGATGGAAAATATGAGCCAGGCACCTTATCTTTTGGAAGGTGCTCGTGAAGGATACCGGATGGGCGATAAAAAAGTAGTGGACAGCATGATAAAAGACGGTCTCTGGTGTGCTTTCAATGATTATCATATGGGAATAACCGCTGAGAACCTTTGTGATTCATATAAGTTATCTCGTGAAGAGCTGGATAAATTTTCTGCGGAAAGCCAGAAGAAGGCTTCTGAAGCAATCGAAGCGGGGCGTTTTAAAGATGAAATAGTACCAGTTTCTATTCCACAGCGTAAAGGCGATCCGGTTATATTTGATCAGGATGAGTACGTAAAAGCAAATACTTCAGCTGAAAAACTTGGTAAACTTCGTCCAGCTTTCAAAAAGGATGGCATGGTAACAGCAGGAAATGCTTCTGGAATTAACGACGGAGCTGCAGCAGTTGTCTTAATGAGCAGGAAAAAGGCGGAAGAACTTGGAGTAAAACCTTTGGCGATTATTAAATCGAACGCAAGCGGCGGCGTCGATCCAAGTGTGATGGGATTAGGACCGGTACCTGCTACCAAAAAAGCGCTTGAGCGAGCAGGGGTTTCAATCAAGGATATAGATTTAATCGAGGCGAACGAAGCATTTGCAGCCCAGTCTTTGGCAGTAGGAAGAGACCTGGACTTTAATAACGATATTCTTAACGTTAACGGCGGTGCGATCGCACTCGGGCATCCGATCGGTGCAAGCGGCACAAGAATCCTTGTTACGCTGTTGCATGAACTGGAACGCCGAAACGGGAAATACGGGCTTGCAACACTTTGTATTGGCGGTGGACAGGGTGTAGCGACAATAGTAGAACGCCCTTAATGTAAGCGCTTTAAATTTAGTACATATTTCAAAGGAGTGAACAGAATGAAAGAAGTGTTGACGTCATTTGATGATGCCGTAAAAGACATTAAGGACGGTGCAACCATTCTTGTCGGAGGCTTTGGGTTAGTAGGGATTCCGGAAAATTTAATTATTGCACTAAAAAATACAGGTGTAAAAGATTTAACGGTTATTTCGAATAACTGTGGAGTGGATGACTGGGGACTCGGCCTCTTATTGAAAAATAAACAGATAAAAAAAATGGTCGGCTCTTATGTGGGTGAAAACAAGGAATTTGAACGTCAGGTACTGTCTGGAGAGCTTGAAGTTGAGCTGACTCCACAGGGAACTCTCGCAGAAAAAATCCGTGCCGGCGGTGCTGGTATTCCTGCGTTTTATACACCTGCTGGAGTTGGTACTCCCCTAGCAGAAGGAAGAGAAGTACGTAACTTTGACGGTAAGGATTATTTGCTTGAGAGGGGAATCACAGCAGACTTTAGTCTGGTCAGAGCTGCGAAAGCGGATACGATGGGGAACCTCGTTTTTAATAAAACCGCCAGAAACTTTAACCCGATGATTGCTGCTGCCGGAAAAGTAACGATCGCGGAAGTGGAAGAACTTGTTGATGCGGGAGAAATCGATCCGGATGAAGTGCATACACCGGGGATCTATGTCCAAAAGCTGATTGTTGGAGAGCAAGAAAAACGCATAGAACGTTTAACGACTCGATAGGAGGCGATAGAATGGCGATGACAAGAGAAGAAAAAGCAAAAGTTCGCGAAAAAATTGCTAGAAGAGCAGAAAAGGAAATTCAAGACGGATTTTACGTTAATCTAGGAATCGGAATGCCGACGCTTGTAGCAAACCATATTCCTGAGGATAAAACAGTAGTGCTGCAATCGGAAAACGGTCTTCTTGGAATAGGTCCGTACCCCGAGGAAAACAAAGTTGATCCGGATTTAATCAATGCAGGGAAAGAAACGGTTACGGCTATTAAAGGAGCTGCTTATTTTGACAGCGCAGAATCATTTGCCATGATCCGCGGAGGCCATATCGATGTTGCGATCCTTGGAGGTATGGAAGTTTCAAAAGATGGAGACCTTGCCAACTGGATGATTCCCGGAAAAATGATCAAAGGAATGGGCGGAGCGATGGACCTTGTGCACGGTGCGAAGCGCATTGTCGTTATCATGGACCATGTGAATAAAAACGGTGAGTCAAAGATTTTGGATTCCTGCAGTCTACCTTTGACAGGAGAAGGTGTGGTCGACCGTATCATTACCGATAGAGCGGTTATCGATGTGACAGAAGAAGGATTGAAATTAGTCGAGGTTGCCAGAGGGTTTACCGTTGAAGATATTAAGAATGACACAGAGCCAGAACTGATTGTAGATGAAGACGTTAAACTTGAAGCTTATTAAAGGATTGGACAGGGATAACATCCCTGTCTTTTTTTTCATTATTCAACAAAAGCGTATCTCGGCATGTCTTCTTTATCTGTGTTTATCATACTTATTTACTTTGGATATTTCCTTGATATAAGAAACCTGTTTATCAGAAAGCGAAGGGGAGTTCTGGGCAGATACGTTATCCAGGAGCTGTTCGACGCTGCTGGCACCCGGAATAACGGTTGCTACTGCAGGGTTGCTTAACGGGTACCGTAATGCTAATTGTGTTTTGGAAAACTCTTTGCTGGTCAACTCTGAGAGTTTGTTATTTAATTGTAGAATCTCTTCTTTCGAATAATCTAAAAATCCGTTATCTTTGATTTTCTCTTCCGCTCTTTCAGTCAGCATGCCTTTAGCGAGTGGGCCCCTTGCTATAACGCTTATGTCCTTTTTCTCCAGCAAAGGCAATATTTCTTCTTCCGGCCTTCGATCAAGAATACTGTACTGCATCATCACGCTCGAAATGTTAGACCGTTTAACATACTCACGGATCACGTTTGGCCGGATGCTTGAAATACCATAGTAACGGATAAGCCCCTCACTCTTTAGTTCTTCGAATGCTTCTATCGTTTCGTCGATAGGATCATCAATCGTCCCGCCATGCAGCTGGTATAGGTCGATATAATCCGTTTTTAAGCGCTGCAGGCTATCTTTAACAGCAGACTTGATATGCTTTTTTGAGGGATCCCAATGCCAGCTGTCCTTATTTTCGTTCCAGCTGTTACCGGCTTTTGTTGCAAGAATGATTTCTTCCCTTTTTCCTTTTAAGGCTTCGCCTAAAATTTGCTCATTTTCCCCAAAGTCATATAGATCGGCGGTATCAATGAAATTTACCCCCTGGTCAATTGCTTCATGAACAATACGGATCGCTTTGTATTTTTCATCGCCAAGGGACATGCTTCCAAGTCCGATTTCACTTACAAAAAGTTCTGAATTTCCAAGTCTGTTTTTTTTCATCCAATCCCTCCTGCATTTATGTAGTAACTTTATTTTATCGCTTTTACTTTTTTTAACCAAACATATGAATTGCTTAGAGAAAAATTCAGCAATAAGTGTCTTGTCACTTGTCTCGGCAATTGCTATAGTAGTATCAAAAAGGAGGGCTTTAATAGTGGCTAAGAATGCATTGTTGATTATTGATATGAGCAACGATTTTGTGCATAGTGAAGGAAGCCTTACAGCAGGGGAACCGGCACAGGCGATTGTAAAGCATATTATTGACTTAGCGGATGACTTTCTTTCCAGAGGTCAAGAAGTTGTGGTTTGCATGGATGCGCATGAGGAGAATGATACACACTTTGAATTGTGGCCGTCACATAACGTGAAGGGAACATGGGGACAGGAGCTATTCGGGGACCTTAAAGCATGGTTCGAACAACATAAAGGGGATGAAAATGTAAAATACATACCAAAACCTGAGTATGATGCCTTCTTTAACACAGACCTTGAATCACATTTAAAGGCAAAGAACGTGGAGAAAGTTCATTTAACAGGAGTATGTACGGACATATGCGACTTTTTAACAGCGTATGGCGCTTATGCCAGAGGCTTTAAAACGGTTGCTCATCAAAACGCAATGGCAACGTTTACTGAAAACCATGATGTTTTCTTAAACCATATGAAATCCGTTTTTAAGACAGAGATTGTCTAACAAATCAGCACAAAGCTGCCATAGTGCAGCTTTCTTTTTTTGTAATTAACTAAGCAACCTCAGGTGGTCTTTTTTAGGTTGTTTTCCTTCGGGGCCTTGAATCCATTCTTCCACTGTTTCGTACTGCTGCATATATTGCTTGATCATTGATTTTATTTGCCATGGCTTACCTACCATTGTAATGCTCTTTTCTTTAATGTAGATTTTCATTTAAACATCTCCTTCATTTTCATGAATGCTAAGCCTGCGATAAGGGTCGTCATGTTACTAATCATGTCCTGTTATGATAGACTTTATGTAGATTTTATTACTCATAGAACAGGGAGTTGATATCGTGGACCATTTAAAGGAAAAGACCCTTTCAACAGAAAATATTTATGACGGCAAAATTATTAATCTCCGGGTCGAAGAGGTTGAACTGCCAAACGGAAAAACCAGCAAGAGAGAATTGATTAAGCATCCGGGAGCAGTAGCGGTAATCGCTGTTACTTCCGACCAAAAGGTCCTGATGGTACAACAATATAGAAAAGCTCTGGAAAAGACGATCGTTGAGATACCTGCCGGAAAACTCGAACCGGGTGAAGACCCGATGGAAACAGCTAAAAGAGAACTGGCAGAAGAAACAGGATACGAATGTGAAAACCTGAGAAAGATTATTTCTTTCTATACTTCTCCAGGGTTTGCAGATGAACTCGTCCACCTTTACGTTGCTGAAGGTCTTGAAAAAACAGGTGATCAACATGCGGATGAAGATGAATTTCTTGATGTGTTGGAAGTAAGCCTCGATGAAATGCAAGAAATGGTAGAAAATCAGACCATCCATGATGCGAAAACCGCATATGCGTTTCTGTATTTAAAATCACAAACTTAAGGGTGAGATTTTTGGAAATATTCGCCGATTTTCATATTCATATAGGAAGGACTGAATCAGGAAGACCTGTAAAAATTACGGGAAGCAAGTCATTAACGTTGCAAAATATCCTGAAAGAAGCTGCCCTGGTAAAAGGGATGAATATGATAGGGATTATTGATTGCCATGTTCCTGAGGTAATATCTGAGTTGGAAGGGTTAGTGTCTGATGGGACCGTTGTCGCCTTAGAGGACGGCGGGTTACAATTTGAAAATCTTACCTTGATACCCGGCTGTGAGATAGAACTTTACGATAAAAACTGTAAGGGTCCCGTTCATGTATTAGTTTATTTACCTAATATTTCTAAAATGAAACATTTTACCAATTGGCTTTCTGCCAGAATGAAGAATATAACACTCAGTTCCCAGAGAATTTATGAAGATGCAAAGACACTGCAAGAAAAAGCAAAAGAACTTGGAGGGCTTTTCATTCCTGCCCATATTTTCACGCCTTTTAAAAGTTTATATGGAAAAGGTGTTAGCAAGTCGTTAACTGAAATATTTCATCCTTCTTTAATAGATGCGGTTGAGCTGGGGTTAAGCTCTGACACCCAAATGGCTGATCAGATTCAAGAACTGAATCGGTACCCCTTTCTCACTAACTCAGATGCACATTCTGTTGGGAAAATCGCGAGAGAATATCAAAAGCTGGAACTTCATGCTTCAACATATAAAGAATTCAAGATGGCTTTAAGAAACGAGGGAGGAAGAAAGATTCTCGCAAATTATGGCCTGGATCCCCGGCTTGGGAAGTACCATAGGACGAGCTGCGCGAGCTGCTTTTCCGTAATAGAACCAGAATCGGCGAATGTGTGTCCTGCTTGTGGAGAAACCACGTTAGTGAAAGGTGTTTTTGACAGGCTTGAAGAACTGGCGGATTCATCAGGAAGGCAAAGGGAAAGGCCGCCATACTTCCATCAGGTCCCGCTTGAATTCATTCCGGGCCTCGGGCCAAAAACACTCCAAAAATTGCTTGATCACTTCGGGACAGAAATGGCGATCCTCCACTATGTTTCTGAAAGGGACCTGGCTGAAGTTGTTCCAAAAAAAATAGCAGAAACAATCGGTAAAGCGAGGAATGGAGAACTGAAACTAAGGACTGGGGGAGCAGGAAAGTACGGAAAAGTGGATTGAAGTAAAAAGGCTCTTTCTAAAAGATTATTGTTTTAAGGTGAGAGACCCCTGGGAAATGGGGGCATCAGTAGCCAGCATGAGAGCAAGGCATCTTAGACAATACATGAACGCCTGGAAATCAGGGGTTTAAAGTTATAGGTCATTGAATCCTCTATTTGTGAAAATACACTGCTTTTGAAAAAAACAAGGTCATAAGTTCCGCTATTTGCAAGATAGCGAATCAAAATAGGCGTTTTCCCGGTAAATAGAGGAACCAGTGACCTATAATTATAAAAAAATGGCCGTTTGTCACAAATAACGGATTTGGTGACCTCAAATAATGCAGAGAGCTAACACTGTAGTCACCGTCATAATGCTTTGCGCCGAGGAGGCTAACCACCCGATCACACCTTAACTGCTTCCTCCAAACAGTGATTACGAAACAGCCTTTAAAGAAGATGTCTCTCTATTATTTTCTCTACTAAAAACGATATCTGAGCCCAACCTGTCATAGAGACTGTGTTGCATTCATAGAATGGAACAAAAGCAGTTACAGGAGGGCGGCCATTATGCAAAGTAGAGTAAAGAGCATCATATCAAGCCATATACAGGATCACTTATCTGTTTACACGTTCATTGTCGTCTTGTTTTTAATGGGAATTATTTTCGGAGCTATTATTGTAAACAGTTTGAGCTTATCCCAAAAACAAGATCTCTATTTATATTTAACCCGTTTCTTTGGACAGGTTTCAGAAGGGGAGTTTGCATCTTCTGGAGATATGCTCTCACAGAGCTTTATGCATTACATGAAGTATATTGGTTTAATGTGGCTACTCGGTCTAACGATCATTGGGCTTCCGATTATCCTTGTTATGCTGTTCTTAAAAGGAATCGTAGTTGGCTTTACCGTGGGGTTCCTTGTAAACCAGATGAGCTGGCCGGGATTTATGCTTTCATTCGTGTCTGTGCTTCCGCAGAACGTTTTATCTGTACCGGCTTTTATCATTGTAGGCACCGCTTCTGTAACTTTTTCTTTAAAGGTGATGAGGCAGTTATTTGTAAAACAGCGAACCGAGCCTATCCTACCACAGTTTTTCAGGTATTCTTTACTGGTAGTGACAGTCGGATTAATACTTGGATTAGCTTCCGTGTTTGAAGCATACATCTCTCCGTTACTTATAAAGGCGGTTGTCGGATCAATTTTTTAATATATAACGCTTTAGTAATTTATAATAATTATAAAGTGATAAAAAATATCCGTTTTTGATTATAATTATTTTAATTTGACACCCTTTTAGGCAGTGATTATAATGAAGTTGTTAGTCGGTCGAGGGAGGGTATGGGAAATGGAAAGCAGAATCGATCGAATTAAAAAGCAGCTTCATTCTCAAAGTTACAAATTGACTCCGCAGCGTGAAGCTACGGTAAGAGTCTTGCTTGAAAATGAAGAGGATCATTTAAGTGCTGAAGATGTTTATTTGTTAGTAAAAGAAAAATCTCCTGAAATCGGCCTTGCAACGGTATATCGAACACTGGAACTTCTTGCTGAACTTAAAATTGTCGATAAAATTAATTTTGGAGACGGAGTCTCACGTTTTGATTTGAGGCAAGAAGGTGCTGCGCACTTTCATCACCATCTTGTTTGTATTGAATGTGGTTCTGTCGATGAAATTCAGGAAGACCTTCTGGGCGATGTCGAACAGGTAGTTGAACGAGATTGGAAGTTTAAAATAAAAGATCACCGTTTAACGTTTCATGGAATTTGCCACCGTTGCCAGGAAGATGGTGTTGAATAATTACCATCTTTGTAGGTACATATCGCTTTACTGGCTTTCTATCTATCTTTTTTAAATCAAATCCCGGGTTGAACGTATAAAAAGTGTCTCCTTTGTCATATCTTTTAATAGGATGATAAGGAGTCTGGGAGTGATAGGATGAGAAAAGGGATAGTGTTAGTCTGGGATACGGTAAAAGTTTTTGGCCTTTTTACAATATGTACTCTACTTTTTTATTATGGGTTACTCTGGGTAAACCAGGAATATCAAAACTACCATCGTTATGATGAGCCCCAGGGAAAAGCTGTAAAAGTGATCCAGATGGAGACGACAGACGCTGGCAGTACGTGGGGAGATCGTTTGCAATACTTTTTGCGTAACGGTGAGTAGAGGAGCGTACCAGTTATGAAAGAA
The DNA here is from genome assembly GCF_005747095.1 of Exobacillus caeni. Classification (GTDB taxonomy): domain Bacteria; phylum Bacillota; class Bacilli; order Bacillales; family Guptibacillaceae; genus Exobacillus; species Exobacillus caeni. Next base: position 55,058 of record NZ_SWLG01000018.1, on the reverse strand, counting down.
AATGTGCAAGATTTTTTGCATTATTTGATTGTTGAGAGAAGTTTGTCGCAAAATACACTGGATGCGTATCGAAGGGACTTAAATCAATACACGGATTTTTTAAAAGAAAAAGAATCTATCCAATCCTTTAATGATGTGAGAAGAGTTCATATTTTAAATTTTCTTTACCAGTTGAAGGACTCTGGAAAAGCTTCTGCCACCATCGCAAGGAACGTTGCAAGCATCAGGGCGTTTCACCAGTTTTTGTTGCGTGAAAAAGCAGCGGAGCAGGATCCTTCCGTGCATATTGAAACACCGAAGACAGAAAGAAAGTTGCCGAAGATACTTTCAACTGCAGAAGTTGAAACACTTATGGAAGCCCCGAAAGCTAATAATGCCTTTGGTTTAAGAGATAAGGCGATGCTTGAAGTGCTATATGCGACAGGGCTCCGGGTTACCGAACTAGTTGAGCTCACGTTAAACGATGTCCATTTAACGATGGGGTTTATACGGACTCTTGGAAAGGGAAATAAAGAGCGCATTGTTCCGCTTGGGAAAATGGCCAAAAAGGCTTTGACTGATTATATTGAAAAAGGGCGTCCCCAGCTTTTAAAAGGGAAAAAATCTGATTCTCTTTTTTTGAATCATCATGGGGAACACTTGTCACGGCAGGGCTTTTGGAAAATACTAAAGAAACTTGCATTAGAAGCAAACATTAATAAACCATTGACCCCCCATACGTTGAGGCATTCGTTTGCTACCCATCTACTTGAAAATGGGGCTGATTTGCGTGCAGTTCAGGAACTTCTTGGACATGCTGATATATCAACGACTCAGATATACACACATGTGACCAAAACCAGATTAAAAGATATTTATTCTACTTACCACCCAAGAGCATAAGGCTCTTTTTTTCTGTTTTATTATACTACTTGGCCAAAGCCGAGTTTTCTTTTTCTTTATATTCGATACGGATTTTTAAAGTTTTGTTTGAGAGTTTTGAAGAGTTTATTGCCGTTTTTTTAGCTCATACAACGGGAATAGTACTTAAATGAGCAAAGATTGACTGTAAATAAAAAAAGAACGGAGGCTGTTTTATGTCAACTTTTAAAAGAATCTTTTTAATCGTACTGGATTCTGTAGGGATCGGGGAAGCATCAGACGCTGAAGATTTTGGGGACAAGGGTGCAGATACACTTGGACACATCGCCGATCACATGGGTGGATTAAAGATGCCTAACATGGAAAAGCTCGGTCTTGGAAATATAAGAGAAGTCCAGGGGATAAAAGAATCTCCTTCTCCGCTTGCGCATTATGCAAAAATGGAAGAAGCATCCAATGGGAAAGATACGATGACAGGCCACTGGGAAATTATGGGCTTACATATTGAACAACCGTTTCGAACATTTCCGGATGGGTTTCCGGAAGAACTTATTTCAGAACTGGAAAAAAGGACGAAAAGGAAAGTGATCGGAAACAAACCTGCTTCCGGAACTGAGATTATTAAGGAATTAGGCAAAGAGCATATGGAAACAGGAGCACTCATTGTATACACTTCAGCCGATTCTGTTCTTCAAATCGCTGCACATGAAGATGTCGTACCGATTGATGAATTATATCATATTTGCGAAATTGCTCGCGAAATTACAAAGAGAAAAGAATACATGGTCGGCCGTGTGATTGCAAGGCCCTTTGTTGGGGATCCTGGGAACTTCGAAAGGACAGCTAATAGGCATGACTATGCGTTAAAGCCTTTCGGACGTACGGTTATGAATGAGTTGAAGGATGAAAACTTTAATGTGATCGCGCTTGGAAAGATATCTGATATTTATGATGGGGAAGGCGTCACAAAGGCGATCAGGACAGAGTCAAACATGGACGGTATGGATAAATTGGTCCAATCACAGGATATGGATTTCGAAGGGCTTAGCTTCTTGAACCTTGTTGATTTTGATGCGAAATATGGTCACAGAAGAGATCCTGAAGGATATGGCAATGCACTTGAGGCGTATGACGAGCGTCTTCCGGAAGTTCTCGAAAAGCTAAGAGAAGATGATTTACTACTAATCACAGCTGACCATGGAAATGATCCAGTCCATCAAGGTACAGATCATACCCGGGAATATGTACCATTGGTCGCCTATTACAAAGGAATCGATGAGGGGAAGGACCTGGGATTACGAAAAACATTTGCTGATATAGGTGCTACTGTTGCAGATAACTTTGGAGTGAAAATGCCGGAACATGGTCAAAGCTTTTTAAATCAGTTAAAGAAATAAATTCAGTTTTTGGTAGGGAGGAATCCGATTTGGCAGTCATTAGACAAGAAATTAAAGATGCTGCATCTTTTATTAAACAAAAAGTTACGTTTCAACCTTCCCTGGGATTAATTCTTGGATCAGGGCTCGGCGTACTTGCCGATGAAATAGAAAATCCCGTTAAAATTTCATATGAAGACATTCCAAACTTCCCTGTTTCGACAGTTGAAGGGCATGCAGGGCAATTTGTTTTTGGCCAACTAAAAGGAAAAAATGTAGCTGCTATGCAGGGACGCTTTCATTTTTATGAAGGCTACAGCATGGATAAAGTTACATTCCCGGTTCGTGTGATGCGAGAATTGGGGATCGATACTGTTATCGTGACGAATGCTGCAGGAGGAGTTAATGAAAGCTTCGAGCCAGGAGACCTCATGGTGATCGAAGACCATATTAATTTTATGGGAACGAACCCTTTGATCGGACCGAATGATAAGGATATGGGTGTTCGCTTTCCTGATATGTCAACGGCATATTCTAAACAGCTGCAAGATATAGCGCACAAAACAGCAACCGATCTTGGTATGAAACTTCAAAAAGGCGTCTACATAGGTATGAGCGGTCCTACTTATGAAACACCTGCAGAAATAAGAATGATCAGAACGCTCGGGGGAGACGCAGTTGGGATGTCTACAGTGCCTGAAGTAATTGTCGCTCGTCATGCCGGGATGGAAGTGCTTGGCATCTCTTGTATTTCTAATATGGCAGCAGGAATTCTTGAACAGCCGCTGAATCATGAAGAAGTGATCGAAACAACCGAGAAGGTTAGAGAAAACTTCCTGGCACTCGTAAAAAATACAGTTGAAAACATGTAGTTTGGTTTTTAACCTTTAAGCTGTCAGAGAGAAAGGGGACCAACACGATGAGAATGGTGGATTTGATAGAAAAGAAGCGTAACGGTTCAGCACTAACACAGGAAGAAATAAAATTTATGATCCAGGGATATACGAATGATGAAATTCCTGATTATCAGATGTCTGCATTTTCAATGGCAGTTTTTTTTCGGGATATGACGAGTGACGAGCGAGCAGCACTGACGATGGCGATGGTGGAATCGGGCGACCAAATTGATTTATCAGGTATCGAAGGAGTTAAAGTGGACAAGCATTCCACAGGTGGTGTAGGGGATACTACAACGCTTGTCCTTGCTCCCCTTGTTGCTTCTTTAGGTGTTCCGGTAGCCAAGATGTCAGGAAGAGGACTGGGGCATACTGGTGGCACGATTGATAAGCTGGAAGCTGTTCCAGGTTTTCATGTGGAGATTACGAACGAGGAGTTTATCGACCTTGTTAACAAAAATAAGGTAGCGGTTGTCGGCCAGAGTGGAAACCTGACTCCTGCTGATAAAAAATTATATGGCTTACGGGATGTTACCGCAACGGTGGAATCAATACCTCTTATTGCCAGTTCCATTATGAGTAAAAAAATCGCATCGGGTGCAGATGCCATTGTGCTGGATGTGAAAACTGGCTCTGGTGCATTTATGAAAGACCTCAAAGACGCGGAAGAACTCGCACATGCCATGGTTGATATCGGAAACTCTGTTGGAAGAAATACAATGGCTGTAATCTCAGATATGAACCAGCCGTTAGGATTTGCAGTAGGCAACGCTCTGGAAGTACGGGAGGCAATCGATACGCTCAGAGGAAACGGTCCAAAAGACTTAGAAGAACTTTGCCTCACATTGGGAAGCTATATGGTTTATTTAGCAAATAAAGCGGAATCTGTGCAAGCAGCACGAGAAATGTTAAAAGAAAGTATTTCAAACGGCAAAGCACTTGAAACGTTTAAAACGTTTATCTCTTCCCAGGGGGGAGACGCAACAGTGGTCGATAATCCTGAACAGCTTCCGTCTGCTAGTTTCGTTATAGATGTTCCAGCGCCTAAAAGCGGAACAGTAGAGAGTATTGTAGCAAACGAAATAGGAACAGCTGCAATGCTTCTTGGCGCTGGAAGGGCAACAAAAGAATCGGAAATAGACCTGGCGGTAGGCCTGGTCCTGAAGAAGAAAATTGGCGACAGTGTTGAACAAGGGGAACCAATAGTAGAAATCCATTCTAACCAAAAGGATAATAAAGAAGTGATCGACAAGATCCAACAGGCATTTTCCATCACTCCGAACCCTGTCCAAGCACCAACCTTGATCTACAAAGAAGTTACAGGAGAATAGGCAAAAGGTTGACTCAACATGCTGGCTGAAGCATATTTTGAGTCAACCTTTTTTGTTTTACTGACTTTATAAAAGATAAAGGCACTTTTCACATACTATGTTGCTTTATAAGCTGCACAGTTGAGATGAACTGCGGCGTAATTACAGCATTGATTTCCACTCCGGTCAGTTCGCTTTCCTGGGCAACGCTTCAGCTTCCTGGTCAGAAAAACCGCCAGTCCAGTTCCGGCTCATAGAGACTAGTGGATTTCCCTCACCTCCTTGCGATAAGGCAACATCGACTCTCTTTCGTTCCGGCGTTGTTTCTTATCTCCATGCGGTTCAGTACAATCCATACGTCTCTTGGCGTTCGCCTCCACCGCGGGATCTTCAGCTGTTGATTTTCCCGTAGGACAAGGAAGGCTTCGGCAGGGTTACATCGCACGAAGGAAATGTGAATACATTTTCGAGGAGTCGACTGCCCTCTGCTCCAATCAATTGACGTTTTTCAAAGATGTGGAACGTCAAAGCACAGCTTAACGAAGGAAATACACGTAGACTCCTGCGGTACAGCGAAGACATTGAGACCCCGCAAGGAGTGTTTTGTGCGAGTGAGGAGGCTCAGCGCGAGCCCGCGGAAAGCGTAGTGTATTTCCGCAGCGGACATCCATCCGTTATGTCGCTGTTTATCGCTTTTGTGCAAAAAAAACCAATCTTTTAGAAAAAAACCAGGGTTAAAAACCACTGTGGTAGACAGGGGGAAGATGCTATTGGAGCCATTAGATAATAGTTATTATCCATATTTGATTGTTAATAAACGATAAAAAAGTTCATCGTATTCCTCGTAGGTCATCGTAACTGTGATGCCTTTTTTTATATGACTAATCATTTCCTCTATTTTCTCCTGATTATTTATCAATTGTTTCAATATAAAAATTTCCCTTGAAGAAACAGTATCATGAAATAGAAGTGCTCCATGTTTTGATAATAAATCACTATAATAATTTCTTTCCCACTTGATGCATTCCTTCAGTTTATTTTCCAAAAATGAAACATTTTCAATGGAATAGGTAAATTCCAAAATAACACCTCCATGAAAAATAAAGTAAATATATTTTTGTTTCAATGTATTCCTTATTTTTGGAAAAAAGAATGGGTATTATGGTTCTGAATTATACGTTTAGAAATCCCGGAAACATCCTTCTGGTTTATTTGTATAAAAAAGATAAAAAATGGAAAACATGGTAGTACTAAGAATGGAGGGATAGTGATGGTCCGTTTTACCGTCGTTATTATTAGTTTTGTTCTCTGCTTCGGATCTTTTGCAAACTTAGCTGGTGCAAAAGAAACAAAGCAAAAAATAGCCGAAAAATCTGCATCTGCTATTTTGATGGAGAGAGATACAGGAGAAGTCTTATATGATAAAAACAGTGAAGAAAAACTTCCTCCAGCTAGTATGACCAAAATTATGACGATGCTGTTAATCATGGAAGCGATCGAGGATGGAAAAATAAATTTAGATGAAAAAGTGAGAGCGAGTGAACATGCAGCTTCAATGGGAGGATCGCAGATCTTTCTTGAAGCAGGCGAAGAAATGACCGTTAATGAACTTTTAAAAGGAATTGCGATAGCATCAGGAAATGATGCTTCTGTAGCTATGGCTGAGGCGATCGGAGGATCTGAGGAAGGATTCGTCGACATGATGAATAAAAAAGTAAAAGAACTTGGCTTGAAAAATACACATTTTGCAAATCCTACCGGACTGCCAGCCGATGACCATTATTCAACCGCAAAGGATATGGCCGTTATGGCAAAGGAATTGCTAAAGTATGATTTGATTACGAAGTATACCGGTAAATATGAAGATTATTTAAGAGAAGATACAGATCGGAAGTTTTGGTTGGTCAATACGAATAAACTGGTGAAATTTTATCCCGGTGTTGACGGTCTGAAAACCGGGTTTACCAGGGAAGCGAAATACTGTTTAACCGCTACAGCACAAAAAGGCGACATGAGGATTATTGCGGTTGTAATGGGAGCACCTACCTCTAAAGAAAGAAATACAGAGGTTTCTAAAATGCTTGATTATGCTTTCAGCCAGTATAAAACCCATAAATTATACGATAGGCACCAGATTGTTAAAAAAGTAAAAGTTAGCAAAGGGAATAAGGCAACTTTAACTGCAGTTACATCGGAACGCGTTTCTGTGTTGATGAAGAAAGCCGACAAAGAAAAGGAAGTAACAACGGAAGCCAAAATGGATAAAACGCTCGTGTCCCCTATTAAAAAAGGGGATGAGGTAGGGAAATTGATTGTAAAAGTGGATGGGAAAGCCGTAACAGAATCTGCTTTGCTGTCTTCTGAAGAGGTCAAAACAGCATCCTGGTGGCAGCTTTTCAAACGAACGTTAGGGCAATTTTCAAAAGCTCCATCACTATAATCGACTTTACTCGGGAATGGCAGTCGGCAGTTAGCTAAACCAATCGAATAGGCACTAGTTTTGTCATCGGGAAGGAATTTGCCCAACTTAAAGAGAAAAGACTCACTAGCTTAAACTTAAGGAGGCGAGCTATGTGAGTCTTTCAATTAACCTTGAGACCAGAAATAATGTTTTGTTAATCAGATTAGTAGGTGAATTGGACCATCATACGGCAGAGGATTTAAGGAGCAAGGTGGATCACACGATTGAGGAAAACCGAATTGAGCATATTGTTTTAAACCTTGAAGCTTTATCCTTTATGGACAGTTCCGGATTAGGAGTTATTCTTGGCCGTTACAATAAAGTGAAAAGCTCTGGCGGAGAAATGGTCGTTTGTGCTATTTCTCCTGCGGTAAAACGGTTGTTTGAGATGTCTGGCATGTTTAAGATTATCCGACTGGAAGAAAATGAACAGCATGCGCTGATGACGCTGGGGGTGGCATAATGATGAATAACAAGATGAACCTAGAGTTCTCCGCCCTCAGCCAGAATGAATCGTTTGCACGTGTGACAGTAGCGGCTTTTATTACCCAATTGGACCCAACCGTCGATGAGTTGACAGAAATTAAAACAGTGGTCTCAGAAGCGGTCACAAATGCCATTATCCATGGGTATGAGAACCATCCTGATGGGATGGTATACATTACTGTTGTCCTGGAAGATGACACTGTTAAATTGACAATTCGTGATGAAGGTATTGGAATCAATAATATTGAAGAAGCCCGCCAACCGCTATATACGACTAAACCGGAATTAGAACGCTCCGGAATGGGCTTTACCATTATGGAAAACTTTATGGATGAAGTAGAAATTTTTACTTCTGCTCAAGAAGGAACAACTATTCATTTAACCAAGTATTTATCAAAAAACAAAGCGTTATGCAATTAAGGGGAACTGCATATGGACGTGGAGGTAAAAAAAGAAAAGAATAGTTCACAGTTAAAGGACAGCGAAGTGAAAGAACTGATTCGGCGCAGTCAAGATGGTGACCAGGATGCAAGGGACACCATTGTCCAAAAGAACATGAGGCTTGTGTGGTCTGTTGTGCAGAGGTTCTTAAACCGGGGTTACGAGCCGGACGACCTTTTTCAGATTGGCTGTATCGGGTTGCTAAAGTCTGTAGATAAATTCGATCTTTCCTTCGATGTAAAATTTTCGACCTATGCAGTTCCGATGATTATTGGTGAAATACAACGATTTATCCGTGATGATGGAACGGTAAAAGTAAGCAGGTCATTAAAAGAAACAGGAAATAAGATTCGAAAAATTAAAGATGAACTATCGAAAGAATTAGGAAGAAACCCCACAATCAACGAAATTGCAGAAAAACTTGAGACAACTCCTGAGGAAATTGTGCTTGCACAGGAGGCGGTACGTGCCCCTTCCTCCATTCATGAAACGGTATATGAAAACGATGGGGACCCGATAACCTTGCTGGACCAGATTGCTGACCAATCCGAGACGAAGTGGTTTGATAAAATTGCATTGCAGGAGGCACTTCAAAATCTCGAAGAACGTGAGAGGCTTATCGTTTACTTAAGATACTATAAAGATCAGACGCAATCGGAAGTAGCTGAACGCCTGGGAATTTCACAGGTGCAGGTATCCAGGCTGGAAAAGAAAATATTAAAGCAAATCAAAGAGCAGATGAGCAAATGAATCGGTACCGACCCCGAAAAGTTAGAGTGAAAAACTAACTTTTCGGGGTGTTTTTTATGCGATAAGAATATACAACCCTGAAGGGAGTAGTAACACGATTTAAATATAAAACCAATATTTCAAAAAATGCTCGTCAATCGGTGAGCTTCATTGCGTTATTCTGTGCCAATTAATGGTACCTCAAACCTGCTGGAATGAGAGATTATGGAATCAAGCATACTAATACCAATAACTTGTTGCATGCTGAATAGGACAAAAAGGAGATGAGGCTGATGGCATCGGCAGTTTTGTATCTAAGGATGAGACAAAAGCTGAAAGTGAAGCCTCAGCAATTAATCACAGTAGGAGACCTGGCCCAACTTATCTCATCCGATAATACAGCCGGTCATATTGCTGAAATGGAAATGTACCGAATAAAACCATCCGATAAAAATCTGCTTGTCGTGGATGTTATGAAGGTAGTTGAAAAAATACAGGAACACTTGCCAGCATTAGATATCCAAACGATCGGTCCAGCCCAAACGATTGTAGAAATACAATATCCGAAACGCAGGGTTTCCACGATCTATTTTATCCTCATCTGGTTTCTGCTTTTTATCGGTTCAGGACTTGCTATTATGAATTTCCATGAAGATGTGAGCATGCAGGAAGTCCATCAGAGAATTTATAGATTGATTACAGGAATCGATAATCCAACGCCGTTGATGCTTCAGATCCCTTATTCTCTGGGGTTAGGTATTGGAATGGTTCTTTTTTTTAACCATCTTTTTAGAAAACGGTTCAACGAAGAACCAAGCCCTCTTGAGGTAGAAATGTTTAACTATCAGCAGGATCTTGATCTATATATCATCATGCATGAAAACAAGGAAAGTGAGAAGAACTTGAATGACAAGTAGAGTCCTTTTCGCGATGTTGATCGGGTTTGCGGAAGGTATCGCTGTCGGAGCTGGCTTTGTGGCTTTTTTGACTGTACTGGGGATTATCCCAAGATTGACGCAATTATCAAAGACAGAGCACCTTATCCGTTTTTATGAATGGAGCATTGTTCTTGGAACGACTGTTACGAGTTTGATTACATTACGCAATGCTCAGTTTCACCTTTCTGCTTTCTGGCTTATACCGATAGGATTGGCGTGCGGCATTTTTATAGGTCTTTTAGCTGCTGCTTTAACAGAAGTGATTAATGTTTTTCCAATCTTAGCAAAACGGATCGGCGTCGTTGATAAACTGCTCATAATTTTAATGGCAATCGTACTGGGAAAGATTTGCGGTTCTTTGTTTCACTGGACTTACTTTGTATTTCGCTAAAGGAGTGATGGAATGAATAAGCAGATTAACGATAAGAACGAGTATAAAAACAATGTGAAAAGTTACCAGCCAAAACCTCCGTATCTGGCTAATTGTTTGAAGGCGTTTATTGTAGGTGGGTTTATCTGTGCGATAGGACAGGTGATTTCCAATTTCTATATTTACTTTTTTAACTTTACCGAGCAAACTGCTGGAAACCCAACAGTTGCAACATTAATCTTATTCGCAGCATTGCTTACTGGCATGGGAGTTTACGACAAAATTGGTCAATTTGCAGGAGCCGGGTCTGCTGTTCCTGTTACAGGATTCGCTAACTCCATTACCAGTGCTGCACTCGAGCACAAAAGCGAAGGTGTTGTTCTCGGAATTGCAACAAATTTATTTAAACTGGCTGGTGCTGTTATTGTTTTTGGAGTAGTGGCCGCTTATATTGTCGGAATGGTCCGGTTATTGTTTGAAAAACTTTTATAAAGCAGGTGAACTGAATGCCTAAAATAGGAACACAAACATGGAGCTTTTCGAACGTCTTTTTGCAATCTACCGGTACAGCCGTTGGTCCCGATGAAGCGAACGGACCTCTATCCAGTACTTTTGATAAAGTGTACGATGAACTTCATTGTGGTGAAGAAAACTGGGAATTGGCAGAGCGGAAGTTAATGGAAGATGCGATTGATTTCTGTTTGAAAAAAGGGGCTATGCAACCATACGGAGTTGACTTTTTCCTTGCTGGAGATTTATTAAATCAGATTGTTACTGCAAACTATGTAGCAAGAGGAAATAAAATTCCTTTTCTTGGTTTGTTTGGTGCTTGTTCAACTTCGATGGAGTCAGTTGCACTAGGAGCTAGCCTAATTGAAGGTGGGTTTGCAGATAATATTCTGGCAGCTGTGAGCAGCCATAATGCAACAGCAGAAAGACAGTTTCGCTACCCGACTGAATATGGAGGACAGAAACCGGGAACCGCTACCTATACCGTAACTGGAGCGGGAGCTGCTCTGTTGGGACGGCAGTCGTCAGGTATTCAAATCACAGCTTCTACAATAGGAAAAGTGTTCGATTGGGGGATCAAGGACCCTTTCGATATGGGATCAGCGATGGCACCCGCTGCAGCAGATACGATCTCTGCTCACTTCAAAGATACAAACAGTTCTCCAGATGATTTTGACTTAATTGTTACAGGTGACTTATCAGCAGTCGGCTCACCTATTGTCAAAGATATGTTATTAGAAAAAGGATATGATGTCCGGGATGTTCATAATGACTGTGGCCTGATGATTTTTAATTCTGATCAGCCTGTATTCTCAGGAGGCAGCGGGTGTGCTTGCTCGGCTGTTGTAACTTATGGCCATCTAATGGAAGAGTTAATAAAAGGGAACCTTAATAAAATATTTGTTGTAGCAACAGGAGCACTGCTAAGTCCTGTTATGATTCAACAAAAAGAAAGCATTCCAACAATCGCTCATGGTGTTGTGTTTGAATCAACAGGAGGGAAGATGTGATGGAATATTTAATTGCATTTATTGTGGGAGGAGCGATTTGTGTTATTGGACAGCTTTTATTTGATGTATTTAAGCTCACTCCTGCACACGTGATGACCTCATTCGTAGTTATAGGAGCTGTTCTGGATGGATTTGGCCTTTATGATCGATTGATTGACTTTGCCGGGGCAGGTGCTACCGTACCGATAACAAGTTTCGGTCATTCCCTGTTGCACGGGGCGATGGCTGAAGCTGACAAACATGGATTTGTCGGTCTTGCCACTGGTATTTTTAAGCTTACATCAGCAGGAATTTCATCTGCTATTCTTTTTGGATTTCTGGTAGCCCTTTTCTTCAAACCAAAGGGGTGAGTCAAGATGCAAGGAAAAAAACGGGTCATTCTCGTGACGGACGGTGACTTATATGCCTTGAAAGCAATCGAAACGGTTGCAAAAGCGATCGGCGGTAGGTGTATCAGCCAGTCTTTTGGCAATCCGAGTGAACGAAGCGGGAATGAGCTCGTAAAGTTGATCCACCAGGCTCCCTACGATCCCGTTTTCGTGATGTTTGATGATTGTGGTTATAAAGGAGAAGGAAAAGGGGAATCGGCAATGAAAACCGTAGCCAGCCACCCCGACATTGAAGTTGTGGGAGCCATAGCGGTTGCATCGAACGCCCACTCCCTCGAATGGTCCAAGGTAAACATCAGTATTGACCGTTACGGAAACCTTACAGAGTATGGAGTAGATAAAAGTGGTGTGCCAGATGTGGAACTTGGAAGAATTAATGGTGATACAGTATCAGTCTTAGACGAATTAGATTTGCCGTACGTGATTGGAATAGGCGATATCGGAAAAATGGCAGGCCTTGATGATGCGAAGCGGGGTTCTCCAGTTACAAAAAAAGCAGTGGAGATATTGCTCGAAAGGAGCGAATATTATGCCGGAAAAAAACAAGGAACCAATTCGCAAAAAAATAAAGGAAAATGAAGAATACTTAAAAGATCGAATCGGAATAGGAAAAAGTTTTGATCTGGGTATTCGAAAGCTTTCCATTCTAAACAAAGAAGTTCAATTCTATTACTGCACTGGCTTATGCGATACGACTATTATTGTAGAAATCATGGAAGAGTTGATGGAGCTCGATTCATCACAACGGTTGACCACTCATTTAAAAAAAGTGGTCAAAAACCGGCTGCCGCACCAGCAGGTCCAGGTTGCCAAAACGTTTGATGAAGCGGTTGACCGACTCCTTTCAGGACTTATCGTTATTTTCATGGATGGACAGGAAGAAGCATTAATCATCGATGTAAGAAAATATCCGGGCCGTCCCCCACAAGAACCGGATACTGAAAAGGTAGTCAGAGGATCCCGTGATGGTTTTACAGAGAATATAATTGAAAATACGGCCTTAACGAGAAGGCGAATCAGGGATGAGAGGCTGCGAAATGAAATGATACAAATAGGTGAGAGGTCAAAAACGGATGTTTGTATCACCTACTTAGAGGATGTAGCAGATCCAGATCTCGTCAAACTTATTAAAGAAAAGTTATCAGCTATTAAGATAGATGGACTTCCTATGGCAGATAAGACGGTGGAAGAATTTATTGTCAAGCAGGGATATAACCCATTTCCGCTAGTTAGGTATACGGAAAGGCCAGATGTTGCATCAAGCCACTTATTTGAGGGGCATGTCTTGATAATTGTTGATACATCACCGAGTGTCGTGATAACTCCCACTACTTTTTTTCATCATGTACAGCATGCCGAAGAATACAGGCAGGCACCGTTGTCAGGTGCCTACTTAAGATGGGCCCGGTTTGCCGGAATGGCTGCTGCAGTATTTCTTCTTCCGATCTGGTTACTTTTTGTATTGCAATCTGATCTATTGCCAGGCTCCATTGATTTTATCGGCCCAAATAAGGATTCTAATGTCCCTGTACTCTGGCAGATCTTATTTGCAGAACTAGGAATCGATATATTGAGAATGGCTGCTATCCACACCCCCACCCCCCTTTCAACAGCAATGGGTTTGATCGCAGCAGTTCTAATAGGGCAAATCGCAATTGATGTCGGACTGTTTGTACCGGAAGTCATATTGTATGTAGCAGTGGCCGCGGTCGGATCCTTTGCGACACCGAGCTATGAGATGAGTGTTGCCAATAAACTCGTCCGGATCTTCCTGTTAATTCTGGTGGCGATCTTTAAAGTCCCTGGGCTGGTTATTGGCGTTACAGTATTGATCCTGTTTTTAACAAGGCTAACTGTATTGAACACTCCTTACTTATGGCCGTTTATTCCTTTCAATTTTAAATCGATGATGCAGGTGGTGGTAAGAGTATCTGTGCCTTTGACGAATTACCGTCCTGAAATTACAAGGCCCCAGAACAAAAAGAAACAGCCTGTTTAGAAAATACTGTTCGATCGTGAATTTGATGTTAAATGGGAATATGCAGGAGTGTGCATGAATAGTTATAACGTAAAAGCAATTCATCTCTAAAAGCATGTTGTTTAAATTCCCGACAAAGACAATACTGTACAAGTAAAGAGGCTTTTGAAATAAAATAGGAACCTCTAGGGCCAGAATTTTTTTCTTGATGATTGGATGAAGTTATGGTATTTTAAATCATAACAATAATATAGACTCATTTTATAATGGGGATAGAGGCGCAAAGAGAAAAAGTAAAATATTGGAGCTTAATGGAAAGCGATGAAAATATTTGAAAGGTCAATTTGCCGAAGCGATCATGGAATCCATTCTATGGTTGCTGGGCTGTTGCCGAACAGGCAGCAGACTGTCACCGAAATAGCGGTGGAGTGCTAAACCAACTTATGGGGAAACGGATCAGAAAAACAGCCTCTTTCATGTTGGGCTGTTTTTCTTATTTTTTTACCGAGACATGTCCATAAACCGTTAATTAATACTCCGGTGCATAAATCCCTTTTAAAACACAGAAAAAATAAAAAACAAGCTCTTTGCAAGCTGTGGATAGGTTTTGCCTATGCTTTGTAAAAAGAGGAGAGGAGATATTCATTTGATAGTTAACGGTACAGGTTCAATAAATGAAAAAGGTAATCTTACGATCGGTGGTATAGATACTGTTGATCTTGGAAAAGAATTCGGGACGCCACTGTATATTTACGATGTGGAGTTGATCAGGGGACGTGCAAGAAGCTTTAAACGTGCATTTGAAGAAGCAGGTATTAATCATCAGGTTGCATACGCCAGCAAAGCTTTTTCTTGTATGGCGCTCTTACAGGTCATTCAGGAAGAAAACTTGAGCCTTGATGTTGTGTCTGGTGGAGAACTCTTTACTGCTTTAAAAGCAGGTTTTCCTGCCGAAAAGATCCATTTTCATGGAAATAATAAGAGTAGAGAAGAAATTGAAATGGCAGTTCGAGCAAACATAGGTTGTTTTGTAGTGGATAATTTTTATGAGTTATCCCTGTTAGAAGAAGTATCGGATGACTACGGATTCCATCCTTCTATCTTGCTCAGGATAACACCGGGGGTTGAAGCCCATACGCATGAATATATCACTACAGGCCAGGAAGATTCAAAATTTGGATTCGACCTTAAGAGCGGCCAGGTCGAAAGAGCAATCAGAATAATTCTGGAAAATAAACGTCTAGACTTGTTAGGATTGCATTGCCATATCGGATCTCAAATATTTGAAACAATCGGTTTTGTTAAAGCCGTAGAGACGATCTACTCTTATATCTCGAAATGGAATGAAACGTTCTCATACAGGCCGCGAGTTTTAAATCTAGGTGGCGGATTCGGTATCCGTTATACAGAGCAGGACCAGCCTATTCCCGCAGAAGAGTATGTAGAAGCGATGGTTAAAGCGGTAACAAAACATTCTCATGAACAGGGCCTTCCGCTACCTGAAATTTGGATTGAGCCGGGACGATCTTTGGTGGGAGACGCCGGAACAACCCTTTATAAGGTCGGCTCTCAAAAAGAAATACCTTCACTCAGACGATACCTTGCTGTGGACGGCGGCATGAGCGATAATTTAAGGCCTGCTTTGTATCAGGCAAAATATGAAGCAGTGATTGCGAACAAAGTAACAGAAGTTAGAAATGAATCATATTCCATAGCCGGAAAATGCTGCGAGTCAGGCGATATGCTGATCTGGGACCAGCAATTGCCGACTGCGGAAGCTGGAGATTACCTTGCTGTATTTTGTACAGGAGCATACGGATATTCGATGGCTAACAATTATAACAGATTGCCGCGCCCGGCGGTTGTTTTCGTTGAAAACGGCGATGCACAGCTTGTTGTAAAGCGAGAAACATATGAAGATCTCATCAGTCATGATCTTCCATTAAAGCAAAGTATGGTTTCGAAAGTATAGCAAATGAGTAATTTTAACATGCTTGTGCTATAATGGATTTGATTTTGAAATTTATCGCTGATCAGGAGGATTTAAATGAAAAAAGGAAGCATTAAATTTGAAAATGGCGAAGAGATTGAATTTGAACTTTACCCTGAAGATGCACCAGGAACTGTTGAAAACTTTGAAAAATTAGCGAACAGCGGTTTTTATAATGGCTTAACCTTCCACCGAGTTATTCCAGGTTTCGTAGCACAGGGAGGCTGCCCGAATGGAACTGGAACAGGTGGCCCTGGTTATACAATTAAATGTGAAACAGAAGGAAATCCTCATAAGCATGAAGCAGGGTCGCTTTCGATGGCTCATGCGGGAAAGGATACTGGCGGAAGCCAATTTTTCATCGTTCATGAACCACAGCCTCATTTAAATGGTGTTCATACTGTTTTTGGAAAAGTAACAGAAGGAATGGACACGGTGCTTCGGATTCATCCTGGCGATGTTATGCAGGAAGTTAAAGTCTGGGAAGAATAAGTATTAACGAATAAAAAAAATCAAATAGAATTCCTTCGGGGCAGGGTGCAATTCCCTACCGGCGGTGATGAATAATGTTCTAAGCCCGTGACCCGTCTGTCCTCGACAGGCGGTGGATCCTGGTGAGAAACCGGAGCCGACAGTAAAAGTCTGGATGGGAGAAGGAAGCAATGATTAGTAACGATAGGATTTTGCCTTTTGAGTCTTTTCAAAAGGCTTCTTTGGCATAAATATATATCGTAAGCCCCGGGAGAAGTATGTCTTTCGGGGCTTATTTTCATGTTGAAAGCGTTCTTCGAGTTGGTTTTTAGAAGTTGGAGGTGAGTGATTATGGATCATGCTTACTATATGAATTTCGCAATAGACCTGGCAAAGCGCGGCATAGGGCAAACAAGTCCCAATCCTGCAGTTGGCGCTGTTATCGTAAAAGGAGGAGAAATTGTAGGATTTGGAGCTCATTTAAAAGCAGGGGAACCTCATGCAGAAGTTCATGCTCTTAATATGGCTGGGGGCAAAGCGATAGGAGCCACAATGTATGTAACATTAGAACCATGCAGCCATTTTGGAAAAACGCCTCCATGTTCTAACGCGATCATCGATAAAAAGCTTCATAAAGTTGTTATTGCTTCAGTGGATCCCAATCCTAAAGTTTCAGGTGAAGGAATACGCAAACTTAAAAAGGCAGGTATAGAAGTGATAACAGGCGTAATGGAAGAGGAAGCAAAACAGTTAAATGAAGTGTTTTTTCATTACATGCAATATAAGAGACCGTTTGTAACACTGAAAACTGCTACTAGTCTTGACGGTAAAATAGCAACGGCAACAGGTGAAAGCAAGTGGATCACTGGACAAACAGCAAGAGAAGACAGTCATTTTTATAGGCATCACCATGATGGGATTCTTGTTGGCATCGGTACTGTCCTTGCGGATAATCCTTCTTTAACAACCCGGTTACCTGCCGGGGGGAAGAATCCGGTAAGGATCATTCTGGACCATGAGCTGAGGACACCATTGGATGCTAGAGTAGTTACCGATGGACAGGCGGCAACCTGGATTATTGTGAAGGCTTCTGTGCCAGAGGAAAAAAGAAGGCGATTTATAAATGCCGGTGTAGAAATCATGGAATTTCCCGGAAGTGAAATTAATGTGCCTGAACTTCTTTATTTTCTTGGCGAAAAAGGGATAACTTCTCTCCTCGTTGAAGGAGGGGCTACCATTCATGGAAGTTTCTTAAGGGATAGGGCTGTTAACCAGGTTCTCAGCTATATCTCTCCAAAAGTAATCGGCGGGGAAAAAGCAAAACCTGCCTTCGGTGGAGAAGGCTTTGCACATCTTGCTGATGCGCTTGAACTAAAAATAAAAGAAGTTACGCAAATTGGAGAGGATCTGAAAATGGTATTAGTGCCGAAAAGAGGTGAAGAAACTGATGTTTACCGGAATAGTTGAAGAAATAGGATCCGTTAATCATATAGACAAAACTGGTGAAGCTATTCAGCTGGCCGTGGGGGCCGACCGGATATTAAGAGATGTTAAACTCGGGGACAGCATCTCTGTAAACGGGGTATGTTTAACAGTCACAGATTTTACTTCAAACCAATTCTCTGTTGATGTTATGCCTGAAACGTTCCGTGCTACGAGCCTTCGAGATTTAAAGGTCGGCGGAAACGTTAACCTTGAAAGAGCAATGGCAGCAAACGGGAGATTTGGGGGGCATTTTGTTTCGGGACATATAGACGGAACAGGTACAATTATTCGTAAGGAGCCATCCCAAAACGCTGTTTATTACGATATAAAGCTTGATGAGGAACTGATAAGGTATATGGCTTTAAAAGGATCAGTTGCTGTAGATGGTACAAGCCTTACAATTTTTGGTGTCACCAATGATGCGATTACAATTTCTTTAATTCCTCACACTCTTAGTGAAACAATATTAGGAAACAAAGAACCGGGGGATATTGTTAATATAGAGTGCGATATGCTCGCCAAATATATGGAAAGATTCCTGGAACGCCGTTTGCAGGATAATCCATCTACACTGTCATCCGCCTTTTTAGAAGAACACGGGTTTAAGTAAGGCACCATTAACAGGCAGGGAGGAACTTATTGATGTTTGATAAAGTAGAAGAAGCCATCTATGAACTGATGCAGGGTAACGTAGTCATTGTATGTGATGATGAAGATAGGGAGAATGAGGGAGATTTTATCGCTTTGGCCGAAAAAACAACTCCTGAGGTTATCAACTTTATGATCAAGCATGGAAGAGGTCTGGTGTGTGCGCCTATAACCCAGGACCGTGCAAAGAAACTTGGACTGGATCCTATGGTTAACCATAACACTGATCCTCATGGAACAGCCTTTACAGTAAGTGTTGATTATAAAACAACTACAACAGGTATATCAGCTGCTGAACGTGCTATCACCATCCAAAAGCTCATCGATGAAAATGCATCTGCATTAGATTTTAAAAGACCAGGACATATCTTTCCATTAGTTGGAAAAGACGGCGGCGTATTAAGAAGAGCCGGTCACACGGAAGCTGCTATTGATTTAGCAAGGCTTTCTGGGGCGAATCCTGCCGGAGTTATTTGTGAAATTATAAAAGAAGACGGTGAAATGGCAAGAGTTCCTGATCTTCGTGAGATTGCAGACGAGTTTGATTTAAAGATGATTACCATAAAAGACTTGATACAGTATCGCAATCGAAAAGACAATCTGATAAAAAAAGAAGTGGAAATCAATTTGCCAACTGAATTTGGTGACTTTAAAGCTATCGGTTATTCGAACGTACTGGATCAAAAAGAGCATGTAGCACTTGTGAAAGGAGAAATTATTCCTGATCAACCAACGCTTGTAAGGGTTCATTCCGAATGTTTAACAGGAGATGTATTCGGGTCTTATCGTTGCGATTGCGGCCCCCAGCTACATGCTGCACTAATGCAAATCGAAGAAGAGGGAAATGGAGTACTGTTATATATGCGCCAGGAAGGACGCGGAATCGGTTTGTTAAATAAAATGCGAGCATATAAGTTGCAGGAAGAAGGTTATGACACTGTTGAGGCAAATGAACAGCTTGGATTTAAACCTGACTTAAGGGACTATGGAATCGGTGCACAGATTCTTCGGGACCTGGGTATTACCAAAATGCGCCTTTTAACGAATAATCCAAGAAAAATTGCAGGATTGACCGGGTATGGATTAGAGGTAGTAGACAGAGTCCCGATCCAGATGCCCTCACATGAAGCAAATGAGAAGTACTTAAGAACAAAGCACAGTAAATTAGGTCATATGCTGCATTTTTAATGAAGCAAAGGATATAGCAAACACTCGATAAAAAAGTAGGAGGAAGTTATGAAAAACATTTTTGAGGGCAATTTAGTTGGAACAGATTTGAAAATTGGCATTGTGGTAGGCAGGTTCAATGAATTTATCACCGGGAAACTATTAGGAGGGGCTGAAGATGCGTTAAAAAGGCACGGCGTCCCGGAAGAAAACGTTGATGTTGCATGGGTACCTGGAGCGTTTGAAATCCCATTGATCGCAAAGAAAATGGCTGACACCGGAAAATACGATGCTGTCATTACACTTGGAACCGTAATAAGAGGAGCGACACCACACTTTGATTATGTTTGTAATGAGGTGGCCAAAGGAGTTTCCTCTATCAGTTTAAACAGCGGCTTACCTATCATCTTTGGAGTTTTAACAACAAATACAATCGAACAGGCTATTGAACGCGCGGGAACAAAAGCTGGGAACAAAGGCTGGGAAGCGGCAGCCGCCGCCATTGAGATGGCAAATCTTTCTCGTTCTATAGAGGCTTGATTAATCTGCTCTTTTTGGCTAAGATAGGATAAGATGATTAATTCCCGGCAGCAATTTTAAGGAGTTTTGTTATGAGGAAACAGGGCAAAAAGCAAGAAAAATGGTTAATCATCATATGTGCCATCGTGGCATTGTTCTTATTTCTGTCACTCCTTAGAAGATTATTTTAACATTTGCCTTTTTTAAGAATAGCTTAACAATAAACAGATAGTTTACGCCATACTGGCTTAGACAAAGATCTTTTTAATGAGGGATAATCATGTTAACTCGGTATAAAAAAAGTCAGGAAAAAATTGCGATGGGGCTTTTATCATTCATGCCTTCAGAAAAGGATTTGAAAAAGCTTCAGCATTCCATAAAAGAGTACGAATCTAATGATGATTGGCAATTATTCTTTTGGAAGGAAGAAGACATCATTGGTTTACTTGGAATCGAGTGGATCAATGATCAATTAGTTGAACTCAAACACCTTAGTGTGAATCCTTCTCATCGCTATCAGGGAATTGGCAAGAAGATGATCGATGAACTTCAGGGAATAATCGGCCCAGATGTAGAAATCATCGGTAACGAGTTTACTTCATCTTTCTTTGAAAAATGCCAGATCGAAGAACGTAATATTTAAGGAAAGGCGCTATGTGCCTTTCCTTTTTTGCTGGCGAAGTTCTTTTTGTCTAAAACGTTCATTCAGAATGTCTGAGCGGTCTCTCATCCGGTGTTTATGAAGAAGGTACTCATCCTTCATATTACTATCGACATTCCATTGGCACCCTTTTTCTTCGCATACTTCCTTGCATTTGTCAATTAACCCTGGATCAGTAACCGGAAGTGTTAAGCTTGTATATGGCGTTTTTTCCTTTATTTCATTTAATCGATTTTCAAGTAAAAAAACCAGGTTATTGAAATCCAGAGAGAGTTTTACAATTCCATCTTTTTCATTACGCAATAGGTGCAGGGCGCTTCTCATCATCCTTTCGGCCCCCCTCCAGTTTTGCCTCCGTTGATGGTATAAAGCGACAGCAAGTTGAATTAAACCGACCCAGTGCTTGTTCCTATTTTCGGGTTCTTCTCTTTTCCAGTGCTCTTCCAAAACTTCGTGACATTCAAAGTAATCCCTTTGTCCATGAAAATAAACAAGGTAATCAATATATGCTTTTGGGTACATCCTTACTCCCTCCATTACGGTTATCCTACAAACGATCAATGCACATGCAAAAAACAAATGGCGGATGTGGAAAAGTTTCTCTTACATGATACCACTTAAACCTTCATACATTAAGAAGGGTTCAAAAGAACCTATCCAACTGCTCAGGGGTGATCAGAGAATGCAAAATCGTGGGAATATCGTGCCTATTCTAGCATCGATTGGAATTGGGGCCGCTGCCTATAGCATGATGAAAGGCAGAGGCGGAAACGGAAATATGAAAAACATGATGCAGGGCCTTTCGAATATGGGTGGGCAAAATATGTTGAAAAACGTATTGGGAACCCAAAATAGAAAAAGTTATTAATAAAAAACAAGGGCTGGCGTTCTAGCCAGCCTTTTAGTATGGTGGATTTTAGTGCCTTGTATCCCTGTTATCTTATTGGAAAACTCTCTCGTCAGATTTTTAAGAACAACGGACTGGTACAGCACAAAATAAGCTTTATATGGTATAATCACCTCTAGATAAAATAAACAGCAGCCTTATTTCAGGCTTTAGGTTTGGTGAAAAATAGATGCAGTACAATGTGAAAATAGACGCGTTTGAAGGTCCGCTTGACTTGCTCCTTCACTTAATAAATAAATACGAAATTGATATTTATGATATTCCAGTATCACAAATCACTGACCAATATATGAACTATATACATACGATGCAGGAGCTGGAATTGGATGTAGCAAGTGAGTACCTGGTTATGGCTGCAACTCTTCTCGCTATAAAAAGCAAAATGCTTTTACCGAAGCGGGAGGAAGAATGGTTCGATTCGCAGTTGGATCTGGATATGGAAGAGGATCCGAGGGAGGATTTAATCAATCAGTTGATTGAGTATAAAAAATATAAACATGCTGCAAAAGAACTGAAAGAAAGAGAAAACGATAGAAGTTTAATTTTTGGAAGAGAACCGGCAGACTTATCCGCGTATGACACAAATGAAAAGGAACAGTCGACTTCAATAGGCGATGTTACATTGTATGATATGCTTTCTGCCTTTCAGCGGATGTTTTCAAAAAAGAAAGCCATTAAGCCTCGAAAAACAACGATACAAACTACGGATATTCCGATTGGAAAGAGAATGGATGAAATCATGGACAGGCTTTCTAAAAAAGGAAACCAGCGTTTTGCAGATCTTTTTCCCAGCCAGGAAAGAGGGCATATTGTCGTTACATTTTTGGCGCTGTTGGAACTAATGAAAAAGACGAAAATTCATTGCAGACAGGAAGGCAATTTTAGCGACATTATTATTTCAGCTATGGAGAAGGAGAGCATATAAGTGGAACTACAAGAATTAAAGGCAATCCTTGAAGGTTTGCTTTTTGTAGCAGGAGAACAGGGACTAACCTTAAAACAAGTATCTGAAATAATCGAAATTGAAGAAGCAGCCGCAAGAGAGCTGCTTGGCGCCCTCCAACAGGAATTAGTGGACCAAAAACGGGGAATTCGGCTAGTTGAAATGGCCGGTTCGTACCAGCTAGTCACTAATTCGGAACATGCTTCTTATTTTCAGAGACTTGTCGAATCTCCCTCTACAACAAGCCTTTCCCAGGCGGCTTTAGAAACACTGGCGATCATTGCTTATAATCAACCGATTACCAGGACAGAAATCGAAGAGATCCGTGGGGTGAAAACGGAAAAGCCCTTGCAAACGTTAACGGCCAAACTGCTCATTAAAGAAGTTGGAAGGGCAGAGGGGACAGGCCGTGCGATCCTCTATGGGACAACGAAAGAGTTTCTTCAACACTTTGGATTAAACAATATTAAAGATCTTCCGAAGCTGCCTCAAGAAAATGAACTTCAGGAAGAAGATGCTGAAGCGGACTTGTTTTTTGAAAAATTTAATAAAACAATTGATAACGCATAGCTTTAATTAAGTCAGTATGTCTCAAAGGGGAGGAAAAGATGAAAATTAATTCTTTTACAGGATATGAGCTGGAAAAAGAACAATCCAATTCACCCGAAGACAGTTTTACTCGTTCTGAAGTTACGTTTGAAGTAGAAAAAGAAACAAAGGTATTGAGTATTTTATACGTAAGATATTTTGAAAAAAAGCTTAATTTGCATAATAATCCTGTTTGCACTTTGAACGAAAAGCCCGTCTATATAAAAGACATAACTGCTCTGTTAGCTCTGTTGAAAAATCCAGTTTTGAAAAATGAGAGAAGGATATATATTAGTGAAGAGAGCGAATTTAAATTGCTCTTTGAAGATATAACAGAAGAGCGGATCAAAGCTATTCTTTCTGATGTTAGTAAAACTGGATGGGCTAGTCTAGAGTAAAAAAACGAAATTATCATCTGACCGGAGGATGAATAGAGTGACTTCTCATACCATTGCACGTCTTGAACAAACTAGAATACTGCTTACTGATATCCATGGAACTATGGAGAACTTTCTAAATGAAACAACTGTAACTGGCCTTGTTGAAAGCTTACCAGATGCCGACCGGAATTATTATGCTGGAATTTTAAGTTCCTTGAGGCGATTAGCTGTATTTTCAGAAGAAGGTATTGAAATATGCAATCGAATAAAAAAACAAAATGATTTTGAAGTAAAGGCGGAGAAGGCCCTGCAATGGGTTTTTCTTCGATGCGTGGAAGAGTTTTTCAGCCCAAAAGGAGACTTCTGGTATGAAAATAGCCGGGCAGCGTATACAGGAAACCTTTCTATCAGGTTCCATTTCTTTGTTCCAGATAAAATAAAAGACCTTTTTAGCACTCTGGAAAAACCATTTGGTGAGCTAAGGGAAGAGCTTGAACTGTACCAGGCCAGCTGATTTTAGTAACCGCCGTTATGGCGGTTATTTTATTTAAGAACAACAATAAGAAGCCTTGACAGGAGCTTAAACGAATAAATTACAGATGGAAATAAAATACTAATGAAAATCAGCAGTTAATTTTTGTTAGTAAAAGGGGTTATTTCCTAATGTCTTTTATCTTATCAGTCGGAACCTGTACACCACCATACAGATTTGAACAAAATCAGGCACTTGAGTTTGCAAGAGATTTATTTTCGGATCGTTTTAGAAATATAGAACGTTTACTGAAGGTTTTTGAAAATGCCGAAATAGACACAAGATATTTTTCGCGGCCATTAACATGGTTTAAAGAAGATCATACGTTTCAAGAAAAAAACGACCTCTATATAGAACTTGCACTGGAGCTTTCAGAGAAAGCAGTAAAAAAGTGCTTGGATAACAAAGCATTTTTAAAAGATAATGTGCCAATTGACAGCATTGATGCTATCTTTTTTGTCTCGAGTACTGGCTTCTCCACACCAAGTATCGAAGCAAGGTTAATGAATGTTCTCCCTTTTTCACCCTATACGAAAAGAATACCAATCTGGGGACTGGGATGTGCGGGAGGAGCTTCAGGATTATCAAGAGCTCATGATTATTGCAAAGCTTATCCTCAACAAAATGTGCTTATAATAAGCGTAGAGTTATGCAGCTTAACGTTCCAAAGAAACGATTTTTCAAAGAGTAATCTAGTGGGTACATCGTTATTTGCCGATGGGGTTGCGTGCGCGCTTGTCATCGGAGAAGAATCCGGATTGCGTAAGTACCAGCAAAAAACATATCTTCCAGAGATTCAATCGACGATGTCAACATTAAAGCCAGACTCTGAGAATGTAATGGGATGGGAAGTGAAAAACAGCGGGCTTTTTGTTGTTTTCTCAAAAGATATACCAACGATCATTCAGAACTGGCTAGAACCAAACGTTTCAAGGTTTTTGGATGCTGCCGGGGTTAAGGAAAAAGAACTGGATTATTTCATTGCACATCCAGGCGGAAAAAAAGTACTTGATGCATATAAAGCCGCGCTGGATTTTTCTGACGAAAAGACGAAAATATCCCGGGAAGTTCTGCGTGAATATGGTAATATGTCATCTGCCACAGTGTTTTTTGTTCTGGAAAAGTTCTTGGCACTTAAAGAAGTAAAGGGAACAAAAGGTCTTCTTGCTGCATTAGGCCCTGGCTTTAGTTCTGAGTTACTACTTCTCGAATGGAGTTGAATTGCATATGTTCTGGATAATCCTGGCTGTTGTTATTGTACAGCGATTGGGAGAGCTGGCTATCGCGAAGAAAAATGAACGATGGATGAAAAAACAGGGAGCTTATGAGGTAGGTGCAGACCATTATCCACAGATCGTATTGTTACATATCGTTTTTTTTCTATCACTTATTATTGAAGCTGGATTTCACGGTTTCCTATTGGAAGAAGGATGGATCTTCCCTTTGGGTATCTTTATTCTGGCGCAGTTTGTAAGAGTATGGAGTTTAAGAAGTCTCGGCGATTACTGGAATACAAAAATAATTGTATTACCCGGTTCGGACGTCGTCATCAAAGGACCATACCGTTTCATTCGCCACCCGAATTATCTAGTTGTCGCCGTAGAAATCCTTACTTTGCCGCTCATGTTCCAAGCTTTTTTTACTGCCGTTTTCTTTACAATGCTAAATGCCTGGATTTTATTAAAAATCAGAATACCGGCCGAAGAAAAAGCACTTGCAGAAATGACAAGCAATTATAAAAAAACCTTTCTTAAAGAATAACTTTTATTGTATATACACAAAACCACTTATTCGTTTTAGCGAAGAGTGGTTTTTTACTGATCCGAAGATATTTATTCATATCTGTTTGTCCCATGCATAAACTTGTACAAATAACATGCTAAGGGACGGGGTTCTGCCATGAAGTTACCTTTAAATAAGTGGGTTGCCATAGGATTGACCGTTTCACTGCTTCTTGCCTTGATTACAAGCCCTGTGAAAGCTGAGGGCCTGTCAGTATCTGCAAGAAGTGCGATCTTAATGGAACAAGAATCAGGAAGAATCCTGTTTGAAAAGGATGCCTATTCACAAAGGCGTATTGCGAGCATCACAAAAGTCATGACTGCGATACTAGCAATCGAATCTGGGAAAATGGACGATATGGTTACAGTGAGCAAACGTGCTGTCTACACAGAAGGCTCATCCATCTATTTGAAGCAAGGTGAAAAAATTAAGTTGGAAGACCTTGTTTACGGGCTCATGCTGCGATCCGGTAATGATGCTGCAGTAGCGATCGCCGAACATGTCGGTGGAAGCCTTGAGGGGTTCGTGCATCTCATGAATGAAAAAGCAAAGGAACTCGGGATGACTAAAACGGTGTTTTCAAACCCCCATGGACTCGACGACCATGAACAACATTTTTCAACCGCTTACGATATGGCATTGTTAACGAGATATGCGATGCAAAATAAAAAGTTCCAAAAGATTTCCGGTACGAAACGGCACTCGGCACCAAATCCTGAAGAGAAATGGGACCGTAAATGGAGGAATAAAAATAAGCTCTTAACAGAGTTGTATGAATATTCTACGGGAGGAAAAACCGGCTTTACAAAAAGGGCGAGAAGAACCCTCATTTCAACCGCTGAAAAGGATGGGATGGAACTTATTGCCGTAACACTGGATGATCCTGATGATTGGGATGACCATATTTCGATGTTTAACTGGGCATATGATAAGTTTAACTTAGTACCAATTATAGAAAAGGGAAAAATCGATGAAATTAAAGATGATCCATACAAGGGAAAGGTGTTTTCTAAAAAAAGTTTTCTATATCCGTTAAAAGATGACGAAATTGACTTTATTGACACAAACATTAAACTTATCAAGCCTCCTGGAAAAAAAGGTTGGAGGGAGGAAGAAAAAATTCCATCTCCGATAGGTACTTTTATTGTTAAGTTAGAGCAGGAAACCATTGCTTCCATTCCGTTATATTATGATGTTCCCGCCAAAAAAGATGAAAAAGGGTTCTGGGAATTCTTTAGGGGCATCTTTTCGTTCTCAACAGGATTTGATTCAAATGGTTAATTTAATATGGGTTTCCATCTTTTTAATCGGCCTTTTTTATGCAATGGCCAACGGAACGATGGAAGAGGTTAACAAAGCGATTTTTCAGGGAGCAGAGGAAGGGGTAACCGTAAGCCTTGGATTGATAAGCGTCCTTGTATTCTGGTTAGGGTTAATGCGTATTGCCCAGGAAGCGGGTATCCTTGATAAGCTGGCAAAGCTGTTTAAACCTGTCGTGAAAAAAATATTTCCGGAAGTTCCGGCTGACCATCCTGCAATGGGTTATATCCTTTCTAATATGATAGCGAATGTGTTTGGACTCGGTAATGCAGCAACACCGATGGGGATTAAAGCAATGCAAGAACTAAAGAAGTTAAACGGCATGAAAGACAGTGCTTCTCGCTCTATGGTAACACTGCTTGCGATAAATACTTCAAGCTTAACGCTAATTCCTACCACGGTAATCGCGATCAGAATGAAATATGGTTCTGTTTCACCAACTGAAATAGTTGGAACAACAATTGCTGCAACAGCCTGCGGTACCATTGCAGCATTGCTAATTGACCGGTACTTTAACCGGCGTTAAAACGGAGGGGGAGAAATGAGTTTTACTGGCGTATCGATATGGCTGATACCTCTATTGATCGGGGGGATTCTTGTTTATGGCACATATAAAAGAGTGCCGACATATGAAGCATTTGTAGATGGTGGAAAGGAAGGGTTTAATACTGCGGTTGCGATTATTCCTTACCTGGTCGGAATGCTCGTTGCCATTTCAGTATTTAGGGCATCAGGTGCAATGGATTTTTTGATCACATTATTAAAGGAACCTTTGCAGATTATTGGTGTTCCATCGGAGATTCTTCCCCTTGCGTTAATCAGGCCGATATCAGGAACGGGGGCACTTGCAGTTACAACAGATCTGATCAAGACATACGGCCCGGATTCTTTTATCGGGCGTCTTGCTTCTACGATGCAGGGCAGCACAGATACAACCTTTTATATTCTTACCGTTTATTTTGGAGCGGTCGGAATACGAAAAATGGGAAATGCAATGAAAATCGGACTGCTGGCAGACCTCGTCGGCATTGGAGCGGCTATTTTTTTTGTAACGCTTGTTTTTGGAAGCTGAATAATTGGATAATAACATGAGGCCGGTTGCAGACCGGTCTTTATGCTGTACAGATCTATACAAAAGGATTCTCCGACCAAAATACTTGCCATGCCTTTCTTTTTCATCCAAATTCTCTTTATAAAGGAGCTTATGGTTTTCTGGTTTTAGCCATTGTGATATTGTACATAATGGTAATGCGTGTAGTAAAAAGCAAAAACCTTGGCTTGAGGTTTTTGGTTGACAAGAGTATGATGGAGAATGAGGTGAAAAACCATGGAACGACTACAAAAAGTAATCGCGCAAGCAGGAGTTACATCAAGAAGGAAAGCAGAGCAACTAATCAAAGAGGGTAAAGTAAAAGTAAATGGTAAAGTTGTGACCGAACTCGGAACAAAGGTCTCACCAAACCAAAAAATTGAAGTAAACGGCATTCCGGTTGAGCGTGAAGAACCGGTTTATTTTTTGTTTTATAAACCAACCGGGGTTATTTCTTCCGTAAAGGATGATAAAGGGAGAAAGACAGTCATTGATTATTTTGGGGAGATCGAACAGCGGGTTTTCCCGGTAGGACGCTTAGATTACGATACATCCGGAATATTGATCTTAACGAATGACGGCGATTTTGCAAACCTGTTGATGCATCCTCGCTATCATGTTGAAAAAGTATATGTCGCGAAAATAGAAGGGATACCAACAAAAGAAACGATTATAAAGCTTCAAAAGGGCGTGCAGCTTGATGATGGGAAAACATCTAAAGCTAAAGCGAGGATCCTTTCTATAGATAAGAAAAAGAAAAGGGCTATCGTTGAACTAACGATTCATGAAGGGAAGAACAGGCAGGTCAGAAGGATGTTTGACGCAGTTGGACATCCTGTAATGAAGCTAAAAAGGGAGCGCTATGGCTTTCTCGATTTACAAGGGTTGAACCCCGGGGAATTTCGAGAACTTAAACCGATTGAAGTGAAGCATTTGCGTAATAAAGCTGTCACATAAAAGTCAAAAAAAGCGACATGAATCGGCAAAGGAAACAGTTATAGTGAGAGTAGCATGTTTTTTTCTGATTGGAGAGATTTTATGAAGAAAAATCGCCTGGTTATTAGGACCGTAATATTAGCAGTCGTTGTGATAGCAGTAGGCTATACGTTTTATGCTAACTTCTTTGCTTCAGATAGCGGTGTGATAGAAGAAGGAGACACGGCCCCGAATTTTATATTGACCGATTTAAAAGGAAATGAAGTAGAACTTGAGGATTACCGGGGACAGGGTGTATTTTTGAACTTCTGGGCTACATACTGTGAACCATGTAAAGAAGAAATGCCAGCGATGGACAAGGTATATCAGAAGTACAAAGACCAGGGTATAGAGATCCTGGCGGTTAACGTTACCGAACCGAGGCTTACCGCAAAAACTTTTGTTGACCGGTATAACTTGTCCTTCCCAATACTATTGGATAAAGGAAACGATGTGACCAACCATTATGGGGTAGGCCTGATTCCTGCTACTTTCTTGATCAACAAGGATGGGGAAGTGGTTAAGAAAATTGTAGAGGGCAGTCTTTCGGAAGAAAAAATCGAAAACTATATGGAGCTTATTAAACCGTAATGAGGTGGTCTGATGGATAAAAAGCAGATATCCTGTGAATGCGGCCATGTTAATCCATATGGCACACAAATCTGTGAATCATGCGGTAAGCCGCTTCATGAGGATGATTCAAAAAAACTATTGAACATGAGATACGAGGGAAGTGCCCGTCGCTCTCAAACTTACAAAAAAACGCCTATCGACAAGGTCTGGAACTTCTTTTCTTCCGTAAAAGTAGGGATATGGATCATCATCCTGCTGTTGGTTGCTTCTGCAATAGGAACTATTTTTCCGCAGGAAATGTATATTCCACCACAGGCTGACCCGACTGAGTATTATAAGGAACAATATGGTTTTCTTGGCCAGCTTTATTATCAGCTTGGTTTCCATAACTTATACGGTTCATGGTGGTTTATGCTCTTAATCGCAGCACTCGGGCTTTCTCTAATCATCGCAAGCCTGGACCGATTCGTGCCGCTGTACCGCTCGTTGAAGAAACAACGGGTGACAAGGCATGAAAGTTTTATGAAGAGGCAGCGGATCTTTGGAGTAACTTCCGGAGTTAACGAAGATAAAGCAATCGATAAGGCGAAGGAAGCGATTAAAAAGAAAGGATATAATGTCCGTGAGGAAGATGGGAACCTATTGGCAGAGAAAAATAGATTCTCTCGATGGGGTCCTTATGTTAACCATGTCGGCCTAATTATATTTTTGATCGGTGGAATGCTTCGATTTTTCCCTGGAATGTACCTTGATGAAGTCATGTGGCTAAGGGAAGGGCAAACAGAAGCGATTCCCGGCACAGAGGGCAGTTACTACTTGAAAAACGAAGATTTTATCCTCGAGATGTATGACGAGAATGATGAGCAATTTAAAGAAGCGATGGAGCGAGTAAACAAAGTAATTCCTAAGAACTATCAAACCGATGCAGTTCTCTATAAGCAAAAAGGAGAGAGGGTTGCAGGCCAGGATCCTGAACTTGAGAAGGTAAAGAAATATCCTATCCAGGTAAATAAACCCCTTAAAATCGATGGTCTTGGCGTATATCAAGTAGATTATAAACTGAATGAACTCCAGGCAATGACTTTTAAGTTAGAAAATAAAGATTCAGGCAAAACTTTTGGTGAAATGACAGTAGATCTTTATAACCCTAAAGAAGTCTATGAACTAAAAGATGGCTATCGGGTTGAAGTGATGAACTATTTCCCGGATTTTGAATTTAATGATAAAGATGAACCAACAACAAAGTCTAAAATCCCAAACAATCCAGCGTTTATTTTCAAGATGTTTTCTCCAGAACATCCTGATGGTGAGGTAGCTTTTGTTGCGATCCGCCAGAACCTTGAACCACTTGGAGAGAACGAATACAAAATGTCCTTCCAGAATGTTGAGACGAAAGACGTATCAGGACTTGTCGTTAAAAAGGACAATACGCTCTGGATTCTTGCCTTCGGCGGAGCGATCTTTATGATTGGTGTCGTGATGGGCATGTATTGGAACCATCGGAGAATCTGGATCAGAAGAATGGATAATGAAATCTGGATGGCTGGCCACGCTAACAAAAACTGGCATGGTTTGAAGAGAGAACTTCAAACGATAACAGAAGCTTCAGGGTTAAACATGCCGGAAGATCAAGCAGATGAGGATGAAAAGAAATCGTAACAGGAAAGGGGGAGTCAGAGATGGCCCAATTAAGCAGTAATCTTTTATATATTGCATTTTTTATTTATTTTGCCGGCACTATCGTTTTTGCTATTTCCGTGTTAGGGAAAAAGTGGCGGAAGCGAGATGAAGAAACCCACGAAAAACGCTGGGGGAGAATTGGATTCGGTCTTTCTCTTATTGGATTTTTATTTCAGTTAGGTTATTTCTTCACAAGATGGAATGCAGCCGGACATGTTCCTGTCAGCAACATGTTTGAGTTTACTACGTTCTTTGGTATGATGATGGTTTTTGCATTTTTAATTATTTACCTTATCTATAAAACGAACATTCTTGGTGTCGTGGCGATGCCGGTGGCAATGCTAGTTATCGCCTATGCCAGTGTGTTCCCATCAGAAATCGAACCGCTGATA
Organism: Exobacillus caeni; assembly: GCF_005747095.1. Lineage (GTDB taxonomy): Bacteria > Bacillota > Bacilli > Bacillales > Guptibacillaceae > Exobacillus > Exobacillus caeni. The sequence continues at coordinate 23,200 of NZ_SWLG01000018.1, read as the reverse complement.
CCGGCACTTCAAAGTAACTGGTTAAAAATCCATGTTACAACCGCTGCCCTCGGTGAAGGGATTCTTGCGATCAGCTTTGCAGCAGGGTTAATTTACCTTCTGAAAGAGGTGAATCAATCTACATCAAGCAAAAATACTTTTTGGCTTGAGTTCGTGATGTACGTAATCCTTGCAACGATTGCATTCGTAATTATCTCGATGAGCTTCAAGGCAGCTGGATTTGAATCGACATACCAGTTCTCGGATCCAAATGGCCAGGAGTTAACAGTAACATATACACTGCCTGCGATTGTGGGACCAGATGGAGGCGAATATGTTTCCGGCAGCGAATTTGGTCCTTTGTTTGATGCACCGTCCTGGATGAGAGGGGAAAATGCAGCACGTAAGCTCAACACCTTGATCTGGTCAGCGCTTGGAGGCCTTGTCCTTTATGGCCTGGTTAGATTAATTTTACGAAAGCGGATCGGTGCGTTTTTCCAGCCGATGGTGAAAAATGTGAATTCCGATCTCGTAGACGAAATCGGTTACCGCTCTGTAGCAATCGGATTTCCTGTCTTTACGCTGGGAGCCCTAATTTTTGCCATGATCTGGGCACAGGCAGCATGGACTAGATTCTGGGGCTGGGATCCAAAAGAAGTGTGGGCCCTTATTACCTGGCTGTTTTATGCAGCATATTTGCACTTACGCCTATCAAGAGGCTGGCACGGTAAAAAATCAGCATGGTTAGCTGTAATCGGATTCGTGATTATTATGCTGAACCTGGTAGTTGTAAATCTTGTTATTTCAGGATTGCACTCTTACGCATAAACCGTCATTAAGGAGCTGACTCAAAAATAAAGTGTCAGCTCCTTTAGTTTATCTTTCAGTAGCTGACAGGAGAAAAGTAAAACGCTTACATATTATTGTTGAAATAGACGCATCCATAACATCCTTTAGTAGAATTTTGCTTAAAAAATGATAAAATGTAAGAATATAAGGAGTTAGGAGGGTTCCCTCATGGAAAATGAAGCAAAAATCCTTGTGGTAGATGATGAAGAAAGAATCCGTAAGTTATTGCGGATGTATCTTGAAAGAGAGAACTATGAAATTACTGAAGCTGAAAACGGAGAGATAGCCCTGGAAAAAGGAATGGAAGAAGACTTTGATCTTATTCTTCTTGATCTAATGCTTCCTGAAATGGACGGTATTGAAGTTTGTGAAAAATTAAGGGAGAAAAAAGCTACTCCTATCATTATGTTGACGGCTAAAGGGGAAGAAGCAAACCGCGTACAGGGGTTTGAAGTTGGAACTGATGATTATATCACTAAACCGTTTAGCCCCCGCGAAGTGGTCCTGCGTGTAAAAGCCTTACTTCGCCGTTCTTCAACAACAAAGTTTTTACAAACGGAAACGACAACAAAAAATGTTATTGTCTATCCACACCTGACAATTGATCATGATGCACACAGGGTGTTGGCGGATGATGAAATCATAAACTTAACCCCGAAAGAATATGAGCTCCTATATTATCTTGCCAAAGCGCCGGATAAAGTGTTCTCGAGGGAAGAGTTGTTAAAAGATGTATGGAACTATGAATTTTTTGGAGATTTGCGAACGGTTGATACCCATGTGAAAAGGTTAAGGGAAAAGCTGAACCGCGTTTCTCCCGAAGCAGCTGCGATGATATCCACTGTTTGGGGTGTTGGATATAAGTTTGAGGCTGTGAAGGAATAATGCTGCTCTGGAGAAGTGTTGTTGGGAAGCTTTGGATAACCATCATCCTGCTGGTTGCTGTCGTGCTGTTAATCTTAACGATACTTCTTTTATCATTTTTTGAAGATTTTTTAGTGAATAAAGAAGCTGAACAGCTAGAAACACTGGCAGGAAAAATTGCCAGTGTGATGGAAAATTACGAAGATAGGCAGGCGGCTCTCGAAACCGCCTGGGAGATCATTGAGATTTATCCTGCAAAGGCAGCAATTATAGGTGATGAAGAGCATGTCTGGTATTCTCCAAATGAGGAAATCAAGCCAATTCCTTCAAAGCGTCTGAAGGAAGATGCTGTGCTGGAGGACGTTTTTAACAAAAGGGAGACGGTCGTTAAGCAGGGTGACTTTCCTATTTTGGAAAACGGTGAACAAATACATAATCAGGTGTTGATTGTCGGCGTACCGATGGAGCTCTATAATGGCGAAGATGGAGCTGTTTTTCTATATCAATCTCTAGAAGTGGTAAACAAAACAACGAATCAAGCAAAGAAAATTATTTATATCTCTGCTGGAATCGGCATTGTCCTCACTACGATATTCGCGTTCTTTTTATCGACGCGTATAACTTCTCCGCTCCGGAAGATGCGGGAAGCGGCACTGGAGGTTGCGAAAGGAAAATTTAATACAAAAGTGCCGATGGTCACCCATGATGAAATCGGAGAGCTTTCCGTTGCTTTCAATCGGATGGGACGGCAGCTTAAAAATTATATCACAGCGTTAAACCAGGAGAAGGAGCAATTGGCGAGCATTCTGAGCAGCATGGCAGATGGCGTGATAACTTTTGATAAACGAGGTACCATGCTTACCTCAAATCCGCCTGCTGAACGGTTTGTTCAGGCGTGGTATTACGAGCAGGGTATGGTTGAACTAGAAGGCAAGGAGCTCCCTTCAGAGATCAACGACTTGTTTCAGCTTGTGGTAACACTTGAAAAGGAGCAAATGACTGAAGTAGAGTTCCAGGGAAGAAGCTGGGTGGTTGTAATGACTCCGTTATATAACCAGTCTTATATTCGTGGAGCAGTCGCAGTGCTTCGTGATATGACGGAAGAACGACGATTGGATAAGCTTAGAAAAGACTTCATCGCAAATGTCTCACATGAACTGAGAACACCGATTGCTATGCTTCAGGGATATAGCGAAGCAATTGTAGATGATGTGGTAGGAAGCGAAGAAGAAAAGCAGGAAGTTGCGAAGATTATTTATGATGAGTCATTGAGGATGGGGCGACTTGTTAACGAATTGCTCGATCTTGCCCGCATGGAGGCAGGCCATACTGAATTAAGGTATGATCTTGTAAATCTCTTTGAATTCAGCGAAAAGATAATCCGTAAGTTTTCCGGTCTAGCCAGAGAAAGAAAAGTAACGCTGAATCATTCTGTTGACGGAAAGGAAAGGATGATCTACCTTGATCCTGATCGGATTGAACAGGTCTTGACTAACCTGGTGGATAATGCCCTTCGCCATACACCGGAGGGAGGACAGGTAGAGCTTTATGTTAAATCTTTGGAAAACGGAGTACAAATCGATGTCCAGGATACAGGATCAGGTATACCTGAAGATGATTTGCCATTTGTTTTTGAACGGTTTTATAAAGCTGATAAAGCACGTACACGTGGTAGGTCTGGTACTGGACTCGGCCTGGCGATCGCAAGGAACATTGTGGAAGCACACGGAGGATATATTACAGTTCACAGCAAAAAGAATGAAGGTACGACATTTTCTTTCTTTATCCCCGATTCAAACAAAGATAAATGGTGAGTCGGATCGAAAGTTCTTGTTTCTTATGAAACAAGGACTTTTTTCGTTGGCATTAAAGTTTTTGAAATAAATTTAAGTTGATAGGTAACATTTTTAAATTTTTTCATATACTAATTCGTGTTCGATTATCTGAAACCTGTCACCGATGAATCTTAACAAAGCTCAGCTTATAAGAAAAAGATGATCATATGCATTAAAATTTTTAGGAGGGTACAATGGTCGACTATTTAAAACGATTTTTAGTAGTGATGGTGATGATGATTTTTATCAGTATGCTATTTATCGGAGGAAAGTTCACATTCGCCCAGGAAAAGAACCCAGAATCATTGCAATGGCAGTGGCCGGTTGAGGGGGAAATTTCCGATCATTTCGGTACAAGGGGCGGTAACCATTTCGGTATTGATATAGCAGCAGAAAAAGGAACGCCGATTAAGGCAGCAGAGGATGGCACGGTACATAAATCTTATCTTTCCGGAAGTTACGGGCATGTTGTGTTTATAACACATTCCTCTGGATTTGAAACCATCTATGCCCATATGCACAAACGGTTAGTAAAAGATGGGGATGTCATACAGAAAGGACAAGTTATCGGATATGTCGGCAACACTGGTAGGTCCCATGGCAATCACTTGCATTTTGAAGTTCATGATGGAGGATGGAATGCAAGTAAGTCTAACGCGATTAACCCTCTCGCTTTTATAACACCTGACGGCCAGTTAAGCCAGCCGGTCAGTGGACAAGCTGTTAAAGATGAAAACGAGGATCAAAAAACAGTAAAAGCAAATGATAGGGCTGGCGCTGTGGATGTGGAACAGTCAAAGGTACTCTCTCAAAATCAAAGGAAAGAGGATAGTGTTGTAACAGTGAAAAGCGGTGACACACTATGGAGTCTTGCATCCAGGAATGGAATTTCAGTGGGCCAGTTAAAAGCCTTGAACAAGTTAAGTTCGGATCGAATTACTGCGGGGCAAATGCTCTGGATAAAAAATGTGAAAAAGAAAACATACGCAGTTCAAGCTGGAGACACGCTTTTTAGTATTGCAAGAGAGCATCATTTATCTTTGGAAGAATTGAAAGAGGCAAATGAATTAAAAACAGCCGTTATCTATCCTTCCCAGATACTTGTGCTAAAAACTGAATAATGAAAAACTACCCTTCCATTTTTGCTTTAATCCTGTACAATGATAAGAAATAGGAAGAAGGGGAGGACATTACTTGTTAACTGACTACCATAGCCATTTAGAAAAAGGAACTTTAACGCTGGACTATTTGAAACAATTTACAGACCAGGCCGCCCAAAAAAACATAGAGCATTTTGGCATTTCAGAACATGCTTATCATTTCTATGAAACAAAGAACATTTTAAGCAATCCATGGGTGGATGAACGAAGATACTATGCGATGGATGACTATACCGCTCTGTTTCATGAGGCATGGGATAATGGGATCGATGTGAAGATGGCAATAGAAATGGATTATACGCCGGGTAAACATAAAGAAATGGCCGATTTTATCCATTCCTATCCGTTTGATTATGTCATTGGTTCTGTCCACTGGATAGGCGATTTTGGCATAGACCTTTCCGATTATTTGCATGAATGGGAGAATCGCAATTTGCATGACATTTATAGGGGCTATTTTGATCAGGTTGTAACACTTGCAGAATCAAATTTATTCGATATTGTTGGTCATCTCGATCTGGTCAAAATCTTTAAATATATTCCTGTGGATGAAGATTTTCTATTGGAACAATTTGACCGTGCTACAACCGCTCTTTCTAATTCCAGGACATGCGTGGAAATTAGTACGGCAGGATTGCGGAAACCGATCGGTGAATTGTATCCGGATCCTCGTTTATTGCAGATGTGCTATGACAAAAAGATTCCAATTGTCTTATCATCTGATGCACACGTACCAGGAGATGTAGGTGCAGATTATGACAAAGCGGTCGAATTTGCAAAACTAGCTGGTTATAAAGAGCTAATGACATTTAATAAGGGAGAGAGGAAAGCTGTCCCGCTTGGATAATATAAAAGAGGCTAGTATGAAAGTATTTTAGCAAAAGGAAAATCCGAACTATGATTCAAAATTCTTCAACAGAATTCAAGAATCAGTTCGGATTTTTACTTTGGACCGTTTTCGCAAGCCTTGTTGTTCATTATATAACGACTTCTCATAACCTTTAAAATGACACTGGATTGTATCAAATATTCTTAAAAAGTTATAAAAACAGGTGTCACAGTTCCAATTTTTTCACAGATACGAGATCTTGAATTTCTTTTAGAGCTAAAATTACTTCTTCATCGAGAGGTTCATCAAAAGAAAGGATCATGATTGCATCTCCGCCGATTTCTTTTCTTCCTACTTGCATTGTAGCGATATTTATATGATGCTCCCCTAAAATTTTTCCAACATTTCCGATAACACCAGGACGGTCTGTATGCTGGATGTACAAAAGGTTACCACCTGGATAGAAATCGATATCGAATCCGTTCAGATTTACAATCCTTTCGCCGTATTCCTGAATATTAGTTCCTCTAATATAGAATGTTTCTTCCTCACCATGTACGGTTGCTTGAATCAAATTAGAATAACCATCTGCTTTTAAACCTGTTTTTTCACCATGTATTATCCCTCTCTGGCTTGCGATAGATGGGGCATTCACTTCATTAACCGGCGAATCAACTCTAGCGGATAAAAATCCGGCCATCAAATTTCTTGTTAGAACAGCAGTTTCAAGAGAAATGACTTCACCGCTGTATGTCAGTTCGATTTCTTTTACTGGTGTTCGAACCATCTGAGAGAGGATAGTTCCCATTTTTTTAGTGAGATGGAAAAAGGGCTTGACCTTATCATAGATCTCAGCAGAAATCGTAGGCAAGTTGATCGAATTTTTTATTGGTATCCCCTGCAGGCAGTCGAGAACTTCATCGGCAACCTGTGCAGCGACATTTAACTGGGCTTCTTTTGTTGATGCGCCAATATGGGGGGTAGTGATCACTTCATCCAGCTCAAGCAGTTTGTTTTTTTTAGGAGGCTCTGTTTCGAACACATCGAGGGCAGCTCCAGCAACATGCCCTGTTTTTATAAAATGATAAAGAGCTTCTTCATCAATAATTCCTCCACGGGCACAGTTGATTAACCATACGCCTTTTTTAGTTCTCGGTATTGAATCAAAACCCAGGAGGCCCTTTGTTTCCTTTGTTAGAGGAGTATGTACAGTAATAATATCAGAGGATTCTAATAGGTCATTAAACGATACCGAGGCGACGCCAAGTTTTTCCCCTCTCTCTTTGGTTAAATAAGGATCATAAACATTCACTTTTATGCCGAATGCCTTTGCTCTTTTGGAGATTTCAGTTCCTATTCTCCCCATTCCGATAATTCCAAGCGTTTTACCGTTTAGCTCCATCCCGGTAAAACGGGAACGGTCCCATATTCCATCCTTTACCGACCTGGTTGCTTGAGGAATGTTACGGACAAGGGAGGCAATCATGGCAATGGTATGTTCGGCTGTTGATATCGTGTTTCCATCGGGGGCATTAATAACAATAACTCCCCTCCGTGTAGCAGCTTCAATGTCTATGTTATCCACACCGACACCAGCACGAGCGATAATTTTTAAATTAGGCATTTTTTTTAAAAGGTTATCGGTTACTTTTGTGCCACTTCTTATCAATAAGGCATCATACAGCTCAAGTGATTGTTCTGCCGCTTCGATTGGCATCTGGTCGCATGTGACAGAATCATGATTAATTAAAGGAAGCAATCCTTCTTCAGATATTGGATCGGACACTAAAACATGATACATGCTTTCAACTCCCTTTTGATATTATAGAAAGTTAAACGATTTAGAATAATACTTTTCTATCATAATATAAATTTACTGTCAATTTTAATTATTCAGCATTCAATTTGTATATTCCCCTATCTCTAAAACATTCCTCATCTTTATCGCCTGTGTTATCCATACTTTCCTGCAGTAAAGCCATTTTAAATTAGGCAAAGGAAAAACCCCTTTCACAATAGAAAGGGGCTAATGATTTTCTTATTCGAATTTGTCAGGATCGCCTTCAAATGGTTCGTCCGCTACACGGATAGAATCCGTTGGGCATCCTTCAAAGGCATCCATCATGTCTTCTTCAAGAATTTCTGGAACTTCCACGATTCCTTCATTATCATCTAATGTAACGAATGCGATTCCTTCATCATCATAGTCATAGATGTCGGGAGCTGCTGCACCGCATGCTCCGCAAGCGATACAAGTATCTTTATCAACAATTGTGTATTTTGGCATGACCGATTACCCTCCTAAAGATATATATCTTTTTCTTCCACAAAAGAAGATTATTTCCAATAAGCCAAGTGGTATCTAATACCTATTGTAAAGCTGATGCCTTAACATTTCAATAGTGAAAGCACAGTAAAAAAGCTAACGAAATCATAATTTATGTTTCCCCTGCACAAAAACAATAAACATCCTCACAACAGCGCCTTATTTTGATAAAATGAAAAGAAGGAAAAAGGGTGATGTAAATGAATTATAGGGAAGCGCTTCTTTTATTTTGCCTTAACCAAATAAATGGACAGCGTACGATAAATGGCTTATATCATTTGCTGCAAGGCAAAAAATCGTCCCAAACAATTCAGGACGGTAAATTGTTTGGCGTTTCGTTTCTATTTGGAACCTGCAAACATATAAATCGGAAAGAGTTTTTAGAGACTGTCACCCGTTTACATAACGAGCGGTTTATAATTAAAAAGTCAGAAGACACATTCCTTGTAAGCGAACCTGGAGTGAAAATAATGGAAGGGATACTAAGAAAGTATCCTTTTCCAGATCACCTTGATGGCTGGGCGTATCAGTCCAGGGCGGATCTTTTCTGGAAGCGGCTATCTCTGTACGTCCAAAGTTTATCCCATTTGCTAAAGGGAGACAGTAATTTTCTTCCGGTGAACAGGGAAGACAACATCCAATACTGGATCAAGAAAAATTTTCCCATGGAGCAAAACGAACGTGAAGCATGGGCGAACAACCTTTACAACGAAATACTTTCCCTCTTAAATGATTTAACTGAGAACGAGTCAACACTTTTTACATACCGTTTAAGCGGATTCCACCGAGTCGGATTAACAATTAACCAGGCTGCTGGAAGAATTGGTGTCGACAGTGACTTTGCTAATCTCTTGTTTAAAGGTATTCTCCATTATATTATGAAGAGGTTGCAAGAAAATGAACAAAAATACCCTTTTTTGAGTGTTTTTGTAAAAGATTTAGAAGTCTTATTACCCTTGACTGACTCTGCGAGGAAAACTTTTTCCATGCTTGGAAAAAACAGGACAATCAAGGAGATCGCCGGGTATAGACGCCTAAAAGAAAGCACCATTGAAGACCATATTGTAGAAATCGCAATGAATGTGCCAGAGTTTACCATCGATTCCTTTGTAGCACCATTTGAACAGGAAGAGATATTGGAAATCAGCAAACAATTGAGAACTAAAAGGCTAAAGCCTATAAAAACAGCACTGGAAGATCGGTTGAGTTACTTTCAGATAAGGTTAGTGCTGGTAAAAGAAGGTTAATGAAAATGAATTTGCAAAGATTGCTTCAAAAGCATTTTGGATTTTCCACTTTCAGGAAAGGACAGCAAGAAATTATTAATGACGTCGTCCAAGGCAAGAATGTTCTGGCAATGCTTCCTACTGGTACAGGAAAATCGATATGTTATCAACTTCCTGGCTATATTTTACCCGGGATTATTCTGGTTGTTTCACCGCTTCTTTCATTGATGGAGGACCAGGTCCAGCAGTTGAAAAGCAACGGGGAAAAAAGAGCGTTGGCTTTAAACAGCTTTTTAAGCTTGTCTGAAAGAAAAACTGCACTGTCAAATTTGGCTCAATATAAATACATTTACGTTTCTCCTGAGATTTTGCAGCATCCAATCATTCAGAAGAAGTTAAGAGATGCGGGAGTATCGCTGTTTGTGATAGATGAAGCCCACTGCATTTCTCAATGGGGACATGAGTTCCGAACGGATTATTTAAAGCTTTCAGGAGTACGTGAGATACTAGGAAATCCTCCCTGTCTCGCTCTTACAGCCACTGCAACTGAAGCTGTTAGAAAGGATATATTAAGCCAGCTTCAGTTGGATGATGCAGAGAGTCATATTTACGGGATCGACCGAAGCAATATTGCAATAAAAGTAGAAGAACACCAGTCCGTTGAGGAAAAAGTCACTGCTTTGTTGGACTATTCAAGTAAGCTTAAAGGGCCGGGAATCGTATATTTTTCCAGCCGGGTATGGGCTGAAAGAATGGCAGCCCTGATTGAGGAGCAGAAAGTAGGCAGGGTTGCTTTTTATCATGCCGGAATGGAAATGGAAGACCGCTTGCTAATTCAAAAACAGTTTATTAATGATGAAATTGATCTGATTTGCAGCACAAATGCATTTGGAATGGGCATCAATAAACCGAATGTTAGGTATGTCATCCATTTTCATTTTCCGGGGACGATTGAGGCTTACTTACAAGAGATAGGAAGGGCAGGGAGAGACGGCGCCGAAAGCCTTGCAGTATTGCTTTATACAAAAGAGGACTATCAGTTGCCAGCTATGTTAATGCAGCAGGAAGTACCCGAGGATAAACAAGTGTCAGGCGTTTTGGACTATTTGTTTAGCATGGGGGGGAACCAACTGACACCAGAAGCAGAAAAGTCGATGATCCAGGCTGTTGGATTATCAGAAGTAGCTTGGGGTTTCCTTGCGTTCCACCTTGGTAAAAGGGGGGTTATAATGGAAGATAACTTCATCAAGCCTTTTGATTTAAAAAGCACTTTCGCATCGCTTAAAGGAATAATAGAAGAACGGACAAGAGTGAAACTGAACAGATTGTATGAAATGAACAGATGGCTTGAACGGGAAGGATGCAGGCGGCAAAATTATTTGGGCCACTTTGATCAGTGTTTGGAAGAAACGCCGGAACATTGTTGTGACTATTGCGGCATCACCCTTTCTAAGTATGAAAAAAGAGACGAATTGAATAGGACACGTTTACAAGAAAAATTTTTATGGAAAAAAGAGTTAACAAGACTTTTTCATCAAAGCGAGGAAGTTGGTATTGAAGAATAGACAGGCCATACAAATAAAAAATATTTCTGATAAAGAGTTGATCTGGAACCTTTATCTGACCCAGGGCATCATTCTGCTGGCTTCCTTTTTGATAGGGATTTTTCTGTTTCAAAGCTGGGAAGAATTCACTGGAATTTTCCAATGGGATCCTTCAGCAATTTTTCTATACGGCGGTGGGGCAGGAATAGTTGTTGTATGCTTCGATCTGTTTTTAATGAAAGTACTGCCTGAGAAAGCACTGGATGATGGTGGGATAAACGAGAGGATTTTTTCATCCATACCGATCCCCCATATTTTTGTTGTTACATTAATCATTTCAGTGAGCGAGGAGCTATTGTTTCGAGGAGTATTGCAAACAAATTTCGGTATTATTGCTGCGAGTTTATTATTTGCTATCTTTCATATCCGTTATTTATCAAAAATAATTTTATTTGTCACAGTGGTAGGCCTAAGTTTCTTTCTCGGTTGGGTGTATCTTGTGACAGAAAATTTATTGGCCACGATTTTTAGCCATTTTACAATTGATTTTATTTTAGGGTGTCTTATAAGGCTGAAGCATTATAATAAACCTTTTGACAGCAATTAAGGAGGCAGCTCAATTGGATAAAAAATCATCTTTGCCATCAAGGAAAGAATATCAACAAAGAAAGAAGCAGAAAAACAACAGAAAGAAAAATTCCCGACGCGCAAACTTTTTAGTTATCCGTCTGCTGCTAGTTATCTTCCTTTTAATCGTCGTTGCAATGTTAAGCTACCCGCTTTATCAAAGCTAGTTTTTCCTTGTCTATCCTGTCAGTTAGCTTTTCTTCGGAAAGCTTTATTTTATAGTGTTTCAAATCCGCTACTATCGGTACCGTATCAAATGTGGCTGGGAAAAAGTATTTTGGCCAAAAGGAAATCCGAACTATGATCCAAAATCTTCAATCAGATTTTGAATTGGTTCGGATTTTTTTACTTCCAGCTCAGGCAGAATACTTAGCCTTCTGCGGAAAGCGATATACTGCTGTTAGGTGTTCGTTTCGACTAACGGATGATGGACACAGGTTAGATAAAAATCCTGGTTTTATGTTTTTTTAAAGTTGCATAACATGAAATCAGGGGGCGATGAATATGGATGGGCTGCAAACCTGGAAACTTAAACAATCAAATTTATCAGAAGTTACGATTGTGATGTTGGAAAAGCTGGTGGAAAGAAAACAAGAAGAGCAAAAATACAAGAAATCGACCAGAAGCTATGGACTCATATTGCTTGCTTACCTGTTTAGCGCAGCGCTTTATTATTACTTTGTTCTACTTCAGGGTGATGGGTTGCTTAACATAGACTACTGGATGGGTTTAATGGGGAAAGTTATATTCTGGCCGTTGCTGGCTATTTTAATCGCGGTATTAGTCCTAATGCATACTGCACAACGAAAGTTAAAGAAAGCAGAAGATGATTATGAGTCGCTAAGAGCAGAGATTATTGACCGTTGTGAAGAACTGTGGCAGGGAGAAGACCTCTGGGAAAGGCGTGGGACTGTTTTCGATTTCCTCCAGCAAAATTATGATATAAACCTCTACCATAAATAAATGGGATTATCTTTGCTCTGGACAACCGAAAAACAAATAGTGCTCCAATGGGAAGTTAAATCCATTGACGCTAAGTTCACATTCTGTAAACGCTTCGATTCTTCCAAAGGCAACTGTGTTGTTAGATTTTGGGCAATATACTTCTACAGGCATTCCAAGACGACGATTGTAATTTAAATCTTCATCAATTAACAACGATTTTGTTTTTAGCTTGTTGATCACTTTATCATCATCTCCATAGAAGTTTTTAAGTTAGGTTAATTATAAAATAAATTTACTGAAAATTCAACTAACTTTGAGCGCGGATTTTTGCTGTTTTTATTTTCCGATGGTATTTGTCATTGCCTTTTTGCATTTATTATGGGGAAGGCGAATCCGGTGTTTCTGCGTTCTTCTGAAGGGGGTAAAGAAGTTTATTCAACAAAATTTTACAATAAAAAAGGATTATCTCCTGGCTATGTTGTATTTTATAAGTGTATCCAATTAAACGGGGTGATGGTAATGTTTGTGAAAAGTACAATGAAACCGAAACACGAAACAATTTATGTAGAAACGACTACTTCTCTTGAAGAAACGCTGGAAAAACTTACTGAAAATAATATTGATGGGGTTCCGGTTTTAAAAGGCGATGAATACATAGGAACGGTAACCTATAACAGAATTTATAAAGCATTCTTTGAAAGCGGAAAAGAAAAGGATGATTTCTTGAAAAATACAGCGGCAGGAGATATCGCTGCTCGCCAGGATTTATTTATCGATGAAGATGAAGTTTTTGAAAATACCTTGCTTTTAGTAAAAGATTCTCCGATTGTACCTGTATTGAATGAAAACAAAAAATTTATAGGGATACTTACAAGAGCCGACGTACTTGATCAGTTCCAGAGTGCATTCGGCATGCGTAAATCAGGGGTAAGGATAGCTTTCGCTTCTTCTGAGGCTGAAGGAAGAATTGCAAAGCTGGCAAAAATTGCAAAACAGTTTCATGAGAACATTATCTCACTAGTAACTTTCGATGAATCAGGAAGAAATGTTAGGCGGATCGTAATGAAGATCGAGAAAAATGAAAACATCGACCGCTTTGTTTCTAAGCTTGAGCAAAACGGGTTCAAAATATTAGATATTAAAGAAGATTAATTAAACATTTTTTACAACCTTCTCTTCATACAACAGTAAGGGGAGGTTTTTTTTATGCTTGTAGACATTGTGCGAATAGGAATTGGTTTTATCAGCTTATATATAGTGCTGCTCAGCATTTCGTACAGCACTTTTCAACTTTATGACCTGATTTTAAACCCGATAAAATACGGTGTTTGCGCTTTGTTGTTTATACTGGGGTTTACATCTTTCTCCAGAACGTTGAATGCGTTAATTCTTTTTCTATATTCACTCATTAAGAAAAAAGCTCTGGCACCGCTCAGTTATATAGCAGAATTTGTGTTATCTGTCGTTTTTTTTATCATTTTGTTTAGAGCGGATCTTTATATGGCGCTTATTTCTTTGGTTTTTGTGATAGCTTATAGTATGATGTCTTTTGAGTTGAGAGATCTTTCAAACAGCGAGCATTACAGGAGGCAAAAGATGTGATTATTAATACAATAATAATTTTATTTTTAACAGCAAATTTCATGCTGCTTTATATGATATATGAAGCTTTTCGAAATAAAGTAGTCGAAAAAGACCTGCACCTTCAAGGATTTCCATCAGCCTTTAACGGATTAAGGCTGTATTTTATTTCTGATATACACTGGCGTAAAGTCAGTTTATCTATGGTTGAGCAGTTGAAAGGAAAAGTTGACCTGATGGTAATCGGCGGAGATCTCGCCGAAAAGCGAGTCCCGTACGAGAGAATTGAGCATAACCTGAGACTTCTTGCTTCGGTTGCCCCGGTTTTTTTTGTATGGGGAAATAACGATTACGAGCTTGATGTTCAAAAGCTAGATGCATGTATAAGAGGTGCGGGAATCAGGCAATTAGTGAATGAAACGGTTTGTTTTAAAAAAAACGGCGACAATTTGTTGTTTGTTGGAGTGGATGACCATACTCAAGATAGAGACAGGCTTGATCAAGCGCTTAAGGGCACCGGGGAAGGGTACAGGATCCTTTTGACTCATAATCCGGATATTATACAAAACATAAAAACCAAACATCAAATCGGTTTAATATTAAGCGGCCACACCCATGGAGGGCAAATAAGGATTTTCGGTTGGGGCTTGAGAGAAAAAGGCGGAATTAAACAGGTTGGAGAATCTGTATTAGTAATTAGTAACGGCTATGGAACAACAACGTTGCCTCTAAGGCTCGGTGCCCCTGCTGAAACGCATCTTTTCACTTTGTATTCAAAAACTTCTGCATAAAAAAGGTAAGCAAAGGTTATACAAATTTTACACGGTTCAGACCTTTCGCTATACTTAAAGAAAACGGTATGGTTGGAGGTATTCTCATGGCCAGCGGAGAAGGGAAATATAATATTAAAGCAGTGTCTAAAATTCTTGGCATACAGCCGGGAACATTACGGGCATGGGAAAGAAGATATAAAATCATTTCGCCGAAAAGAAATGAAGCGGGACATCGCTTGTATACAGATGAACATGTTGCTGTTTTAAGATGGTTATTGGACAAGATAGATAAAGGTTTCACGATCAGCCAGGCGATCGACCTTTTAGAAAGCGGAGACAATACGTTCGAAAGTTTCATAGCGACAGAAGATAAGGACCGAGCCGGAATGCTTGCAGATGAAATGCTCTCAGTTCTATTAAGGTTTGATGAAAAAAAAGCCCAGGAATTATTAAATCAGGCATTCGCTTTATTCAGTATCGAGAAAGTCGTGCTTGATATCCTGGCAAACCTGCTTGTAAAAGTAGGGCATATGTGGGAAAACAATAAAATAACGGTTGCGCATGAACACTTTACGTCGGCTTTCTTAAGGTCAAGGATCGGAATGATCTTCCACACTCTTCCGGTAGATGGGCATTTGCCAAAAGTTGTGGCAGTTTGCGGGCCAGAAGAAGAACATGAACTAGGGCTGCTTATTTTTACGTTATATTTACGAAGAAAAGGATTTGAAGTGATATATCTTGGTTCAGGAATCCCAAAAGAGGATATATCGGTCGTAATTGAAGAAACTAATCCAACAATCCTTTTCTTATCATGCACGCTTGTCACAAACCTGCCTGAAACCTTATCCTTAGTCGATGAGTTAAAAAATGTTTTTCCTGATTTGAAAGTCGGCCTTGGAGGTTCTGCAGTGATCAAAATGCCTCAAGAGAATAGACAAGCCTTTGAGGATATCCTTGTTGGGACAACAAGGGAAGAGTGGGATAGCTGGTTAAAAGAGAAACTTTCCAGATAGTCCCAGTGATCACGAAAATAGGCTTGTGTACAAAAAGCAGACGGTGTAAACTAATCAATAATGCATTAATCAAGAACCATCTATTTCTTTAACTCATATAGTGTAATAAGATTAACGGGACTGATGGTAGGGGGGAACGCGATGCGTCTTGAGCGTTTAACATATAATAAAATTAAAATCTTTTTAACATACGATGATTTGAATGAGCGGGGTATTACCAAGGAAGAAATGTGGCAGGATATACCGAAAGTTCACCAGCTTTTTCGCGAAATGATCATGGAGGCAGATGATGAACTTGGATTCAAAGTGGATGGCCCCATTGCTGTCGAAGTGTTTGCTTTACCTGCTCAAGGGATGGTTGTAATCGTTACAAAGGGTAGCAATGAGTATGAGCTTGATGATGAAGAATATGATGACGATTATATCGAGATGCAAGTAACCCTGGACGAAAGCGATGAAGTATTTTATGAATTTCAGACTTTTGAAGATATCATAAGCCTGGCAAAACGCCTGTTTGATCTTGAGATTTACAAAGGAACCCTTTATTCATTTGATGGGCGGTTCTATTTGAAGTTTGATGAATCAGAATATGAATCTTTTGAATTGGATTCCTTGATCGCTCTTCTTGCAGAATTCGGGAACCCATCCACCATTACCAGCTACAGGGTAATAGAGTATGGTAAGACATTAATGGAAAGTAATGCAATAGAACAATTGCATCATTATTTTTACGGTAAGTAAAAGACCTCCCCTCACAATGGGAGGTCTTTTGCTGTTCTAGATTAAGGTCGAAGAATCTGTAATACCTTCTCTGCTCCATGCAAGAACATAGTATTCTTTGTTGTTAAACTTGTTAAAAGGCTTTTTATCTAAGTTCTTAAACACTCTTTCAACCGAAAGATGCTGTGTTCGATGTGCGAGAAGTGCCTTTCTCACAGTATCCATTTGTTGCTGGCTGAAAGATTTGGCAACAGAAATATTTTCATCAGGATCTGAAAATGGAGGGTTGCCATTTTTGGCTGCTACAGATTCAGGGAAAGTTGCGTAATACAATTTTTCAACTTTATTGGTAGAACCGGTTACAGCTTGATAGGTAGCCTTCTGGATCGCCTTGTGATCGGCATGGCCAGATAGTCCGTGCGGAGGAAACGTAACGACAACCTCTGGATGAAATTCAGCAATCAATTTAGAAACTTCACCAGCAATCTCTTCTACAGGAATGGAAGTTAATTTTCCATCCTGAAATTTTCCTATTATAGCATGATCCACACCGAGAATCCCTGTGGCTTTCTTGAACTCATCGGTTCGAACATCCGCTAGTTCCTCTTTAGTACAAATAGGAGGGTTACCGCATTTACCTGCATCGCCAGGTGTAGCACTGTAGACAATGGTTTGAACGTCCTGCATTTCTGCAAACTCTGTGAGCGTGCCTCCAACCGTAAATGTTTCATCATCAGGATGAGCAAAAACAAACAAAATCGTTTTCATCTTTTGTCTCCTCGTATATAATATTCTGTCATGTTAAACCGAATATTTTAAGTATATCGTTAATGGAAAGGTTTTTTCAAAAATGGTGTTCAGGAACTAATAATTTTAACAAATAAGGAAGCAAAAAGATGGTATGATGAAAAAGGTTTTGTTTTGTTCCAAAAGGAAATACAACGAATATACTGTTTTACATAAAATTGAGGCCATAGGAGTGAAGTAAGGAATGAAAGTTGCAGTTTTATACGGAGGAACATCAGCAGAAAGGGAAGTTTCTTTATCAAGCGGTAAAGGAATTATCGAAGCTTTAAACAAAAAAGGGCATGAAGTAGTGGGCATTGATTTTCATCCTGAGAGATTATCAGAACTCCTCTCACTTGAAGTTGATATTATTTTCATCGGCCTTCATGGCCGATTTGGTGAAGATGGAAGAATTCAGGGTATGCTGGATATGCTAAACATTCCCTACGTTGGATCCGGGGTACTCGGATCAGCGATTGCGATGGATAAAGCAAAGTCAAAGAAAATCCTGGAACATAGCGGCATAAGGATGGCAAAGGACTGTGTCGTTTCCAGCCATGATTATAATGATGAAACATTTGAACTTCCTATTGAATTGCCTGTAGTCGTAAAACCGAACCGCGAAGGGTCTACGATCGGATTAACAGTTGCTCAAACAATGCAAGACGTTAAAGACGGAGTAAAAGAAGCGTTTCGGTTTGACGATGTTGTCATTATAGAGGAATTTATTGAAGGGAAAGAAGTAACGGTTGCAGTGATGGGTGAAAAAGGAAACGTAAAGGCGATGCCGGTTGTGGAAATTGTTCCCAAGAACAGATACTACGATTATGAATCAAAATACGCACCGGGCGGAAGTGAGCATTTTGTGCCGGCACGAATCGATGAAATAGTGTCAAAACAGTTGCAGGAGCATGCTGTATTAGCACATGAATGGCTGGGTTGTGAAACGTATTCCCGAGTTGATTTTATTATTCCCAAAGATGGAACCCATCCTGTTTTCCTTGAAGTGAATACGTTGCCAGGTATGACTCCGACAAGTTTGTTCCCTGATGCTGCAAGAGCAACGGGACTTTCATATGAAGATATGATCGAGCAATTGGTTACACTTGGACTTAAAAAGTAGTTGATGTTTATCTTCCTCGCTTTGTGGAAAGGACGAAGTGAGGAATTTTTCATCCGAAAGAAATATTGTGTGTCTTATTCGTTAGATTAGACCATAATAAAGGATGGAAAACAGGTGCATATATCAGAAAATTCCGCCTTTCAGCCCTTGAAACAGCTCGTTAGTAAGCGTTTTCATTTTTATGGGACATTTTGCTTAAAACTTAACTTTAATACCTTCTCATCCGAAGACTAAACGTGTATACTATGTTTTGTAAAGGAAGCCAATACTACAATAGAATTTAAGTTAACAATACTAAAAAGAATTCTATAAAGAAACTGGTCAAGGCAATTGCAATGGGAGGTAAACAAATGGTCGACAAAAACGAATCAGGAAATGAACAAGGTTTAAAGAAAAAAAGAAATGTTTTAGAGTCGACGCAAGAGGTTATACATGACGCGTTGGACAAATTAGGATATCCACAAGAGGTTTATGAACTTTTAAAAGAACCTATGAGACTGATGACCGTTCGTATTCCTGTGCGAATGGATGATGGCTCTATTAAAATCTTTACGGGATACCGTGCCCAACATAATGACGCTGTAGGACCGACAAAAGGTGGGGTGCGCTTTCACCCCGATGTTACCGAGACTGAAGTAAAAGCTTTATCCGTATGGATGAGTTTGAAAGCCGGAATTGTTGATCTGCCATATGGCGGAGGTAAAGGCGGTATTATTTGCGATCCAAGGGAAATGTCGTTTAGAGAACTTGAAAGACTTAGCCGTGGGTATGTACGCGCAATAAGCCAAATTGTAGGCCCGACCAAAGATATTCCTGCTCCGGACGTCTTTACTAACTCTCAAATTATGGCATGGATGATGGATGAATACAGCCGGATCCGTGAGTTTGATTCTCCTGGTTTTATAACAGGGAAACCGTTAGTCCTTGGAGGTTCTCACGGCCGTGAATCTGCCACTGCTAAAGGTGTAACAATCTGCATACGGGAAGCGGCCAAAAAGAAAGGTATTGATATTCAGGGAGCAAGAGTGGTGGTGCAAGGATTTGGTAATGCTGGAAGCTTTTTATCTAAATTCATGCATGACGCTGGTGCCAAAGTAGTGGGTATTTCAGATGCTTATGGCGCGCTTTATGACCCGGAAGGCCTGGATATTGATTATTTGTTAGACAGGCGAGACAGCTTTGGTACAGTTACTAAGCTGTTTAAAGATACAATTACGAACAAAGAGCTTCTTGAACTTGACTGTGATATTTTAGTTCCAGCAGCAATTGAGAACCAGATTACAGAAGATAATGCCAATAATATAAAAGCATCTATTGTAGTAGAAGCTGCAAATGGCCCAACAACGATAGAGGGAACAAAGATTTTAACAGACCGAGGCATTTTGCTTGTTCCAGACGTTCTGGCAAGCTCTGGCGGTGTAACGGTCTCTTACTTCGAGTGGGTGCAAAACAATCAGGGTTATTACTGGACGGAAGAGGAAGTAGAAGAAAAACTCGAAAAAGTAATGGTAAACGCTTTTGACACTGTTTATCGTACTGCTGATAGCCGCAAGATCGATATGCGTTTATCTGCTTATATGGTCGGTGTAAGAAAAATGGCAGAGGCATCCCGATTTAGAGGTTGGATTTAGTGTACTAAATATTTGCAGACCGATTTGAAAATCCCTATCATAAATAGATAGGGATTTTATTTTTTGCTATGTTAATGAATAATGTTTTGCATTTTTATTATCATAGAAAATTTGACAAGAAGCGATGCCTCTTTGCACTTCAAAAAATGGGAAACCCAGGTGTCATGTAAGAATTCGGGACGCTAACAGAGCCCGCTTTTATAATTTGCCAACAGTTCCTCTTTATAACTTTCTACTTTACAAATGAGCAGATGAAGGGGAATCCACATAAAATGCCGTAGGAGT
The DNA here is from genome assembly GCF_005747095.1 of Exobacillus caeni. GTDB lineage: Bacteria > Bacillota > Bacilli > Bacillales > Guptibacillaceae > Exobacillus > Exobacillus caeni. The sequence goes on along the minus strand of NZ_SWLG01000018.1, from coordinate 3,104 downwards.
GAATGTCATGAAAGAAGATATCATCATTATCGGGGGTGGACCCTGTGGAATGTCCGCTGCAATTGAATTACAGAACAAAGGATTTAACCCACTCGTCATAGAGAAAGGAAATGTAGTGAACGCCATTTTTAACTATCCGACCCACCAAACATTTTTCAGCTCGAGCCATAAGCTGGAAATTGGGGATGTGCCATTTATAATCGAGGAACGCAAACCGAAACGCAATCAAGCGCTGGCTTATTATCGGGATGTGGCAAAAAGAAAAAATCTTCGGGTGAATGCTTTTGAAAAAGCAATGAAAGTGGTTAAAGAAGAGGACGGAACTTTTGTCGTCCATACGAAAAAGGAAAGTGACCATGCTTCATACTGCTATGAAACAAATTATTTAGTAATTGCCACTGGATATTATGATCATCCTAACTTAATGGATGTGCCGGGAGAAAATTCGGATAAAGTTTTTCATTATTTTAAGGAGGCCCATCCGTTCTTTGATAAAGATGTAGTCGTGATCGGTGGAAAAAATTCTGCCGTAGACGCAACACTTGAGCTGGAAAAAGCAGGTGCACGGGTTACGGTTCTTTATCGGGGAAGTGAATATTCCAAAAGTGTAAAACCATGGATTTTGCCTGAGTTCGATGCACTTGTCAGAAATGGCAAAGTTAAGATGGAATTTAATGCAACTATAGCAAGGATAACCGAAAGCGAAGTTACTTATAACGTTAACGGGGAACAGAAAACCATTAAGAATGATTTTGTCTTTGCGATGACAGGTTATCACCCGGATCATTCTTTTCTCTCTAAGATGGGGATAAAAATAAATGATGGAACGGGAAGGCCCCACTATGATGAAATTACGATGGAAACAAATGTCGAAAATATTTTTATTGCAGGAGTTATTGCTGCAGGAAACAATGCAAATGAGATATTTATTGAGAACGGGAGGTTCCATGGGAAGAGCATCGCAGAAACAATAGCTAAACGGGAAAGCAAAAAAACTATCGAGTAAAAACTCGATAGTTTTTTGTTTCAAAGAGAAGATAAAGACTCATATGTTAAAAAGCGTTTGCAATTCTTTAGTGTCAGAGGTTTGCTCAAGTGTAACCATTAACTTTAACCTGGCCTTTTGTCCGTTTAGTCCGTTTGAGAAGATAACGCCAAGTTCCTTTAAATGTTTACCGCCGCCTTCGTAGCCATATATATCCTGTACCATACCGTTGAAACAGCGAGAAACGAGAACAATGGGAATACCCTTTGCAATTAATTTTTTAATTGCTGGGACAGTTTTTGGAGGGAGGTTCCCCTGTCCAAGTGCTTCTATGACCAGGCCATCGATTCCTATCTCCCCGACGCCTTCAATCAATTCCTCTTGCATACCTGCGTATGCTTTTAGCAATACAACTTTTTTAGAAAGCTTTTCGATATGATAACGGTCACGTTCGATCGGTCTGTGATGAAACTGCACGCCCCGCTTTGTAACGATACCGATTGGGCCGTATTGCGGGCTTTGGAATGTTGCTATATTGCTAGTATGGGTTTTGGTTACGTTTTTTGCAGTATGTATTTCATCATTTAAAACAACAAGTACTCCCTTTCCTACTGCAAGATCGCTTGTTGCCACTTTGATGGATGAGATTAAGTTATAAGGTCCATCGCTTCCTAGTTCGTTGCTTGAACGCATGGCTCCTGTAACAACGATAGGGATTTCTTTTTGAAACAATAGATCAAGCAGGTATGCTGTTTCTTCAAGCGTGTCAGTACCGTGGGTGATTACTATTCCGTCATAGCCTTCATTCTCCACCTTTTCTTCTACCCTGTTCAACAGCTTAAACATAAGTTCTGGTGTCATATGAGGAGAAGGCAAGTTTAAATAATCATCGATCGATATATCTACCGTGTTTATTAAATCCTTTATCGTTACGTTTAAAGGGTTTTCATAACCCGGTTTGACAGCCCCTGTTTCCCGGTCCTCTGACATTGCAATCGTTCCGCCAGTATGCAGAACTAATACTTTTTTCATATCATCACCTCAGTCTATTCCACTCTAGTTGTTCCCAATAACACATTAACATGATACGATTAAAAAAAATAGTTTTAAAAAGCCTTTCTTACTATCAGGTTCTTTTCTGCAGCATTGTTGTTGGTTGGGAAACGCTTACTGAAGAAGTTGATTGGAACGGAAATCAACCACCTCCTTACACTTAAATAGTGTCAATCTGATAACAGCCTACTACTATTAGACCATTTTGAATAAAGGTATTTTCTCCTGTATAGAAAAGAGGAAGTGTTATGGTCGCAATTATATCAGCGGGAATTGCTCCTGGTATTGCACTTCTGTGTTATTTTTATTTAAAAGACCAGTATGAGTCAGAACCGATCGGTATGGTATTGCGAAGCTTTATTTTTGGAGCTTTGCTCGTTTTTCCGGTAATGGTAATCCAATATGGTTTCACAGAAGAAAAAGTATTTGTTTCAGATCTTGCTGAAGCGTATGTAATGTCAGGTTTTCTGGAAGAATTCCTTAAATGGTTCATTTTGTATTTTACTGTATATATGCATTTTGAATTTAATGAGTTCTACGATGGCATCGTTTATGCGGTTGCTATCTCACTTGGTTTTGCATCTGTGGAGAATGTATTCTTCCTGATTGCAACAGGCATTGACCAGGCGCTTGGCCGAGCGTTGCTGCCAGTTTCAAGCCACGCGCTTTATGGCGTTATAATGGGATCCTATTTAGGTAGAGCTAAGATGGATTTAGGAAAAAAGAAGGGCCGCTGGATTTTATTATCATTGCTTTTTCCGATTGTTCTCCACGGAACATATGACTTTATTTTACTAACTGTTGACCGTTTTTGGATTTATTTAGTTCCGTTTATGCTTGTACTATGGGCGATTGGATTGCGAAAGGTTAAGGTAGCCAATTTAAACCAGGCAAAGGTTTTGAAGGATCAAGAAAGTATTCATTTTGAAAAAAAAGAAATTTAAACAATCAGAACCGCATTCTTTGCGGTTCTTTTTGTGCGACGGGCAGTCGCAAAGGGTGTTGCCGCAGGCAACACCCTTTCACTCTGTTTCTGGACAGAGACGACACCGAGGTGTAACGACTG
>NZ_SWLG01000017.1 GCF_005747095.1 Exobacillus caeni | reverse complement strand
TAGGGACACCTCCGATGGTTATGGTGTGGTTACTTTAATTTTATCAGAGGTTGTCCCTATTTTCTTATGAAAACAAAAGAAACAATAAAAAAAGTGGTCCGCATCGAAGATGCGGACCACTTTCAGTTTAATTTACTGGGTTTTGTCCCAGCCTCTTCCTTTTTTGTGGATAACTTTAAGTATTATCCTTCAAAGGATTTTGTTTTGTGAAAGACTCCTGGCTCCAGTTTGGTGAAAAACTTTGTACGTGCCAGAGAAAAGACGATTAACGCGATCCAAATAAATATAAAGGAAACAAGATGGGTCGTTGTAAATGATTCATGGTACAAAAAGACACCTAATATAAGTTGAAGCGTTGGTGCAATGTACTGCAGAAAACCAATCATAGAAAGAGTTATCCGGTTTGCGCCGCTTGCAAACAAGAGCAGCGGAATAGCGGTTACAATACCTGCGCCAAAAAGCAGTAATGCGGTAGATGTTTCCGTTAAATGAAAAGCATTATAGCCACCCGTGTTCAAAGAACTCAGATAAATCAGTGCCACAGGAGTAAGGATTAAGGTTTCGATCGTTAATCCTGTAAGTGCCCCGAGGCTCGCAAGTTTTTTTAACAATCCATATATACCGAAGCTCATCGCGAGACTTAACGCAACCCATGGAACCGAACCAAAATGAAAGGTCATGTTTAAAACGCCAACAAGTGCCAGCATAAAGGAAACCAGCTGCCAGAACGATAGTCTTTCTTTTAAAACCAGGATTCCAAGCAAGACACTGACAAGCGGATTGATATAATAACCTAGGCTTGTTTCAATCACATGATGGTTATTTACAGCCCATATATAGGTAAACCAATTTATACTGATAAATATAGAAGCAAGCGTGATGCCGACTAACTTTTTTCGGTTGCGAAGGAGCTCCCGAAAATCCTGTTTGAACTTCTTCAATTTCTTTGTGAAAACAAGTACTAGAATCATAAATACAAAGGACCATAGGATCCGGTGTGCTAGTATTTCACCCGCCGGGATATTATCAACCAGTTTCCAGTAAAGAGGTAGGATTCCCCAGAGGAAATATGCTCCTGCCGCAGCTGCAATGCCGATCAGCTGTTCGTTTGCCTGTTCCGTTTTCATTGCCAGGACCTCACTTTTCCAAATAATAAGGTAAGTTTAGAAGGATTTGGGAAGAATTACAACCTAAATGCTCTGATTTCTCTCTTCATTTTTATGGGGAAATATTCACCGGAATGCTAACAGTAGAAGAACTGACTTTTGTTTCTGTCAAAGGTATAAGCTTTGGGAGATAAGGAGGATAACAATGAGTGGTTACCAACAGGGGAATTCGCGATTCTGATCATCGATGTGAAAATGGGGGTAAGAACCAGGCAGACCTCACCTAATTGCATGATAGGGACGGCACCTCCGAGCATTGGGTTTTAAAGCGTGTAATAGGGAGATAATAATGAAAGATATGCCTGTTCCCTTTTAAGTGGAAGGGACAACGCTTTTTTGTTACTGTGTATCAGACCCACAACATCTTTATATTACGAGTTTTTAAAAGTGATAAGGAGAGTAAACATGGGAAAATTGATTTTATTAATTTTATTAATCTGTGCATATATAGCAGTTACTTTTTTCGGCTTAGGTCCGGTGCTGCTAGCTGATGGTTCTCAATCAGAAAGATTCCTGACTTTGTTGGTTATCCTGGCATTGTACGGTCTATTGACCTTAATCCTCGTGCGGGTGCTTAGAAAGTAAAAAGGGGAGGAGTACGGACCTCCCCCCAAAACATCTTACTGATGTGCTTTTAATAAGTTAGCTAGTCTAGAAGTTTTGTACTTCTCGATCTTTCTGCTCTCATGGTAACGAACGCCAAGTTTCTTTAATTCGTTCACATACCAGCCTTTGCTTCCTACATGCATTCGTAACACCCTTTCTAAAATAGATTTAAACCGCCTTAAAGGCACTTATCATTCAACCGTCCCACATTGTAACATCCATAAACTTTTCTCGAAAAGGGGATAAAAGAGATTTTCTTTAAAAAATATTAAAAACTTATAAATTCGCTGTTTGGTAACAGAATCATGTGACAAACTCTGTAAAAAAAACGATAATAGAATTAGGGGGCGATCCCTTATGTTTACTTTGAAAGGAGAATGCTAATGGATATTGCCTGGCTGGTCGCTGAGAATAAAATCAAGGAAGCGATGAACGATGGTGAGTTTGATAACCTGCCCGGTAAAGGAAAGCCGCTTCAGCTCGATGATCTTTCCAGTATTCCAGAGGAGCTTAGAATGGGCTACCGTTTGCTGAAAAATGCAGGATATGTTCCCGAAGAAGTGCAGCTTAAGAAAGAAATGATGAAGCTGGAAGACCTCCTTGATTGCTGTAAGGATGAAAAGGAACGCCAACAACTGAAGAAGAAATTGAGCGATAAGCTGATCCGCTTCGATAATCTTATTGTAGAACGAAAGATGCATACTCCTGCTTTTGATTATTATAGAGACAAAATATATAAGAAGATAAATGATTAAACAGGTGCCATGCATCTGTTTTTTTGATTATAAAGAGCAATTAACAAGAATCGAGTCGATTTTTTAAAAGTAGGACAAACTGAATGCGATTCTAAAAAGTCCTCTCGTTTTAACCAAAACAGGCAGGGGTATATCAATAAAAAGCTAGGCGGCAGGAGGATATTTACAAATGAGCGACCAGAAAATATACGATCTAATCGGCATAGGAATCGGGCCATTCAATCTAAGCCTTGCAGCGTTGATAGAACCGATTGATGAAATAGAAGCCCTGTTTTTTGATAAGAGCAAAGAATTTGATTGGCATACCGGAATGCTGATAGAAGGTTCAGATTTGCAAGTCCCGTTTCTTGCAGATCTTGTAACTCTTGCAGATCCGACAAGTTCCTTTTCTTTTTTAAACTATTTGCGGTTCCATAATAGATTGTATCAGTTTTATTTTTTTAATAGGTTCGATATACCGCGCAAAGAATATAATGAGTATGCTAAATGGGTGGCAGCACAGTTGGAGTCTTGCAGGTTCGGCTGGCAGGTTATCGACGTGATCGAGCATCAGGAAGAGAACCCGCATTATGAGATTGTAGTTTATAACGAAGAGAGTAGACTCAAGGAAAGCTATTTAGCACGTCACATCGTTCTTGGCACCGGAGGAGTTCCGAATATCCCCGAAGGGTTTAAAGGATATCCAGGAAAAGATGTTATTCACACGAGCCAATTCTTAGATAAAGTAAAAGAAGCAAAAGATTCAAAAGCGATAACTGTCGTTGGTTCCGGTCAGAGCGCTGCTGAAGTGTTTTATGAGCTTTTACAGGAACAAGACAGGCATAATTATAAATTAACATGGTTTACCCGGTCTGCAGGATTCTTGCAGTTGGAGTCCGCAAAGCTGGGTCAGGAGGTTTTTTCCCCTGATTATGTAGAATATTTTCATGCTCTCCCCTTTGAGCAAAGAGTGGAGGCACTTCCTAAGCTCGGTCAGCTGAGAAAGGGTGTTGATCCTGAAACACTAAAGCAAATCTATAACCTACTCTATCATCGGTCTATTGGCAGGAAACATATGAATGTAAGGATTCAGCCTGCAACTGAGGTGAAAGGAATCGAAACCGCTCCAGAAGGAAACAGCTACATACTAAAATGCAGGCAATGGCAGGAGGGCCGTTCATTTGAGTATCAAACTGATAAAGTATTTCTGGCTACGGGCTACAAGCCTCATGTTCCAGAATGGATAAACCGATATCGCGACCAAATGGAATGGGAAGATAAGAAGCGCTATAAAATAACGGATGATTATAGGCTTGTTTTTAAAGACGATCGCCCAAACCAGATTTTCACTGTAACAAACATAGAACATTCACACGGTGCCGGCGCTACGAATCTTGGATTATCTGTTCACAGGAATCAGCAGATCATCAATAGAGTCGCTGGCAAAGAAATCTACCCATTGATGGAAGATACAATTTTTCAAACTTTCTCTTCCAAAGAACTGTAGAACTTACTGTAATCGGTAAGTTCTTTTATTTTTCATTTTAGAAGTGTGGGACCTAAAGTATTGGAGACGGTTTATTAGGGGTTAAGAGTAGGGTTTCTACAATTTTTCACACTCACTTCAGAGCAATGGATTATTTAAAATTTCAGACTTTTATTAGGATAAAAGTACTGTTTTCTATTAGATGGCTTTTAACGGACAAAAACCGCCAAATTTTTCAGAAGATTATTTCAGGAACTTACTATTGTACTATCCATTGAAAGGAGGTGAGATCATGCACTTCCGAGGTTTAATCTTAAAAGGGCTTCTTGCGGGAGCTGTATTGTTTTTTCCGTCTGATGCTTTTGCAGAAAAGAATGACCAGGCTAAGGATCATAACGGCAAGTCAGCTGAAGAAGTAATTTCGAAGACGGTTGAGGCAGCTGCAGGGAAAGAACCAGGATCGATAAGCCCAATGTCTGAGGATGGACAAAAAGTTGAGCAAAAACCTGCTTCAGCAGACCATTCCAATTCTCATAAGCCAGATAAAAGCGAGAAAACGATTCAGTTGCCAGATACAGCAAGTGAGAAAGCCCAAAAGACTGTCAACTCTGCCGTTAATAAAGCGGCAAAAAAGTTACCGTTTGGAAAACCGGAAAATATTCAGGGGCAACAGAAAGGGCAGAAGAAGGGGAACAAACCATCCATTAGTAATAAAGAAAATCATCCAATAGATAAAAAGGATGGAGAATCTTCTAAGAAGTCCTTACATACCGTTGATGTCAAAGAGAAAACAAAAAAGACTGAGGTTAAAACTAAACCTATCAAACCGCAACCGGAAAAGAAAGAGACTCCACCTATAGCTACCAGCAAGAAAGATCATAAAAAGAAGGTCGAGGAAACGGATAACGAAGAAATGGATAAATCAGATGCAAAGAAAGGCAGTGATTTTCCATATCCTCAAGAAAAACTTCCAAACGATATTCAGGTTATCACTTCTTCACACAGTACAAAAACGCCAGGGGGGTCATCTAAAGACCGGACAGGTAATGGTTCCAGTTCAGGTTATGTTGATAAATGGCTGGAATTGGACCAGTATTGGAACTTTAAATTAACTCAGCCTTTTGTTTCTCGGGCACATGTTTATCGAAATCAATGGGTAAATGCCCCACCGTCTCCACCGCCGGAAACAGCTCCTTTTTTCTTAATCACAATGTTCGATAAAGTCACGAATAACGATTAATTAAAAAAGGGAGCGAAATTAAAAATGAAAATTAATGTTAAAGGAAATACAGTTGTGAAATCTTTGATGATGGCAGGAGTTCTTTCAGTTGGAGTATTTGCTGGAGGGCATATTAGTGAAGCAGCAGGTCATGGCAAGCATGCAACGGAAAAAGCAAAAGTGGAGCAAACTTCTGATTTTAAAGAAGTTCGTGTAAAAAAAGCAGCTAAGCCTGCAGCTAATAAAGCAAAGTCCCAGGCCAGTGTAAAAGCAAGTGCAACTGCTAAAGCTCATGCTTCGGCTAATTCTGCAGTAAAAGCAAAAGCAGGTAAGGATGAAACAGAAGCAGAAGAAGAGGAAGCAGTTAAAACAGATGTTGAAGAAGCGACCAAAACTGAAGCGGCAGAAGCTGAGGAAACTGACACAGAAGCGGCTGAGCAGGCAGAAGTGGAAACTTCTGAAGAACCAGAAGTAGTTGCTAAGGATGATGAAGAGGAAACTAAAGAAGAGGTTTCTCTTTCTAAAAAAGCACATTCTATGGCAAGCGAAAATGCCAGCCAAACAGCTAAAATGAACGCTGCTCCAAATTCAGCAGTTCATGCTTCCCTTGATACTGAATCAGAAGAAGCAACGGAAGAAACCGAAGAATTGGAAGCAACTCCAGTTGAAGAACCAGAATCTGAAGAAAAAGTTGATCTATCTAACGAAGTAATTACTAAGCCTGAAGATGATGAAGATACAGTAGATGTAGTAGTAGAAGATGAAGATGAAGATAACGATCTTGATGAAGATAAAGAAGAAGTTGATCAAGACAAAGCTTCAGATTCAGAAGATACTGTAATCAAAGAAGAGGAAGATCATGAAGAAAAAGCTTCTGAAGAAGATGAAGACAAAGATTCTGAAGCAACAGAAGAAGAATCTACTGAAGAAAATGCAGAAGAAAAAGTTAATCCTTCAGTTGCAAACAAAGCAAAAGCAATGGGAAGCGTTAATGCTAGTGAAAGAGCTCATGAAGTAGCTTCATTAAACTCTGCAGTTCGTGTAAACGAAGAAGCTGAAGAAGCAACAGAAGAGGCAACTGAGGAAGCAACAGAAGAAGCAACAGAAGAAGCAACAGAAGAAGCAACTGAGGAAGTAACTGAAGAGGCAACTGAAGAAACAACAGAAAAAGCGACAGAAGAAGCAACAGAAGAAGCAACAGAAGAAGTAACTGAAGAAGCAACAGAAGAAGCAACAGAAGAAGCAACAGAAGAAGCAACTGAGGAAGCAACAGAAGAAGCGACAGAAGAAGCAACTGAGGAAGTAACTGAAGAGGCAACAGAAGAAGCATCTGAGGAAGTAACAGAAGAAGCAACAGAAGAAGTAACAGAAGAAGCAACAGAAGAAGCAACAGAAGAAGCAACTGAGGAAGCAACTGAGGAAGCAACAGAAGAAGCGACAGAAGAAGCAACTGAGGAAGTAACAGAAGAAGCAACAGAAGAAGCATCTGAAGAAACAACAGAAGAAACAGTTGAAGTAAGTGTTTCACTTCTAAACAAATTGGCTGCAATGGCTGGTATTAATGCTAGTGAAACTGCAAAATTACATGCTTCTGAATTCTCTGCTGTCCTTGCTGCACTTGAAGAAGCTGTAAATGAAGAAGAAGTTGCTACAGAAGAAGCAACGGTTGAAGCTGAAGTAAAAGAATAACTGTATTTCATAAGCCGGGGAACTTCCCCTGGCTTTTTTTAATTAACTGAACAAGCACTTTTTTCATACACTTTTATAACAGGAAAAAATGTGAATCTACATGCTCTGTTAAATTTTTTCAGAAGTTTTAATGGAATACCTCGTAATAAGCCGTGAAATAAGCTATCTTAGAAGGAGCCGGGAAAAAAACAACTGCAACGGTTGGATATAAAAGTGTTTTTACGAAAGTAATAAAAGTTTGATTATGTTTAATTAGTGTTATTAAAATATATAATGTAATAAAAACGAACCAATAGCTTCAGATAGGAATGATAAGTATGAAAATAGAAACTGTTTTTTCCGAGTTAAAGCAGCTGGTGAAAGCGGAAAATGTTAAGTTCGATGAACCTTTATTTGATTATACGTATACAAAGATGGGTGGTAATGCAGACGTATTTGTTACCCCGTCAACTTATGAAGAAGCACAAAAAGTTATAAAATATTCCATTCAGCATGAAGTTCCGGTAACCTTTTTGGGAAACGGTTCGAATGTCATCATTCGTGATGGCGGAATTCGAGGAATTGTATTAAGTCTGGCAAATTTAACTGATATATCGTTAAAAGAATCTAAAATAGTCGCACAGAGCGGTGCAAGGATTATTGATGCTTCTAGATTTGCGTTAGAACATGACCTTACAGGACTGGAATTTGCCTGTGGAATTCCCGGAACAGTCGGAGGAGCGGTATATATGAACGCTGGGGCATACGGCGGAGAGCTAACGGATGTGTTAGACCATGCAGTTGTTCTAACTTCCGGTGGAGAGTTGTTAAAGGTCGACAAAGAAGAACTTGGCCTGGAATATCGTAAAAGTCTTGTCGCTGAAAAAGGTTACCTCGTTTTAGAAGCAACATTTAATATGGAAGATGGAAACCATGACAAGATAAAAGAAAAAATGGATGAGCTTACTTATTTAAGAGAATCTAAGCAGCCGTTAGAGTATCCTTCATGTGGAAGTGTTTTTAAGCGCCCTCCAGGTTATTTTGCAGGAAAGCTGATTCAGGACAGCGAGCTTCAAGGTGTCCAGATCGGCGGGGCTCAGGTCTCAACCAAACATGCTGGTTTTATCGTAAACGTAGATAATGCAACAGCAAGTGACTATATCGCAGTCATTGAGCATGTCCAAAAGACGGTAAAAGAGAAATTTGGAGTGGAATTGGAAAGAGAAGTTAGAATCATCGGTGAAGATCCTGCAACTGCCAGGGCTTCTGAATCACTTTCAGGTTAAACTCTTTTAATTAAATAAAATGAATCAGTGTTCCATTTTCGAAGAGTTTCCTTTTATAAAGGGAGCAATCGGATGATGAGAACACTTTTTTTTATGCTTTTTCATTGCCAAAAGAGATTAAAAAGGAATCCACCCATAAAATGAAGAATTAGGCAATCAAAAGGAGTTGATTCCATGCAATCGGCCAGGCAAGCTATGTCCCCAAAAGGAAAGTTAATAAGCGGACATTTAAAAGAATTCCGTGAAGATCCCCTTGCTTTCTTAACGAATCTAAGAAATCGATATGAGGATGTTGTTAAACTGAGGTTTGGACCAAAGACGATTTATGTTATTACCAAACCAGAGATGATAAAAGAAGTACTCGTAACAAAGCAAAAAGCCTTTTTGAAATCGAGGGCGTTTAAAGAGCTGAAGCCTTTTCTCGGGGAAGGGTTGTTAACGAGTGAAAAAGACTTTCATATGCGGCAAAGAAGGTTGATGCAGCCCTCATTTAAAAAAGGGCAGATACAGCGATATGCTGATGACATGGTTGAAATAACGCAGAATTACATAAAAGGATGGCAAGAGGGAGAAAAGAGGGTGATTACGAATGACATGATGAACATTGCACTTGCAATTATTACAAAGACAATGTTTAACATGGAGATTCAAGTAGGCCATGAAGCAGTGGGGAAACCGATCGATAACGCCATGAAAATCGCTACCGGTAAAATAAGGTCTCTTATCAAAATGCCGAGAAACCTTCCTACTAAACAAAATCGCGAATTTAATCAGTCGATAAAAATACTGGATGAAGTAGTGTATGGGTTAATTGAGGAAAGAAGAAAGGATAATACTCGTTCCTACAATGACCTTTTATCGGTCTTGATGGAAGCAAGGGATGAAGTGGACCAAACAGGAATGACAGACCAACAACTCCGTGATGAAGCGATGACTGTTTTCCTTGCAGGCCATGAAACTACTGCAAACGCCCTGTCATGGACCTTTTACCTTCTTTCTCAACATCCTGAAAAAGAAGCAAGGCTACAGAAAGAAATCGATACAATGCTTGAAGGAAGGCCCCCAACTGCTGATGATGCCGGAAGCCTCCCTTATACTTCAGCTGTTATCATGGAAAGCCTGCGGCTTTATCCTCCGGCATGGAACTTTGGAAGAGAAGCGTGTGAAGATATTGAAATAGGAGGATATGCATTCAGGAAGGGAGATACACTCATGATTAGCCCTTACTTAATGCATCATCATCCAGGGTACTTTGAAGCGCCAGAAGAGTTTATTCCAGAACGATTCGAAAACAATTTTTTACGAACAGTTCCTCCGTATGTGTATTTTCCGTTTGGTGGAGGGCCGAGAGTGTGCATCGGAAACCATTTTGCAACAATGGAAGCAACGCTTGTGCTGGCAACTATCGTGCAACACTATTCGCTAGAATTGAAGCAAAGACTGGATGAAATCATACCGGAACCCTTAATAACCCTCCGTCCGAAAAACGGCATAAACATGGTTGTCCACAAAAGGTAGAGCGAAACTCCAAATCTAGGAGGAACCCTCTGTGGATAAAAACCATCAGAAAAGCTATCAGAAAAGCTATTATAAAAGTTATCCACATTTTTTATGGGGTCAGACCCTAGTGTGTTATGTGGAATGAATTATAGTCTTTCAAGTCGGCCATTTCTTTGCGGTCGACTTTTTCTACATAGGAGTAGGGGCTGCCTTTTTCGATGGCACTGATGAAGCTTTCTGCTTCAGGAAACTCACCCTGTATGTCCATCTCGACTGTCTCATCCGGATTGTTTCTAACCCAGCCGACGATGTTGTGATGTGATGCCTGCTGCTGAGTATAATAGCGAAAACCAACCCCCTGTACTCTGCCATGCACTACAATATGGAAACGTTTTTTCACCTTATTCATCCTTTCATTAAGAGCTACTAGAACTACTTTTCCCCATTTTGCATTGGGGAAACAATTTCTTTTCCTGGTTTGGCCCGTTTTTTTGATATCAAAAGCGAAAGCTGCAACATTGTCATCGGTAGGTTGTTTCGGTAAGCAAGGTATTTGGGTTCCCATCGTCCGCGGAATTTTTCTTTATACTTTCTGATCCCTTTGAATTGGTATACAAAGTTACCGTGCTTGTAAATAAGTGCTGCGATCTTTTCACTTACGAATGAATATCTTGATTGGCCGACATTGGAAAGAGGAGCCATTCCAAGATAAAACCACCGATAACCTTTATCCCTGGCATGTTGAAGAATCGAGAGGAACAGCATATCCATGGTTCCGTTCGGGGTATCGCTTGTGTGTCTCATTAAGTCTATAGACAATGATTCACCGTTGTCATAGACTGGCATGATTGTAGCAAAAGCTTTCAACTGCCCTTCGCTGTCTCTAAGTACTGCGAGAGGAGTTAACTGAATATAATCCCTGTCAAAAAAGCCAAGAGAAAAGCCTTTTTCCTTTTTACCCCCCAGCCATTCCGTAGAAACATGTTCCAATTCTTCAAGCAAGCTTGTTGAAAAAGGAGGAGAAACCATTTCAAATTGAAAGCCCTCTCGCTCGAACTTATTTTTGACTGCCCTCAAACTAGCATTTTTTTTACCCGAAAGTGAAAATACGTTTAAATCAACATATGCTTCCTCCCCAAGTTTGAAAAAATCATAGCCTGTCTCATGGTAAAGAGATAGATTATTTTTATCTATCTGGTAAAAGACGGAGGCCAGGCCATATTGGTCAGCAAAAAGCTGGAACTCTTCTATTGCTGACCGAAATTCGCCAGGCTCCCCGATCGGGTCGCCTAAAACTACCAGGCTGTCCCCCATTTTTCGGTACATCATTAATACATGGCCTGTTTTATTCCAAAAAGCTTGTTTATCCTTCAAAAAGATTAGATGCGTTAATGCATTTCCGTTATAGTTTTTAAGAAAAGCTTCTACTTGCTTGATATCTAAAATGGTTTTCCCTTGAAAAATAGTTCGCTGTTTGTAAAAACCGTAACTGATAATGATAAGCAAAATAGCAAGGACCAGGCCGATCAAACTACTTATTAGAAGCTCTTTTGGCTGTAATACAAACAAGTCTCTTATTTCAGCCGGCACTTTTAATGTAAGAAACGGCTCATTCAAGAAGCCAACAAGGATATATAAGGTTAGCACGATGATAAGAAGAAGGATCTCAACAAACATAGATGTAACGGTGATCGGATAGCTTACCCGGTAAAACCTGTGCTGAGAAAGCTTGAGAAGCATTGCGATAAACAATAAGAAAAGTGCCTCCTCATAATCAAACCCCTTGGAAAAGGTAAATACGGCACCAGCGATTAAAACAGCAAATGTTAACTTATAGGCAGGTTTTACCCTGTGAAGAATACTCCTGGCCAAAATTAGTAAAATGATTCCAGATGTTACAGAAAGCTGATGGGATAAATTCATTAAAGGAGAAGAGAGAAGGTTCTCCGCTACTTTTAATCGTTCTAAAATTCCCGGGGTCGCAGCAGAGAGCAACAGCAGCAGACCGCTGAGGAAGATTAAAGCAGCAAGTGCCCAATGGCTGACGTTATACAAGATAGATTTAGGAAACACAGAAATGCTTTCCCACCAGAGAAGTGATTTCTTCGTTTTTGCAAAAGTAGTGAACATTATTTTTTTTGTTTGGGAAACAAACTCAGTGGAAGCAAGGACTAATCCAATAATCCATGGAATGATATAGTAGAACAGCCGGTAAAAAATTAAAACTAAAAGGGCGTTCTCAGATGAAATTCCGTAAAGTTGAAAGCCGATCAGCATTATTAAATCGAAAGAACCAACTCCGCCTGGTATCAGACTGATAGCGCCAGCGACGGCTGCTGCTATGAACAGAGCTAGCAAATGTTCATAAGAGATTGGTATTTTAAGAATATATGAAACAGAAAAAAGTGTAAGACTGGCGAATAGCCATTCTATTAAAGAAGCACCTATCATTCCAACTACAAGGATAATATCATTTTTGGAAAGGGACACTCCCTTTTTTGCCAAAGATAACCGTGAGATGATAAGGTACCCGGGCAAATAAAGGGCGATCGCCGAGAGAGCAAAGAATAACCAGGAATGGGTTTCTAAAAGCGGTTTGATTGAAACAATTCCTGTAACCGGAAGCCATGCCAATAGAGAGAGACCGGTAAGCATTAATGGGGTAGTCCATACAATAACAGAAATAAGCCTCGATAAATCTTTTTCATACCTTTTGTAAAAAAGTCCCCTCAAGCTGGCTCCGGCAAAACCCCCGAATCCAATAACATTGTTAAATGTATTGGAGATCCAGCCGAATTTAACTTGTTTTGCAAAGGGGATAGGCAGGTTAAGGTAGCGAATGATCAATAAGTCATAAAGAACCATTGAGCCGATAGCGAATATTCCTATGGACAACATTCCGGCGATTTGGGACGGCATCATGGATTTGATATGCAAAAGTAAATCACCGGCACGAAGAGTATGGATCTCTTTCTTCCCTTCCATATAAATCACCAAAAGAAGGAGGATGGGAAATACGATTTTGAATATACGAATCATTAGTGTTTTCATGGTTTTCTCCAATCATTGCATTAGGTTAATAAAATAGTCTATATCTTATCATGTCCTGCTCCGGCCATTAATTTTTTACCCTTCTCCTGATCAGAAAAGGCAATAGCAAGATAAAGAAACTAACTAGTGCGATGCCTTCAAGAACGAGAATATACCAGGGCCATGGGCCGAGAAAGTCCAGGATCGATGGATTATGAGGTTTTCGCATAATGAACATATAGTTTCCATCGACGATCTTGTTTACGATAAAAATAAACGCCGTATAAGCATTTAAAGCAGCAAAACTCCTCCAAAGAGAGCGCAGGGTTGGTTTGAATCTTTCTGCCAAAATCATAAATAAACAGGCGATTGCAACACCGCCGTGTGAAATAAAAAAATGGATATATCGGAAGTGTGGAAAAGAATAAATATCAAGGTCTGGAGTAAGCATGGCCTGTATTGCACTGCCAAGACCGGCAAAATAGGTGAATTCAAAAGCGAGCTTATTTTTTGTCAGCAGCATAATAACAGCCAGAAAAAGCGAGATGCTGCTCAGGTGCAACGGCAGGGAATAAGAGACCGACCAGGCATCATAATACAAAAACCAGGATTGAAGGCTGGCTTCCGCGAGGACCAACAGCCCTGCAAGACTATATCGGAACAGTTTATTATAAAAAGGGGTTCTGAGCAGCCGCCGAAAAAAGTAGATGAGAAGCCCACAGAGCCCGATCGTTAATAAAGTTAAAATATGTTCCATCGAAAAGAGAATAAAAGGGTCATTTTCGTATTCCCATCTAAAATAACTCCACATCATTTTACCCCCATCCATAACGTTCCGGTATCTATTATTTTATGAAAAATATAGATTAATATCTATGCTTTCTTGTTTAAACAAACGTTTGATTAATCATTATGTTCCCCTGGTAAATGATTTTAAAATAGCGCTTACAAAAACTTGCTAACTTAAAAGGTTTTTAGAGATTTGTAAGGAATGTAGTTAAGTGTAACAGATTATGAAAGGGTGTAGGCGGTGCATAAAAGGCTTAAAGAACAATATAAAAACAGCTCGAATCTCTCCGGAAGAATTGAACTGCATGAAAGCTATAGCAAAAATAAGGAAGGGTGGCATCACTGGCTGTTTGACCGAATGGCTTTAGCTCCAGATGCAAGAATATTAGAACTGGGTTGCGGAAACGGCGTGTTATGGGAAAAGAACCATCTGTTCTCCTCTCCCCGCTGGAAGCTGACATTTTCAGATCTTTCCGCAGGGATGTTAGCTAATGCAAAAGAAAGAGTATCTGAGCTATATCCCGAAGCAAACTACGAAGTAATTGACGCCCAAGATATTCCTTTTCAAGCAAATACATTTGATAATGTGATCGCCAACCATATGCTTTACCATGTTGAGGATCCTGGCAAAAGTATTGCTGAGATTCGAAGAGTCCTGAAACCGGGCGGGATGTTATACGCATCTACAAATGGACGGAATCATTTAAAAGAAATAAATGAGCTCCTATACGAGTTTGATCCAATGATTGAACTGGAATCTGCTTCTTATATCGATGCATTTGGACTTGAGAACGGAAAGAAGCTTCTATCAAGCGAGTTTGGATTCATAGAGGAACACTATTATGAAGATGGTCTGGTTGTGACAGAGGCAGAGCCGCTCATCCGCTACATATTGACTACGATGAGCAATGCTGCAGAAAGACTGAACGGAGAAGCGCTGATGGAATTCAGGGACTTCTTGAATGGGAAGATCGATCATCAGGGAGCTATTCACATTTCAAAAGACAGCGGCCTGTTCAGGGCTATGTGATTAGTGTATATGAAAAATATCTGGAATATTGCGGGGATGAGGTTGTAAGATGGAGCGATTGAAACAGCAAATAAATTTTATTGTTGAAATTGACAAACTAAAATCTATTCTTAGAAGAAGCGTGTTGATGGACAAGTCCAGAAACGAGAACGATGCCGAGCATTCCTGGCATATCGCGATGATGGCACTTCTTTTAAAGGAATATGCAAATCAGGAAGTGGATGTATTAAAGGTTGTTAAAATGCTGCTTATTCATGATCTGGTTGAAATTGATGCGGGAGACACTTTTGCCTATGATTCTGAGGGGTATAAGGATAAGGAAGCGCGGGAACAACAAGCTGCGGACAGGCTTTTTAACATACTGCCGAAAGATCAGGCAGAAGAGATATTTGAGCTATGGAATGAATTTGAACGCAGAACTACTGCTGAGGCTTGTTATGCAGCTGCCCTTGACCGTCTTCAGCCGTTATTGCATAACTTTTATACAGAAGGTGTCTCATGGAAAGAGCATCAGGTGACAAGTGATCTTGTGCTTGAACGAAACAGCTATATTAAAGATGGATCAGAAACACTCTGGGAATATGCGCGCGATCTGATAGAAGAAGCAGTGGACAGAGGTTATATGAAAAAGTAATAGGTATATGAGCAGGTTTCCTATTTGGAACCTGGCGTTTTTTCCATTATTGCGAGCGGTTAGATTACTGCTGCAGAGATGTTGAAATCGCTGGTTTCTTCTGGGGAACTTTTTCTTTTTATCTGAATAAAAAATCACTTTACACTCTCGCTACCCGAATATACGGAACGAAGCATATAATAAATGGAGACAAAGATAATCATGAAACGCTGGAGTTCATGTTATAATACTACTATTTTATATGGAGTTTCACAGGGGAGGGACGAACGGATGGATGCGCTAGACATACTTACAAAAAAAGATCATATCCTGCCATTTTTCCAGCCGATTATCAGCGCAGATACTCAAACAGTAATAGGATACGAAGTCCTTGGCAGAATCGAAACTGAATCTGGTTACCAGAGCCTTGCGGGGTTCTTTCAAGATAGGTCGATACCGGAAGAATATATTAGTGAGGTAGACGAACATATAAGGACAAGGGCTTTGCAATATTTTGTCAAGAATAAAAGGCCCGAATTAATCTTTTTTAACTCTAATGCTAACGTCTTGCTTCATGACCATGGCGAGTCATTTATCAGTTCCTTGCAGTCCTTTACTAGTATTGGGTTGCCGTATCACCGGATTGTTCTAGAGGTGGCGGAAAGTGATTTTGAAGGAGATTTTTCCCGTTTAAGCCATCTGCTTGCCTATATTCAAAGCCTTGGCGTCCAGATAGCGATCGATGACATTGGTAACGGAGCCAGTAATCTAGACCGGATCGCCCATTTAAATCCAGATATTATTAAAGTTGAACTCACTGCTTTAAAAGACCAGAGCATGTCACCGGAATCAAGGGAGGTTTTATATTCCCTTTCGATGCTCGCACGGAAGATAGGGGCAACACTTTTGTTTGAAGGAATCGAGAGTGAAGCACAATTAAAGTATGCATGGGAAAACGGCGGACGGTATTATCAGGGTTTTTTCCTATCGGATCCTAATTCGGAACTGATCGATCCTCACCATTGCAAAGCCAAAATGAAACATGAGTTTCAAAAATTCGTTACCCATGAGCGCCAGAAACTAAAAGGATTATTTCAGTTGTCCGAACGCCTTAATGAGCGACTTGGTTCTATTTTGAAAAGACTAAAGCACTATAACGACAACGATGCTATATTAAGGGAAACTGTCCATGTGATGTCGGATGTTTGCTTTAGGGCCTACATCTGTGATGCTTACGGGGTGCAGCATTCTGCCAACGCTTTAAAAAATGAGAATGGGGAATGGATTTTACAAAAAGAATATAAAGGAAACAACTGGAGCTGGCGTCCCTACTTTTTAGAAAACATCGTGCGAATGAGCCATGAACAAAAGGGGATCTTATCGGATCTCTACAGCGATATTGAAATCAATGAACTGATTCGCACTTACTCTTATCCGATTAACCAGGACTACTACCTTTTTATCGATATTCCATATGGGTTTCTCTATGATCAGGAGGGATTGTTTTAGGCTCTTCACCAACAGCAGCCTTTTGGTTCTTCTTTAGCAAACTTCTGTGATCAATTGACTGGAGCAGAGGGTACGAGACTCCTATATCGAATGCATCAGTAGCCAGCATGTAGCGCAGGGCAACTTAATATTGCAAGGAGCTTGATTTGGAATTATAGGACATTGAATCCGTTATTTGTGAAAAATACGCCTTTTTAAAAGAAATAAGGACATACGTTCCGTTATATGCTCAAAATCGAATCAAAACAGCTGCTTTCTCGGTAAATAGCGGCACAGATGTCCTATAATTTTTGAATAATGACCGTTTTGCCACAAATAACGAATCTGATGACCTCAAATAATGATGAGCGTGACAAGTTAGCAAGCTCCCCCTGATGCTTTGCACCGAAGAGGTTCACCGTCCGCCCTGCGGATACCGAGATACCAGAAGCGAAAATCAAGCCACTTTCTTTTGATGAACCTTGTATTAAAAACTTCCCATTCAGCGGGGAGTTTTTTATTGCATAAAAATCACGTTATATACAGAAAACGTTATGAAAACCCTTACATAATCATGTTCTCGAACTAAACATCGATTCGTATTCATGCATAAATTTCATAAATATGGAAATTAATGCTTTTCTCAATTTCCTATATATGGGGTCCAACAATCATATAGCCTCCTGTAAGAGGATGGGAGAAGTTTAGAACCTGTATCGTCACTTTTCTTTCATTTTCTCCGTTTATGCAAACTATCTCGAGACCTTCTATTGTATAGGGGGGAAGGCTTAGTTATACTCGTGAAGTCGATTGAGTGAACGAAAAAAAGAATTTAAATAGCAGCAAGAATAATAGGAGTGAGTTAATGAATTCTAGCAATGAAAAGAAACGAATCGTCATTAAAATAGGAAGCAGTTCTCTTACAAGCAGGCTCGGGGAAATCAGCAGAAGGAAGCTCGAACGTCTTGTAGATGACCTTGTTAAGCTTAAAGATGAAGGGCATGAAATAGTGCTAGTTTCATCTGGAGCCGTTGCAGCTGGATACCGGAAGCTCGGATGCCTGGAAAGACCGACATCTCTTCCAGAAAAGCAGGCGGCCGCGTCTATCGGGCAGGGGCTCCTGATGGAAGCTTACTCTGAGAGGTTCCTTTCCCATGGTTACACTGCATCGCAAATTTTAATAACGCGAAGTGACTTTTCAGACCGCAACCGATATAACAATGCAAGAAATACGATCAACGTTTTATTAGAAAGAGGAATTGTCCCGATCGTCAATGAAAATGATACAGTTACGATTAAACGATTAAAATTTGGAGACAATGACACCCTTTCTGCTAAAGTAGCAGGCCTTGTAGAGGCAGACCAGTTAATCATCCTTTCAGATATTGACGGGTTGTATGATGCTGACCCTCGCAAAAATCCAGAGGCGCAGTTGATGGATAAAGTAAGTGAGATTACTCCGGAAATTGAGGATGCTGCAGGAGAGCCTGGAAGTGCTGTCGGAACAGGCGGCATGAGATCGAAAATCGATGCGGCTAAAATAGCGATGTCTTCAGGAATCCCTACATTTTTAGGTAGAGCCGATTCAGCAGATATTATCTATCAAGCGGTTCACAAAAGTGCAAAAGGCACTTATTTTGAAAGTGATGATGAATCGTTAAACCTTGATGATAAAAAACATTGGATCGCTTTCAATTCAGGACCTGAAGGAGATATTATCATTACCGATGAAGCGAAGTCTGAAATCGCTGATCAGGAAAAAAATCTGTTGCCGGATGGTATCTATTATGTGAATGGGCATTTCAAGAAAGGTGCCGTAGTCCGCATCATTGATTTAGATAAAAATGAAATTGGCCTTGGTGTAACGAATTATTCTTCCAGTGAATTAAAGAAGATCAAAGGCCATAAGGGTGAAGAAATCACAAAGATTATCAACGTGACTGCAAAAGAAGCGATCAATAAAAATGATCTTGTCTGCCATGATCACATTCCTATGCCAATAGGTTAATAGATAACTGTTTAATATCTTTCAAAAATTTATTAGGAGGCGTTTGATATTAGTAACGATACAATGATAAAAGTTGACGTAAAACAACAGGCACAGTTAGCGCAGAAGGCTTCCAAAGGCTTAGCATTACTTGCAACAGAACAGAAGAATGAAGCACTTTCCATTTTAGCGGATGCACTGGAACGCGAAACAGCATACATCCTTGTTGAAAATAAAAAAGACCTGGAGGCTGGTAAAGAAAAAGGCTTTACAGAAGCATTCATGGATCGCCTGCAGCTAACAGAGGCGAGAGTAAAAGACTTTGCTACAGGTTTAAGAGAGCTTATTCATCTGGACGATCCAGTAGGAGACAGTCTTGCATCATGGACACTCGATAACGGTATGAAGGTAGACCAGATCCGGGTACCGCTCGGTGTTATCGGTATGATCTATGAAGCACGACCTAATGTAACAGTAGATGCTACAGGATTGGCGCTTAAATCAGGCAACGCTATTGTCCTTAAAGGCGGATCAAACGCGCTTCATTCCAACCAGGCTATTGTAAAAGTAATGCATGAAGCGTTAAATGATACGGATATTCCTGTTGATGCTGTACAGCTTATCGCAACAACGGACCGTGAAGCAACAGGGCAATTGTTTACGATGAAAGAGCACATCGATGTATTGATCCCCCGGGGCGGAGGCTCTTTAATCAATACTGTTGTTAACAACGCGACAGTGCCGGTTCTTGAAACCGGAGTCGGAAACTGCCATATATACATTGATAAGGATGCAGACAAAGAAAAGGCCCTCAACATTTTAATCAATGCAAAAACAGATCGTCCGGCCGTATGTAATGCTGCAGAAACGGTCATCGTCCACAGTGAGTGGTTAAAAGAAAACAAAGAAGAACTGATCGCAGCATTCAATGAGCACAACATTCAAGTGCATGGAGACGATAAAGCGGTAGAAGCGATTCCAGGAGCAGTTCCAGCTACTGAAAAAGACTGGGCTGAGGAATTTCTTGGGCTTGCGATAGCAGTGAAAGTAGTCGATGATGTTCAGGGAGCGATTGACCATATCGAGGAATATGGCACAAAGCACTCTGAAGCGATCATTACTGAAAACAAAATGGCAGCAGCAGCGTTCATGAACCAGGTGGATGCGGCGGCAGTTTACCATAATGCTTCAACAAGGTTTACGGATGGTTCTGCGCTTGGTTTTGGGGCGGAAATCGGTATTTCGACCCAAAAGCTGCATGCTAGAGGACCGATGGGATTACCTGCTCTTACAACAACAAAGTATTGTATGACAGGCGATGGACAAATACGATAAGACAATAACCATGAAAAGGTGCCGTCGTAATGACGGCACCTTATTACATATACCATTTATACGCATCCAGTTGAAAAGCGCGATGTTTCGTTGTCGCCATGATTTGTTTCCACTCACTTTGTACAAAGGGTTTTTCTTCGAAAGGTACATACGCCGGCTCGTTATCCCAAAACCATTTTATAAAGCGTTTCATCTTTATATCTCTCCCTCGGTAGCGCTGGTTTTCTTTCACAACTTACTATACTTGTTAAATGTTAAGGATGATTAAAGGGTTAATAAAAGAAGAGTAAAGGATATGAGAAGGTGAAAATAGAATATTGGGATACCAACTATACGGATTCAGAGGTGGAAAATGCGAAAGTCTGCGAGAGTACTTATCGTGCAGGATGGAAAAGTAGCGCTTATCAAAAGAGAAAAGAATAACCAGATTTATTTTGTACTTCCGGGCGGAGGGGTAGAAGGTGAAGAAGGCTTTGAACAGGCTGCTTTAAGGGAGGCTTATGAAGAACTTGGCGTACGGGTTGAAATAATTCGCCTGGTGACTCTAGTTCGTTCCGAGGAGCGGATAGAATATCTATATGAAGCAAAAGTAATATCAGGGATGTTTGGAACCGGAAAAGCTCATGAATTCTCCGATCCCTTAAGAGGTAAATACTTCCCGATGTGGTTGGATATTAAGGAAGTTACAAATTATGATTTAAGACCATCCATTGTGAAGGGAATATTAACAAAAAAATTTATTAATGAGAAATATAGCTTAAAATAAAATGGTTCACCGATTAAAAGCAATGAGCGAAGGGAAAAAGTAAACAAAACGAAAAGGAGGACAAGAATGCTTCATAAACTCACAGTCGAAACGAACAAGAGGGACGAAATGATCGATATTACTGGACAGGTTCGGGAACTGCTTGAAAAGGAAAACATGGATAGTGGATATGTGATCGTATATTCTGCACATACGACGGCCGGAATCACGATAAACGAAAACGCTGACCCGGATGTTAAGCATGACATGTTGATGCGGCTTGATGAAGTATATCCATGGGATCATGAAAAATACCGGCATGCTGAAGGGAATTCTGCCTCGCATCTTAAAACAAGTACCGTTGGAACATCCCAAACGGTCTTAATTGAGCGGGGAAAAATGATTCTCGGAACCTGGCAGGGCATTTATTTTTGCGAATTTGACGGGCCACGTTCAAGAACATGCTATGTTAAATTTGTAAAAGATTAATGAAAGGACTGTATATCTTCGCTTTGTTGATGTACAGAAATAACGCATATCCGTTATACTTGGTATAGTATATCGTCATTCTCGAAAAATGTAAGCTCATAGTAAAAGAAAAGGGAAGGAGCTGCTTCTTTGCGATTTTTAAAGATGAAAGAACCGGTCAACACTTGGACCCACTTTATTACGTTTCTGGCCGCGATCGTCGGTTTAGTTTTTTTAATCTTGCTGACAAGAGACAGTATGACAAAGCTGATTGTGATGACTGTTTATGGTGTGAGTGTTATTTTATTATACGGAGCAAGTTCACTGTTGCACTGGGTCAGAACAACGCCCAGAAAGGAAGTTATCTTAAGGAAGCTTGATCACATCGCAATATACCTGTTGATTGCCGGATCTTACACCCCCGTGTTCTTTTATGGATTAGAAGGTGTATGGCGGTGGACGATGCTTTCGTCAATCTGGATTCTAGCAGCGATTGGAATGGCGCTTAAAATCTGGTTTATTAATGTGCCGCGATATGTTTCCACAGCTTTTTATGTTACGTTAGGCTGGATAGCAGTGGTACCTTTTGGGCAGCTGATTCACTATCTGCCGATCGGCGCTATCATTCTTATGATTGCTGGAGGAATCGCGTATACTGCAGGAGCGATCATTTACGCAACTAAGTGCTTTGATTTTATTCCGAACAAATTCGGTTTTCATGAGATTTTTCATTTGTTTGTTATGGCTGGGACAATTACCCATTTTATTATGATGCTTGTTTATATCATTCCTTTATAAGGGGAAGTACGCTGGCGATGGTTGCCAGCGTTTTTTTGTTTCTCTTAAGAGAGCCAGGGAGCGTATTTGTTATGTTATCGGTTTCGATAAAGTGCTTCTGGTTTTAATGGGAAAAAGGAAAGATTATAATAAGGAGAAAGGAGGAGGTAGATCATGGTTAACGTTTTATTTGTTTGTCTGGGCAACATTTGCCGTTCACCTATGGCGGAAGCGATCTTTAGAGACTTGATAAAGGAAAATGGCATGGAAGGAAAGATTGCGGTAGATTCTGCCGGCACAGGTGATTGGCATATCGGTGCTCCCCCTCATGAAGGAACACAAAACATCTTATCGAACAATAACATTGATTATGAAAATATTAAGGCACGCCAAATTGTTAAAGAAGACATTGATACTTTTGAATACATAATCGCCATGGATGCTAAAAATCTTGGTGAAATAAACCGCTTGGCTGGAAAAAAACCAAAAAGATTGATTGCAAGGCTGCTGGACTTTGTTCCGGAAAGTAAGGTTGAGGATGTTCCCGACCCTTACTTTACCGGGAATTTCGAAGAAGTTTATGAGATGGTTAGTGAAGCCTGCCTAAACCTGTTTAACATGATCAAAGAACGTGAGGAGCTATGAAAAAATCCATTCAAACTGCACTGGAGAAAATCGGAGATCCCTCTGAAATAAAAGAAATGAAAAGCGTATCAGGCGGGCAAATTAATGATTCCTATTATGTTAGAACGAATGAACATGAGTGGTTTATAAAAATGAATTCCCGCGCAGGAGAAGGTTTTTTTCAAAGCGAAGCCCTGGGACTTAACCTGTTAAAAGAAGTAGGACAAGCAAGAGTGCCAGAAGTGAAAGGGGTTTTTAAAGAAGAGAAAGACCATCCTGCAATGTTAATTTTAGAATGGATCGAGGAGGGGAGAGAGCCTGTAAACCAGGAGGAGCTCGGAAGAATGGTCGCCAGGATGCACTGTGCAACGTCGCGTTTTGCAGGACTGAAAGAAGATAATTTTGTAGGCGAGCTTCCGCAGATAAACCAGCAGAATGAAGACTGGGTCCAATTTTATGGTGAAAACAGGCTGATGCCACAGGCAAAGATCGCCAAAGAAAAAGGTTATTTTAACGGCGCAAGAGAAAAAAGTTTTAACAAAGTCATCGAATTTCTTGATCGATGGATCGGGCATGGTCCGTCATTTTCCTTGCTTCACGGCGACCTTTGGTCTGGTAACTTCCTTTCCGATGAGCAGGGAAAGCCAGTTTTGATCGATCCCGCGGTAAGCTACGGGGACAGAGAGGCAGACCTTGCGTTCACAGAATTATTCGGGGGATTTTCACCGGGATTTTATGAAGCGTATAAGGAGTTCAGCCCTCTTGAAGAAGGCTATACGGAAAGAAAACCGATATACCAATTGTATTACTTGTTGATACACCTTAACATATTTGGAGAAATGTATGGGCCGTCTGTGGATAGAATTTTAAATTTTTACGCAGGAAAGTTATAAGGATAACAAAACTTCCCTGAGTAGCAGATAGATCAATATCGGGATGCTGGTTGCTCTAATAATAACTTTATCAGCTTAAGGTTTTCTTTTTCGTAACAAAGAAAAAAGAGCGTACAAAACGTACGCCCCTTTTTGAAATCTATTCTTCTATCGTACTGCTCGCATAATGGCACTAACAATGAGGATCAACACAATCGCTCCAATCAAGGCTGGGACGATGGCAAAGCCTCCAAGTGTTGGACCCCATGAACCTAAGATAAGGTCACCTAACCATGCACCAATGAAACCTGCGATAATGTTACCAATAATACCACCTGGTACATCACGTCCTAAAACTAATCCGGCTAACCAGCCGATAATACCTCCTACGATAAGTGCCCAAATAAAGCCCATTTTGTATAACCTCCTTATGTTTTTGAATTTTGTTATTTGCTGTTGTGGTTTTCTTATTCCCAAATAGGATAAGCTATAAACAAATTAGACAAAAAATTTTTTGCTTCTCATTTTGGCGTTTTATTGCTCACGGACAAGGGAAATAAAAGATAAATTTTATCATTTTTTAGGAGGAAGAGAGATGGAACAATCATTAAAAGAGAAAAGTGATAGTAAGTTATTAAGAGGGATTTTGATTGGCGGAGCGGTTGGTGCAATCATTTCGCTATTCGATAAGGGAACGAGGAAGAACCTGAAATATCGTTCAGAACAGGCAAAGGAGCTTTATCATGATTTTCGTGAAGACCCTTCCAGATACACAGAGCAATGGAAAAAGACGTATCAGGAGGCCTCCTCGATCGTGAAAGAAGTCCAGGAGGACATGAAGGCGATTTCTTCAACCTTTAATGAAGTGAAAGAGAGCTCCAATTCGGCATTGAGATTGGTGAAAGAAACCCAAAAAGATGTGAAAGATATTGGCTCTAAAGTAAAAGAAGCAGGGGAAGAGCTGATGAAATAAAAGAAATTTCCCGGGGGGACATTCTTGTGGATGCTTCTTATTTAGACTTTGGAAAACGTTTGTTTAAACATTCCCAGAAAGACGGCATATTCGATTTAGCGGCACAATTAGCTTTTTACTTTTTGTTGTCGCTATTTCCGTTTTTAATCTTTTCCATCACATTACTTGCATACTTCGACTTTTCACAGGAGCAGATATTGGAGCTAGTCTATCAGTATGCTCCACCTGAAACGTTTTCTGTGATTCAAAAAAACCTTTTGATTGGTGATGGAGCTAAGAAAGGGCTTTTATCCTTTGGGATTTTATTTACAATGTGGTCTGCTTCGAACGCATTGAATGCGATCATCCGTGCTTTAAACAAAGCGTATAATGTGAAAGAAAGCCGACACTTTATTATTGCCAGGGGACTTGCTGTGATCCTTTCGTTTGCGATGATTTTTGTGATTGTCGTTGCATTGCTGCTTCCAGTGTTTGGGGAAATGTTATGGCGTTTTCTAATGCTTTACTTAAATCTCCCCGATTCTTTTTCTACTGTATTCAGTTTTATTAGATGGGCGTTAAGTTTTCTGATTATCTTTGCAGTATTTGTTGTAATTTATTTTTTCGCTCCTAATAAACGTATTGGGATAAGGGATGTCATTAAAGGGTCTATATTTTCTACCGTTATATGGCAGCTTTTATCCCTGGCGTTTTCATACTATGTTAGTAATTTTGGGAATTTCACTGCTACCTATGGAAGCCTGGGCGGGGTGATCGTGTTGATGCTCTGGTTTTATTTAACCGGGTTAATCATTGTTCTTGGCGGTGAAATAAACGCCCTGAGCTATTATTACAGAAACAGGAACAGCTAGTTTTTCGGCTGCCTTTAAAATGATCGGCAGACGTGATATTTGAACTACAAACTCGCTTATCGGCGGGTTTTTTATTTGTTTTTCCAGATGTTTTTTGTTTGGGGATACCGGGGAAAAGGTAATAAACATAATGGTGTAATTATAGAAGAAAAGGGAGAGGTGAAAAGAATGCGTGGAGCTGAACTAATGGTAAGATGCCTTGAAGAAGAGGGGATCAAATACATTTTTGGCGTTCCGGGAGAAGAAAATATTGCGTTTATGGATGCGCTGCTTGATTCTGACATTGAATTTATTACAACCAGACAAGAGACTGGTGCAGCTTACATGGCCGGAACAATGGGGAGGCTTACCGGGAAACCAGGCGTCAGCTTATCTACCCTCGGTCCTGGCGCTACGAACATGATGACGGGTGTGGCGAACTCTAACATGGACCTGTCACCCCTCATCGCTATTACAGGACAGGCAGATTTAGAGCGCCAGCACAAAGAGTCCCATCAATATTATGACTTGAAAGCAATGTACGCCCCGGTAACCAAGTGGAATGCTTCTGTCCTTGACCCGGACATTATTCCTGAGATTGTTAAAAAAGCTTACTATGTTGCCACAGCAGAAAAACCAGGAGCGACTCACATTGTCCTTCCTGAAGACATTGCGGATATGGATGTAAAGGCTAGTCCGCTTAAGCAAACAGAGCATACTTTATCTGAAGCTGGAAACACAGTTATTCAAAAAGCTGCAGAGCAAATAAAAAATGCAGAACGGCCACTCATTATTGCAGGGAACGGTGTTACACGCTGCGGAGCGGCAGATGAATTGAAGGAATTGGCTGAAAAACTCCAAGTACATGTCACCCATACTTTTATGGGAAAAGGAGCTATCCCATTTACAAATGAACTCAGCTTGCTAACATCAGGCCTTGGAGGAAAGGATTATATCAACTGCGGTTTTGAATACGCAGACCTGATTATTGCTGTTGGATTCGACATGGTTGAATACCCTCCAAAAAACTGGAACCCGGACGGGGAGACGCCTGTACTTCATATTGATACGAAGGAAGCCGACATTGATGAAAACTATCCTGTATCCCTAAATGTGGTAGGGAATATAGATACTAACTTGAAAAGGCTGACTGAAGCGGTTGAAGGCAGGGCAGAGAAAGATGAGCATTATGCAAAACTCAGACAGGACATTTTAGACGAGTTAGAGGATTATGAGAATGATGAAGGGTATCCGCTTAAGCCCCAGCGTATCGTTTCAGATCTAAGAGATGTTTTAGGCGAAGAAGACATTCTTCTCTCTGACGTAGGAGCTCACAAAATGTGGATTTCACGTATGTACCACTGCTATAAGCCTAATACTTGCTTAATCTCAAACGGATTGGCTTCAATGGGTATCGCACTGCCGGGAGCGATCGGTGCAAAGCTTGCTAAGCCTGATCGAAAAGTATTGGCAGTGGCAGGAGACGGATCCTATTTGATGAACGGAGAAGAGCTCGAAACTGCAGTTCGGTTAAACCTTCCGATTGTAGTGATGATCTGGAGGGATAACGGATACGGCTTGATTGGCTGGCATCAAGAAAAAGCTTACGACAGAAAATCAAATGTAGAATTCGGTAATCCTGACTTTGTAAAACTTGCAGAAGCTTATGGTGCCACAGGTTATAGGATTGAAGAGCAGGAGGACTTGAAGCCTACGCTCGAAAAGGCTTTCAAAAGTGATGGTCCTGTTGTAATCGAATGCCCGGTAGATTACAGAGAAAATATGAAGCTGACAGAACGCCTCGGCAAGGTAATATGTAAAAACTAGAGCATAAAAAGCTGCCCAATATGACTGGGCAGCTTTTTTGTGTTCATACTTTTAGCAATACAATAAGCCTGCAAGAAATTACATGATATAGACGGGGATACCGAGCAATGAATCAGCGGAAATAAAGAGGAAGTAAAAGAGATATCTCCTTAAAAAACTTAAACAAACGTTTGATTGAAACGGGGAAAACGTGACATCCACGCAAGTTCCAATCACTTAAACAAACGTTTGATTAAATTCAAATAAATAAAATGGTGCAAAAAAAGTCTGGGATAAAAGTATTTCAGCCAATGGAAAATCCGAACTATGATTCAACATTCTTTCATTCGAATACGAATCGGTTCGGATTTTCCTTTTACCAGCTACGATTTAGTTTTTTAGCATCCGTAATCCGTTCAATATAACAAGTATGGTACTTCCTTCATGGCCGATCACTCCAAGTGGAAGGGACAGTGCTTGCAAGAAGTTGGATAAGATCAACAGAAGAATTACTGCGATTGAGAAAAAGACGTTTTGCTTAATAATACTGTTAAGCTTCTTTGAAATTTTTATTGACTTTGTGATTTTGCTCAGGTCATTTTTCATTAACACGATATCTGCTGTCTCCAGTGCTACATCAGTACCGTTCCCCATTGCGATTCCTACATTAGCAGTCGCAAGAGCAGGTGCATCATTAATGCCGTCCCCGATCATCGCAACATCTTTATAGCGTGTTTTTAGAGAGTTTACCTCATCTACTTTTGTTTCAGGAAGACACTCGGCGATGTATTCTTCAATCCCTACTTCCCGAGCGATAGCATTGGCTGTTTTTTTGCTGTCCCCGGTAATCATAATGGAATGGATACCGCTTCTTTGAAGCCCTCTGACCATATCGATCGCTTCATTTCTCACTACATCCTTTAATGCGATTATTCCGGCGATTCCAGTCTTATCACCAGCCAGGACAATGGTTTTTCCATCCTCCTGGAAAGTGGAAAGGATTTCTTCAAAGTCATTCATTCCTGAATACCCTTTAAAGAATTCTTTCTTTCCAATACGCCACTTTTCACCATCTATTAGTGCTTCCACTCCCCAACCGGAAGTATCTTGCATCTCATCAGGTGTCGGAAGTAAGAGTTTTTTAGATTCGGCCTCAGAAACGATTGCCTTTGCAAGCGGATGTGTTGATTGCTTTTCTACAGCTGCCACAGCTGTAAGAAAGTCCTTTACTGAAAGTCCGTTTCTTGTGAAAACATCAGTAACGATCGGTGTTCCTTTGGTCAATGTTCCTGTTTTGTCAAAAGCGATCGCTTTTATGCTGGCAAGGTGTTCAAGATGCACACCGCCTTTAAACAGGATTCCGTTCCTTGCACCTGCAGAAATTGCAGCCAGGGTAGCCGGCATGATTGAAGCCACAAGCGCACATGGCGAGGCAACCACAAGGAAAACCATTGCCCGATAAAGGGTTTCTTCCCAGCTCCAGCCGATAAGGTAATGTGGAAGGAACATTAGTGCTGCCGCTGCGATAAGAACAGTTTTAACATAGACGCTTTCCATTTTTTCAATAAAGAGCTGGGAAGGAGCTTTCTCGCTCTTCGCCTCCTGAACAAGGTTGATAATCTTTTGGAAGACCGTATCTTCATTACGCTTCGTGATTGATATAGTAATATGTCCAGTTAAGTTTAATGTACCGGCAAATACATCCGCGGAGTCTTCCTTTTCAACTGGAAGCGATTCCCCGGTGATTGTCGCCTGGTCAACAGTTGTTTTTCCTTTTTGGATGATGCCGTCGGCCGGAATACGCTCCCCGGGCTTGACGACAATTTTATCTCCGATTGATAAAGAAGAGACAGCGACTGTTTTTTCCTGTCCGTTTATGAGCATGGTAGCTGTTTCCGGCTGTATCTCCATCAACGACTCCAGCTCGCGCTCACTTTTGTTTAACGTATAAGTCTCAAGAGCCCCAGACAATGAAAAGATAAAGATCAGTATGGCGCCTTCTGTCCAATAGCCGATGATACCTGCGCCGATCGCAGCGATTATCATTAAAATCTCAACATTGATAGACCGATCGAAAATCAGCTCTTCGATTCCTTCTTTTGCCTTTGCATAACCGCCGATCAAAAACGCCAGGATAAACAGCGGAGTTGCCGGAAAACTGGAATAAAGACTATCGAAAGTCCAGGCGATTGCTATTAAGGTCCCGCTTAAAAGTGCTGCGACCAATTCCAGGTGGGGCTTTATTATATCGAGCCAGCTAGTGTCATCGGCAGGTTCATGGGTTTCAATTTTCTGGGTGAATTTTCTTTCTTTGACCTGTTCCATTAACAATTACCGCCTTTCTAATTGAGAAAGATATTCAGAATCATTACCCTTAAAATGACGAATGCTGCCATCCGGAGTGCGGAATGACAGCAATCTATTTGCAAATTAGAATAATTATTATTTTTTACTACTTATATTTTACCATAAAAATGAAGAGTTTCAATATAAAATTCGAAAATAGGCAGGCCAATAGAAAGTTTAAAAATCTTCCTGAACAGGAAAATAATTTAATACAGCATGTATAACCTTACCTTTTAACAGGAGGAGGATAACGAATGAGTATAAATGACAAATTGAAAGAGCTGGAACAAGTAAAAGGTGACAACCAGAATAAAGTCTTTTCTATGTACCTTAATACTGACAGAAGGCAGTTTGACTCCCAGCACGGGGAATGGGAAATCCAATTGAAAAACGGCTTGAGGAACTTTGAAGACTATATTGAAAAATCCGGGGATGAGCAGGAGCTTAAAAATTTTAAAAAGATTCGAGAAAAAGTTGAAAACGAAGTGTCAAGGCTGGACGATAACCTTCGTCGTGGTTTAGTGATCTTTGCGAACTCGGACGATAGCCTATGGTATGTTCAGTTAACACAGGTACCGGTTGAAACGAATATGTACTGGGAAACAGAACCGAAGCTTGAACAATTCAAAGAGCTTGTAAACAAGTATCCCAACACAGGCCTTGTGCTGGTTCAGCATAATAATGTAAAGGTCATTGAAACAGAAATGGGATTTGTAAAAGATTCTATTAATTATGAATGGGATATCGGAATGGATAACTGGAGGATTTATGAAGGTTCCTTCACGGGGGATAGAACAGATAAAACAAATGCTTCTGCACAGGACTTATATGAAGACCGTGTAAAAGCAAACCGTGAGCGCTGGTATAAAGAAATGGCTGAAAAACTGCATGAAAAAGCCGAAAAACATCATTGGGATAAAATTGTGGTTGCAGGAAGAAAAGATGAAGCGGAAGAACTTGCTGGCAACATGGGCCAGTTAAATCCGGAAATCGTTAACAAAAATCTGGCTAGCAAAAAAGACGAAGAAGTCGTCAGGGAACTGGTTTCATAAAAAGAAGTGAAGCTGCACCCAGTTAAGGGATGCAGCTTTTTCTTTATGGCATCATTTTTTAGGCTTGGAAGGAGGCGCGATGTTAAGCCCCTTTTTCCGCAACCACGGTAAATGTTTTGGGGATTCCGATATCATGGACTTTAATGTTGGGTTCTTCAGATAGCTTTTTGATGACCAGGTTTTCCTCAGCTATCGCGGTGATAATCTCACCAAGTGTCCACTTTCGAAGCAGCACCTCGTGTTCATCCGTTGCTTCAGTTGAAAGGTGCTTGGAATAGGCTACGTTTGCAGCGCTTAAGGAAGGGTTAAAATAGTTTCCGTCCACTTTATGTTTCTTTCCCTTTGAAGTGATCAGTTTTGTAGAAATGGGATGGAAATCATGCAAAACCAACCTGCCGCCTGGACTCAGGAGCTTCTTGATCACATCGAAAAGCGGAGCAAGATCCATGAAGTAATGCAAAATGCCAAGTTCCATCAATACATAGTCGAATGATTCCCATAACGAGTCATCTGTAAGATTGAGAACATCTGAAACAATATACCTGATTGAAGTGTTGGCTTTCTCAGCCAGGTCGCGTGCATAGCTTGCGTTTTCCTCGGAAAAGTCAATGACTGTTGCCTGCGCTCCTAAAAGAGAAAGTGCCACCGCTTTACTTCCGTGTGATCCCATAAGGTTAACGACCCGTTTTCCCTTTATGTCTCCAAAAAGACCATTGAGTGGGCGCAGCCTTGCTGCAGGATTTTTCATTATTTTGGAAGCAGCATCAGCAGGTGAACCATATCGATTGATCAGGGCATCATAGTTGTTCTGGTTCCAGGCGCTTTCGTTCTGTGCACTGATCTCCAGCTGCTTCGTTCGCAAGAAATTCTTAATCGCGATTCGATCAGAATGTTCTGCTGGCAAATCAGCGTAATAAAAATAAAGAGAGAGGCACCAAATCGGGACTCCGTTTCGAACGACTTTGATACGGTAGGGATCAGTTTTAATCACGGTATTATATATGCAGCTCACTTCTACCGGAATTCCGTTTTTATTGAATTGGAATGAAGATCGTTCATCTGTTGCAATAGTTTTACTGGCACCGCAGGCTTCAAAAAGTGTAAAAGCTTTTTCAAAAAGGTCCCACTGTACGGATACGGTAATGGTGCGGGGAGTTATAGGTACACCCTGAACAAAAAGGGCGGTTTGTTCGATATATGAATAGGGAATAGCTGATTCATCAAGATCTGATACGATTGATTGAATAGGTTCCCATAGTGTTGCTGTGTAACTCAAATCGTCCACCTCTAATTTTGTGTATGGTAATGCTTACTATAGCATAAGCGAAAGATAAATCTCTAGTTAGGGGAAGGGATACCAGGTTTAATTCAATTTGGTCACTATTGAAAGACGATACCGGTTTATAGGGCGGTTGCAAAAAGTCTCCAAAGGGAAGAAATCTGTGGAGATTCTGGAGAGGCTCACGCTATAATATCACTATTGGGGAAAATAGAATGGAGTATAAAAATGAAAGTTGAAAAGAAGATCGAACAATTCAAGGCATGGACAAAAGGCTTTCTATCTCTTGGCTTTTTGCTATATGCTGTCATGCTGATCTATACAACATTATTTATATATAATTATTACCCTTATGGAAAGTCAGTTAATTTAGTCCTTTTTGATAGCATCCGCCTTATGTGGAGAAGCGGCAACTACTGGCTCATTTTTAAAAATGTTATCGGGAATGTGCTTCTTTTCATGCCGCTCGGACTCTTGCTGCCGATTATTTTAAAGAAAGTAAGATCGCTGTGGAAGATCATCATTCTTGGATTTGGCACAAGCCTGTTGATCGAAATATTGCAATATGAATATGCCCACCGAATTTTTGACATCGATGATATCCTTCTCAATGGATTTGGGGCGATCGTGGGGTATATTTTGTTTGGAATATCGTACGGGATTATAAGGGTGATAAAAAATATAATAGTAAAAAGGAAGCGGAAGTAGAACCCCTATTCGAAATGGAGAACTTATGTGAGATAGAAAAGATGGCATGCAAACGGGATACTTGTTTGTCATGCCATCTTTTTTTGGTTTAGGAAAGTACCGATAAGTGTTTTTTGGAGACTCCGAATTGCAGCCCTAAAATCGGCAAAAAGAGAAACGGCGTGTATGCATCACACGCCGTTAAAACTATTTGTCCGAGCTTGTCCCGGTCTTCTAACGATTAAGATTGTTTTGCTTTATCAAGCAGTTTGGTAATACGTTTCGTAAGCATCTTTCTACCTTCTCCGCCAGCCTGGAAGTGACGAAGCTTGCCTTCAGAATCAAACACATAGTAAGCAGGCACATATTGGTTTTCAAAAGCGTCGGTAATCTTGTGCTCGTTATCAACCGCGATTGGCTGGCTGATATCATGTTCTGCAGCAACTTCTTTAACTTGTTCCAGATCAAGATCTTTTTCCGAACGAGGCATATGAACAGCAACTACATTCATGTTATCTTTATATTCATCGCGGAACTCATTGACCATCGGCATGGCTTCTTTACACAGGCCGCAGCTTACAGACCAAAAGTGGATTAGAGTCAAAGGTTTGTTACCGATTAAGTCACTTTTTTCAACTTGTCCGTTCAGCCATTCTGTCGCACCGTTAAGTTCTGGCATTTCGTCACGTAATTTCATCTAATATCGGCTCCTTTGTAACTTTATTTATAATTATTATCAACTAATTACTATTATAATGGTAGATAACATAATGTCAATGAAACGGTTCTGGGCAATGTGTATATTCTCTTTTGTAGTTATGTTGCCAAACAAACAATTAAATAAACCTCTTAATTCGCCTCTTGATTCTGATAAACAGGAGAATGGCTTTTTTCTTTATAAAGCAGGGTCGAGAGAAACAAGATGAGAAGCATACTGCTTATTCCGTAAAAAAGGCTGCCCTGTCCAAACCATTCAATAAAATAGCCGCCAAGGTAAGGGCCGATAATGCTTCCTATACCAAAAAATATCCCGGACAGAATGTTTCCTGTCGGCAGCAGATAAGCTGGCAAAAGATCGGCTAGATAAGTGATGCTGAGTGAAAACAAAGAGCCTACAGCCATACCGGCCACAAAAAACAATCCAAACAATAGAGGAACAGATGCTTCGGCAAAAATGGCTGCAGTAAAACAAACAAAACCGATAGCCAGGATGAAGACAAGAATGTTCTTTCTCCCTAATCGATCACTTAGCATTCCGAGCGGCATTTGGAACACAAGGCTTCCGATCACAAAGGAAGGAAGCAAGATCGAAACGGCACTAATGTCCATGCCTGTTCGCAGGGCATAAACGGGAAAGTTTCCATGCAGGGAAGCTTCCAGGAATCCATAGCCCAATGACGGCAACAGCGCGACCCAAGCAATTTTAATGACCTGAAAGTATCGAAAAACCCCTCTGACACTGCTGGAAGAATCGATGTTTTCTGGCCAGTTGTTTTTGATCTTTAGCAAAAGGGTCCATGTGATCAGTGATGCGGCAAAAGCTATCATAAACGGAATCATAACGGAATATTCGATAAGCCTGGTCGACATTGGACCAGCAGCAAACCCCAGTCCAAAAGCAAACCCATAGATGGCGATATTACGGCCCCTTTTTTCTATAGGTGTTGTCGTGGTAATCCATAACTGAGTCGCAAAATGGAGAAGGTTATCCCCTATTCCGACGATCATGCGGAGGATGAACCAGAACCAAAAAGCCTGCCAGATCGGAATGAAGAGCATAGAGAACATCACTAAAAGAAGGCCAACAGAAATGGCCGGCTTATATCCAAACTTTCTTACCGGAGCTTCAATAAAAGGAGAAGCAAGTAATATTCCTATATAAAGAGCGGATGCGTTTAAACCGTTAAGTGAAGAAGAAACGCCTGCCTGCTCAAGTAAAATCGATAACAGAGGAAGAAGCATCCCCTGTGAGAAGCCTGATATAAAAACGATGCTTACCAAAACAAAGAAGCGGTATCTCATTTCGTTCATTGTAGTCACTCCTGAAAATAAAGCACATAATAAGAATTCCTTTGCTATTATACTTGATGGGCTGAAAATCAACCACCTTCAAGGATGGATGGAATGTTCGCTTTTTAGATTAGAGTGTTTTAAAATGATTCTGGAGACTGAAAAAGGAGTGATAGCATGGAATACAAGATGAAAGATCATGGGTTTAGTATAGATTTAGAGTATGGAACACTGGATATTTGCGGGGATGAAACATACGGCTTCAGGCCATACCAGCTTTTGGTGTCTTCTGTCGCAGTTTGCAGCGGTGGTGTTTTAAGACAGATTTTAGATAAGAAAAGAATGGTTTACGAAGACATCTCAATCAAAGCAGATATAAAAAGAAATGAAGAAGAGGCGAACCGTGTAGAAGAAATCCATTTGCACTTTACGATTAAAGGTAACCTTGATGAAAAGAAGGTTCAAAAAGCGATGGAGTTAACGACGAAGCACTGTTCAATGGTTCAGTCAGTAAAAGACAGCATAAAAGTGGAGGAAACGTTTGAGATTATTGCTTAATCAAACTTTTTGCTCTTCATGGCGGCCAGGCTTCTCTTTGTGGTCCTTTTTTAAAGTCAAAGCTTTACTAGAGGTCATCTGTTCCGTTATTTGTGACAAATGGGCATGTTTTTTTAAAAAAAGGTCATCTGTTCCGCTATTTGCGAGAAAAATGCTCATTTTGATAGGATACAAGGTAAATAGCGGAACAGATGACCTATAAATTCTTAGAAGTAGTGTTTTTAGGCAAATAGAGGACTCAATGACCTATAAAATTCATCCGATAACTTCAGTAACTGCTTCAATTACAAAGGGACTGACACTTTGCTTTTGTGTCAGTCCCTTTGTTTGCTAATCTTTTTATACTGCAAAATGACTGATTGGAACTACTAACCACTCTGGGCTGCTGGTTTCCTCACTGTTAATTAAAGCTCAAGCGTTTGTGGAGTATCTTCTCCTTCGTTCATAAGCCGAATAGCTGTTGGCTTGAGTTCAAGAATAATCAAGCGAGGATCCTCCGGCCCTTCAAACCATTTGCTTAGCTCCTCGTTCCAGACCTTCTCTTTAATTTCTTTAGAATCTCCAATATTTGCTTTTGCTTCAATTTCTAAATACGTATCTCCCCATCCCTGGCCTTCATAGCCAAGTAGAATATGCACGTCATCATTTTTTTTGATGTCGTTCACTTTATGGGTTTTTTCGCTTGTAGCTGTGTACAGGGTTAGGTCGTCATTGAAGAACGTCATGAATCGGGAATAAGGTTTTCCTTCTCGTACAGTGCTTAATGTACCCACCTGATGGTTGTCGATTACTTTTAAGACTTGTTCTTTAAGTTCGGATTGATTCATTTTCAATCTCCTCCTTTTAGCTTTCCTTATACTACTTAGTTTCCTTCAAAGGTGAAAAGATAATCATATAAATGTGTTGAGTTGGTGAATCCCTGGTGTGCCATGTCGTATACATACGACAGTTATACATGTGATACGAACAAATAGATTGTTGGACATCTGCTGTGTCGCTGCAGGTAATGATTTGTGAGACATTAGATGGGGTTATTACTATTAACCCCCGGATTAATAAGGGTCGATTCCGCCGGCTCCGTAAACGCCGTCGATAAAGAGGTTTCGGTAAACAAGTGCGTTTTGCTTTAGTTGTTTGTCGGAGTATATGCCGAATAAATATTGCATGAATAAACCATCGAGTACAGCACCGAGATATGATACGCCTGTTTTAGTATGAAGAAGCGGATATTTTCTGCCCGGGTCGAGCGAAGATATTTTGTCCTGGAGGTAGGAGAAAGAGTCTTTGTACGTAGCCTGAATCGAAGAGAGGTCGTTCTCTTTCTCGTTTACAAGATGTTTTCTGATTTCTTCTTTATGGTCGACGCCAAAGTCTATCGAGTATTCGATAAGCTTTGTAATGAAGGCTGGAACATCATCTTCTTGAATGTCTTTTAGTACATTTTTTATTTCTTTATGAAAAGAAATAGCCATAAAAATACCTCCCTTTGTTTGCTAATTTTATACACTTTTTTAATAAGAATTAAACATCGGGCAAAGCGTTATCGTTGGAATCGAGAGGTTGCTTTGGCTATCATAAAAAGAAACGACAAAAGACAAAAAGAAGGGAAGCGAATGAGTAAGAGTCATGATTTTACAGAAGGCAATATAACAAAGCAGATGATCTGGTTTTCATTGCCGATCTTTTTTGCGAATTTATTGCAATCATCTTTTCAAATTATAGATAGTCTCTGGGTGGGGAATTTACTCGGTTCAGACGCGCTTGCGGCCATTTCTCTTGGAGCGCCGGTTATTTTTACTGTCCTGTCATTCATTATCGGTATAAACAGCGCGACGCTCACCGTTCTATCCCAGAAGAAAGGTGCCGATGATGAAGAAGGGCTAAAGGAGTCATTGAATGCCTTTGTCTTCGTTCTCGGTATATTATCGATTTCTTTTGGGGTTATCGGTTACTTTTTAACAGAGTGGATCTTGAACTTGCTCGGAACGCCTGCTAGCATCATGCCGCTT
The DNA here is from genome assembly GCF_005747095.1 of Exobacillus caeni. Lineage (GTDB taxonomy): Bacteria > Bacillota > Bacilli > Bacillales > Guptibacillaceae > Exobacillus > Exobacillus caeni. The sequence goes on along the minus strand of NZ_SWLG01000017.1, from coordinate 37,828 downwards.
GCGAAAGAATACTTGCAGATTAGTTTCCTGGGAATCATCTTTTTATTCGGCTATAACTTTATCAGTACGGTGTTAAGAGCGCTTGGCGATAGCAAAACTCCGATTCGGTTCGTTTTTATCGCTGTCGTCCTGAATATCTTTCTTGATCCTCTTTTTATTTCGTATTTTGACTGGGGGATCAAAGGCTCTGCATATGCGACCATTATCTCCCAGGGGATAGCGTTCCTTTATGGGATTGTCCACTCGGTTTGGACTGCAAAGGTGCCTTTTGAAGTTCCCCATCTACCGGAATTTAATTATTTAAAAGCATTATTTAAACTCGGAATTCCAGCTGGCCTTCAAATGATGACTATTTCTGCCGGTGTTACTGCGATTATGGCAGTCGTTGCAACTTTTGGTTCAGAAGTTGTGGCTGGGTTTGGGGCAGCGCAAAGAATAGACCGGATTATTATGCTTCCGGCTTTCACACTTGGGGCTGCTGTAAATAGTATGGCTGGCCAAAATATAGGAACAGTGAAATGGGACCGGGTTTCCCAGATAGCCAAAAATGGGATTATCCTGATTCTCTCTGTTTCTACTTCCATTGGATTAATTATGTTTTTTGCTGCTGATGTATTGATTCGTTTATTTGTGGATGACCCGGAGACGATTGCTTTTGGGGCACTATATCTAAAATCGGTAGCCTTTTTCTATCCGTTTTTAGGGATTAACTTTGTTTTAAACGGAGTTGTGAAAGCAGCAGGAGCGATGTTCCAGGTGCTCGTGTTAAATATTATTTCCTTCTGGATATTACGGGTGCCCTTGACCTATCTTTTTGCCGAGTGGTTCGGAAAAGCCGGCATTGCATTCGGGATTGGGGTAAGCTTTATCATTTCAAGCATTGTTGCAGTACTTTATTATCGCCTGGGTAAATGGCGGGAGATCAAAATCTTTGATGAAGAAAAAACCCCAGGCCAAAAGAGAGGGGAAGTGTGATTGAAAAAGCATGCACTTGTCGTTGGCGGAACCGGAATGCTCGCTTCTGTCGCAGGCTGGTTGAAGGAACAGGGTTATCATGTGAGTGTTGTTGCTCGTACAGAGGCTTCATTACAGCGGCTTGAAGAAACTTATGGCCGGCAACATCTTGTAACCATACAGGTAGACTATCATAACAGTGAAGCCTTGTGCGCAAGAATTAAAGACGCCATTAAAGAACATGGGCCGATCTCAAAAGTTGTTTGCTGGATCCACTCTTCTGCTCCTGAAGCACTTCAGAATGTTGCTGAGGAAGTGGGAGCATACGGTGAAGAGTGGGATTTGTTTCATGTGAATGGAAGTGCAGGCTATATGAATCGGGACAAAATAAAGGTACCTTCCAATTGTAAGTATCATCAGGTACTCCTGGGATTCGTGTTAGAGGACGGCAGATCCCGCTGGCTCACGAATAAGGAAATTGCCGATGGGGTTATAGAGGCTTTTTGTACAGAAAAAGACTCGTTCATTGTTGGAACCCTCGAGCCCTGGGAGAAGCGTCCGCAATAGTCCACTGGAGTTTATTGGATCTCTCTGGTAGAATGTTGCAGGGGCATGAAGGCCGATTGTGGTACTTTTGCCGGCAGAGTCTGTTAGGAAGGGATTATCTATGAACAGTTATATGAAAAGGTTAGCTTATTATTTAAGCGGTTTGTTTATCCTAACGTTAGGAATATCTTTATCGATAAAATCAGACCTTGGAGCTGGTGCCTGGGATGCTCTGAATGTAGGGCTATCCAATACGGTCGGTTTTACAGTCGGTACATGGGTCATCGTTGTAGGTATTGTATTGATCGTTGTCAATGCTATCTTAACAAAGTCAAAACCTGATTTTTTGGCACTTATTACAATTTTTATAACAGGGGTTTTTATCGACTTCTGGTTACTGCAGGTAATGGATGATCTTGTCGGACAAACCGTACTTTTGGAATATGTCATCTTATTGGGCGGAATGGTCTTTATGGGATTTGGAATCTCGCTTTATATGCAGGGGAAACTTGCGATTATTCCTATCGATGGATTAATGATGGCGATTCGTAACAGAACAGGATTAAACTTAATGGTTTCTAAAACGATCGGAGAGCTGACTGCGCTTGTAGCAGCATTGATTTTTGAAGGGCCGATAGGAATTGGAACAGTTCTTATTACTTTTGGAATCGGTCCGCTGGTGCAATTTTTCTATCCAAAAATAGAACGTTATACACAGTGAAGAGAGGAAGTCAAAAAGCCCTCTCTTTTTTTATGTTTCAATTCTTTGGATAAATCTCCTTTAAGCAGAAAATGATAAGCCTAACAGCAAAATTATAATAGGTCTATTATGGTGAACTTTATAAAAAAAGGAGAGTATGGTGATGAATAAATTCATACTGATGCTTACTGTCGCACTACTCATGTTTACTCCTATCCAGAGCTTAGCTTCGGAGGGTAAAGAGAAAAAACAAGCACCAAAAACGGAGCAAAAAGCCCCGGAGAAAAAAGCGGAGCCAGTAAAAATACCGAACTCAGCAGTAAATATCTCTAAGGAAAACACATATCCCAACCCTGCTCAAAACCTTCCGACACTGCAGCCGAGCGAATTAACAAAAGAATTGATCGAAAGCTCAGGAATAGAAATTGAAAATCCTGATTTAATCGCCAAATTAAATGAATCAAACATTTCACCTTCAAAGCTTGCGATAGGTTACCGTGCAAGCATCTATCTTGGAAAATGGCCGCTGAGCTACGAATCAAACGAAACAAGTGTTAACTGGGAGTATCAACAAGCAAATCAAAACAAAGCAGACAACAGAGGCGGGAAAGCCCCGGTTCAAATGCGATATAGCCAGGAACAAGAAAAGAAAATTACTGGAGGCTTAACAGCAAAAGTTCCTGAAAGTGAAGCGGTTAAGAAAATGATGATGGTCGAAGCCTCTGAGAAAACTCAGCTTTCCCTTTCATTTCAGACGATCATCGGAAGAGGGACAAAGAAAAGCCATGTGTATAATGTAGCTCCAAAGCATTATGCAGTTTTAACAAGCTATGTACCGGCTGTTAATGAAAAAGGAAAAGTAACTTACGGCGAAGTTTATTTGAACTTACGCGGAAGCAGAAAATCCCTGGAAGTGAAAAACATAACACAGCAGGGAATAGGTGCATGGATTCCAGTACAGGACTATATAACCCATCAGTTTAACACGATGCAATAGAAGCCCGGCACCAACATGGTGCTGGCTTTTATTATTAGGCACTTTAAGCAAGCGTAGTTGAATTTTATTCAGCTCTGCTCTTCCGGACGATGGAGGATTTGCGCCATGAAACATTTTCTTCCCTTTTAGTAGATACTTCTAAAAAGTATAAGCAACTATGAGCAGTCATACATATATAAATACGAATAGAGAAAAGGGAAAAGAGGGGTAGAAATGAATGTGGAAAGGCCGGCCGGATTCTGGATTCGTCTTGCAGCATTGATTTTGGATGGATTAATTATTGGGGTTCCACTCAGCATCATAGGATACATGTTTACAGGAGATGTGCAGACATCTAACGATAACTGGGTAATCAATCTTATTTCGTTGCTTTATACATTACTTGTCCCTGTGTTCTGGTATGGATATACAGTTGGTAAGCGGGTCTGTGGCATTAGGATTGTAAAAACTTCAGGAGAAAACGTTGGACTTGGCTCAATGCTTCTTCGTTATATCGTAGGTTATCTTGTCTACGTATTCACGCTTGGAATTGGTATTCTCGTCAGCGCTATCATGGTCGGTGTTCGGAAAGATAAACGTGCCATACATGATTTTATCGGCGGCACTTATGTGACTTATCAAAAACCGGGGGAGAAGGGATGAGATTTCGTCCCTTTTTTTATTGGCGTAAAAGAACTTTTTTAGTAGAAGTCTATGAAAGATAAGGGCAATTTCGCTTTCATTTTACCTTAAAGGATTGCTGGCGAGTTTTCTTTACAAAAAAGCCGAACAGAGGTCTTAAACAAACGCTTGATTGAACAGGGATAAATCTCTTGACCGCTATTGATTAGATGGATTCAAACAAACGTTTGATTAACAAATTTATGAAGTAGAATTTGAAGCGAACCTTTGAAATGTAAGTGGATTAATCAAACGTTTGATTAAGACGGTGAAAACATGACAACCACGCAAGTTTGGCAGCATTTAAACAAACGTTTGATTGAGCTGGAAAACGATTCCGCGTATTGTTTGTTCCTGCTATAAAAAACTAAGAACAACTAACAAACAAAGGAGAAAAGACATGAAAACTTTTTTGTCATTTATACTTGTTCTTAGCAGTTTAATGCTATCGTTCAATATAGCGGAAGCCTCTTCAAGCAATAGGCAGCATGATTGGTATTTTAAACGTTCGAAAAACCATCAACCGGCAACAACAGAGCCTGAATTTTTGGACATGCTTACGAAAAACGGGGGGATGTTCATCGGGAATACCGATAAAAAGGAGCTTTATCTTACCTTTGATAACGGTTATGAAAACGGCTATACAGCAGAAATCCTGGATGTTCTAAAAGAGAAAAAGGTCCCCGCCACTTTTTTTGTAACAGGACATTACTTAAGAGATCAACCTGATCTTGTCAGGCGGATGGTTAAAGAAGGGCATATCGTTGGAAACCATTCATGGAGCCACCCGAACATGACCCAGAAGAGTGACGAGAAAATAAGAGAAGAACTTGAAAAAGTTAAAGAAGAATTTACAATGATCACCGGAAAAAAAGAAATGATCTATTTAAGGCCGCCAAGAGGCATATTCAGCGAAAGGACTCTTGAAGTTTCCAACAAGGCAGGTTACGTTAATGTGTTCTGGTCACTTGCTTATAAAGACTGGGTGACAAACGAACAAAAAGGCTGGAAGTATGCCTACGATAATATTATGAGGCAGGTGCATCCGGGTTCCATTATGCTGCTTCACACTGTTTCTAAAGACAACGCAAAAGCGATGGGGAAAGTGATCGATGACCTTCGGAAACAGGGATACACTTTTAAATCACTGGATGATATCCTGGTTCAGCGCGCTATCCCGAAAGCTATTTATTCCCTATAAACTTATCCACAGAACTGCGGGGGTCAGACCCCCGCAGTTTATTTTTAAGAGCCATCTTTTTATGCCGACTTTATGGTAAGAGTAGGAATGTTTGTTCCCTTAGTGATATAATAGGGGATAGATTGACAAAAAGGTGGGAATAGCATGTGGTCAGAGAAGATAGCGCCGAAAGCCCCGTATGATTTTAGGAGAGCATTACAACGCCTGGCTTTTGACCCGATTCAGGTTATCGACCTTGAGCGTTTAGAGATAATGGTCCCGCTATATATTAGGAACAATCCAGTAGTAGCCTCGGTCAAAAGCATCGGAACAGTGGAAGAGCCTGTTATGTTGGTTACCTGTAAGGAAGACCGTTTCAAAAAAGAAACAATAAACAGGGTCATCGATCTCTTTCATTTCGATGTCTCACTGGCAGAGGTATATGAGCATTTCAAGGGTTCCGAATTGGAAAGGCTGGTGGAACAGTTTTATGGCATTCCAGTTGTTCGAGATTTTAGCGTATACAATTGTCTTGCAAAATGTATTATCCACCAACAATTAAACTTGAAGTTTGCCTTCACATTAACAGAACGCTTTGTGAAAAGCTTTGGATATGAAAAGGAAGGAGTTTGGTTTTATCCATCTCCGGAAACGGTCAGTGAGCTTTCTTATGAACAGTTGCGTGAAATGCAGTTCAGCCAGCGTAAAGCAGAGTACCTTATCGATACTTCGAGGCTGATCGATAGCGGTGAACTCAGGTTAGAAGAATTTGATAAGATGGAAAACCAGGCGATTTTTGATAAACTCGTTAAGATACGCGGCATCGGGCCGTGGACTGCAGAGAGCATATTGTTGTTCGGATTAGGGCGGGAAAATGTTTTTCCGGTTGGCGATGTCGGCCTGCAAAATGCGATTAAGCATCTATACGGACGATCTGAAAAGCCAAAAGCAGATGAAGTGCGGAAAATGGCCCGAAACTGGGAACCTTATGCGAGCTACGCAGCTTTATATTTGTGGGAAAGCCTGGGTAACCAGGTTGTAAGGAGTTGATCGATTGAGTAAGAAACAATCAAGCGCGGTAAAGCTGAGTGAAGGGCAAACGATCCCGATCACTGTTAAACGGATAGGCATAAACGGTGAGGGTGTAGGCTTCTTTAAAAAGACGGTTGTTTTTATCGAAGGAGCTTTGCCAGGGGAAGAAGTGGTCGCACAGGTGACAAAGGTTTTCCCAAACCGTGCTGAAGCCAAAATAAAAAGGATAAGAAAGAGGTCATCTGACAGGATCAAACCACCATGTCCGGTATATGACCAATGCGGAGGCTGCCAGCTTCAACATATGAAATATGAAAGCCAGCTCAAGGCAAAGAGAGATATTGTCCTGCAGGCGTTTGAAAGGCATACAAAGTTAGGGGAAAAAGAGTTGCCTTTACAGCCTACAATCGGAATGGAAGATCCGTGGGGATATCGAAACAAGAGCCAACTGCAGGTTGCCAAACAAAAGGAACAGGTTATCGCCGGCCTGTATGGACTGAACTCCCATCGATTGATCGATATCTCTGAATGTATGGTTCAGCATCCTTCGACGAACCGGGTTACGCAAACCGTAAAAAAAGTGTTAGAGGACTTAAATATCTCCATCTATAATGAGCGGAAGAGAAAAGGGATTGTGAGGACGATTGTTACCCGTGTTGGATTTGAGTCAGGTGAAATCCAAATCGTTCTTATTACAACTCAGCAAGATATTCCAAGAAAACAGCTGCTGGTTGAAGAAATCCAAAAGCGACTTCCTGAAGTTGTATCCATTATGCAAAATGTAAATGGCAAAAAGACTTCTCTTATTTTCGGAGAGAAAACACTGCAGCTTGCCGGAAAAGAAGTGATACAGGAAACGCTTGGCGATCTTTCGTTCGAGCTTTCTGCCAGAGCATTTTTTCAATTAAATCCTAAACAAACGGTAAAACTTTATGATGAAGTGAAAGATGCAGCGAAGCTTTCCGGAACTGAAAGAGTCATCGATGCATACTGCGGAGTTGGAACGATCGGGCTCTGGCTGGCTGAAAGTGCGGCAGAAGTAAGAGGGATGGACGTTATAAAAGAGTCGATTGTTAACGCTCGAAAAAACGCGAAACAGCATGGTTACCACAACATGAAATATGAAGTTGGAAAAGCGGAAGAATGGGTGCCGAAATGGGTGAAAGAAGGCTGGAAGCCGGATGTAATCGTCGTAGATCCTCCGAGGACTGGTTGTGACAATATCTTGTTAGAGACGATGATAAAAGCGAAACCCAAGCGAATCGTTTATGTATCATGTAATCCTTCCACACTTGCAAAAGATGTTTCCGTTTTAATGAAAAAAGGGTTTACCGTTGAAAAGCTGCAGCCTGTGGATATGTTTCCACAAACGAGTCATGTTGAAGTGGTGTGTTCACTGGTTTTGAAATAATGTTTTAAAGTCTGTAAGTAGGGAAAAAGCATATAGGTTTGCTTTCTAAAAGTTGTCAACACTATTCACAGCCTTATCCACAGAAAAATCCTTTAAAACAAAGAAAAAAACAAAGATATCAACAATATCCACAGAATATCCATCGGTTATCCACAAAAAATTATCCAGAAGGAAAAATGTTGATTTATAAAAGCATTCACAGCTTTATCAACATTATCCACAATTTGTGGATAATTATTTTTCCACAATAAAAAAAAGACTGACTGTAAGGAGAAGTTTCAAATAGGGAAACTTCCTTGAAAGTCAGTCTTTTATTATGCTATCTTTCCTGGCGCTGGTCAGCAGCTTCAGCGCGTTGTTTTGCTTCTACATCATCGGCGTCAGCCATTTCCTGAGAGTACTCTACATCTTCATTATGTGCAGATCGGATCGGCGTATTGTTTCTCTCGTACATATTTTGCTTTTTTCGTTTTGCCATCAACGACAGCTCCTTTTAATCTAATGTGAGAGTTTCTCTCGTTATTAGGATGGCTTAACAGGAGATAAGGTATGTGGGTAAAAGAAGGAAGCGTCCTACCTTTGTCCTGCTCTGTCTGCTACTTTAAACTCGTGTCCAAACAAGACTTCCTGGTTCTTATTTAAAACTTTTCTTCCGTTTTTATCTCGATTTCTATTTTTCTTTTCCATAAGGATCCCTCACTTTTTTTAGTCTCACTTCTAATTTTTTCCTAAAACAAAAAAGATATACACATCAGAAATTACTGCCGGGTATAGTTTTTCCTTTATTGTTGACCTTAAAAGCAAGGGGGAATCCATATGAGAAAAAATGAAGTGATTTATAATGGAGAGCTCACCGGAACAATCGGGGAAAAGAATGGTTTTACAGATGCTAAAAACCAATTTGCCTCAAAGGAACAATTCATTGAAGAGTTTGGAGAAGAATTTGCACCAATACAGCAAACCTGGAGAGTAAACCCTGCAGACGAAGAAGACTATAAAGGAACGCTTGGTTATAAAGATGCTTAATGGGGTCTGACCCCATTAAAAATGTGGATAACTTGTATAATGATAAGCATCTTCAGGATTTTTTCCGCACAAAAAAGCTCCGGTTTTCCGGAGCTTTTATATTTAATGGATTTTAAGCTTCTTTTAGATGGGCTTCTTCGATAATTTCTTCGTGGTTGTGTGTTTGTCTTAGTGTGTGGAGCATGTAGTTGTCTTTTTCAATCTGATATAAATTATAAATATCGCCATTTGCGTTAAGCTGATCGTAGACATCTTTTCTTGTTTCGTTCGCAAGTGTTACATACGGAATTTTTTCAGCTGCTTTTTGAGAGCGGATGTTTTCTTTTCGAATCCGCATAAACACAGTCTGAATGTCTTGTTCAAAAAACAACTCGTCAAAGAAAGCTTCCTTTGCTACCCTGTTATAGCCTTTGCCGTGATATGGTTTTCCGATCCAGGTTCCAAGGAATCCGGCGTTGTTGTTTATGTCGAACAGGTTGATCGTGCCGATAGGATTTCCCCATTCATCTGTAACGGTTCTAGAAATCAGCTCTTTGCGTTCTTCTGCTTCGATCGTTTGTTTTGTTAAAAATAAAAACTCATCATAAGAATATGCCTTTTGGCGAACAAAAGGAAAGACAGATGGATCCACCATCAAATCATATAGCACGTGGCTCTCGGACAGGTCTCTTTTCTTAATCATTACATATCCCTCCTGCCGAGGGCAGATTCGTTCCATCCACCCTCGAATAATAAAAGTAAAAATAAGCTTTTTTATTATTCGGGGTGGGAATCGAACCCACTAGAACCAGTGTTGCTGACTGGTGGCGCACCAATTGCCTTCCCTAGTTTGTTTGTGTTTTCATATTGAATTCACTGAGAGTATCATAAATCATTTTATGTTAAAAAGAAATAGGTTTTTTGTTTATTTTTTGTGAATAATTTTTCCATCGATCATAGTGATTATCGGTTTAGCTAGATAATGAAAAGGATGGTGGGACCATAGCACGATATCTGCGTCTTTTCCAACCTCCAGGCTGCCGATTCTATCTTCCACGCCAAGGCTTCTTGCAGGGTTAATCGTAATAGCTTCAATAGCTCTATCTTCCTGTAACCCTTCCCGGACAGCGATGGCTGCTGCAATATTTAAGTACTGTATCGGTACATAAGGGTGATCGGTAGTGATGGAGACTTCGATGCCATTTTCATTCAACACACGGTACGTATCCCATGTTTTGTTCTTTAGCTCAATTTTAGAGCGGCGAGTCATCGTGGGGCCAACAGTAACTTTTAGATTACGGCCTCTTAATTCTTCAGCGATCAGGTGCCCTTCCGTACAATGCTCAATCCTTAAATCAAGATTGAACTCATCTGCTAAACGGACCGCAGATAAAATATCATCTGCTCGATGGGCATGGACTCTAACTGGTATCATTTTGTTGAGAGCTGCAATGAGAGGCGCGACACGAGGGTCATCAGGATGCTTACTTCGGCTTGCATGAAAAAAAGCTTCGCGAAGAAGGCCCATTATTCCCATTCTTGTAATAGAATCATTGTTCGACTGGCTGTGGACCCGCTTTGGATTTTCTCCGAGTGCGATTTTTAAACCGGCCTGCTGGCGAATCATCATTTTATTAATATTATTACCGTATGTTTTCAAAACAGAAGTCGTACCGCCAATTATGTTGGCACTTCCGGGTAAAACCTGGATAGCAGTAACACCATGTCTGTATGCATCTTTAAAAGCGATATCCAGAGGATGGACGCCGTCAAGGGCACGTACGTGAGGGGTGAGTGCTTCTACTGTTTCGTTTGCATCGCTCCCGGCCCAGCCTGTTCCTTCATCATAAAGGCCAACGTGTGTATGGGCATCGATGAAACCTGGGAAAAGAGGCATTCTTGCGCAATGGATAACTTCCATTTCCGGTTTTTCTTGAATGTGCCTAGAGATTTTCTTGATTTTGCCATCCTTTACTAAAAGATCGGCAACCTCAAGCATTGGACTTGAAACGGGATAAATAGTTGCATTCTTAAATAAAATTTCCATTTCTTCTCCTGCCAATTTAACATTGTAACACGCCATGGATGTGTAAATTCTTATATTAATTGAAAACATTATATATAAATTCGAGCCAAAAAGCTATACGGTAGACATGCTTCTTTGTCGACAAATTTTTTAATTAGTTTCATACAAATAAAAACTTTTTTAATTTCAGGAAATCCACAAAAGAGAGAGTTGTCCGAACTCTCTCTCAGCTTCCAAGCAGGTTTTCCAAAGCTTCTTTTGCGTGCGAAAATTTAAAGGGAAAGCCGTTCTCCTTTGCCTTTAACGGTAGAACGCATTGGCCTTCGAGCACGAGAACACTCATCTCACCCAGAGCAAGTTTTAAAGCGACAGAAGGTGCGGGCAGCCAGTGGGGGCGTCCAAGTACATCAGCAAGCGTTTTACCGAAATCCTTCATTCTTTTTGGTTCAGGGGCAGTTACGTTTAAAGGGCCGGTAATTGCTTCGTTCTCCATGGCAAATCGTATCATTCCGACTACATCATCGATATGCACCCAGGAATACCATTGCATACCATCCCCTAAGGGCCCCCCTGCAAAAAGCTTGTAAGGAATCACCAGTCGAGGGAGTGCCCCATCTTCCTTTCCGAGGATTAAACCGAACCGGCAATAAACGGTTCTGACACCGAGAGCCTGTGCTTTTCCTGCTTCTTTTTCCCATTGTTGAACAACACGTGCAAGAAAGTCATCGCCCCTGTTATCACTGTCTTCCGTAAAAGAACGGCTCTTCGATGTTCCGTAACAACCGATGGCCGAGGCATTGACAAGGACTTCGGGTTTTTTCTCAAGATTGCTGATGATAGAGACCACTTCACGGGTAGCGTCGATTCTGCTGTTTAGAATGCGTTGTTTTCGTTCTGAAGTCCATCTGCCGCTATTAATTGGCTCTCCTGCAAGGTTTACAAACGCATCCAGACCCTCTAATGCTTTTTCTGGCGTGTGATGGCCATTTAGCCATTCAACATAAGTAACTCCTTTCCGAGGTGTCTTTCCTTTGCTGTTTCTCGTTAAAATAATAACCTCATGCCCTTCATCTCGTAATGAATCAGTGAGTGCACTACCAACAAAACCTGATCCTCCAGTAATAGCGACTTTCATCAAACTACCTCCTCTGGCCGTTATAAAATCACGGCGATTTTGGACATCCGTTACCACTCATATTTCACGAAAAAAATGACTGTTCCTATTGGGGAGTTTTCTTAAAGTATACTCTACCCCCGGACAAAAACCTTCAATCGAATGTGCAGTTCGGATAGAACATTCCCGTACCTTTCCTGTGATAAAATAATAATGAGGTGAACGCTGTGTTGACCATAACAAGGATAGAAAGACAAAAACGCAATGATGAGCGCTACAATATTTTTATAGAAAAGAAGCATAACAAAGGCGATGAATTTGGCTTTAGTGTAGACCAGGATGTCCTTATCTCTTACGGATTAAAAAAAGGAATGCAGATCGATAGCAAATTGATGGAAAAGATCGCGTTTGACGATATGGTCAAAAAAGGGTTGAACCAGTCGCTTCGTTTCCTTTCATATCGAATGCGATCCCAAAAAGAAATTATCGACTATCTAAAGACTAAGGAAATATCAGACAATGCGATTGCTATGATACTGGACAAGCTTTCAAGCTACGGGTATACCGATGATCTGGAATTTGGAAAAACGTTTGTAAAAAGCAGGATGAATGCTTCTTCAAAGGGGCCTACTGTTATTGCGAAAGAGCTTTTTGAAAAAGGCCTTGATCGTAAAAAAATAGATAAGAGCCTGGAAGAATTCGATGAAGAAACACAACTGGAGAACGCCAGGTCCTTCGCCTTGAAAAACGCCAAAAAACATAAGAGGAGCTCTTCAAAAGAAATACGCCAAAAAGTAAGCCAGAACCTGGCATCTAAAGGGTTTTCATGGGAGATAATCGAAAATGTTTTTGATGAAGTTTCCCTTGAAAAAGACGAAGAGGAACAGTGGGATGCCATCCTTTATCAAGGGAAAAAGGCACATAGAAAGTACAAAAAATACGATGGATATGAATATAAGCAGCGGATGAAGCAGTATTTGTACCGAAAAGGATTTTCGATAAGCCTCATTGACAGGTTGCTTGAAGAGGGAAGAGAAGAACTTAACGATTAATAAAGATTTCTTCTCTTCCATCAAGCTGTTCGATAATTTCAGAGGCCACCTCTTCGGGAGATTTGAGTCTCGACCTATCGGAGATATGTGTGCTGTCTTCCCAAAATGGTGTGTCCATTCCTCCCATATACACAGCGGTAGCCGTAACACCACTTCCTTCAAGCTCTTTCCAGAGGCTTTCTGTAAATCCTCTGACCGCATATTTACTCGCTACGTACACTGATTCGTTCACTTTCCCTTTTTGGCCAGCGGTAGAAATAATATTAATGATAGAACTTTTCTTCTGCTTCTTTAAGTAGGGAAGGAAGGCCTGTGTCATATAAATAGTCCCTTTTATGTTCGTATCGACCATTTGATCAATTTCCTGTACGCTAATCGTTTCAAGAGGGCCAAAAAACCCAAGGCCAGCGTTGTTGATGAGCATATCGACTTTGTTCTCTGCCTGCAAAATACTCTGTAATACTGAATTAACAGCTTCCGGGTTTCTGATATCACAGATTAAGGAAGTGGCAACGCCATGCTGTTCCTCGACTTCCTTTTGTGTCCGGTCCAGAAATTGATGGTTTCGGCCAAGTAAAAAAATATGGATGTCCTTTCCGGCCAGCTGTTTTGAAAGCTCTTTTCCAAGACCGGAACCTCCGCCGGTTACAACAATTGTTTTCATGTCGAAAAACCTCACTTTCTTGTCGATTGTATGTAAGAATTTTGTACCCTTTGCCAAAATACTTTATACTTAAATTAAAGCATTTTTAGAAACATTTTCTAAACACACAACTTGGGGGGAGCCCTTTTGCAAATAAGATACAGCCAGATGACTGAACAGCAGCTCAGAAAAGAGATTGCTGAATTGAACGAGAAAGCTAAAAAAGCAGAACAAATGGGAATGGTAAATGAACTTGCAGTGTATGAAAGAAAGATTGCCCTTGCTAAATCGTATTTAATAAACCCTGATGATTTTAAAAAGGGAGAAAGCTATGAGATCGATGGTGATCCTGGTTCGAATTTTGAAATCGACTATATGAATGGCGTTTTTGCCTGGGGCTATCGCAATGAAAATACAGAGCTTGAAGCATTTCCTATTTCTTTGCTTGTTAAGAAAGCATAAAGGAGCAGCATTTGCTGCTCCTGGTAAAGAATACTGTTTAGTTTCGTTTTTTCGCCTGTACTTCTAGTACGATATCGTTATACGTTTGCTTTGTTTCACCGTTAGCCTGATTATAAGCATGTTTTGGATTTGCTCGTGGAGATTGAAACGGGTCACTATATAAAGCATTTAAATACTCACGGATATTTTTTCCCAAAACAAGCACCTCCAGCTTTTTTCAGGGTTACTTGTGGCGAAATTGGGCCTGGTTAGACTTGAACATGCGCTCCTGCGGGTGTGTATTTGTCGTACCGTCGGGCCTCTTAGAAGCAAATTCTTCTTTTGCGCGAGGTTCTCCAGAGAAGGAAATTTGATTTGGAAACCCGCTGTCTTTGTTACGGACCATCGGTAATTCCCCCTTTTTATCAAGCGGTACAGTCTTAGTATGTGTTAGGGCTTATACTGGTATGTAGAATCCTCTGTCCATTTACAGAAAATAATTGGAGCACCAGGAAAGGAGAGGTTTGTATGGATGATGTATTTGAAAAGCTGACTTTTTCCCTGTTGGAAAAAAACGATCAACTGTCCTATGCACAGGCGCGGACAATGATCGAACTATTATGGGAAGACTTTGAAACGACCCGGGCAAAGGCCGGCCATGAATACCGCGGCCCGGAAGTTACTGAGAAGATTGTAAAGCAATGGATTGAAAATTACGGGCCGATGCTTCACGAATTTATTTCTCGGAGCACCAAGTACCATGATATTATCGGAGACGACAACATTCAGCATTAAAAAAATTCAAAAGAGGTTGACTCATAAGGGTCTTGAGTCAACCTCTTTTCCATTTTATTCGGTTGCAAGATCTAATTTTTTTCTTAGCGTGTCCTCACTGTACACCCAGCCTGTGTAGGAACTGATGATCTCGAAGCCCTCCAGTTGAACGACTGCCACAAAAGGGTAATGCCCCTTGCTTCGATAACGCAGGTCGATAAAACGGACTTCATATCCTTCTTCGGTCTCTTCTACCTCCCACCTGTAAACAGGGGAAAAAGAAAGGAATGCTGAAAGGTTAGGGTCTTCTTTTGCAGTTTCAATAACAGGTGTTTTAGGCACAGGTGCCCTGTCGTATTCATCATGGATGATAATATTCTTATTTTCGGCCTTTGCTACGTAAAATTGCGTGGGTGTTTTGATGGCAAGGTGCCATTTTCCCCACCTGATCGTTGGTGATACAATGATTTCAGTAGCATCAGGTATAATTTTTTTTACTTCTTTTATAACGTTTTGTTGAGCATTGATACGCAATAAATAGTATATGATCAGAATCCCGTATATCGTTAAAAATGTATATCCAGGATGAAAGCCTGTATACCAGAAGATAAAGCCGATCAAATGGCTGATGAAGATGAACGGATCAAAGATGTTAATAACACCTAGTGCGATCCACCTTCTTGTAAAAGGCCTCAATGCCTGGGTTCCATATGCGTTGAATATATCGACAAACACATGCAAAAAAACGGCTAGAAATGTCCAGAGCCATAAATGGAGCCAATTTGCCCCCGGTGTAAAAAGAAGTATGGCCCAGCTGATCAACAATGGCCAGATGAGGACAGCAGGTATGGAATGGGTTATCCCTCTATGATGCCGAATATAAACTGCGTTGTTTTTCAACTTGAGTACTGTATCGAAATCAGGAGCCTGTGATCCGATGAGGGCACCGACCAGTATGCTTTGTGCGGTGATCGGGTCCTGTGCGACAACTGGGTCTAAGGTTGCTAGTGCTCCAATTCCTAGACCCATTACAACATGAGTCCCTGTATCCATTCTGCTCGTTTCCTCCTTAGAGTGGTTGATGATTTGCAGAAGAACGTTTTGTTATTAGTTATACCCAATTTAAAACAAGTCAAAAAGTTGGATTGTACAAAGGAAGGTTTTTCAAAAATCTAAAGTTGGACGATTGCCGGGGTTGTTAGTTTTCTTCTTATTACTATTTTATCACACGGAGGAATCATTCGTGAACAAGACACACAATCTTCATAAAAGTTTAGAAAAGATAAATAAAGAGCGGTTTAACAAAGATCTCTTATCATGGTACCGATCAGAACAAAGAGATCTCCCGTGGAGGCAAAATCAAGATCCTTATCGAATATGGGTATCCGAAATAATGTTGCAGCAGACGAAAGTGGATACGGTGATCCCATATTTTAAAAGGTTTATAGAAAGTTTCCCAACTGTATATGATCTTGCAGCAGCCCCTGAGGATAAGGTGTTAAAAGCATGGGAAGGCTTAGGGTATTATTCCAGGGCAAGAAACCTTCAATCAGCTGTGAAAGAAGTTGTTGAAACATACAACGGGAAAGTGCCGGATACTCCTGAACAGATCGCAAACTTAAAAGGCGTGGGACCTTACACTGCTGGAGCGATATTAAGCATCGCTTACAATAAGCCGGAGCCTGCAGTAGATGGAAATGTGATGCGGGTGTTTTCCCGGATATTATCAATTTGGGATGATATTGCAAAGCCTTCAACGCGAAAAATTTTCGAGGAAGCTGTAAGAAAGCTGATTTCAGAAGAAAACCCTTCCCATTTTAATCAGGCTTTAATGGAGCTTGGGGCAATGGTATGTACTCCAAAATCGCCATCATGTTTATTATGCCCGGTTCAATCCCACTGCCAGGCTTTTGCAGAAGGAGTCCAGGATGAACTTCCGGTGAAGAGTAAGAAAAAACCGCCGAAGCCAGTTCCTATGGCAGTCGGAGTGTTAAAAACAATGGAAAATGAAGTGTTAATCCATAAACGCCCCTCAACCGGCTTGCTAGCAAACCTATGGGAATTTCCGAATCACGAAACACTGTCAGGCGGCAATGCCCAGGACGAGCAGTTACAGGCGTTTATAGAAGAAAGCTATGGGGTAGAAACCGAGATTGAGGAGCATGTTAAAAATTTCGAGCATGTTTTTAGCCACATTAAATGGAAGCTGGCAGTTTATTCAGGCAATGTTGTTAAAAAAGCAAGCGAAACAGAAGAACTTCGATTTGTTAACATAGACCAACTTGAGGAATTTACTTTTCCTGTATCTCATCAGAAAATAATCCAACTCTTAAAGGATGGAACTATTTAAGAAAGGAAGTGAAGGCTGTGGATTTAAACTTGAAGGATAAGAAAGTCTTTGTAACTGGCGGTTCAAAAGGCATTGGGAAGGCTATAGTGGAAGCTTTTGTGTCAGAAGGAGCACGAGTCGCGGTGGCAGCAAGAACGGAAGAGGACCTGTCACTTCTGAAGGATGAACTCGGCAAAAGAGTAACAGTCTATCAGGTGGATTTATCCGACGTGGATGAGAGAGGAAGCGTGTTCAAAAAGATCGTTAAAGAATTTGGAGCCCTTGATGTTCTCATAAATAATGTTGGCGGAAGCAATGGTGGGTCGGTCATGGAGACTGAACTGGTGCTTTTTAAAGAGGCGATGGAGCTTAACTTCTATAGCGCAGTCCACTTTAGCAAGCTTGCAGTACAGGAGATGAAAAAGAAAAAGGAAGGCGCTATTATCAATATCTCATCCATTTTCGGAAGGGAATCCGGGGGTAAACCGACATATAACAGTGCAAAGTCTGCGATGATTAGTTTTACAAAATCACTGGCAGATGAAGTGATAAAAGATGGAATACGAGTAAACGGTGTAGCCCCGGGAGCGATATTGCATCCTTCCGGTAACTGGCAAAAACGTCTTGATGAAAATCCAGAGAAAATAAATGCGTTTGTAGAGAAAGAAATACCAGCCGGACGCTTTGGAACAGCGGAAGAAGTTGCAAACGTTGTAGCATTTCTCGCTTCTGGCAAAGCTTCATGGATAGTAGGAGCAACAGTGAATGTTGATGGTGGACAATCCAGATCCAATTTTTAAAGCCGACTTTTGTCGGCTTTTTGTTTGGAATTTAGATGCTTCATTGGTTCAGCTTTTTCATGCCGCCGCGGTTTTCGATTTCTTTAATAATTTCATGATGCATGCTGACTCCCTCGCTATTAAGATAGGCGGCCATTTGCTTAAGATTACTATGATAAAAGGCGAGTTCCTGGTCCTGCCATTCGTTTTTGGGGATCATCGTTAATTCTGTAATATCGCGTTCAAAAGCCATGGGATTTCCTCCTTTATCACTGTTTATTTTTAGCTTCTATCCGCTGAATATGCAAGTTAGATAGCGCTGTAATGTGAAATAAATTCCTTTGAAAATTTCTTACATAACAACTCTTCAACTGGACATTCTATATATCGTGGAGGTGATACCAAATGGCAAAACAACCAGGTAAAACACAAGCTGGTACTAACGTTCAACACGTTAGACAAAAGAACCAACAATCTGCAGCTGGACAAGCTGGAGCTGAAGCATTCGGCACTGAGTTCGCTAGCGAAACTGATGCTCAACAAGTGAGACAACAGAACGCTAAAGCTGAACAGAAAAAAGGACAAAATTCTTAATCAACCTCGACTCAAGCAGGCGCTCCTCTATGGGAGCGCCTCTTGTAATATCATGCAGGTAAAAGGCCTTTCATATAGAATTGTTATAAGGATTGGAGGGTTCAACAATGTGCGGGAGATATAGCTTATTTACTGATTTGGAAACCATCCTTGAACGGTTTAGCATAGAAGCGGCTGCTGACGGCTTCGAATATGAACCGGCATACAATATTGCTCCTGGGCAGGAAATTGTAACAGTCATTAACTCAAACGGTTCAAATAAAATAGGAAAACTTAAATGGGGATTGATTCCCTTTTGGGCAAAGGATTCTAAAATAGGGAATAAGCTTATCAATGCCCGAGCCGAAACAATTGCAAAAAAGCCCAGCTTTAAACACTCGTTCCAAAGAAAGCGCTGCCTTGTCCTGGGAGACAGCTTTTACGAATGGAAAAAAGAAGACGATAAAAAAATCCCGATGCGAATCAGAGTCGATCAAGGAAGGCTCTTTGCAATGGCAGGGCTATGGGATAAATGGAAAGACAAAAACGGTGAATCCGTTTTCACCTGTACAATTATAACGACCAGGCCAAACGACTTGATGAAAGACATACATAACCGGATGCCTGTTATTTTATCAAAAGAAGAAGAACAAGCGTGGCTCGATCCAAGGAATCAAAACGCAAATGATTTAGAAGAATTATTGGTGCCGTTTCCTGAACACAAGATGGACGCTTACCGTATATCAAGCGCAATAAACTCCCCAAAAAATAATTTTCCGGAATGCATTAAACCGATAAGCGGTTAACCGTGTGACAAAACTACTCATTTCTCAACATAACTAGTCAAAGGATAATGTAATGCTTTTTTGAATTCAATTAGTGGAGAAAATGAGGGGAGTTGGACTTATGGATAGATTTAACGAACTGATCTACCAACAGTTAGAAATGGCAGACAGGATGATAAAGGCAGAAGAAGAGATCAGAGGCCTTGAGCATCGATTAAGAAGCGGAGAATGCGGCCATATTGATAATCTTGTCAGTGAATTAACGGAAAAAAGGCAGTCCTTCACCCAATTGGAGACTGATTTTGAAAACTTGATATCAAAAGTAATCAACTGTTACCAAAAGACAACAAAAGTGTAAAAATGGTGCTGCCTTTCAAAAAGGTGGCACTTTGTTTTTCTTTTCAATTTTTAAACGTTATAATAATAGGGAATAAAAGTAGAGCCAGCTTTATGATGTTTTTGATTTACGGAAAAAGGAAATAGGAAAGGCAAATGTATGCAAAGCGTTAAGAAAGAAGGAGGATGTGTTCCTATACTAACAAGGAGTCCATCGATTTCCGGAATTCTTAGGAAAGGAGCAGAAGATGAGTTTCCCTACGGCCGGAACGAAAATACCGATTCAAAGTTATAAACATAATGGAACCTTACATCGAACCTGGGAAGAAACCATTATACTAAAGGGAACATCAAAAGAAATCATTGGTGGAAACGATCGCATTCTTGTTACCGAATCTGATGGCAGACAATGGCGGACCCGTGAGCCTGCAATCTGCTATTTCAGCCCGGACAACTGGTTCAATGTGATCGGGATGATCAGGACGGACGGAATATATTATTATTGCAATCTTGGATCGCCTATCACTCATGATGAAGAAGCATTGAAGTACATTGATTATGATTTAGATATAAAGATTTATCCAGATATGACCTATAAATTATTAGATGAAGACGAGTATGCGCTTCATAAAAAAGAAATGGAATATCCTGAGGCGATTGATCGGGTTCTTCAGAAAAGCGTTAAGCAGCTGATCAGCTGGATCAACCAGAGAAAAGGCCCTTTTGAGCCAGGATTTATTGATGAGTGGTATGAGCAATTTTTACAGTACCGATAAAAAAACCACTCGTATCTTTTAAAAGGCATCTGTAGCTGCTGAGTTAAGAATGAAAACTGCATAAACCTGTCTGCAGCTTATCCAAGCAGTTTACAGAGCCTTCGAGCGCCTATAAAAGGCGCTCTTAAACTTTTGTAGTCAGAGGTGATTTGGTCTGGAAAGCATCAAAAGATATTTAAAGTTTGTTACTCCGTATCGGAAAGAAATATTTATAACGATTATAATCGGCATTTTGAAATTCGGAATTCCGTTGTTGTTGCCGCTTTTACTAAAGTATGTCATTGACGA
Source organism: Exobacillus caeni (assembly GCF_005747095.1). Taxonomy (GTDB): domain Bacteria; phylum Bacillota; class Bacilli; order Bacillales; family Guptibacillaceae; genus Exobacillus; species Exobacillus caeni. The sequence goes on along the minus strand of NZ_SWLG01000017.1, from coordinate 17,427 downwards.
TGTTATAAATGCGAACGGCATGACCAAGGGTGAGAAGATCGACCAGTTGTTCTGGCTCATGGGGATCGGCCTGTTTATCTTTGCGATTATTCGGCCGCCGGTAGAATACTTCCGGCAATATTACGCCCAGTGGATCGGCAGCAAGATTCTGTATGATATTCGTGATCGGATGTTTTCACATATTCAGAACCTCAGCCTGCGATTTTATGCTAATAATAAGGCAGGAGAGATTATTTCAAGGGTAATCAATGATGTGGAGCAAACAAAAACGTTTGTAATAACCGGATTGATGAATGTCTGGCTGGATATGATCACAATCCTGATTGTGATTGGAATTATGCTAACGATGAATGTCTGGTTAACGTTGATAGCAATTTGTTTATTGCCTTTTTACGGATTTGCGGTTAAATATTTTTATGCGCGTTTACGCCAGCTTACTCGAAACCGTTCACAGGCACTTGCTGAAGTGCAGGGACATTTACATGAAAGAGTGCAGGGGATGACGGTAATCCGCAGCTTTGCATTAGAAGATTATGAACAGGAGCAATTTGATAAACGAAACTCAAACTTTCTTGAGAAAGCATTAAACCACACGCGATGGAATGCGAAAACATTTGCTACTGTAAATACAATAACAGATATTGCGCCTCTGCTTGTTATCGGCTTTTCCGGGTATTTAGTGGTAAGCCAGGGCCTGACAATCGGTGCGATGGTCGCGTTTGTTACTTATATGGATCGCTTATATAATCCGCTCCGAAGACTTGTTAACTCTTCAACAACCCTAACACAATCGATCGCATCAATGGACAGGGTTTTCGAATTTATGGATGAAGAATATGATATTAAAGATACCCCAGATGCAGTGCCGTTAAAAAATGTGAAGGGGAATGTTAATTTTGACCATGTCTCTTTTAAATATAATGAAGATGAACAGCCAGTTTTAAAGGATATCAACTTAAATGTCCAGACTGGTGAAACAATTGCGCTTGTAGGGATGAGCGGGGGAGGGAAATCTTCGCTTGTCAGCTTGATCCCGCGTTTCTATGATGTGACAGATGGGACGATTTACCTTGACGGTGAAGATATCCGTAACTTCCAGGTGAGGACGCTAAGAGATAAAATCGGAATGGTTCTACAGGATAACGTACTTTTTAGCGAGTCGGTTAAAATGAATATTTTAATGGGGAATCCGGAGGCTACCGATGAAGAAGTTGAACGAGCCGCCAGGGCTGCCAACGCCCATGGATTTATTATGAATCTCCCTGAAGGTTATGATACAAAAGTAGGCGAAAGAGGCGTTAAATTATCAGGGGGCCAAAAACAGCGGATCGCTATCGCCAGGGTGTTTCTGAAGAATCCTCCGCTGCTCATCCTTGATGAAGCTACTTCTGCCCTCGATTTAGAAAGCGAGCACCTGATTCAAGAGTCTCTGGAGAAATTAGCGAGAGAAAGAACGACCTTTATTGTGGCCCACCGTCTTGCAACAATTACCCATGCAGATCGGATCGTAGTGATCGAAAACGGAAAAATCAGCGAAATCGGCCATCATCAGGAACTTATGGCAAAACAGGGGGCTTACCATAAATTGTTCCAGGTTCAAAACCTTTCTTAACCAGGAGAGCAGCACAGGCTGTTCTCTTTTTTTGGTTATTTTACAGGCATTATTACCTGGTTCAAATTTACCAAATAAATAAAATAGTGGGAATAATGATAAATTTCCACAATATTTGACATTGATAAAGCGGAGATTTAATGCAATAATTATTAAGTATTAAAAGCATTCAGTCATTTCCGTTAATTAAAAATTATGTGAAAGGTGTGGGAACTTGGGGGAGACAATCTTAGAAGTAAAGGGCTTGCAAACCCACTTCTTTACTGATGACGGAGAAATTCCAGCAGTTAATAAAGTAGATTTCCATGTAGATAAAGGGGAAGTTTTGGGGATTGTAGGAGAATCTGGCAGTGGAAAAAGCGTAACATCTCTTTCTGTGATGGGCCTGGTTCCAAAGCCTCCTGGTAAAATCGTAGGAGGAGAAATAAATTTTAAAGATGAAAATCTTGTGAATGCTTCTGAAAAGAGAATGCGCCAAATACGCGGAAATGAAATAGCAATGATATTCCAGGAGCCGATGACCTCTCTAAATCCTGTGTTTACGATTGGTAACCAGCTTATCGAAGCCATCCGGTTACACAACAAATGGGATAAAAAGAAAGCGAAAGCGCGGGCTGTTGAGATTCTAAAACTAGTAGGACTGCCTCGGGCAGAAGAATTGATAGATGAATATCCGCATCAATTATCCGGGGGGATGAGACAGCGTGTCATGATTGCGATGGCGATGGCATGCGACCCTGAAGTACTGATTGCGGACGAACCTACCACTGCTCTTGATGTAACAATCCAGGCGCAGATCTTAGAATTGATGAAAGACCTGAACAAAAACAGGGGCACTGCTATCATGCTGATCACCCATGACCTTGGTGTAGTAGCGGAAATGTGCCAGCGAGTAGCTGTAATGTATTCAGGAAATATCGTTGAAGAAGGTACTGTTAAGCAGATTTTTAAGGAGCCCAAGCATCCTTATACAGTTGGCTTAATTAAATCAGTACCTGATATGACCAGCAAAAGAGAGCGGTTATATTCAATTCCTGGAAGCGTCCAGAAGCCTGGCAGCATAAAAGTAGGCTGTCCATTTGCTCCAAGATGTGAACATGCATTCGATCGATGCGTGTCGGAAACTCCGGCTTTGCTTGAAGCAGGGGATGAAGGGCAAAAAGTAAGCTGCTGGCTGCATCATGACTAGGAGGTAGAACCGTGACTGAAAAACTATTAGAGGTACAGGACTTAAAGAAATATTTTCCTATTAAAGGCGGAATTTTAGGGAGGCAAGTTGGCCAGGTAAAGGCGATCAATGGTGTATCTTTTTATATCAATAAAGGAGAAACACTTGGCCTGGTCGGCGAAAGTGGATGCGGAAAATCGACCACAGGCAGATCCCTTTTAAGGCTGATTGAACCTACTGAAGGGACGATCACTTTTGATGGAAAAGAAGTAACTTCGCTTTCCGGAAGAGAAATGCGAAAAATGAGACGTGACATGCAGATGGTTTTCCAGGATCCGTTCGCGTCTTTAAATCCAAGGCATACTGTTGAAAGAATAATTGAAGAACCGATGATCGTCCATAAGATGGGTACATCTGCTGAAAGAAAAAAACGGGTTCGGGAATTGTTGGAAGTAGTTGGATTGAACAGCTACCATGCAAAACGATATGCCCATCAATTCAGCGGCGGGCAAAGGCAAAGAATCGGAATCGCGCGTGCACTTGCCGTGAAACCAAAGCTTATTATCGCGGATGAGCCGGTTTCTGCACTGGACGTTTCCATTCAATCACAGGTTTTGAATTTACTCGAAGACCTTCAAAATGAGTTTAACTTAACTTATTTATTTATTGCCCATGATCTGAGTGTTGTTAAACATATAAGTGATCGTGTTGGAGTGATGTACCTTGGACAACTTGTTGAACTAACAGAAAGCGATAAGCTTTATGCTAATCCAAAACATCCTTATACAAGGGCATTGCTTTCAGCGGTTCCGATTGCTGACCCTGAATTTGAGCAAGAGCGAATCGTTTTGAGAGGGGATGTGCCAAGTCCGTCAAACCCTCCAAAAGGTTGTCCGTTCCATACGAGATGTCCGGAAGCAATGGACATTTGTAAATCAGTTAATCCAGCTTTTAGGGAAGATGATGAAGGTCACTATGTAGCTTGTCATCTGTATGATGAAGACAAGTGAAATAGATTAAGTAAAAAAAATGAGGGGGAAAGAGAATGAAGAAAAAAGGCTTTTTGCTAATGCTCTCCATGCTGATGGTTCTTTCTATCGCTTTAGCAGGATGTAGCAGCTCAGAAAACGGAAGCAATGATTCTTCATCCGGGAACTCGGATGATGGGGGCTCAACCCAAAAAACATTAGTGTTTGGCCGTGGAGGCGACTCTGTTGCACTTGACCCGGCGATTGTAACTGATGGTGAATCATTTAAAGTTACAAAGAATATCTTTGACACTCTGGTAACATATGGAGATCAAGATACTTCCATTAATGAAGGACTTGCAACTGAATGGAAAGTTTCAGATGATGGTCTGAAATACACTTTAAAGCTTCGTGAAGGTGTAAAGTTCCATGATGGAACAGACTTTAATGCAGATGCAGTAGTTTATAACTTCGACCGCTGGATGAATGCGGGACAGGATCAAAAAGGTAAATTCGCTTACTATGCTTCCATGTTCGGTGGATTTAAGGGCGATGAAGGCCATGTCATTAAAGAGGTTAAAGCAGTAGATGATTATACTGTAGAATTTACGCTAAATAGACCGCAGGCACCGTTCTTGAAAAACCTTGCGATGTCTCCGTTTGCGATCGCAAGCCCGGATGCACTTGAAAAGCAGGGCGACAAATTCGGTGAAAATCCTGTAGGAACTGGTCCATTCAAATTTAAAGAATGGAAAAGAAACGATCGAATTGTAGTTGAGAAAAATGAGGATTACTGGATGGATGGTTATCCGAAGCTAGACAGAGTTATTTTCCGTGCTATTCCTGACAACTCAGCTCGTCTGAACGCATTGAAAACAGGTGAAATCGACTTGATGGATGGCGTGAACCCTAGTGATGTGGAAGGGATTAAAGGTGATGATAATTTACAAGTATTCTTCCGCCCTTCTATGAACGTTGGTTACCTTGGATTTAACGTTGAAAAAGAACCGTTCAACAACAAAAAGGTTCGTCAGGCTCTAAACCATGCTGTTGACAAGCAAGCGCTTATCGATGCGTTTTACGAAGGACAGGCAGAACCTGCCAAAAACCCGTTACCGCCAGTTATCGAAGCTTATAACGACGAAATCGAAAAATATGAGTTTGATCTAGATAAAGCGAAAAAATTATTAGAAGAAGCCGGGTATCCTGATGGATTTAAGATGGATCTCTGGGCGATGCCAGTTCCTCGTCCGTACATGCCGGATGGAAAGAAAATCGCTGAAGCGATCCAGGCTAACTTCAAAAAGATCGGTGTAGACGTAAACATCGTATCTTATGAGTGGGCAACATACCTTGAAAAGGCCCAGGCCGGAGAAGCACCTGCTTTCTTATTAGGCTGGACCGGGGATAACGGAGACGCAGATAACTTCCTTTATGTTCTTCTTGACCAGGACAATATCGGAAGCAATAACTACTCCAGATATTCCAACGCTGAGCTTCATGAGATCTTAGTTAAAGCTCAGTCTACTCCGGATGAAGAAAAGCGTAAAGAACTTTATAAAAAGGCACAAGAAATCATTCATGAAGACGCTCCATGGGTGCCACTAGTACACTCTGAACCAGCACTTGGCGGAAAAAGTAACATCAAAGGCTTTACTCCACATCCAACTGGTTCTGACTACCTGACAAAAGTGTACTTTGAATAATTAACCGTGAGAGGGGAGTGGATAGCACTCCCCTCTCTATATGAAAAAAGAGGTGATTTTCTCGATGTTTTCCTATACGATCAGACGTATTTTAATGCTTATACCCGTACTCATTGGAATGACCCTCATTGTTTTTTCCTTAATTCGGGCGATTCCTGGTAATCCTGCACAGGTAATCCTGGGACAGCAGGCTTCTAAAGAAGCGGTAGCATCATTAACAAAAGAGCTGGGATTGGATAACCCCTGGTATGTGCAATATTTTGACTATATTAAGGGGATTTTGACAGGGGATCTTGGTACCTCTCTTCGGACAAGCTCTGCAATAAGCGGGGAAATCTGGAATTACCTCGCGGCCACAATAGAGCTCTCTTTTGTAGCAATGGTTATAGCGGTCGTCATCGGAGTGAATGCAGGAATTATAAGTGCATGGTTCCAGAATTCGTGGTTTGACTACCTTGCGATGTTTATTGCGCTTGTGGGTGTTTCGATGCCGATCTTCTGGCTGGGATTGATGGAACAATGGGGTTTCTCAATCGAGTTGGGCTGGCTTCCTTCTACTGGAAGAGAAGATGTCCGAAACCCGATTGAAGCGATCACCAATCTTTATTTAATCGATACGTTGATACAGGGCAGATTTGACCAGTTCGTTACGGCGTTTAAGCATTTAATACTTCCTAGTATCGCTCTTGGAACCATTCCGATGGCGATCATTGCAAGAATGACTCGTTCAAGTATGCTAGAAGTTATGAAATCGGATTATATTAGAACTGCCAGAGCGAAGGGGCAGTCAATGTTTTTGGTAGTATATAAACATTCTTTGAAAAATGCCATTATTCCAGTGTTAACTGTTATCGGCCTCCAATCCGGCCTATTATTGGGAGGAGCGATCCTGACAGAAACGATCTTTGGCTGGCCGGGAATAGGAACGTATATCTATGATGCGATTGGCTTCAGGGACTATCCAGTTATACAGTCAGGTATTTTAGTAGTAGCTACAATCTTTGTTTTTATCAACTTAATTGTAGACCTCCTGTACGCTGCCTTTGATCCAAGAATTAAATATAACTAGAGTTAAAGCAAAGAAAGAGGAAGTATTGATAAAGGAGGGGTAAATATGCCTGAATTGGCTCCCGAAAAACAGAAGCTTCCACCGGACCATCCGGGATTCGAGGTGGAAGAAAAGGTTTCATCACCATGGCTAGAAGCCTGGAAGTCATTTAAAAAGAATAAGCTAGCCATCACCGGCGCAGTAATCGTCCTTCTATTTATTTTGATGGCTTTACTTGCAGATTTTATCGCTCCCTATGGGATGAATGAACAAAGTTTAGCAGACAAAAACTTAGCTCCTTCCTCAGAACACTGGTTTGGTACAGATGATTTTGGCCGGGATATTTTATCACGAGTGATATTTGGAGCTAGAATCTCGCTGTGGGTCGGTTTTTTTGCGGTATTAGGTTCTGCGGTTGTCGGAAGTCTCTTAGGCATTATCGCCGGATACTTTGGCAGATGGGTAGATACGATCATATCTAGAATTTTTGATATCATGCTTGCATTTCCAAGTATTTTATTAGCGATTGCGGTAGTAGCTGTTCTTGGACCTTCTTTAAGAAATGCCCTTATCGCTATTGCGATCATCAACATTCCAAACTTCGGAAGGCTAGTACGTTCGAGGGTGTTGAGTGTTAAAGAGGAAGAATACATTATGTCCGCAAAAGCTATCGGAATGAGTAATGGAAGAATTTTATTCAGCCATGTTCTTCCTAATAGTATTGCGCCAATTATTGTACAGGGAACACTTGCTATTGCTACAGCCATTATTGAAGCGGCGGCACTTGGGTTCCTGGGACTGGGAGCTCAGCCTCCTCAACCTGAGTGGGGTAAAATGCTTGCAGACTCAAGACAGTACATTATTCAAGCGCCATGGACAGTATTTTTCCCGGGTCTTGCAATCATGCTCACAGTTCTAGGCTTTAACCTGATGGGTGACGGATTGCGTGACGCACTCGATCCGAGAATGAAAAACTAACATTACACAAGTGAAAGCGGATCAGCAAAAGGTGCTGACCCGCTTTTTGTTTTTGTCGTGTGTCACTCTATATTGATTTCAACTTCATTATCATCCTGGTGGTAACTGTAGAAGCTGTCCACTAACTTATCGAGGTGCTCTAATTCATCACTGTAATCGATTATTAGCCCGATGAGCGGGAAGATGGTCATCCACTTGCATTGCTCTACATTTTTATGATTGTAAAATTCTACGTATGCTTCTGTGAGGGATTTTTCTCCTTCATTAATTTCGCTTAGCAACTGTTCCGGTGACTGGTTTCGTACTTTACCTATATATTTTAAAAGAATGCGCTCATGATAGCTTGTCAGGTTATCCAGATGGACCTGTATTTCCTTTTGAAATAAATCCGGCATTTCTTTTAATTGAACATCATGTAGGTCGAGATTTTTCAGGATCGCGAGTGCTTTATCATTAGTTATATGCATTTGGCGGAATAAAACTAGTTTTCGGCCTTTTGTGTAGTCATACTTTTTTAAATAATCCCTTTCTTCTTTATAGAGCAAATAATATTGGTCGCTTTTTAGCATATCTTCCTTTAGTTTATTAAGATTCTCTTTTAAAACTTTATGTTCGGCATCGTTTCTAGTTGCAAGGCGGATCCACTGGGTAATATACCCCATGTTGCTTACGATTTTGTTATACAGTTTGGTTTCGTATTTAGGCGGAATAAAAACCAGGTTAACGACAAATGAACACAAAACGCCAACCATAATAACCAGAAAGCGGTTAGAAGCAAACGCTATAAAGCTTTCTTCAGGTGTTCCCATAATTAAAATAACGGTCACGACTGCAAGCGGTATTGTCTTTTCGATCTTTAGCTTGATCATGATTCCGATCGTTATAATGGCGACCAGACCTACTACGAATGGGCCGTTACCGAACATAAGTACAAATACTACAGCAAAAACGGCACCGATAATGTTAGCCTGGATCTGTTCAAGGATGGTCTGATAAGATCTGTAGATCGAAGGCTGAATCGCAAATAATGCAGCAACTCCTGCAAAGGCAGGAGGATTAAGATTCAACAAGGATGCTATATATAGAGCCAGAGTAATCGCAATACCTGTTTTTAATATTCGAGCTCCAAGTTTCATTAATTATATAATCCTTTCTGAAAACATAGTGCTTTTACAGAGAATGCGTAAAAGAGCATTTTCAACAGTATCGAACGTACTATACAACTTTTTCAAAAGATAAGCAATCTAATTTTTGGATAGTTATTTGTTTCCCTTATGTCAGCTAGAAAAAACGGATAAAGAAAGTAATGGAAATAATAAAAAGAGGCTGACTTAAAAGCAAAGTGTCAGCCCCGTAAATTTCCTATTGTCATTTTAGCTCTTTAAAAGAGTGTTCAACTGCTGTTAATGTCTTATCGATGTCTTCCTCAGTATGTGCGATCGTTAGAAACCATGCTTCATATTTGGAAGGGGCAAGGTTGATTCCCTGGTTCAGCATCAGTTTAAAGAAACGACTGAACATTTCCCCGTCTGAGTTCTCAGCCTGTGTATAGTTGGTTACTTCTCCAACATTAAAGTAAACGGTCAGGGCACCTTTTAGACGGTTTATGGTTATCGGAATATTGTGCGCCTCGGCAAGTTTTAGGATACCTTCTTCCAGTTTAGCTCCTAACCTGTCGAGGCGATCATAGATCCCTTCTTCCTGTAGAACCTCTAAACAAGCGATGCCCGAAGAGATGGAAGCGGGATTACCGGCCATCGTGCCGGCCTGATAGGCAGGCCCAAGTGGTGCAACTTGCTCCATTATCTTCCTTTTTCCGCCGTAAGCGCCGATTGGAAGGCCACCTCCGATGATTTTTCCTAAAGCGGTCATATCTGGCTCTATTCCAATTAAATTCTGTGCCCCTCCATACATAAAACGGAAGGCGGTGATCACTTCATCATAAATAACAAGGGAACCAAGGTCGTGGGAAATTTCGTTTACCATTTCGAGGAAACCTTCCACTGGCTCCACAATGCCAAAGTTTCCAACGATGGGTTCTACAAGCACCCCTGCGATCTGATCGCCCCATTTTTCCATGGCATGCTTAAAGCTATCGATATCATTGAAAGGGACAGTGATGACTTCCTGTGCGATGCTTTTTGGTACACCTGCAGAATCAGGATTTCCAAGCGTGGAAGGGCCGGAACCTGCAGCAACAAGGACAAGGTCAGAATGTCCGTGATAGCATCCAGCGAATTTAATGATCTTATCTCTTCCTGTGTAGGCGCGTGCAACCCTGATAGTTGTCATTACTGCTTCCGTCCCTGAATTTACAAAACGTACTCTTTCAAGGGAGGGGATTGCCTCCTGGAGCATCTTAGCAAATTTATTTTCGAGTCTGGTAGGAGTGCCATATAAAACCCCGTTTTCAGCAGCTCTGGTAATTGCTTCAGTAATATGCGGATGGGCATGTCCGGTGATGATGGGACCGTATGCCGCTAAGTAATCTATGTATTGGTTACCGTCAACATCCCAGAAGTAAGCTCCTTTGGCACGGTCCATAAATATCGGGGTTCCACCACCAACTCCTTTAAAGGAGCGTGAGGGACTGTTCACTCCACCGAGAATAACATTTTGCGCTTCTTCGTAATACTTCTCAGAATTAGGGAAATTCATAGCGACCTCCTGGTTAATCAAACGTTTGTTTAACTTCCTTTTTCTATAAAAGACACTTTTATATTGTAGCACGGAATACAAATCAAATGAAAAGTCAAGTCAGGAGTCAAGCTGACTAAGCGAAAAAATTGTTTCGTTTAGAAGTATCGGATAGACTAATGGTTGGTGAATCATTGGAGGGAAGAAAAATGTCAAATGCGATTGAAGTGAAGGAATTGCGGAAAGAATTCAAGTCTTATTCCAGCCGTTCGGGTTTGAAAGGGGCTTTTCGTGATTTATTTACTAGAAACTATAAAGTAATTCCTGCTGTTGAAGATATTTCTTTTACAGTAAGGCAGGGAGAAATGGTTGGTTATATAGGAGAGAACGGAGCCGGAAAGTCAACTACGATTAAAATGCTGACGGGAATCCTTACCCCAACCTCCGGGCTTGTTCAAGCAAACGGTATGAATCCTCATAAAGAAAGGGAAAAATTCGTCCAGACAATCGGTGTTGTGTTCGGGCAGCGGTCCCAATTGTGGTGGGATATTGCCGTTCAGGAGTCGTTTCGCCTTTTAAAAAAGGTGTACCGAGTGTCGGATGAGGATTATAACGAGCATATGAATCATGTGATCGAATCACTTGATATCGGCCCACTGTTAGATAAACCGGTACGAAAACTTTCTTTAGGACAGCGGATGAGATGCGAGCTTGCAGCAGCACTGCTTCATAATCCCCCGCTGCTGTTTTTAGATGAACCTACGATTGGCCTGGATGTGCTTGTTAAACTGAAGATCCGAAACTTTCTTAAAGAGATCAACGAAAAATATAACACTACCATCTTGCTGACAACCCATGATTTAAGCGACATTGAAGCGCTATGCGAGCGGGTTGTGATGCTTGATGAAGGAAAGATTATTTATGATGGAAAGCTAGCTGAGCTTCGTTCCAACTGGGGTGAAGGGAAACAAATCGAATTCCAGTTTTCCAACCAGGTCGACGATCAGCAGCTCGATCCACTGGTGAAGGAGCTCGATGTGTTCTGGACGAAAGGGGATCGGCATAACGTATGGGTCGCAAACGTACCGCACGAAGAAGAAGTGATTTCTGAACTGATCGGTAGAGTTGTGGCCGCACATAAGATTACAGACATAAAGATCCATGAAATTTCAACAGAAGAAATTATCCGAAACATTTATGAAGAGGGCGTTATCCATGGCAAAATACGTTGAGATGATCCGGATTCGCTTTCTCATGATGCTTGCCTACCGGACGAACTATTATAGCGGAATCTTGATTTACAGCATTAATATCGGCGCATATTATTTTCTCTGGTCAGCCATCTACGGCGGCAAAGAGTCGATAGAAGGGCTTTCTGTTATTCAAATGACAACATACATTGCGGTAGCCTGGATGGCAAGGGCGTTTTATTTTAATAACATCGATAGGGAAATCGCCCTTGAGATTAAAGAAGGGAAAGTTGCTGTCGAGTTAATAAGGCCATATAACTATCTGGTTATGAAAATGATGCAGGGGCTAGGAGAAGGGATTTTCCGGATCAGCTTCTTTTCTTTTCCAGGAATGATCATTGTCAGCCTTATTTTTCCGATTGATTTTTCAGCTGCCGTTTCCATTTGGCTTTACTTTTTCTTATCGCTTGTTTTTAGCTTCTTTATCAATACCCAGATCAACCTGTTGACAGGAATCATGACCTTTTTCTTCTTTAACAATGATGGATTGATAAGGGCGAAGCGGGTTGTGATCGACTTATTTTCAGGCTTGATTTTGCCGATCAGCTTTTATCCGGGATGGGCGCAACAAATCATGGATTACCTACCGTTTCAGGCTATCAGTTATATTCCGAGCATGATTTTCACAGAAGGATTTACTGGCGCTGAAATTCCAGAGGCGATTCTTTTTCAAGTGGTATGGGCAGTTATCTTAATTATTCCGATCCAATTGTTCTGGTACCTGGCCAGAAAGCAATTGATTGTCCAGGGGGGGTAGAGCATGTTTTATGTATCAATGTTTTTTCAGTACTTATCGCAATATATGAAAACAAGGCTAACCTACCGTGTGGACCTGTTTGTCGAGATATTTTCTGATCTATTGTTCCAGGCAGTCAACCTGATCTTTATCCTTGTTGTTTTTGGCCATACCCAGTTTCTAAGCGGATGGACAAGAGATGAAATCATCTTTATATATGGATTTTTCCTTGTTCCTTTTGCGTTCTTTTCCTCCTTCTTTAACATCTGGGATTTTAATGAACGATATATTGTTAAAGGGGAAATGGACCGAATCTTAACGCGGCCGATCCACAGTCTGTTTCAAATCATCCTCGAACGGATGGAATTGGAATCGCTGTTTGGCGTCATTACAGGACTTGCGGTTATGTTCTATGCAGGAAGCAGATTGGACCTATCAATTTCCTGGTACGATCCCTTCGTTTTCATCGTCCTGGTACTCGGAGGTGCTCTTGTGTATGGAGGCATTTTTGTTATTCTTGCAAGCATCAGTTTTTGGTCGGACAGCAGAACGAGCATCATGCCGATGATGTACAATATAGGAAACTATGGACGGTATCCTGTAAACATCTATAATAAAGTGATCCGATTTATTTTGACCTGGATTTTGCCGTTTGCCTTCGTCGGTGTTTATCCATCTGCCTACTTTCTTGGAAAAGAGGAATGGTATGGATATGCCTTTTTAACGCCCGTAATGGGCATTGCATTTTTTGGTATATCCGTAATTCTTTGGAACATTGGCGTAACGAAATATAGAGGAGCAGGAAGTTAGAGCCGGAAGAGATTTCTTCTGGCTCTTTTCTTGCTGTATAAGAATGTGACTATTTTAGCAGAGGAGAGTGCTCCGCCCCATTGAAATTTTTCCTGGAAAAGGCTGTCCTATCTATGATGGCTAGCTCATAAGTTAAGAATGAGGTGGTCTTATGCTATGGCTGTTTATTCTTACGATTGGCTTAACAGTTATGAGTGTCTGGGGAAGCTTCGTTTCATTACTAAAACGTACAAGGGTTCCCGGGAGCTTAATATCCGTTTATAAATTGATCATGCTTTTCCTGGTGTATATGACCTTGATTACTGCGTTTGGCAGTCTCTACCTTGTTTTTTTAATGGTTGATGTTCCGGTACTTCAGCAGGGAAGCAAGGCATTGATGGGTTCTGCGATCGAGCAGATTGAATCTGTATTATACTTTAGTGCGGTAACATTGCTCTCGGTTGGGTACGGGGATATTACACCGGTTGGGGTCGGAAGGTGGATTGCAATCATAGAGGCGCTTATCGGTTACCTGATGCCAGCAGCTTTCTTTGTCACAACCATTATAGAGTACAAGAAACATCCCTCTGAGTTGTAACTTTTCATTAAATTGGTTACGCTTAAGGTAGATAGTTTATTTCTAGAGGAGGGCAAAGAATGACTGTTGAAGTAGGGCAAAAAGCACCTGATTTTTCGTTGAAGTCAAATAGTGGAGAAGAGGTTTCCCTTGCTGACTACAAGGGGAAGAATGTTGTATTATACTTTTACCCAAAAGATATGACACCGGGATGTACCACAGAAGCGTGTGATTTCCGTGATAGCCATGAAAGCTTCAGTGAACAGGACACGGTAATATTAGGAGTAAGCCCGGATCCGATTGAGCGTCATAAAAAGTTTATCGAAAAGCATGATCTTCCTTTCTTGCTCTTAGCCGATGAAGATCATGAGGTAGCGGAGAAATACGGTGTATGGAAACTGAAGAAAAACTTTGGGAAAGAATACATGGGAATCGAACGCTCTACTTTCATAATCGATAAAGAGGGAAACCTTGTAAAAGAATGGCGGAAAGTTCGTGTGAAAGACCATGTTGAAGAAGCATTGAACTTCATAAAAGAATACCTTTCATAAAAACAGCTGTTTAAAACCTCTGCCATATATTTGCGGAGGTTTTAAATTTAAGTGAAAATGAAGGCGTACGTCCATACAATATCACTGCAAATTACATAACCTGTAGAGAATCATACCTACCTCGGCCTAAAGAGCGAGTTTTCTTTCTCGCTCTATTTTTGTTTAAAAGGTGTTTTATTTTAGAGATTACAGAAAGTTTCGTATAATTAGGGGAGGATACGTAAAATTACATAGTTTTAGAAACGGTAGATTAAAGACCTGTTTAGGGAGAATTAGCAAATATATTAGAAACGGGGGTATTGATGGTGAAAATCTATACGAAAACTGGCGACAAAGGAACGACTTCCCTTGTATACGGAAGCAGGGTTTCAAAAAATGACGTTAGAGTGGATGCGTACGGAACCTGTGATGAAGCAAACTCTCAAATTGGATTAGCATTAAGCTTTTTAGGTAATATTGATTTTGAAGGGAAAAAGGAATTTGAAGAAACGTTTCATAAAGTGCAAACCGCATTGTTTCATGTAGGAGCAGAACTCGCAACACCTGAAGGAAAAAAGGTATCCTGGACGGTGGGAGAAGAGGATGTGACCTACCTGGAAGAAAACATCGATAAATGGGACGAGGAACTCAAGCCTTTGAAAAATTTCATATTGCCTGGCGGCCATTCTTCAGGAAGCGCACTACATGTAGCGAGAACAATCGTAAGGCGTGCAGAAAGGTCTACTGTTGGAATCGAAGGGGTTAATCCTCTCGTTTTAGCTTATTTAAACAGGTTGTCTGATTTCTTGTTTGTGGCAGGAAGGTACATTAATCAAAAGCTCGGTGTTGCAGAATCTGTTCTCCATGAAGAATAATCAACTAATAGGGTGTAGCATACTAATATTGACAAAACCTTGAAGAACGATGTACACTATTTATAAATATTATAAAATAAGAATGTGTTTTGAAAGTGAGGTGCATGACGGTGTCAGATATGCGGCTGCAAGAAGCGATTGATGCAATGAAAAATTCCGGAGTTCGGATCACTCCGCAACGTCATGCGATTTTAGATTTTTTAATACAGTCTATGTCCCATCCAACTGCGGATGAAATATATAAAGCGCTTGAAGGAAAGTTTCCGAATATGAGTGTAGCTACTGTTTATAACAACCTAAGAGTCTTTAAAGAGATTGGTCTAGTTAAAGAACTGACGTATGGCGATTCTTCAAGCCGCTTTGATTGGGTGACAACCGATCATTATCATATTATTTGCGATGACTGCGGCAAAATGGTCGATTTTCATTATCCAGGTTTGGATGAAGTTGAGACATTAGCTGAGCAGGTAACAGGCTTTAAGGTCGGGGAACACCGTATGGAGATTTACGGGACGTGTCCTACCTGCCAAAAGAAAAAGCAACATTAAAAAACTCGCCAGGAAATCCTGGCGAGTTTTTTTATTCGGATAGAGGATTATTTTTGTTTTTCCATTTGTTTTTGATATTTTTTATTGTTGTATTTTTCATCGAATTCCTTTCCTTCAAGGGAAGGGTCCAGCGTTAACGGCTGCTTGCAATACATACAAGCGTCAACTTTTCCAAGTACTTTTGTTGTCTTGTGGCAATTGGGGCATTCGACCTGGACTGCTTTAGTCGAGAGCATGCCGATCCAAAAATAAACGACAGCACTGGCCATTGTGGCTAAGAAACCGATAATCATGAAGATAGTCATTAAAAGAACGGATGTTTTGAAGAAGATTCCTATATACATAATCAAAATCCCAATAAAAACAAGACTCAGGGCGAACGTACGGATTTTGTTTATTTTGTTGGTGTATTTTAATTGCATGTTTTTCCCTCCTGCCAAACAGTATAGCATATGAGTGTCTAATAAGGTATTTCTGTATTGCCAGGACATGAAAAATTCAAATTTTTCCCGTTGCAGAAAAAGTGAAAGGATTTATAATAGAGCCTGTTGAATAAGTTAGATAATCACATGTTTGGCAAAAGTCTTTATTTGAACTTTACATATTTGGAGGACTTATGAATGGAAAACCTACTTCGTCCAATCTACCAGGAACGGGCAAGTCATAAAGATACGCTCGGTATATTAGTGATTGAAAAAACACAACCGTTAAGCCCTTTAACGGATAACTTTGATGTGGTCTTGCTCGTTATTACAAAAAACAATGAGACATATTGGTTTGTAAAACATTACGAGTTTGAAGGCAAAAAGGCAGCTCTTCATATCGTTAGTGAAGAAAAACTTCAGGATTGGCTCATGTCAGGAAGCAACAGACGGATTATTTCATGGATTGTGAACGGAAAAGTAATCTTTGACAGGAACGAGTATGTTGCCAATTTGAAAGAAACAATCCGCTATTTTCCTGAGGAAGAACGAAAAAAGAAGATAGGCATTGAATACGCAAAACTTATTCGGAGATTTACCGATGGAAGAGTATTGTATAATTCAAAGCAATTTTTAGATGCCTACAATTTTATTTTGCATGCCCTCCATCATATGGCCAGGCTTTCGGTGATTGAACATGGATTCCACCCGGAAATAACAGTCTGGAGTCAGGTGAAGCATATTGAACCAGAAATATTTAAGCTTTACAATGAATTACTTAACAGTGAAGAGCCACTTGAAAAGAGGCTGGAGCTGTTATTGATCGCAAATGACTTTTCTTTAAGCTCAAAATCGAAGCTTGGGGGAGCGCACCTCAGACAGGTGATGACCAAAAAGGAAACATGGTCCTACCAGGAATTATTGGAAGAGCCTGAATTGAAGGATTATGGAGTAGACCTCGGCGCGTTACTGGAACACTTGATTGATAAAGGGCTAATTAACATTGAGATTAAAGAGACAAAAGGTGAAGGGATCTTCAGCAGGTTATATAAAGTTTAACTAATATAGGAGCGGTTGATACTGCGCAGAAAAGATTTGACGGCCTTTCTTCTGCGTGGTATATTTTTAAACGCTGCTGTAAATGTTGCGCGATAATCAAGTTGACAATAACAGCATCCAAATGCTACATTAATAAAGTCGCTGTCAGCTAAATAAACTAATATTTATTGTTGACTTCTGCGAAAACAAGTTATATAATAATTTTTGTCGCCGCAGTATCAGTGAGGTTATTGTGAGCGAAAAAACTTCTTTAAAAGTTGTTGACTTCTGCGAAATAAGATGATATACTTAATCTTGTCGCTGAAAACGACGAAACGCATAAAGGATTACTGGCTATAGGCCATCACATCCTGTGCATCGTAGTTCTTTGAAAACTGAACAAAACGCCAAGCGAATTAAGCTTTAAAGCAAGCTAGATTGAACTTATCTTATCGGAGAGTTTGATCCTGGCTCAGGACGAACGCTGGCGGCGTGCCTAATACATGCAAGTCGAGCGAAGAGATGGGAGCTTGCTCCCTGATCTT
>NZ_SWLG01000016.1 GCF_005747095.1 Exobacillus caeni | reverse complement strand
TAGGGACACCTCCGATGGTTATGGTGTGGTTACTTTAATTTTATCAGAGGTTGTCCCTATTTTCTTATGAAAACAAAAGAAACAATAAAAAAAAGTGGTCCGCATCGAAGATGCGGACCACTTTAAGTTTAATTTACTGGGTTTTGTCCCAGCCTCTTTTTTAGTCGAAAGAAAAAAATATCTCATCAAAGCTTTTATTAACATTGATAGCAAGTTGGGAATCCCCAAAATACCACTCATCATTCTTCTCATAAAAAAACCTAAGTGGCCCAACGCTCCATTCCTCTCCAGGATCATCCGGCACATCGATAGAAAATCCTACCGCATATCCTTTCTGTTTGCTGCCGAACCCTCCGTATTGTGGGAAGAGCCTGACGTACAAAATGCCGGTATCCTGTTTATATTCGTTTTCAAACCAGTTTAATGCTTCCTTTGCAACAGATAGTTTCATAATGGAACCCCCTTATGGATTACGATACAAAAACAAGAGTTGAAATTCTGTTGGATTGGTCACATTTCACAAAGGTTTTTGAACTTGTAGATGAAGAAAGTTCGGACAATTCTTTCATTGGGTAATTGCTTGAAGTGAAGCCCTTTTTTCTGTACAATTGCGAAGAAGTATGCCGAATTAAAGAATGAAATGATTATATTAACGTTTTTAAAGGGGAGATAAGCATGGGAAGAGTTTACGTGTTCGATCATCCGTTGATCCAGCATAAATTAACGTATATACGTGACGTGAATACCGGTACGAAAGATTTTCGCGAACTTACAGACGAGGTAGCTGCACTAATGGCGTTTGAAATTACCAGAGATCTTCCGCTTGAAGATGTTAAGGTACAAACACCGATCATGGAAACAACATCCAAAGTCATCTCAGGGAAAAAACTTGGACTTGTACCGATTTTGCGCGCGGGCCTTGGCATGGTAGACGGGATTCTTAAACTGATTCCTGCTGCTAAGGTTGGACATGTTGGCCTATATCGTGATCCTGAAACGCTAAAACCTGTGGAATACTATGTAAAGCTGCCTGCCGACGTGGAAGAAAGAGAATTCATTGTGATCGACCCGATGCTTGCGACCGGTGGATCTGCAGTAGAAGCAATCAACTCTCTTAAAAATCGCGGGGTGAAAAATATTAAGATGATGTGCCTGATCGCGGCTCCAGAAGGCGTGTCTTTGCTTCAGGAAGCACACCCTGACGTTGATATTTATATTGCTGCCCTTGATGAAAAGCTAAACGAAAAAGGATATATCATCCCTGGACTCGGTGACGCTGGTGACCGTTTGTTCGGCACCAAATAAGCATAGTGTGAAACGGTGAAATCTATTTCCAGCTTCATTCTGCATGCTGAAAATAGAGCACTTAACCGCTGGATAAAAAGCCTTCCTGTTTATGAAACGGGGAGGTTTTTTTACCCCTTTGAAAAAGTTAAAAGATGTGAATAAACAGTGACAATTTTCGTCAAAACTGGGAGAGATTTTATAACAATTATGATAGGTTTACTGAGGAAGAACCTGAAAACGCTTTTATGGCAAGGGATTTAGGGCTTCTTTGGCTCGATTTTATTTGTGACATAAATCACAACATTTGCCGGAAACACATTGACATCAACTAATGCCTATTGTATTCTTACAAAGGGTATAGTGATAAGGTTTTCAGATTCCTTTTTTTAGCCTGAATTCCCGTTTCGAAAAAAGTGCAGATGCTTTTTTCAATATCTAAGAAAAGGGGCGCTCGCTGTGAAAGCGATGGCACTCTATACGGCAATATTGTCTTATCTGGTGGGTTCGATACTGGTTGGCATCTTTGCCGGAAAGTGGATCGATAGCTTTTTCGACACGTTTCCACTCTTTTTAATCCTTGGCCTCTTACTTGGACTTGCAGCAGGTATCTTTGGGATGCTACGTCTTATACATACATTCAGTGGCGATGACTCAGGAGACGATAACACATGACAGAGTACTCACAAATGATAAGACGTTATTCACAATACACCCTCTATGTACTTGCGTTGTTTGTAATGGGGTGGGGGGTTACCTCTTACAAATCTGTTTTCCTCGGGCTTATCCTCGGCACAGTATTCAGTTTGATCAATCTTTTCAGTACGTATCGAAAAGTAAATCGAGTTGGACAGGCTGCTGTAGAGGGTAAAAAGGCAAAATCACTTGGTTCTCTAACCAGGCTTGCGCTGGCTGCACTGGCAGTGGCAATAGCCATGAGATACCCGGAATCATTCCATCTGGTAAGTGTGGTAATTGGGTTGATGGTAACCTACATTATCATTCTCATAGATTCAATCCTTCAAACTTTACGCTTTAAATAGGAAGAGAGGTGAGAAGCAGTTGGAACATCATGCTCCTTTAGTTGACTTTCTAGGTCTAACTTTCAATCTTTCAAACGTCCTCATGATCACGATCGCCTCCGTTATTGTATTTATCATTGCAGTAATCGGAACTCGTTCTCTAGCAATGCGCCCTACCGGAATGCAAAATTTCATGGAATGGGTGATGGACTTTGTTAAAGGAATCATTGGAAGTACAATGGACTGGAAAAGTGGAGGACGTTTTTTAACACTAGGTATGACGCTCCTCATGTACATTTTCGTTTCCAACATGTTAGGGTTGCCGTTTGCTGTGTCACTCGGCGAACATGAAAACTTATGGTGGAAATCTCCAACCGCAGACCCAACGATTACGTTGACGCTTGCAACGATGATCGTCGTCTTGACTCATTATTACGGGGTTAGGATGAAAGGTGTCAAAGAATACGGGAAAGGCTTTGTAGCTCCGTTCAGTTTTATGTTTCCATTTAAGATCATTGAAGAGTTCGCGAACACATTAACGCTTGGTCTTCGTCTTTACGGAAATATTTTCGCGGGGGAAATCCTTTTAGGATTGCTTGCAGGTCTAGGAACGAGTGGCGCGCTTGGTGCCATCGGAGCCTTTATTCCTATGATGGTATGGCAGGGATTCAGTATCTTTGTCGGAGCCATTCAGGCGTTCATTTTCACGATGTTAACAATGGTTTACATGGCCCATAAAGTGGCTGACGACCATTAATGTTATTGGTAGTTATTAATTTTTAATACTATAAAAAATTCTTATATCTTTAAGGAGGAAATTTATAATGGGTTTAATCGCAGCTGCAATTGCAGTAGGTCTAGCGGCAGTAGGTGCTGGTATTGGTAACGGTCTTATCGTAGGACGTACAGTTGAAGGTGTTGCTCGTCAACCAGAATTACGCGGTACGCTTCAAACAACTATGTTCATCGGGGTTGCCCTTGTAGAGGCATTGCCTATCATCGCTGTAGTTATCGCATTTATGGTAATCGGACAATAATCATACGTGTTAAAGGAATGCCTCGAAGATTTCTTGACACGGAGATATATGCTTTGAGGCTTGTTTCATGATGGCGGAGAAAGTTTCGAAATGGAACCAACCTTCGCCATTCGTTATGTATGACCTCTGAAGGGAGTGAACACTGTGCATTATTTAGTCAATGCAGGTATTCTAGGTGTTGAAGTTAATACTGGCGATATCATATTCCAGTTACTAGCGTTTATCATCTTAATGTTGTTGCTTAGCAAATTCGCGTTTGGTCCGTTGATGGGCATGATGAAGAAGCGTGAAGAGCATATTGCGAATGAAATCGAAACTGCTGAGAAAAACCGCAAAGAAGCGGAGGCTTTCCTAAACGAGCAGCGTGAAGAAATGAAACGTGTTCGCCAGGAAGCACATACAATTCTTGAGAACCAGAAGAAAATGGCTGACCAGCAAGGCCAGGAAATCATCCAGGCTGCGCGCCAGGAGTCAGAGCGTATGAAAGAAGCTGCATTAGCTGAGATCGAACGTGAAAAAGAAAGCGCCGTTGCTACATTGCGCGAGCAAGTTGCTTCATTATCTGTGATGATCGCTTCAAAAGTTGTTGAAAAAGAGCTTAAAGAAGAAGATCAGCAGAAACTTATTAACGAATACCTTACTCAGGTAGGCGAAAATAAATGAGCAGAGAATACGAAGTTGTAGCGAAACGTTACGCTGAAGCACTTTTCGATCTTGCAAATGAGAACCAGATTGTTTCCCAGATAGAAGACGAGCTAGCGGTTGTAAAAGAAGTATTCAACAAGAATCCGCAGCTTATGGAGTTTTTTAGACATCCAAAAGTTACAACAGACGAAAAAAAGAAAGTCATCTTTACAAGTTTTGGCGAGCTTTCCGATACAGTGAGAAACACGATGCTGCTTCTTGCAGACCGCAACCGTATCGAGATTACTCCTGAACTTATTGATCAATATACAAAGCTTGCAAATGACCAGCAGGGAGTTGCAGCAGCAAAGGTTTACTCTGTAAATCCTTTGTCTGATGAAGAACAAGCAAGAATCTCTGATGTTTTTGCGAAGCGTGTCGGAAAAGAAAAGCTGAGCATCGAAAATGTGGTAGATCCAGATTTGATCGGCGGTATAAAAGTTCGTATCGGCAACCGCATTTTTGATGGCAGCGTAAGCGGTAAACTTGAACGCATGAAACGTCAGTTAGTTTCTGCTAAAGGCTAGAGATAGGGGTGAAATGAATGAGCATCAAAGCTGAAGAAATCAGTGCTCTGATAAAACAGCAAATCGCAAATTATCAAGCTGATATAAAAGTTGATGATGTCGGTACCGTTATCCAGGTCGGTGACGGAATCGCTCGTGCTCACGGTTTAGATAACGTAATGGCAGGAGAACTCGTTGAATTTTCGAATGGCGTTATGGGTATGGCGCAAAACCTTGAGGAAAATAACGTAGGTATTATTATCCTAGGACCATACACTGACATCCGTGAAGGAGACGAAGTAAAACGTACAGGCCGTATCATGGAGGTACCTGTAGGGGAAGAATTACTTGGACGTGTTGTTAACCCGTTAGGACAACCTGTAGATGGACAGGGACCTATCAACACAACCAAAACTCGTCCGATTGAAAGTCCAGCGCCTGGTGTAATGGATCGTAAATCCGT
The DNA here is from genome assembly GCF_005747095.1 of Exobacillus caeni. Taxonomy (GTDB): domain Bacteria; phylum Bacillota; class Bacilli; order Bacillales; family Guptibacillaceae; genus Exobacillus; species Exobacillus caeni. The sequence continues at coordinate 74,436 of NZ_SWLG01000016.1, read as the reverse complement.
ACACGAGCCGCTTCAAACTGGTATCAAAGCGATCGACGCACTTGTGCCGATCGGACGCGGACAGCGTGAGTTGATCATCGGTGACCGCCAGACTGGTAAAACAGCTGTAGCGATCGATACGATCATCAACCAAAAAGACCAGGACATGATCTGTATCTATGTAGCGATCGGACAAAAAGAATCTACTGTCCGCGGCGTAGTAGAAACACTTCGCCAGCAGGGTGCGTTAGATTACTCCATCGTTGTTACATCATCAGCATCTGAACCTGCTCCATTGCAGTTCCTTGCACCATATGCTGGGGTTTCAATGGGTGAAGAGTTCATGTACAACGGCAAGCACGTACTAGTTGTATATGATGACTTAACAAAACAAGCATCTGCATACCGTGAGCTTTCCTTGCTGCTTCGCCGTCCTCCAGGCCGTGAAGCATATCCAGGGGATGTATTCTACTTGCACAGCCGTTTGTTAGAACGTGCGGCAAAACTTAGTGATGCAAAAGGCGCAGGATCATTAACTGCACTGCCTTTCATCGAAACACAGGCAGGAGACGTATCAGCGTATATCCCGACAAACGTTATCTCTATCACAGACGGACAGATCTTCTTGCAATCTGATTTGTTCTTCTCAGGTGTACGTCCGGCGATCAACGCAGGTCTATCCGTATCCCGTGTAGGTGGTTCCGCGCAAATTAAAGCGATGAAGAAGGTAGCAGGTACACTTCGTCTTGACCTTGCTTCATACCGTGAACTAGAAGCATTCGCCCAGTTCGGTTCTGATCTTGACAAAGCGACTCAGGCGAAACTGAACCGTGGTGCTCGTACGGTTGAAGTTCTTAAACAGGGTCTTCACAAACCACTTGCAGTTGAGAAGCAGGTTGCGATTCTTTACGCGTTAACTCGCGGATTCTTAGATGATATCCCAGTTGAAGACATTCAACGTTTTGAATCTGAATTCTTTACATGGTTAGAGCATAACCGCAAAGAAATTCTTGATACAATTGTTGAAACAAAAGCACTTCCGGATGAAGGCGACTTTAACGCAGCGATTGAAGACTTCAAAAAAGGCTTCGCTGTTTCTGAATAAGATGGGCACGGCCTTTTATGGCTGTGGCCAGCTTGGCAAAAAGGTGGTGAAAACGAGTGGCATCTTTACGTGATATAAAATCGAGGATTACCTCGACCAAGAAAACGAAACAAATTACGAAAGCGATGCAAATGGTTTCCGCTGCAAAGCTGAACCGTGCGGAAAACAACGCGAAATCATTTGTTCCATATATGAATAAAATGCAAGAAGTTGTTGCAAGCATCGCATCAGGAACATCCAGCGCACAGCATCCGATGCTAGTGAGCCGTGATGTGAAGAAGACTGGTTACATTGTGATCACTTCAGACCGTGGCCTTGCAGGTGCATATAACAGTTCTGTTCTTCGCCATGTGAACAAAGTGATCCAGGAACGCCATAATTCAACAGATGAATACGCGATTATTGTGGTTGGTAAAGTGGGACTTTCTTTCTTCAAGAAGCGCAACATGCCTGTTGTAGAAAGTATCGTAGGAATTGCTGACCAGCCGTCATTTGCTGACATCAAAGATATTGCTTCCAGAACGGTAGGAATGTATGCAGATGAAACGTTTGACGAGCTGTACATGTACTACAACCACTTTGTAAGTGCCATTCAACAGGATTTAACGGAGAAAAAGCTTCTTCCATTAACAGACATCAGTGCTGAGGGAGGCAAGCTGAGCAGCTACGAGTATGAGCCTTCTGAAGAAGAAATTCTTGAAGTGCTTCTTCCTCAATATGCTGAAAGTCTAATCTACGGTGCATTGCTTGATGCAAAAGCAGCCGAGCATGCTTCCCGTATGACAGCGATGAGAAGTGCGACGGATAATGCGGACGACTTGATCGGATCTCTAAACCTTTCTTATAACCGTGCCCGTCAAGCTGCCATCACACAGGAAATCACAGAAATCGTCGGCGGTGCAGCCGCGCTCGAATAGAACATTTTATGAAACAGTCTGTTAAAGTGCTGAAAAAAGTGGGGCTATGCTCCCGCTTCAACGCACGGAAAGCAAGTTAGGAGGGAAAAGGATGAGTAAAGGACGCATTACTCAAGTTATGGGTCCGGTTGTAGACGTTCAGTTTGAAAGTGGACAGCTTCCTGAAATCTACAACGCCCTTACAGTAAATTATAATGCGCAATCTGAGTCCGAAAAAGCAATCGACTTAACACTAGAAGTCGCGCTTCACCTCGGAGATGATACTGTTCGTACAGTAGCGATGGGTTCCACTGACGGTGTTGTTCGTGGAATGGAAACAATCGATACTGGCGCGCCAATCTCTGTACCGGTAGGAGACGTAACGCTTGGACGTGTATTTAACGTATTAGGTGAAAACATCGACCTTGACGAGCCGCTTGAAGCGGATGTTCGTCGCGATCCGATTCACCGTGAAGCACCAAAGTTTGATGAGCTTTCTACACAAACTGAAATCCTTGAAACAGGTATCAAAGTTGTAGACTTGCTTGCACCTTATGTAAAAGGTGGAAAAATCGGCCTCTTCGGAGGTGCGGGTGTAGGTAAAACCGTACTTATCCAGGAGCTTATCAACAACATCGCACAGGAGCATGGCGGTATTTCCGTATTCGCAGGTGTAGGTGAGCGTACCCGTGAAGGTAACGACCTATACTTCGAGATGAGTGACTCTGGCGTTATCAAGAAAACAGCAATGGTATTCGGTCAGATGAACGAACCACCTGGTGCGCGTATGCGTGTTGCGTTAACTGGTCTTACAATGGCGGAATATTTCCGTGATGAGCAAGGACAGGACGTATTGCTGTTTATCGACAACATTTTCCGTTTCACACAAGCAGGTTCCGAGGTATCCGCACTACTTGGCCGTATGCCATCAGCCGTTGGTTACCAGCCGACACTTGCTACTGAAATGGGACAATTGCAGGAACGTATCACATCAACTAACAAAGGTTCCGTTACATCTATCCAGGCGATCTACGTACCAGCCGATGACTATACTGACCCGGCTCCGGCTACAACGTTTGCCCACCTTGATGCAACAACAAACCTTGAGCGTAAACTATCTGAGATGGGTATCTACCCTGCGGTGGATCCTCTTGCATCAACTTCTCGTGCACTGGCACCTGAAATCGTTGGTGAGGAGCACTATAACATTGCTCGTCAAGTACAGCAAACATTGCAGCGCTATAAAGAGCTTCAAGATATCATCGCGATCCTTGGTATGGATGAACTTTCTGACGAAGACAAGCTAACAGTAGCACGTGCTCGTCGTATCCAGTTCTTCCTATCCCAGAACTTCCACGTTGCGGAACAGTTTACAGGCCAACCAGGTTCTTATGTGCCTGTAAAAGAGACGATCAAAGGATTCCAGGAAATCCTTGATGGTAAGCATGACGACCTTCCAGAAGATGCTTTCCGTCTTGTTGGACGCATCGAAGAAGTAGTAGAAGCTGCGAAGGAAATGGCGTAAGGAAAAGCGGAATGAGCCCGTTTAAATCCGAAAAGCGTTGGAGGGTTTTCGAAAGAACACGCTCTTTGTGTTCGTCGGAAAGGTGAAACGACTCGAGGATTTGGCTCATGTAGCTGGACATTAATAAAATAAAAGAAGTGTGGGTATAAAGGCAGTTTGCCTGCCTTTATAAAACCTGCTCCTACTGAGAATAAGCCCAAGGAGGGGTTACATGAATACATTGAAAGTCAATGTAGTCACCCCTGACGGCCCGGTGTATGAAGGGGAAGCGGAATTAGTCAGTGTAAAGGCCCAAAGCGGTGAGCTTGGAATCCTGCCTGGCCATATTCCACTCGTTGCCCCTCTTACCATTAGTGCAGTTCGTTTAAAGAACGGCTCTGATGCACAATTGGTAGCCGTTAGCGGTGGGTTTGTAGAAGTAAGACCAAAGCAATTAACCATTCTTGCTGAATCTGCCGAGCTTCCTGGCGATATCGATGTCGATCGTGCGCGTGCTGCTAAAGAACGTGCAGAACGCCGCATGGAGCAAGCGAAGCAGGAAAACGTCGACTTTAAGCGTGCTGAACTCGCATTGCGCCGAGCAATCAACCGTATGGAAGTTGCTGGTCGATAAGCAAGCATAAATGAGCACCAGAGGAATATTCCTCTGGTGCTTTTTTGTGTGATTTGAATGTGGAGCATAGTGCTGTTTGCTCTCTATTGAGAGGAGCGAGGTATTTGAGGACATTTGTTCCGCTATTTAGGCTAAAATAAAGATTTTTGAATTTTTTAGGACATTTGTTCCGCTATTCATTAAGATTACTGTCTTTTTACCAGTGATTTGGTCAAATAGCGGAACAGATGTCCTCTTTTACGGGAAAAAGTTGAATTTGGATGGAATAGAGGACTCAATGTCCTATAATCCTTCAGCGGTCACTAATTTTCACCTGCTTCTCATATGTATTCTATTCACAGAAAAATTTCTAATAAGTTCTTTCCAACCCTGCCATACTAACCCTGTATGAAAACAGTTTTGAAAGGAGAATTAGAGATGAAAAACGTTATAGCATGTTTGGCGGCAGCATTAATGCTAACTACCGCTGTAAATCCTGCACTTGCTGTTGGCGATAACACAAACCAAAACGTTGAAGTTAATCAAGGACAGCAAAAGCAGATGGCAAAGAAAAGAGGATACCTTCATTCTCATAAACATTTTAAAGAAATGTGGGAACTTCATCGGGAAATTGATGCTAAACAGGACCTCTTAGTTGAGCTGATGGTAGAAGTAGAAGTGACCCAGAAAAAGCAGCTTGCGGAGACTAACAAGAAGTTAAAAGAAATTAACAGTAATCTTGAAACAAAAACCACTGAACTGCGAGAGAAGCATCGGGCCTTAAAGCAGCAGTGGAGAGATGGCAGCGAAGAAGAAGCAAAGCAGGGCTTTGAGCAACTTGCAAAAGAGAATGAAAAGGTGCTAGAACTGCTGCGTGAAAAAAACAACCTGCTTCAACAAATGATCGACCAGCTAGAGAAGAAGTGATTACTGAGATAGGCTTAATCCTATCTCTTTTTTATTTGCTCTGTATTCAGGCTGAAAAATGCCTCGTTTATACGATAGAGCTCTTTTTTATAAATAACTGTATTCCACGAAGTTTTACCCTTATTAAGTATGTGGGACTGGGATAAATAAGAATTTGGATACGTATCAAGCATTTCATTTAAGAACGCGATCACGCTCTCCACCTCATCAGGAAGTGAAAAATATGTATCAGGGCAACTATGCATCCTTGAAAGCAAATTGAAAAATGCCTCTTTTTCCGAACCAGAAGCAACCTTCTTAAAATATCCCCACATATGTTCCAATGTATTACGCATATTATGACTTTGATATGGCTCGTTCCTAACACAAGTTATTTCCCGAAAAATATCCAAATAGTGATCTTTTTCTACAGCATTCCTAAACATTTCTTTAATATCTTTATAATAGTGATAGCCTCTTGCCATAACATCATACTTGTTTCTTGCCCATAATTTCTCCACAAGAACTTTAACCAAATGATTATTGAGCGAAATTTCTAACAACTCCTTCCTAAATTCTTGAAAAAGGTTTAATATTAAGTATAAAGAAACAATCATAATCTCTTCAAAATTCAATAGCCTGTATTAAAGAAGTTCTGTAAGCCTACTTGCTCTGTTTTTTATATTTAAGTCTTTTAAATAGGGACCATAAAGCTACACATCTTTGCTCTTCCTAAAAAAGCTTTAAGTACAGGAGAATCGAGGGGAGAGTAAAAATGCTCCCCTTCACAGAACAAGAGAAAAATTTCGACTTCACTCCAGGACACCCACATACTACATACAATACCTCACTAATTAAAAAGGGGGCAACCATATGCAAGACTTATATAACGTGTATCAAAACAGCTACTTGTTTGTATTCGTTTTCTTGTTACTAGGTATTTTGCTTCCAATCGTTGCTTTAACAGCAGGCAAACTTCTTCGTCCCAACAAACCGACTCCTGCAAAACAAACCACCTACGAAAGCGGCATTGAGCCGTTCCACCAGAGCTGGGTCCAATTTAACGTCAGATACTATATGTTTGGTCTTCTATTCGTCATTTTCGATGTTGAAACCGTTTTCCTATATCCCTGGGCTGTCGCATACGATAAGTTAGGGATTTTTGCCTTGATAGAAATGCTGATCTTCATGATCATGCTTGTCATCGGATTAATCTATGCCTGGAAAAAGAAGGTGCTTACATGGATTTAAGACTGGAAGATATTACCCCTGAAGAACAAGAAGAACTGAACCGCAATGTATTTGTGACAACACTTGAACAGGTAAAAGCATGGGCAAGGAGCAATTCACTCTGGCCGCTTACATTTGGTCTTGCTTGCTGTGCGATCGAAATGATGGGGAGCGGTGCATCGCACTACGATTTGGACCGCTTTGGGACTATTTTTAGGACTTCCCCCCGCCAGTCCGATGTCATGATCGTCTCAGGAACTGTAACGAAAAAAATGGCTCCAGTTTTAAAGCGGCTTTACGATCAGATGCCTGAACCAAAATGGGTGATCGCCATGGGTTCCTGCGCAACAGCGGGAGGGCCATATGTAAAATCTTACGCTGTTGTAAAAGGTGTGGATCAAATCGTTCCTGTAGATGTTTACATACCAGGCTGTCCGCCGAATCCTGCTGCGCTTATTTACGGGATAAACAAGCTGCAAGAAAAGATTCGTTATGAAGCGAAGACCGGGAAGAAGGTGACTGGCTGATGAGCGATGAAAAGGACAAAGACCTCAACGGAACCGAACATGGAGAGGAAAACGAGTCGAACGATGCTGAAACGCTTGCTGAGAAAAAGACCCGTGCTGTAGCGGAAGCAAAAGCGAAAGCCGCAGAACTTAAGAAAAAGCGTGAAGAGGAGAAGGTGGTAAAAGCAGGGCAAGCAGAAGAAGAAACTCAAGAAGATGCAAAGGCCCGTGCAGCTGCCGAGGCAAAAGCAAGAGCAGCGGAACTCAGAAAGAAACGTGAAGAGGAAAAACTGGCAGAAGCTGATGAGCAAATAGAAAGTAAAGAAGACGCCAAGGCGAGAGCAGCAGCTGAAGCAAAAGCGAGGGCGGCTGAACTAAGGAAAAAACGGGAAGCAGAAAAGTCAGTTGGATCAGATACAGTAGATGATACGGCTACTGCAAAGGCAAAAGCAGCTGCGGCCGCAAAAGCAAAGGCAGAAGCGTTAAAAAAGAAAAAGGAAAGAGAGCAAGCAGTAGAGTCAGTTGTTGGAGACGATAAAGCGAGCGCCAAGGCGAAAGCTGCAGCCGCTGCCAAAGCGAAAGCGGAAGCTCTCCGTAAGAAAAAAGAGAGGGAGCAAGCAGCCGAATCAGAGTCTGGCGATGATGCAGCATCAGCGAAGGCGAAAGCCGCAGCGGCAGCCAAAGCGAAAGCTGAGGCCTTAAGAAAGAAAAAGGAAAAAGCAGCTCAGGCTGGTTCCGATGATGATGCAGATGATGCAAAAGCCAAAGCCGCTGCAGCAGCAAAAGCAAAGGCAGCAGCCCTTGCTAATAAGAGAGCAAAGGAACAAGCGGGTGGCGGAGCGACAGATGATGAAAAGGCAAAAGCGATCGCAGCAGCAAAGGCGAAAGCCAAAGCAGCCGCGGCTGCCAGAGCGAAAGGCAGTAAAACGGAGGAAGCAGAAGAGGAGAAACCTTCACCAAACCAGCCTTTGCTAAATAAATACGTCAAGGTAATCAAAGAACATCTTGGCGAGGAAGTTTTAGAAGACTTTTATATTAACAAACTGGCAAAGCATGTGCCTACATTAGTTGCTAAGCCGGAAACATTCTATAAACTAGCAGAATTTTTAAAGCGAAATGAACAACTCGCGTTTGATTTTTTGTCAGAACTGCATGGTTCAGACTTTGAAACGCATATGGAAGTTTATCTATATCTATATTCCTTCCAGAACCGCCAGCCAGTTTCTCTAAAAGTGAAGATCGACCGTGATGAACCCTCAGTTGATTCGGTCACGCCGTTATGGGAGGGGGCAAACTGGCCAGAGCGGGAAGCATATGATTTACTTGGCATCACATTTAAAGGACATCCAAACTTAACGCGGATCATGATGCCGGACGACTGGGTCGGACATCCGCTTCGCAAAGATTATGAGCAGTATGATGTGGAGGTGTAGCGATGATTCGGACAGAAGAAATGCTATTGAACGTTGGCCCTCAGCATCCGAGTACCCATGGCGTTTTCCGAATCGTGCTTAAAATAGACGGAGAACAAATCGTTGAAGCTACACCGGTGATCGGTTACCTTCACCGCGGTACGGAAAAGCTTGCCGAGGACCTGCAATACACGCAGATTATCCCTTATACAGACCGGATGGATTACCTTGCAGCAATGACAAACAACTATGTGATCTGCCATGCAGTAGAGACGATGATGGACCTTGAAGTTCCGGAGCGGGCAGAATATTTGCGGGTGCTGGTAATGGAACTTGGAAGAATCGCAAGCCATCTCGTCTGGTTTGGTACATATTTATTGGATATCGGTGCGATGAGCCCCTTTTTATATGCTTTCCGGGAAAGGGAAGTCATAATTAATCTTTTAAATGAAATTTCAGGTGGAAGATTAACATTTAACTATATGAGAGTCGGCGGGGTAAAATGGGACGCTCCAGAAGGCTGGATTGATAAAGTAAGAGATTTTGTTCCTTATATGCGGGAACAACTAGCTGGTTACCATGATCTTGTTACTGGAAATGAAATCTTCCTCGCCCGTGTAAAAGGCATCGGTAAGTATACGAAGGAAGAGGCGCTTGCATATTCCCTTAGCGGTGCCAACCTTCGCTGTACCGGTGTGAAGTGGGACCTCCGAAAAGATGAACCTTACTCGATATATGACCGGTTTGATTTTGATATCCCGGCCAGGGAAGAAGGAGATGCATGGTCCCGTTATCAATGCCGCATGGCTGAAATCGAAGAAGCGCTTAAAATCATTGAACAGGCTGTGGAACAGTTTCCTGATGAAGGAAAGATAATGGCGAAAGTGCCCAGGATCATCAAACCTCCGGCTGGTGAAACCTATGTGCGAATCGAGTCACCAAGAGGAGAGATCGGCTGCTATATCGCTTCCAAAGGAAAAAAGGAACCGTATCGTTTAAAATTTCGAAGGCCGTCATTTTATAACCTGCAAATCCTGCCGAAGCTTTTAAAAGGTGAAAATATCTCTAACTTGATCGCCATTCTAGGCGGGGTCGATATTGTCCTTGGGGAGGTGGATGGATAAATGATCGATCAAATGCTTGCAGCTTCGCCGAATTTGATGAATACCTTCCTGTTCTTTACGATCGCTGCGGCTTTCTTGATGGTTATCTTAGGGTTTGTTACGTACGCGATTCTTGCTGAGCGGAAAGTACTCGGCTTCATGCAGATGAGGGTAGGCCCTAACCGTGTCGGAGGACGCTGGGGATTGCTTCAAACCGTAGCGGATGTGTTAAAGCTTCTTATTAAAGAAGATACAATACCGAAGCTCGCCGACCGTCCGTTGTTCATTCTCGCACCTGTCCTTGCGTTCACACCAGCGTTCCTTGTCCTGGTAGTTATCCCGTTTAGTGAAAATCTAAAATTCGCAGACCTTGGAATCGGCCTTTTATATTATATCGCCATATCGGGCATTACGACGATCGGGATATTGACGGCCGGATGGGCTTCCAATAACAAGTATGCGCTGCTCGGCGGAATGCGTTCCGCTGCCCAGATGATTTCCTATGAAATTCCGCTCGTCATGTCGGTCATCGGCGTCGTGCTTTTAACTGGATCATTGAACTTGAACGAAATTGTCGCTGCTCAAGAGAACTGGGCGTTTATCTTTATCCAGCCGGTTGCCTTCATCATCTTCTTGATCGCTTCGATCGCAGAGTTAAACCGAACGCCTTTTGACCTCCCGGAAGCGGAATCTGAACTCGTTGCCGGATACCATGTAGAATTTTCCGGTTTTCGCTGGGCGTTCTTTATGCTCGCTGAATATGTCTATCTTTTTGCGATGGCCAGTTTAACAACGGTCCTCTTTTTGGGCGGCTGGCAGCCGATCCCGTTCCTTGGCTTTATCCCGGGAATCGTCTGGTTCGCATTAAAATTCATTCTGATCGTCTTTATCATGATCTGGATCAGGGGAACTCTCCCACGTCTCCGCGCCGATCAACTCATGTCATTTGGCTGGAAAGTCCTTCTACCTCTTGCCTTAGCTAACATTTTCCTCACAGCCATCATAAAAGAACTGATCAATTCGTTTTAATCATAAAAACTCTGTTTCAGGGAGGGGTACCATGCTTGGCTTTACAAAAGGCTTAAAATACACTCTGAAGAACCTCACCAAAGAAAAAGTCACCTACAATTATCCTGACGTACCGATGGAAATGCCCGACCGGTTTCGGGGAATCCAAAAATTTTATCCGGAGAAATGCATCGTTTGCAACCAGTGTGCCAACATCTGCCCGACAGACTGCATCACATTAACTGGAAAAAAACATCCGGACCCTGATAAAAAAGGAAAAATTATCGATACTTACGATATAAACTTTGAAATTTGCATCCTCTGCGATCTTTGCACGGAGGTTTGCCCGACAGAAGCGATTATTATGACCAATAATTTTGAGCTTGCTGAGTATAGCAGGGATGAACTGTTCAAAGACTTGCAGTGGCTTGATGAAAACGATACGAACAAGAGAAAGGAGAATAAGACATGAGCGGGGAACTGCTTGCCTTCTTTATCCTTTCTCTTATCGCCATCGCAGGCGGCGTAATGATGCTTAACCTGACGAAAGTCGTCCATATGGTTATCGCGTTAGTATTTACGTTTCTTGCGATTGCGGGACTTTATGTCTTGCTTTCCGCAGAATTCGTGGCCGTCGTACAGGTGTTGATTTATTCGGGGGCGATCACGATAATCATGCTATTTGGCATTATGCTAACCCGGCATGACGACAGGACCGAAGCGAAAACCGGTAAAGGAAGACAATGGCTTGTTTTAGCCAGTGTTATTGCTTTTTTTGCAATCATGTTCTATGGCATCCGTAATCTTTCACTTGGAGAGCAGGCGACTACTCTACATGTGAAAAACACAGAACAAATCGGTATGCTTCTTTATTCAAAGTTTGTTATTCCGTTTGAACTGGTGTCGATCGTGCTTCTTGTTGCACTTGTGGGAGCGATTATTCTCGCAAAACGGGACGATAAGGAAAAAGAAGGTGAAAGCCAATGAGCAGCATTCCTTTATCAGCATACCTTGTCCTCGCACTGACGCTGTTTTGTATCGGGTTATACGGAGCGCTCACAAAGCGAAATGCCGTGATCGTTTTGATATCCATCGAACTCATGCTGAATGCGGTGAACATCAACCTTGTCGCGTTTGCGAAATATGGAGTGAATGCAAACATTACCGGCCAGATCTTCTCGCTGTTTACCATAACTGTTGCTGCGGCTGAAGCGGCTGTTGGACTTGCGATTTTAATCTCGCTTTACCAGAACCGAAACACAGTAAATGTTGATGAAATGGACCTGATGAAAAAGTAACAACGCCCGTAAAGGACTGTTAGAAAAAAGGGGGGTAAGGAATGGTATCTTCTGCCTGGCTGATTCCAGTTTTCCCATTGCTTTCATTTGTTCTGTTACTGCTGTTTCGGCCTGTAAAAGAACGGGCAGCAGGGATAGGGATAGTGTTATCAGGACTGTCATTCTTTCTTGCGGCAGGTGTGCTGTTTGCTCAGTTTCAAACCGGAAACACTTTAACGGAGGCAACCTGGCTTACAATCGGCAGCACAGATATTACGATGGGATTAGAGATTAACCCATTGAACGCATTAATGCTCGTTATCGTAACACTCGTAAGCTTTTTAGTACATATTTATTCAAGAGGATATATGGCTGAAGACGACCGGATGACAATGTTCTTTGCTTATCTTGGTTTGTTTACTTTTTCAATGGCAGGGCTGGTGATCTCTCCTAACCTGCTGCAGCTCTATATATTCTGGGAACTGGTCGGGGCATGCTCGTTTTTATTGATCGGTTTCTACTATTATAAAGCAGAAGCAAAAGCTGCTGCTAAAAAAGCGTTCATTGTAACAAGAGTAGGAGATGTAGGTCTTTTTATCGGAATGTTGCTCCTGTTCTGGCAGGTCGGAAGCTTTGAGTTTGACGCGATCTTCTCTGCAGTCGAAGAAGGAGCAGTGGAAGGAACGACCCTTACCCTGATCGCCATTTTAGTTTTTATCGGCGCGATGGGAAAATCTGGCCAGTTTCCGCTTCATACCTGGCTTCCGGACGCAATGGAAGGTCCGACTCCGGTATCGGCATTGATCCATGCAGCCACCATGGTAGCTGCAGGCGTCTATCTTGTAGCGGCAATGTTTCCTTTATTTGAAGCTTCTCCGGCAGCAATGACAACCATCGCTGTAGTTGGAGGAATAACAGCGATTTTCGCAGCAACAATCGGGCTCGTTCAAAACGATATAAAACGGGTTCTCGCTTATTCAACCGTGAGCCAGTTGGGATACATGATGCTTGCACTCGGTTCTGCAGGATATGTTGCCGGGGTTTTTCACCTTATGACACACGCTTTCTTCAAAGCGCTACTGTTCCTTGCAGCGGGCAGTGTCATCCATGCAGTCCATACACAGAACATTAAAGAGATGGGGGGACTGTGGAAACGGCTCAATGTGACAGGCACTCTGTTTTTAATCGGAAGTCTCGCCATTTCTGGAGTGCCTCTATTTTCGGGCTTTTTCAGCAAGGACGAGATTTTACTCGCGGCATACAGTGACGGCAGGTATGTATTGTTTGCACTTGGCATCATCACAGCCTTTTTAACGGCGTTCTATGTGTTCCGGTTATTCTTCCTTGTTTTTATGGGAGACCAGAAGCGCCCTGCTACCGTTACAAAAATTAATGAATCCCCGAAAGTGATGCTTTTTCCAATGGTAGTGTTAGGGGTCTTAGCTGTTGTAAGCGGTTATGTTAACACAACATGGTTCGGGACGTTTCTTGGAGATTGGCTTGCAACTGGGCCTTATGATGTTGTGCACGAACATGGCGAAGGCGCATGGTGGATCCCATGGCTTGCTTCTCTTCTGGCGATAGGGGGGATTGCACTCGCCTGGTTAATGTATGCTGAAAAGAAAATTTCACATGACTGGCTTTCTAAAACAATGCCTGGTGTACATCAGCTTTTATTCAAAAAATATTATATAGATGAAGCTTACGATAACTCGCTTGTTAGAGGAACAACTGTATTCAGCTATTTCTGGCATTATTTCGATAAATTTATTGTTGAAGGAATTGTGGCTTTTGCAGTCGGAGCAGTGAGAAGAGTTGGAAAGGCTGGGGCTAATGTTCAGAGCGGACAGGTGCAGACTTATGGAGCAGTCGCTTTTGCTGGCCTGGTTGCCGTGATGGTTATTCTCGCACTGACAGGGGGGTACTTTGGATGAACGGATCTTTCTTGCTTTCTGCACTCGTCTTTTCCCCGTTGCTCGGTATCCTTGTATTAGCGTTTGTGCCTGGCGATGAGGAGAAAAGCTTGAAAAGAGTCGGCGTGCTTGGAACGACACTTCCACTCGTTCTGTCTTTTATTCTTTTCGCTATGTTCGACACAGATAAGGCTGCAGTCCAATTTTTAGAAAAATATAGCTGGCTCGAATTCAAGTCATCGGCACAAACTGCAATGGATTACGCCATCTCGTATGAACTTGGGGTAACCGGGATATCGGTGATGCTAGTTCTTTTATCAACGATTGTTATCTTCCTCGCATCCATTGCCTCCCTTTCGATTAAGGAGAACTGGAAGAGTTATTTTATGCTGTTTCTCCTGCTGGAAGTTGGGATACTCGGTGTCTTTACAAGCGAGAATTTATTTCTCTTCTTCGTTTTCTTTGAAATAACTCTTATTCCAATGTTTTTCTTGATCGGGAATTGGGGTTATTACCAGAGTGAAAAAGCAGCGTTTCATTTTCTTATTTATAACGGACTCGGCTCTGCAGTATTATTGATTGTCTTTGTCTGGCTGTTTATGACTACAGGGACACTCAACATTAATGAACTGAAAGAAGTCCTTTCCACTGCAGGGTCTTATCAGGTTTTAAGCGAGGGCACGAGGACCGGACTCGTCATTGCGCTTTTGATCGCTTTCGGAGTAAAGCTGCCTATTTTTCCGCTGCATAGCTGGATGCTGAAAGTCCATGTGGAAGCACCGCCGCCAATCGTCATGATTCATTCGGGGATTCTTCTTAAAATCGGGGCTTACGGTTTAATCCGGTTTGGAGTGAATTTGTTTCCTGAAGAGGTTGAAAGCCTGGCCTTTCTAATTGCGGTACTCGGGGTCATCAACCTCCTGTATGGGGCATTTGTTGCATTTGTCCAGACGGATTTTAAGCGGGTCCTTGCATACTCAAGCGTATCGCATATGGGAATCGTACTGATCGGTATTGCTGCACTAAATGCATCAGGAATACAGGGAGCGCTTTTTCAGGTGATTTCTCACGGCTTAATTTCGGCATTATTGTTCTTCCTGATTGGTGTACTATATGAAAGAACTAAAACGACGGATATTTCGACACTTGGAGGATTGGCGAAAACGATGCCGCTCATGGCAGGATTCATGTTAGCGGGTGGCCTTGCCTCGTTAGGATTGCCGGGAATGAGTGGCTTTATTAGCGAGTTTATGGCTTTTCTCGGATTGTTCAAGGTTATGCCGGCAGTAGCAGCGATTGGAGCCCTCGGCATTATTTTCACAGCGGTCTACGTACTGCGTGCCGTTTTAGGCATTACTTTTGGAGAGCTTCACGATCGCTGGGCAAATGTGAAAGATGTAGGGGTCGTTGAAATGGTTCCCGCTACTGTCTTGCTTGGGCTAATCATCCTCGTCGGTGTTTATCCGGCTGTTATTGCACAATCATTGCAGGCCGTACTTACTTCAATGGGAATAGGGGGGTAAGAGAATGGACTTAGATACACTGCTCAGTTACCAGTGGGGAGGTATGTTGCCCGAATTTATTATCATAATAACCGCAACCCTCCTATCCCTTTTGGACCTTTTTCTTCCTAAAGACAAAGACCGAAAGCTTCTGGCCTGGATTGGCCTTGCAGGAATAGTGGCAGCACTTCTTGTTCTTTTCACACAGATGGGCGATCCGATCGTTACAATTTTAAATGACACATATAGGCTAGATTCATTTTCGAAAGCATTCAAATTGATTTTACTGGTAGGCACAGCTTTTGTATTTTTATTGAGTATGGATTATTCGAGGCATGATATAGAGCATCGAGGAGAGTTTTATTATCTTTTCTTAACCGCATTGCTTGGTGCGATGATGATGGCATCGAGTGCCGATATCATCACCCTGTTTGTTGGATTAGAACTGCTCAGTATCTCTTCCTACATACTTGCGGGGCTAAAAAAGAAGAATATGAATTCCAACGAAGCGGCATTTAAATATGTTGTTAATGGAGGAATCTCAACAGCAGTCATACTTTTCGGGATGAGTTATATATACGGATTTACAGGAGAGACAAACCTTTTTAACATCCAGGCTGCACTGCAGGGACCGTTGGTTGCCGAAAACAGTTTTCTCATTATCTTTGCGTTCTTCCTTTTATTCATTGGACTTTCTTTTAAAATCGCTACCGCTCCATTTCATATGTGGGCACCTGACGTTTATCAGGGAGCTCCTACACCAGTTACAGCTTTTCTGAGCATTGTTTCTAAGACAGCAGGGTTTGTCATTATCCTTAGAACAATACTAACGATCTTTATAAGTGCCCCGGGATTAGCTGTGGTTCATGACGCGGGCATCAATACGGAACCGCTGCTCGTCAGTATTCAGCCATATATATCGGTACTCGCTATGCTAACTATGATCATCGGAAACGCGATAGCGATACGCCAGCATAATATAAAAAGAATGCTTGCTTATTCCAGCGTAGCGCATGCAGGATATTTGCTAGTCCCACTCGCGTCCCTATCTGCGCTCGTATTTGAAGCAACATGGTTCTATCTCATTGCATATCTTTTCATGACACTTGGAGCCTTTGCAGTCGTTCAGCATGTAGCGGCTGAGGAAAAAAGTGAAGAGATCCATGCATTTTCCGGGTTGATGAAGCGTTCTCCCTTACTTGCACTCTCCATGAGCGTTTTCTTGCTATCGCTAGCTGGAATTCCACTAACAGCTGGATTTGTTGGAAAATATGAAATCTTTATGAGTGCGCTCGGTACTGCCCAACAGCATTATATATTGGCTGCAGTAATGATCGGAACTACCATCATTTCCTACTTTTACTATTTTAATATAATGGTTCAGATGTTTTTTAGACCAGGTAACCCGGTGCTTCATAAACGAAGAATTCCTGCTGGGGTTTCATTTGTACTCGTGCTTTGTATCATAGGGACGATAGGATTTGGCATTTTGCCGGGAATACCGCTGGATTTTATTCAGCAAAACTTTAACTTTAATGAATTTTTTGCACAACCATAAGCCTTTCGACATAAGTCGCAGAGGCTTTTTTTTGTTTATTTAGTAAAAAATCTTTATTTCCTGGGGAATTTGCTGTTAATGTCTCGATTAAGGTAGCCAACCATGAAGGGATATTGTAAAATTGTTGAAGGAAAATATAAAAGTATGTCGAAGTATGGGAAAGTGTGTAATAAAGTCATGGGGGTTTTTTGAGATGACTGAAGCATTTGGTCAACAGGCGATTGTATCTATTTTAATACATCTTGTGTTTATCTTCATCACCTGGTGGGCGCTGCAAACGGTAAGAATTGATGTTTTTCTTAGAAAGCCGGACAGCCCGCAGGCTAAAGTATTTATGATTTTCATTACAATTGCAATTGGATCACTTGTCGGTAACTTCTTCTTAGACTATTACAACTGGTCACTTCGATTAAAATATTTATTTTAATATAAACAACTCGATTACCTATTCCCCGCTTCCATTTTTCCTAAACAACTTTGTCGGGAATTGACTACAACTTCCATGTATGTCCCTTCTCCCTCTGGTCACACTGTTAAATAAGGAGAATTTATCCGGGGGAGAGGGTCGGAAATGTTATTAAGAATCGGAATTGTGTTTAGTTGTGTACTGATATTATTTGGTTTTTATCCTTCAACAGCCAAAATGGAAGATTATAATGCGAAAGTAAGGGTAGAAGAAACAGTAACCATGATGAAGGCCCAGAAAATTGAAGTGACGGATTGGTCACTTTATGTTCGGGAGGATTTGGGTTTACTGGAAAATAAGAACGGGTACATCAAAAGTACACAAGCGATTCAGGACAAAGCCCGTGGATTCAAATGGGACATGAGTCAAACAAAAGATGGCCATCTGAAAATGAAAGGTACTCGTGAGAACCATAGGCTTAATGTAATCGAAACGATTACATATACAGCATACCCCCACAAAAGTAAGCTCAGTGCGTATTTATTATACCAGGTGAAAGGTGCTGGCTGGAGCAAGGATAAGTGGGAAAAATCCTTTAGCATCTTCCTCAAGCAGAAGTCGAGAATGTTTACTAAAAATACACAAATCTTCTCTTGTATACAGGGTGATGCGGGTGATACAATGGGTATTGTTTTGTATAAAAAGGCGGAAGAGCTTCTTGATGAGTTTTCCGCAGAGAAGGTAGAGGATTTGAAAGAAGAGACGTTTGTATCAGTTTCCGCATACAATGAAGCGTGGAACGATCATATTGTAACCAATGACAAGAAAATGAATTTGCAAATTGCACTCAGACAATCAGGAATGGGCGGTAAAACTACCGTCACAATTGGCACACCGATAATCACGACTGAATATTAATATATAAATTGGACGCGGAGGGGAATACGTTGGAAAAAATCATCGTCCGTGGTGGCAGGAGGCTTAATGGCTCCGTTAGGGTAGAGGGAGCTAAAAATGCAGTCTTACCTGTCATCGCAGCATCCATATTAGCACAAAAAGGCACGAGCATACTTTATGATGTGCCAGCCCTTTCAGATGTATACACAATCTGTGAAGTATTAAAATATTTAAATGTTGATACAAAAATTGAAAATAAAAGCATCAAAGTAGACGCAACAAAAACACTTGAAACAGAAGCACCGTTTGAAGCAGTTCGAAAAATGCGGGCGTCGTTTCTTGTCATGGGACCTCTTTTGGCCCGCGTGGGTCATTCCCGCATAGCACTTCCTGGTGGATGTGCAATCGGATCGCGCCCTATCGATCAGCACCTTAAAGGATTTGAAGCGATGGGAGCAGAGGTAACAATCGGAAACGGTTTTATCGAAGCGAGCGTAAAAGGCCGATTAAAAGGAACGAAAATTTATCTTGATTTCCCAAGTGTTGGTGCAACCGAAAACATTATGATGGCAGCAGTACTTGCTGAAGGTACGACTGTGATGGAGAACGTTGCCCAGGAGCCGGAAATCGTTTGCCTTGCTAATTACTTGAATGCCATGGGAGCAAAAGTAAGAGGAGCAGGAACGGGAACAATCCGCATCGAAGGCGTAAAAGAACTTGCAGGGGCTGAGCATACTGTAATTCCTGATCGCATCGAAGCAGGAACATTTATGGTTGGAGCAGCGATTACCGGAGGAAATGTTCTCGTAGAAGGAGCAGTATCAGAGCATTTACGTCCATTGATTGCCAAGATGGAAGAAATGGGCGTTGAAATCATCGAAGAAGCTAACGGGCTTCGCGTGATTGGCCCAGAAGAGTTGAAGCCAGTCGATCTCAAAACAATGCCTCATCCAGGTTTCCCAACCGATATGCAGTCCCAAATGATGGCACTATTACTTCAAGCGAAAGGCACGAGTGTCATTACAGAGACAGTATTTGAGAACCGTTTCATGCATGTGGAAGAGTTCCGCCGCATGAATGGAAACATCAAGATCGAAGGCAGAGCAGCGATTATCGAAGGTCCTTCAAAGCTCCAGGGAGCAGAAGTTTCAGCAACTGACCTTCGGGCTGGAGCCTCCTTGATCCTTGCCGGTCTTGTAGCAGACGGCTATACTCGCGTAGACGAATTGAAGCATCTGGACCGTGGATATGTTGAATTTGCTGAAAAATTAGCAGCACTTGGCGCTGATGTCGAACGTGTTAAAGTCCAGGAAACAGTTGAAACCGAAGAACAGGCTGAAACTGAGGAAGCTACAGTAGTCAAAATGAAACCAAAATTTGCATAAGCACTTATCTATAAAAGTCGTCCTTTACCGGGCGGCTTTTTTGTTGCGCCAAAAGTTTTCTTAAAAAGAGTTTGTATTCTTAGCTTCGTCAAGCTTGCATGTAAAAGTAAGTGCTTCTGGAAAAGCAATAAAGCAAGGTGAGAACGCCAGTGATTTTTGTTCTAAAAGGTTGTCCGCTCCCATAAATTTATACTGTATCAGGGAACATTCCATAAATGGGGGATTGGACATGAAGCGAATAATCATCGTATTTTCTGTACTAACAGCTGTAATCTTGTTTCTTCCATCTTTGCTTGTTATTCCGTTTGCTGGTAACAAAGGCGGAGAAGAAGTGGTTGTAAAGCAGCAGGAGACTTTAGCGGCAATACCAACGAGTACTAAAAGCACCGACCATAATGTAACAGTACCGGTATATCGATCTTCAATCAAAACAGTAGAAAAAATTCCAATTGAAGAATACGTCAAAGGAGTCGTAGCTTCAGAGATGCCTGCAGAATTTAATATTGAAGCGTTGAAGGCACAGGCATTAAGTGCGAGAACCTATATTGTCCAACAGCTCTTAAATCCCGTTGAACAGGTAGGACTTCCTAACGATGCCATTGTAACAGACACTGTGTTTCATCAGGTATACAAAGATGATAAACAATTAAAGGAAGCGTGGGGCAGTGAGTACGATAAAAAGATGGCAAAGATCGTAAAGGCTGTGGCTGAAACGAAGGGCCAAATTTTGACCTATGAAGGAAAGCCGATTACCGCATCCTTCTTTTCCACTAGCAACGGCTTTACGGAAAATTCCGAGGATTACTGGCAAAATTCGTATCCTTATTTAAGAAGCGTTGAAAGCCCCTGGGATAAAGATTCTCCGAAATTTTTAGACCAGCAGGTGATACCGATCCGCAAGTTTGAAAATACCCTTAACGTGAAGGCCCCGTCTGATGGATCTGTTGGAACAATCATAGGAAAAACAGAAGGACACAGGGTAGCGAAGGTGGATATCAACGGAAAAACATTTTCCGGGAGAGACATTCGAGATAAGCTGGGACTGAAATCCTCAGATTTCACCTGGGAAAGAAGCGGTAATAACATTGTGATAACAACAAGAGGTTACGGCCATGGAGTTGGAATGAGCCAATATGGCGCTAACGGGATGGCGGAGGAAGGGAAAGGATATCAAGAGATCGTGAAGCATTATTACAAGGGCGTTTCCATTGGGGAAATGGGATCGTTTGTTACGAAAATGACAGCTAAAAAGTAAAAGACTGTGAGACTGACTCATAAGTGCCTGGCTCTCTCCGTTTAGCACCATATTAAGATAAACATTGTTACAAGTTTATCTTAATATGATGCTGGAGGTGCCTGGCACTTTGCTATTAAGTCCCATTTCTCATTATATTATAAGTTTAGTTCTTCTATTAGAGTATGGTCTTAAAAATGATATAATTTACTTGTAAGGTTTTTACAGGGAGTGTTCTGTAATGGACAATATTATTTTATTCGACGGAGAATGTAATTTTTGCGATAAAAGTGTTCAATTTATTATTAAGAGAGACAAAAAAGCAATTTATAAGTTTGGATCAATACAAAGTGATGAAGGGCAAGAAATTTTAAAGAAATATCGCGTACCTCAAGGGATAGATAGCCTTATCCTTGTTGAGGGTAACAAATGCTATTTGAAATCCTCTGCAGCTCTTCGGATTTGTAAAAACTTGCAGGGGGCCTGGAAATTGCTATATGGTATTTTAATAATTCCAAAACCAATTCGCGATATAGTCTATAGTTTTGTTGCAAAGAACAGATACAAGTGGTTTGGGAAGAAGGAAAGCTGCATGCTTCCCTCTCCAGAAATTAGAAAACGTTTTTTATAACATAACCGGTCCCCGCTCTTTATGAGGAGGAAGTTATCTTGACCATGCGCAAGGAATAATTTAGTAATTTTAATCTTCATGCATAAAAAAAGCAGGTTTGTCGAAAAATAATCTGATAATTTTTTTAGAAATGTGTATATAAACCCTGCAACCTGACCAAAATGGTTGCTGAGGTGATGAACAAAATGGGAGATGAAAAAAGAACCCCAATCGAAAGAAGCCCATCTAAGTGGCAAAAGTTTGCAAGAAAGCGCTGGGTATTCCCGGCAATGTATCTTGGTTTGGCAGCAATCGTATTGACTACAGTGTTGTGGATGCAAGGCGGCGATGATCAGGCTCAAGACTTAACGGAAATGAATTCTGACAGAAGTGCTTATGACGACAACGAAAAAGCTATTCCGGTATCAAATGCCAATGAAGTGTTCTCGGTTCCTGCAGATGGTGATGTATATGTCACTAAACAATTCTATGACACTGAAGCAAGTGCCGAAGAACAAGAAGCTGCTCTCGTTTTCTATAATAATACTTACTACCAAAACTCCGGACTTGACTATGCGCTGAAAAACGGAGAGAGCTTCGATGTAGTAGCTGCGATGAGTGGTAAAGTAGTAAAAGCAACTGAAGATGCATTACTAGGAAATGTTGTACACATCGAACATGAAGATGGCGTAACAACAGTTTATGAAAGCCTTGGAGAATTAAGCGTTTCTGAAGGAGATGCAGTTAAACAGGGCGAGAAACTGGGAACTGCAGGAGAAAATAAGTTCAATGCAGATGCTGGAACTCACTTGCACTTTGAAGTTCGCAAAGAAGGACAGCCAGTGAATCCGCTTGATGTACTAAATCAGCCATTATCTTCTGTGAAAGCTAAAGAACAGGCTTCTGATGAAGAAGTACAGGCTGAGCAGGATGCTGAGCAAAAAACAAATGTTGACCAGGGAACTGATGGACAAGAAGTTGATCAGGATACAGAAGACCAGGAAACAGTAGATCCTGCTGAAGAATTAGAAACAGTGGACCCTGCTGGTGACCAGGAACCGGTCGACCAACAAGAAACAGAATAAGCAATTTAGAAATAAGTCTGAATCTACAAGAAAAGTCCCGATGTTTGTCGGGGCTTTTTTTCAATTAATAGAGATCATTCTACTAACAAAAGAGGCGCATGCGGAATATCCTCTCATTAAGGACCAATAGGAGAGTGACGACATGCAGCCAGAAATTACAATCATGGGATTCATGGTGGGGATATTAGTCGGCCTCACCGGTGTTGGGGGCGCTGCGCTTCTTACACCGATTTTACTCCTGCTTGGAGTAAACCCATCCGTCGCAGTTGGAACAGATTTAATGTATAACTCCATCACAAAGTTTTTTGGCACCATACAACACTGGCGGCAAAAAACGATTGATAAAACCATTGTACGGTATTTAGCTTACGGAAGTGTTCCCGGTGCAATCGTTTCGGTGGGAATGCTGCATATGTTTGACTTTTTTTATAACAACCAGGAAACGATCATCAAGCATGCCCTCGGGATTATTCTTATTATCGTTTCTATCTTGATTTTAGTGAAAGTGTTGTTTGACGTACATTTTAAGTCAAATCCCTGGCAGTTGAAGAAAACGGAAGAGAAAAAAACGTTAACTATCTTAATAGGCCTTATTCTCGGATTTATTGTTGGCCTAACATCGATCGGATCTGGTTCCTTATTTGCGGTAGCGATCCTTTATTTCTACCGGGTGAAGGCATCACAGCTAGTTGGCACTGACGTAGCCCATGCATTCCTTCTCGTTACAGCAGCAGGCTTAATGCATGCGAGCTTTCAAAATGTTGACTATATGCTTGTACTGAACCTAATAGTCGGTTCCGTACCGGGAGTATTGCTTGGAAGCAGAGCGTCCACAAAAGTCCCTGGCAAACCACTAAGAGCAGCCATCGCGATCTTGATTTTAATCAGTGGAATCAAATTATTGTAGAAAATGGTGCCAGGCACCGCTCGTGGACATTTGTCCATATTCGGTGCCTGGCACCAAAAGAAGGCACAAAAAGAGGACACCGTATAAAATGTCCTCTTTTTACAATCATTTTTAGTCATCGTTTTTAGAGCTTTTTTCTGTTCCTTTATGTTCGTTTGTATTCTTGTTTTCTTTTTTCTCAGGTTTTTGTTCTTCATTAGCATCTTTCTTTATTTCGGGGCTGCGTTTTTCTTTACTCTCGTTTTGTTTTTTATCGGATTCATCTTCCTGTTCATTTTTTTCATTGTTTTTAGGATTTTTATCTTTATCCTCGTTTTTATTTTGTTCTGTTTTCTTGTGTGTATCTTTTTCTTCATTTTTATCTTCTTGTACAGATTTTTCCTCTTTTTTATCGGACTTTTTGTCAATATCATCGTCTAGTTTAGCATTTTTACTATTCCCGTTTCCTTTTTGAGTGTTGATAGTTTCTTGATTTTTCTTCCCATTCTGGTTTACAGAAATCGTTTCGTTGTTGGCTTTCCTGTTGGTTACTGCTTGCTGGGTTTTCTTTTCTTTAGCTTTAGCATTGTTACTGGTTAAAGGTATTATACTGGCTGTCATTGTTTCTGTTGAATCTTCTTGTAATTCTTCTTCATTAAGTTCTTCATTAAGCTCTTCACCGGTCTCTTCACCGATTTCTTCACCATCACTGGCCGGTTCCTGAGTTTCATCGTCAACAGTATCTTCAGCTGTTTCTTCTACTGCCTCATCGGCTTCTTCAGTTTCCTGCTCGTCTGAAACCAGATTTCTTTTCTTTTTATTCAGGTTTTTAGCAATCTCAGAAGGATGGATTCCTAATGCCTTTGCAACACTGCCAAGGCCGGCTTCTTCCCCGGAGTATAGTTCGGCTAATTCATCAACCGTTTTTCCAGTCATTTCGGCAAAAAGAACAATTTGTGCAATTTGTCCGAATCCTAACTCTTTATCACGGAGGCTCTGAACTGTTTCTTTATCAATTCCCTCGACTACTTTTGCAACAATTTTGCTTTCTGTTGTTTTTTCCTCTAGTTCCTCTTTCTGATCCTCTTCTAAATTTTCTTCCAGTTCTTCATCAATTTCTGTTGTGTCTTCTAATTCTTCCGCAAGCTCTTCTTTTGTTGTTTCGTCTGTAGTTTCATCCACAATTATTTCTGAAACTTTTTCATTCGTTTCCTCGAGCAAGTTCATATAATCCTCAACTGCTTCTTTGACAAATTCCTCTTTTTCAGCTTCCGTCATTTCGACCGCTTCATCCAATCTTTCTTGAGCAAACTCTAGCAATAACTGCGCCTCTTTTTCGGTATCGAAAGTAAACAATAGCTTCAAATCTTCAAAAAATAGATCGGCACTGTATAGGAATTCATCCGGAGTAATTCCTGGATCGGTCTGCGTGTCTTCACCAGATGCGTAAGCCGTGGTCCCAAACAATAACGAACCTGTAACCAATGTTGATAATAAGATTTTTTTCACTTTTCAATTCGCCCCTTTTCGTTTTTAAAACTCGAAGGTGGTATCCAGGAGTACAAATAAAATGCTGTCCCGAAGTGCAGCATAAACTGGATGCATATAATCTTCGGTAGCTGGCTGGCGTAATACAAATGCAATTTTAGCCCCTATAGCTTTGCGTCCCTTTGTTTCCAGAGGTTTGCCTTTATCGAGTTTTATTTTAGAATAAAAGTAATTCCTATCTTTTATATCGGCATAGGAAGAGATACTTTCAATCTTTTTGAGAAAAATCTCTTAGATAGGGAAAAGGACCATTAGGGATGTGGAAGGAATTTTATTACGAATATCGAAACAGTTAAGTGACATACTTTAATGAAATAAAGGAGCGAGTGACATGACGAAGAGAAAAATTCCAAATGACTTGATCGCAACATTTTCAATAGTAGGTTATGACCCGGAGACTAAAGAGCTGGGTATTGCCGTTCAATCAAAATTTCTGGGTGTTGGAGCGGTTGTTCCGTGGGCAAAAGCAGGAGTTGGAGCGGTTGCTACCCAATCTTACGCCAACATTTCCTATGGGGAAAATGGCTTAAAGCTGATGGCGGAAGGAAAATCCGCTGAAGAAACGATTAAGATTTTAACCGAAGACGATGAGGAAAGAGAGCTAAGACAGGTTGGAATCGTAGATGGAAACGGAAATCCTGCTACTTTCACAGGAAAGGATTGCTATGATTGGGCAGGTGGTGTTACTGGAAAACACTATGCAGCACAGGGGAATATCCTTGTTGGAAAAGAGACTGTTGAAAATATGGGAAAAACGTTTGAAGAGACGGAAGGCCCGTTGTCTGAACGCTTGTTAAAAGCACTGGACGCTGGCCAGGAAGCAGGCGGTGACAGCCGTGGTAAGCAATCAGCAGCGCTTCTTATCGTAAAAGAAAAAGGCGGATACGGAGGATATAACGACAGAGCGGTTGACCTGCGCGTCGATGATCACCCAGAACCTATTAAAGAATTGATTCGTATCTATCATCTTCACCAGCTTTACTTTTCAGAGACGAAAGAAGAAAACGTAGTCAAAATCGAGGGGGATATAAAGGCAGAACTGATTCAACAGCTGGAACGGCTTGAGTATCTTGAGCATAAAGAAAGCCATACGGATGATGCTGTATTCGATGCATTCCGTTCTTTCCTTCACACAGAAAACTTTGAAGAACGCGAACAGGAAAGAGGTAAACTGGACCTGGCAGTACTTGAATATATGAAACAAAAATAGTAAACACAAAGATGGAGGGACGATCCCCTCCATCTTTGTTTATAACAAACTATTTTCCTATACTCACTTCCATTTTTATGCCAAAAAAACTATTGACAAGTACAATAAACCCTTACATAATAAAGTATAAAATTAAATTGATAGAAAATTATTAATTTTATAAAAAGTCATGTTTGATTCATCTCAGAGGGGGATTGTGCTGTGATTTGGGCTATTATTTTATTGACTATTTTTTGTGTTGTGGCTGGACTTAGGAAGAACAAGCCTGTTTTCTTTTTAGGGCCATTTTTGGTTTTATTCCTTTATATTGTGGTGGAAATTGCAAGGGTTCCACTCGGTTTTATAGACACTGTCAAACTGATCTTTAGTTTGAAATAAGGAGGTGGCAGGACAACATTTAAGTTTTATTTTGCAAGTAAACCGATATTCCAGTCAATGGTTCTTTTAAAGGAGGGTAAAGATGAAAAAGATCGATAAAGCAGTGGCGGATGCTTACTTTAAGGAAAGGATTCGATTAATTGGAATCTTACTTGTTATTTGGTTCATTGTTTCATATGTAATGGTGTTCTTTGCTGAATCACTAGCCCAGTATTCATTCAATGGCTTCCCGCTTCATTATTTTATGGGAGCCCAGGGATCTGTAGCCACATTTATTGTTTTATTGTTTGTAAACGCTGCCATAAGTGACAGGATTGATGAAAAATATGGCCTATCACCGAAGAAAAAAATAGAGCAGACATTAGATCGTTCAGTTAATCAATAAATTATAAGGGGGATTCATCGGGGATGGGTACACAGTTTATCGTGTCTTTATCTTTAATTATTTTAACCTTTGCGCTTTATATCGGGATTGCGATCTATAACCGTTCGAAAGAAACATCTGAGTTCTATGTTGCAGGTCGCGGGGTTCCGCCTATTTACAATGGAATGGCGATCGGCGCTGACTGGATGAGTGCAGCTTCCTTCATTGGGATGGCTGGAACCGTCATGGTCCTGGGATACGACGGACTTGCCTATATCATGGGTTGGACAGGCGGGTACTTGTTATTGACCTTCCTGTTGGCACCACAGCTCCGAAAGTACGGCCGCTACACCGTGCCGGAGTTTATCGGGGACAGGTTTAACAGTAAAACAGCGCTTGTTATCGCAGCGATTTGTACGATTATTATCAGCTTTACATACTCGATTGGACAACTTGCCGGATCCGGAGTGGTAATCGGGCGCTTGTTCGAAGTGGATGCTCGTGTTGGTACGATGATCGGGGTTGCGATTATCGCAGTATACGCGACTTTTGGAGGTATGAAGGGGATCACCTGGACACAGGTTGCCCAGTACGTGATTCTCATTATTGCTTATTTAATACCTGTTATTTTTATGTCACTTCAAATTACCGGCAATCCTATGCCGTGGCTTAGCTACGGAAACGTTGTTGCTGAGCTTGGTGAGTTAGACAGGGAGCTCGGAGTATCGCAATACTTTGCTCCGTTCGATGATGCAACAAAATGGCAGTTCCTTGCGTTGATGTTTAGCTTGATGGCTGGTACTGCGGGATTGCCGCACGTAATCGTCCGCTTTTATACGGTAGCAACGATGAAAGCGGCACGGTGGAGCGGTGCGTGGGCACTTTTGTTCATCGGTTTGCTTTATCTGTCTGCACCTGCTTATGCGGCGTTCTCCCGTTTTATTCTGATGACACAGATTGCCGGAAGCGAGATTGCCAACCTTCCAGCATGGACTGAAAAGTGGATTAATACCGGTTTACTGCAAATGGCGGACACGAATGGAGACGGAATTTTGCAATGGGCTGAAATTGCGATAAGTAACGATATTGTCGTAATGGCGACACCGGAAATCGCCAACCTTGGCGTGTTTGTTATCGGCCTTGTTGCTGCAGGAGCGATGGCTGCGGCTTTATCCACAGCAGGCGGGCTGTTGATCGCTATTTCATCTTCCTTTTCGCATGATATTTATTACCGGATCATCAACCCTCAGGCAACTGAGAAAAAGCGTATGTTTGTTGCCAGATTATCCATTTTAATCGCAACGGTTGTCGCCGGTCTTGTAGCGCTTGATCCTCCAGGTGTAATCACACAAATCGTCGCCTGGGCCTTTGCGATAGCCTCCGGAACTTTCTTCCCGGCACTTCTACTGGGAGTCTGGTGGAAGCGGGCGAACGCACAGGGCGTTATCGCGGGAATGGTCGTCGGTTTAGTCGTCACGTTAAGCTACATTTTCCTTGCTAAATACGGCGGCTTCTCGATAGCGGGAATTATCGATACAGGAGCGGGAGTATTCGGTGCAACAGCTGCGATCCTCACAAACGTGATTGTATCTTTATCGACACCTGCACCAACGCAAAAAATACAGGATGAAGTGATGGACCTTCGTTACCCTGAACAGATGACATACAAAGATGGAGAGGTATGGAAGGATGAAACTGCGGGATAAGAAGGACTATGAAGAAGTCGTGCGAAGACACCCTCTTTTTCAAAAAAGCAGTCTCATAGAATTTGATTACCGTTATTCCCAATGTTCGATGAAAACGATTGAAAAAGGACAGATCCTCTTACCGGCCGGTCAAAAGCGTGCCGGCCTTTTTCTTGTTCTAGAAGGTGCAGCTGAAATTGTCCTGCATGGCCATAAAGGACAGGAGGAAGAAGTGCTTGAAATAATAGAGGAGGGCGAACTAATAGGGTTTTCAAGCCTTGCTGATTTCCTTGAAAAAGACACTGATTCTAACTTTGAAAGCCTGCTTGAGGTAAAAGCGACACAGCTTGCACAGTTTCTTTTTATCCCGTATCAAATTTTACGGGAGCTCCTTCAAACAAGGGAGGTGAAAGACTACCTTTTCCATGAGGTAGCAGTCCGGCTTAAAGAAATTTATCATTCACTTGCTGAACAGCTTTTACACGCTGAAAAATGGGAGGATACTTCCCCTTATATTCGCAGAGTTGAGGATATCATGACAGCAGAGGTGATCACAGTATCCCATTCTGATTCGGTTCGCTCTGTGGCTAACAAAATGGCCGATCATAACATTAGCTCTGTGCCGGTTTTAAACCAGGGGAAACTGGCAGGGATCGTCACTGAAAAAGACATGGTCCACAGGGTGATCGCTAGGGAGCAATCCTATGAAGTTCCTATCTCATCTATCATGACCTTAAATCCAGTTACCATTCATCATAGTGACTACTATTACCAGGCGCTCGCAGCCTGCCTGACAAAGAAAATAAAGCATCTCCCGGTACTTCAAGGCGATCAGCTTGTAGGAATCATCACCTTATCAGACTTATTTCGAAGGCGGAATTTGCAGGCATTCAATATGATTAATAATATTGAAACGCTCGATAGGGCAGAAATCCAAAGCATGAAGGAAGCCATTTACCAAATGATAGGAAGCTTGTTGCAAGAGCAAATCCCAATTCACCATATCCTCCAAATGGTGACAGAAACCTATGACCGGCTTGCACGAAGATGTGTCCAGCTTGCAGTTGAAGCAGTAGTGGCCCAAACGGAAACTTCACCACCGGTAGCTTTTTGCTGGTTTCAGATGGGAAGCGGTGCAAGAGGAGAACAGCTTTTATTAACAGACCAGGACCACTTTCTTGTTTATGAGGATTCAGAGCCAGAGAAAGAAACCGAGACCAATGAATATTTTTCGCTACTTGGCCAAGAGATAACTGCTGTTCTGGAAGAAGCAGGCTATGCTCGCTGTACAGGAAACATGATGGCATCAAATCCAGATTGGCGTGGCAGTCTCTCAGCCTGGGAAACACGTATTCGCCAGTGGGAGCGAATATCAGATAACGATCGAATTCTCCAGGCACAAAATTTCTTTTCTTTCCGCCTGTTGCTTGGCGACGATTCATTGTATCAGCAATTCCTAAGTTTGCTAAAAAACCAGATGCCGTCGATGAAGATTATGCTCTATCGAATGGCACAAATAGAAAGTGAACTGCAGGTTCCCAACCTGGAAAGCCCGATCCGGTCATTGCTTGGAAGGGCGGTAAAAGAAATCGATATGAAGAAACAGGTTCTATTTCCTTTTCATCATGCGATACAAATTCTGGCCTTATCCCATGGAATCGTTGAAGGGAAGCCATTAGAAAAACTAAAACGTTTGGCTCAACAGCACGTGTTGTCTGAAGGACTGGTAGAAGATGTCCAGTACGCTTTTAACGATGTGATGGATCTCTATTTACACAAAAAATGGCAGGCAACTCAACACAAGCAACAGTCTTCCTCAGTCTTATCCCTTGCACAGCTCAAAACAAGGGAAAAAGATGACCTGGTTATTTCATTAAAAGCGATCCGACTGTTAAAACAGCACATGCAGGCTGAATACATTCGTTAGAAAGGAGCGGCAATGTTCTGGAAGAAAAAGCAGTTCCAAGTAGATCTGCAGGATGACATCCCTTTAAACACTCCTATTGATGATCTTACTTATATCGTGTTAGATACAGAAACAACGGGTCTTGCCCTGCAATCAGGCGATCGGTTAATTGAACTGGCCGGTGTAAAGATCCAGAGCCTCAACGTCCAGGAAGAACAAACCTTTCATACCTATATTAATCCAAACAGGAAAATTCCTGAGCAAATAAAACAATTAACCGGGATAACCGACCACAACGTTACAGGAGCTCCAAATTCGGCAGATGCTATAAAAGCGTTTTTTCAGTATGTGGAAGATAGCCATGCAGTAAGCCTGGTCGGCCATTACGTCTCATTCGACAATCTTGTTTTTAAAAAAGAATTGCAGCTTGAAGGATATCGCTTTAGCCCGCCGACAACGCTGGATACACTTGAACTCCTGAGCTTTTTATACCCTGCAAAGCAAATTAAGGACCTGGAAGAGTATGCGATCGATTTTGGAACAAGGATTTATGACCGGCATACTGCGCTTGGTGACTGCATGACTACTGCATACCTGTTTTGCGAACTTGTATACCGGCTCAAAGAGAAAGGTTTAGGAACATGGGGTGATCTTTTAAAAGCGGGGGAAATCAATAAGAGGATATAAAATCATCGTGAAATAAGGATTAAATTACTATCTTTTTAACCATCCACAAAATGGTATCTTCCCAACTTGCCGGCAAAGAAGTATACTTAATTGAATTTACAAAATATTTGAAAGACGAGGGAACGGAATGGATTTTAACAGGTTGGAGGATAAGATTAAGAAACTGGAAGCTTACGCTGATAAAAATCCTGGAGCTTATCGGTTTCGTGTAGGATTGCTGGCATTTCTAGGTTATTTTTACGTGCTCTTTATTTTAGCGGCAGCATTGTTTTTACTGGGAATCAGTATCTTTTACATCATTGATTCTGGATTCTCTTTTGGGAGTGCAAAGGTAGTCTTAATTACAGGATCTCTTTCATTTATTCTTTTCAGGGCATTATGGGTGAAACAATTTGAACCCGAGGGGTATGAGTTAAGCCGTGAAGAGGCTCCTTCCTTGTTTGAAATGGTTGATAAACTAACAAAAGAACTGCATACCGCAACGATCCATAAAATTGTGCTCGAATCTCGCTATAATGCTGCTATGGCACAGGTGCCAAGGTTAGGTGTTCTGGGATTTCATAAAAATATATTGATACTTGGCTTTCCTTTGCTCTTGACGCTTTCGAAAGAACAGGTAACTTCTGTTATAGCTCATGAGTTAGGACATTTACGGGGGAAAGACTCTAAATTCAGCGGTTGGATTTACAGGGTGAGAGAGTCCTGGTTCAGAACAATAGAATCGTTTCAGGAAGACGACTTTTATTACAAGGTATTATTTAAAAAATTCTTTAATTGGTACCTGCCTCAATTAGACGCGTATTCGTTTATTTTGATGCGAAGAGAAGAGTATCTTGCTGATGCTGCTGCGGCCAGAGTTACTTCCAGTAAAATTACAGCAGAAACTCTGTGTGACATTCAGATTAAGGCTCCATATTTTTATGAGAACTATTGGAATGAAATTTATGATCAAGCGAAACAGCATAACACCAGCCCTAAACCATATTTGCATCTAACCGCTTCAATAAACAAAATACCAGAACAATATCATAAAGATTATTTGAACTTAGCCCTAAAAGATAAAACAGGCTATGGAGATACCCATCCATGCTTACGTGATAGGCTAGCATCATTAGGAGAAAAAGTTCAAACTTCCGCAAAACTTGAAAAAAGTGCAGCAGAGGAATTCTTTGCTAAGCCGGATGAAATTGTGGATGCTTTTGATGTGGATTGGTGGGAAACAGCTAAGGAAGATATAGAAGCAAGGTTTGAATATGAAAAAGATGCTAAAGTACGCTACGAAAAACTTCAGGGAAAAGCTTTGCTAACTGTAGACGAAAAAATTGAAAAAGCTAATATTACTCGTAACCTTGAGGAGTTAGAAAAGGCAATGCCGCTATATGAAGAACTCCTGCCAGAGAAGGAAGCAAATGAAAACCCTGTATTTCTATATGCGATCGGTACAGCATATCTTGAGTTGGAAAATAGTAAAGGAGTTGAATACTTACGTAAATGTATTTCGATGGATTGGGAATTAAAGCTAGACAGCCTGGAAGCGGTCGGTGACTTTTATTACAAACACAACCTTGAAGAAGACTTAGAAAGTATTGTGCAGGAAAGGGAAGAATGGATCGCTGTATTAGAAGCTTCCGCTGAAGAATCAGAAATCGTAACAGAGGAAGATGAATTTGAGGGCTGTAATATTGACCAAAAAGTGGTTCTTGAATTGGTGGAAGGGTTAAAAGAAATTTCACAAATAGAGGAAGCTTTTCTTGTACAAAAGAAACTGTCAACTATTCCTGATAAGCCCTGTCACATACTGGGTTTTAAACTAGAACCTAATGATTCCGTTAAGCCCGAAAAGTATTGGCAAGAAATATTTGAGGAATGCGATGAAAAATTAGCAGTTCCTTTCAATACGACATTCACTGTTTTATTGCCTGATGAAGTTGTAACAGAAAAAATCACATCTATAAAAAGTGCACAAATTTATCAAAAACAGGTTTTGGCTGAAAAGTTGTCTTAACTAATAAAAATGGCGTACAAACAGAAATAGGTTTGTACGCCATTTTTATTAGAAGAAATAGTAAGTACTTGCTTAACTAATACTCCCGCGCCATCTGAATATTCGCTATAAGATGTACTTAAAACATAGCCGCCTTTGTATGTTAACAATATCTTTGTGAATCAAAAGCATTTTACATCACAAAAACAAATTTCCCTTCAACTTATCCTTTTACACAAAAATTCAAATAAATCCCTTGTCCCTCTTGACTTTTTGGTATATAACTCATTCTCCCTTAATAAAATGTTACAAAACTTAGTAATTGAGGGGCAGAGGTGAGAAGTTGTGGTAAGGCTTCGAAGTGTTTTTTGCGCACATTTAATTGACACCTAGATGAGCGACTCGATGAGTTACTTCGTAGCGTGATCACTGAAAAGTCTCATTTCGCATCTCTCACATCCAATTTAGGGAGGCGAGTGGTGTGCACGATTACATCAAAGAGCGAACCATCAAGATAGGTAAATACATCGTGGAGACGAAAAAAACGGTGAGGGTTATCGCCAAGGAATTTGGAGTTTCAAAAAGCACTGTTCACAAAGACCTGACTGAACGACTTCCTGAGATCAATCCAGACCTGGCAAACGAAGTGAAAGATATTCTGGAGTATCATAAATCGATCCGCCATCTACGTGGTGGAGAGGCAACAAGAATAAAATATCGAAAGGACTCTGAGAAGGAAGAACAACCCGCCGTAAAATAAAGTTCTAAAAAGCGACAAATTTTTCTAAAAGAATCTCTTCCCTTGCAGAAAATTATGCTACAATATATAAATGGATATAATATGCATACTAGGACACTCTACCATAGATGAACTGATGTAATACAGGGAGGAAAAGGAATGTTTTCTCGTGATATAGGAATAGACCTTGGTACAGCGAATGTACTAATCTATGTCAAAGGAAGGGGCATTGTGTTAAACGAACCTTCTGTTGTCGCTATTGATACGAATACAGGGAGAGCGCTTGCTGTTGGTGAAGAAGCAAGGCAGATGGTTGGCCGGACACCTGGAAACATCGTTGCGATTCGTCCGTTAAAAGACGGCGTTATTGCAGATTTCGATATTACCGAAGCCATGCTAAAACACTTTCTGAACAAGATCAATGTGAAAGGATTTTTAGCAAAACCCCGCATTTTAATCTGTACACCAACCAATATTACTTCCGTTGAGAAGAAAGCCATCAAGGAAGCTGCCGAGAAGAGCGGCGGTAAGCAAATTTTCTTAGAAGAAGAACCAAAGGTCGCTGCAATCGGTGCCGGAATGGATATCTTCCAGCCAAGCGGAAATATGGTTGTGGACATAGGCGGTGGAACGACTGATGTCGCAGTTCTTTCAATGGGCGATATTGTCACCGCCTCTTCCATTAAGCTTGCAGGGGACAAGTTTGACCAGGAAATTACGGATTATATTAAGAAAAAGTACAAGCTATTGATCGGGGAACGAACAGCAGAACAGTTGAAGATCAATGTGGCAACGGTATTTCCAGGGAGTCGGTATGAAGAGATGGACATCCGGGGAAGGGATATGGTTTCCGGATTGCCTAAGACAGTTACGATCAATTCAACTGAAATTCAGGAAGCGCTTGAGGAATCTGTCGCATATATTGTGCAAGCGGCAAAGAGTGTACTTGAAAGAACACCGCCTGAGCTTTCGGCTGATATTATCGACCGCGGTGTCATTTTAACCGGTGGCGGAGCTCTTCTGCATGGAATAGAACAATTATTCTCAGAAGAATTGATGGTTCCTGTGATGGTAGCGGAAGAACCGATGTCCTGTGTTGCAAAAGGAACTGGATTGATGCTTGAGCATATGGATAAAATTGCCCGCAAAAAGCTGGGTTAAGTTGGACAAGCAAGGGGTAAACATTTAATAGGCCTTTAGTCTTGTTTATTATTCGAGGGTGTTAATATGAACGAAAAACAAGAATTACAAAATGAACAAGTGAATAATTCCGTTGAAGATCAACCAAAGTCACGAGAAGAAAAGAAAACGAAATCTCAAGGAGAGAAAAAGCCGAGGATTCGTTTAATTCCAATCTGGCTTCGTGTTATTGTTGTGATTGTTTTACTTTTCATAAGTCTTGCTGCTGGTGCCATGATCGGATACGGTGTTATAGGGGAAGGCGATCCGCAGGATGTCTTCCATAAAGAAACATGGCAAAAAATCGTTGATATCGTGAAAAAGGAAAAATAAACTTAAAAAGTGAAGACTTTGTTAGAATAGTAAGAGGGACAACGCTCCCTCTTTTTCTGTACATAATTATAAAAATGACTGGAGGAAATTACATGTTAGATACACAGCAAATCAAAGAAATCATACCGCATCGCTATCCATTCTTGTTAGTGGACCGCATCCTGGAAGTAGAAGAAGGTAAAAAAGCGATCGGCATTAAAAATGTCTCAGCGAATGAAGAGTTCTTCAATGGCCATTTTCCAGATTATCCTGTTATGCCAGGCGTACTGATCGTGGAAGCTCTCGCTCAGGTCGGTGCAGTTGCGATGCTAAAAAAAGAAGAAAACCAGGGACGCCTCGCCTTCTTCACGGGCATAGATAAGTGCCGTTTCAAAAAGCAAGTGAAGCCTGGCGACCAGCTTCGTCTTGAAGTGGAGATGACGAAAGTTCGCGGTCCGATGGGTAAAGGAAAAGGAATCGCTTATGTAGATGGCGAAGTGGCTTGCGAAACGGAGATCATGTTTGCTTTAGGCGATAAAAAAGAATAGCTAATGGAGCCAGCCGTTACTTTCGGCTGGCTTTTGTGTTGCCGGAATGCGGCATTCTGAAACCTGGCTGGAGATTCATTATTTCGCTCGTATTCTTGACTGTTTGACAATAAAAGTTTTTCCTGACAGTATTTCGATCCATTCGGATAACAAAGTTAAAATTTACCCAATAAACCTCTGCTGTCTTGTGAATTCTTAGGTACCTCCTCAGACCACTTACAATTCTATTCTTGACGGTTATAATCCCATAACGCTATCAATTTAGAAAAACTTATTGTTTTGTTAACTACCTAAAGCCTGTGTTAAGAGTCGGTAAATTTGCACCATTTTTTTCATTCGGTTGATATGCTCTAAGTGACCGCAACCATTGATTATAGGGCGGTCTTAACACAATCTATGACAGGGGAGTGTTGACAAAAATGAAAAGGGATTTTCTTTTTAAAGTTGCTGTTTCGCTCTTAGGGATTTTGTTGATGACCGCATGAACGGGAAAGAAGGTAATATCGAAGAATTCAATGCAAAAAATAACAGTGGTCAGGGTTTGATCAAGACCTCCAAGAATAACGAAATTTTTGTTGAAAGTGAAGCAATGAAATTTTTAAGTCAATGGGACTGGTCTCAAACAAAGCAAGAAGTCTAATTAAAAGAATCTAACGTTCAAACTCAAAAGGTCTCTGGTTGGATTCAGGTTGATCACTTATTGTAGCAACAAAACGGATAATAGTGGCGTTAACACTAAAAATACTGACAATACAGGGCATAGAAAATAGCGGAGAATAAAAAAATAAAATATAGAACTACCCCGTTTCATATTTCTGAAACCGGGGTAGTTCTATATTAGATACATATTTAGGTGGTTTTGTTCATTATCAAGAACAAAAAGGCGTCCAATTTGATTTTTCTTTGATCATAACTGGCTATAAAAAGGTATGCAACTTTAATGAGAGTGTGTGCATTATAACAACAAAAAAGGAGGAGATATGATGAAGTTCGTTCGTTATATAATTCTTTTCTTGCTTGTAGGAATCTTTATTTATAAAAGTAATTTGGTACAAGTAGGTGATGAGAGGCGAGTGTTGGGAAAAGATATGACGGAGACAGTGCATTTTGATGTTCTTAATAGTGAAATTGAAAGTGTGAATGCTTCAAAAGCAGATATAAGAAAAGGCTTTTCAACAAATGGTACCAATTTCGATCTTACCGTTACAAATGATGTAGTGGATAACGAAAAATGGAAGCTGGTCTGGCATGATGAATTCAACGCTAAAGAGCTTGATCAAACCAAATGGAATAAAGTGTTTTGGGAATCAGAAAAAAATGAAGAACTACAATATTACATTCCTGAGAACGTTTTTGTAAAAGATGGATTTCTTCAATTGAAAAGCGACGATAAAAATTATAAACATAAACCTTATACCTCTGGTGCAGTTACAACAGAAGATAAATTTACTTTTAAATATGGAAAGCTTGTAGTCAGGGCTAGATTACCTGTTGGAAAAGGAATGTTTCCGGCAATTTGGACACTCCCTGCAACCTCAAACGGACTTCCAGAAATAGATGTGATGGAAAATCTGGGGCATAAGCCGGAAGAATACTGGGCGGTAATGCACTGGTATGATGAAAATGGGAAAAAGAAGAGAGCCTACAATACCTATAAAGGGCCTGATTTCTCAAAGGGACTTCACACCTTTTCTATTGAATGGAGTCCAAAGAAAGTAAAATGGCTTGTCGATGAACAAGTGACTTTTGAAACCGAAGAATTCTCTCCTGATGTACCGATGTTTTTGTATTTAAACACTGCAGTGGGTGGAGAATGGCCAGGTAATCCTGATCAAAAGACAGAATTTCCTCAACTATATAAAATTGACTATGTCAGGTTTTATAAGCAAATAAAATAAGACATCCCTGTTCGTTCTTAATAAAATGTTTAATAATCTTAATATCGGTAAATACTGCAACTTTGTTCTTAATAAGGAACATGATGGATTGCGGAAAAGTAAGAATAGGAGGATAAACATTGCTAAAGAAGTTAACAATCTGGTTATTTACTAATTATAACTATAATAGTGCTGCTACCCAAAAAGAAGAGAAAAAGCAACAATTTATCTTTCAAGATATAAACGGTGAAAGAAGGTCAAAAATTAAAGATTACTCTCTTTTTTCCATGGTATGCCTGGTGGCACTAATAATGATGATTGGTCTTAGTATCACGAGAACGCCACATTTAAATGCACTTGGTCTTGAACATGGAATGGTTACACCGGTCAATGAACCGGTAGAAAAAATAGACGACTGGAATAATGAGAGTACCAGTATATTAAAAAAGAGAGTAGAAAAACCGCTATTAATACAGGACAATGATACTTACGGATTTTATTATGAAGGTGATAATAAAAAACACTTTATTAAAAATATGGATAGCATAGGTTCTGTAATACCAGATTGGTTTCAGCTGGAGAACGATTTATCGATCACGGTTACACCCGACAAAAAAATAGACAATGCTGCTAAAAAGAAAGGTGTAGAAATCATACCCAGTCTGAGACCTGGATCAGAAAAGGCATTACATAACATGCTATCCACTTCCAATACGAGAGTAGCTTTCATTAAAAAGTTAGAGATGGCAGTTAAGGAAAACGGTTATAACGGAATTAATATAAATTTCGAAGGGGTTAACAGGGACGATCAAAAAAAATTAAAGGATTTTTTTAAAGAACTATATACATTATTCCACACGTCAAACCTTAAAGTTACCCGGAGCGTCCAGATGGATAGCATAAGCAGTGATATCGAATCTTTAGCTGATTATACGGACAGAACAATTGTTCACATGACCAACCAGCATAACAATACAACTATAAGAGGCCCTCTTGCTGCACAGGGATGGTTTATAAGTAAATTAAATAATTTGGACATTCCTCCAGATAAATTAGTGATCAGTTTAAGAAATGAAGGGTATGATTGGAACGAAACAACAGGCGGCCAGGGGGAAAGTGTTACTTACTCCAAACTAATGGAAATGAGTAACGAATTCCATCTGCAGATTCAGTGGGATAAAGAATCTTATAATCCTTATGTTCGGTACCGGAAAAATGGAGAGGATCATATTATGTGGTTTCTTGACGCTGCTACTTTTTTAAACCAGGTAAAAGCGGCAAAAGAGTTCGGTGTCAGCGGAATCGCTCTTCAAAATTCAGGAACCGAGGACCCGGGAGTATGGAAAATACTTAAACAACCGAACAAGTTGAATAAAGTGATTGAACAAATGGAATCGATAGATAGAGGATTGGCTGGCAGATCAGAAGGCGAAGGAGAAATTGTAAAAATAAAATCTACAGAAAAGAGTGGCAGCCGAAATTTTGAGATTAATGATGGTATTATTTTAAGAGAAAGGTACAGTGATTTGCCATCACCGGTGGTTGTCAAACGATACGGAAAAGCAACAGGTAAGCAGGTTGTCCTCTCCTTTGACGACGGTCCAAGCGCGGAGTACACACCAAAAGTTCTGGATATTCTTAAGAAGTATGGTGTTAAAGGTTCTTTCTTCGTGGTCGGAGAAAATGCAGTGGCTAATCCAAACGTTTTAAAGCGTATCGTAGATGAAGGGCATGAAATTGGTAATCATACTTACAGCCACGCTCGACTGGCAAAAGACAACATGGAAACAAAGCTAGAGCTTAACTCGACACAGCGAGTTATCCAAAAGTTCACTGGTGTATCTACAAATCTTTTCCGTCCCCCTTATACGCCTGATATTGGCCCATCTACTAAACCGATCGGCCATGTAGTCAAAGCTCAGGAGATGGGGTATTACCTGGTAGGTTCCTTAATTGATCCCCGGGACTGGGAAGCTGATTCAACAAAAGAAATTGTCGATGGAGCCATGGATGAAATAAACAACGGTAATATTATCCTGTTACATGATTCAGGTGGAGATCGCTCGCATACTATTGAGGCACTTCCTATCATAATCGAAAAGCTAAGGGAAAAAGGATATACCTTTGTATCGATCGGTGATCTTATCAATAAAAAAAGAGAGGAAATGATGCCTCCGGTAAAAGAAAAAGAATCGTCGTTAAATTATGTGACAGCAGTCGGGACTTTCTTTCAGGTTAAATTTTCTAAAATAATGACAGGTTTGTTCTCTCTACTTATTGGAATCGGGATCATTCGGCTAATCATCTTATTTATTTTCAGCTATAAGCAAAAGATAAAAGGAAAGACTAGTAAACTTATACCCGATAAAACAGATTCTACGGTAAGTGTAGTGATAGCTGCATTTAACGAAGAAACAGTAATTGGCCAGACAATTCGCTCCATTTTAAAAAGCACCTATAAAAATCTTGAAATTATTGTCGTAGATGATGGATCAAAAGATAGCACAGCAAAAGTGGTGACAACTGAATTTGGAGAAGATAAAAGAGTACGTTTAATCCAAAAGCCCAACGGAGGAAAATCCTCTGCAGTGAACCGGGGATTCAAAGAATCGTCAGGTGATATTGTTATTACAATCGATGCAGACACGATACTATCAAAAAATGCCATATCACAATTGGTGCGCCATTTTGAAAACCCATTGGTAGGAGCTGTTTCAGGAAATGTAAAAGTAGGAAATGTTAGAAACTTACTAACACTGTCACAGCATATTGAATATGTAACTGGTTTTAACCTGGAAAGGCGAGCATTCAGCAAGCTTAACTGTGTAACGGTAGTCCCTGGTGCGGTAGGGGCATGGAGAAAGCAAGCAATTCAAGAGGTTGGCTTTCTTGATGATGACACACTGGCAGAAGATGCTGATATAACAATTAAACTACTGAAAAAAGGATATCAGGTTGCATATGAAGAAAACGCCCTGGCTTTTACCGAAGCACCAGAGGATCTGCGAAGCTTTATGAAACAACGGTTTCGCTGGTCGTACGGAATGCTGCAATGCTTATGGAAACACAAAGATTGTTTATTTAATAAAAAAACTAAATCGCTTGGGTTTATCGGAATGCCCAATGCATGGTTTTCTTATATTCTCCAGGCAGCATCACCATTAATGGGCTTATCCATCCTGGTTGGATTATTACAGGGTTCATCGAAGTTGTTCATCTATTTTGGAATCTTTTTGCTAATAGACTATATCGTTACTTTTTATTCCTTTAAGCTTGAAAAAGAAAAAACAAAGCCTTTATTCCTTCTATGGTTACAAAGAACAATCTATCTTCCGTTTATGACTTTAATCGTGTGGAAGGCCTTCTTCTTTGCAGCATGGGGAGTATTGGTAGGCTGGAACAAATTACAGAGGTCCGGAAATGTCGATGAAAGAACACAAGGGGAACAAAAACATGTACGACCATTCGCAAGAGAAGTATAGAAGTAGGTCTCTGGACAAGTTTTCTTTTGTTCAGAGGCTTTCTTTACAACAAAAAGATAACCCTATAATAATCGGGTTATCCCAGTAAAAGAGATTTATTTCTTAAAACAAGATGATCATTTTAATTAGAAATTCTTTAAACAAGCAGTCTTTAAAAATAACCTGACCTCGTTAACGGAAAATCCTGCCTCCTTAGCCTTTGTAATTAAAATTATCCATTCTTTGTCTAACTTTTCTGTTGGCGATTGAACATTCATTCTTATCCCTCCCGAAGAAATTTATTCCAGGTAGCTCAGCCATCCTAGCAGATGCCGTAGATCTGTAACTTTGCGTCCCTGCTTTTCAGCCGGTTTGCCTTTTTCTGGAGGGTAATATACAAAGTTCTAAAGTACTAGTTCAAAATTTTATAATAGTATATCAGTACTATCTATTCATCAAATACCCAAAAAGTCACTCTATAAACCATCAAACGATCATGATTTTGTAAGTTAAATCCATTTTTGTTAAAGAATATAGATTAAACTCAGATAAAAATGACAAAATAAATGTTATTTTTAGAAAATTTAAGAAAATGGAAGAATAGAAAAGAAAATTGGAGGTAATGTTCGTTTAACAGAACATAAACATGTAATATGCCGTTTTATAAATATGGAAAAAAATTCTATAGTATAATAAATATTCTTAATAAAGAACATCAGAAGATTTAAATTGACTTTAAGAAAATTGAGGAGGAATTGGAATTGAAAGTAGCGGTTCCTGAAAAACTAGATCAAGAATGGGTTTACTTAATGAAAGTAGCTAGGGATGCCGGTTTATCTGTCGAGGATGTAAGAGACTTTATAAAATACCATAACGAAGGAACCGTGAAATAAAATCTTTGATAAAGCCCAGTTTAATTAAACAGGGCTTTTTTGCTTTTCAAGAAATGAATTTGATAGTATAATAAATTTGTGTTCTTTAATAAGAACAAAGTTGGTATATTATTGATTTTTTATGGTTGGTTCACGTTCTTTAATTAGAACGACATTATCTTGCAATATTAAATACGGAGCATAATCGTTTCACATTATCTTTAAAGGCGGTTTGCCGATGGTAGTTCATTTGGGAATAAATATAAAAACAATAAGAAAATCGAAAGGAATATCACTATCTAAGCTTGCTGAAAGGTCCAATATATCGAAAGGACACTTAAGTGCTATTGAAAATAACGAAACAAACCCTTCCATACAGGTAATACGCAAAATTTCCAACATACTGCAGGTACCTGTTGAAATTATTTTAAGTGAGAAATCTTCCGAGCTGGATGATGAATGGATTGCTTTGATTCAAGAAGCAAAATCAATGGGACTAGAAAAATCTGAAATAGAAAACTTTATTTTATTTACCAAATGGAAACAAAAGGAGGAGAGAGGAATTGATTAAACTTAATGATAAAGTTTTCGTAACTTCTATATTGGGAAAGAAAATCAAAATGGTAGGTGTAGAAGATAATAGATGTGAATTATACATTGATGGAACTATGAAGGGGTTATGTCCTTTTGATTATACATTGATGCAAATTAACTTACTGGAAGAGAGAGAACAGGAAATTAAGCAATTAATAAAAGACGACCAAAAATTAGAACTCACCGAAATCATAAAAAATCAACGTATTCTCTAAAAAGTAGGTGTGAAAACTTTTATGACGATCTCAAAGATAATTGAATCGACAAGGATTAAAACCATTAAATATATATTAGTTTATTTAGGAATTCTTAACTTACTGGATGGTATATTGACCTATTTTGGAATACAGAACTTTTCAATACAAGAACTGAATCCGCTTATGGAATCACTTTACAAAAGCAGTCCTCTTTCTTTTATTACTTTAAAACTATTTCTTTCTATTCTTTTATTCACGATTGCATTAAAAGGAAAGCATCCCATCCGAAAACCTGTAAGTTATTTAGTTTATTTCGCAGCGTTCGCCTACAGTATTGCCTTCTGTTTACATAGTATATGGATATTTTATTTACTGGTTTAACCCTCAAACAAAAAAAAAGAGCCGTAGCTCCTTTTTGGATTTCCTATT
Organism: Exobacillus caeni; assembly: GCF_005747095.1. Classification (GTDB taxonomy): domain Bacteria; phylum Bacillota; class Bacilli; order Bacillales; family Guptibacillaceae; genus Exobacillus; species Exobacillus caeni. The sequence continues at coordinate 31,451 of NZ_SWLG01000016.1, read as the reverse complement.
CATGAATGTCTATTGGTTAGTATTTTTACTCCGCCATTTGTTAAACTCTAAAAATTCTTTAAATTGTTCCTTACTTACACCTGATTCCATTGCTTCCTTTACAAGGCCTTTCCATTCCTGGTCAAGTTCATTTTCCTCGATGTCTGTTTCATTTTGCAGCAGTGTCTCTACTGAAACATTCAATACTTTTGAAATTTTTTCGAGAAATTGAATTGAGGGGTTGGATTGGATATTTCTTTCAATGGAACTAAGATATGATTTGGCTACACCTGCACGTTCAGCGAGTTCGGATAGAGAGAGTCCTTTGCGTTGGCGATACATTTGAACTTTTGCACCAATCATGTTTGTTCCCCTCCTTCTTCTAGCAGTTAACAATATTATATCAATACTAGAATCGTTCAGTAAAGAGAACAAACGAAAAAAGTTCTAAACAAGTCGAAATGCCTACGATTTTTGATTACCCTTTTTTAAGAAATCTTTGATCTCATCAACTGACAATCCTAAATCTCTCGCTATCATCATTAAATTGACCCATTCCATGTCGAGCTTTTCATTGGTATGTACGTTCATACTGTACAGGCCCCTCCCATAATGTATATATTGATCCAGGAAGACCAGCCACCTTAGCAGATTTGCCTTAGATCTGTGCCTTTGCGTCCTTATTTTTCAATAAGTTTGCCCTGAGCTGGAGAAGATAACAAATTTAGAAACATATACCATTTAATGTTACTATTATAATAGTCCAAACTTCCTGAAAAGGTTGTTCTTTTTTGCGAAAAACTGGTTGTTTTTTTAGCTGTTTTTGTCAAACGGAGAGAAATTAAGGTATTACAAATTAAAATGTAAGTTAATAAATGTCTTGTTGAGAAAAATTTGACGTTAGATGGAAAAATCATTACACTTTATTTAGAAGATTTTCTAAACGTCTAACAAAAGGGATGCAAAAAAATGAATGATACTTTTAAAGCATTAGCTGATGGGACTCGCAGACAAATCATTCAACTTCTTAAAGAAAAAGATATGACTGCAGGTGAGATTGCAGAACATTTTAACATTAGCAAGCCAAGCATTTCCCATCATTTAAATTTGTTAAAACGAGCTGAAATTGTAATCGATGAACGAAAAGGCCAATTTATATACTATTCATTGAATACGACAGTCTTCCAGGATCTTGTAGGATGGTTCCTGCAGTTCAAGGATGGAACAAAAGGGGGAGAGGAAAAATGAATTTCACAAAATGGGATAAGCTACTCCTCATCATAATTGGGTTAAGTGTAGTACCAGGGATCATTTTATACGGCCAGCTACCGGACCAGATTCCTACACACTGGGGAATGAATGGAAAGCCAGATGGCTATTCTTCAAAAGAATTTGGTGTTTTCTTTTTTCCAATACTAAATTTGGGCCTGTTTTTTCTTATGCTATTTTTGCCCAGTATCGATCCTAGAAAAGGTAATTATCAAAAATTCCGTGGTGCATATACAATTTTCCGGTGGGTGTTTCATCTCTTTTTAATGGGAACTTATTTCCTCGCTCTCTATAGTGCTTATCAGGAAAGCATAGGTGAAACAGCAATTAATCCAGGAAAATTTGTACTCCCTGGTATGGGAATACTATTTATAGTCCTCGGAAACTACATGGGAAGGTTTCGACATAATTATTTTGTTGGAATTCGAACCCCATGGACTTTGGCCGATGAGCGGGTGTGGCATAAAACACACCGTCTTGGGGGAAAACTGTTTGTTATGGCGGGAATAATTGTATTACTTGGTGCTTTTGTAGAAGGTTTTGTTCAGATCTTTTTTGTAATTGGACCGCTGCTTGGGGTTAGTTTGTTTTTGTTTGGGTATTCTTTTTTTCAATATAGAAAGATAAATTCTTAAGGGCCGGGAGCTTTGCTTCTGGCTTTATACTTTTATAGGTTCCTGATACTTCTAAACCAGTCAAATATTATCTGAAAGTTCACGAAATTAATTGACACAACTTTTCTATGATGGTACTTTAGTTACGAGTTGTTCTTTATATAAAACAAAATAGCATTGTATTCTGATTTAAATAACTATATTAGCAAACTCAAAATGCTAAAATTTAATTTGAGGGTTTAGGTCATTAAAATAAACAAATTGTAGTATTAATACATAAAGGAGGACTTCAGGAGTAGATCACCGAATCTACAATTTGAATAAGGAACTAATTTCTAAGGAATTTGCAGCGGTTGATGAAAGCATCACAGAAGTTTCCTGCATATGAGTAAAGGTTTTTTTAAAATCAGGTTGACTTGTTCTTTATATAGAACTAAAATAAGGATTATAAATAAATGTATTGGATATTTTTCGACGGTCGTTTCATATAAAGAACGAAAACCAATATTTTAAAAGCAGGTGATCACTTGAGTAATCCATCTCATCAACCAAATAATAATTCAGTGGAAGAAGAAAAGAAGAAGGAAATTGATTTAAAAGAACTGTTCAGCATTCTTAAAAAAAGAATATGGATTGTTGTTCTGATAACTGCTATTTTCACTATCCTAAGTGCTTTCTATAACAACTTAACATACAGTCCTTTATACCAATCTTCTTCCCGTATGTTAGTTAAAGCGCCACCTGAATTGATGAAAACATTAACCGTAATGATGAAGGAGCCTATTATTCTAGGAAAAGTTGTTGAAGAATTAAAGTTAAATAGATCACCAGAACAACTTTCAAGTCAGATTTCTGTGAATAGTATTGAAGGTTCACAGATTTTAACAATCTCTGTAATTGATTCTAACGGGCCATTAACTGCTAAAATCGCTAACGCAACTGCTGAGGCTTATAAAAGCGAGATCCCTAAACTTATTGACTTTAATGACTTTGAAGTATTATCCACCGCAAATGAACAGAGAAGTTGGTATCCAATAAATGATACTTCTAAGAGAAATAACATTGGGGCATTTATTTTTGGGTTAATTATCTCAATAGGATTGGTCTTCTTTCTTCATAGCTTAGATGACACGATAAAATCTGAACGAGAGATTGAAAAACTTTTAGGGGTATCTGTAATTGGAAGTGTTCCAAAAGCAAATAAGCGATTGCTCGGCAAAAAGAAAAACCAAAAAAATGTAACATTAAGAGGTGAATCTGTTGGCTCGTAGTGATAGCAGTACAATTTCAAAATTTCTAAAAAAAAGTGTAGTGATAACTGAAAATCCAAATTCAGTTATCGCTGAACAGTTTCGTACGTTAAGAACAAACCTCCAATTTATTTCTAAGACAAAAGAATTACGATCACTAATTGTGACATCTCCTAGTTACGGAGAAGGTAAAACTACAACCTCAGTTAACCTGGCAATATCAATTGCTGAGCAGGGGAAAAAGGTGTTAGTAGTAGATGGAAACTTAAGAAATCCTGGTGTTCATGCATCTTTCAAATTAAAAAATTCTCTAGGACTAACCAACGTTTTGTTGGGAGAAACGACTTTTAAAGAAGCGATTAATCGTACTGAGATTGGTAGGCTTGATGTAGTTACTAGTGGTACATTGATTGCTAGTCCTTCAAAATTAATAAAAGCCGATACAATTTCAAATATCATCGAAGAGTGCCTGGAAGAATATGATCTCGTGATTTTTGATGCTCCCCCGGTACTTGAAGTATCAGATACTAATATTATTTCTAATTTATTTGATGGTGTAATACTTGTGATATGTCAAAATAAAACAAAAAGAGATGATGCTATAGAGGCAAAGAGAATGCTTGAAATGGCAGAAGCTAACTTAATAGGTATCACTTTGAATAAAAAAAGATAACGTTGTATAACTTCGTTCTTAATAATGAACATGGTGATGTCTCCTTACCTTTATCAATGGAAACACTCGGTCATGCTGTGGGTTGAAAGAAACCTTAGATGCCAGTCGTCGAAGGTGTGACGTGAGGTCGGGTTTAATGCCCTATTTATTTTAAAAGTAGTACAAATACAAAATTGAGCAAAGTTGTATTTGTACTACTTTTAAATCATTGAAAAACAGGAGGGATGAAGAAGGTGAAGGAATTAGACAACTATCCAAAGTCATTGACTAAAGCCATTCGCTATATTAAACAAGATGCTCCACCGGATAAGTTAAAAGAGATTCAAAAAATAGTCAATTATGCGATTGAGAAGAGAATGACCAATGCAAAATAACTTTTACTCTATTAATGAGAGGAGGGATAGTCGTGACATATAACCAGAGGTTATCACTTTTAATAGTAATGGACTCGTTGATAGTTATTACAGCAATCTTTTTTGGAAGATTCTTAGTCAATGCAGATATTCATGTAGTCACAATGCCGATCATTCTAAGTTCTATCACACTCTTGATCAGCCATCATTTTTTTGCATTTATTTATAAGTTATATAAAAAAGCCTGGGAATATGCCAGCGTAGGAGAATTAATTATTATTATTAAAGCAATTACGTTTTCAATTTTTACTGCCGGTTTAGTACAAGCAGTGTTCCTCCAGGATATTTATTTAAGACTCCTTGCAGTGACCTGGATGCTTCACATGTTTTTAATTGGGGGTTCGAGATTTTTTTGGAGGATATATCGGGATGCATTTATGAACCAGAATAAGAGTAAAAAAAGAACACTGATAATAGGTGCTGGAGCAGCAGGAACAATGATTGTTCGGCAACTTTTAAATAATAAAGATGCCGAACTAGTTCCGATTGCATTTATAGATGACGATTTTAAAAAGCAAAGCCTGGATATATTCGGGGTTCCAGTAATTGGTGGAATAAGTAAAATCGAAGAGGTTGTTAGGAAACTTGCAATAGAAAATATTATCATTGCAATTCCTTCACTTAAAAAGAAAGAGTTAAATGTTATCTTTGAGGAATGTTCTAAAACGAATGCCAAAACTAAAATTCTTCCAATGTTAGAAGATTTGATTACAGGTAAAGTTTCAGTTAACCAGTTCCGAGATGTAGAAGTGGAGGATTTACTCGGAAGGGATCCTATACAGATGGATATTAATTCCATTTCAGAATATGTTACCAATAAAACAGTATTAGTAACAGGTGCAGGCGGTTCAATCGGATCTGAAATATGTCGACAAATTTCAAATTATAATCCGAAACAATTGGTTTTATTAGGTCATGGTGAAAACAGCATCTATTCAATTGAATTGGAATTAAAAGATACTTTTAGGAATACTCCAATTAATTTCACTACTGAAATTGCAGATATACAGGATGATCAAAAGATGATGGACGTTATGAAAAAATATAAACCGGAAGTTGTTTATCATGCTGCTGCCCATAAGCATGTACCTTTAATGGAGCGTAATCCAGATGAAGCCGTAAAGAATAATCTTAAGGGAACCCTCAATGTAGCAGAAGCTGCAAGTTGGCATGGTGTTGGAACTTTTGTCATGATTTCTTCCGACAAAGCTGTTAATCCGACAAGTGTTATGGGAGCAACAAAACGACTTGCTGAAATGATTATTCAACACATGGATAAAACGAGCCAAACGAAATTCGTAGCTGTTCGTTTTGGTAACGTGCTTGGTAGTAGAGGGAGCGTTATTCCTATTTTTAAAAAGCAAATTCAAAAAGGTGGCCCTGTAACTGTTACACACCCTGATATGGTTCGGTACTTTATGACCATTCCGGAAGCCTCTAAACTTGTAATTCAAGCCGGAGCACTCGCTAAAGGAGGAGAAATATTTGTCTTAGATATGGGTGAACCGGTTAAAATAGTAGATCTTGCTAAAAACTTAATAAGACTCTCTGGAAATACGATCGAAGACATCGGTCTAAGATTTACAGGAATGAGGCCAGGTGAAAAACTTTTTGAAGAACTGCTAAATGAGGATGAAGTGCACGAAAAACAGATATATCCAAAAATATATATTGGAAAGACATCAGAACTACATATAGAACAGATTCAAGAGATCATTACAAACTATTCTAGAATTGATTCCAACTTACTAAGAGAAAGGTTAGTTAATCTAGCTAACAATAAAGTAGTCCAAATGGTGAAAGTATCAAGTTGAAAAGGAGAGAATTATCATGAAAGTAAGAAAAGCTATTATTCCCGCAGCAGGACTTGGAACCAGATTCTTGCCTGCAACAAAAGCAATGCCTAAAGAAATGCTTCCAATTGTAGACAAGCCAACGATTCAATATATTATTGAAGAAGCAATCGAGTCAGGCATTGAAGATATTATTATCGTCACAGGTAAAGGAAAAAGAGCAATTGAAGATCATTTTGACCACTCATTTGAATTAGAGCAAAACTTATTAGAGAAGGGCAAGTACGAGTTGCTAAGTGAAGTGCAAAAATCTTCAAAGTTAGTTGATATTCACTATATACGCCAAAAAGAACCTAAAGGACTTGGACATGCAATCTGGTGTGCTCGCAAGTTTATTGGAAACGAACCATTTGCTGTACTTTTAGGTGATGACATTGTCCAGGCTGAAAAACCTTGCCTTAAACAAATGATTGAACAATATGAACGATACAATGCGTCAATACTTGGTGTCCAACAAGTTCAACATGAAGAGGTATCTAGATATGGAATTGTTGATGCTAATATTATTAGTGATCGCTTTTATAGTGTAAACAGTTTGGTGGAAAAGCCTAAAGTGAAGGAAGCGCCATCTAACTTAGCAATTATGGGACGTTATATTCTAAACCCTAGAGTTTTCGACATTTTATCCAAACAAGAGCCGGGATCAGGAGGAGAAATTCAACTGACAGATGCAATTGCAAGCTTAAATAAACATGAAGCAGTATATGCCTACGATTTTGAGGGAGTTCGGTATGACGTTGGAGAAAAAATAGGCTTTATCCAGACGACAATAGACTTTGCATTACAACGAGAGGAATTACGGGCTCAATTGTTAGAGTATCTTTCTTCAGTTCTAGATAAAGAATTAGTTAAATAAAAGACAGAGCGGGAGTCAAAGATGAAAAATAAGGTATTGTTTTGTGCAACGGTTGATTATCATTTTAAGGCTTTTCATATCCCATATTTAGAGTGGTTTAAAAAACAAGGCTGGGAAGTTCATGTTGCTGCATCAGGCAACATTGAACTTCCCTTTGTTGATAAGAAATTTAGTATTCCTGTTCACCGATCACCTTTTAAGAAACAGAATTTAACAGCATATAAACAACTAGCTTCTATTATAAATAAAAACGAGTATAAAGTAATTCATTGCCATACACCAATGGGAGGGGTGCTCACTCGTTTAGCAGCAATAAAATCTCGAAAAACTGGAACGAAGGTACTGTACACAGCACATGGATTTCACTTTTGTAAGGGAGCCCCTTTACAGAACTGGATGTTATACTATCCGATTGAAAAGGTACTCGCTTCTATTACGGACTGTTTAATCACAATTAATGAAGAAGATTATAACATAGCATCACAAAATTTTAGCACCAAAAAAATTGAGCTTGTCCATGGGGTTGGGGTAAATGTGGAATCATTTTTCCAGGCACCATGTGGTGAAAAGATTTCCTTGAGAAATGAGATGGACTTTAGCAATGAAGATTTTATACTCTTTTATGCTGCTGAATTTAACAAAAATAAAAATCAAAGTCTATTAATAAAAGCCTTAGCAGAAGTAAAGGGGAGAATCCCTCATGTGAAACTAGTACTGGCAGGGGATGGTCCATTAATAAATGCGTGTAAAACTTTAGCAAGACAGTATGGTGTTTTTGAAATGGTTAGATTTCTAGGATTTAAAGAGGATATTAAGCCATTTTTAAAAATATCAGATCTGGCCGTAGCTTCAAGTTTAAGAGAAGGATTGCCAGTAAACATAATTGAGGCGATGTCTTGTGGCCTTCCTGTTATAGCTACTAAAAACCGAGGCCACTTTGAACTAGTACTTGATAAAGTTAATGGCTATATAGTTCCCCCACAAGACTACAAATTATTTGGTGTTAAGATTCAAGAATTATATCAATCGGAAAAATTACGCGAGCAAATGGGATACGAAAGTAAGAAGAGAGTACAAAAATATTCTTTAAATGCTGTAGGTAAAGAATTAAGCAGGATTTACTCAATGTATATGGGGGAAAGCAATGAAGCCGATAGTAAGTATAATCGTTCCTATATATAATGCAGAAGATTACCTAGAGAGATGTTTGGATAGCCTATTAGCACAAACATTAAAAGAGATAGAGATAATTACAATCAATGATGGGTCCACTGATTCAAGTTCAAATATCTTAAAAAGATATTCCAGTGAAGATAGCCGTATTAAAGTGATTGAAAAGGATAATGGTGGGGTTTCTTCAGCAAGAAACGAAGGGATTCTCTCTGCATCTGGTAATTATATAGGATTTGTTGATCCAGATGATTGGGTTGAATTTGAAATGTATGAAAAGATGCAACAAATCGCAGTAAACGAAAAAGCAGATATAGTTATGTGTTCATATATTCGTGAATTCAAAAACTATTCCAAAGAAAAAAATTTTAATCTCCCTCAGAAAGTTAAGTATGAAAGAGAAGAAGTGAAAAATTTCGTATTAAGGAGATTGATTGGCCCCTTAGATACGGAAGTTGCAAATCCAGATTTATTGGATTCCTGGGGAACGGTATGGTCAAAACTATACAAAGCCGATTTAATAAAAGAAAACAATATTAGATTTGAAGACTTAAGTAATATTGGGACAAATGAGGACTCTTTATTTAATATTGTAGCCACATCTTATGCAAGTTCTTTCGTCTTCATAAATAGTCCTTTTTATCATTATTGGAGAGAAAATATAGAATCAATAACTTCCAGATACAAGCCAAATTTATTAAATCAGTGGTTTTTACTTTATGATACGATTGAAGAATTAATTGAAAAAAATCAAATGGATAATGACTACTATTTAGCTTTAAACAACCGAATATGTCTAAATACTCTAGGTTTTGGATTTAATACAATTAGCAAAGACAATAATCATTCAGCCATTAAAAAAATAATGAAAATACATAACATGTTAAACGATAAACGAATTAGACAATCCTTTATGAAATTTGAATTGACCTATTTTCCGATCATTTGGAAAGGGTTTTATTTTTGTGCAAAATATCGATTTTCACTAGGAGTTTACCTAATGTTAATTACTGCTGACAGGTTAAGGAAAATGGGGAGATAGGAGGGAAGACATGCAGCCAATTCGAATACTGCAAGTGGTTACAATAATGAATTGTGGCGGATTGGAAACAATGCTAATGAATTACTATCGAAAAATAGATCGAACGCACATCCAGTTTGATTTTTTGGTTCATAGAGATGAAGAAGGTCATTACGATAAAGAAATAACTGAGCTTGGTGGAAGAATTTTTAGAATGCCACCAATTAAACCAGGTAACTATCGATTGTATTTTAACAAGTTAGATAAATTCTTTGAGGAACATACTGAATATAAAGTTGTACATTCCCATATTAACGAAAACAGTAGTTTTGTTTTAAGAGCTGCTAAGAAGCACGGAGTTCCTGGAAGAATTGCACACAGCCATTTAAGTGATTTAGGCATTGATCTAAAGCTACCATTTAGACTATATGCAAGATATTATTTGAGAGACGCTCCAAATGATTATTTTGCCTGTTCTAAAAAGGCAGGCCAATGGCTTTTTGGAAAAAACTCTAGAGAAATAGAAAAAGTAAAGGTGTTAAACAATGCAGTAAATGTTGAAGAGTTTAAATACTGCGAGAAAACAAGAGCAAGGATAAGGAAAGACCTGGATGCCAAAGATCAACTGGTAATAGGACACATAGGAAGATTTAATAAGCAAAAAAACCATGATTTTTTAATCGAGATTTTCAAAGAGATTCAACAAAAGAAACCAGATGCTATTTTAGTGTTAATCGGAGATGGAAACTTGAGAAAAGATATTGAAAAGAAAGTTGCTATATTAGGCTTATCTTCCAAAGTGCGATTTTTGGGAATAAGAAATAATATTTCAGAGCTTATGCAAGGGATGGACCTCTTTCTTTTTCCTTCATTATTTGAAGGGTTGCCAGTTGTGTTAGTTGAAGCACAGGCAGCTGGATTAAAGTGTGTGGTATCTGAGGCAATTACAAAAGAAAGTGATGTAACAGGAAGAGTAGAATTTTTGAGTTTATACCAGACGGCCAAAGAGTGGGCGGAAAAGGTACTTTCTTCTACTTACGAACATGAAAATACTGCTGAGTTGTTAAAAAAACATGGCTATGATACCAGTAGCATGGCCTACTGGCTCACTGAATATTATACAAATTATTATGTATCCAAAATAAATTAAATCGGAGGTACTAAAATGCCCCCTACTTTGACTATTTTTACACCAACTTATAATCGTGCTTATATCCTCCATCAATGTTATGAAAGTCTAAAAAAGCAAACCTGTAAGGATTTTATTTGGCTAATTATCGATGATGGATCCACTGATAATACTAAAGATTTAGTGGATAAATGGGTTAATGAAAGTGAGATACTTATTAAATATCACTTCCAGGAAAATCAAGGTATGCATGGAGCACATAACACAGCCTATGAACTTATTGATACTGAGCTCAACGTTTGTATTGATTCTGATGATTATATGCCAGAAAATGCGGTAGAAAAGATTCTTACTAAATGGAACGACGAAGGTAGTAACCGATATGCGGGAATAGTAGGTTTAGATGCTAATCATGCTGGAGACATTATAGGTACAAAAATGCCAGATAGCTTGAGGAAATCTACACTATCAAATTTATATGGAAGATATAAGGTAAAAGGTGATAAGAAGCTTGTATACCGATCAGAATTAACTCGAAAAATGCCACCATATCCTTTATATCCCGGAGAGAAATATTGCCCTTTAAGTTATAAATACATTCTGATAGATCAAGAATGTCCCTTGTTAATAATGAACGAAGTGTTCTGTCATGTCGAATACCTGCAGGACGGTTCTAGCATGAATATTATTAAACAATATAAGAAAAACCCAAACGGGTTTTCTTTTTTTAGAAAAGTTGCAATGACACATGCCCCAACTTTTAAAGAAAGATTCCGTGAAGCTATTCACTATGTTTCAAGCAATATTATGATCAGAAATAGACGGTTAATAAGAGAATCTCCTAACAAATTTACTACTATCTTAGCTATGCCATTCGGAATCCTATTATATTTCTATATTATAAACACAGACAAAAAAACAGTCTTAAAAAGCGGCTAATTCTTTAAGGAAGGATTTTAATATGGCAATCATGTGGCTGAACCTTTCTCTAGTATATGTATTTTCTTTTTTTTCAAGATATTTTTCCACTTCTATTGATAGTTATAAAGAAATAAAGCCAAATCGATTATTTGTTTTTCTTGTAATGATTACATTAATCACAGTATCTGGCCTTAGAAATAATATTGGTGATACTTATTTTTATATGCACTCTTACAGCGTAACCACTTTCAATTGGAAGGATATCGACTATACTGGCGACTTTGGTTTCAATATTTTGCAAATGTTGTTACAAAAGATTTCAGATGATCCACAAGTATTAATTCTTACTACTGCTATCATGACTAACTTTTTAATCGTATTTGTCCTTTATCAATATTCAAGGTTTTTCGAATTGAGTATATATGTGTTCATAACTTTAGGGATGTTTACTACTTCCATGAATGGAATAAGACAGTATCTTGCAGCATCAATTGCGTTTATTGCAACAAAATATTTATTAAATGGGAGTTTTACAAAATATACTTTAATAATACTTCTTGCATCAACGATACACCAAAGTGCACTTATACTTTTACCCATTTATTTTTTTGTAAGAAGAGAAGCATGGACAAAAGTCACTTATTTACTTTTATCATCATCTCTCCTGATTGTTATTGGCTTTAATGAGTTTTCAACACTGTTGTTTAATGCATTAGAAGAAACCCAATATGGTCATTACAGTAGTTTTGTTGAAGGTGGAGCAAATAAACTAAGGGTTATGGTTGATGCTGTGCCGGTTTTGATCGCTTATCTTGGAAGACATAAGCTAAGAGAACTTTGGCCTAAGAGTGACATTATTGTCAATATGTCATTGATTTGTTTAATGTTTTCTTTAATTTCTTCTCAGAACTGGATATTTGCAAGGTTCAATATTTATTTTGGATTATATAATTTAATCTTAATATCATGGCTGGTACTACTTTTTAAAGAGAGAGAGCGAAGGTTTGTCTATTATGCAATTTTAGTATGCTACATGATTTATTTTGTTTATGAACATTTAATAGGTTTTGGTGGTCTTGATTATAGAAGTGATTATATAAATCTATAACTAAATGGGGGTGAAATATGGCGGTTCTTGTAATTGGAGGAGCGGGAATACAAAGTAAGTCTACAAGCTTCTGGAAAGAGTATTCCTTCCAAAGTTGTGACCCCTATGCATGGAGATGCAACAATTTGTTATGCAGACCCTACGAAACCTGAATCAGATCTTGGCTGGGAAGCTAAAATGGATATCTTAGAAATGTGTAAGGATTCTTGGAGGTGGCAGGAAGGAAATCCTGATGGTTACAAAACTGAATATAGTACATCGCATGAAATAGAGAATCCTCGCTTAGTAGAAAGCGGGTTTTTTTAAATTGAACCGAAAAGTAAAAAGTTAATAAAGTGAGGAATCAAACATGAATAATAATAATTTTGAAAAGGTAACGCAACAACTACTAACAGAGATTTTAAATGAAATATGCTTGAGGGCCCAGAACTCAGAAACAATAGAAACAAATGATGTAATTAATGAACTGAAAGAGAAATTACAATCTATTTTGAAGATTAGTGACAGTGTGACTGGGAGTTAATGATATGAAAAGGTTTTTGGATTTTCTTCTTTCCCTATTTATATTTATTATTTCAGTTCCCCTCACTGTTACTGTTGGGCTATTAGTAAAGGTGAAGTTAGGATCGCCCATTATATTTAAACAGAAACGCCCGGGTTTATACGGAAAGCCTTTTTATCTTTATAAATTTCGTACAATGACTGACCAGGTTGGTAAGGATGGTAAACTTCTCCCTGATCATCAGAGATTAACACCTTTTGGTAAATTTATTAGGAAGTATAGCTTAGATGAATTGCCACAACTAATAAATGTTATAAAAGGTGATATTAGCCTGGTAGGTCCAAGACCACTATTAATGGAGTACCTACCACTATATACAAAAGAACAGGCAAGGAGGCATGACGTAAAGCCAGGAATCACAGGTTGGGCCCAGGTTAATGGTAGAAATGCGATATCGTGGGAAGATAAATTCAAATTCGATGTTTGGTATGTTGAACATCAAAATCTTCTGATAGATTTAAAAATATTATATTTAACATTTAAAAAAGTATTAAAATCTGAAGGTATAGAACATAAAGACCATGTTTCTATGCCTATCTTCAAAGGGAGTATAAATACTCATGAAAAACACTCAGGTTAACATTTTATTTACCAGTTGTGGTCGAAGAGTGTCATTGATTAGAAAGTTCAAAAAAGTAATGGCCGATAATTCAATTACAGGAAAAGTTTTAACAACTGATATTAAAAGTAATGCCCCAGCAGCCTTTTTTAGTGACAAGCATTACTTAGTTCCAAGAGTAGCAAATGAAAAATATGTAGGAAGAATACTAGAAATTTGTAAACAAGAGAGCATAAATTTAGTAATCCCTTTAATAGATACAGAATTAATGGTTTTTGCAAGTAATAAAAGTTTATTTGAAAAGGAGGGGGTTCAGATTTTAGTATCAAGTAGTAAAGTTATCGAAATAGCTAGTGATAAAATAAAAACTAATCTCTTCTTTATAAAAAATAATATTGATACCCCAAAAGTATATAGTATGCAAGAGTTATCCACACACAAGTATAAGTTTCCTTTATTAATAAAACCACGTGATGGTAGCTCTAGTGAAGGTGTTTTTAAAGTAAATAATGAAAATGAATTGGATTTTTTTGGGGAATACATTCCGAATGCGATGGTCCAAGAATATATTAACGGCACTGAGTATACAGTAGATGTAATGACTGATTTTCAAGGAAATATTAAATCAATTGTTCCTAGACAGCGTATAGAAACTAGAGCTGGTGAAGTAAGCAAAGGGATAACAAAAAAAGATCAGTCTATTATTGATGCAGTAGAGAGGGTTATTAATCTATTGCCAGGACCAAAAGGCTGTATAACTATACAGTGTTTTAAGCAAGAGAATAATGCAATAAAATTTATTGAAATTAATCCCAGATATGGTGGAGGTATCCCCCTTTCAATTGAAGCAGGAGCTAACTTTCCACTATGGACAATTCAATCAGGCCAGGGACAAGTATTTAACGAAAAAGATTTTTCTTGGAAAGAAAATTTAACAATGCTTAGGTTTGATGAAGAAGTTTTTTCAGAGAGGATACAAGATGATAACAGCATTAGTATTTGATCTAGATGATACTTTATATAGAGAAATTGATTATGTTAAGAGTGGATTTAAGGCCGTACATCAATGGTTAGTTGAAAATTATGAGATAAATGAATTTTATATTAGAGCAAAAATTTTGTTTGAATCAGGTGAAACAAAAAATACCTTTAATAAAACACTCGATCAATTGAATATTAGTTACGATAAAGAAATGATAAATAAATTAGTAACAATCTATAGGGAACATGATCCTGATATAAAACTGTTAGAAGATGCAAACTGGGTGTTAACAAATTTAAACAAAAACATCAAGCTAGGTATTATTTCAGATGGTTATGTCAATACACAAAAACGAAAAGTAAACGCATTAAGATTAACAGAAAAATTTGAGTCAATCGTTCTAACTGATACATTTGGAAGGCAACATTGGAAACCCAGTCCATTTCCATATGAGCGAATTAAAGGGAAACTAATGTGTTCACACGATGAGTGTGTTTATGTGGGAGATAACATAACTAAAGATTTTGTTACCGCTAAAAGGTTAGGTTGGAAAACGGTTCAAATTAAACGAGATGATGGTTTATATTCTAATGCTATTTCAGAAGAGAGTTTTCAAGCGCATTACCAAATTAAAGATTTAAGAGAACTCCGTTTTATTGCAGAGTTCAAACATGCCTTTAAATAGTTGAGTAGGAGGAAAAAATGTTGATTAATGACAAAAAAAGAATCTATCTTTCTTCTCCTCATATGAGTGGAAATGAACTCAAATATATTAAGGAAGCCTTTGAAACAAACTGGATTGCTCCTCTAGGCCCCAATGTTGATGCTTTTGAAAAAGAAATAGCAAGATACGTGGGAGTCAATGACGCTGTTGCAGTGAGTTCTGGAACTGCAGCGATTCATTTGGCTCTTTCTTTATTAGATATAAAAAGAGGAGACAAGGTTTTTTGTTCCAGCCTTACCTTTATCGCAAGTGCAAACCCGATCATTTACCAGAATGCTGAACCTGTTTTTATTGACTCAGAACCAGAGACCTGGAACATGTCGCCTCAGGCACTTTCAAAAGCGTTTAAGGAAGCAAAATCAACAGGCAATTTACCAAAAGCAGTCATCGTTGTAAATTTATACGGCCAAAGTGCAAAAATGGAGGAAATATTAACGATATGTGATTACTACAATGTACCTGTAATAGAAGATGCTGCGGAATCACTTGGATCATCTTATAGGGAAAAGCCTAGTGGAACTTTTGGAAAGTTTGGGATCTACTCGTTCAATGGAAATAAAATTATCACCACTTCTGGCGGGGGAATGCTGGTTTCAAATGATGTGGAAGCATTAAAAAGAGCTCGTTTTTTGGCTACACAGGCAAGAGATCCTGCTCCTCATTATCAGCATAGTACTATCGGCTATAATTATAGGTTGAGTAATTTATTAGCTGGTGTAGGTCGAGGTCAATTAGAAGTTTTAGAAGAAAGAGTAGCCGCAAAACGAACCATTTTTCAAAAATATAAACAAGAACTAGCTTTTCTTCCGGGAGTAAAGTTTATGCCTGAATTAGAAAATACAAAGTCAAATAGGTGGCTAACAACCTTAACAATCGATCAAACAGCAGCAAATGTAAGGGTATCTGCAATAATTCAGGATATGGAAAAAGAAAATATTGAGGCACGGCCAGTGTGGAAACCGCTTCATCTACAACCGGTATTTAGACAGTGTCCATATTATTCTCATAGCGAAAAAATTAGTGTTTCAGAAGAATTATTTTCCTCGGGGATTTGTTTACCTTCTGGAACAAATATGTCTACAGAGGAACAAATGAGAGTAATAGATTGTCTTAAAAAGGCCATTACTGCTGTGAGTTTAGCTTGACTTTACAAAGGTATTTATATTCATGAACTTTTGCCCTCTTATAAAATTTTTGCTTTAATAGTGTGTCTCTACAGTCTCTGTAAAGGATAAAATTATAGGAATACATTAGTTTATGATAGCAATTGCTTAAGTCCCTGGAAAGGTTGCCTGGCAATTGAAGCATAATTTAATCCCTCCTTATAACATTATTATGAAAATCATAGAAAGTTATTCGAATATGCTTTTATCAAGGCTGAAGGGTTTTATACTTTCTAATTCCCTTTTTAAAAAGAAATACACAATATAAGGAATAACGAGGTATAAAGGATGATTGGAAAAAACATAATGGAAATCAGGAAAAATAGGGGGTATACATTATCCGAACTCGCAGAAAAAGCTAGAATTTCAAAGTCATATTTAAGTAGCATAGAACGGAACTTAAACCAGAATCCCTCTATCCAGGTATTAGAGAAAATATCATTTGTACTGGATGTTGACCTGAAAACACTACTTTTAACTGGAAATGAACAGGACCAACAAGTTATTGAAAGAGAGTGGCTTGAATTTGTAAAAGACTTAAAAAGTGCCGGAGTTGAAAAAGAACAGATTCAAGAAATTAAAACATTAATTGAATTTATTAAGTGGCAAAATGAAAAGGTTGAGATCGAATAAAATAAAACTTCCATCATTAAGGGAGATCGATAATGGTTAAACAAAATAAGATTCCAAAAATAATTCATTATTGTTGGTTCGGAGGTAAAGAAAAACCTAAAGTAATCCAAAAATGTATCGATAGTTGGAAAAGGCACTTAACAGACTATGAAATTATTGAGTGGAATGAACAAAACTTCGATGTTAATAGTAGTAATTCTTACGTAAGAGAAGCTTATCGTTCTAAAAAATTCGCCTTTGTTAGCGATTTTGTAAGGGTCAAAGCCTTATATAATTACGGGGGGATTTATTTAGATACAGATGTTGAGTTGTTTAAATCCTTTGATGATTTGTTACATCATGAATCGTTCTGGGGGTTTGAACAAGAAAACTTTATTGCGACAAGTACAATAGGAGCCGCTAAAGGAAATAAACTGATAAAGCTATTCCTTGATTCTTATAATAATAAGAACTTCATACAAGAAGATGGAACAATTGACAGTTTTACAAACGTAGCTATCTTATCTGATTTACTTCAAAAATTCGGCTTGAAAAGGAATGGTGAATATCAAGAGTTGTCAGGGATAGGTGCATTTTATCCTCAGACATATTTTTCTCCTTATGATTATATTAATTGCCGAAAGTTCTTAACTAGTAATACGTACGCCATTCATCATTTTTATAAAAGTTGGTTGCCTCCAAAAGCTCGCATAAAAGGATATTTAAAATCTACTCTTTCAAAAATAATTGGCGGGAATAACATTGCAAAGCTAAGAAAGATATATAGATTTAATTAAAGTAGATTGAGGGAGATTAATAATGGTAACTACAATAATAAAAATTATCAAGACCTTAAGAAGAGAAGTTAGGAATCGAGGATTATATATTACACTTATCATGAACTTTTCCCAATTAATAGGATTTATAAGAGGATTGTTCTATAAATTGCTATTTTTTAAAAATATCCGATCTTCCATTTTCTCCCTTCAGTCTAATAGCAAAATTGAAGTTTTTAATAAAATGGCAAGGGTTACAATCGGTGAATTTGCGTTTATACGAAAAAATGCAAGTTTTCGCGTAGATTTGGATGGGGAGCTGATCATTGGGGAAAAAGTATTCATTAATGATAATTGTAATATTAATTGTGTTAAAAAGGTGAGTATTGGAAGAAACACAAAGATAGCTCCTAATGTATGTATAAATGACCATGATCATAATTATAAAAATGAAGGTGATAGTCACCTTATAAAAGGAGAAGTTATTATAGGTGAAAACGTTTGGATAGGTTCGAATGTTGTTATTTTAAAGGATACGGTAATAGGTCATAATGCAGTGATCGCAGCTGGAAGCGTTGTTAAAGGGCATGTTCCCTCTAACACTTTATACTTGAATAAAAGAGAGAGCAAATACATAAGCCATTCTAAGTTAAACGAAGTAAAAAGTAGTTAATTGAGAGGGTTGCTATGAAAAAGGATATACTAATTTCAGTTTATGATATGGAAATCGGCGGTATTGAAAGAAGTTTGGTTAATATGCTTGAGAGTTTTGATTATGATTCTTATAATATTGATCTTTTAATTTTCAACCATTCAGGAGAGTTTTTAAGTTTAATACCAGATCAGGTAAATGTTCTACCTCAAATAAAGCAGTATTCTTTTTTTCGGAAACCAATTGTTGAATGTGTAAAAGAAAAGCAATATTCAACTGCATTTGTAAGATTAGCAAGCAAATATATAGCTAATGCCAAATCTAAATTTCTCAAATTAGAGGAAGGTTCTGGATATATTCAGATGCAGCTATCATTAAAATATTCCACTTATTTTTTACCCAAGCAAAGTAAACTGTATGATATTGCAATAAGCTATGCATGGCCCCATGATATTTTGGCATATAAGGTAAATGCAAAGATGAAGATTGCCTGGATTCATACGGATTATGGCAAACTAGAAATTGATAACAAACTCGATCTTAATGTATGGAATAAATTTGATTATATTGCTTCTATCTCAGATGAGGTAACAGAATCTTTTTTACACACATATCCTTCTCTTAAATACAAGGTGTTCCAAATGGAGAACATTAACTCGCCAGAATTTATAAAAAAGATGGCAAGTGAAGAGGTTTACTATAAACATGATAGCGAATCATTTAATCTATTATCCGTTGGCAGATTGTCATATGTAAAAGGTTTTGATATAGCTATTAAAGCGTTAAGAAACCTACATGAACAAGGTTATCAAAATATAAAATGGTTTGTCATTGGCTATGGTGGTTATGAAACTGAACTTCGAAAGCTAATTGAAGAGTATCAACTGAAAGAAAGCTTTATTTTGCTAGGAAAAAAAACAAATCCCTATCCCTACATGAAAAACTGTGATTTATATGTTCAGCCATCAAGATATGAAGGGAAAGCTGTTACAGTAACAGAGGCAAAGATATTAGGAAAACCTGTCTTAATAACAAACTATCCAACAGCCAGGAGTCAGGTTCAGGATGGGATAGATGGTTTAATCTGTGATTTAAGTATTGAAGGACTGTCAAGAGGAATTAAAAGATTAATGTTAGAAAATGAACTGCGAAGTAATTTAATAGATGGAACAGCAAAGAAGAATTACAGCAATCAGGATGAATTAATAAAATTATACAAGGTATTCGGAAGTTAACCCTTTTTTCTATGAAACTTATTCATAAAGAAAAGGGATTTTTTGGTTAAGGAGCAAGTTATATGAGAACAAAGGTAAGTGTAATCATACCAGTCTTTAATAGTGAGAAATATATCGCTCAATGTATCGAGGCACTTATAAACCAAACTTTAGAACAATGTGAATTTATTTTTGTAAATGATGGATCAAACGATAAGAGTAAAAACATTATTGAAAACTATTGTAAGAAGGACAAACGTATAATCCTTATTAATCAGGAAAACCAGGGAGTTAGTACAGCTAGGAATAGTGGATTAGATATTGCGTCTGGAGATTATGTTGGTTTTGTTGACTCAGATGATTTTGTGGAAAGGGATATGTACAGTTTTCTATATGAAAAAGTAATGGAAAATGATTGTGATGTAATCCTTTGTAATTTTCAAAGCGATAATGAAGAAAGAACGACCACTACAAGATATCCTTTCAGAGTAAATGAAAAGTTAGATTCGGATTATATTGAGGAAGAGTTATTACCTTATTTTCTAAAAGCTGATAATTGTAATACCGTATGCAACAAGCTATATAAAAATAAATTAATTACAGAACAGAATATAAGGTTTCCTGTTGGTGTTCCACTTGGTGAAGATGGAATGTTTAATATGATTTATTTTAGTCACGCAAGATCAGCAAGGTATATCGACTATACAGGGTATCATTACCGTGATGTTTTAGGGAGTGCAACTAAAAATATATTAGAAAAGGACTATTTCCAAAGAGCTGAAGAAGTGTATCTCGCAAAGTTACCAGAAATAGTGACAGAAAAGTATAACGAAACCAAGATTAAAGAATATAAATCTCATAAGTTAATCAGGAATGTTATGTCTTTTATCCACCTGTATTTTTATTCTACACAGGAACTAACCTTTAGAAAAAGGTATAACTATGTGAAGCGTATGGTAAATAGCGAACATGTAAAAGAAGCATTGTCGATGCAGTACCATAGTCTTTATAAAACAGTAGGTAGGTATGAACGGTTTCTCCTGGACATGATCAAGAGAAAATCAATTGCCGGACTTTATTGTGTAACCGCTTATAGTAGATTTCGAAATAAATACGGAGGTTAGTGAG
Organism: Exobacillus caeni; assembly: GCF_005747095.1. Lineage (GTDB taxonomy): Bacteria > Bacillota > Bacilli > Bacillales > Guptibacillaceae > Exobacillus > Exobacillus caeni. The sequence continues at coordinate 10,823 of NZ_SWLG01000016.1, read as the reverse complement.
ATGAATATCTTAATGTTTTTTCATGGAGGAAGTCAAAACAGAGGGTGTGAAGCAATTGTTCGTGCTTCAACAAAAATTATAAAAGAAAGGATGCCAGGGGCGAAGGTTCATCTTGTCTCAGGTAGGCCAGAATCTGACAAAATAATAACTCAATTAGATGGAATTTATGATGGCTCCGATTCTACTATTGAAAAGTTTTCTTATGACTGGTTGATCTCTTCCTTTAAGGTAAAAGTCTTTAACGATGAGTCTTTTGCTCTTGGCAAGATCCATAGCAATGTTATAAAACATATCAAAAATGCAGATGTATGCTTGTCCATTGGAGGAGATAATTATTGTTATGGAGAGCAGCCTGGCTGGTATGAAATCCATAAAAGGGTAAAAGCCCTTGGGAAAAAGTTAATATTGTGGGGATGTTCGATTGGTGAAGAAGACATGTCTGCTAGGAAACTTGAAGATTTGAAGTTATTTGATTTAATTCTGGCTCGCGAAACCCTAACATTTGAGATGTTAATAGAGAAAGGGCTAACTAATGTAGAATTGTGTGCGGATTCAGCTTTTACGCTTGAAAAGGAAGAGTTAAAGTTGCCAGAAGGTTGGCAGGAAGATAATACAGTTGGTCTTAACTTCAGCCCATTGGTTTACAAGAAAAATAAGGATTCTAAGTCAGCTGTTAGAAATCTTATTTTGCATATTCTTAATACCACAGATATGACAATTGCTCTTACTCCACATGTCATCGATCAGGGGAATAATGATTTTGAAATTCTTCATAGTTTTTATGAAGAATTTAAAGATACAGGAAGAGTAATAATGCTTCCTGATAATTTAAATTCAACTCAGTATAAGGGTTATATAGCCAGGATGAGGTTTTTTATAGGAGCAAGAACACATGCTACCATAGCGGCTTATTCAAGTTGTGTTCCAACAATGGTATTGGGATATAGTGTGAAATCTAAAGGCATTTCAAAAGATATTTTTGGGGAACAAAAGCTAGTATTAAATATAGAAGAAATTTCTAACAGTAACAAATTAAAAGATAAGTTTGGGAAGATGTTTAACGAAGAAGAGGCTATTAGACAAAAGCTTCGGCAATCCATACCACAAATACAAAAAAAGTCTTATCAAGCAGTCAATCATTTAGAAAATTTATTTGCAAGAGTCTGAGGTGTTTTATGAAAAAAAATTTGCTGTTTGTGATGCCTGGTTTGTCAGCAGGTGGAGGAGAGAAGAGCTTGGTCAGCTTATTAGCTCAAATTGATTTTAAAAAGTATAATGTTGATCTATTTCTTTTTAATCATGAAGGTATTTTTATGGAATACCTTCCGAAAGAAGTTAATTTATTATCGTTACCAGAATCATATGAATTATTTTCAGCTCCATTACTACAATCAGTCAATAAATTATTACTGAACGGAAAACCATTACTTGCGATCAATCGTTTGAGATATTTTCTTGCAAATAGAATAAAAGAAAATATCTCTGAGAGAGAGCAAATCAGCTGGAAGTATCTCTCAAGTTCTCTTGAAAATATCAATAAGAAATATGATATGGCAATAGGTTTTTTAGAAAAGTCATCCACCTACTTTTGTGTAGATCATGTGAATGCAACCAAAAAAATAGGTTGGGTTCATATCGATTATGATAATTTAGGAATGAACCCAGAGTTTGACCTGATCTATTTTGAAAAATTAAATAATATAATCACTGTTTCAGAAGAATGTGCAAGTATCCTAAAAAAGAGGTTTCCGACTCAAAAAGAAAAAGTTGAAGTGATTTATAATATAGTGTCTCCAATAATGATAAATAAAATGGCCCAAGAAAAAGATGAAGATCTATATAATAGGAAAAAAGATGAAACAGTTATACTTTCAATTGGTAGGTTACACTATCAAAAAGGATACGAATTAGCGATCGAAGCTTGCAAGATTCTAATCAATAAAGGATATAACATAAAATGGAATGTGATCGGTGAAGGAGAAGAAAGAAATAAACTATCTAAATTAATAAAAGAAAATAAACTAGATGATCATTTTAGATTATTAGGACTAAACCCCAATCCTTATCCATATATTCAACAAGCTGATATTTATGCACAGACCTCTCGATTCGAAGGGAAATCTATTGCGATAGATGAGGCTAAAATATTAAATAAACCAATAGTTGTAACAAATTTTAGTACTGCAAAAGATCAAATTGAGGACGGTAAGAACGGTTTAATTGTCAATATGGATCCAAACGGAATAGCAGAGGGGATTGAACGTTTAATAAACAATGTAACCTTGAAACAAAACTTAATTCAAAATTTATCTAGTTTAAAATTAGGCACTGAAGACGAAATAAAGAAGTTATATAAAATTTGTGATTAGGTGATACACAATGAAAAAAAAGGTCCTGTTTGTTATGAATAGCTTAAATTGTGGTGGGGCTGAGAAGTCATTAATTTCTTTATTAGAGACTATTGATTATACAAAATTTGAAGTAGATTTATATTTATTCAAACATCAAGGAATATTTCTGAGAAAGTTACCAAAACAAGTTAATTTACTGAAAGAGCCGGAAGAGTTTAAATATTTTGATATGCCAATAAAAAAGGCTATATACTGTTGTGTAAAGAACAGAAGATTAAATATCGTAATCTCAAGAATTCAAGCAGGCTATATCTTTAGGAATGAAATAAATAGAGCAAGGTGCGATCAAAGAGTTTGGAAATATATTTCTGGCTCTTTAAATAATCTTAATAAGAAATACCATGTTGCCATCGGTTATTTAGAACGGTCCCCTATTTATTTTATTATTAATAAAGTAAAAGCTGATAAAAAAATCGGGTGGATTCACACAAATTATTCAAACTCAGGCATGGATAAAAAAATTGATAATTCTTATTTTCAGGAATTGAACCATATAGTTACCGTCTCTCAAGAATGTAAGCGGTCTCTAGTAACACATTTTCCAAGTTACTCTCATAAAGTCAAAGTTATAAATAATATAGTTTCTTCACATATAGTTCAATCGCTCTCAAAGGAAGAATTATATGATAATTATGAAACGGATGATAATACAATAAATATAGTAACAGTAGCAAGATTATGCCAAGTCAAAGGTATAGATATGGCAATAGAAGCTTGCAAAATATTAATTAATCGTGGCTATAAAATAAGATGGCGTGTTTTGGGAACTGGAACCCCAGAAGAAAATGAAAGTTATAAAAGTATGATAAAAAAGAATAATCTTCAGAATGAATTTACACTTTTAGGTGTCAAAGATAACCCTTATCCATATATCAAAAAAGCTGATATCTATGTACAACCTTCCAGATTTGAAGGTAAATCTATAGCTGTTGAGGAAGCCAAGATCCTCCATAAACCTATTGTTGTAACAAATTTTACTACTGCTAAGGACCAGGTTGATAATATGGAAAATGGATTGATTGTTAATATGGACTATGTATCTATTGCAGATGGTATACAACGGATAATTAAAGAAGAAAATTTAAAAAATAAATTTATAGTTAACTTATCTAACGAACATCTTGGAAATGAAAATGAAGTAGAAAAATTATATAAATTAATTTAAAAGGTAGGAATAGACAAGAAAATCTCCCTATCTTTTTTATTTTGCAAGAAATGGAGGTAAGGGGTATGTTAAATCCAATAATGAGACTCCTAAAAGCACTTATGAGAAACAAATCGCTTGAAGAATTAACTGTTGAAGCTTGTATTCAAAGAGGGATGAAAGTGGGGGAAAACTGTCATGGTTTGACCAGTAGTACTATTGATTATGCACACTGCTGGCTGATAGAGATAGGGGATAATGTTACTTTTGCTCCGCAGGTTTATTTGTTAGCTCATGATGCTAGTACAAAGAGGGAGCTTGATTACACAAAGATTGCAAAAATAAAAATTGATGACAACGTATTTATAGGAGCACGGGCTCTTATAATGCCAGGAGTAACAATAGGAAAGAAATCTATAGTAGCTGCTGGTAGTATAGTAACAAAGTCTGTTCCTGAAGGATCAGTGGTAGGGGGAAATCCAGCTAGAGTCTTAGCAAAGACTGAAGAATATTTAGAGAAGCATAGATATAACATGGCAAAATCAAAAATTTATGATGATAGTTGGACTATAGGACAAAACATAACCCCGGCTATGTGTAATGAAATGTCAAAAGATTTGGATAATGGATTGGGATATGTTAAATAAGGCAAGGTTGAAAGGATGCTGACTTTAATGATAGTTGAAGTATTTATATATTTTTTATTTATGTCTGTATTAATAGTTGTTGTAACAGACATATTGCCTATAATGAATAATTGGATTGGCAGGATTCATATTGGTAGATATAATGACGAACTTTTATGGAATAATTCTATTACGAACAGAGCAACCAGTTGGTTATTAAAAACGCCAAAAATAAAAGTAACGGATAACTCAAGGTTAATAATAATTGATATGTTTAAAGGTAACTATACTAAAAGTACTATCCAGCACTGGCAGAAAGCATCGCTCTTATTAGGTTTAATCGAATATTTGAAAACTAATAGAGATAAAGAAATCGAAAATCAAATTAACATTTTCTTAGAAAAGCATTTTAATCAAAAAGGACAATGGATTGAAAAACCAAAACATATAGATTCTGCTATTCTAGCCTATGCAATTATGAAGTTAGACTTTATAGATATTGATAAATATAAAAGTGCATTGGATTATATTTGGGAACTAATAAATGATCATATAGGTAATGATGGTACAGTAGAATATAGGAAATTCATGGAAAATTATCGGTATATTGATACTATTGGGTTTATATGTCCTTTTTTATCAACTTATGGGATTAAATATAATAAAGAAGATTGTATTAACTTAGCTCTTAAGCAAATTGAAGAATATGAGAAGTATGGAATGCTAAAAGATAATGGAATACCATGTCATGTTTATGATATTAATTCTAAAGTACCTCTGGGTTTATTTGGGTGGGGTAGAGGATTAGGGTGGTTTGCTATTGGTCTTATAGACACATGGAATGAATTGAAAGGGAGCAAAAAATATAATGTGAAACTTGAGGATAGTATAAAAAATTTCGCTAAAGTAGTCATTAAATATCAACAGCCAAATGGAGGATGGAACTGGACTGTAACTAGGAGCGAATGTAGAACTGACTCTTCCTCTACTGCAACATTGGGATGGTTTTTATTAAACGCTGCCCAATTAAAGGGAGTTTCTTCTGATTGTTTAGAAAGTAGCGACAAAGCTATAAGGTACTTGATGGGTGTTACACGGAAATCAGGATCTGTTGATTTTTCCCAAGGAGACACAAAAGATATAGGGGTTTATTCTTCTTCATTTAACATTTTGCCTTTTACTCAAGGATTTTGTATAAGAAGTATAAATTTAAGAGTATTGAGTGAGTTACAAAGTAAAAGGGTTTCATAATGAACTATATGAAGAGGGAGGATAAAATGGAGATTACCGTATTCACCCCAACTTATAATAGAGGATATATTTTAGAAAAACTATATAACTCTTTGAAGACACAAACATTTCAAGATTTTGAATGGTTAATTATCGATGATGGCTCGACTGACAATACGGAAAATCTAGTTAATCGCTGGAAAGAAGAAAGAAATAAATTTCAAATAAGATTCTTGAAGGTAAGTAATGGAGGGAAACACAGAGCAATAAATAAAGCAACAGATCTCGCCACTGGAAGATTGTTCTTTATAGTAGACTCTGATGACAAATTAACCGATGATGCGCTTGAAAAAGTTATTTTTTGGGAGCAAACAATAGGAGAAAGTGGGAAATTCTGTGGCGTTTCTGGGAACAAAGGGAAAAATAAAAATGATATTTATGGGACTACTTTTAAGGGTGAATATATTGATGCTTCATCCCTTGAACGTAACAATCATAATATAACAGGAGACAAAGCAGAAGTTTTTTATACAAAAATATTAAAAAATTATAAATTTGATGAATTTGAAAATGAAAAATTTATAACGGAAGCAACTGTTTGGGATAGAATGGCAAATGATGGTTATAAGTTAAGATGGTTTAATGAAACGATTTATTTATGCGAATACCTTGATGATGGTTTAACTAATAATATGAAGGAAGTGTTTGGAAAAAATCCTAAAGGAACAGCATGCTATATTAAACAGCAAATAAAATTCTATAATTATAATCTTCGCGGTAGATTATCAAATTACAATTTATATTACGAGTATGTAAAACCTTATATTAATATAAAGGACAGTGCAAAACATTTAGAGATACAACCAATTGTTTTATTAATGTCAATACTTATAGTGTATTTTAAAAAAAGATTATTCAATGATTGAGATAATTACGGGAGTTAACTGTAAGTGTTTCAACAGGGTTAAACATCATGTTTACTACTCAAAATTTATTATAAAGGAGTAGATTGTATCATAAACGCTTACTTTAATATCATGTCTTGGAGGTTCCGCATAATATCTATCCCAACAACCTCTGAAATATCGGCGTCATTTTTTTAAATTAAGGAGAGTAAACGTTCATACTTTCAGGATTAATAAAATCGTCAGCATCATAAAATTCGCTTTGTTATATTTTGGATTTATCCACAAATGTATAAGTTAATATTACTTGTTTCTAAAAGAAAAAATTCTTACCTGTAGAGTAATATAATCTTTTATTATGTATACAATTAGCAGTAATATTTTAAACTTAATATAGCGTTAACAGAAAGGAAGTAATTTTTAAAATTCGGGATATTTCCCAAGTGGGGGGAGACTAATTTATAAGGACTTTGAAATTATAATAGTTCTATTACTTTGTTCTTTATTGAAAACGTTATGTGTTGGTGTTGAAAGGTCTTATAATAAAAATGAAACACTAATAAAAGGTCTATGGATTTATTAGTATAAAAAAAGGTTGTAAAGGTGGTACAGTGAACAGGAAAAACTTTTCTTGAGGGATATAAAGTACATAGGGGTGTATTCTATGCTTTTTAAAAATTTACCTTTTACACAGGATTTCAATAGTAGACTTGTAAATCTATATAAAGAATGTAGATCTGATTAACTATGCGAATTAAACATTCTTTAATCAATATATCTGCAGGATTAGGAAACCAACTGATAATAACAGCTTTAAGCTTTATTTCTAGAACTGTTTTTATTACTTACTTAGGAATAGAATATTTAGGGATTAATGGACTGTTTGCAAATATTCTTGGAATGCTCGCTCTAGCAGAAGCTGGGATTGGTTCAAGTATAATGTACAGTCTTTATAAACCAGTTGCAGAAAATGATAAAGACAAAATAAAAGCGTTAATGAAGCTATATAAAAATGCCTATCTAATTATAGCTGGAGTAGTACTACTATTGGGATTAATTGTTGTGCCTTTTCTTGGATTTATTGTAAATGATACAAAAGTTGAAAACGTGCTGCTGATTTACTTGATATTTCTAATTAATACAATTGCTCCTTATTTTTTTATTTATAAACACTCCTTTTTAAATGTCTGTCAAAGAAATTATATTGTTACAATTGTCTTTTCAGTTTCATCTATTATTTTAACTGGGATAAGAATTGCCATATTAGTGTATACACAAAACTATTTTATATATTTAGTAATAGAAAGTATTATAACCATTTTGACTTCACTTATCCTTTCTATCAAGGTAGATAGAATGTATCCCTTCTTAAAAGAAAAAGTTACAACCCAGTTAGACAACGAGACAAAAGGCAGTATCATAAAAAATGTAAAAGCAATAATATTACAGAATATTGGATCCTACTTAATTTTTGGAACAGATAGTATTATTATTTCTTCTTTTGTCAGTGTGGCAGCTGTTGGTTTGTATTCAAATTATAAAATGCTTATAGAAATTTGTAGAACGTTTGCTAATCAAATCTTTAGTAATTTATATCATAGTGTTGGTAACCTGGTTGCCAAGGAAAGCATAGAAAAAATATATAGTGTATATAAAGCAATGTGGTTATTGAATTTTTGGCTTTATTCATTTTTTTCTATTTCCTTGTTAATAATTTTAGATCCTTTCATTACTCTGTGGATTGGATCAGAATTTTTATTGGATAAAAATGTTTTATTCATCCTCATGTTTCTTTTTTTGGAAAGAGGGATGAGAAATTCGATTACTACAATGAAGACAACCTCAGGCATCTTCCATCAGGATAGGTGGGCACCTTTGCTCCAAGCAGCTATTAATCTGGTTTTCTCGATAATATTAGTTCAATATATAGGAATTGCAGGTGTATTTCTTGGAACTCTTGTAAGTACCTTACTAGTTCCATTTTGGCTTACACCAGTTCTTGTTTATAGAAAAGTATTTAAAACATCAGTAGCTCATTACTTTACTAGGTATTTTCTTTATTTAGTTGTGGCCGTAGGTGCATACTATTGTACAAATTTTCTATGCAGTTTTGTACCGGAAGCAGGTCTAGGAAGTATAGCTTTAAAAGTAGTCATCTGTATTTTGATTCCTAATATAATCTATTTAACTGTTTTTTATAAATCATCTGAGTTTATCTACTTATTCGGAGTTCTAAAAGGGTTGTTAGGTAGATTTAATTCTAGGATATTAGTTAATAGAAAGGTTAATTATTAAGATGATTTCTTCTCTCTTTATTTATTTTTTCTAATTATGATAAGGGATTTTTATGACCATAATGATTAATAAAGAATAACAATAGGAGAGAAGAGATGGGATATAAAAATAAATTATTATTGTTTTGTTTAGTTACATTTTGCTGCTTAATATTTGTTTCTTTTAATGTTGCTAATGGAGATGGAATTGCGAATGGTAAAATCTATACTTTAGAACTTGATCGCTGGAAGGTTAGTAACAAAGGGAATAACGCCTTGGAAACCACAAAAGGAATAAATCAAGCACTCCAATGGGCAAAAGAACAGGGCTACACTACGTTTTATGTTCCTGCTGGCATCTATCTAATAGATAAGGAAAGCAGAATAAACATGGTTAACGATATTACTTTTGAACTTGATAAAGAAGCCATTCTACAAAAAGAAGCAAACGGTAAAGAACGGTATGAATTACTATATATTGGACCTGGTACAAAAAATGTTACTTTAAAGGGTGGAACTTATAGGGGTGACAAAGATGTACATGATTATTTTAAGAAGGATTCACCTTATACCTCGGGAACACACGAAGGCGGTTATGGAATTTTAGCTAATGGCGCAATTAACCTAAACATAGATGATGTAAAAGCAGAAAACTTTACTGGTGATGGGCTTTGCATAGGAGCTTCAGCTACTATGATAGACGAATTATACAAGGGTGACTTTGAATCGGGCTCAATAGCTTCTAACGGAGCGCTGATACCCAATAACAATAAAATCAGATCAAAATTCTCCCTTGAAAAAATGATGACTAATGAACAAAGCACATTTGTGATTGATCATGTACAAAATCTTTCAAGCAGTGAATATGATGTTTTTTTCTATAAAAAAAATGGTACATTTCTTTCCCGGCTCAGTGCTCAAAAAGTTACTAACAGTACCATTACAATTCCAAAAGAAGCAAACTATATATATTTAGTTTTTGATGAAACAACTACTGACAAGTTATACATAGAACTTTGGAACAAAGTGATTACAGAAAAGGTAACTGTTAAAAATTCAGAGTTTGCCTTTAACCGCAGACAAGGAATCACGGTTGGTGGAGCAAAAGATGTATTAATAATCAACAATATAATTCATGATACAAAAGGCGCAGCTCCTCAGTCAGGAATTGATGTAGAAGCAGGTTTTTTTCAGAATAAAGATATTGTTATTAAGGATAACAAGTTTTATAATAATGCTGCTTATGATGTTATTTTATTTGATGGAAAAGATGCTATTGTTGAAGGGAATATTATGGGTTCTAAAGGAGCAATTGGGCTTGCAATATCTGAGCCCTTTACAGGAGCCTTAGTAAAAAATAATCATTTTGATAGGACCAGAATCATGGCATACCATGATGCAACATTTATTGGAAACAAAATAAATGACTCCTTAACATATTTCACAGGACCTAACATAAAAATTGAGGATATGGTCTTCACGGATGCATTATTTTCGATTAGCAGTAAAGATCCATTCGGAGTAACAGCTTCAAATATAACCATACAAAATAATAATAAGAAAAAAGATTCGGGATTATCTATATGGGGAAAACCAGTTCATCTTAAAAACATAACTATTATTGGCCAGCCAGCATTCCGAGCAATCAGTGGAGGAGTAGAAGGGGGCAGTATTTTTGAAAATCTAAAAATAACCGGCTATAATCCCGAAACTGGACTAGACCTTCCAAGAGGCACATATAATAATTGCGAGTTTGTGGCAGCAAAAGGTGGAAAAGATGGCCCTAAGATAAACCTTGCTGGAAAATATGAGTTCAATAATTGTTCGTTTAAAAATTATGCCATAGGTCTTCATATAGGACATAAGGATGCAATAGTAACGATAGAGAACTCTGATTTCCAAGTAATGGGGGATGCTGTCGGTATCTCAGCTCAAGCTGCAAACAAAGTAGAGATAGTAAACAATTTTATTACAGCCAATGGCTTAACAAGAAAAGATATACCTTTGATAAAAGTTAATAATTACTGGCAAAAAGAGAGGAATTATGATGTTGCAGAAGTACTTATAAAAGAAAATACCATTATATCTAACCTGGATGAGGCGATAGGGATTTCTACAATTTATTCAGGAATTAATGCTCCTGTAAGCAACGGTGCTAAAATCCCTAATAACAACGGTTTCAAATTCCCCAATAATAACGGATAATCATTTCTATATATTACTGATTTGGAGTG
>NZ_SWLG01000015.1 GCF_005747095.1 Exobacillus caeni | reverse complement strand
TGGGGAACTAACGAAAAGAAAGCCGGATGCGGGAAAGCCGCACGTCCGGTTTGATGAGGGGTCCGAGGGCGAAAGCCCTCGTCCTACTCTACTATACAAAAAAGAATAACTTTTATATCAGAGGAGAATGCCATGCTCCGATAAAAAGTTTAAGCATGTAGATAAGTGGACCTATATCCATTTAAGCCCTGCCGATCAACGAGTTTCTTTAGATTCCATATAGATGTATGTGGTGTATAAACGTACTCCCTTTTACCAACAATTGAGAAGAGGAGGAATGGATATGAAAAAAGTAGAATCTCTTATCATAAAACTATTATGGATCCATTTTGCTTTTCTGGTTATTGCCCAGTTTTTGCTCTCTTATGACGCATGGGAAGCCAAATTGAATAAAACGATATATTATGAAGGGGTCTACAATCTAAAGCAGTCAGAGCCTCTAGAAACAATAGACCCAACGCCTTAAGTTATGGTATGATTACAGAAGTTATTAGAGGTTTATATGACTTGTCAAAAGCAGGAGGTGCCTGCTTTTTCTAATGGATGGCAGGTTAAGTTTATTGCAAGCTGGGGGTTAATATGAGTAAGAATATTAATATTGCGATTGATGGACCGGCAGGAGCCGGAAAAAGTACTGTTGCGAAACTTGTAGCCGAAAAGCTTTCTTATATTTACATAGATACCGGCGCCATGTATCGTGCGCTTACACTAAAAGGTCTTCGAAAAGAAACCGACCTGGAAAACGGTCTGGAGCTGTCTACTCTATTAGCGCAAACAAAAATCGATTTAAGAGTGATAGAGGGAAATCAAAAAGTATTTTTAGATGGGGAAGACGTAACGAGTGAAATCCGTTCTTCAGAAGTAACGAATAACGTTTCGTTTGTAGCAAGGCAAAAAGAAGTTCGCCAGGAAATGGTGAAAAGGCAAAAACAGCTTGCAAAAGAAGGCGGAGTAGTGATGGATGGCCGGGATATTGGCACCCATGTGCTTCCAGATGCAAGCCTCAAAGTGTTTCTATCAGCGTCTGTTGATAAACGGGCGGAACGAAGGTATAAAGAATTGATCGAAAATAGCGTGGAGGCGGATCTTGAAACAATCAAAAGTGAAATAGCTTTAAGGGATAAGCGCGATACAGAACGAGAGGTGTCACCGTTGATTAAAGCAGAAGACGCTATCGAGATCAACACAACATCCCTTACGATTGGCGATGTTGTTCAACAAATCATGTCACTAGTGAAAGAGAGGGCATGAATAAGATGACACTTTATGATATTGGAAAAGGATTGTTTAAGGGTTACTTTAAACTGTTTAATCGTATTGAAGTAGAAGGTCTCGAAAACGTCCCGGTTAGTAAAGGGGTTCTTTTATGCAGTAATCACATCAATAATCTTGACCCGCCGCTGGTGGGTGTAGCCTGCCCGCGTCAGGTACACTTTATGGCCAAAGCGGAACTGTTTGACATCCCGGTGCTTGGCGCTGCTGTCCGCAATGTTGGCGCATTTCCTGTTAAGCGCGGGATGGGAGATAAACAGGCGCTTAGAAGCGGTATGGAAATTCTATCAAACGAAGGCGTTTTAGGCCTTTTTCCAGAAGGTACCAGAAGTAAAACCGGTAAGCTTGGAAAGGGATTATCCGGTGCAGGTTTCTTTGCGGTCCGTCCTGGCGTCCTGGTTGTGCCCTGTGCGATAACCGGTTCATATAAACCGTTCCAAACAGTTAAGATTACTTTTGGAAATCCGATGGACCTTTCGTTATTAAAAGAAGAGAAGGGCGCGGCAAAAAAAGCAACAGAAGTAATCATGAACGAAATTCAAGAGTTACTTGATAAGGAAGCCCAAAAAGATTTAAAATAAGGATGAATGGTTTTTTAAAAAATTTAAACAAATAAGTCGGGATACTTGACAAATCATTCTATTTTAGTGAAAGTTAAAGAAAGAACCTTTTCTACAGGGATAAAATTCTTTCGCATAGGGTGAAAGGTTTTTATAAATTAATTTGAAAAGTTTTATTTCTTTTTGGATTTTAAGGAGGAATTTGTCAATGGCTGAAGAGATGAACCAGGAAATGACCGAATTTAAGTCGGTAGAGCAAGGAGATGTAGTGACTGGCAAAGTGACGAAGGTGGAAGAAAAACACGCACTGTTAGACGTGGGTTACAAAGTGGACGGCATTCTTCCGATTAGTGAACTTTCCAGCCTTCATGTCGATGTTATGACTGATGCAGTTTCAGAAGGCGATGAAATAGAAGTCAAAGTAATCAAAGTTTCCGAAGATGAACTTGTTCTTTCTAAAAAGGCAGTCGTAGCAGACAAAGCGTGGGAAGACTTAAAGGAAAAATATGAAAATGGAGAAATCTTTGAAGTTACTGTGGCGGATGTTGTTAAAGGCGGCCTTGTAGTCGATCTTGGAGTCAGAGGCTTCATCCCGGCTTCACTTGTAGAAAGACATTATGTAGAAGACTTTTCTGATTACAAAGGTAAGCTCTTAAGAGTGAAGATCGTAGAATTCGATCCTGAAAAATCAAAAGTGATTCTTTCACACCGTGCTGTATTGGACCAGGAAGTGGAAAACAAAAAGCAAGAAACACTTGGTTCATTGGAAGCAGGCCAGGTTGTAGAAGGCACTGTTCAGCGTTTAACTGACTTTGGTGCGTTTGTGGATATCGGCGGTGTCGATGGACTCGTACATATTTCACAAATGGCACACCATCGTGTAGAGACTCCATCAGAAGTGGTTTCTGAAGGTGACAGGGTGAAAGTTAAAATTTTATCTGTAGACCGTGACAATGAAAGAATTTCTCTTTCCATTAAAGAAACACTTCCTGGACCATGGGAGAACATCGAAGGCAAGATCAAAGCCGGCGACGAGATCGAAGGAACAGTTAAGCGTCTTGTAAGCTTTGGAGCTTTCGTTGAAGTTGCCCCTGGAGTTGAAGGGCTCGTTCATATTTCTGAAATCTCTAATAAACATATCGGGACTCCTCAAGAAGTTCTTTCAGAAGGAGAAACTGTGCAGGTTAAGGTATTGGATGTTAATCTGAACGAAAAACGCATCTCCCTTAGCATGAAAGCACTTCAAAATGATGAGAACCTTTCGAACGAAGTGAAAGAATATCAAAATGACAATGATGGGAATACTTCTTTCTCTCTCGGTGACATGATTGGCGACCAGCTTAAAAAATTAAAATAACAAGTTTGAAGGGGATGACATCGTGAGTCATCCCCCTTCTTATATTTGTGAAGCTTTCTCCTGCTACTTTTTTAACCCGTTGCGCACTTTTGCACTCTCGGGACCCTCTAGCGTTGCTGCTCCTTTATATTCCAGGCTCTGGTCACGATCGGATTGGACCCTGCCTTCTTTTCTCAACTTTGTTTCCTGACGGTCTTTTCCCATGTTATCCACTCCTTTCTTACTCATTATGTGTTAGCTGGATTCTTTTCATTCTTCTCCTAATAAATAAAACAGCGTCTAAACTCCATCTTTTTTTCCCATAATGGAAATTATAGGAGGTGGCTGTCTTGGATGGCCTGTTATTTTTTTGGATCGCATGGATGTTCTGGGGTTTAGTTACTTTTAATTTTAAAAAAAGCTTTTATCGGACATATTATGCATTCGTTACTCTTGCTTTAATAGCGCTTTCCGGTGAAGTGCTTCAAATTGGATGGATGGCGATAAATCTGGCGTTTTTATTACTGTGCTTACTATGTTCTGCTTCATTTCGGGCGATATCAAAGAGGATGATGGTCCATCATGTGGTTATTGCTTTAATAATCGCTCTTGTCTATGTATCCTTGTTGCTCTTTTCGATTTATGATCCTGTTTGGGAGTTTTTATATACAAAATACTCGATCGCATTCATTCTCGTCATAGTAGCTCATTTTACTGTAAAAACTTTTTCAACCCGTTTTTCCGTGTTAGCAATGGGGGCTGTGCAGGGCGAAATTCTGCTTGCACTTCTTTATCATAATTTGGGAATTCCAGGCATAGTTGGAAGCTTTCATTTCTTTGATGTGCTGGCAGTTACGCTTGGAATCTCAGGGATATGGGGTGCTTTTGTAAGAATTACAAAATCGCTGGAAACTTTTCTCCACAAGACCCAGGAAAGGCGCGGATATTCATGAACGAATATATTTACCCAATTGTTTTTGGAGTAATTGTAGGTACGCTTTCAAGGCTATATATGTTCCGGACAGATTACCGGCAGTATCCGAGCTATCCTCATGGAATGGTTATTCATATAGCACTCGGATTTATTGCGTCCGCCCTTGGCACAGTTGCTGTTCCATCCATTATGGAGCAGGAATTCACTGCGATTACTTTTCTAACACTTGCAGCGTCCCAGTTTAGAGATGTGAGAAACATGGAGCGTACTACTTTGCAGGAAATGGACAAGTTAGAGCTTGTACCGAGGGGAAGTTCTTATATAGAAGGAATAGCGATGACATTTGAAGGCAGAAATTATCTGGTGATATTTATATCCTTTGTCACAACGTTAACGTTCCTTGCCTTGAACTTTTGGTGGTCGGTACTTGTTGCGTTGATTGCCTTTTTAATAGCAAGAAAATATATGAGCGGGAACCAGCTCGGGGATATATCAGAAATCAAGCAATCAAAAATACACTTCGATGGAGCCGGACTTTATGTGGACGATATTTACATTATGAATATCGGAATTCCAGAACGCCAAAAGGAAATTATGGAGCACGGGCTCGGTTTTATCGTGAAACCGAAAAACGCCAATGCAAGATCTACGATTGCAAACCTGGGCCAGAGACAGGCAATACTCCATGATGTTTCAATCGCGCTTGGAGTGTACCGTGATTCTGGCAATCCTGCTCTTGTACCGTTAATAAAAAGAGATCTTGATGATGGAAGGATAGGCGTCTTTATTTTGCCGCAGGAAAAAGACCCGGAACGTGCAGTGACAGTGATATCAAAAGTTCCTATACTAGAGAACGCTTTGCGTATGCCGACTGAATCCGAATCAAACCAGAAAGGTCGTGGAGCATAGTGAAGCTTGAAAAATTAATATTAGCTACAATAACCACAGATGCATCAAGGGTACAAAGCGGGCAAAACGTTTTTGTTTGCAATACAACAGAGGAAGGTGATGCAGTTGCAGCTGAACTTGAGGCGATTCTTGATGGAATTGCCCATAAGCTTAGCAATGATGTTTATATAATCGTTAAGCATTGACCAGAACTGCAACCAACAGTATGTGTTGTCCAAAAAAGGGTTTTCTGGTAAGATAAAAAAGCTATAAGAAGAAAGATAAAACCCTTCCATTTATAGGAGGGTTTTGTTTTTTAAGCAGAGCATTTACGGTTGATTCCAAAATGAAATCAATAATAATTATAGCCCAAATTTGTTAAACTGGCTTTGCCTTCTTTAACACAAGGGGTTAGAATCAAGCGAAATGGTGAAAATTTTAAATAAGAGTTTTATTTGTTAAGTTTTTCCCTTTAATAAAGGGCTAGCTGAAAGGAAGTGTTAAAATGCCAAAACCAGTTATCGCGATAGTTGGAAGGCCAAACGTTGGCAAATCAACCATTTTTAACAGAATAGTCGGTGAGAGGGTATCAATCGTTGAAGACATACCAGGAATAACCAGGGATCGGATTTACAGCTCTGCCGAATGGTTGGACCATGATTTTAATATAATTGATACAGGCGGGATCGAAATAGGCGATGAACCGTTTCTAGAGCAAATCCGCCAGCAGGCCGAAGTCGCCATCGATGAAGCCGATGTAATCATTTTTATGGTTAATGGAAGGGAAGGAATAACCGCAGCGGATGAAGAAGTAGCTAAAATGCTCTATCGTTCAAAGAAACCGGTCGTGCTCGCAGTGAACAAAGTGGATAATCCAGAGCAAATGGTGAATATTTATGATTTTTATGCCCTCGGCTTTGGAGAACCGATCGGGATATCAGGGGCACACGGACTGGGATTAGGTGACCTGCTCGATGAAGCTGCCAAACATTTTCCGGATGAAGATGAACAGGAGTATGATGAATCAACGATTAAATTCAGTTTAATCGGGCGTCCGAATGTTGGCAAATCCTCTCTTGTAAATGCGATCCTTGGCAGGGAAAGAGTTATTGTCAGCGATATTGCAGGAACGACAAGGGATGCGATCGATACACCGTTTACAAAGGATGGCCAGGATTATGTCATTATTGATACAGCAGGAATCCGTAAGAAGGGAAAGGTATATGAAAGCACAGAAAAGTATAGTGTTTTACGTGCGCTAAGGGCAATAGACCGTTCCGATGTTGTCCTTGTTGTGATAGATGGAGAAGAAGGTATTATAGAACAGGACAAAAAGATCGCAGGATATGCACATGAGGCAGGCAGAGCGGTCGTTATCGTAGTGAATAAGTGGGATGCTGTAGAAAAAGATGAAAAAACGATGCGTGAGTTTGAACAAAAGATCAGGGACCACTTCCTGTTCCTGAGTTATGCACCGATCGTATTCGTGTCTGCAAAAACAAAGCAGCGTTTGCAAAAGCTATTCCCGGTTATTAATACAGTGGCTGAAAATCACAGCATGCGCATCAAGACAAATATCCTAAATGAAGTAATTGTCGATGCGGTAGCGATGAATCCGACTCCTACGGATAAAGGAAGAAGGTTGAAAATTAATTATGCTACACAGGTCGCTGTTAAGCCGCCTGCAATCGTTCTATTTGTAAACGACCCTGAACTTCTGCATTTTTCTTATAGGCGGTTCCTTGAAAACCGGATCCGCGAGACGTTCGGCTTCCTTGGCACACCGGTCAGAATAATCGCCAGAAAGAAAAATGAGTGACGTATTGTCTGATGGTACGGTAATTGGAAAAAGTTTCATAGGGGGAAAACAATGGGCATCTTATTATCTTGTGTGATCGCTTATTTGATCGGATCACTTAGCTTTAGCTATCTGATTGCCAAAAAAGTAAAAAAGATAGATATTAGACAGCATGGAAGCGGCAACGCCGGTGCTACAAATACCCTTCGTGTGTTAGGAAAGGGTCCGGCGATTGCTGTATTGGCTCTAGATGTTCTGAAGGGTATTGGAGCAGTGTGGCTGGGTGTGCTTTTGACGGATACGACCTGGGCTCCTTTTCTTTCAGGTATTTTTGCCATCATCGGCCATAACTGGCCGGTATTCTTTAATTTCCGTGGAGGCAAAGGAGTTGCTACGACTATCGGGGTATTTGCCACTGTTGCTTTTTTGCCATCGTTATATGCAGGTATCATTGCCATTATCCTTATCATCATAACAAGGTACGTATCACTTGGATCGATTACTTTCGTAGTTCTTACACCTCCTTTTTTGGTTCTAGTAGGTGATTATCCAATTACATATGCATATCTGGCAGCGGTTGTTGCGGTGTTGTCTGTCTGGCGCCACCGAGCAAATGTTAGCCGGCTTTTTAAAGGGACTGAAAGTAAAATAGGCAAAAAATAAACGAGTAAGGGAGTGTCGCTTTATGGCGAAAATTGCCGTTATTGGTGCGGGTAGCTGGGGAACAGCGCTTGCAATAGTGTTAGCTGATAATCAACATAGTGTAAAACTGTGGGCAAGGAGAAAAGAACAGGCCGATGAAATAAATATAACCCATACTAATAAGCGCTATTTGCCTGAAATCGAGTTGCCCGAAACGATCATTGCAACAGATTCATTGGGAGAATCTTTAGAAGGAGCAGAAACGGTTCTATTGGTAACACCAACAAAGGCGATGAGAGATGTTCTTCCTGAAATCGCAAGCAAATTAACGAAACCTGTTACGATTGTCCATGCGAGTAAAGGGATTGAGCCAGATACACTGAAAAGGATTTCTGAAGTTATAAAAGAAGAGATCCCCGAGAGTTTGCGGAAATCCATTGTTGTTTTATCAGGTCCAAGCCATGCCGAAGAGGTTAGTCTGCGCCAACCGACTACTGTTACTGTTTCTTCCGATGACCAGGAAGAAGCCGAGTATGTACAGGATCTATTCATTAACCAGAACTTCAGGGTATACACGAATACAGACATGATCGGTGTAGAGCTTGGAGGGGCGTTAAAAAATATTATCGCCCTTGGAGCTGGGATGTCCGATGGACTTGGATATGGGGATAATGCGAAAGCGGCCCTTTTGACGAGGGGACTTGCAGAAATCGCACGTCTCGGTACTTATATGGGCGCAAACCCATTAACATTTGCAGGGCTTTCCGGCATTGGCGACCTTGTTGTGACTTGTACTAGTGTACATAGCCGAAACTGGCGTGCAGGAAACATGCTTGGTAAGGGGCAAAAGCTTGATGAGGTCCTCGAAAACATGGGAATGGTTGTTGAAGGAGTACGTACTACAAAGGCTGCCCATCAACTGGCGAAACAGCAAGACGTAGAGATGCCGATCACAAACGTATTATACGATGTGTTATTTAATGAAAAGAATCCGAAGCAGGCTGTAGATGAACTAATGAGGCGGGGAAAGACGGATGAGGTTGAAGATTTAACCAGCCTTTTTGCAGGCCGTTTTGTCTTGGACAGTTCGGAAACGTCCGAAAGCCAGTGATAATTGAACGTTTTGTTATAAGCACGAAGTTTTCCTCCTTGCATAGACTATTTTGAAAGCTAATGGTGAGGAGGAATCAAGTTGAGCGACTTGTTCGATAACATCGAAAAAAAGACAAATGTAAAAAAAGAAGATATTTTCAAATTGGCTGATTCTGTAGCTGGAGCCGATTTTACTGATGAAAAGACGGTTCGCAGACTTGTAGCAAATGTTGCTAAGATGGCTAATGTTCCTGTTCCTAGGGAAAAGGAAGACCGGATTGTAGAGGCGATCGTTAACAAAAATGTACCCCTTGATTTATCACAACTTTCAAAAATGTTTAATCAAAAGTAACATAGATAGGCGAATATTGATACAAACAAAATTCACAAACATATACTGATACGGAATGACCATCAAGCAAGAGCTGTCTTCAACCGAAAAGCATTTAGTCAAAAGCTGTTGGAAAGCGCCCCTTTTCTCCAGCTTTTTTATTGTTTATATATGAGGCAAGTTTGTTAGTTTGAAAGATTTATGCAAAAATCCTTACATATTAGCTCGAAATAAAGGATAAGGCAGTTTAATATTTTTTTCTAAAGATTTTTGCTCCGAAATTTGTTATAATGTTGAGCGGTATTTATTAATTGTACAGTTAAGATGAATTGCAGCAGACAACCGTTTGCTTGCCAGGAGGTTAGAGCAATGTCCCCAGGTTTAATGAAAATGTGGATTTCATTGGGCGCTATAGCGCTAATGTTTATTGCAGTATTTACGATTATGTTTAGCCGTGCAAAATTAAAAGGTTTTTTGCGATTTATTTTTTCAGGATTTGCTTACCTATGTGTAATCATCGCAGGTATTTTGATGATACTGGTTGTCTTTAGCGGCCCGGTATCTGAATAGTGGCTTTAAATTTTTTATCATGAAGGAATGGATATTATGAAAATGCTTCGTATGACATTACTGCTCTGTACCTTGTTGCTCCTCTTGTCAGGATGTTTATATCCTGAAAGCAAAAAAATGGAGAACAGGATTCCTTATAAAGACCAGATTGAGTCCGTCCAAACCGGAGTAGATCAATTTCAGCAGGATAGCGGAGTCCTCCCGATCAAGACTAGAGATATGACAACACCGTTATACCAAAAATACCCGATTGATTTTAAGAAGCTTGTCCCCAGGTATTTGCAGCAGCCCCCGGGCAATTCGTTTGAAAACGGCGGAGTCTTTCAGTACGTATTAATTAATGTAGAAGAAAACCCGACCGTAAGAGTATTGGACTTAACGATGGTAGAGAAGGTTAAGGATCTGCAGATGCGAATCAATGATTTTCGAAGGGAAAATAAGTACCCTCCCTTTAAAGAAATACTTGCAAAAAACCGTTATTCAATAGACTACGAGAGAATGGGGATTGAAGATCCTCCCACAGTAAAGAGCCCTTATACCGGAAAACAACTTCCCTTCTTTCTCGATGAATCCGGGAGTGTTTGGATAGACTATACATCTGACTTAGAACAGGCGCTCGAAAGCAAGCCCGAACATAATTTTCAACCTGGAGAAGATATTCGCAATATCCTTGCAGAAAACTCTTTTTTTGTTCCGACATACTCAGTTCCTTATACGATTAAAAATAATAAACCTGTTTTTTTAGTAAAATAGGTATTTTCCCTCCTCTTTTAAAATAAATCTATAAAAAAGAGGAGGGCTTTTTTTATTACTGCCATAAAATATTTAACTACCATCCCATGGCAGAGGCGGAATAGGAAAATTCTGAAACAGCCTGGAGAACTAATGGCATATGGGAAGAAGAGTCCGAAAGGGAGGCGATGAAGCTACCGCCATATTAAGAAGATTTATAGGAACATGGCATATTATTTGGACAACGTCATAAGTATATAATGTCCAAGATTAACGGTGGTCTGGATTCAAATATTCCATTAGAGGTGGAATTCGGGAGGCGATCACGTGGAGAGAGTTGATATCTTTAAAGATATCGCAGAAAGAACCGGCGGTGATATTTACCTGGGTGTTGTAGGCTCAGTTCGAACAGGAAAATCTACATTCATTAAAAAGTTCATGGAACTTGTTGTCCTGCCAAATATCGATAACGATTCAGAAAAAGCGAGAGCGCAGGATGAGCTTCCGCAAAGTGCAGCTGGTCGTACGATTATGACGACAGAACCAAAATTTGTACCAAACCATGCAGTAAGCATCCATGTAGATGAGGGCCTGGATGTTAATATTCGCCTCGTTGATTGTGTTGGATATACAGTCCCGGGGGCGAAAGGTTATGAAGATGAAAACGGACCTCGTATGATTAACACCCCATGGTATGAGGAGCCGATTCCATTTCAGGAAGCTGCAGAAATCGGAACAAGAAAAGTGATCCAGGAGCATTCTACGCTTGGTGTGGTCATTACAACTGACGGTTCGATAGGTGAGATTACAAGGAACGATTATATTGAATCTGAAGAGAGAGTCGTGGAAGAGCTTAAAGAAGTCGGGAAGCCTTTCATCATGATTGTTAACTCAGCCCACCCTCATCATCCGGAAACACTTGGGCTAAGAGATCAGCTTCAAGATAAATACGATATTCCTGTCCTTGCGATGAGTGTGGAGAGCATGACGGAGCATGACATTAACACCGTGTTAAGAGAAGTGCTTTATGAGTTTCCGGTTCTTGAAGTCAATGTAAACCTTCCTAGCTGGGTAATGGTGCTGAGGAATGACCACTGGCTTCGAGAGAATTACGAAGAATCCGTGAGAGAAACAGTTAAGGATATCAAGCGGTTACGAGATGTTGATCGTGTTGTAGGACAATTTAGCGAATTTGAATTTATTGACGATGCCCGCCTTGCAGGGATTGAAATGGGCCAGGGGATTGCAGAGATTGATCTGTATGCTCCGGATGAATTGTATGATCAAATACTTAAAGAGGTTGTAGGAGTCGAAATACGGGGCAAAGACCACCTGCTCCAATTAATGCAAGAGTTTGCTTATGCAAAGGCTGAATATGATCAAGTTGCAGATGCCCTTAAAATGGTAAAACAAACGGGTTATGGAATTGCGGCCCCAACTATCAGCGATATGAGTCTGGATGAACCTGAAATCATCAGACAGGGATCTCGCTTTGGTGTCAGACTAAAAGCCGTTGCTCCTTCGATTCACATGATTAAAGTGGACGTGGAATCAGAATTTGCGCCTATAATAGGTACGGAAAAACAAAGTGAAGAGCTTGTTCGTTATCTGATGCAGGACTTTGAAGAAGATCCACTTTCCATCTGGAATTCAGATATTTTTGGAAGGTCGCTAAATTCGATTGTAAGAGAGGGAATACAGGCGAAATTGTCCCTGATGCCTGAAAATGCACGGTATAAACTTAAAGAAACATTAGAGCGAATTATCAACGAAGGTTCAGGCGGATTAATCGCAATTATATTATAAACCATAAGACTCCAAAACCATGGAGTCTTTTTGTTTGGGTGTATTTGCAAAATTTGTTGTAATATGCTTCCAAAAACGAGGTGGACTGTGGCTAACCTACGGAAGTACACTTCGCTTTCCCTGAGCAAGCTGCTTCCAGAAGTGGAAAAAAGATGTTGGCTTCTGCGTTACTGCTACAGAAGATATGCAAAAAAACATCCTTTAGGAAGGCTCTTTTCGCATACTTTGTTGCTTAAAGTTTCACATTAGAGATAAACTGCGACGTAAGTTACTGCTGACCGCTGCGGAAATACACTACGCTTTCCGCGGGCTCGCGCTGAGCCTCCTCACTCGCACAGAACGCTCCCTGCGGGGTCTCAACGTCTTCGCTGTCCCGCAGGAAGCGGTTTTTGCTGACGAGGAAGCTGAAGCGTTGCCCTCGGAAAGCGAACTGCCCGGAGCGGAAATCAATGCTGCAATTGCGTCGCAGTTTATCGCTTTTGTGCAATAACCACAATCTTTTAAGAAATGCCTTTAGAAAAGCGCCTTTTGTTATTTCTGCGAATCATTCCGCTGCTGCCTGCCAGCGCTGGTTGATTTTTGCGGATGAAGTAATCAGTTCGAAGGGCCTATACCAGATGAATAAGCGACCGTTATGAAATTGATTGAATAGACGAAGACACTAATAAAAGTTCTACTTCCCTTAAGGTTTGCCAGTAGGTTCTATGTATGGTACTCTGTCTTATGCTTTACCTACAATAGAAACTGTCAAAAGGGAAAAAATGATAAAACTGGGTCAAAATTCATAAAAATTCGTTGAAATATATATAAAAATATTGAATTCTTATTCATCTTCGTTTAATATAAGGCTTGCAAACACACTAATACCGCATAAAACCGTATAAAAACACCGTTTTATGTGCAAAAATGAAAATGATTCAACCTTTATCCTTGAGAGGAGGTGAACCGAATGAATAAGACAGATCTAATCAACGCTGTTGCAGAATCTGCAGAGCTTTCCAAAAAAGATGCGACTAAAGCTGTAGACGCAGTTATTGATAACATTTCTAAATCACTTAGTGATGGTGACAAAGTACAATTGATTGGCTTTGGTAACTTCGAAGTACGTGAGCGTGCTGCACGTAAAGGACGTAATCCACAAACAGGTGAGGAAATCGAAATTGCTGCAAGCAAAGTGCCAGCATTTAAACCTGGTAAGGCCCTTAAAGATTCCGTTAAGTAAGTCAATACATAAGGGCAGGAAGAGTTGTGATTTTTCACAACTCTTCTTTTTTTTGCCTTCTTAACCGCCGTATGCTAGAATTTGCTTGAGGTACTGAAAGTGCTTTGAATGGAGGAGTAACCGTTGCATGAAGTAAATCATGAAAAAATACAAGAAGCTGTAAGAATGATCCTTGAAGCGATCGGAGAAGACCCTGATCGTGAAGGTCTAATAGATACACCCAAACGTGTAGCAAGAATGTACGAAGAGATTTTTCAAGGGATGAACCAGGACCCAAAAGAACACTTTGAAACCATCTTTGGCGAAGAGCATGAAGAACTGGTTCTTGTAAAAGACATCCCGTTCTTTTCAACCTGCGAACACCATCTAGTACCGTTCTTTGGGAAAGCGCATGTCGCTTATATACCTAAAGGGGGAAAGGTAACAGGGTTAAGCAAGCTTGCGAGGGCAGTAGAAGCGGTATCGCGCAGGCCCCAACTGCAGGAAAGAATCACTTCTACCATCGCAGACTCGCTGGTAGATAGCCTTTCTCCATATGGCGTAATGGTCGTATTGGAAGCAGAGCATATGTGCATGACGATGAGAGGGGTAAAAAAGCCTGGAGCCTCAACGGTAACGTCTGCTGTACGCGGTATATTTGAGAATGATGCTGCTGCACGTGCAGAAGTTTTAAGCTTAATAAAAGACTAAATAACTTTTTCTAAGTGGCTCCGGAAGTTCCGGTGCCACGCTTTACATAACAAAACTTGCAGGGGAGGGAACGTAATGGAAAGCAGTAAAGGAAATGACTTTTTTGTTATCAAAGCGTTGGAGAACGGGGTAAACGTTATAGGCCTTACCCGTGGTTCAGATACACGTTTTCATCATTCCGAGAAGCTGGACAAAGGCGAAGTGATGATCGCGCAGTTCACTGAGCATACTTCTGCAGTTAAGGTGAGAGGAAAAGCAGTAATCCAAACCAGTCATGGGGAAATAACCACAACAGATTAAAGCAGGGCTTCCTGCTTTTCTTCAGTTTTTAAGGCTGTTCCTTGTGTGACGATAAACCTTTATGGCAAACAGGTCACAAACCTTTATCCGTCGTCTTGCGTTATGATATAATACCTTAGAAGATAAAAGGTTTGGTTAGCGATAATGAAATGTTAGGGGTCAGGGTATGAGTAGTTTGCAAAATGTACATAAGCCTATTTTCCACATAAAAGAACAGCTGCAAGAACTCGTCTCTCACAGCTATTTGATGCGATTTATCGACCAGCCGTATATAGACGATGACAAACTGGCGCTTCTTTATGCCATGTTTTCAGAGTCCGGGGTTGAGGAGCATAAACGCAGCGATTGTATAAAAGCGGTTATGCTTGTTCAAATCGCTTTAGATACCCATGATCAGATCACCAGTAACGGAATAACAAATGATACGGAAAGAAAGAATCGCCAATTGACGGTTCTTGCAGGCGATTTTTTCAGCAGCCTTTATTACCGAATGCTTTCGGAAAGGAATGACATAGGGCTGGTTCGTATTTTATCTGAAGCAATACAGGATATAAATGAGCTGAAGATGTGCAGTTATACCGATGGCAAGCAGGATTTGGAGCGGGTTCTCCATTTGTATAAGAGCATTGAATCCCTTGTTGTTAAAAAGGTCGGGAATTACCTGGGAACTACTGCTCTTACAACATTTAGCCATGAAGTACTCTGGTTAAAGAGACTTATTTTTGAAAAGAAAAATTATGTGGTCGAAGGAACATCAGGATTTGTGGAACGAATCGGACAGGCGTTGATTTCAAAAACAGGTGAAGCCACTGGAAACGAGAAGGAAAGCGCACTGGAAGTTATTGATGCTTGCATTGAAGAAGCAAGAAAAAAAACAGGACAGCAACCAGAATTAAACCGTTTCTTCGGCCAAAACTTTCCTGAATCGATATTTAACATAACATACAGCCAAAAGAAAATTGCGGAAGAAGGGTAAATGATGCAGTCATCCAAGGAACAAAAAGTGCACGAAGTCTTTCAATCCATCTCAAAAAAATATGACTTTATGAATTCGGTTATCAGTTTCCAGCGCCATAAAGCCTGGCGGAAAGATACGATGAAACGAATGAATGTCCATAAGGGCACAAAAGCTCTGGATGTGTGCTGTGGTACTGCAGATTGGACACTGTCCCTTTCGGAAGCGGTCGGGAAAAATGGAGAAGCCTACGGACTTGATTTCAGTGAAAATATGCTTGCAGTAGGTAAAGAGAAGGTGAAGGATACCGGAGTTGAAAATGTGACCCTCATTCATGGAAACGCAATGGATCTTCCTTTTGAAGATAATTCCTTTGATTATGTCACCATTGGCTTTGGGCTCCGTAACGTGCCTGATTACTTTCAGGTATTAAAAGAAATGTATAGAGTTGTAAAGCCGGGAGGGAAGGTAGTCTGTTTAGAAACCTCTCAACCGACGATGCCTGTATTCAAGCAGGGCTATTACCTTTATTTTCAATATATTATGCCGACTCTAGGCAAAATTTTCGCCTCTAGCTTTAAAGAGTATTCGTGGCTGCAGGAATCAGCAAAATCCTTCCCTGGAAGGGAAGAACTTGCAGAGATGTTTAAAAAGACCGGCTTAACAAATGTAGAAGTGAAAGCATATTCCGGTGGAGTAGCAGCAATGCATTTGGGCCGTAAGCCAAAAAAAGCTGTTAAAGAATAGCACAGCCTTAGGATTGCGTTAGGTGGATAGTATGAAACTAAAAACAATTTATGCCTCATTGAAAAAAGACTTGTCTCAAATTGAATCTGCTTTAGATAAAACGATTGAAGCGAACCATCCAATCTTGCGGGAAGCTTCAAAGCATCTTTTAAAGGCGGGCGGTAAAAGGATCCGTCCTGTTTTTGTACTATTATCTGGAAAGTTCGGTGACTATAACATCGAACAGATGAAAAAGGTAGCTGTATCTCTAGAGCTAATTCATATGGCTTCCCTTGTCCACGATGATGTTATTGATGACGCTGAGATGAGAAGGGGAAAGCAGACGATCAAATCCAGGTGGGATAATCGGATCGCGATGTACACCGGGGATTATATCTTTGCACGTGCTATTGAACAAATCGCAGGGCTAAATAAACCGGAAGCACATTTGATTTTGTCTAAAGCGATCGTAGAGATGTCGATCGGGGAGATCGAGCAAATACGTGATCAGTATAATTGGAATGTTAATTTGAGAAACTATTTTCGAAGGATTAAACGTAAGACCGCTCTGTTGATTGCGATCAGCTGTGAGCTTGGCGCAGTTGCAGCAGGAACATCGCCTCATGTTCAGAAAAAGCTGTATCGTTTTGGATACAATGTCGGTATGGCGTATCAGATTACAGATGATATATTAGATTATGTGGGTACGGAAAAGCAGCTCGGAAAACCAGCTGGCGGTGATCTTCTTCAGGGAAACATTACCCTCCCTGTGTTATATGCTTTAAAAACAAAGAGGGGGCAGGATGGAATTTTGCCTCACTTTGCGGATCTGGAGCAGTTAGATACGATTGATATCAAAAATATCATCTCGATAGTCAAGGAATCTGGAGGAATTGAATTTTCCCAGCAAATAAGCAACAGGTACCTTGAAAAAGCGTTTCATGAGCTTGAAGGCTTACCAGAGATGCCTGCCAGACAGTCGCTTTACCAAATTGCAGAATACATAGGAAAACGCAATTATTAAACTTTCCTTCAATACCGATATGATTTATGTTGTGCTTTTAATCGTAATTTGATAGAATTTTCACGGGCAGCCTATCGTCCGTTAAATACATATTTATATAACCGAAAGTGAGGAGATTTTTGTGGAGAAAACGTTTCTAATGGTAAAACCTGATGGAGTACAACGTAATTTAGTCGGGGAAATCGTTTCCCGTTTTGAAAAGAAGGGCTTTAACCTGGTTGGCGGCAAGTTGATGACAATTTCAAAAGACCTTGCTGAAACACATTACGGAGAGCACAAAGAACGCCCGTTTTTCGGAGAATTAGTGGATTTCATCACTTCTGGCCCTGTTTTTGCTATGGTTTGGGAAGGAGAAAACGTTATCGCTACTGCCCGTACTATGATGGGTGCTACAAATCCTGCTGACGCTGCTCCAGGCACAATCCGTGGAGATTACGGAGTACAAGTAAGCATGAACGTTATCCATGGTTCCGATTCCCCAGAGAGCGCTGAAAGAGAAATTTCATTGTTCTTCGATGAAAAAGAACTTAATAACTACGACAAAACAATTTCTAAATGGGTTTAATCCTTTACTAAAATTGTAAGCGTTTATCATAAAAGCAGCTGTCTGATGACAGCTGCTTTTATATAGTTAGATAGCCGGACGTTCGAAAGGTCCAAAGTTTTTTTCATAGGCGTTTGCTGCTTTTAGCACCATGCTGTCAGAAAAACGATTGCCTGCTAACTGCATCCCGATCGGCAGATTTGTTGACGATAGGCCGGCAGGAATGGAAATGGCTGGCTGTCCAGTAATATTAAAAATCTGGGTCATCATCCAGTCGGAAATTTGGGCGATTTTTTTCCCGTTTATTGTGTTGGGTCCAATTTTTTCATAGTGGAACGCTGGGACAGCAAGGGTAGGCGAAAGCAACAGCTGGTGAGTTGTGAGTATAGAGCGTGTTTGCGTCCATATCCGGGTTCTGAGTACTTCCGTTTGTCTGAGCTCAACACCGCTTATTCGCATTCCTTCTTCTATCATCTCTCCCACTGTGGTAGAAAATCTTTCAGGGCTCTGCTGAAATTTTTCAGCAAATCCAGCAGCCAATCCTGCAAACCACATTTTGTTGAAAAAAGACACCATTTCTTTCAACGTCATCCCGTAATCAATAGAAACCTCTTCTACCGTGGCTCCCATATGGCGGAAATTTTGTACGGCACGGTCCATCACTTGTTTTACTTCTGAATCCACTTCATAGAGTCCGAAATCTGGTGTGTAAGCTATTCGCAGGCCCTTGATATCTTCTTCTACCAGGCTCATGATGTCTTCGTTTAATCCAGGCATTGAAAAAGGGTCATCAGGTTCATGGCCCTGCATAACAGAAAACATCAAGGCCGCATCCTTTACCGTTCTTGCAAGGGGCCCATAATGGACGAAAGGCTGTGTTGAACCAAAACGATTTGTTGGGTTGCTGTCGTTTGGAACGAGTCCATAGGTTGGTTTGAAGCCAACGATTCCGTTGAAACTCGCAGGGATTCTTATTGAGCCACCACCATCACTGCCTTCTGCCAGGGGTACGCACCCAGAGGCAACTGCTGCTCCTGAACCTCCGCTCGAACCTCCAGCAGTAAGGGAAAGGTTCCAGGGATTTTTCGTTGCGCCTATCAGAGGATTGTCGGTTGTGCCTTTATGGCCGAATTCCGGTGTATTTGTTTTTCCAACGATAATGGCGCCTGATGCTCGGATGCGTTTGACGATCGATGGCTCGTGTACCGGAACAAAGTCTTTAAAAATCGGAGAACCGAATGTTGTGCGAACGCCATTTACCGGGGTTAAATCTTTAAACGCCATTGGCACTCCATGAAGTGGGCCGATTGTTTCTCCTTTTACCAACTTTTCCTCAGCTCGTTTGGCCTGATTCATAGCATCATCATGCAAAACCGTGATAAAAGCATTGATTTTAGGATTGATTTTATCTATTCTTTCCAGATGTTTTTTTATAATCTCAACTGGCGATACTTCTCTTTTTGCGATGAGTTCTGCAATGTCTGCAGCGTTTAATTGCGTATAGTCCAACACTGTCACTCCTTATATTGATAGTCTCAGTAAATCCGTTTGAATCCTCTTTCTATTTTATACGCTACACCATTGGATGACAAAATTAAGAATATTTTATTGACCACGCCTTATTTAAACAGTATGATGGACAAGTAGTGATACATAACTTCATACGCTTTAAAAATAGGTTTGATAAGTTAAAAGCTTATCAATGAAAAGGGAAGTTCGGTGTAAGTCCGACGCGGTCCCGCCACTGTAAATGGGAGCGAACCAAACGATGTCACTGTCAATTGACGGGAAGACTTGGGGAGCGATGAACATTAGCCAGGAGACCTGCCTGTTTTTTATCGCACTGTACAACCTACGAGGATAGGGAGGTGTAACATGGATGAAGGCTGCTTTTAAAAAAAGCTGCCCAACCTATTTACATGTACTAATCTCCTATTTTGATAGGAGATTTTTTTGTTGTAAGACATTTGATTACACAATCAGTTATCCTCGGTGGGGAGAATTGTTTAGGAGGAGGAATAAGTTTGTTAACAAAAAGAATGTTGAACAGATTGATGGTAATGATCGTGTTGCTCGGGCAACTTGTGTTACCCATGCAAAATTCAGCGACGGCTGCAGAGACGAACAAAGCAAGTATTGCGGTACAGGGAAAGGAAGCGGCTCTTTTAAAAAAGAAAGAAATAGAAATACAAGAAGATACCGATGCGCTTTCTTTGTTGCAAGAGACAGTAGGGTCTGAGAATGTAAAAACAGTAGATAGTGATTACGGCCCAATGATTACAGAAATAAAGGGATTAAGCCAGGAAGGTACATTTGCCTGGGCTTTCTATGTTAATGGAAAGCAGGCTGACGTAGGGGCACACAAGTATAATGTCCATGCCGATGATGAAATTCTATTTAAATATGAATCCTGGAACACTGCTTCATTAAGTGTGTTTGGAGATACAGATACAGGCACGATACTAGACAGCAAAAAGTATGAAATAAATGAAGATACCACTGCATTAACCCTGTTAAAAAACGCTGTAGGGGAAAATAATGTAGCATTAAAAGAAACCGATTATGGTCCAATGATTATCGGCATAAACGGCCTGGTGGCTGAGGATCCATATTACTGGGCGTTTTATGTTAACGGAAAGCTGGCAGAAGGGGGAGCGCACACTTATAAGCCACAGGCAGGAGATCAGATTTCTTTTAAATACGAATCCTGGGAGCAGGAGGAAAAAGATTCCGGCGATGAGCAGGGAAGTCAAAAGGATAAAGATTCCCCTGATGAGGGGCACATTGTAAACGTGAATCAAGCTGTTGATAATTTGATCGCTTATATAATGGAAAAAGGTGTCTCTTCTGAGTGGGAAGCGATTGCACTTCACCATGCAGGTAAGAAGATCCCTGCGGGCTACCTGGACTCTTTGAAAGCTAAAGTAGGAAGCAGCAACGGAGAGTTTCGTATTGTTACTGATTATGAAAGAATGGTATTGGGAGTAAAGGCAGCAGGAGGAGATCCTACTTCTTTTGCAGGTTATAATCTTATCGAAAAAATCTATAACAATGAACGAATGACGAACCAGGGAACAAACGGTGTAATCTTTGGGTTGCTTGCTCTGAACAGCGGAGATTACAACATTCCTGTATCAGCGGAATGGGACCAGGAAAAGCTTGTGGACTATCTGATCGAAAATCAGCTCGATACAGGCGGCTGGGCACTATACGGGACAACTGGCGATCCCGATATTACAGCTATGGCGCTATCTGCAATCGCTCCATACAAAGACCAGGAAGAAGTAAAAACAGCGATCGAAAATGCTGTTAACTGGTTAACTAAACAACAAAATGCTAACGGAGGATTTGAGACAGAGAACGGCGAAACAAGCGAATCTACAGCAGAAGCAATTATTGGTCTAACAGCTATAGGAAAAAATCCTGCAGGTGCTTCATTCACAAAAGGTATGGATAGCGACGTCCAGGCTGCAAGCTCCTCTTCAGCTCAATCCGAAAACAATCTAATTACCAATTTGCTTTCTTTTCAAAATGAGGATGGTGGTTTCGCTCATCTGATCGGGGAGGAATCAAACGACATTGCTTCAGCAAAGGGGATACTTGCTCTTGTAGCTTATCAGAACTTCGTTGCCGGAAAAGCTTCTGTTTATGAACTGGATCGTGTTACGGTTGACGATACCGCGGGCGACAAAAATGGTCAGCAGGGAAGTGGAGGTCAGACACAAAGTGAAAATGAATCGAAGGATGGCAATAGGCTGCCTGATACAGCCACGAACACTTGTAATCTGATGGCTATCGGTGCACTCTTGTTTTTAACAGGATTATTCTTATTCTTTCTTAACAGGCGAAAGAGGGCTTAACACGGTGAAGAAGAAATTATCCCTCTTGTTAATGGCAGGGGAGCTCTTTTCGATAGTTTTGAAGCAGCCAGTGCCTGCCAGTAAAAGAGTGGAGGGAAAAAAGTGAGTACTATAACAAATAAATTAATAGTGTCTATTATCTTGATATTTTCCTTAGCTGCATGCGGGATGAATAACAGTAGCATAGAGGGAGACAACATAACAAGCGGTTCTGCAGAGGAGAAGCCAGCAGCCGAGAAATCGAATGTTACCGAACCAGAACAGAAACATGAAACAAAAGAGGATCAAGGAAACAGTCCATCAGATTCCAACAATAAGGAAGAAACGACTGATAGGCCCGAAAAAAGTGATGAAACGGAAGAACCTGCAGCTCCATCATCAGGAGGAAATACAACAAGTAAATCTTCAGGAACCGATGTGCCATCCAGTGAACAAGAGAAAAAGGATGAAACAACAGTAACAGAGGCCCAGGGAGAGACTTCAACTTCCGAATCCAATAATGCTCTGCCAGAAAAAAAGGAATCTATTAAAAAGGAAGTACCAAAAGAAACTGTTTCGATGACGATCAAGGACCCGAATAACAAAGGAACGATTGCATCCTTTTCTGGAATCGAAATCAAACAGGGTGATACCGTACTGTCAGTCTTACAAAGTACAACAAAAAGTAAAGGCATCCAGATGAGTGTAAGAGGCAGCGGAGCGGCAGCTTATGTGGAGGGTATAGCTAACATATATGAATTTGACCGAGGTCCACTAAGCGGCTGGGTATGCAAAAAAAACGGAGCGGAATTAAGCAAAAGTGCGGGTGTTATCCCATTGCAAAGCGGAGATAAGATAGAGTGGGTTTATACAGAAAATCTGGGTAAAGACCTGTGAAATGACGAACGCCTTCAATCGTTTACATCCGTTAACATGCTTCTTTTATTATGCAGGAGCAATCGTATTGTTAATGTCTTTTCTTCATCCGTTTTATCTTATTGCCGCGGTGTTATTGTTAATAAGTTTAACCCTTCTTCAAGGTTTGGTAGAACAGCTTCGAAACCGGGCAAAATCTTTCTTTTTCTTAACGCTATTTATCGTAGCCGTAAATCCGCTTGTTAATCATCGCGGAACCCATATTTTATTTTATTTCAGAGAAAACCCTGTCACTCTGGAAGCTCTGATGAACGGGTTTCTGATGGCACTTTCTCTCTTAGCTATATTAATATTGTTCATCTCCTATAACTTTGTTCTTACTCCAGGCAGGTTTTTGTATTTATTTTCAAAAATTCTGCCCCAAACAGCACTGCTGGCGATGTTGACATTAAGGTTTGTCCCATTGCTTATAAGAAGGCTTGACGAAATAAAGATAGTTCAAAAATCAAAGGGCATGACGATCACCGAAGGAAGGGTAAAAGACCGGGCGAAAAATGGGGTGTCTCTTGTGCAGATATTGCTCACCTGGTCGCTAGAGGAAGCGTTGCAAACGGCTGATTCAATGAAATCGAGAGGATATGGCGTTACAAAGAGGTCTTCATATGAACGTTACACATTTACAAAAAACGATATTATAAGCATTGTCCTTTTGCTTGTCTTGTTTGCAGGTTGTTTGATAGGGCTCTTTAACGGATATGGAAACCTCACTTTGTACCCTGATCTGGAGTCTACGTCCATGGGAGGTGCCGAATGGAGTGTCTTCGTCTTGTTTTTGCTTTATATCGGTTTTCCGCTTTTAGTTGAAGGGAGAGAACAATTTAGATGGAGATACTTAAATTAAAAAATCTTTCTTTTTCTTATCCTGAGCGGGATGATGAAGTATTGCAACAAATAAGCTTTGATGTAAAGAAGGGAGAGTTCCTCGTTCTGGGCGGGCCATCAGGATGCGGGAAATCTACTTTAATCAAGCTGGTAAAGCATGATATTGCTCCTGCCGGAAGAAGAAAGGGAGGGATCATTTTTAACGGTAAAAGGATAGAAGATTTACCTGCCGAAGAGCTTGCAGGAGAAATAGGGATGGTTTTCCAGGATCCCGATAACCAGATCGTGATGGAAGAAGTACTCCAAGAACTCGCTTTTGGACTTGAAAATCTAGGGTATTCAACAGATTATATTCGAAAACGGGTTGCTGAAATGGTCCAGTTTTTCGGATTGGAAAATTTGCTGGCGCGGAAAACGCATGAGTTGTCAGGAGGCCAGAAACAGCTCGTAAACCTTGCTTCCGTACTTTTATTAAATCCGAAGCTCCTGTTGCTGGATGAACCGACATCACAACTTGATCCAGTAGCGGCAAAAGAGTTTATTACGATGGTAAAACGTATTAACGAAGAGTTCGGCGTTACAATTCTGATGGTCGAGCATCGTTTGGAAGAACTGACAGCTGTTGCTGACCGGATGATGCTCTTAAACGGCGGGCAGATCGCATATGACGGCTCACCGCGAGAAGTCTTTTTTAACGTTTGGGACCGAAGAGATGAGATTTTCTCAGCCTATGTTCCTTCTATCCCGTCCCTTTCATTGCACTTGAATGAGAATCCTGAAGTGAAGGAAATCCCTCTTTCTGTAAAAGAAGGACGAATGTGGCTGTCCGGAATCAATGGGTTCTCGGCTGAACAGCAGCCCCTGCCGGAAGCGGTGAATGTAAGGAAGGTTCTGTCATGTGACAGCGTTTGTTTTCGTTATGAACGAAAAGGAGAAAATGTTTTAAGCGATCTTAATATAGACATTTATTCAAACGAGATCTTTGCAATTGTAGGAGGCAATGGTTCAGGCAAGTCGACCATGTTAAAAACGATGGCGGGATTGATAAATCCACAAAGGGGAACAATCAGATTCAAGAATCAGAAACTGAAAAAAATCCCCAAACAAGAGTTCCACCTTAGTGTTGCTTATTTGCCCCAGAACCCAAAGCTATTCTTTTTGCATGATACGCTTGAAGAAGAATGGAGCCGGGCGATCGAACGGACAAACGATGAGAACGGAAATGAAAAAATGAATCGGATCACGGAAATGCTTGGTATTTCTCACCTTGCTGAACACCATCCATATGATTTGAGTGGAGGAGAACTTCAAAAGGCTGCGCTTGCCTGTTTGCTTGTGAGTGACCCTGAAGTGCTTCTTATTGATGAACCGACAAAAGGTATGGACCCACTCTCAAAGCAAAAGTTCGGTGAATTGCTTACTGACCTCCATTTTGATGGCCATACCATCGTTATGGTAACACATGACATAGAGTTTGCTGCTGAATATGCAACCCGGTGTATGATGTTATTCAATGGACAGGTCGCTTCTGTCTCAGATCCACGGTCTTTTTTCGCAGGGAATACCTTTTATACAACAAGTATAAACCGTCTCGTTCGGGGATCGAATTTGCAGGAGGTAATAACGGTGAAGGAGGCTCTGGCATCATGGCGCGTTCAAGCATCTATTCAGGTCTAATCGTTACCGGAATGCTCGGTCTACTTATTTTTTCTATCATTTACTTTCCAGAGCATTATTTGATGATCAGCTTCTTGTTCATAGGACTTACACTGATCCCTTTTTTGCTTCGCTTTGAAATGCGAAAGATCACCGGTAAGGAACTCGTACTCCTGGCTATGCTTTCAGCGGTTGCGGCGGTAAGCAGAGTGCCTTTTGCTGCATTTCCCAGCATTCAGCCAACGACATTCGTCATAATTGTCTCTGCACTTGTTTTGGGGGCAGAAAGCGGCTTTATGATTGGGGCGATGGCTGCCCTTGTGTCAAACTTGTTCCTTGGCCAGGGACCATGGACACCGTGGCAAATGTATAGCTGGGGATTAATCGGATTCTTAGCCGGAATACTTAGAAACACATGGTTTATGAAACATCTCTGGGGAAAAGCCCTGTTTGGATTAATCACGGGTTTTGCCTTTGGATGGATCATGAACCTCTGGTTTATTATCGGCTTTCTCGGTGAAATTACATTTTCTTCTGTCTTTGCTTATTATGCCACTAGCTTTTATTTTGATCTTGCCCATGCTGTTTCGAACGTTTTTTTTATACTTGTTTTTAGTTCCGGCTGGATAAAGATACTTCAACGCTTTAAGCGGAAGTACGGCTTGCTGGCAACATGATATTCTTGAAGGCTTTCGACATCCCATCGGAAGCCTTTCTTTGTGGAGTTATGTTCAAAAACGAATCAATTTAGTTTACGATAATAAATAGCCTGTATTAGAATTGAAAGAAATTTATTCCGAAACAGGAAATTGGTATTAAAGCGTTTAAATATTATTAGAAAACGACACACAGAACAAATACGTTATGATATATTAATACATAAAAGCACAAAAGCGCGAAAGCCGTTGGGAGGAGATTGGATGAGATACTTAACAGCAGGAGAGTCACACGGACCTCAATTAACAACAATCATTGAAGGGGTTCCTGCAGGACTTGAGCTACTCGCTGAGGATATTGATAAAGAGCTTGCTAGAAGGCAAAAAGGCTATGGCAGAGGCAGAAGAATGCAAATTGAAAAAGACAGAGTTCAGATTCTTAGCGGGGTCCGCCATGGAAAGACAACAGGAGCTCCTGTTGCCCTTGTTGTAGAAAATAAAGACTGGACGCACTGGAAAAATTACATGGGGGCCGAACCCGTAACAGAAGAGCAAGAAAAAAACATGAAACGAACTATTTCACGGCCTCGCCCCGGACATGCCGATTTAAACGGCGCGATAAAATACGGCCACCGCGATATGAGAAACGTTCTGGAACGTTCTTCTGCAAGAGAGACGACAGTAAGAGTCGCAGTCGGAGCAGTCGCCAAAAAAATATTATCTGAATTCGGAATGGAAGTGGCAGGACACGTACGGATGATCGGCGGGATTGAAAGCGATTATGAAGGCGGCCTCTCAATAAAACAAATACAGGAACAAACAGAAGCTTCCCAGGTTCGCTGCCTTGATAAAGGAGCCGAGGAAAGAATGATGAAAGCAATAGATGATGCCAAGGAAAACGGGGACTCTATTGGCGGAATTGTTGAAGTGATTGTAGAAGGGACACCGGTCGGATTAGGGAGTCATGTCCATTATGACCGTAAGCTCGATTCACGCATCGCTGGAGCGATCGTCAGTATCAATGCGTTTAAGGGAGTAGAGTTTGGGATTGGATTTAAAGCAGCTGAAATTCCCGGGAGCAAAGTACATGATGAGATCATCTGGTCAGAAACGGAAGGCTACAGTAGAAGAACGAACAATCTTGGTGGTTTTGAAGGTGGCATGACAACAGGAATGCCTATCGTGGTAAAGGGCGTGATGAAACCAATCCCAACGCTTTATAAACCGCTTCAAAGTGTTGATATTGAAACGAAGGAACCATTTGCCGCAAGCATAGAGCGTTCTGACAGCTGTGCTGTCCCAGCCGCCAGCGTTGTTGCCGAAAGTGTTGTTTCATGGGAAGTTGCCTGCGCCTTTTTAGAAAAGTTCGGAAATGACCGAATCGAAGAAATAAAAGAAAATTACGAGCGTTACCAGGAATACGCAAAGAGGTTTTAAGAAATGGAACAGCTTACTATATATACTTCCTCAAAAGAATATCCCGTCTATATTGGTAAAGGAATCCGGAAACGATGGAAAAAATTGGTCGAGGAGATGGCCGGATCATATAGCAAGTATTTTCTTATTGCTGATAAAACTGTCGCTGATTTGTATTTGAAAGATATTCAAGCATCCATGCCTGACATCCCTTATTATCTCGTTGAAAGCGGAGAAGAGTCCAAGTCGATCGGTCAGTTTTATGATTGCCAGACAGCAGTACTTGAAGCAGGGCTGGATCGCGATGCCTGTATCCTCGCTTTAGGAGGAGGGGTGATCGGCGATCTGGCTGGATTTGTAGCAGCCACATTTATGAGAGGAATCGATTATATACAGCTCCCCACTACACTTCTTGCTCACGATAGCAGTGTCGGGGGAAAAACTGCGATTAACCATCCATTGGGGAAAAACCTGATCGGGGCATTCCACCAGCCTTTAGCGGTTATCTATGATATCGAAACGTTGCGTTCACTGACTGGTAATGAATGGCGTTCTGGCTTCAGTGAAGTGATTAAACATGCCTTAATCTGGAATCCGGATTTTTACGGATGGCTAAAGCAAAATATCAAGGATTTAGGAAATATAACGGATGAACAGCTTGCCTATCTTATCAAAGAAGGAATCCGCGTCAAAGCTCAAGTAGTCGGGCAGGATGAAAAGGAGTCAGGCTTAAGGGCGATTCTTAACTTTGGCCATACACTCGGGCATGCAATAGAAGCAGAATTGGGATACGGAAGGATAACACACGGAGAAGCGGTGGCGATCGGCATGGTTTTTGCTTTAAGAGTAAGTGAGGTATATTACGGCATCGATTATAATATGGATGAAATAACAAAATGGTTCCAACAGTTCGGACTGCCTGTTGCAATACCTGAAACTTTAGATGAAGCAAGACTGGTCGAGAGGATGAAAAAGGATAAAAAATCATCTGGCGGCAAAATTAATATGATACTTTTAAAAGAAATCGGGAAGGCAGAAAAAGTGCAGATCGATGAATCGGTGTTGTCTCCATTGCTCATGGCTGAATTTGAAAGGAGCAGATCGGATGATACGAGGGATAAGGGGAGCAATAACGGTTGAAAAGAACGAGAAAAATTCGATATTAATCGCGGTCGAGCAGTTGGTCAAAAACATTCTCGACCTCAATGAAATCGATCCTGAAAATGTAGCGCAAGTGATCATAACGATGACGAAGGACCTTGACAGTGCATTTCCTGCTGAAGCGGTCAGAACGATGGATGGCTGGAAGTATGTCCCTGTTATATGCGCATCCGAGATACCCGTCAAAGGTTCGATCGAGAAATGCATCAGGGTGTTGATGACGGTAAATACCCTGAAAACACAACGTGAAATCCACCATGTTTATTTAGAAAAAGCAGCTGCACTGCGGCCGGATTTAACCGGTTGACAGAAAACATAAACAATACTAAACTTAACATTAAGTTTTATGAATTGTTTAGCAAATGAGATTAGTTAGCATAGAGTTAGTAAAGAGTTAAGTGAAAATAAGAGACGAGACAGTTGAGAATAGGATAGTTGAGTTGAGGAGAGCTTAGGGACCGGCATGCAAACAAACATGCCCCTGGGTTTATTGCTCAGGGGCTTTTTATATTGGTTTGCGTTTTTTTCTTATTATTTGCATTCATACGAACCACCCTTCAATTATTCCTCAACGTTCTTATTCTCCATCTTAAGTGGAGAGGTGAGAATGATGGCTACAAACTTTGGTTCCTTTTTAAAGGATGCCAGTACGTATCGGACTATTCCGATCACCCGTACTTTCCTTCTTGATACGGTAACACCCATACAAATTTTTCAAAATCTAAAAAAAAGAGCGGCTTATCTGCTTGAAAGCAATGATAAAGAATCATTATGGTCAAGGTATTCTTTTATCGGACTTGATCCGTACTTAACGTTAAAAGAAGAGTCCGGAACCTTTTTGGTTGAGAACAAATCGGCAGAAACCATTACCCGCAGTACAACATTTAAGGATGCTGTGAACAGTCTGTTCGGCTATCTAAACGCCAAAAAGATGGATCTGCCTTTCCCGTTTTACGGAGGAGCGGTAGGATATATCGGCTATGAAGGGATCACGCATTTTGAACCCGTCACACCACATGATAACCATGATTTGCTCTTTCAAGATTTTTATTTCACGGTCTGTGAAACGATTCTAATATTCGACCATCATTCCCGTGAATTAACGATTTGCTATCATGCAAGCGTTCCGGAAGAGGCTGATGAAACGACCGTTAAAAACATTTATAACGAAGCGATCCGGGAAATAGATAGAACAGTCAATCAGGCCGTTTCTTCAATTAATCTTGATGGAACGCTAACGTTATCAGGCCATACTGAACAGGACGATTTCGAAGGCGTTAAATCAAACTATGAAAAAGAAAAGTTCTTCGATCATGTTGAGAAAATCAAAGAGTATATAAAAGCGGGAGATGTGTTCCAGGCAGTTCTGTCACAGAGGTTTGAGTTAGATATTAACGTTTCGGCCCTTGAGCTGTACCGAATCCTGAGAATCGTCAACCCGTCACCATATATGTTCTATTTACGGACGGAAAATGCAGAAGTAGTAGGGAGCTCTCCGGAACGTCTCGTTCAGGTGTTGAACAGGGAGGTTGAAATTCATCCGATCGCAGGAACAAGAAAACGCGGGAGTACCCCCCGGGAAGACAAAGCGCTCGAAACAGAACTGCTTGCAGATGAGAAAGAACGGGCGGAACATTATATGCTCGTTGACCTTGCAAGAAACGATGTTGGTAGAGTCGCGGAGTACGGAACGGTCAGAACCCCTGTGTTGATGGATATTGCCCGGTTCTCCCACGTCATGCATATTATTTCAAAAGTGAGAGGCAACCTTGCAGAAGAATACGAACCGATCGATGCGTTGATTTCTTCATTCCCTGCTGGAACGGTGTCAGGAGCGCCGAAGATTCGTGCGATGGAGATACTCCGGGATCTTGAGCCAAACGGAAGAGGCGTTTATTCTGGGGCGATGGGCTATATCGGTTTTGATGGCAACATTGATTCCTGTATCGCGATTCGGACGATGGTCGTCAAAGACAAAAAGGCTTACATCCAGGCAGGTGCTGGAGTAGTTGCTGATTCTATCCCTGAACAGGAATGGGAAGAAACAAGGAATAAGGCAAGGGCGTTGATCAAAGCAGTAAAAATGGCAGAACAAATTTTCAAGAAAGAGGCGAAAGAGTATGTTTAAAAAGATTCTTTCAGAATTAATAGATGGAAAAAGACTTTCAGAAACAGAAGCAAAAGAAATAATGGATGTTATTATGAACGGCCAGGCAGAAGACAGCCAGATCGCAAGTTTGCTTACGGTCTTGAGGTTGAGAGGAGAAACGGTGGATGAATTGACAGGCTTTATTCGCTCACTTCGGGGCCATGTTTTACCACTCGAACACGATATTCCTGAGCTTATCGACACTTGCGGTACAGGAGGGGACGGGGCTTCAACATTTAATATTTCTACTGCTACTGCCATTCTGCTTTCCTCCTTAGGAGTAAATGTGGCAAAACATGGGAATCGAGCGGTTTCTTCTAAGAGTGGAAGTGCCGATGTACTGGAACATCTGGAAATTCCTATCCAACAAACGCCTCAGGAAGCAAGGAGCGCATTAGAACGGACAAATATGTGTTTCCTTTTTGCTCCTCAATATCATGTCGCCATGAAACATGCAGTAAAAGCAAGAAAGCAAATCGGCTTCCGGACAGTGTTTAACTGTTTAGGGCCGATGGCTAATCCGGCAGGAAGCAATTACCAGCTCATCGGTGTTTATGACGCGGATCTTGCTTTAAAAATGGCGGAGGCCATGAAACGGGTAGGAGCAGAGAGAGTTCTCTTTGTAACAGGTGGAGAAGGCCTGGACGAGTGCTCGATCACCACCCATACAACGATGGTCGAACTTAACAACGGAAAAATAGATTCCTATCAATTTATACCGGAAGACATGGGGATCAAGAGAGGTTCTCTAGAAGATATACAGGTATCAACAGTGAAAGAAAGTGCGGAACTGATCAAACAGATCTTTTCTGGAGAGGCGAATGAAGCTGCCACAAACGTAGTCGCGTTAAATGCAGGAGCTTGCCTGTATCTCGTCGGCAGAGTGGACTCGATCGCAGAGGGTGTCAAAACAGCCAGAAATGCGCTGGCAGGCGGGGTGGCATTGGAACAATTAAAACGCTTGCAGTATGAGAAGGAGTTGAAATTACATGCTTAATAAAATTGTAGAAACTAAAAGACAGGAACTTCAGCAACTTACCCTCCCAGAAGAAAATAACGTTGAAAGGTTTTCGCTCTACAAAGCATTGCGGTCGCCTAACCGTCCGGTAGGATTGATCGCCGAAGTAAAAAAGGCTTCTCCTTCAAAAGGTGTCATTAATGATGCCATCGACCCTGTGGAAATTGCCCGTGAATATGAGGAAGCTCGTGCTGATGCGATTTCAGTGTTAACAGACGAAACTTATTTCAAAGGTAACAGGCAGTTTCTGATAGATATTAAAAAATCAGTTCGTATACCAGTATTGAGAAAAGATTTTATTATCGATGAAAAACAAATCGAGGAAAGTAAAAGGATTGGAGCAGATGCAATTCTATTGATTGTTGCTGTTCTCGGTGCAGAAAAAACGGAGGAATTTTACAATAAAGCTGAAGAGCTTGGGCTTGAATGCTTAGTAGAAGTACATTCAGAACAAGAATTATCCACACTTCTTGAGAGATTTACACCTCGTCTGATCGGAGTAAACAACAGGGACCTTGCTACTTTCCAAACTTCCGTT
Source organism: Exobacillus caeni (assembly GCF_005747095.1). Taxonomy (GTDB): domain Bacteria; phylum Bacillota; class Bacilli; order Bacillales; family Guptibacillaceae; genus Exobacillus; species Exobacillus caeni. The sequence continues at coordinate 64,980 of NZ_SWLG01000015.1, read as the reverse complement.
GAAAACACTGGGAAGCTCGCCAAGAAAATTCCACCTCAATGTTTGTTTATAAGTGAGAGCGGGATTCATTCGTCAAGGGACATGGAGAAGGTGAAATCATTTGGAGCTAATGGCGTGCTCGTTGGAGAATCATTGATGAGAGCGGAAACGCCCGCAAAAGGCATCGCTTCACTGTATGGAGAGGTCACTGTTGGATACTAAGTTGAAATTCTGCGGGAACGCTTCGTATGAAGATTACCAGGCAGTATTGGAGAGCGCTGCAGATTATGTTGGGCTAATATTTGCGAATAGTAGACGAGAAGTAAAGCCGGAAACTGCAGGGAGTTGGTTTAATGAACTTGGCAAAGGATGCAAAAAGCTCGTTGGTGTGTTTGTTAACCCTACACTTGGCGAGATTGAACGGGTATTAAAAGCGGTGCCGCTGGATGTAATCCAGCTTCATGGGTCGGAATCCCCGGAGTTCGCCGGAAAAGTTAAAGATCGGTTTTCGCTGCAAGTATGGAAAGCGATTCATCATAGCGACCGTTCGATAGAACAGATGAAAAACTATGAATCTATTGTGGATGGATATGTTGTTGATAACCGGACAAAAGACAAATGGGGCGGAACCGGAAAAAGATTCGATTGGCAGCAAATTCCGTTTTATCTCGAAGAGGCAGAGGTACAGCAAGTCCCTTTGTTTATCGCAGGCGGCATAAAGCCAGAAAACATCGAACGGCTGATGGCCTTCCATCCATACGGGATCGACCTTTCCAGTGGAATTGAAACGAATGGAAGAAAAGATATTTATAAAATGAAACGAATAATTGAGAGGATGAAAAAGAATGGCGACACAAGTACCGGATAGAAGAGGGCGTTTTGGCAGGTATGGCGGTAAGTTTGTACCGGAAACAGTGATGCATGCACTTGAAGAGCTAGAGGCAGCATTAAATAAATTCATGGCTGACGAAGCATTTTTACATGATTTTCAAGAAGAGCTCCGGGAATTTTCAGGCAGGCCAACTCCTTTGACCTTTGCAAAAAAAATGACGGAACGGCTTAACGGGGCAAAAATTTATTTGAAACGTGAAGACCTTAACCACACTGGGGCACACAAGTTAAATAACGCGATCGGGCAGGCTCTTTTAGCAAAAAGGATGGGAAAAGAAAAGATCGTTGCAGAGACCGGAGCGGGCCAGCATGGTGTCGCTGCAGCTACTGTTGCCGCCCGGTATGGACTCGAGTGCAAAGTTTTCATGGGGGAAGAGGATATTGAACGCCAGGCTTTGAACGTATTTCGTATGAAACTTCTAGGTGCGGAAGTAGTGCCTGTCAAATCAGGAAGCAAGACACTGAAAGACGCAACAAATGAAGCGATCCGTTACTGGGTTTCCAATGTAGAAGATACTTTTTATTTGATCGGATCGGTAGTAGGCCCTCATCCTTATCCTAAAATGGTCCGTGACTTTCAACGGGTAATCGGGGATGAAGCAAGGGAACAATTCTTTAACAGAGAAAATAAAATGCCAGATTGCATCGTTGCTTGTGTAGGAGGAGGGAGCAATGCGATCGGAACCTTTTATCCATTCCTGGATGATGAATCTGCCTGCGTTGGTGTGGAAGCGGCTGGAAAAGGAATCGATACTCCTCAACATGCCGCAACACTAACGAAAGGGAGCCTGGGTGTGATCCATGGTTCTCTTACTTACCTGCTGCAGGACGAAGCAGGACAAATCCAGGAACCGTATTCTATTTCGGCAGGTCTTGACTATCCAGGAATCGGTCCGGAACATTCCTATCTGAAGGATAGCAAGCGGGTAGAATATGTCAGCATAACGGATGATGAAGCACTTGATGCTCTTACACTCCTTTCACAGGAAGAAGGGATTATACCAGCTATCGAAAGTGCCCATGCACTGGCAGAAGCATTTAAGAGAGCCAAAGAGATGAACAAACACGAAACAATACTCGTATGTTTGTCCGGGAGAGGGGACAAGGACGTTCATACACTAATGAAGACAATGGGAGGGGAAGCACATTGAAACGGTTTAAGAAATATGTTGAAGGAAGGAACGACCTATTCATTCCATTTATCATGTCAGGCGATCCTAATGAACAAGCAACGATCGAATTGGCGGTTGAACTTCAGGACAGAGGAGCAAACGTAATCGAGCTTGGCATCCCGTATTCTGATCCTCTTGCAGACGGTCCGGTGATCCAGGAAGCAGCATCCCGTTCCCTGAAGAATAATACGACGCTTGAAAGCTCCATTAAATCTGTAAAAAAAATGAGAGAAAAGGGTCTGAAAATTCCTGTCATTATATTTACTTATTATAATCTTCTGTTACAATTAGGAGAAGATTACTTCTTTGCTTTAGCGCGCGAAAATGAAGTTGACGGTATACTTGTACCCGATCTGCCTTATGAAGAAGGCGAACATTTAAGAGCCTTATGTGAAAAGGAAGGGCTTGCACTTATTTCGCTTGTAGCGCCAACAACCTCAGAGGAAAGATTACAACAAATTGCAGGTAACGCGTCCGGCTTTCTTTATTGTGTTTCTTCACTTGGTGTAACTGGTGTAAGGTCAGAGTTCCATGCTTCTGTGTTCGCTTTTTTAGAAAAGGTGAAAAAATACAGCAGTGCACCTGTTGCTGTAGGATTCGGTGTCAGCAAAGCCGAACAGGTAGAAGCATTAAAAGAAAGCTGTGATGGCGTTATTGTAGGAAGTGCACTTATTAAAAGGGTTGCATCGCATGAAGCGGATTTGCAAGATCCAAAAACCAGAGAGAAGGCTATCAAACAGATAGGGGACTTTGCAGCAGCTCTTACAGCTCCCTATCGAACTGAAAAATTATCAACGTGAGGTGCCCTTATGAACGCTAAACCCCAAATGTATGATTTAAAGCCGTACCAGCCAGGAAAGCCGATCGAAGAGGTCAAACGGGAGTTAGGATTAAAAAAAGTCACAAAGCTAGCGTCGAACGAGAATCCTTTCGGCTGTTCACCGGAAGTAAAAGAGGCTGTTTCAAAAGAATTATCGTCTCTTGCTGTTTATCCTGACGGGTATGCTGCAAGATTAAGAGAAACGGTCAGCGAATTTCTAGGAGTAGACGGAAAGAATCTTATTTTCGGAAACGGCTCCGACGAAATCGTGCAGATTCTTTGCAGGGCGTATCTTAGTCCAGGGAAAAATACAGTAATGGCAGCTCCAACGTTTCCCCAGTATAAGCACAACGCGGTTATCGAAGGTGCTGAAATCAGGGAAGTTGAGCTTGACAACGGAAAGCACCAGCTCGATGAAATGCTCTCTGCCATTGATAAAAACACAGAAATCGTCTGGTTATGTACTCCTAATAATCCAACCGGAGTCTATATAAAAGAAGCTGACCTATTACCGTTTTTAAATAAAGTCCCGAAGGATGTCCTGGTTGTTTGCGACGAAGCGTACGCAGAATATGTGACGGCAGATGACTATCCGGATACGATAGCTTTGCTTGACAAATTTCCAAACCTCATTATCCTCCGAACGTTTTCCAAAGCATATGGGCTTGCAGCGCTGCGTGTTGGATACGGTATTGCAAACGAATCGGTCATCCAGACGATCGAGCCAGCCCGTGAGCCATTCAATACATCTAGAATCGCGCAGGCCGCTGCGGTCGCAGCTATGGGTGACCAGGAATTCGTTCAAGCCTGCAAAAAGAAGAACCAGGAAGGCTTACAGCAATTTTATACGTTCTGTGAAGAATTTTCTCTTGATTATTATGAATCGCAAGGTAACTTTATCCTTATTGGATTCGGGAACAAGTCGGGAGATGAGGTATTCGATTATCTATTAAGACAGGGATTTATCGTTCGTTCCGGTAATGCACTAGGCTTTCCGAACGCAGTTCGTATAACAGTCGGAGACAAACAACAAAACCAAGAAATCATCACATGCCTGTCAGACTGGCTAAAAAATTAAAATCTTTGTCAACAAATTACTCATGAAACAAATTTATTAAGCATTGTAGGAGTTGGAGATGGAAAAAAATACCGTTCTATTGATTGGCCTTGGCTTGATCGGCGGATCAATTGCGCTTGGAATAAAAAGAAAACATGAAAAATGCCGCATCATTGGATACGATCTTAATGAGAACCAGCTGAAACTGGCCGAAACGCTGAAGGTCATCGACGAATCAAGTACAGATCTTGCTTCTTCGGCTACTGAAGCTGATTTAATCGTTATTGCGACCCCTGTTGTCCAAACCGAAAACATAATAGACCAACTTATGGGTTTACAATTAAAGAAGAACGTCATTATTACCGATGTAGGCAGCACGAAGAAAAAAGTGGTGGATATAGCACGGAATAAACTTGGTGGAAAAGCTGTTTTCATTGGTGGGCATCCAATGGCGGGTTCCCATAAAAGCGGTGTTACGGCTGCAAGGGCCCATTTATTTGAAAATGCCTTTTATCTCCTTGTTCCTGCCGAGGGCGAAAATTCATCTGATTCGGTGGAAAAGCTAAAAGGCTGGCTCGAAGGAACAGGTGCTGTTTTTGTTGTGATGGATGAAAAAGAACACGACCGGTTAGTTGGGATTATCAGCCATTTCCCCCATGTCCTTGCAGCGAGTCTCGTGAATTATGTAGCAGACGAAGATCAAGCAAAAGGGACGTTGTCACGTTTTGCAGCAGGCGGTTTTCGTGATATAACCCGGATAGCTTCAAGCAGTCCTGAGATGTGGCGGGACATTCTTCTGCATAACAGAGAAGTCCTTCTTTCCTTATTGGACCAGTGGGATGAAGAACTCGGAAAAATCAAAGAGTTGATCAAAGATGAAAACAGTCAGGGAATATTGGATTACTTTACCAGATCAAAACAATTTCGTGACCGCTTGCCTGGAAGGTCGAAAGGTGCAATTCCTTCTTTCTATGACCTTTATGTAGATGTAGAAGACGAGCCGGGAGTCATTGCAAGTATAACTAAATTGTTGGCTGAGGAAAAGATCAGCATTACAAATATTCGTATCATCGAGACAAGAGAAGATATCATGGGTGTCCTTCGCGTTAGCTTCAGAAGTGAAACCGATCGCCAGGAAGCACAAAAGAAACTGGGCCCATACTATGAAACATACCTTGATAAGTAAGGAGTAAAAGAATGGGAATCAGAAAAATAGAAAACAACAACCGCAGTTTAAAAGGTTCAATTAAGGTTCCAGGGGATAAGTCTATCTCTCATAGAGCGGTGATGTTCGGTTCGATGGCAAATGGAATAACGGAAGTGACCGGCTTTCTTAACGGGGAGGATTGTTTGAGTACAATCAAATGTTTTAAAAGCCTTGGTGTTGAGATCGAGCATAAAGGTGAATCTCTTCGCATCCATGGAAAGGGGTTGGAAGGGCTACAGGAACCTTTATCGCCTCTGGATGTCGGTAATTCTGGAACGACGGCCAGATTGCTGCTCGGAATTTTAGCGGGAAGGCCGTTTCACTCTGTATTAGTTGGAGATGCTTCGATTTCAAAAAGGCCGATGGACCGCGTCACTATTCCGTTACAGAAGATGGGTGCAAAAATCGATGGAAGAGAAAATGGTTCTCTAACGCCGATTTCTGTTAGGGGAGGCGGGCTGCAGGCAATAACGTATGATTCGCCTGTAGCAAGCGCCCAGGTGAAGTCCAGCCTTATTCTTGCGGCTCTACAGGCGGAAGGGACAACTACCCTTTCTGAACCGTTCCTGTCCAGAGACCATACAGAACGGATGCTCAAGAGCTTTGGTGCCTCCGTTTCCCGGAACGAAGGGCAAGTGATCGTAAAGGGGGGCCAGAAGCTAACCGGTACGAAGGTATCTGTACCAGCAGATATTTCATCAGCAGCTTTTTTTCTTGCAGCAGCAGCAATAACTCCAGGTAGTGATATAACGTTAACCGATGTAGGCATTAATTCTACCCGTTCGGGAATAATCGATGTCCTTCAGGAAATGGGTGCCAATCTCGCCATTAACAATAAGAGAGAAGAAAACGGGGAAGAGGTCGCCGATCTCCATATAACTTCATCTGAGTTGGAAGGAATAACGATCGAAGGGGAAATGATTCCACGCCTGATCGATGAAATCCCTGTTATCGCCCTCCTTGCTACGCAAGCTGAGGGGAAGACTGTCATAAAAGATGCAGCTGAATTAAAGGTTAAAGAAACGAACAGAATCGATGCGGTCGTCACACAGCTGGCTAAGCTTGGTGCTTCGGTCACAGCCACAGATGACGGTATGATAATAGAAGGAAAAACAAAGCTTAACGGCGGACCTGTAACTAGCCTTGGGGACCATCGGATCGGTATGTCGCTGGCGGTTGCCGGCTGTATTGCTGATAGCCCCGTTGAACTTGAGCTGGCGGATGCTATTTCAGTTTCCTATCCGAATTTCTTTGAGGATCTTGAAAAGCTTCGGACATAAAAGGAAAAGAGCGCAGTTTTCGGACTGTGCTTCTTTACCGTTTAGAAAAGTATAACTTTTAGCAAGGGAAAATCCTCGATGGCGAGAATAGCAGAGGTGGAATGAAAAAGCTCAAGGACGCTAAGTAGGTTCACCGTACTCCAGCGGAAAATGAGACTTAAAACAACCCTTAGTTATTTTTTTGGAGTTCAGGCTCCAGGTAATTTCTGTTAGCGAGTCATCGAATAAATACTAAATTTTCTAAAATATCTGTTGATTTTTTGGAAAGCATTGTTATAATAAGAATAGTAATGGTTTCTCTCCACTCCTATCCATATTTTTTTACTTCTATCATGTAAGCGCTGTCAAGGGCTGCATGGTAGATTTTTTTTGCAATTTGGCCGGATGTGGTTTTATACATAAATTCAGGTTGCTCCTCATAGCTTGTCAGTAAAGCGAGGCAAAATGAGGAGGGGGCAGGGTGGAATATATCATGGAGAACGCAACCATTTTTCCGGGGCAAGGAGAGAAAAAGAAGCTTGTTATTAAGGACGGAAAGGTAGAATTTATTACAGGTTCTGTAAGGTTAAAACGCAGAATTGCTTGTAATATGGAAAGGTTTGTGATGGCACCCGGAAAAATTATGATGGATAGAAGCCTCTTGCAGCTTGAGAACGAAGCATTTAAAGAAAGGTTGAAAAGTTATCAAAAGATCGGTTGTACGACACTTCTTGTTATTTGCAATGTAACAAAGGAGCGTAAACTGCCTGAAGAGATCAATAATGCGTTAGATAAAATGAAAAATAGCAGCCTAGATTTTGTTATTGGTGTCTCTGTTCCGATGATAAAAGTCACCCCAGGATTAGTCCAGCAATGCAACAAGCATCTCATTCCTTATATAATCGCTGAGCCGGAAACAGAGAAGGATTTGCAAACTGTACCGTGGGAATGGGTTCAACAGAAGATTTTTCCTTATAATGCCGTAATTGCCCCGGATCTTCACAAACTTCATCTTCCTGAACGAAAGCGTATCCTTCTGGAAAAACAATGGAAAGAGATTTCTGGAAGGTTGACCATTCCGACAAATACCACCATTCCTGAAATGAATGAACAAATAGACTTTTCCCTGCTGAAACAAATTGGGATCTTCCCTCAAAAGGGGCGTATCCTTTCCAAAAGCGATCTGGACTATAATTTATTTCCATTAATCGAAAGCATGGCATTTGAAGAAGATGAGAAAGTTATTTATCATAAAAGGGAACCCGTTTATAGCGTGTTAAGGGGACAGGTTATGAAGTCAGGTGAAATAACTTATGAACGGCCTGAGTTTGGGCAGAGATTAGTTATTAAACGGCCTGGTTTTTTTTCTACTATTAACAAAGCTTATTAATTAAAACGATAAAGTTGAAAATAAAGGAGAAGTTAAAGTGGAGCGTCTTAATAAAGCAATAACACTTGTTGAATCCGGAGAAGTTACAGAAGGATTAGATGAATTATCAGAACTTCAAAAGGACGCAGATCATGAAACGTTATACGAAATTGCAAATCTTTATTATGGATGGGGCTTGATCGATAAAAGTAAAGAACTTGTTGAAGAGCTCTTAATGTTTTATCCCAATGAAGGACAGCTGCTCGTTCTAGCAGCAGAATGCTATGTTGAGTCCGAACAAGAGCAGGAAGCGATTTCAACGTTAAGCAACATAACCGCCGACGATCCGGCATATCCTTCCGCATTGATGCTCCTCGCTGATCTTTATCAATCTGAAGGCCTGGAGGAAGTAGCAGAACAAAAACTGTTAGAAGCGAAAAAAACTGCGCCGAATGAACCGATTATTACGTTCGGCCTAGGAGAATTTTACCTTTCTCAGGGGCAGTATGTTAAAGCGGTCCCTTATTATAAACAAGTGCTGGAATCTTCAACAGAAATTGCAGATCAGAGCATCGCACTCCGATTGGCAGAAGCGTTAAGTGGAAGCGGGCATTTCGAGGAAGCGATCACCTATTATGAAGAAGGTCTCATAAAAAACAAAGAGATCAATGCATTATTCGGTTTTGGGTTTACAGCGCTTCAAATCCACCAATATAAAAAAGCGATCAAGGCATTTGAGGAGCTTAAAGAGATTGATCACCAGTACAGCACGCTTTATCCGTACCTTGCGAACGCATATGAAGAGGAAGGGGCAATTGATGAAGCGGTAGCTACTCTAGCGAAAGGGATCGAGGTGGACGAATATAATGAGGCACTTTATTTAAATGCAAGCCGCTTAAGCTTTAAGCAAAAAGATAGTGAAAGCGGAGAGAGGTACTTAAGATCGCTTCTTGCAATAAATCCTTCACATACAGAAGGGGCCAAGCTGCTGGCAGGTTACCTGAAAGATGCAGAAAGATACGAAGAAGTTCTTGAGCTTATCGATCACCTAACAGAAATAGGTGAAAGCGACCCTTATTTCGAATGGTACTACGCAACAGCGAGCAACCAAATTGAGAACTACAAAGAAGCAATAAAGCATTACGAAAATGCATATACTTACTTAAAGACCAATCCTGTATTTTTGGAAGAATACGGCCTGTTTTTAATGGAAGAAGGCAAAAGGGAAGAAGCAGTGGCGCTTTTCAAACAAGCTCTGTCTATCGATCCATCACTTGTCCATCTGGAAGAAGAAGTCCTTCGATTTGAAGATGAACAACGTATCTAAATCCCTGCAAAAACAAGTCCGATTTTATTTTAGCTCTGGAAGGAATCCAGCAGTCGATGGCGAATATTACTTATAGGCTATATATATCGGGGAGGAATCGCAATGAGCAGCTCCGTATCTGTTGTGGAGAAGAAGGATTTCCTGAAATGGTTCTTAAAAAACTATCAAGTCAAAAAGAGAGAATGCGTCTGGCTTTTGAATTACTTGATTAGTGATGAAGTACTAATGGGGAATGTTCATTTTGTGGAGAATGCAGAATTTTGTCCTAAAGCGCTAGTCATATCTACTCATTGTGTGGACAATGCGCCTTTTCGTTTTTATAAACAGAACATCATAACAACAGATCCCGAAAAATCGTTCCATGATATTCGCTTGAACCAGAATGAACCAATATACATTCAACTGAATTTCAAGGCGAAGAACACGAGCCCCCATTATGTCGCTGTATTAGAAGAAAATCCGTTTTTGCCTGAAAACATGGTAGCAGATAAAAAGTTTGCCTTCTGGGCGGAAATGTTTCTTGATGAATCGTTCGCTTCATTTAAAAAGGAAAAACTCTTGAAGCAAATAGATGAAGCGCTTGATGAAAAAAATCAAGAGGTTTTCTTAAGGCTCTCTGAGCAGTTAAATGAGCTTTAACCCTTGAAGTTATTCAAGGGTTTTTTTATGCTTGAAAAGGATGGAAAAGTTGCTAGATGGGGATGGAGTGGAACGAATGGATTTACATATGAGGCGGCTCGGCCTTGGGGATGCCGAACAATTCCGTCAGATGGAAACGGGAATCGAAAACGATTATGTAGTAAGGATTTTTGATAAGCTGGTACAGGAAGATCTTCTATATGGCGCTTTTTATGAAAATGAACTGATTGGAATCGCTGGAATTACAGTTTATGAAATACAATATGCTATTTTGGGAAGGCTCAGGACCAGGGTCCATGACCGGGGGAAAGGCGTTGCAAGAAAGCTATTTCGTTTTTTGGTAAGCCAGCTTAGACAGAACCCGCACATTAAGTGGATTGGTTATGCGACAGAAGAATCTAACATACCTGCGAACAGTATCGCATCTCATTTATCAATGGATTGTATCGCGAAGATTTACTCTTCAAAGTTGAACCGTACAGGAAGCGGTCATTTTGCATCGCTGGATAGCGACACTGATGATTGGCAGGAGATTAAGGGATGTAAAGAGAAAAAACTGTTGTTTAAGCAGGCGATGGAAGAATCGGGGATGAATTTTTTCCCGTATGCTGTTTATTATCCGCTTCCTGCTTATCCCGAAGATATTTCAGATGATTATTTGAGTGGGTGCCGAATGTGGGCAAGGAACGGGCGCTTTTTCTGTTTAATGCCAGAAGAAAAGGGAGAAAGCTATTTCCATTTGAAATATTTTTGGAATGATATTTTCGAACAGACAGGACTCTGGAAAAAAGCGATAAGGCTTGCAGAAAGAGAAGATAGAGTAATCTGGTTCGATATGTCGGAGAGCATGTTTCGTTCGCTCCCTGAAAAGCAATGGTTTGAGACAACTGCATGGCACCTGATCGGGGAGCCGTTAAAGGAGGAGAAAATTGATGAAGTGGATTGCGTCTGATATAGAAACGTATGCGAAAGAAAAAGAATATGTAGACACTATTGTCGTCCCTTTAATTCCGTTTGGACTGGAAAACAATTTGAAAGGAACTGTCTCTGCAGGTGAGTATATTTCGATTATTTCACATGAACTCGAACGCCAGTTAAGAGGCAGGTTGCTGCTTCTTCCCCCGTTCACCTATTTAAATTCTGAACCGATGGAAGAAAAGGTCAAAAGACTTGCAGAATGGCACAATGAGGTAATTGGCAACGGTGCATCCTACGTGGTGTACCTGACTTCGGACGTGGAGTGGAAGAATGCAGAGGACAGGCTGGAGGATACCCTTGTCTGGCTACCTTCGATACCGCTCGAACATATGGACAATGAATATAAGATGGAAACGGTTTCGACACAGGTCAAACAGGTTTTGCAAATTGTAACAAAAAAATGGCAAAACAGCCCAAAATAAGGAATGGATTCTTGGTTTTAGCAAATGATATTATTGACACTGTTTACTGACTACGCTATCATAGGTATGTCCTAGTTATATGTGTGTAAAAATTCTGTCCGGTTGGACTTACTTCATAGGATAGGGGGGAAACCAATGGCGAAGAAAAACGAGGTTACTAGACGCCAATTTCTAAACTATACCCTTACAGGTGTCGGTGGATTTATGGCAGCCGGAATGTTGATGCCGATGGTTCGGTTTGCGATTGATCCGGTTTTAAAAGAAGGTACTGAGCAAGAGATGGTGCCGGTGATGGACGTTAGTGAAATTACGAAAGAACCTCAACGGAAAAAATTCAAAGTGGATCAGGTTGACGGTTGGTATGAATCTGAGGTTGAGCAATCTGCCTGGGTTTATAAAGATGAAAAGGATGAAATCGTCGCCCTTTCTCCGGTTTGTAAGCATCTGGGTTGTACTGTTGACTGGTCTTCAAATGCGGCTTATCCGGATCAGTTCTATTGCCCATGTCACGGCGGTCGATATACGAAGGACGGGGTAAACGTTCCTGGAACACCGCCGTTAGCACCGTTAGATGTATACAAGATGAAAGTTGAAAAAGGAAAACTTTATCTTGGAAAACCAGAACCACGATAGGAGGGGCAAAACCGATGTTACAACGGATCTACGACTGGGTCGATGAGCGCTTGGACATAACTCCATTGTGGCGCGATATCGCAGACCACGAAGTGCCTGAGCACGTTAACCCGGCTCATCATTTTTCAGCATTTGTATATTGCTTTGGTGGGCTAACATTCTTTATTGTAGTTATTCAAATTCTTTCTGGTATGTTCTTAACTATGTATTATGTTCCAGACATCGTCAATGCCTGGGAATCTGTTTACTATCTTCAAAATGAGGTAGCATTTGGCGTCATCGTCAGGGGTATGCACCATTGGGGTGCGAGCCTGGTAATCGTCATGATGTTCCTACATACTTTACGTGTTTTCTTCCAGGGTGCTTACAAAAAACCTCGTGAACTAAACTGGGTAGTAGGAGTTTTAATCTTCTTTGTAATGCTTGGTCTTGGTTTTACCGGTTACCTGTTGCCATGGGACATGAAAGCGTTATTCGCTACAAAAGTAGGACTTCAGATTGCTGTTACGATTCCAGTGATCGGAGAAATGGCAAAAACATTGCTTGCAGGTGGAGAAATTATCGGTGCACAAACACTTGCCCGTTTCTTTGCTATCCATGTTTTCTTCTTGCCAGGAGCATTGCTTGCATTAATGGGTGCTCACTTTATTATGATCCGCAAGCAAGGTATTTCTGGTCCACTGTAAGATCCAGTTATTAGATTTGACTTTGATGTTGCATTTTAAAGCGTTGAAAACAGCTACAGAGAAGGAGGGGGAAGAATGCACCGCGGTAAGGGAATGAAATTTGTGGGCGACTCAAGGGTACCCGCCCAGAAGAAGCCGAACATTCCGAAAGACTATTCTGAATATCCAGGCAAAACAGAGGCGTTTTGGCCAAACTTCTTGTTAAAAGAGTGGATGGTAGGTGCAGTCTTTTTAATCGGATACTTATTATTAACAATTGCGCATCCATCGCCTTTAGAGCGTGTTGCCGATCCAACAGATGCGACTTATACACCGCTTCCGGACTGGTATTTCTTATTTTTATATCAATTGCTTAAGTACAAGTACGCTGCTGGTGACTATACTTTGATTGGTACAATGATTATTCCGGGAATCGCGTTTGGATCACTTTTACTTGCTCCATGGTTGGATCCAGGCCCTGAGCGCCGTCCAAGCAAGCGCCCGATCGCAGTAGGAATGATGCTTTTAGCTGTTATTTCTACGATCTTCCTAACTTGGGAATCAGTCGTAACGCACGACTGGGAAAAGCAAGCAAAACAGGGTGAGATTGTTGAAGCCAATGTTGATAAAGATGCAGAGGGCTACCAGATTTACTCTGGACAATCCTGTATCGGATGTCATGGAGACAGCTTACAGGGTGCTACAGGTCCATCATTGCTTGAGACTGAAAAATCAGCAGAAGAAATTATGGGCATCGCAAAAAACGGTATTCCGCCAGCGATGCCGGCGAACGCATTCGAAGGTTCTGATGAGGAACTTCAAAAGCTTGCTCAATTCATCGTTGAAACTGCTGAAGCGAATAAATAACGAAAAGCTGACTTTTAAGTCAGCTTTTTTTTGCAACCGAGTAGAAATTACCAGAGAGGAAATGGTAATAAGATGGAAAAGTACATATTTTATTTGAAAACGAAGCCGTTTCTGATCATGCTTCTTGTTATTAACGTCCTTGGAACAATATATGGCTATTATTGGTATCAATGGCAGCTTGTTGAAACACCGCTAAAGTTTCTGATTTTTGTTCCAGACAGTCCAACGGCAAGCCTTTTCTTTGTAATTGTACTGGTCGCTTTTATAATGAAAAAAAATGTTCCGCTTATAGAAGCGCTTGCAGCTGTTACGCTTTTCAAGTACGGAGTATGGGCGGTTGTAATGAATGTCTGGGGAATTCAAGTCAGTGGACAGGTCTACTGGGAGAATTACTTATTGATTTTTTCACATGCTGGGATGGCTCTTCAGGGGCTGCTTTATGCACCATATTATAAGATAAAAGCCTGGCATCTTGTCGTCGTAGCAATCTGGACCCTTCATAACGATGTCATCGATTATGTATTCGGGCAGATGCCTCGTTATCCGGTCCTTGCAGATTACTTCCAGCAAATCGGTTATTTTACCTTCTGGTTAAGTATTTTTTCACTTGCATTGATTTATGTTTTAGCTGTAAGAAAAGGCCATTATACTTTATCTATCAAAATATAACCTCTGTTAAATAGGCCGCAAAAGTATTTTAGCCACATGAAGATCCGAACTGTGATTCAAATTTCTTTATTCAGAATTTGAATCAGTTCGGATTTTTCTTTCAGAGCAAGCTTTATTATTCATTATATTTCGGCTACCCATTAACTTTAAAACGATACTTTGGTGCCTGGATTCGCTATGGAAATACACTTCGCTTTCCACGAGTGGCTGGTGGGTCACGTCATGCTAACGTACTGTCTGCTCTGGCTCACAGAGACTAGTGGATTTACCTCACCTCCTTGCCGACGATTAGGAAATATCGACTCTCTTTCATACATCGGTTTTTCTTTTTCACACGCCTCAGTCCAATCCATACATCCCTGGGCGTTAGCCTCCGCCATTGATACACCCGGGTCTCACCGATGCCTTTGATACTTGTTTACCATAATCATCCTTTTTAGACTTAAGCGCCTTCTTTATGCAACTGGGAAATATAGTGGCTGGCCAAACATCTACTCACCTTCGAGCGTTAGATTTTGAATAAAGAAACTGGTCTACTCTTGTCCCCTTTTTCATAGAATGAAGCAGAACCAAAGGGGGGACAAGTATGGGGAGGATTATCGTCCTGTTACTGTTGATTTTTTCTTTTGCCTTTTCAGCACCCGCTTTTGCAAACCATAATGAAGAGCATTCTAAACAAGAGCTAACTAATGCTGTGGACCAGGCATTAAGATTTGCAAAAGAAGAGAAGTTTGAAGAGTCAAAAAAAATGCTGACTTATTTTTCTAAAATGTTTTTGGAAGAAACCAAGCATAAGGATTCTTTTACAATGACGGAGCTTCGTGTGATCACGACAAGCCATGACAAAGCAACCGAGGCTGTAACGAGTGTGTCCATGAGCCTGGAGGACCGAGTAAGCGCCTTAACGGAATTTCGCCTTGCAGTGGACGCCCTTTATTCTGACCAGCAGCCACTGTGGAAAGAAACAAAACCAATAATGGAAAGCAGGTTTTCTGGAATTGAGAAAGCAATCCAGATGAAGGATGAAGAACAGCTCCAGACAGCAGTGAACAGGCTATTTTCGACTTATGAAATGATTCGCCCCGCACTGGCGATCGACCTTTCAGCAGAACTGCAGCAACGGCTTGATTCCCATATCCACTTCCTTGAACGGTACCGCAGCCACCTTCTGGAGGACAGAGGGAAAACAGAACAACTAAAAATTATGAAAAATGATTTTGAAACCGTTTATACAGGGAATACACATGATGAAGCCGATCCTTCCCTTGTTTGGGTAATCTTATCTGTCGGGGGCATGATCATTCTTACATTATTTTATGTAGGTTGGAAAAAATACAGAGGCGAGAAAGCGGAGCAAAAGCAAAAACAACAGTTGTAAGCATACTCCGGCAGGTTTCTAAGAGCAATATATATTGACTTTGCGGTCATATTTGACTAAAATTGACTATAATAACATCTACAGTTTATATGGAGGAATGTAAATGGGTATTGGTGCATATTTGCTCTATTTCGCCTTATTAATGCTTATTCCGCTTTGGGCGCAGAGCAGAGTGAAAAGTGCTTACAAAAAGTATTCAAAAGTACCGAACTCTTCGGGCATGTCCGGAGCTGAAGTAGCAAGAAGGATATTAGACCAAAACGGTTTATATAATGTTAGCGTTGAGGAAGTACGTGGACGTTTAACAGACCATTACGACCCTCGTTCAAAAGTAATTCGCTTATCGTCCGAGAACTATCATGGCCATTCTGTTGCCGGTGCTGCTGTTGCAGCCCATGAGGTTGGACACGCGATTCAGGATCAGCAAAGTTATGCTCCATTGCGTTTCCGCCATGCGCTTGTCCCTATCGCAAGCCTGGGATCTAACCTTTCCTACATTTTGATCTTCATTGGCTTTCTTTTAGGGGCCTTGAATTTAGCTTTACTTGGTATTATCTTTATGTCAGCTGCCGTGTTGTTCCAGCTTGTGACCCTGCCTGTTGAATTTAACGCGAGCAGCAGAGCGATGGATCAGATTATCTCAGTAGGCGCCATCAGAAATGATGAAGAACGCGAAACAAAAAAAGTGCTGAATGCAGCTGCTTTAACTTATGTTGCCGCTGCCTTTGTAGCTGTTCTCGAACTATTGCGTTTTGTTCTTATGTTTGCAGGATTAAATCAAGAAGACTAAAAAACTCGCCGTTCATACGGCGAGTTTTTGTGTTAATGTTCGATTGGCTTTTTGTTTTCATCTAATGTAAAACCTTCTCCAAGTACATCATGCACATCGCTTACAGCAACAAATGCATGCGGGTCCACGGTTTTGACAATCGTTTTCAACCTGGTAAGCTCGTTACGTGGCACGACACAATATAAAACTTCCCGTTGAAGGCCGGAGAAGCTCCCCTTACCGTTTAAAGCTGTTACACCACGGTCCATTTTTGCCATAATTGTATCCGCGATATCTTTGTTTTGGTCAGAGATAATCATGGCGGATTTGGCTGCATAAGACCCTTGCTGAATAAAGTCGATCACCCTGGCAGCAACAAATACGGCGAGTAGTGTGTACATCGCCTCACGATAGTTAAGATAAACAAGGGAAACGGTAATAACACAGGCATCAAAAATAAACATCGTCCGGCCCATTCCCCATCCCATATATTTTAATCCTAATCTCGCAATTATATCGACACCGCCCGTTGTTCCTCCATAACGAAAAATTATTCCGAGGCCGATCCCGATGAATGCGCCGGCAAATAATGCAGCAAGAGTCATGTCATCATGCAGCGGAATCGAAACGAAGGTAATCCTTTGAAAAATCCAAAGGAACACCGAAAGTCCAACGGTACCGATAATAGTATAATAAAACGCATTTCTGCCTAGCATTTTCCAGCCAAGGAAAAAGAGCGGTATATTTAAGACCAGATTAGAAATAGACGGATCGATCTTAAATAAGAAAAATAAAAGAAGTGTGATTCCTGTAAAGCCGCCTTCTGCAAGATTATTTTCCATATTAAAATGAACGAGTCCAAAAGCGAATACAGCGGCTCCAAACAGGATGAAAAGGATGTTTTTTAATCGAAGCGAGAATATCAAGTTGTGTCCCTCCTACATTGTCTAATCGCGCCTCTCATTATAAGCAATTATAAAATAAGAGGCAATCGGTATTTTAATGCGGTATCCAGCTATATCGTAACATGGTTATTTGTTAGGGAATAAAACAATCGCTTTTATTTCTTTATATTTGTCAAAAGCTGATCTTTTAGCTAACATAAAACGTGATATCTATTCAATTTTAGAAGCTTATTTTTGTTTTATATGTTGCGATTCAGGCTAAAAGGAACAAGATGCGGGAAGATTTTGTTCTTAGTTGAAAGAGAATAGGAAAGAAAGTATCTTTTATTAGGTGGGGGATTGAAATTGGGAACAAAGGCCATTAAAGAGATGCAGCAGGAAGTTGATCAATACATAAGCCAGTTTAAGGAAGGCTACTTTAGCCCTCTTGCTATGCTTGCACGAATGACCGAAGAACTTGGTGAGCTTGCTCGCGAAGTGAATCATTTTTACGGTGAAAAACCAAAGAAAACAACAGAGAAAGAAAGAACGGTTGAAGAAGAACTGGGAGATATGCTTTTTGTTCTGACTTGCTTTGCAAATTCTCTTGATATCGATATGGAGGAAGCATTTTCACTTGTAATGCAAAAATTCAACGAACGAGATAAAGACAGATGGACGAAAAAGGAAGAAAAGGATGATGAAGCAAATGAGTAATAAGACTAGGATTGTTGTTGCAGGACCTCGAGGCAGAATGGGAAGCGAAGCAGTGAACTTAGTGGATCGAACCGAAAACTTTGAACTAGTTGCCGTTGTAGATTCACGGAATGAAGGAAAAAGGGTCAAGGATATTGAGGGGCTTCCTTCTTTGGAAGCACCGGTATACGAAGACATCGACCGATGTTTTCGTGAAGTGGAATGCGACGTACTGATCGACCTTACGACACCAGCTGTAGGAAGGAAGCATATGGAATCCGCTTTTCATCATGGGGTTCGTCCTGTTGTAGGAACAACAGGATTTACAGATGATGATATCGCCGAGTTATCTTCCGTTGCTGAGGAAAAACAGCTTGGCGCTATTATCGCTCCAAACTTTGCGATCGGGGCGGTGCTGATGATGAAGTTTTCCCAGATGGCTGCAAAATACTTTCCTGATGTTGAGATTATAGAGCAGCATCACGATCAAAAGCTGGACGCGCCTTCTGGAACGGCAGTCAAAACCGCACAAATGATTGCAGATGTTAGAGAATCAAAACAGCAGGGGCATGAAAATGAAAAAGAAGAGCTAAAGGGTGCACGAGGGGCAAACATGGATGGGATGAGAATCCACAGTGTCAGGCTGCCAGGCCTTGTTGCCCATCAAGAAGTGTTGTTTGGCGGAGAAGGGCAAACATTGAAAATCCGCCATGATTCCATTAACAGGACTTCTTTTATGCCGGGTGTGAAGCTTGCAGTTGAAACGGTGTTGAAAATGGACCAGCTCGTCTACGGACTGGAAAACATTATGGAATAGGTGATGGAATTGAAGATTGCATTAATTGCACACGATAAAAAGAAAGATGATATTGTTCGCTTTGCGATCGCTTATACCAGTGTATTGCAGAAGCATGACTTATTTGCGACCGGTACAACTGGCAAAAGGATTGCAGAAGAAACCGGATTATCGCTTCACCGGTTTCAGTCTGGCCCCCTCGGTGGCGACCAGCAAATTGGCGCGATGATCGCCCAAAATGATCTGGATGCTGTTATCTTTTTCAGGGACCCCCTTACAGCACAGCCGCATGAACCGGATGTCTCTGCACTTGTTCGGTTATGCGACGTTTATTCCATCCCTCTTGCGACAAATATGGCAAGTGCAGAAATCTTAATGCACGCCTTATCAAGGGGAGATTTTGATTGGAGAAAGATTGTTCATGGGAAAAATTGATTTAGATATTCTAGCTTTTGGTGCGCATGCTGATGACGTGGAGATCGGCATGGGCGGTACGCTTGCTAAGATGGCAAAGTCGGGCTATAAAACTGCAATATGTGATTTAACTCAGGCAGAGCTTTCCTCAAACGGAACAGTGGAAACAAGAAAGATGGAAGCAGAAAAAGCAGGCGAAATTCTTGGGGTGACCCAGCGGTTTAATCTAATGTTTCCTGATAGGGGCCTATCGGTAAAAGACGAGTTCATAGAAGCGATTGTACGTGTTATCAGAAGTTTAAGGCCGACATACATTTTTGTTCCTTATAAAGAAGATCGTCATCCAGACCATGGGCGCTGTGCAGATCTGGTAGAAGAAGCAGCATTCTCGGCGGGTATAAGGAAATATGCATCGCAGCAAAACCTTGAGCCGCACAGATCGAAGAACCTGTTTTATTATTTTATTAACGGTTTTCATAAACCGGATTTTGCCGTTGATATATCCAATGAGATGAATTTAAAAAAGCAATCACTTGAAGCTTACAGGAGCCAGTTCATAAAAGGGGAAGGAACGGTGGATACCCCCCTGACGAATGGGTATATCGAAACAGTTGAAAGCAGAGAATGTATGTATGGAAAAGATGCTGGTGTTACATACGCCGAAGGGTTTAAGGCAAAGCAGACATTGCTCCTCAATCAAATTCCGTTAGGAGAATATGTATGAAAAAGTTAAAAATTGGCATAACATGTTACCCAACAGTTGGCGGCTCCGGCGTTGTCGCTACGGAACTTGGGAAAATGCTAGCTGAAAAAGGACATGAAATCCATTTCATCGCAACAAGCATTCCTTTTCGTTTGGATAGATGGGATCCTAATATTTATTACCATGAGGTGGAAGTTAATCAGTATCCAGTATTTAAGTATCCCCCGTATGACCTCACGCTTGCCAGCAAAATGGCAGAAGTAGCAAAACGGGAAAAGTTAGATTTGCTTCATGTTCATTATGCTGTACCACATGCGATATGTGCATACCTGGCAAAGCAAATGGTTGGGGAAGATCAATTGAAAATCGTTACTACTTTACATGGGACTGATATTACTGTTCTTGGTTATGATCCTTCTTTAAGCGAATTAATCAGGTTTGGCATTGAAAAGTCGGATTCCGTCACTGCCGTATCGGATGATTTGATCCGCCAGACGAATACACTGGTCGAAACGAACAAAGAGATTCAAACAGTCTACAACTTTGTGGATCAAAGGATCTATTACAGAAGAGACAACGAATATTTGAAAGACCAATATAACATTAGGCCGGATGAAAAAGTTATTGTACATATCTCAAATTTCAGGGCTGTCAAACGCGTTCCGGATGTGGTGAGGGCTTTTGCAAAAATCAAGAAGCAAGTTCCTGCCAAACTGTTGCTGATAGGGGACGGACCGGAGTTAACTGTTGCATGCCGCCTTGCTAAGGATCTGGGAATAGTAGACGATGTCCGCTTTCTCGGGAAACAGGATAATGTAGCGGAAATTCTCTCGATCAGCGATCTGAAAATGCTGTTATCAGAAAAAGAGAGTTTTGGGTTAGTCCTGCTAGAAGCGATGGCCTGTGGGGTTCCGGTGATCGGTACTAATATTGGCGGCATACCAGAAGTGATCAAAGATGGGGTCAACGGGTACCTTTGCCAGATAGGAGAAATTGAAAGCATAGCTAATAAGGCTATTCGAATCTTAACAGATGATGAACTTAGAGCACGGATGGCAGAAGAAGCAGTGCTCACGGTTAAAAATGATTTTAATGCACAAAGAGTACTCTCGCAGTATGAAGACATTTACTATAAAACCCTAAACGGTGTCGCTAATGGATAAAATCTTTTTGGAAGCTGCTGAACTGTTGGAATGTTTGAACCAGAACGGTTTTGAAGCATATTTTGTCGGGGGTTCAGTAAGGGATAACCTTTTGCAAAAGCCTATTCACGATGTCGATATCGCTACATCAGCTCTTCCCGATGAGACGATGGAGCTTTTCGAGCATACGATTCCTGTTGGGATTGAGCATGGGACAGTAATTGTAAGGCATAAAGGAAAATCCTATGAAGTGACGACGTTTCGCAAAGAAGAGGATTATCAAGATTTCCGAAGGCCGTCTGCGGTATCTTTTATTTCTAGCATTGAAGAAGATCTTGCGAGAAGAGACTTTACGATAAACGCTATCGCGATGGATAAAACCGGTACTCTTGTTGATCCGTTTAATGGGCGGGAAGACTTAAAAAAGGGCATTATCCGTACTGTGAGGAAACCACAGGACCGTTTTAAAGAAGATCCATTAAGGATTATGCGGGCAATCCGCTTTGTGAGCCAGCTTTCGTTTGAACTGGAATCTTCTACAAGAAAAGCCTTCGAGGATTATGCTCCTTTCTTAAAAGAAATAGCCGTTGAGAGAATCTCGGTTGAATTTCAAAAAATGATGACCGGCCCTTCCGTAAAAAATGCAATCAGGCTGCTGCTCGAAAGCGAATTGCATCAATATCTGCCAGGTTTAAAAACGAAAAAAGCCGGACTTGAAAAGCTGCTTAAACTGGACATGGATTATTTAGTGGAAGATAAGGAGCACTGGGGAATCCTAACTTACGTGACTGCAGAGAACCCCTTAGAATTCTTGAAAAGGTGGAAACAGCCTTCAAAGCTAATAAAGGAAGTGGATTCCATCCTGAGTGGCGTGAAGGTTGTGCTGGAGGATGGCTGGTCGGCCGCTGAGTTATATAATTACAGTGCCAGCTACCGATCCATTGAACGGATCGCCGCTGTGATAACCGGAAGAAAGCCCATTCACGCCACGCTGGAGCAACGCATTGAACTGCTCCCTATTTTAAAAAGGAACGAAATAGCGGTTAATGGCAACGATATTTTAAAATGGAGCCGAAAAAAGCCGGGGCCATGGGTTGGAGAATTTTTTGAACAGCTTGAAAAAGAGATCTTAAACGGTACTATTAAAAATGAGAAAAACGATATTAAAAGGTGGCTTGAATGGTGGCAACTTCAATGAAGCAAAAGATGCTTGAGATGTTAAATGGACAAGAGGGGCAGTTTGTGTCTGGACAAAAAATCAGTGAGGAGCTGGGATGTTCAAGAACTGCGATCTGGAAACATATTTCTGAGCTTAGAAAAGAAGGCTATGAAGTTGAAGCCGTTCAAAAGAAAGGCTACAGGATAACGAGTACACCGAACCATATTACTGCAAATGAAGTGAAATTAGGGCTTAACACTAAACATCTAGGCCAGAATATAGTCTATCAAGAAAGCGTTACTTCCACTCAGGAAATCGCACACCGTCTCGCATATGACGATGTACCAGAAGGCACGATCGTAACGGCGGAAGAACAGACAGCAGGAAAAGGAAGGCTCGGGCGGAACTGGCATTCACCAAAGACAAACGGCATCTGGGTAAGCCTTATTCTTCGTCCGAAAATTCCTCCCCAGCAGGCACCCCAGCTTACTCTGCTTGCTGCTGTAGGTGTGGTTAAGGCGATTCAAAAAGAAACAGGTGTGCTCGCAGAAATCAAGTGGCCGAACGATGTGTTGGTCAATGGGAAAAAAGTGGTAGGTATTCTAACAGAGCTGCAGGCAGAATCCGATCAGATTAAATCGGTGATAATCGGCATGGGAATCAATGTTAATACTTCCGCGGCCGAATTTCCTGATGACATTAAAGAAAAAGCAACCTCGCTGAGAATAGAAGCAGGAAAAGAATTGAACCGGGCCTCCCTTTTGAGGAGGATATTAGAAGAGACGGAAACATTATACGAAGAATATTTACAGAATGGTTTTCAGGTTGTTAAACTCCTCTGGGAAAGCTATGCTGTCAGCCTGGGGAAACATATTAAAGCCAGAACGCTTACCGGTGTAAAAGAGGGTATTGCCCGGGGCATTACCAATGATGGGGTACTATTGTTAGAAGACGACACAGGTGAAATTCATCAAATATATTCCGCCGATATTGAAATTTGTTAAAAAAAGACCCGCATTTCATATTTTTTTGTTATACTACAAATTGAAATGGGCGGTATCCACTAATGGAACTGCACCTTTTAAAGCCATTTAAAAATAGTCTGCCTTGATCCAATACGGACTGGGACAGAGGGATGAATACCGAAAAAGTAAAACACCCGTCCTTCTTCCTTCAACAGGAAGCAAGCCTGAAGATGTTATGGTTTTTGAATCTTTAACATTTTCTTTGAGCTGCTTCATAATTGGAAAGAAGGATTTTTTATTCGGTTTCATGTTCCTCTAACAAAAGGAGGAGAAAGATGAAAACGACAAAAGATTTTTTGAAAATGAAACAAGCCAAAGAAAAAATAGCGATGATGACAGCGTATGATTTTCCTGCCTCAAAACTTGCAGAACAGGCTGGGATCGATTTGATCCTTGTAGGAGACTCTGTTGGCATGGTAGCGCTTGGATACGATTCTACCGTTCCTGTTACGCTGGAGGATATGATTCTCCACACAAAAGCAGTTCGTAGAGGGGCACATGATACGTTTGTTGTTACAGATATGCCATTTATGACTTACCATATATCAGATGAAGACACCCTTGCCAATGCTGCGAGACTAATACAGGAAGCTGGCGCTCACGCAGTAAAAGTAGAAGGTGCGGGAGATGTTATCAACCGGATTTCCAGGCTGACAGCATCGGGAGTTCCGGTGATGGGCCATCTTGGGTTGACTCCTCAGTCGGTCGGTGTCCTAGGAGGCTATAAAGTACAGGGCAAAGATTCTGCTGCCGCAGAACAACTGATAAAGGATGCCAAAAAGGTAGAAGAAGCCGGTGCTTTTTCACTAGTGCTGGAATGTATTCCGAAACAATTGACAGAAATAGTAGCAGCAGAACTCTCTATCCCAGTTATCGGTATCGGTGCTGGAAATGCTGCAGATGGCCAGGTCCTTGTATACCATGATTTAATCGGTTACGGGGTTGACCGGGTTCCTAAGTTTGTTAAACAGTATGCAAGTATTTCGAGCGAGATTACCGAAGCGATAGGCCAGTATGTTTCGGAAGTGAAGGCGGTTCAATTTCCTGGAGATGAACATTCTTTTACAATGAAGGAAGAACAGCTTGCGGGAGTGTATGGAGGCAAAGAATAGAAATGAACGTGATCAGCACCATAAAAGAAATGCAAAAAAAGAGGAAGGACCTATTCATCGATGGCAAGTCAGTCGGATTTGTTCCTACTATGGGGTATCTTCATGAAGGGCATATTTCTTTAATAGAACAGGCAAAACAAGAAAATGATGTAGTCGTGGTCAGCATTTTTGTAAATCCGCTGCAGTTTGGGCCAAACGAGGATTTTGACAGTTATCCACGCGATCTTGAGCGTGATGAGAAGGTTGCAAAAGAACATGGAGCCGACTTTCTGTTTTACCCTTCTGTGGAAGAAATGTATCCGCAAGAAAGGACAACAACGTTAACAGTGATGAACAGGGTTGACGTTTTATGCGGTGCATCAAGACCTGGCCATTTTGATGGTGTTGCTACCGTTGTCATGAAGCTACTTCAAATTGTAGGACCAGACCGGATTTACTTCGGATTAAAAGATGCTCAGCAGGTGGCAGTTGTCGATGGCCTCGTATCAGACTTCAACGTTCCGGTAGAAATCATCCCCTGTGCGACTGTAAGGGAATCTGACGGCCTTGCCAAAAGTTCAAGGAACGTCTATCTATCCGAGCAGGAAAGGGCAGAGGCACCAGCCCTTTTTGAGAGTCTGAAAACTGCAGAATCAATGATTGAAGACGGAGAGCGGAATCCTGAGCCGGTACTTGGCAAAGTGAAAGAAATATTAAGCCAACAAACCTCTGGAGAAATCGATTATATTGAAATTTTATCTTATCCGGGGCTAAAGCCTGTTGCAAAGCTCGAAAATAAAATCATTATCGCCATCGCGGTAAAGTTTAATAAGGCAAGATTGATTGATAACTTGATTTTAACGGTTTAAATAGATTGCATGTAGAACGTAAGGAGTGAGTATAATGTTCCGAACTATGATGAAAGGCAAAATCCATCGTGCCCGTGTTACCGGGGCTAACCTTAACTATGTTGGTAGCATTACAATCGATGAAGATATTATCGATGCAGTAAATATGCTGCCGAATGAAAAAGTACAAATTGTAAATAACAATAACGGCGCCCGCCTTGAAACCTATATCATTCCTGGCAGAAGAGGAAGCGGAGAGGTTTGCCTTAATGGAGCAGCAGCCCGTCTGGTCCAGGAAGGGGATGTTGTCATCATTGTTTCTTATGCAATGATGAGTGATGAAGAAGCTCGCGTACATGTTCCAAAGGTTGCTATTATGAATGAGGACAATCAAATTGTAGAGATGCTAGGAACCGAACCGGCGGCAACAGTTTATTAAATTCTTCTTGGATCTCCCGCTTTTGTAAAGCAGGGGGATCTTTTTTGCCATAAAGGAAAATCTTTTTAAGAAGCAAAAATGGAATTCCAACCTTCTGAAGAGTTTTTTTCTTAAAGAAAAAATGATAAAGTAAAAAAGCGAGTTGCAACATGAATGATAGAAAAAAAACGGTAAAGCTAATGGGTAGGAGAAAACATGATACGTATATTTAAGCAATTTATATACATACATGGTTTACACCGTTTGCCAGAACCTAACGAAATGGGTTTTAAGCTGAGGTGAACAATTTGAAAAATCGTTATGTCATATTAGATTTAGAAGCGACCGGCAATTCTCCCAAAAACGGAGATAGAATTATTCAAGTTGGCGCTGTTGTGGTGGAAGAAAACAAGATAATCGACCGATATTCCAGTTTTGTTAATGCTGCTGCCCCGATCCCTTTGTTCGTTGAACAGTTAACCGGGATTAGCGAAGAAGTGCTTGATGATGCTCCGGACTTTTTAGAAGTAGCACCTGAACTATTAAAGAGGCTTGATGGTGCGTATCTTGTCGCGCATAATGTCCGCTTCGATCTGGCTTTTTTAAACTTTGAACTAGAACGATGCGGTTATGAAGCGTTCATGGGGCCGGTGATCGATACGGTAGAGCTGTCAAGGATGCTTTTGCCCCGGGCAGACGCGTATAAATTAAATCAGCTGGCAGATTATCTTTCCATCGATCATGCCAATCCGCATCAAGCTGACAGCGATGCAGAAGTAACTGCACAGATTTTTATTTACTTGATGAAAAAGATGGAAGCATTGCCGCTGTTAACCCTTCAAAATCTCGAACCTCTTGTAAAGAGGTTTCATAGTGATGTCGAGCATATTATCACTGCTCTTATAAGAAAAAAGCTGACCTCCCTTCAACAAGATGAAGAGGAAATCGATGTTTTTAGGCAGCTTGCTCTAAAATGGTACGAAGAAAAAGAAGATAAAGGAGATAGACTGGAGGTCGATTTCACCGCCTCAAGAGAAGAAATGATGAAAGAGCTTTCCACTGTGATGCAGGGTTTCGAACTGCGTGAAGGCCAGACAGAAATGATGAAAGCTATAAATGAAGCACAGGAAGAAAAAAGGCATGCCATTATTGAAGCCGGTACAGGAATCGGAAAGTCTCTTGCATACTTGCTTCCAAGTATTTATCTTGCCAAAAAGACAGGAAAGCCAGTTGTAATTAGTACTCATACTATACAGCTCCAGCAACAGCTCCTGGATCGGGATATTCCTTTGTTAAAAGAAATACTTCCATTTGACATCAATGCAGCGTTATTAAAGGGAAGAAATAATTATATTGATTTGCGTAGGTTTGAACAGCAACTATTCCAAACAGAAGAAAATAACTACGACACGGTATTATCAAAAGCGCAGATCTTAATCTGGCTCCTAGAAACAGATTATGGGGATGTGGATGAGCTAAATTTGCCTTCTGGTGGAAAAATTTTCTGGCATCAGATAAAAAGTGACGTAAATGTGTCGCTGACACAGAAATCACCGTGGTTTTCCAGATGCTTTTATCAAAGAAGGAGAAGGGAAGCGCAGCAGGCGGATATCATCATAACGAACCATGCCCTTTTGTTCACAGACCTTGTTGCCAACCACCAGCTCCTCCCTGCATATGACAATGTGATTGTGGATGAAGCTCATCACCTTGAGGATATAGTAGGGGATTATTTTGGCGTACGAACCGATTATTTTTCTTTGCTTCAACAGTTCGACAGGATCGGACTAAAAGATGGCAGCGGGTTAAACGTAAAAATAAAAGATCTGTTGGAGGAAAAAGGCCTATTCCGTGAATTAGAGCAATTGAACGTAACAGAAGACCAAACCAGGGTTGTTCTTTCCGATATTGATGAAACCTTCCGCATGCTTCATAGTTATGCCGCAAGGAAAGTGTCAGGGTCGAATGAGATCGGAAGGCTTTCTTACCGGTTGACAGATGAAGAAGGGGAGTACTGGGAAGCGATCACAGAAGCAGCAAACCGAGTTGTGTTTGGGACAAGAGATATTCTTAAACAGTTAAAAGGAATTGTAAAAGCACTTGAGGAAAAGCAAGAGCATCTATCTATGGATGAAAAAGGAATTGTTGCAGATTTTCAAAGTATGGTGAACGCACTTGGTGAAGAAGGCGAAAAGATAAACTACTTGATGTTGGAACATCATGCCAACGAAGTTAAGTGGATCGAAGTTGATCCGAAAGGCCCTATTAATTCGGCATTTCTTTTCAGCAAGCCTGTTGAGGTCGGAGAACTGCTTGCAGACCAGTTTTTTGAGAAAAAAGACAGCGTTGTGTTAACATCTGCAACCTTATCTGTTAAAAATTCTTTTTCATATATCTTGGAAAGGCTCGGATTGGAGGCTTTTGATCCCATAACAAAGCAACTCGAATCTCCTTTCGATTATGAAGAACAGGCAAGGTTGATGGTTCCTGTTGATCTTCCTTTGATTAAAGATGTTTCTTCCGATGTATATGTACAGGCTATTTCTGCAGCGATAGTCAGTATTGCCCGGGTTACAAGGGGCAGGATGCTCGTTTTGTTTACCTCATACGACATGCTGAAAAAGACTCATTTTGTTGTCAAAAACTTGCTTGAAGAAGATGATATTTCCTTGATTAGCCAGGGAGTAGACAGCGGGAGCAGGATGAAGTTAACAAAGAACTTCAAGCAAACGGATGAAGCCATTTTATTCGGCACAAGTAGCTTTTGGGAAGGAGTAGATCTTCCCGGAGAAGATTTAAGCTGCCTCATTATCGTCAGGTTGCCGTTTTCCCCGCCCGATAACCCGCTGTTTGAATCCAGGTCTGAAGTGATAAAAAAGGAAGGCGGCAATCCGTTTATGGATTTGTCACTTCCACAGGCGATTATTCGTTTTAAGCAGGGATTCGGCCGCCTTGTGCGGACCCAGAAAGATCGCGGCGTAGTTTTTGTGTTCGACAGACGAATCATTTCGACCCGATATGGGAAATTATTCATCCAGTCGCTTCCACCAGTGCCTGTTTTAAAAGCGCCGACAGAAGACCTTCTTAATGAATTGGATATTTGGCTGTGATAACTTTAGCGATTCTCCGTAAACTATCTTTATGAAGTTTTTGGAGGGATAACGATGCCAAGAGCGATCTTGTTGTTCAGCTTACTGCTGTTAACCGTTTTTATCGGTGTTAACCAAGTACTTGCCAGGGAGGCTGATGTGGAGAACATTAACCTCAACCTGAATAAAAACGAAATAGCAATTACCTTTTTTGATCTTAGTGACGGAGAGGCAACCCTGCTGCAAAATCAAACAGGGGAAACGGTCTTGATCAACACAGGGGCTCCGTCAGCCGGGGAAGAGCTAATAAGCAGGCTAAAAATGTACGGTATCAAGAAAGTTGATTGGCTCCTCTTCAGCAATTTCGACCCCCTTTATACTGGCAACATTAAAAGGATTATTGAGCAATTCTCTGTTGGTACGTTATTAGGGCCTGAACATTTAAAAAAGCAGCTTCGATCTTATTCACCCGAGCCTGAAACAAAAATAGCGACTTTTGAGGTAAAAAAGCCTTTTGACCTGTTTCCCGGTTTAAAAGCCAGCAGTTTCTATGTTTCTGAAAATGGCCAATCTGTATTATCATTTCAATACGGAAAACACCGGATGCTTTATATGGGTTTTGCAGACAAAATAGTCGAGGAAAAGCTAAAAGATGAAGAGAATATAAAATCAGCTCTACTTAAGGTAGCGGACTTTGGAAGCGGCTCTGGAACGACCCAGCCATTTTTGGAAGCAGTCGATCCTCAGGTGGCGATTATTTTTAAGAAGAAAAAAGAAATGCCGAACGATCAAGTTATGGAAAGGCTGCTTGAAAGCTGGACAGACGTTTACAACACCTATAGGATGGGAAGCGTAACCATAAAAATGGATGAAGAAACGTACAAGGTTTTTACAGTGCCGACAAAAAGAAAAAGAGTTTATCCGTAACACCCCAGCATTTTGCCAGGTGTTTGTTATCTTTTTCTTCTTTTATCCAGTTGCGAATTTTTCTTAATTATTTAAAATTAAAGTTAGTGTTTAAAATGAATACCTGTATCCGGAAAGGGATACAGGTATGTGTTGGAAGTGGGGAAGTTTTTTTACCTGCGGACACGGGGATGGCCCCGCTGTTGCGGTATTTCTATTTTGTCCTAATCATGCAGGAGTATGTTTAGCAAAATTTTGCGTAGAAGGAAGTACTTCTATTAAAAAGGGGCGTATATCCTGGAAAAGGACATCGTGGAATAGCAGAAACCGAGAACTAAAGGAGTGTGGAGAAATGGATAGCAAAATCGAGGTCTTATCCACTGTAAAAGTACAAAAATCATTAGATATTTATAAAATTGTGGATTCACTTAATAGGACTTTAAAAGAACAGGATTTAATGTTTGGGCTTGCGCTAGATGAAGAAGATGACGAAACGATGGTATTTACTATTTATAGAACATAGGGGAAAATAATATGCGTTGGTTTGGTATCGCTGCTGTTGTTTTCATCGGGCTCATAATCTGGCAGGGGTATGTCCTATATGCTGAGATTCTTGATAAACCGTCAATGGAAACGGAGCAGGCAATTAAAACTGCAAGAAGCGAAGCACATATCGTATCGGTTGAAGAGGTTTACCATTTTCATGGCGATTTAGCTTACACCGTTATTCTCGGCAAAGACCGGGATGATTCCGAAAAATATGTATGGGTGCCTGAAAAAGAAGGAAAAGAGATAACGATTCGTGAAAAAAGCAGCGGAGCTTCAAAACAAGAGATTAGAACTAAAATTAAACAAGAAGAACAACCGAAAGAAATTAAAGCCATTAAGCCAGGCATTAAAACAAATGAAGACGGCAAAGACAAGCTGGTCTGGGAAGCCACCTACATTGATAAAGACAACCGCTATGTAATTAGCTATCATAATTTCAGCAATGGAGAATACTGGAGGAAACACAGTTTGAAACAATAGGATAGGGAGGAATTAACGTGGTTCAACTTTCAAAAAGGGTAGAAGCGTTAACACCATCAACAACACTTGCGATCACAGCAAAAGCAAAAGAATTAAAGCAGGAAGGTCATGATGTGATCGGGCTGGGGGCAGGCGAGCCGGATTTTAATACTCCTCAGCATATTATTGATGCTGCGGTTAAGTCAATGAACGAGGGTTTTACAAAATATACTCCTTCAGGTGGTTTACTTGAATTAAAACAAAGCATCGCAAGGAAATTTGAAAGGGACCAGAGCCTTACATATTCACCTGAAGAAATCATCGTATGCACAGGTGCAAAACATGCGCTATATACGCTGTTTCAAGTCCTGTTAGATGAAGAAGATGAAGTGATCGTTCCAACCCCATACTGGGTGAGTTATCCAGAACAGGTTAAGCTTGCCGGAGGAAAACCCGTTTATATTGATGGTGAAGAAGAAAACCGGTTTAAAATCACACCTGAGCAAGTTGAAAAGGCAGTTACGCAAAAAACAAAAGCAATCATTCTCAACTCTCCAAGCAATCCTACGGGTTCTATTTATACCAGAGAGGAACTGCAGGCAATCGGTGAAGTTTGTTTGAAGCATGGCCTTTTAATTGTTTCGGATGAAATTTATGAAAAGCTTGTCTACGGTGATGCTACCTTTACTTCGATCGCTCAACTTTCTGAAAAGCTGAAAAAACAGACGGTTATTATTAATGGTGTTTCAAAGTCCCACAGTATGACAGGCTGGAGAATTGGCTATGCTGCCGGAGACAAACGCATTATAAAAGCGATGACGAACCTGGCAAGCCATTCGACTTCTAATCCTACTTCTATCGCACAATACGGGGCAATCGCCGCGTATGATGGTACTCAAGATCCTGTTGAAGAGATGCGCCAGGCATTTGAAGAACGCTTAAATAAAGTATACGACCGGCTGGTACAAATACCTGGTCTGTCATGTGTAAAGCCAAGCGGAGCTTTCTATTTATTCCCAAATGCAAAAAAAGCAGCAGAAATGACTGGCTATGATTCAGTGGACGATTTTGTTAAAGCTTTACTGGAAGAAGAAAAGGTTGCGATCGTTCCCGGCTCCGGGTTTGGTTCACCGGAAAATGTACGTCTTTCCTATGCAACCTCACTGGATACGATATTAGAAGCGCTTGAACGAATCGATCAGTTCATCGCTAAAAAGTCATCTTAAAAACGCTCTGTTTACAAGCGCAGTCTAAAACAACCGGAGAAACAAGGAAGTAGTCTCTCCGGTTGTTGCAAAAACAAAAGAAATGTATAATGAAATCCATACATAAGTGTAAAGTTGGAGGGAAGCACGTTGAAAACTACAATTTCTAAATTAAATGAACATGTTGGCCAGACTGTTAAAATCGGAGCCTGGTTAAACAATAAAAGATCAAGCGGAAAAATCCAATTTTTGCAGTTGCGTGACGGAACTGGATTTGTTCAAGGAGTAGCAGTAAAAAAAGAAGTGTCTGAAGAAACATGGGAAACTGCTAAGGGTTTGACGCAAGAATCCTCTGTTTATGTAACTGGAGTGGTTCGAGAAGATGACCGGTCCCAGACGGGGGTTGAGCTAACCGTTACGGATGTTGAACTGATCCATCAGGCTGTTGATTACCCGATCACTCCTAAAGAACATGGAACAGAATTCTTGATGGATAATCGCCATCTTTGGCTGCGCTCAAAAAGACAGCATGCAGTGATGAGGGTCAGAAACGAAATTATCCGTGCAACATATGAGTTCTTTAATGATAACGGGTTTGTTAAGATTGACCCGCCTATTTTAACTGGCAGCTCTGCAGAAGGTACTACCGATTTGTTCCATACTAAATATTTTGATGAAGATGCATACTTATCTCAAAGTGGACAACTTTATATGGAAGCAGCTGCTATGGCTTTTGGAAGAGTTTTTTCTTTCGGTCCGACTTTCCGCGCTGAAAAGTCAAAAACCCGCCGCCATCTGATCGAATTCTGGATGATCGAGCCTGAGATGGCTTTTGTGGAGCATGAAGAAAGCCTTGAGATTCAAGAAAACTATGTTTCTTATATTGTTCAATCCGTACTTAATAACTGTAAAACCGAATTACAGACATTGGATCGAGATGTCTCAAAACTAGAAAAAATCCAGGCGCCGTTCCCTCGGATAAGCTATGACGAGGCGATCGACTTACTGAAAGAAAAAGGTTTTGATGATATCGAGTGGGGAGAAGATTTCGGGGCGCCACATGAGACCGCAATTGCTGAAAGCTTTGATAAGCCTGTATTTATTACCAATTATCCAAAAGATATCAAAGCGTTTTACATGAAGCCCCATCCAGAGCGCGATGAAGTTGTCCTATGTGCTGACTTGATCGCTCCGGAAGGCTATGGAGAAATTATCGGAGGAAGCCAGAGAATCGACGACCTGGAGCTAATGAAACAGCGATACGAAGAACATAATTTAACAGATGAAGCTTACAAGTGGTATTTAGAGCTTCGCCAGTACGGTTCGGTCCCTCACTCAGGGTTCGGCCTTGGTCTGGAGCGTACGGTAGCCTGGCTCTCAGGTGTGGAGCACGTTCGTGAAACGATTCCATTCCCGCGTTTGCTAAACCGTTTATACCCATGATAAATGGATGATTATAGGAAAGAAACGTGCTCTTTCAGCTGGAAGGGGCGTTTCTTTTTTTTCCATAGGAATGTATTAGTTTAGGCAACTACGCTTCTGGCTTCCCCAGAAGTTTCGCCTGCTGGGGAGTTTGCTTAATCGAAATGGAACAATATCTGCTCGAAAATCATCTTAAACTGCAGCTTACCGTGATATAATGAAATAGAGGTGGGGACATGAAGAAAGAAAATATCATTCGTTGGCTGACAGAAGGCCAGGTTGCTGTACCTAAACTGCTTTTACAGCATTACAAACATATAGGTTTAAATGAAGAAGAATGTTTGTTTCTTATACAATTACATACGTTCTTAGAAGCCGGGAATCCGTTTCCCACTCCTGAGGAAATTGCTTCAAACATGACATATACAGCTCAGAATTGCATGGAAATGATTCGAACGCTGATGAAGAAAAACGTGTTGGCCATTGAAGATCACCAGGATACTGAAAAAGGTTATTATTCGGAATCCTATTCCATTTATCCACTATGGGAAAAGATCCTTGTTTATCTTGAACAGGAAGAAAAACAAGAACAACTAGAACGCAGCCAGGATGAGGAAAGCAATCTTTATTCTATTTTTGAAAACGAATTTGCACGCCCTCTGTCTCCGATTGAGTGTGAAACGCTGGCAATGTGGATCGATGTAGATGGACATCCTCCTCATTTAATAAAGGCATCATTAAAAGAAGCGGTTCTAGCTGGAAAGCTAAATTTCCGGTATATTGACAGGATTTTATTCGAATGGAAGCGAAACGGTATTAAAACACTCGAACAGGCCCGCGCTTACGGGGAAAAGTTTCGTAAGTATAACCAGGACCGCCGTCCGGGAAAGAAAACAAAAGAGAAGGAAGAAGTATCTTACCCGTTTTATAACTGGTTGGAACAATCATGAGGCGAGAGCGAACTCTCGTCTTTTGTTTTCTATAAAATTAAAACGCTCTTTTCGTATACTTTGTTGCTTTGAAAGCTTTTCAATGAGAGGAACGGAGACGTAACGGATGGATGACCGCTAAGGAAAGCGAACTGCCCGGAGCGGAAATCAATGCTGTAATTGCATGGCAGTTTATCTTTACTGTGCAAAATCTTTTATGGAGCGGAAATCAACCACTCCTGTTAGCTTGCGACAAAGGTTATGAAAGCAAAGGAAGAGAGCTAAATCTTTTGCGATAGCAAAATCGTTATATTATGATAATTAATTAGTAGCAGTGAAATAGAAAGGAAATGAGTTCTATGCTGACAAAAGCCCAGGTTCGATATGTATTGGATGAAATATACCAGATGTTTCCGGAGGCGCATTGTGAATTAAACCATTCGAATCCTTTTGAACTTGCGATTTCGGTCGTGTTGTCTGCACAGTGCACGGATGCGCTTGTAAATAAGGTAACACCAGCTTTGTTCCAAAAATATAAGTCTCCGGAGGATTATCTGGAAGTGCCGCTCGAAGAACTTCAAGAAGATATCCGTTCGATCGGTTTGTTTCGCAATAAGGCTAAAAACATTAAAAAGTTAAGCAGGATGGTCATCGAGGAATACGGTGGCAGTCTTCCGGAAGATCGAGATGAGTTGATGAAATTGCCGGGGGTTGGCAGAAAAACCGCCAACGTGATCGCTTCAGTAGCTTTTGGAGTACCTGCTATTGCGGTGGATACCCATGTCGAGAGGGTATCGAAACGGCTTGGAATATGCCGCTGGAAGGACTCTGTACTTGAAGTAGAAAAAACATTGATGAGGAAGATTCCTCAAGACGAATGGTCCCAGGCTCATCACAGCTTTATTTTCTTTGGGAGATACCATTGTAAAGCCCAGTCTCCACAATGTGAGATATGCCCGGTACTTGATGTGTGCCGCGAAGGACAAAAGCGAATGAAGAAGAGAGCATAAGATGGAAGGAAAAGTAACCTTAAATATTCCTATACATTGGCAGCAACGGCCTTTTTTTCACGGGACAAAGCTTACTTGCAGGGTAGGTGAAGAGGAGAGAATTCCTTTTTACCACGAGATTTGCCTTGAAAACGGCTTACAATATGGCTTTCCCTGGAATGATGAAGAGAGCATAAACAAATTCTTTTTACAGTGGAATAACGCGGAAAAAGAAATCAGCAGCTGTTTTAAAAAACGTGACCGAAAAAACGCAGGGCCCTTAATGGTCAATCAAATAGGTTATTTTATCGAAGCACTGTTCTGGGGAAACGGAAAGCCGGTCAGGAACTTGATTGCCTTAAAACAGGAATTGGCCAATCTTGAGATCAAGCCTGTTAATCTTGAAGAAAGGTTAGAGTATCTGATCGATCAGCCTGACCTTTACATTTCCTTCGTACAGTTAAAGGAACTGGCCAGTGAGTACAAAAAAAAGATTCTTAAACATTATGCGTTACAAAAAACAAACAAAAAATAAAAACGCCGGTGTATACACCGGCGTTTAATCATTCGTTCGTATTATTCTGCGGGTTACTTTGAGTGGAACCGTCCTGATTGTTACCGCCACTTCCACCAGAATCGTTACCAGTATCATTACCAGTATCTCCAGTATCGCCATTTCCTGTTCCATCGTTGCCGGTATCTCCAGTATCCCCACTGTCACCATTTCCTGTTCCATCGTTACCATTCCCGGAATCACCACCGTTGTTTCCGGTTCCATTATCATTTCCCGAACCTTCACCATCGGTGCCACCGTCTTGGTCCCCATTATCATCGTCTTCTAATGGATCAGGAACTTTGTCATCTTCTTTCTTCGGGACTGAAATGGAGGTTTCAGCAGGATCACTAGAAACGTTCGTTTCCTTGTCGGTCGCAACGACCCTGAATGTTAGGTTAGAACCTGGCTCAATATCCCCGATGATTTGTTCAGTTGCGTCTGTTGTCGTTAAACTCTGGAATTCTCCGCCGTCAGCAGACATAGACAACTCATAGGTGACATCGTCTTTTCCACCAGGCTTCCAGGAGAGTTTGATTTCATTTGTTTCTTCGTTATATTCAGCCTTTAATCCAGTAGGTGCATCCGTTTTATCATATTTCTTGGATACTTTATCTGGTGTATGGCCTTTTACAAACAGTTCATGCACAATCTGGTCTTCAGGTGTATAGTCACTCGGTAATAATCCAGTGTCTTTTTCAATTGCCAGCTCAACTACAGAATCAGGCTTCTGGAAGTCTTTTGGATTGTTAGAAAGCTGTGACATTATATCCTTAAACAAATATTGTGGAATCTTTGTATCTTGATTCTCAAGATAATGTGGGTTTCCGTCTTTATCAACAATAGAGTTGAACCCGGTCCAGAGAGCTGCAGTATATTCTGTCGTATATCCAGAGAACCATGCATCCTTCGTTTTTCCTGAAGGGATCCCATATTTTTCTCTTGTACCTTTGTCAAAGTTGGTTGTCCCTGTTTTTCCTGCCATGTGAAGGCCTGGAATATTAGCTTTTGTTCCTGTGCCTCTGTCCACGACAGTTTTAAGCATATCCGTGATCATATAAGCGGTATAGTCACTCATCGCTGCAGCTGATTCAGGCTTTGTATCGAGCTCACGGTTGTCTGGATAGACAATTTTTCGTACCGAATAAGGCTTGGTATAGATTCCTTCGTTGCCAAATGCAGCATAAGCACCTGCAATTTTCAGAGGAGAAGTACCATGTGTGAATCCTCCGATCGCGTTTACAGGATAAGTTTTATCCATATCCATGCCCAGACCGTTCGCAAAATCGTTCGCTTTTTCAGGGCCGATATCAAGATACGTATTCACAGCCGGAACGTTCCAGGACTGCCTGAGCGCTTCTCTCATCGAAACATGCCCTCGGTAATTACCATCCCAGTTTCGAATGTTCGTACCATCGATCACAAGCTTCTGGTCTTTGATCTGGTGTCCTGTAGACCATTTTTCATACTCGATTGCCGGGCCATAATCGAGGATCGGTTTTATCGTTGATCCTGGTTGGCCGGGAGAACCTGTAGCATAGTGGATGATCTTATCGTCTTTTCTTGTGTCTGCAATCGCCCTGATTGCTCCTGATTGAGTATCGAGCAGCACCATGCCTGTTCGTATAAGCTCATCTCTATATTCATAATTGTTAACCGCATTTTCAGCAATATCCTGCGCTTTTGGGTCAAGGGTCGTATAGATTTTTATGCCGCCCTGATAGATATCTTTTTCCGTCAATCCTTCGATATCAAGCAATTCATCGATTACCTGTTCAATGAAGACCTGGTACTTGTCTTCGTCTTCTTTCTTAGGTGCAAGCATATCTTGCACTTTAACTTTTTTGTACTTGGCTGCTTCCTCATCTGTTATGACATTGTGTTTTGCCATAAGTCCCAGCACGACATTTCGTCGTTCTGCAGCTTTATCGGGGTTTTTATACGGATTATAATAGCTGGGTGCCTTCGGTAGCCCGGCTAGCAGTGCTGCTTCACCCGGATTTAAATCCTTTAATTCTTTCCCATAGTAAATGTCTGCTGCCGCCGCGACACCATAAGCCCGGTTTCCAAAGAATATTTTATTTAAATACATTTCAAGGATCTGGTCTTTTGAGTATTGCTGTTCAAGCTTAACGGACAGATATGCTTCTTGAACTTTTCTTTTTAAAGATTTTTCAGGAGACAGGAAGGAGTTTTTAATAACCTGTTGTGTGATCGTACTTGCTCCTTCTGCGCCAAATCCTTCTTTAAAGTTTGCGAGCACAGCTCCTCCGATTCTTCTGACATCAATGCCGAAATGTTCCCTGAAGCGAACATCCTCCGTTGAAATAAAGGCGTTTTGCACTAACTCAGGTATCTCGCTTATTTTCTTTCTATCGCGCACCCATCCAACGGAAACGTTCTGAATCTCTTCATCATTTTTATCATATATGACGGACGTTTGGGCATCTTTTAGCAATTTAGGATCTAGCTCTGGCGCATCAGCTATAAAAGTAACAGCTGCAACACCTCCAGCAATGCCTCCTATCAGTAATACAATAAAGAAGATTAATAAAAACTTTTTAATGAAACCTTTTGATGAGGTCTTTTTGGCTGTTGAAGCCTTTTTCTTACTCATTTGATTTTTGCGTTCTTGACGAGATTTATAATCACTCATAAACAATTCCTGCCTTTCAGACTGAAAACCAATGAAACTGATATTAATTTTTTGTAACACTCACATATTCCTTTCGGGCCATCTTCTCAATTTACGACGATTTATAGCGAGGAATGACGGTTGAAGTAAATTTTATCAATTATTTTGATATAGTCAATCCTCGGCCGAAAACTAATTGGGATAAGATGGCCATGTTGTTCAATATCTTTTTTTGGAATGGACTTTCTTTCCCCCTGTAACATGTCATCCCATGCTTTAAATAAATGTTCGCTCTCAAGCAGATAAATTTCATCCGTTGCTGAAAAGCGGAGGATAACAAAACAGATTCCGCCCTGTGCTTTTACTTGTTTCATGTGATTGATCTGATGCTCATGAAAGTTACTCAATGGAAAGGAGGTTTTATTTCTCGTTTCCTTTGCTTCAAAATCAATGTACCTGCTTCTATAGACCCCATTGTAATCCGTGGTGGAAGCCTGCTTAAAATAAGCTTCTTTAATCACCGCAGCACTCCGCCTGGGATAATCGACATTAACGATTTGTACGGGTGTAGGTTTTTTATGAATAACGGCAATCGAATTGGTCACATAATAATGGTTGGACTGATTGAGATCTTCTTCAAGTGTCATCCCCCGGTTACTGTAGTTCTGGCTCTTTTGCCGGGTGTTTTGAGGTTGGGGTTTCTGTGTGTACGGTTTTCCGTTCGGGTAGTTAATCTCCAACAGAATCACCTTCCTTATTTTAGCTGCACCTAATCATTTTACTCTAATTATAACGATACAATCGACCAAAATGTTTCATCTCAATGAAAATTTAAAGGCGGTGGGTGGATTAATGGGCTTTAAAACGAGCCTTAATTCCTATTCCAAAAGGGAAAGAGCTATAATCCAGGCGATTATAGCACAAACAGAAAGAGGAAATGTGGACAATATTTCAAGAACGGCATATTACCAGGCGTTTTATAAAAGGAATCCGGAGATAATGTGGGCATTTTTAGCGAGTATGGTCTCAAGAAATGCTGGCTGGAGTATGACAGACTTACAAGGAAAATGGTTTCCAAGAATACTTCCCCCTGAAAAGAGACAGCAGCTATTTTTCACCTATGAACGTGCTAATTGGCTCATTTTTAGCGATGCATTTCCTCAATTGCTGTTATATGAAAAAAGTAAACACGACAAAAAAGGGCTATTTCATTTGTTATCGGCACTTTCGGTTTCAACGTTTATGCATCGGGAGTGGGAGTTATTCTGGAATGAAGGGAACAGGGAAAGGCTATGTACGTCATTGATTATAAACGAACAAAATATCATCCAGAAGCCAGTACTTGAACATGCGATTTATGAAGGACAGGTTTTTCGTTCGATCCCTTTTCGTTTGCAGGATATCTTTCATTTTAGTACGGTTATTTTTCCAACGGTTGATGGGGAGCTTTACGGTTTTTCAGTTTCAAACTTTCGCAAGCTATCGAGTAGAATTGAACTTGGAAGAAAACTATCGTGGTTATTGTTTCACCCTAACTATGTAGGTAGCTTTCACACGTTTGCATATCAAAATGTTCATACGGGCTCTAGATTTGACTATGAAAGATATTTAGGGAAGTCAAGGGAAAGTCCATTTTTACGGATGGAATACCCGGTTGTCACTCATACCCGCTTGGACAGGGAGGATTGGTTTAAGATAGAGAAGCAGGTGATACGCCACTATAAGCCACTCTCGGTCACCGTTCCGACGCATTTGACTGATTGGTATAAAACGAAGCAAAAGCAGATAAAGGCTGGTATCCTGTTAAAAGAAATAATCTCGGACTAACGTTACGAAGCAGTTGAATTCGAAGTGAGTCTTGTTAATGGTGGGAGTTTGAAAAACAAGAAGCAGGGAGCTTGCCCTGCTTCTGTTTATGTTGCTGGAAAATCAGGACCTTCTAATTTTTTGTTTCCATACCCAGGTTTCTTTTCTTCCTGTTGTTTCACATTGTTTTTCTTCTGGTTGATATATTCTTGTTCATTTCTTTTTTCAGTCATTTACAGGACACCTCCTATAAAAATAGTTTAGGCAAAAAAGTTTGTTTCATCCGTTCGAAATTGCTGTCGAAAGCCGTATTATTGGCAAGTGCCCACTTTCTTTGGCGAATTAATTCTAGTTTTGTCAGGCATGAAGGGTAAGGGCAGAGGAGGGCGAAATACGTAACAACAGCAAAAATGAAGGGATGGATTTGAATGGCTTTAAAAACAAAGAAAGTGTCCGAAGAGCTAGGCGTCAATCCTACAACAGTCCAGCGTTGGGTTAAATACTTTGATCTTCCGTGTGAAAAAAATGAGCTCGGGCATTATCTGTTCGAGCAAAAAGATATCCTTCTGCTAAAAAATGTTAAGGATCAGCTAAGCGACGGACGTTCAATGGAAGAAGTAGTCCTACCTGGACTCCCGAAAGAGAAACCCAATAAGAAACAACCTTCCATTGTTTCGACTGAGAAAATGGAACAGAGGCTGGACCGATTTTCGCTAAGGCTTGAACAGCTCGAGAGACAGATTGAAGAAAAAGCAAATGAAGTAATCACAGTCCAAATCCTTCAGCATCGTACTGAAATAGATGAGTTAGTAAAAAAGATTTCTCACCTCGAGGAGAAGTTAGAGATGATTGAGACCCATACAGTGAAAGAAGAGCCCGATGTTAACTCGATCGAAAAAGCAAAACGGTCCTGGATCATGAGCTTATTCAGCTTCTAGACTAAGTATAAAAATAAGAAGTGTGCGGCACCCTGTCTTTTCTGGTAGGATAAAAAGACGGAGGTGATTCCGTTGAACAAACTGGAACAGCGTTTATTCGAACTGACAGGGCAACTTCTGGCTTTTAATGAAGAAGCATACGGGCAATTTGTTGATATAACGAACGCTGAGGACTATGAAGTAGACTTCTATGGAGAGGTTAAGCCATTTGCTGACCGGGTGAAGAAGGCAGCAGATGAATGGGAGCCTCTTGCTCGTGACTGGGTGATGGAAAATAAACCAAAATACCTTTATCCCATTCAAATTAAAAATACGTTTGAAAACATTGAGATGACGTCTGTGATCGCCTGGCAAAAGGATACAAAGCCAAAACGTTTTAAAGAACGCATAAAGTCGATCGAGTATGTCCTTGCATATCTTCTGGAACAGCTAAATGGATCTCACTAATCATAGTCAGGTTTCTCCGTAGCATGTTGGCTTATTCGGCCGGAGAGATCTGGCTTTTTTTGGTTGTATACCGAATTAAAATTTCATTTACCGAAATAGAAGGGTTTTATTCATATCGTTCGAAAAAAAGGGCAAACTAGTGATGGGAGTATATTTTAACAAAGGAGGATGAGGTAAATGAAGCCTTACTTATGTCCAAATTGCAAAACAAACAGAAGTAGGTTTAATAAAATTGAACAGACTGCTACCTCTATGAAACTTGACCCCGGAACGGGTGAACTGATTGAGCAATTCGATGCCTCAGAAGAAGGAAATCCTTTTCATATTGCTTATAAAGGCCCTTCCTATCTGATACAATGCGGCGTATGCAGTTTGATCGGCGAGGAAAGCCAGTTTGCAAAATACGCAGAAAGTCATCCACGCCGAATATAACGATTCATCGGATTATCTCCGATGAATCGTTTTTCTGTATTACTAAGACCAAATCGGTTTCACATGGTAAAATACAGTCAATAGGATTTATAAAGGCAGGGGAAGGTATTGTTTGATCCAACGATTTTCGAAAACCTTAAAGTAGTTCTTGAAGGCTCTGTTTATGATCTCGATCTGGATGGTGTTATACTCGTTACGAATCGTAAGGACCTGGTTGACCTGGCAACGATGTCGCGCAGTTATATGCTTGAGTTTCATTCAGCCGGGGATGACATTGGCAGGGTGAGCATCGAGCTCTCATCTAAAATGGCAAACCTGGGTGCAGAAATAATGAATTCTGCTGAGGAGCCGGGATGTGAACTTAATTTGCGTTTTTTTACAACAGTGAACGAAGTACATAGAACTTGCTCCAGGATTCATGAATCGCTAAATCGGGTGTGGGATGGAAGGCCGACGATCAGTCAAACTCTTTCTTTTCTTTTTACAGAAGAAGCCCCTGTATACGAAAATGATATAAGACTTCAGTTTGGACGAAAGATAACTGAGGACCAGATCGATGACTTTCCGTTTGTGATCGAACTTGCATTATCGTCGCTTGAAGAAATCGCAAAAATCGTGTCCCGATAGCTCTTTTAAATTATGGATGGCCTGACTTAGATTAATGCCAACACAAAAAACAACTGGAAAATTAGCTGCTCATAAATTAAAAATTGCTTGCTTGGAATACTAGGGATGGAGGTGTGCAGTATGGCTGAAAAAAATGAAAGTCCAATCCATACCAGTGTTAATCCTCAGGGAACCAGTCCTGATAAGCAATCGGACACCGAACCAAAGTCCCGGCTCGAGCAACGTGCTAAAAAACGCAATACAAAGATTTGACATTAAAAAGCGCCAGTGAAGCAATGGCGCTTTTTTGATTAAAAATTCTGAAAATAAAAAGGATTTTCCTATAAAAGGTAGAATTAGTTCATAATTTCTCATTTTAATAGGAGGATACCATGGAGCGATTTATTACGAAAAGCGGGATTTATCAAAACCTCGATAAAAGAAGGTGGGAATATTGGCTTGTTTTGTCAAAGGAACGGAAAGTTCTTGTTTCATGGTTGTGCTGGAATGCGCCCAAGGATGTTTATGATAATTGGGTAGGCTCTTATAGTTAAAAATTACGTTGTTGAAGCCCTCCAGTTGTTTATGGGGGCTTTTTTATTTTGGATCTGGAAGATCATCAAAAAAATAAATTCTCCAGCTCACCAAATGAGGTGAATTTGTTTCAGCAAAAAAATTAGTTTAACTTACCAGCTTTTCGTTGTATATAAACATAGAAGGCTTTACGAAAAATGTATTTGGATAAAAAGTTCAGAAACGAGGGATTAAATGCACAGACTTGGCCTATGGTTCTTATCTGTTGTGTTGGCTTTTGTTGCCTTTCCTTTTCAGGAGGTATTTGCTTCCTCAGATCCGGAGATGGAAAGTGAGTCTGCGATTCTGATTGATGGTACGACTGGTCAGGTTCTATTTGAGAAAAAAAGTAGAAATAAAATGTATCCTGCGAGTATTACAAAGATTCTCACCGCGATCATTGCTATTGAGGAAGCAGATTTATCTGAAACTGTAACTGTAAGCAAAAAAGCAACGGAAGTAGAAGGAACAACTGTTTATTTGATGGAAAACGAAGAAATAAAGCTGCAAAGATTGGTCCAGGGCATGTTGATCAATTCGGGCAACGATGCAGCAATAGCCATAGCAGAGCATATGGATGGAAATGTTGGTCGTTTTGCAGATCATATGAATCGTTTCTTAAAAAAGAAGATAGGGGCAAAGGATTCCCATTTTGTTAATCCACACGGTCTGTTTGACGAAAATCACTATACAACCGCATATGACATGGCGCTGATAACAAGATATGCGATGAAGAACAAAACTTTTGGGGAGATTTTTGGCACAAAAGAACTGAAATGGAAAGGGGAAGGCTGGGACACGATACTGAAGAACCATAATTTGATGCTCCATCGGTATGATTTTGTTACGGGTGGGAAAAACGGTTATGTTGATAAGGCTGGACACACTCTGGTCACAACAGCAAAGAAAGGGAAAACAGAGCTTATAGCCGTGATTATGAATGCAAAATCGTCCAGAATTGCATACAAGGATACAACCAAATTATTTGATTTTGGCTTTTCCAGTTTT
Source organism: Exobacillus caeni (assembly GCF_005747095.1). Taxonomy (GTDB): domain Bacteria; phylum Bacillota; class Bacilli; order Bacillales; family Guptibacillaceae; genus Exobacillus; species Exobacillus caeni. The sequence goes on along the minus strand of NZ_SWLG01000015.1, from coordinate 21,157 downwards.
AATAAAAAACAGTTAACAACGGGTGGAGAATTTTATTCTGATACTGGGCAAAAGTTCAAGTTAACTGAAACCCTTTTCTATTTAGAAAGAAAAGGAGAAGAAATCAGGACAAGGATTACAAACGATGGTCTACTTTTACTAAAAGATAAAAACAATAAGGTAGTACTAAAAAAATCATTAACGGCAATAAAGCCAGAAAAGAAAGAAGAGGCACTGGCTTCCGATTATGAAAGAAAAGATGCCAATAAAGGTGATGAAAAGAACTTTTCGTATTTTTGGCTTATATTCACCAGTTTCATTGCTTTTTTGACTTTGGGAATTATTAGATGGAACAGGTCTAGAGCTAGCTGAATCAGGAATGACTTCGCCAATAGACAATAAAATGCCCCGGGTACAGAAAAAGACGTGCCCGGGTATAAACGTAACCAAAGTAAATTTCAATTACCGTATGAAAACTTTTTAACAAGAAACTACTCTCTGCATAAGAGAGTATGATTAAATTCAACACTATATTTCAAAAAATTCTGTCCCCAGTTCATGCTCTGGCTAAGTCAATTGTTTTTTGCTTCCTTCCAATAACAGGGAGATTTGCTTTGCAGCAGTCATTCCCTGTCCTACGGAAGAAGCGATGCTAGAGTATATTGGACGGGTTGTAACATCGCCGATTGCAAATATAGATGGGATCTTTGACTGCCCAACATTATTAACCAATATGTATCCGTCTTTATCAACAGGAACATTGCCGGGGAGTGCTTTAATATTTGGTTCCACCCCTATTCTTATAAAAACGGCTTCAACCGCAATATTAATTATGCTGCCGTGCTGAAGTAGATCTATTCCATTAACATGAGTAGTACCATGGATTCTTTGAACAGTTGCATTTTTTAAGACAGTTATGTTTGGGTGTTTAAATGCAGGGATAAGGTACTCCTGGCGAGCACGAAACTGCTCTGAGCGGTGAATAAGATATACATTTGCTCCTTTTTCGGCAAGAAGAAGAGATCCTTCAAGAGCTCGGTCGCCACCGCCAATAACAGCAACCTGTTTATCTTTGAATTTATCGCTGTCTCTTGAAGCAGAATATACTTCATTTCTTTTAATCATTTCTTTTTCGCCGGCAATATTCAATTTCCTTGAAGATGCACCAGATGCAAAGATTAAGAACTTAAAACCAATTTCTTCTGTACTTTCTGAAACTGATCGGATCAGAACAGATTTTTTCTCAGTATTGATATTTATTACTTTCGTTTCGAGCAAGAACGTACAATTAAGATGATGCAGATGTTTTCTAAACTGCTTTTTCAAATCCTTGCTTTTACCTGCAAACCCGGGGTAGTCCAAAATATCATTATAAATGTTCTGTAGTTGGCCGCCTAAAGAAGGAGCAGCTTCTATCAATAGATGCTTCAAACCCAGGCGTGAGCACCAGATGGCTGCAGAAATTCCTGCAGGGCCACCGCCGATTATCAATACATCTGTGTTATCGATCAATTCTTTTCCCTCACTTTCCTATTGTTGAGAGCAATTCTTCGAATTGAAGCCAGTTATTTACCCGGGGTACCTGGATATCTCTGTTATAAGGGTAGTCCATCGCTACGGCTGTTCTGCCCGTTTTTTTAAAAGCACGCAGGTTATGGGGAGCATCGTCAAAAAGTAAATCCCCCTGTATCATCTCTTTCCGATGGGAAAAAATCAAATTTTGTTTTCCGATAAAGGGAAGGTGCTTTTCAACCCACTTTTCTTTCTCTGTATAAGCATATGTTCTACTGCTAGTAACGATTAAAATGTCATACTTTTTATGAAGGCGCTCTAAAACTTCAATGGCATGAGGGTAAGGTTCCAGCGTTAAGAATAATCCAGGTTCATCAAGATAATCGTAAATTTTGCTGCCGCATTCAGGTTTAACGTATTTTTCTGAATCCCAGCATGAAAGACGTTCCACGGAAAGATCATCGTCAAAATCTTTATTGTATCTCCGATGCCATTCGGTCATCAGGTCACATATGACAGAATCCATATCAATTAATAAAGTTTTCAAATGCAATCACTCTTTCATTCATTTCCATAACCTTATAGTAATTGCTGTTCCAAAACATTTCAAACTTATAAAAAGTTTGCGAAAAACAAAAACGCCTGAAGCAGGCGCTTTTGTTAAAAGTTTAGTTTAGTATACCCATGCAGCCCCGACGATGATCAAAAGAATAAACAGAACAACTATTAAGGCAAAGCCTCTTCCTGCTCCATATCCATATCCTGGACCGCAGTAACCGTATCCTGGACCTGGAGCATAAGCCCCAGCTACAGGTGCTTCATTACCAAAAGGTGCGTTGTTTGCATACATCGTGTTATTCCTCCCTTAAGATGTGGTACAATAACACATTATGTATTTAACCAAAAAAATCTTGGGCAAAGGCGGAAAGATCTTAAAATTAGGTGGATGCCCGGCTTTTTACGTTAATAATTCGTAAATGTTCATTAATTCTCGTTTTCGAATCGAATCATGCTGGTCATCAGCATATTTCACTTCATTTTCAAGAATCCTCGTTAAAAATCCTGCTTCTTCCTCAGATAAATCCTCCAAAAATGTTACTTCATTTTTATAGTGGTTATTTTCCAGTTTGGAATTTATGCTTTCAACGATGATCTCTTCTGACTTTGTCCAGTTAGAAAGCGATTCCCGTAAATAAGCTAATGTTTTGTCCATTGAAATTCTCCTTAGGTTTTTAAGTTATTCTGATGTTAGGATAACCGTAAAAGGGGAAGTTCATGAATAGTATAAAAAATACCCGAAAAAAAGCCGGGCACTCATATAATTTATTGGGCTGTATAGCCACCGTCAACAAGAAGGTTTGCTCCTGTGACGAAGCTTGCGTCTTCTGATGCAAGGAATGTTACAGCCTTAGCGATTTCCTCCGGTTTTCCAAGCCTTCCCATCGGGTGGAGGGAAATAAGATGATTTTTCATTGCCTCATCAAGCTCGTTCAACAATGGTGTTTCAATATAACCAGGGCAGACAGCGTTCACACGAATGTTTTCTTTCGCATACTCAACAGCAAGTGCGCGAGTCAAATTAACGACTCCACCTTTTGCTGCCGTATAAGAAGCTGTAGCAGCCTGACCAACATGGCCCAGAATGGAAGCACAGTTGATCACACTGCCGCCACCGGATTGCTGCATTGCTTTGATCGCATGCTTCGCACAGAGGAAAACGCCATCAAGATTGATAGAAATTACCTTTTTCCATTCTTCATAAGGAAGGTCTGTCGTTGGAGACATTGCTCCTATTCCAGCGTTGCTGAAAATAATATCCAATTTCCCGAATTCATTAACTGCCCTGTTAACCATTGCTTCAATATCCTGCTCGTTGGAAACATCCACATGCTGGTAAATTACGTTTGTTTGTTCTGTATTTAATTCCGCAGCAAGCTTTTCTCCCATTTCATCATTGATGTCAGCAATTAAAACATTAGCTCCTTCTTTAACCATATCACGAACAGTATACTCGCCTATTCCACTGGCTCCACCTGTAATGATTGCTGATTTCCCTTTTAAACGCATAAATACCATCCTCCTTAATAGTAAGCTTGAAATAATTATAACTCGGGACACAAAACAAATATGTGATGCTTGTTACACTCTTTAATTATACTTTTTAAAGACTGTTTCCTTCCTATACAGTCAATTATTTTAAAATATGAGGTTGAATCAGTTTTCTTTTGGTAAGAATTGCAGAGATAATTTATTCATTAGTGAACATCCTAATTTGTAGGGGGTGAGTTTGATGACTGTAGGTACACAAATGCAGCAAACCATTGCGAGTGCACAGAGTGTTCTCGCCAACTTAAACACTTTTTCTCTAGAAACACAGGATAAAACGGCAAAACAAATGTTCCAGAACCTGGCAAATCAGCAGCAGCAAATTTTAGACAACTTAAACGCAAGGTTCCAGTATATTCAATCTCAAGAACCACAATATAATGATCAATAAATAAAAAGGCGCTTCCCTGTAGAAGCGCCTTTTTATTGATTAAAATCAACTATTACCCCGTTCAAATTTGTTTTCAACAGAAAATCTTCATGGAGTATAAAAATTAGGCAACAAGGAGTATAAACCTGTATATCGGGAACAGAAGGAATGTATTGTTACAGCTAATTTCTAAAAAGTTAAAAAAGAAAAGGACTTTTTTATTGACGAACATGTATATACAAGATAAACTATGTCTTGAACTTGTATATACAAGATTAATTTGAAGAATGTAAGCGATTTTATAATAAGAGGTGAATAAGATGCTAAAAAAATTGTTCGGAAAAAAGGAAGTTCCAAGTGAGGAAACAATTTTTGCTCCTTTAAATGGGAAAGCGGTAAAAATTGAAGAAGTACCAGATCCGACTTTCTCCCAGAAAATGATGGGGGATGGTATTGCGATCGAGCCGGCGGACGGTAACGTTGTGTCGCCTGTGGATGGAACAGTTATTCAATTGTTTCATACAAAGCATGCAATAGGTATTAAATCACAGTCAGGCCTAGAACTTCTTATCCATATTGGGCTGGAAACAGTCATGATGAACGGAGAAGGTTTTGAAGCGCACGTAAAAGAAGGGGATAAGGTGAAAACAGGAGATAAGTTGATCACTTTTGACATGGATCTTATCCGTGAAAAAGCGGCAAGTACAATAACACCTTTAGTCATTACGAACGTGGATACCGTGGAAAACATAGAGAAACAATATGAAGAGAATGCAGTTGGCGGAAAGACACAAGTGATGGATGTTAAGACAAAGTCTTAATAAGCTTCATGGTAAACAGGAGGAAACAAAATGGCAGATATCAGCAGACAATCAGTAGAAGAAATCGTTGAAGCCGTCGGGGGAAAAGAAAACATCTCTGCAGCGACACACTGTGTGACAAGACTTCGCTTTGCCTTAAAGGATGAAGGGAAAGTAGATAAAGAAAAATTAGAAAACCATGATCTTGTAAGAGGCTCTTTCTCTTCAAACGGCCAATTTCAAGTCGTTATCGGACAGGGCACGGTAGATAAAGTGTATAACGTATTAGTCGATGTGGCGGACCTTGAAAGATCCTCAAAGCAAGACATCAAAGATGAAGCTGAAAAAAATCTTAATCCGATTCAGCGTGCAGTAAAAATATTGGCAGACATCTTTATTCCGATACTTCCAGCAATTGTTACAGCCGGTTTATTGATGGGTATAAACAATCTGCTTACAGGACCAGGGATTTTTTATGAAAAATCATTTGTAGAAGTTAATCCAGCATGGGCAGATTTAGCAGGTATTATCAACCTTATCGCGAATACCGCGTTCGTATTCCTTCCGGGATTGATCGGATGGTCGGCAGCTAAAAAATTCGGAGGCAATCCGTTACTTGGAATCGTACTTGGTCTCATGTTAGTCCACCCGGATTTGTTAAATGCATGGGCTTATGGAGAGGCGCAAAGAGAAGGATCGATTCCTGTATGGAACTTATTCGGCCTTGAAATTGAGAAAGTCGGATATCAAGGACAAGTTCTTCCGGTTCTCTTCTCAGCTTATATCCTTGCTAAAATCGAAATCTTTTTAAACAAAAGAGTTCCTGATGCATTCAAAATGTTAGTAGTTGCACCAATCGCACTTCTTGTTACAGGATTTATCGCGTTTATCGCAATAGGCCCGATCACTTTCTGGATTGGAAACGGTTTAACTGATGGCTTAGTAGCTATCTTTGATGCTGCGCCATGGCTAGGGGGTCTTATTTATGGACTTATCTATGCACCGCTAGTAATTACTGGAATGCACCACACCTTCCTGGCAGTCGATTTGCAACTGATTGCAAGTACAGGTGGAACTTTCTTATGGCCGATGCTTGCTTTATCAAATATTGCCCAGGGAGCTGCTGCATTAGGTATGATGTTTATAGCGAAAGACGAAAAAGTGAAGGGTCTTTCATTCACTTCTGCAGTATCAGCTTTCCTTGGCATTACAGAGCCAGCTTTATTTGGTGTAAATCTCCGTTTTAAATTTCCATTTATCGCAGCGATAATTTCTTCAGCGATTGCGGGAATGATTATTACGATGGCAGGAGTTAAGGCTGCATCAATCGGAGTAGGTGGCTTACCAGGATTCTTATCGATTTTCCCTCAATACTGGGGTGTGTTCTTTATCGGAATGGCAATCGTTTTAATTCTGCCAATCGTACTTACCTTTGTATTTGGAAAGCTTAAAAGGTCATAAAAAGGTTATAAATAGGTTTTAAATGCCGTTGGTGTAAAAAGCTGGCGGCATTATTTCTTGAATGGGTAATTATAAAATAAGAAAAAAAGTGGTGATCAAAAATGAAACAGCCATGGTGGAAAAAGTCAGTAGTTTATCAAATTTACCCGAAAAGTTTCAATGATACAACAGGAAATGGAGTCGGAGATCTGCCGGGGATTATTGAAAAGCTAGATTACTTGAATAAACTCGGGATTGATGTAATCTGGCTAACTCCGATCTACAAATCCCCGCAGCGCGATAACGGATATGATATCAGCGATTATTTTGAAATTTATGAAGAATACGGAACGATGGAGGACTTTGACAGATTAATCAACGAAGCCCATAAGCGGGATATTAAACTGATCATGGATATTGTCGTAAACCACACATCAACAGAACATGAGTGGTTTGTAGAATCAAGAAAATCAAAGGATAATCCATATCGAGACTTTTATATCTGGAAAGATGGAAAAGAAGGAGATCCTCCAACAAACTGGCAGTCAAAGTTTGGCGGGAATGCATGGCAGTATGATGAAGAGACAGGCCAATATTATCTTCACCTGTTTGATGTAACGCAAGCTGACCTGAACTGGGAAAATGAAGAAGTCCGGAGAAAAGTTTATGACATGATGTCTTTCTGGTTTGAAAAAGGCGTGGACGGATTCAGGCTGGATGTGATCAACCTTATTTCAAAAGACCAGCGTTTTCCGGATGATGATGGTTCTGTACCTCCTGGGGACGGGAGAAAATTTTACACAGATGGGCCAAGGGTCCATGAATTTATGCATGAAATGAACGGAGAAGTTTTTTCTAAATATGACATCATGACAGTGGGAGAAATGTCATCTACAACCATCGAGGACTGCATTAAATACTCAAACCCAGAACGAGAAGAACTCAGCATGACATTTAACTTCCATCATTTAAAAGTAGATTATCCGAACGGTGAAAAATGGGCGGTTGCTGACTTTGATTTTATAGGTTTAAAAGAAATCCTTTCCACCTGGCAATCGGAGATGTATGAAGGAGGTGGCTGGAATGCATTGTTCTGGTGTAACCATGACCAGCCAAGAATCGTTTCCAGGTACGGAAATGATGCTGAGTATCGGATAGAGTCAGCAAAGATGCTGGCAACAACGATTCATTTGATGCAGGGAACCCCTTATATTTATCAAGGAGAAGAAATCGGAATGACAAACCCTAAATTCGATGACATCTCTGATTACCGTGATGTTGAATCATTGAACATTTTTAATATTTTAAAAGAAGAGGGAAAATCGGAAGACGAAATTCTGGAAATATTGAAGCATAAATCAAGAGACAATTCCCGGACTCCTGTACAATGGAACGGTGAAAACCATGCGGGCTTTACATCAGGAACACCGTGGATCAACGTTGCGAAAAACTATAAAGATATAAATGTTGAACAGGCGCTACAAGACGAGGATTCTGTATTTTATCACTACCAAAAGCTGATAAAATTACGTAAGGACCTTGATATTATTACGTATGGGGATTACCAGTTGTTGTTAAGGGAGGATCCATCAATATTTGCATATGTACGCAATGGCAACGATGAAAAGTTGCTGGTCGTAAATAACTTTTACAGCAGTGAGGTAACCTTTACTTTGCCAAAAGAGATAGAGACGGAAAATTATAGCAGCAAAATCGTTCTTTCAAATTACAAAAGTTCACCAGAAGATTACGAGAAAATTATCCTAAGGCCGTATGAATCCGTCGTTTATCATCTTACGAAATAGTGGTAAAATAATGCAGGTGATTAACAATGAAAAATAATAAATACATGATTGTTTATAATGAACTTGCAGAGCAAATCAAAAACGGGAAGTTGAAACCGGGTATTAAACTCCCGTCTGAACATGAACTTTCTAGTGAATACCATACTTCCAGAGAAACGATCCGCAAAGCACTTACTCTTTTGTCACAAAATGGCTTTATACAGAAGATCAAAGGTAAAGGCTCGGTTGTGCTGGATGTGACGAAGTACGACTTTCCTGTTTCCGGCCTGGTTAGCTTTAAAGAAATTTCACAACGAATGAACATGGAATATAAAACGCATGTCGAAGAACTTGAATTAATCGTACCGGATGAATACATCCGAGACCAATTGGATTTGTCAAAGAAGGACAAAGTATGGAAGGTAGTCAGAGTAAGGGAAATCAATAAGGAGCGAATCATCCTGGATAAGGATTATTTTAATAAGAAGTTCGTTCCATCCTTGACGAAAGATATATGTGAGGATTCGATTTATAACTATCTGGAAAATGAGCTGAAAGTAAACATAAGTTTTGCAAAAAAAGAAATTGTTGTAGAAGAAGCAACAGATGAAGACCGTCAATTAATGGACTTAAATGACTACGAGCATATCGTGGTAGTCCGTAATTACGTTTACCTTAAAGATACCAGCCTGTTGGAATATACTGAGTCAAGACATCGGCTTGATAAATTTAAGTTTGTTGATTTTGCCAGGAGAGAAAAATGAAGAGGAAGCATCTCTCTAAATGGGGGTGCTTCTTTTTGCTTAGTACGCGATGTTGAGTAGTTGTGGATAAATGAAGGGAGTGTAGAACCAACAATGAGAAAAGGTGATGGAAACGAGGTATGTTTCTCCTCCTATCCCGGAGAAAATAGTTGAGAGCAAAACTTTTAAAGGAGATGATCAGTAGATGGTCAGAAAATCACTGGGGGAATGTTACCTGTTAATAAATTTGAAAAATTATTATGGAGATGGATCAAAAAAACACGATGATCTTGAAAAGAAAATCAAGTTGACAGAAGAAGAAGCCCAACTTTTGTTTGAAACCATACAAAACGGCCGCGAAGAACAAATTGACGAAGATATTGAAGAGATTTTTTCATGAAATCAGCCGTTTTGTAGATCAGAGACGCCTTTCTCTGGTTTTTCTTATGGAAAATTAAAGGGTTTGTCTTACGGTCAGCCGAATTTTTGTATGGAAAAGTAACCAACGCGTCAGGGGAGATTATATGGATTTGTATAGTAAAGCGGTAGAGATGGCTAAAAAATACAAACAAAACAATAAAGTAGAAGCGATTCTGTTAGCCGGATCAGTCTCAAGGGGTTGGCAGGATCAGCACTCTGATATCGAGCTTCACATATTATGGAAAGAACCCCCTTCTGAAATCGAAAGAAAGAATCCGATTGATAAATCAGGTGGAAATATTCTTGACTTTTATCCGTATGAGGATGAAGAATGGTCAGAAACTTTTCTTGTAGAGGGCGTAAAGTTTGAAATCAGCAATTTTTTAACAGAGACTGTCGCTCGTTTTGTAAGGCAGGTTGTAGATCATCATCAAACTGACTATGATTTGCAGTGTATTGCCGCCTCGGTATTTTACGGAAAGTGCTTACATGGAGAAAGCGTTATTAACCAACTGAAAAGCAAAGTAATGATATATCCACAGAAATTATCTGAAAATATGATACTAGAACATCTTGAGCTAAGCGGGAGGTGGAATAACCGCTTAGCCCTCGTGGACCGCAAAGATTGGTTGATGCTATATGAAATTGTTTGTGATACACAAAGAAAAGTGTTGGGGGCATTGTTCGGAATAAACAAAATGTATGTCCATCATCCGGCTTTTAAATGGCTCGATCATGTCGTTCAATGTATGGAAGTGAAGCCTAGAGATTTATATAATCGGTTATCAGGCGTACTTCTAGACGGTGACCCGAAAAAAGGAATTTTAGAATTGGAAGAGATAATACAAGAAGTGTTTGAACTGGCTGAAGAGAAATTCCCTTCGCTTAATATAGATGAATTGAAAAAAAGAGCGGACTTTGTCAGACCTGAACATTGTTAATAGGTGAAAGAAACAAAACGCCCCATCCTGGAGATAAGGGCGCTTTTTTCTTGTTTTTATTTAATTGAAAGACAATAAAGACCGCTATACTTAATAAGTTTCCTTTTATACACTATAAGAACCTGGCCATATACAAAAGATCAGGTTTGATATTAGGATTGAGCTAGCTTGTCTTTAAATGCAACAAGCTTTTTTTCCGTATCTTTTACGAGTTGTTTTAACTTATCAAGATCAGGTTCTGTTTCTTTTGACACATCTATTAACGGATAAAGGCTTGCTTCAATATTTTTGTAATCAGCCGGAAACCGCTTTTCTACCTGGTCCTCAATGCGATCCCAGTTAGCTTCGATTTCTTTTCCTAACCGGTTTACTTCCTTAATTTCTATCTCAGCACTTTCAAGTTGTACGTTTAATTTTTCAACTGAAGAAATGACTGTTTCGATCCCTGAGATCATGTCGTTGTTTTGAAAAACACTGATATCCAGAGGTGATTCTCCATTTAGTTTGTTGTTCTCAGGAGAAGAATCAGAGCTGCATCCCGCTCCAATTACTCCAATCAAAAATAATGTTAAAGCTAGAAGGGTTTTTTTCATTATGTTTCTCTCCTTTGTAAAATATTGTCTTTTTGGTGGAATTTAGAAGTTTTCCACTCCTATTCTAGCCCTTATTGTTTTTTCTTAACCGCTAATCAAATATTTTTTGGTACGTTTGCAGTGTTTTTATAGGGAGCTGTTTTACGTCGGTGAAGATGGGGAACCGTCAAAGTGCATAGACTAAGAAAAGACAAACAAAGGGTGGTAAGCATCTATGTTCTGGTCGTACATAATTGTCATAATGATGTTTCTGATAGCTTTTCTGGCCATTTCTATAATTGTGAAAACAATAAAGGAATTATAACAGCCTTAACCCGCAAAAAGGGTTAAGGCTGTAACTCTGATGTTTGGAATGTCGTAGCAGGCAAAAAAACTGATCAAACAAATAATTAATATCGGTGATGGTAGTGTGAATCTATCAGACAAAAACATATTTTTATAAAACTGATATATTCTACTAGAACCAATAGATTTCGTTTTACATAGCCTGTCTAATATAAGGAGATTGATAGTCTTCTTATAAAAGACTTCCTTTTAATAGAATTATAGAAAGGAGGAATAAGTTTATGGCATGTACAACTACTGGTCTTGCTGAAATTGTCGCTGTTCTTCTTTTGGCCCTTACTCTTGTACTGTATTTAATTTTGGCTCCAATTTTAAGTGGAGGAGTTTGTCAGGATCTTTCAGATTGTATAACTAACTGTATTCTAATTGCTGTTGGCCAAACTCCTTAAAGAGGATAAAAATTGAAGCGAATTGGCGCTCTCTTAGCTTTGTCTAAGAGGGTCCTTTTTCATGATGAACCAGTAAGATCATATGTCGGTTTTATATGAAGGAACTTTTCTCATTTAATTCAAATAACCAATCAAAAAGAATTTACAAGCATAGGATAAAAAGAAAAAGGAATCTATTAAAAACTTTTTAATAGAGAGGTGGTAAAATAATGGAAATAGATCGGGATAAGCTTCAAGAACAAGTAAAGAAGCTAACTGAAAATAATTCCTCAATCGACATGAATGGTCTGTTTAAAATAGCATCAAATCTTTTAAAAGACGAGAAGATTAGAAACACTGTTACGGGTATCTCTTCCCAGTTGAATCATTCGAACACGTCATCTAACAAAGAGGTGAAAGAAAACGGAAATAAAATTCTCGATAGTATGCAACAACATTCCGAAGAAATGAACAAGCAGATGGCAGAATTAAAAGAGGAACTTGCTGAGCTTAAAATCCAGAATTCAGAATTGAAGCAGCAAGTAAAAGAATTCGCAGAGAAAAAGAAAAAGTGGTGGAACTAAAGTTCAACAAGCATTCAAAACGGAAAGATGAAGAGTCTTTGCCTGACTTTGCTTATATGGTAAAACAAAAAGGAGAAGGGGATCCCCCTTCTCCTTGTATGTTTCAAGCGTTACGCTTTAGTTACGTTAGCAGCTTGAGGTCCACGGTTACCTTCAACGATTTCAAAAGTAACTTCTTGACCTTCTTCTAGAGTTTTGAAGCCTTCGCCTTGAATAGCAGAGAAGTGTACGAATACATCGTCTTGACCTTCTACTTCGATGAATCCAAAACCTTTTTCTGAGTTAAACCATTTTACTTTACCGTTTTGCATTGAAAAATCCTCCTATTATGTACAAACATGTACATATAAAAAATATTGACCATCTTACAAGAAATGAAAAGAGAATATAAAAACTGTAACTTCGAGAGGTTTAAATATTTGCCATCCTCCCATGAAGTTACAGCCTTATTTAAATCCCTATTATTAAAAGTAAAATGGTTTAAAGTAATAATATCACTTTAAAAACTTAAATGCAAGCCAGAATAAAAAATGGATGAATTGTACTGTTGCAAAAGAGAAGACTTGGATTATAAGCATACCAAAATTAGAGGAGTTTTTACCCTTTAAAAGAATTAGTATTACCATAAACCTCTTTCTGTCATATAAGTAGAGGTTTTTTTATATGCTATGTGAATAATAATGTTCTAATAACTAATAAAATGGAGTTCCAAAACGATCCAGTAAGCAGACTCTTATAGGTTCCCAGGGGTTTATGCTTAAATGCAAGTAATCGGGAACCCGTAAGAGACGCCGAAAGAGCAAAGATAAATAAAGATCAGCAATGCTCGCTAGCAGAGCCGTATTAAAAAGGCATGGTTTTCTGGCCTACACATGATTTATTTGCTTCTGTAACAGACTGGATAGAAAAAATGAGTTCGAATAATGTGCAAATAGATAAACGTTTAATCGAATAGTACTCTTTGGACTTAAACCATAACAAAATAGGGTATAACAAGGAAAGAAAGCAAAAATACGTACCAGTTGGATTTGAAAGGAGCTGGAAACATGCAAAATAATCGACTTACCCTTCATACCGACAAATATCAAATCAACATGATCTACGCCCACTGGAAGTTAAACAGGCATAATAACATTAGAGTTTTTGATGCGTACTATCGTAAAAATCCATTTGGGAACGGTTACGCCGTGTTTGCAGGGCTTGAACGTATTATTGATTATATTAACGGTCTAACCTTTACCGAAGAGGATATTTCCTATTTAAAAGAACAACCCGAAGACTATGATGAAGGGTTTTTACAAGAGTTAAAAGAGTTCCGTTTTACAGGAAATATTGATGCAGTCCCTGAAGGAACGCTAATATTCCCGAATGAACCTGTAATACGAGTAAAGGCCCGAATTTTTGAAGCACAGCTTATTGAGACGGCAGTGCTAAACTTCTTTAACTATCAGACATTGATTGCTACGAAAGCATCTCGAATACGCCAGGTGGCACCGGAAGATCAATTAATGGAGTTTGGAACAAGACGTGCTCAGGAAGCGGATGCAGCGATATGGGGGACACGTGCTGCATTCATCGGGGGTTTTGACGGTACAAGCAACATGGAGGCAGGAAGGTTATTCGGAATTCCTTCTGTCGGGACCCATGCTCACTCCTGGGTGATGGACTTTGAAACTGAGCTCGATGCATTTATGGCATACGCTGAGGTACATCCTGATAATACTGTTCTGCTCGTTGATACATACGATACATTGAAGAGTGGTGTTCCAAACGCTATTAAAGTAGGAAAGTGGTTAGAAGAAAAAGGGTACAGATTGAAAGGAATCCGCCTTGATAGCGGCGATCTTTCTTATTTATCAAAAAATGCCAGAAAGATGCTGGATGAAGCGGGCCTTGATTATGTGAAGATTATTGCAAGCAACGATTTAGACGAGAACGTCATATTCAACTTGAAAGCACAGGGGGCAAGAATTGATAGCTGGGGTGTAGGTACCCAACTGATCACCGCCGCTGACAATCCTGCATTAGGAGGAGTCTATAAACTTGTGGCAAAACAAGAGGACGGCGATTTCACCCCTGTTATAAAGCTGTCGGGGAATCCAGAAAAAGTTACTACGCCAGGATACAAAACAGTCTACCGCATAATTAGTAAAAACAACGGAAAAGCAGAAGGGGATTATATTGCTTTTAATGATGAAAAAGTGAAGGACCAGGAAAGGATTAAACTTTTCGATCCCGTCCATACGTACCTCCATAAATATGTGACTGATTTCAATGCAGTCGAACTATTAATGCCTGTTTTTAGGGTTGGAGAGCAGGTGTACAGCCTTCCAACACTTGAAGAAATAAAAGGATACCATCAAAAACAGCTTTCCTTATTCTGGGATGAATACTTAAGAAAATTGAATCCTGAACGCTATCCTGTCGATCTTAGTGAAAGCGTCTGGAATCAAAAGATGGAACTAATGTCAAAGTTTAAACAAAAAAATAACGGTTAGTAGGCGAAAGGACTAATTTTTAAAATTAGTCTTTTTTCACGTTTGATTCCATACCCCTGAAGGTATAGAAAAGAATGTAAGTATTTTTGAATTAAGGTTTATTAATGCTGCCTTATAAAAAATGGGAACAAGCGCAAAATACTGATATTAAATTAGAAACGAGCAAAGGAGAAGTAAAATGGTTAAAGAAATTTCCCCGCAAGAAGTAGCAAAGCGTGTTAGAGAAGGAAAAGACGTTAGTATCATCGATGTTCGCGAAGATGAGGAAGTGGCCCAGGGGAAAGTCCCGGGAGCTCGCCATATTCCATTAGGCGAATTGGAAGACCGTTACAGTGAAATCGATAAGTCACGGGAACATGTTATGGTATGTCGCTCAGGAGGAAGAAGCGGAAGAGCGTGTGACTTTTTAGCCGGAAAAGGGTTTAACGTACGCAATATGACCGGCGGAATGCTGGATTGGAAGGACGAAATAGAAAAAGGATAAGGAGGAATTCACAGTGGAAGTAACCGTTAATAAGGTTTTGGATGCGAAAGGACTTGCATGCCCGATGCCTATTGTGAAGACAAAGAAGCAAATGACAGAGCTTGAGCCCGGGCAGGTCATAGAAGTTCAGGCAACAGATAAAGGATCTACCGCTGACATTAAAGCATGGGCGGAGAGCACAGGGAATCAATATCTCGGAACAGTAGAAGAAGAAGGAACTTTAAAGCATTATCTGCGTAAAGCGACACCAGAGGAGGAAAAAGCAGAAACTAAGCATCCGCACGTTACCAGTTTAGATGAGCTGTCGAGTAAAGTGGATGGGGATGAAAAGTTCACTATTCTCGATGTGCGGGAACCTGCTGAATTTGCATTCGGGCACATCCCGGGAGCGAAAAATATCCCGCTTGGGGAGCTGGAGCAAAGATTTGAAGAACTTGATCAAAACGGTGAGATCCATGTGATTTGTAGAACAGGGAACAGAAGTGATTTAGCAGCACAAAAGCTAACAGAAAAAGGTTTTAATAATGTGAAGAATGTTGTTCCAGGAATGAAAGAATGGTCAGGAAAGACAAATAATAACCAATAACAGGAGGTTTTTAGAAATGAAAAAAGTGGCGATTATCGCAGCGAACGGTGGTCTCTTTGATGCCTACAAAGTATTTAATATAGCTACAGCTGCAGCGGCGACAGATGCGGAAGTAGGGATTTTTTTCACATTTGAAGGATTAAATTTGATTCATAAAGAAGGGCATAAAAATTTAGAGGTACCTGCCGGGAAAGAGCATTTTCAGGAAGGATTTAAAAAAGCAAACGTTCCTCCGATCGATGAACTATTGGGCATGGCACAGGAAATGGGCGTTAAACTTATCGCATGCCAGATGACGATGGATGTGATGAGTCTTGAAAAAGAACATTTTGTGGAAGGAATCGATGTTGGCGGTGCGGCAACATTCTTGAACTTTGCCTCTGATGCAGACGTAACATTAACATTTTAATCACCCTACAGGAGATCATGAACAATAGGAGGTAATACAGATGAGTGACGCAATATCGGTTAAAGAACTAACAAAAAAGATAATAAACGGCGACAGTGTGTTTATTTTAGACGTTCGAAACACTGGAGATTTTGATGACTGGAAAATTGAAGGAGAAAACGTCGAAGTGATCAACCAGCCTTATTTTGATCTTTTAGAGGGAATCGATCCAGTAATGGATAAACTGCCAAAGGATCAACCGATCTATGTTGTTTGTGCTAAAGGCGGGTCTTCAGAATTTGTCGCTGACCAGATCAACGAAGAAGGTTATGAAAATGTTTATTCCATCGAAGGTGGAATGAAAGCCTGGAGTGAGCATCTAGAACCAGTCAAGATCGGTGAAGTAGCAGGAGGTTCCATTTATCAGTTTGTCCGTATCGGAAAAGGCTGCCTATCCTATTTTATCGAATCAAACGGAGAAGCAGCAATGGTCGATGTTAACAGGATGATTGAACAATATGAAGACTTTTTGAATGAAAAAGACGCAAAGATCACCCATGTATTTGATACACACTTGCATGCCGATCACATTTCCGGAGGGAAAAAGCTAGCTGAACAAAAAAATGCGGCTTATTACCTGCCGCCTAAAGATGCAGAAGAAGTACAGTTTGAATATGAAAAAGTCCGGGATGGGGATGAGTATAAAATAGGAGAGACTACGATTAAAGCACTATATTCACCTGGACATACTATAGGAAGCACTTCGTATATTGTGGATGATAAATATCTTTTAACCGGTGATATTCTTTTCATCGATTCGATCGGCCGTCCTGACTTAGCAGGAAAAGCTGCAGATTGGGTTGCTGATTTGAGGGAAACGCTTTATCAGCGATATAAAGAGTTGACAGATGACCTTATTGTACTTCCGGCTCATTACATGACGATTAAAGAGATGAATGATGACGGAAGTGTATCGGCCAAGCTTGGGGTTTTATACAAAGAAAATCATGGTTTGAACATTAGTGATGAAGATGAATTCCGCAAGACTGTTTCGGAAAACCTGCCACCGCAACCAAATTCTTATCAAGAAATCCGCGAAACAAATATGGGCAAAGTTTCCCCTGAGGAAGAAGAGCAAAGGGAAATGGAAATCGGTCCGAACCGGTGTGCAGTTCGATAAATACTGGAGGTGTAAGATATGTCTGTTCATTCGGATAAAGTGTTAGATTGCAAAGGCGATGCTTGTCCAATGCCAATTGTTAAGACGAAGAAAGCCATGGATGGACTAAATTCAGGAGAAGTATTGGAAGTACAAGCAACCGATAAAGGAGCTAAAAGTGATATGACCGCATGGGCCAATTCAAGCGGCCATGAGCTAGTACAAAGTGCAGAGGAAGACGGTGTATTAAAATTTTGGATTAAGAAAAGCTGAAGGGTACCATTAAAGGTACCCTCTGTTTGTTCCTGTAAGGAGTTGAACATAAGGATGGGAACCGATTTTCAGTTTTCTCATAACAATTTTCCTGATTGGCTCTATAGGATCTTTTATATCGGGAATGGTTGGGATCGGAGGCTCTATCATAAAGTATCCTATGCTTTTATACATACCGTCGCTTGTTGGCTTTCGTTTTATTAAGATAACCACCTTTTCGGTAAGCCCAGACACCGCCTATCATTGCGAACAAAACTTGAACTGCGCTTATCCCGGATACCTGATGAGCCGTAAACGCTTATCATTTACTTTTTGCATAAAGGAAATACACGTAGATTCCTCGAAAATGTATCATCTTTGTTGTTTTTCATTCCTCATAAACAACAGTTGATTGCAGTGAAGGGCAGTCGACTCTGGCGAGAAAAGCAACAATCCTTTAGAAAACAGCATTTAATTTATATAGTTGACAATATACCTCTATGGGTATATTATAAAGACAGAAAACTGTTAATGGCAGTTTTAATTTTTTGTTGACTATATACCCCAAGGGGTATATAGTGGTAATATAAGTTAAAGAGAGAGTGAATGGATAAAAAAGATTGGTAGTGGAAGGAGGTATTCACAAATGAAGCAAATAACACCAAACCAGGTTAACGATAAATTGCTTTCTGGAGAAACTCTGAATATCATCGATGTACGTGAAGTGGATGAAGTGAAAGAAGGAAGAATCCCAACAGCTTTAAACATTCCACTGGGGCTTCTGGAATTCCGTATTCAAGAATTAGATAAATCTAAAGAGTATATCATGGTTTGCCGCTCTGGAGGAAGAAGCGGACGCGCTGCGAGTTTTCTCGAAGGTCGTGGGTTTAAGGTAATCAACATGTCCGGAGGAATGCTTGAATGGGCAGGAAGAGTTGAATAATTTTTTTAAGTAAATTAATACTATTGGGGGTATTAGTAATGACTGTGAAAGAAATGACAGCAAAAAATTTGACGGAAAGAGTACTCAACAAGAATGAAGTTTTTATTCTCGATGTTCGTAACGAAAGTGATTTTAATGATTGGAAAGTTGAAGGAGAAAACTTTGAGTATTTGAACGTTCCTTATTTTGAGTTGATCGATGGGATCGAGCCAATCGTTGATAAGATTCCAAAAGACAAAGAAGTTGTCGTCATCTGTGCAAAAGGTGGCTCTTCCATTTTTGTCGCAGAGCAACTTGTTGAAGCAGGTTTCGATAACATTTATTCACTGACTGATGGAATGAAGGCTTGGAGTGAGCATTTATATCAAGCAAAAGTATACGAAGACGAAGAAGTTAAAGTATTCCAATTCGTTCGTGTTGGTAAAGGTTGTCTGTCTTATATGGTCGTTTCAGAAGGGGAAGCGCTAATCGTAGACCCGGCTCGTTTTGTGGACAAATATAAGGATGCAGCAAAAGAAGAAGGTGCTACCATTACTCATATCGTAGATTCTCATCTGCATGCTGATCACATTTCAGGTGGTAAAATGCTTGCTGATCAAACTGGAGCTAACTACTACCTTATGAAGAGTGAAGGTGCGACCTTCGAATTCAAAGCATTGGAAAACCATGAAAAGATCGAATTTAATAAAGTCCAACTAGAAGTTCTTGCTGTAAAGACACCTGGACATACTCCAGGAAGTGTATCTTTCTTTGTTAATAATAAGCTTCTTTTCTCCGGAGATACTATTTTCGTAAGCGGACTCGGACGCCCTGACCTTGGTAATAAGGTAAGAGAATGGGCAAACGATCTTTATAATACTGTTCATGACAAAGTATCGGATATTGCAGACGAGGTTATCGTTTTGCCAGGACACTATGCTGATTTTGATAGTGAAATAAATAAGGATGGCTATATCGGAGATACACTCGGAAACATCCGTAAACGAAATGAAAAAATGTTTAATACTCCAAAGGAAGAGTTTTTAAATAACGTCGAAAAATCTGCAAGCTCCGTAAAACCTCCAAATTTTGAGGAGATTGTATCCATTAACCGTGGTATGGAGAGTGCTGATATTGAGAAAATGCAAGAATTGGAGATCGGACCGAACCGTTGTGCGGTTCACCATACAGAATAAGAACAATAACGGGAGAGGGAGCCTTCAAAGGTTTCCCTCTTCCAATAAATTTTCTGAGAGCGTTTACTTTTCTATAAAGGAGTTTCTGCTATGGGCAATAAAAAGTTCATCTATTTTGTTACTCTGAGCTCTAATGTACCTTTTGTATTAAAAGATGCTTTGGAAAGAACTTCACGTAACGATAAAGTTATGGTCTTTTTTGATCTTGATGGTGCACGGGCATTAGATAAACGTTATTTAAAAAAGATTGATAGGACACACGGGACAGATCTCTCCTTGCTTTTCAAGAAAGCTATTGAGTCAGGAATCGGACTTTATGGTTGCCAGCTAAATGTACTTCTTGCAGATGGAATGAAATTGATTGAAGGAGTTGAATTGGCCGGAGTAGCTACGTTTCTCGATATGGCTTATGATGCAGATGCGGTATTGAGTTACTGAAAGGGGATAGTTAAAATGGAAAAAAGAAAAGTTGTTGTATTAGCATTCCACGATGAATTAGAATCTGCATACCCTCCTTTGAATATCGCTGTAGGATCAGCTTCAACAGGTGCTGATGTAACGCTTGCCTTTTCAAGAAGAGGGGTAAATATGCTAGACAAAAAATATTTCCCCAAACCTTCCCACGGTATCGAATACCTTGCAAATGCTTTAAATGACTTTAATGCTCCTTCAATTCAAGGTCTTTTAGAGATAGCGGTGGAGGCCGGGGTTAAACTGTTTGTAGTAGATATGGACTATAAGGAAGAGATAGATTTTAGCTATCCTGTGGAACAGGTTCCCCTTAAATGGATTCTAAACGAAGCGGTTTCTGCGGATCTATTCGTTCATTTTTAAGCAAAAGTATCTATGTTTATATATTTCATTTTTATGAGGTGAAAGTTTATGGATAGAAAAAACAATTGCGGAAACGGGACTTGAGGAATTAAGGGAAATAAACCCCGAAGAAAATTAGTCCCGCCAATATGACCCGGGGTTTTAGTTTGGCTCCTGGTAGGAGTCATCATGCTGCTACAAAAGCTATTCTAGAAAAGGCAATAAAAACACTTGCAGGATTTATGCAAGTGTTTTTATATAATATAAAAGAATGAAGAAATAACGAGTTTTAATTAACCAAAAATTAAACTTCTGCGAACAAATAATGTGAAGTTTATTATTGTTCCATTCTAGATTTTCGGCTTTCAAAAACAAATTTCAAAAACAGATTGACTTCTTTTGTTGGACTTGCTATAATTTCTATTGCTGCTTCGAGGCAGTGGAAACGGATTTGTTTTACAGATCAAGAAAAGGTTTAGAGGTCTTCCGTTTTCTTTTTAGAACTCATTTTTTAAAAAAATATTGACTTCCACGAACCGAAATGTTAAACTTGTTTTTGTTGCTGACACAACGGCAATAAGCAAAAGAGTAAAAAAACGTCTTAAAAAACGATGTTGACTTCTGCGAATTTAGATGATATACTTAATCTTGTCGCCGAAAACGACAACGCGCATGAAGGATTAATGGCTGAAGGCCATCACATCCCGTGCGTCGTAGTTCTTTGAAAACTGAACAAAACGCCAAGCGAATTAAGCTTTAAAGCTAGATTGAACTTATCTTATCGGAGAGTTTGATCCTGGCTCAGGACGAACGCTGGCGGCGTGCCTAATACATGCAAGTCGAGCGAAGAGATGGGAGCTTGCTCCCTGATCTT
>NZ_SWLG01000014.1 GCF_005747095.1 Exobacillus caeni | reverse complement strand
TGGGGAACTAACGAAAAGAAAGCCGGATGCGGGAAAGCCGCACGTCCGGTTTGATGAGGGGTCCGAGGGCGAAAGCCCTCGTCCTACTCTACTATACCTGGATGGGATTCTAGCAAAAAATTTTAATCAAATCCGTTAAGGAGCTCAAATCGGGTAAAATTGAGAAGGTATCGGACACTGATGCTTTTATAAAGCGCTGAAACAAGAATAAATTGCTCTGAAGCAAGAATAAACTGGCCTGAAACAGGAGCAAATCCTTCTGAAAGCCGAACAACTCTCATTGAAGCACGAATAAGGGCTTCTGAAGCTAGAATGAGAGGCGATGAGTTTAGAATAAGTGAGTTTGAAACAAGAATAAATTTCTATAACTAAAAAATTTTCCGGGAGGTGCTGAAAGCTTTCCTGAAATACCGGCTGGATTTCTTGAAACTCCGAAAGAAATGGCTGAACCACCGAAAGCTCTCGCTGAACCCCTAAAAATTACGCTAAAACTCCGAACCTCCCTGAACCTAAAAATCCTGGTGAAGCTCTAAAATCGCTGAATCTCCAAAACGAAGCTCCAATCCTCCAATAAGCACTTCTGAATCTCCAATACACACTCCGAAACTCCAATAAACGACATGGAGCCTATTTCAACCGCTCTAGAACGTCTGTAAAACTTCTTGCTACGAGTTTTCTTTCTCCAGAATAGGAGATATTAAGGGAAAAAAGGAACGGACCGATGAGTGAACGGGCAATTTTTGATATAATCCTCTTTATGAGGAACTGGAATAATAGGAGGCATGAACAATGCTTGAATATAAAGAATGGAAACATATCTTTAAGCTTGACCCGAATAAAGAGATCGAGGATACTGATCTGGAAAAAATATGCGAATCCGGCACGAATGCTGTTATGGTGGGCGGAAGCGACGGTGTAACACTTGACCGAACGTTAGAGCTGCTTGCCAGAATAAGAAGATATGCAGTACCCTGTGTACTTGAGGTTTCAAATATTGACGCTATTACACCCGGTTTTGACTACTATTTCATCCCGACGGTTTTTAACACGAACGATGTGCGCTGGATAAAAGGACTTCACCATGAAGCGGTTAAAGAGTACGGTGCACTGATGGATTGGGATGAGATCGTGATGGAAGGCTATTGTGTGTTAAACGAAGAATCGAAGGTAGCCTCGTTGACATCAGCAGATACCTCTATTTCGACTGAAGATGTGGTTGCCTATGCAAGAATGGCAGAAAAAATGTTCCACCTGCCTATTTTTTATCTGGAATACAGTGGGGCATACGGCGATATAGAAGCAGTAAAAGAAGTGAAGAGTGTACTTGAAGATACCAGGCTGTTTTACGGAGGGGGCATCTCCTCATTGGAGCAAGCAGAAGAGATGGCACATTATGCAGATGCCATTGTTGTCGGAAATATCATATATGAAGATATAAAGAAAGCACTGAAAACAGTAAAAATACTAAAACAAGATTGATTGTCTATTCGGCCTCGAGTAAAATAAAAGCAAGAACATACGTTTGTTAGGAGTGCTATATTATGCAACGGATAGTTGAAAAATTATTGGAGGGGCTAAACCCGGAACAGAAAAGCGCTGTTAAAGCAACGGACGGCCCTCTTTTGATCATGGCAGGAGCAGGAAGTGGCAAGACAAGGGTATTAACCCACCGAATCGCTTATCTTCTCGTAGAAAAGCAAGCAGCGCCGTGGAACATTCTTGCGATTACGTTTACGAACAAAGCAGCGAGAGAGATGAAAGAACGTGTAGCGAAAATCACCGGCCCGGCAGCGGAAGACATCTGGATTTCTACCTTTCACTCGATGTGTGTAAGAATGCTTCGCAGGGACATAGACCGAATTGGATTCAACCGTAATTTTACGATCCTCGATTCTAGCGATCAGCTCTCCGTAATTAAAAAAATTCTTAAGGAAAAGAACCTGGATCCGAAGAAATTTGACCCAAGAAGCATCCTTGGCTCGATCAGCAGTGCAAAGAACGAATTGAAGACGGCAGAAGACTATTCGAAAATTGCCCAGGGGCCATACGAGAGCGTGGTACTGGATGTGTACCGGGCTTATGAGAAGCAGCTTCGAAAAAACCACGCACTTGATTTTGATGACCTGATCATGACGACGATCAAACTATTTAAACAGGTCCCGGAAGTGCTTGAATTTTACCAGCGAAAGTTTCAATATATCCACGTCGACGAGTATCAGGATACAAACAGAGCGCAGTACGTACTCGTTAATATGCTGGCTGAGCGGCACGGAAACTTATGTGTTGTTGGGGATTCCGACCAATCGATCTACAGATGGAGAGGCGCGGATATCGAAAACATTCTTTCCTTTGAAAAAGATTACCCTGAAGCAAAGGTCATTATGCTAGAGCAAAACTACCGGTCCACAAAGAAAATTCTGCAGGCGGCTAACAAGGTGATCGGCAATAACTTTAACCGCAAGCCAAAGAATCTCTGGACCGAAAATGACGAAGGACCCAACCTTACTTATTACCAGGGAGACAACGAACATGATGAAAGCTACTATGTTGCCGGGAAGATCCGAAACATGGTCAGCGACGGAAAACGCAAAAATTCCGATATCGCGATTCTTTACCGGACAAACGCACAGTCTCGTGTGATCGAGGAAATCTTAATGAAATCCAACATAACGTATAACATTGTTGGAGGAACAAAGTTCTACGATCGAAAAGAAATTAAAGACGTACTTGCTTATTTGCGCTTGATCGCGAACCCGGACGATGATATCAGCTTGCTGCGAATCGTTAACGTACCGAAGCGGGGAATCGGTGCATCCACGATGGACAAGGTATCCCAATACGCAGCTGACAACGATCTTTCTATTTTCAACGCCCTTCAGGAAGTAGAGCAGGTCGGCTTGAGCGCACGCTTTGTTAATAGCTTAAGCGAGTTTGCAGGCTTGATCGCCAACTTCAATCAAATGCAGGAATACCTTTCCGTTTCAGAGCTTGTGGAGGAAGTGTTGGATAAAACAGGCTACAGAGACTCCTTGAAAAATGAGAATACGATTGAAGCACAAACAAGGCTTGAGAACATCGATGAGTTCCTGTCTGTTACGACTGACTTTGAAAAAGCGAGCGAGGACAAGAGCCTGATCGCTTTCCTAACCGATCTCGCATTAATCGCGGACATCGACAAACTTGATGAAGAAGATGAACAAAACGATGCCGTTACGTTGATGACTCTCCATGCGGCAAAAGGACTTGAGTTTCCTGTAGTGTTCTTGATGGGAATGGAAGAGAGCGTCTTCCCTCACAGCCGTTCACTCTTTGATGAAGAGGAAATGCAGGAGGAACGAAGATTGGCGTATGTTGGAATCACAAGGGCAGAAGAAGAGCTTTACCTGACCAATGCGAAAATGCGGACGTTATACGGCAAAACGAATGCGAACATGGTTTCAAGGTTCATCGCAGAAATACCGGAAGAATTGCTTGAAAAGAAATTCGAAGAGAAGAAAGTGCCGCAATGGGCAGCAACTTCAGGTGGAGTGGGAAGACCCGCTGCTCCTAAAGTTCCAAAACGCCCTCAATACACATCTACCGGCGGGGAATCCCTCGATTGGAAAGTCGGCGACAAAGCAAAGCACCGCAAATGGGGCGAAGGAACGGTTGTCAGTGTCAAAGGACAGGGAGAATCCGTTGAGTTGGACATTGCTTTTCCAAAGCCAGTTGGCGTGAAAAGGCTTCTTGCCAAGTTTGCGCCGATTGAAAAAGGATAAACTCGTTAAAACTATAAAAAATATCTTTTGCTTCTGCCGTATCTCACAGTCAGTGGAATACGGCAGTACGTGTGCTTTTTTTATTAACCGTTACAAAATAGATAAACTGTGGCTGACCGCTACGGAAAGAGACTGCCCGTTGCGGAAACCAACTTTAACTTCACGTTAGAAAATAAAATCTTGTACTTGATGGAAGGTGTGAACAGGATTGAACATAGAAGAAGCCCAAGAGCGTATCAAAGAACTGAGCGAGGTTCTGCAAAAATATAACTATGAGTACCACGTCCTGGATAATCCGTCTGTTCCTGATGCTGAATACGACCGTCTTATGAAGGAACTGATTGAACTGGAAGAACAGTATCCTGAACTGAGGAAGCCGGATTCACCGACTCAGCGAGTTGGAGGCCCGCCGATCGATGCTTTCCGAAAAGTCGAGCATAATATCCCGATGCTCAGTCTTGGAAATGCCTTTGGCGAACAGGACCTACGGGATTTTGACCGCAGGATCCGGGATAGGATAGGCGATGCTTTTTCCTATGTATGCGAGTTGAAAATCGATGGTCTTGCTGTTTCTCTTACATACGAAAACGGAGTGTTTGTAAGAGGTGCGACCCGCGGAGACGGTACGGTTGGTGAGGACATAACAGAAAATCTTAAAACAGTTAGGTCTATTCCTTTAAGGTTATCAGAAGAAGTTAACCTGGAGGTTCGTGGGGAAGCGTTCATGCCGAAGAAATCATTTGAAGCGCTTAACGAAAGCCGTGAACAGAACGGGGAAGCGCTTTTTGCCAATCCGAGGAACGCAGCAGCAGGTTCCTTGAGGCAGCTCGATCCTAAAATAGCCGCAAGCAGAAACCTCGATATTTTCGTCTACGGAATCGGGTCGCTTGACGGCAAGGAAATTTCTTCACACAGTGACGGACTTGACTATCTCAGGGAGCTTGGGTTTAAAACAAATCCTGAGTGGAGAAGATGCCCCGATATCGATGATGTGATTGCATTTATAGATGGTTGGTTTGAAAAGCGGCCTGATCTTTCCTATGAAATCGATGGCATCGTTATTAAAGTAGATTCACTTGAGCATCAGGAAGAACTGGGTTTCACCGCGAAAAGCCCGAGATGGGCAATCGCGTATAAGTTCCCTGCTGAAGAGGTGGTAACCCGGTTACGCGAAATCGAGTTGAGTGTTGGAAGAACCGGTGTTGTCACTCCGACCGCTATCCTTGACCCTGTACAGGTTGCGGGTACGACAGTAAAGAGGGCTTCGCTTCATAATGAGGACTTGATAAGAGAAAAAGACATCAAAATCGGCGACTATGTTGTTATAAAAAAAGCGGGAGACATCATTCCGGAAGTAGTAAATGTTATAAAAGATAAAAGAACTGGTGATGAAGTGGATTTCCGGATGCCGGAGCATTGTCCGGCCTGTGGCAGTGATCTTGTTCGCATCGAAGGGGAAGTAGCACTTCGCTGTATCAATCCGAAATGTCCTGCACAGATCAGAGAAGGCATGATCCATTTCGTTTCCAGAAATGCCATGAACATCGACGGTCTTGGCGAAAAGGTGATCGCCCAGTTATACAAAGAGAATTTAATCCATGATGTAGCAGACATCTACAAGCTGGAGAAGGATGAATTGCTTCAGTTAGAAAGAATGGGAGAAAAGTCGGTTTCTAACCTCCTTCAAGCGATTAAAGCTTCAAAGTCTAATTCTCTTGAGAAGCTTTTATTTGGCCTTGGTATCCGATATGTCGGCTCAAAAGCGGCAAAAACGCTCGCCCAGCATTTTGGAAACATGGCAAAATTGGAGAATGCTGCGAAAGAAGAGCTGGAAGCGATCGATGAAATCGGGGAAAAAATGGCCGATTCGATCGTTACTTACTTTGATAACGAAGAAGTTCATAATTTGGTCGTTGAATTAGAAAATTTAGGTGTTAATATGGAGTATAAGGGTCCAAAACCGGTTAACACGGAAAATATCGATTCCTATTTTACAGGGAAAACAGTTGTCCTGACAGGAAAACTGACCCAGCTGACCCGGGGAGATGCAAAGAAAAAGGTAGAAGAGCTCGGTGGAAACGTAACCGGAAGCGTAAGCAAGAATACAGACTTGCTTGTCGCAGGGGAAGACGCCGGTTCAAAGCTTGATAAAGCCCAAAAACTTGAGGTTCTCATCTGGAATGAAGACCGGTTTATGGAAGAGCTGAATAAATGAGGAGAGATGGTTGTAAATGGGTATACGACGAGGACTAATCGTCTCCATTAGTGCGATGAGTTTATTGCTGTCGGGATGCCTTCCGAATTCAGATAAACCGGAAGAGAAAATCGTTGAACAGCCTGATGATAAGAAAGAAAAAGCGATCATCAGCCAGGAAATTCAGACGACTGAAAAATATTACCGCAGCGTTTTAGATAAAAAAGGGGAAACAAATTCTTTAGATCCAGGGGCAGTCCGTGGATTGATCACGGACGGTGTAGATAACCGCCTTGATGTAGATGAATTAGAAACAGGCTTAATGAGAATAGCACAGGAAACATTTGATCCTGATAAATACTTTTTCAAAGACGGCCAGTTGTTTGACAGCAAAGAAATCCACACCTGGTTAAAAAGAAAAAGCAAAACGAACGAACAGGGCTTAAACCCTGCTCTCGGGATGAAGGAAGACCCGGCACAGCATGAAAAGGTGATGGAAGCCGAAAAGGCGAATCCGCGTTACTTGTCCTATATTCTTGAGCATAACTATTATGTGAAGAACGATGAGAATAAGGTAGCGCTTGGCGGAGTTGTCGTAGGACTTTCACTATATGACATTTATCCGTTTTCTGTATACGATGACCAGGGGTTAAAGTATACAGGAACAGCAGATGTAAAAAATGCTGTCGCAAAGGGGAAAAAGGCGGCAGAAGCTATTATAAAAGATATTCGAACCGATGAAAAAGTGGATGTTCCAATTGTGGTTGCTTTATTTATCGAACAGCCGAGGGATTCGATCGTTCCAGGTAACTTTGTAGCCAAAACGGTAGTGGACGGCGGTAAGGCTTCCATCGATGGCTGGAAAGAGATCGATGAAAAATATTATGCGTTTCCTTCTAAAGACGCAGAAGAAGCACATCCGTCTGACGCAGAAAAATTTGATTCCTTTAAAAGGAGTATCCAGGAATTCTTCCCGAACTTTGTAGGTGTTGTTGGTACAGGCCTCTATCGGGACGACAAGTTGCAACGAATGAAAGTCGAGATACCGGTTCAATTTTACAGCAAATCGGAAATCATTTCGTTTACGCAATTTGTTACAGGTCTTGTTAAAAATAAAAAAGACACATTCCCGCAAGACCTGCCTGTTTCTGTTTATATCACTTCGATGAATAAACCAGAATCGATCATAGTAAAAGATCCGCATGAAGAAGAACCATTTGTCCATATCTATCAGTAAGAAGAGGTGCGAGCCTCTTCTTTTTTGTTTTGCGGAGTCTTAAACAAACGTTTGATTGAAAAAACAAACGTGTTTAAAAAGCCTTGAAATCAGCTTTTAGCGGTCATTCAAGAGGAAGTTTTTAGTAAATAAAAAGAACCATGTTTAAAAAAAAGCTCAAAATGGAACAAGACAAGAGGGCGCTCAAACGTTTGCTAACCTGGTTGGTTTTATATAAGCAATCATTGATTCAGATTATTCCAAACGTTTGAACAACCAATTTCTATCATGTAGAATTATTAGATGAAAACGTTTTAGTAATGAAGGAGGCTGTTCTAATATGGTAGTACCTTACACACATGAACCATTCACAGATTTTACTGTTGAAGAGAATCGGAAAGAATTCGAAAAAGCTCTAAAACAGGTTGAGAATGAACTAGGAAAAGAGCATGACTTGCTTGTTAATGGCGAACGCATTAGCACCGAGGAGAAAATTGTTTCGAAAAATCCAGCGAACAAGGAACAAGTTATCGGGCGCGTTTCAAAAGCAAACAAAGATATTGCTGAAAAAGCGATCCAGTCTGCGGACGAAGCGTTAAAAAGCTGGAGAAAATGGAGTGCAAGAGCTCGTGCGGAAATTTTAATCCGAACAGCAGCGATTGTGCGCCGCCGCAAGCATGAGTTTTCTGCTTACCTTGTATACGAAGCAGGTAAACCGTGGAAAGAAGCAGATGCGGATACAGCAGAAGCGATCGACTTCATGGAATATTATGCTCGCCAGATGATCGAGCTAGGTGACGGAAAGCAAGTACAAAGCCGACCTGGTGAAGATAACCGTTATGTTTATACGCCGACTGGTGTAACGGTTGTCATTCCGCCATGGAACTTCGCATTTGCAATCATGGCTGGAACAACAGTAGCTCCAATCGTTACAGGAAACACGGTTTTATTGAAACCAGCAAGCGCTACACCCGTAATCGCTGCAAAATTTGTGGAAGCATTAGTAGAAGCAGGTTTACCTAAAGGTGTACTTAACTTTGTACCAGGAAGCGGTTCTGAAGTAGGGGACTATCTTGTTGATCATCCAAAAACAGCCTTGATCAGCTTTACTGGTTCACGTGAAGTAGGAACTAGAATCTTTGAACGTGCGGCAAAAGTCCAACCGGGACAAAATCATTTAAAACGCGTTATCGCTGAAATGGGCGGTAAAGATACAGTAGTAGTAGATAAAGATGCAGATCTCGAACTGGCTGCGGAGGCAATCGTTGTTTCTGCGTTTGGTTTCTCCGGACAAAAGTGTTCTGCTGGTTCACGTGCTGTAGTACATGAAGAAGTGTATGACAAAGTGCTGGATCGTGTAATAGAGTTAACAAACGATTTAACAACAGGTGACCCAACTAACTATGACAACTATATGGGACCTGTGATCGATAAAGGCGCTTATGACAAGATCATGAGTTACATCGAAATCGGGAAAGAAGAAGGACGCCTTGTTGCAGGCGGGACTGGTGACGATTCAAAAGGATTTTTCATCCAGCCGACTGTGTTCGCAGATCTTGACCCTGAGGCACGCATCCAGCAGGAAGAAATCTTCGGACCTGTTGTTGCCTTAACTAAAGTAAAAGATTTTGATGAAGCGATGGAAGTTGCAAACAACACAGAATACGGCTTGACAGGCGCGTTGATCACAAACAACCGTGAGTATATCGAAAGAGCGAAGGATGAGTTCCAGGTAGGTAACCTTTACTTCAACCGTAACTGTACAGGAGCGATCGTTGGATACCATCCGTTCGGCGGCTTTAAAATGTCTGGTACTGACTCCAAAGCAGGCGGACCGGATTACTTGATCCTTCACATGCAGGCAAAAACAATCTCAGAGATGTTTTAAATTTTTTATTCGGCCTCCCTATTATGGGGAGGTTTTTTTTTTGAAAAATGTACAAACTATAAATGGCTGTGAGAAGAAAAAGGTAAAATGCGGTTCTTTGGTCCCTGTAAGAAAAAGGATATATAATTATAAGAACTTTTTTACTGAAAAGAAAGTTTAACATTCAAGTAAAATGGGTATTTATTACCATGAATTTAATTTTTGTCACAAAAAAGTCAATTTATTTAAATAAATTTAATTGAATACTTATGACAATATATCTATAAAAACGGTTTAATTAGCCAATATAATGAATAATTATACACAAAAAGTTATATGTTATAATTTTCATAATGTTCTTACTACATTTGTATGATATAGTTAGTAATGGTTTAAAAGGAACGCGGGAGTTAAGAAAATTTTACAAATTTGCAGGTAATTGCATACCCGTGAATAAAACGGAGGTGAGAAAATGGAACATACATTAACAGCTGCAACATGGTTCTGGTTGTTAGTACCTATGCCACTCTTAGTTATCTTATCAATTATTACATTTTTCACTGAAAGGAGAGAGTAGTTACCATTATGAATATAGCAACGTTAATTACATTTATTGTATATCTTGTAGGAATGCTTGCGATTGGTATCGCGGCGTATCGTTTAACTAGTGACTTGTCTGATTATGTTCTTGGAGGCAGAAGGCTCGGAGGCTCCGTAGCAGCACTGAGTGCGGGTGCATCTGATATGAGTAGTTGGTTATTGCTTGGCTTACCTGGTGCAATGTACGCAGGAGGTATGAGCCAAATCTGGATTGGTGTTGGACTTGCTATAGGAGCTTATCTCAACTGGCAATTTATCGCAACTCGCTTGAGAAAGTATACGGAAGTTGCCAATGATTCCATTACGGTTCCGGACTTTTTAGAAAACCGTTTCCGTGATAAATCGAAGGCTTTACGTGTTATTTCTGCATTAGTTATTTTAGTATTCTTTACCTTTTACACTTCTTCCGGTCTTGTCGGTGGTGCTATCCTGTTTGAAAGTTCCTTTGGAATGAGTTATGAATCAGCGCTTTGGATAGGTGCGATCGTTATTATCTCCTATACCTTCCTTGGCGGATTCCTTGCAGTAAGCTGGACAGACTTCTTCCAGGGCATATTAATGTTCTTAGCGCTTGTTATTGTTCCGATCGTAGCCTTGAATGAAATGGGCGGCTGGAGCGAAACAGTTAACCGAGTTGGTGACATCGATACAACTTATCTTGACGTCTTTACTGGCATGACAACAATGGGTATCATTTCCCTTCTAGCGTGGGGACTCGGGTACTTTGGCCAACCGCATATCATTACGCGTTTTATGGCAGTAAAATCATCAAACGAAATTCCGAAGGCTCGTCTTGTCGGAATGACCTGGATGATCATCTCCCTGTTTGGTGCAATTTTTACAGGGTTTATCGGAATCGCTTATTTTGCAGGCAATCCGCTTGAAAACTCTGAAACAGTGTTTATCCAGTTTACAGACTTACTGTTTAACCCATGGATCTCTGGGTTCTTGCTTGCAGCAATCCTGTCTGCAATCATGAGTACAATTGACTCTCAATTGCTTGTATCTTCCAGTGCTGTTGCGGAAGACTTCTATAAAGCAATACTAAGAAAGAACGCGAGCCAAACAGAACTTGTATGGGTTGGCCGTATCGCAGTACTTGTTATCGCTTTGATCGCGATCTTACTTGCCTATAACCCAGAAAGCAGTGTGTTAAACCTTGTTAGTTATGCATGGGCTGGTTTCGGCGGTGCGTTTGGACCGGTTATTATTCTGAGCCTGTTCTGGAAACGTATGACTCGTAACGGGGCTCTTGCAGGTATCATCGTCGGTGCCGTCACTGTAATCGTATGGGCACAGCTTTCCGGTGGATTGTTCGACCTTTACGAAATCGTGCCAGGCTTTGTACTGTGCTGGATCGCTTCTATGGTATTCAGTTATGTTGGTGACGAACCTACTCCAGAAATGGAAGCTGAATTTGACGAAGCAAACGCAAGATAAAGAAAACATGAAGTCCCTTTCCACTCGAAAGGGGCTTTTTCTTTTGGTTTAATAAAGAAAACGAGGCGATGTAGGAGGATGCTGAATGCTTTTTATCGAGCAAAGAAACAGTGGCATTTATTTAGGGTATTTTGCTCTAGCTGTTTTTTCATTATTCACATTAAAAAAATTCAAGCTGGTCGAGAGTCAAAAACAAATATTAAAGGAACGAATGCAAGAGGCGAGGAAATACCGACATCGAATATGAAGATATAAAAACACGAACAGACATATCAATCAAACGTTTGATTATCGAACAGAGCAGTTAAACAAACGTTTGATTAACGAACAGATGGATTAAACAAACGTTTGATTGATGAACAAAATTATTAAACAAACGTTTGATTGAGATCAAAATCGTCAACGATGTAATCATAATTTGCAGTGGTAAGTTGCCTGTATTACAGGAATTTTGGTATCATCTATATATTGCAGACTGTTCGAATTTTTGGAGGTGACTCGAAATGGCAAGAATAACAAAAGAACAGGTTAAGCACGTTGCACACCTGGCAAGATTATCTTTTAATGAAGACGAAATCGAAACGTTTACTGAGCAATTGGACAATATTATTTCATTCGCAGAGCAATTGAATGAACTCGATACCACAGGGGTAGAACCGACAACCCATGTAATCGATGTAAAAAATGTATTGCGTGAAGATGAGACATGGGAAAGCCTTTCTCGTGAAGAAACACTTAAGAATGCCCCTGACCAGGAAAATGGCCAGGTTAAAGTACCGTCCATAATCGAGTAGAGGAGGAGAAGATAAGGCATGTTTGAAAAAAGCATCGGGGAAATTCATTCACTGCTTCAAAATAAACAATTATCCGTTAGCGAGCTTGTGCAAGCATCGTATGATAGGATCAGTCATGTTGAGGAGAAAGTTAAAGCGTTTGTCACTCTAAATGAAGAGGGCGCGAAAGAAACAGCAAGAAAGCTTGATGAAAAGCTTGGAACTGATGCAGCAAGAGGATTGCTGTTCGGCCTTCCAGTGGGCGTCAAAGACAATATTGTAACAAAAGGCCTTCGCACGACTTGTTCCAGCAAAATTCTGGAGAACTATGACCCTGTACATAATGCAACAGTGGTTGAGCGACTTCGCAATGCAGAAACAGTAACGATCGGAAAATTAAACATGGACGAGTTTGCGATGGGGTCTTCTAACGAAAACTCTGGCTTCTTCAAAACGCGCAACCCATGGAATACCGAACACGTTCCTGGAGGATCAAGCGGTGGGTCTGCGGCATCTGTCGCAGCAGGCGAAGTATTCTTCTCACTTGGTTCAGATACTGGTGGATCCGTTCGACAGCCTGCAGCTTTTTGCGGAGTCGTGGGATTAAAGCCGACTTATGGCCTGGTATCCCGTTACGGGCTTGTTGCCTTTGCATCATCCCTTGACCAAATCGGACCGATTTCCAAAACCGTTGAGGATAATGCATTTTTACTTCAGTCTATCGCTGGCCATGATAACCTTGATTCTACTTCAGCCAACGTTGATATTCCTGACTATCTTTCTCAGCTGACAGGGGACGTGAAAGGCCTAAAAATCGCTGTTCCAAAAGAATATATTGGAGAAGGGGTAGAAGAAGGCGTACGCGAAAAAGTGATGGAGGCACTAAAACAGCTTGAAAAGCTTGGTGCCACATGGGAAGAAGTTTCCCTTCCACACTCTAAATATGCCGTAGCAACCTATTATCTGCTTGCTTCCTCGGAAGCTTCTGCTAACCTTGCGCGCTTTGATGGCGTACGTTACGGTTATCGTGCTGATGATGCGGAGAATTTAATTGAGATGTATAAGAAGTCAAGAAGCGAAGGCTTCGGTGATGAAGTAAAACGCCGTATCATGCTTGGTACGTTCGCTTTGAGTTCGGGCTACTACGATGCCTATTATAAAAAGGCACAGCAGGTCAGAACGTTGATCAAACAGGACTTTGACAAAGTATTTGAAGATTATGATGTTGTGATTGGACCGACTGCGCCGACTACAGCATTTAAAATCGGAGAAAAAATCGACGATCCGCTTACAATGTACGTAAATGATATTCTAACCATTCCGATCAACCTTGCAGGTGTTCCGGCGATCTCTGTACCGTGCGGACTATCAAACGGGTTGCCGGTTGGACTACAAATTATCGGGAAGCATTTTGATGAAGGAAAAGTCTTCCGCGTAGCACATGCTTTTGAACAGGCTACAGATCATCATAAAGCAAGACCAGAGCTGTAAGGGGGTTGAGACAGAATGAATTTTGAAACAATAATCGGTTTAGAAGTTCACGCAGAACTGAAAACAAACTCAAAGATTTTCTGTGGATGTTCCACAAACTTCGGTGCTCCCCCAAACACTAACACTTGTCCTATCTGTACAGGACATCCGGGAGTACTCCCTGTTTTAAATAAAGAAGCTGTTAATTTTGCGATGCGCGCTGCGATGGCGTTAAACTGCGAAATCGCAACAGAAACGAAGTTTGACCGTAAAAACTACTTTTATCCGGATAACCCGAAGGCTTACCAGATTTCCCAGTTTGACAAGCCGATCGGTGAAAACGGCTGGATTGAGATCGAAGTAAACGGCAAGAAAAAGAAGATCGGTATCACAAGGCTGCACCTTGAAGAAGATGCCGGGAAAAATACTCATGTGGACGGAGAAGATTATTCTCTCGTAGATTTTAACCGCCAGGGTGTTCCACTGGTCGAAATCGTTTCTGAGCCGGATATCCGCACACCTGAAGAAGCGTATGCATATCTTGAGAAGCTTAAGGCGATCCTGCAATACACAGGCGTTTCTGACTGTAAGATGGAAGAGGGCTCCCTTCGCTGTGATGCGAACCTTTCTCTTCGTCCTCTGGGACAGGAAAAGTTCGGAACAAAAACAGAGCTAAAGAACTTGAACTCCTTTACGTTTGTTCAAAAGGGGCTTGAGTTCGAAGAAAAGCGCCAGGAAAAAGAATTGCTCTCAGGAGGTATCATCCAGCAGGAAACACGCCGTTATGACGAAGCGAAAAAATCGACGATCCTGATGCGCGTGAAAGAGGGCTCAGATGATTACCGTTACTTCCCTGAGCCGGATCTTGTAAAATTGA
The DNA here is from genome assembly GCF_005747095.1 of Exobacillus caeni. Lineage (GTDB taxonomy): Bacteria > Bacillota > Bacilli > Bacillales > Guptibacillaceae > Exobacillus > Exobacillus caeni. Next base: position 87,095 of record NZ_SWLG01000014.1, on the reverse strand, counting down.
TGATCGACCAGGATTGGAAAGACAAAGTGCGCGCTGAGATCCCTGAGCTTCCGGATGCGCGTCGTGAGCGCTATATGAGAGAATTCGAACTGCCGGCATATGACGCGATGGTTCTTACCCAATCGATCAGCATGGCTGATTTCTTTCAAGCGACAACTGAAAATGGCGCCGATCCAAAGCTTGCTTCCAACTGGTTGATGGGAGAAGTAACAGCGTATCTAAATTCTAATTACAAAGAACTTGAGGACGTAGCACTTACTCCTGAAGGGCTTGCTAAGCTGATCTCCCTGATCGAAAAAGGAACTATTTCTTCTAAAATCGCTAAAAAAGTTTTTAAAGATTTGATCGAAAAAGGTGGAGCCCCTGAAGAAATCGTGAAGGAAAAAGGCCTTGTCCAAATTTCGGATGAAGGTGAACTTCGCGGAATCGTTGAGGGCATCCTTAATGAAAATGAACAGTCGATCGTTGATTATAAGAACGGTAAAGACCGTGCGCTCGGCTTCTTAGTCGGCCAGGTTATGAAAGCGACAAAAGGAAAAGCGAACCCGCCAATGGTTAATAAACTTATCCTTGAAGAGATGGATAAAAGATAAGTGGTACACACTAACACAGACCAGTACTTTTGCTGGTCTGTGTTTTTATTTTCATCAATAGGGGAATGAACGGTATACCAATATCATACATTTTGCTTTTTGAATAGAAAGTGACTATAATCAATAGGTACGAATAAACTTTTGCCCAAACGGTCACGGCTCCAGGTGGTCGTTTTTTATCTGATAAGAATAAAAGGAACAAAAAGAAAGCTTTAATACGAAAGTTTTAATGTGACTTTTCATAAACTTTAAAACAGGCTATGATGTTAAAAAGTGGAATTGTTTCGAAATCGCGTTCAAGAAGTTTGCTATTGAAAAAGATAGGATGATGATCTATGAAGCGTGCAAGATTAATATATAATCCAACCTCAGGAAGGGAACAGGTAAAGCGCCAGCTGCCTTACATATTAGAGCGACTTGAGAAAGCAGGCTATGAGGCATCTGCCCATGCCACAACAAGCGAAGGAGATGCGACCGAAGCAGCGAAGAAAGCGGTAGAGAGGGAATTTGATCTTGTCATTGCGGCGGGTGGAGACGGAACGATCTATGAAGTCCTGAACGGTATTGCGGAGCAGACTTTCCGTCCTAAACTCGGTATTATACCAGCAGGGACTACGAACGACTTTGCACGGGCTATCCATGTACCCCGTACCATCGAAGGGGCGATGGATATTATCTGTGATGGATATGAAATGCCGATCGATGTAGGGAAAGTGAACAACAAATACTTTATCAATATCGCAGGCGGCGGCCGTTTAACAGAGCTTACATACGAGGTGCCAAGCAAGCTTAAAACGATGCTCGGCCAGCTGGCATATTACTTAAAAGGCGTGGAAATGCTTCCATCCATCCGTCCGACTGCTGTTAAAATGGAGTATGACGGAAAACTGTTCGAAGGGGAAATCATGCTGTTCCTCGTAGCCAACTCCAATTCGGTAGGCGGATTTGAAAAATTGGCGCCGACAGCTGACTTGAACGACGGGTTGTTTGATTTGATCGTTCTTAAGAAAACGAACCTGGCTGAATTTATCCGGCTTGCTACAAACGCGCTTCGAGGAGATCACATCAACGATCCGAACGTTCTCTATACGAAAGCAAGCCGCATTAAAGTGGAAGCGTCCGACAAGATGCAGCTCAATCTCGATGGAGAATACGGCGGACCGCTTCCGGCCGAGTTTGTTAACCTTTATCAGCATCTTACAATGATCGTACCGAAAGAAACCGCGGATAAGCATAACAGTAACTAATAGGCAGGCTATTACAGCTTGTCTATTTTTTTGTTATGCTGTCTTCATAAAACCTTAGCAGATAAGTAGTTGATTCCTTTAACAAATAAATAAAAAACCCTATCTTTTAAAGAACCTCTTAGAGATGTTTCCTTTAGAAACTGTGCTTTTTGGGAACAGTGTAAATAAAGGAAAGTTGCCTTTTTTTCACAAAGGATCTGTCTTATGGTAAAATCATTTGCAGCATTTGAAAAAGGACGGTTAAGCAATGGCTAAAATAGATGCACCTGTAAAGAAAAACGATATTGTAGAAGTCGAGTTCGTCGATTTGTCCCATGAAGGCGCAGGAGTAGCAAGAGTGGAAGGCTACACTTTATTTGTGCCATATGGCATCCCGGGTGAAAAAGCGAAAGTAAAAGTCCTGAAGACGAAAAAAGGTTTCGGATTCGGAAAGCTGTTGGAGGTACTGGATGAAAGCGAGCACCGCATTACGCCTCCGTGCCCGATTTACGATAAGTGCGGGGGCTGCCAGCTTCAGCATTTAACCTATGAACGCCAGCTTGTTTATAAAAGGAAGCTGGTTCAGGATGTGCTTGAGCGAATAGGCCATTTAAAAGATGTTACGGTTCACCCGACGCTCGGAATGGACGACCCCTGGAGATACCGAAACAAAGCACAGGTACCGATCGGGGAACGTGAGGGCGGTCTTATCGCTGGTTTTTACCAGAAGGGAAGCCACGAGATCATCGACATGGATGAATGCTTGATCCAGGAAGAGGCTAACGATACAGTTGTCCAGCAGGTGAAGAAAATCGCTTTAAAATACGGCATCAGAGCATATGACGAAAGAAGCCATCGCGGAACGCTAAGGCATGTTGTAGCAAAATACGGACGGCAAACGAAGGATGTTATGGTCGTACTGGTAACCAAACAAAAAGACCTCCCGAACCGTAAAAATATCATCAAAGAAATCTCAGAGACAGTTCCTGGCGTTAAATCGATCGTTCAAAATATCAATCCTAAACGCACCAATGTTATTTTCGGGAATGAAACAAGAGTACTATGGGGAACCCCGTATATTTACGATACGATCGGTGATGTGAAATTTGCGATTTCTGCCCGTTCTTTCTATCAGGTAAATCCGGAACAAACGAAAGTACTTTATGATAAAGCCCTGGCATACGCCGGGTTGAACGGGGAAGAGACTGTCATCGATGCGTATTGCGGAATCGGCACAATCTCACTGTTCCTTGCCCAAATGGCAAAAAAGGTATACGGAGTAGAGATCGTTCCTGAAGCAATCGAAGACGCTAAACGTAACGCCGAACTGAACGAGATGACTAACGTAGACTTCGAAGTTGGTGAAGCAGAGAAGGTTATCCCGGCATGGTATGACAAAGGGATCAAAGCTGACGTGATGGTCGTCGACCCTCCTAGAAAAGGCTGTGACGAAGCATTACTGCAAACGATCATCGATATGAAACCAAAGCGGGTAGTTTACGTGTCATGTAATCCAGCTACACTTGCGAGGGATCTGAAAGTATTGGAAGAGGGCGGGTTTATGACGAAGGAAGTGCAGCCGGTGGATATGTTTCCGCATACGACGCATTGCGAGGCGGTCGCAAAGATAGTTTTAAATAGTAACGATGCAGAGATTTAAGTAAGGATCTCTGCTTTTTTTATGTAAGTATAAAAGTTAATCCAGACACGTTAGGTTTTGTCAAAAAAATTAATTTTAAAAGTTTTGACAATTTTGAAACAATGTGATATGTTACTAATCAGTAATTGGTTACCGTTTAGTAACGCATGGAGGCAGGTATGGAAAAAATTCAACGCTTCATTGACATCAAAGCAGGTTTACAGGAAGTTTGGGAGCTTATCTCATCTCAGGAAGGCATGCGTCAATGGATCAGTACTGATATGGAGATTGACGCACGAGTAGGAGGGAAGTATCGAGTAAAGAATCCGGAAGAGAATCAGATGATTTGCGGCGAGGTGCTGGAAATCTTGCCGATGGAATCAATTTCTCTCTCATGGTTTGAATTGGGCTCAGATTGGATGAATCCGACTAAAGTAACGTTTAGACTAGAAGAAATAGCAAATGGTATTCGAGTTCATGTCACGCACACAGGATTTGAAAGGATCCGAAAAAGGGGATGGGAGAAAACTTATAATGAATACCAGAAAGGTTGGACCCGTCATCACTTGCTTGAGAACTTGAAGGCGCGAGCTGAGGCTTAGATGGCTTCATGCGATAAATCAAGCAAGGTGGATGTAAGAGACCTTTTCAACGCCCTCGGGGACAATACTCGTCGCACTATTATGGATCTTTTAGCAGAGCATGATGAAATGACGGTGAAACAATTAAGTGAGCACTTTCCTGATCTGGTTCGTTCCGGCATATCAAAACATTTAATGCAGTTGCGCAAATTGAATCTCGTGTACTCAATCAAACGCGGGAGAGAACAAATCTACCGGATAAATCCAGAAGTTGTAAGTAACGTGTTAAGACCCTGGGTTAAGAAGTATGAAAAATATTGGGATGACACGCTTATTCGGCTTAAACAAGCAGCAGAGAGTTCGAAACGTGATCACGATGAGTAATCCGTATGCAGAAACAATAACGCTTTTTAAAGCGGGTATGTGGCCATTATGTTGAATTTGTTCGAATGAAAATTAGGAGGAGATAGTTATGTTTTTATCTGCTTTCCCAAGTCTTTATACGACAGACATCAATAGGTCTTTGAGATTCTATAGGGATCTTCTTGAATTTGAAGAGACTTTTCGTTTCCCGGATAAAGGAGAGCCCGAACATGTTGAACTCCGCCTTGGAGACTCTATGATCGCTCTGGTAACCTATGCCGTCGCAAAGGAAGCCAGTGTGTCTGCGCCTACCCCGGGCCATCCTTTTGAACTTACCATCTGGACTGAGGATACGAATCAAGCCATTAATCGTCTGCGTAGGGCCGCAGTACCGGTGATCCTTGAACCAAAAGATCATGTGGCTGGAATACGCCGTGCTTATGTGTCAGATCCAGATGACAATTGGCTTGCTATTGTTTCCCGTAATAAGTAATTTGGTTATTAGTTTAAAATAAAGCTTCGCATTATAAGGTCAGCTAGAAATTTGTATGTAAGGGGTTTTTAGATGGATGCAAACAAAAAATGGCTCTCCATTCCGAAAGAAACGAGAAGCCGACTAATCAGTAATGTTTTTTGTAGTAACTGTGCAGATGTTACGACGATTCAGGGATTTACGATTGAAGATAATCAATTTGGTATTGTCTTAAAAGGTAAGTGTAAAAAATGCGGGCATGAAGTAGCCAGAGTTGTTGAAGATTAATAAACACTAAGAAGCAGGAAACCTGATTATAAGGATCCTGCTTCCTGTTATTCGCTTTTAAAATCGGGAATTCCAATCCATAGTTTTTTTGTAAAAAATAATGCACATATTTGCCCTTCCCTGCATATAGTAGTTCTTGGTGAGAAAATAATCAGGAAGGAAGTATGAGCCGTGAATTATATCAAATCTACTACGACTAACAGCAAACATGACAATTTTTTAAAGGGGTATAAGGTTATTGAAGTAAACTTATCTAATGAAAAGGATAACCTTTATGCAGTAGTGAATCCCGTGAATTTAAAGTAAGAATCTAACGCCAACTAACTAAACCACCTCGTATGTCAGCATGCATATAGAGGTGGTTTTCCCACTTATAGACAGGGAGAATCAATGTGCATATCATTTAGGTTATAATGAACGTGTAGCAATAACATAGTAAAGGTGGAGAAGGCTTTGGCAACGAAAGATGGATATATTGATGTAACCGGTGGGAAAGTATGGTACCAGGTACATAACTACGAATCGGATCACACACCAGTGGTTGTATTACATGGTGGCCCTGGCTCATCTCACTGGTCTTTGCAAGTGTTAAAAGAGCTGGCAGACGAGCGGCCTGTTATTTTTTATGATCAGCTAGGCTGCGGGAAATCGGACCGTCCTGATGATAAGTCGTTATGGAACATCGACAGGTTTGTGGAGGAATTGGATCAAATTAAAGAAGCGCTGCAACTGAAGAGCTTTCATATATTGGGACATTCCTGGGGGACAACCTTAGCGGCAGCTTATTATTTTAAACATCCGGATGCCGTCAAAAGCATTGTCTTTTCAAGTCCTTGCTTAAGTGCTCCAATATGGGCAAAAGACCAGGACAGAAACCGGGAAAAGTTACCTGAAGATGTCCAGCAAACATTAAAAGCCAATGAGGAAAATGGGACGACTGATTCTGAAGCGTATAAAAAAGCAACGGCTATATTTAATAACAATTTTGTCTGCAGATTGGAAAAAATACCCGATTGGCTAAAAGAAGGAGCTAAGTATAGAAATCCAGAAGTCTACAATATTATGTGGGGGCCTTCAGAATTTTACGTTAAAGGAAATCTTAAAGAGTTTGATTGTACGGCACAGCTTGAAACAATAACTGTTCCTACCCTCTACGCCTGTGGACGCTATGACGAAGCAACCCCTGAATCAACGGAATATTTTAGTAACCTTACTCCAAATAGTAAACTTCATGTTTTTGAAAACAGTGCGCATATGGCTTATCTGGAGGAACATGATGCATATATTAAGGTGATGAGGGATTTTTTCGCAAGTAATGAATAAGCATAAAGAACATAAGAGGGAGACCATTCTGCCTTAACCAGAAGACTATAAATTAATGGTCTTCTTTTTTTTGCGGACTTTTTAACTGCTTCTGTATTCCGCTAGGCGAATAAGAATTTTTTCTCTGAGGACACTATAAAAAACTCAGGAGGAATGTCATGAGAGACAACAAAGAGCAACATAAAGATAACCAGGATTTAAATCAGGTTAAAACCGAGGATTATGAGAAAAGCGAAGTAGAATACGGACTCGAATCAGTGACAAAGGGCATTGATTTTGTGGAGGGAGATAAAACCAGTTCTCCACACTGTGGAGGACTATAATAGAATAAAGTTGTAAGAAATGTGTATACGTAAGAATGGAAGAAGCAGGCCTCATTATGGGAATCCTGCTTCTTTTTATAATACCTCTCATTATTTCTATCCGAATTTTTCCAGGTTTTTACCACGGTTTCCCTTAATCGTAGCGGTTCCCCCTAAAAGCACTACTTCTCCTGTCTCACTTACAACCTTCCTGGTCACACTCTTTTAACAGAGCCTATCATCACTTCACCAGAAGCCTGTGATTGTTTTACCTTTCTAAATTTCAAGAAAGAAGCGATTCTCCATGGCACGATATAGCTGAAAGCTACTGTAACGAAAAGAACGGCGACACTCGCTGGGTCCAGTGCTGAAAAATACTGTCTTGCAACGATTCGGATCGCTACAATTGCGATCAGTGCGATAACAAAGGTTTTATTTTTTTGTGCATAGATTTTTCCGTCCTCGCGAATTTCAAAATTGGAAGTAAGCACAAGTGGGATAGACAGCACTATCCCGGTCAAGGAAGCTGCACCAATTTCCCAGAGGTTCAATTGCAGCGGAAGTTCCGAGAACATCGATATCGCTGGAAGCAAAAAGAGTACCGGTATTAAGATTTTTATTCCTGATCCTTGAATCGGGCGATACATCGCCCTCGTACGTCTCCAGAGCACCAAACCTACAACCAGAATCATGATTCCATAAATAGCTGATACGTTCATTTTTTTTCATTCTCCTTTATCGTTAACTTATTTGTAAGATGTTCATCATGTCTCGTTTCTTGTTCGCACCTTGATTATATCGCCCTTTAACTGCTGCTAAATAGTCACCTTCGTCAGCAATTGCCATGTTACTTTAGTCACTAGTGCAGTGTTTCCTTTGTAATCTATTTTTTACGCCACGGGAGTAGTATAATATTTTTAATTATATGGCAATGGGGGTGATGCCAATGCTGAACAGCAAGTCTATGAAAATGGTATGGGGCTTAAAGGCGGTGCTTGTCTCTATCATTTTGTATCAAGTTGTGGTCGATCCTTTTTTATTTATCGGAATGAAAGCAGTGTTTATTGCTTTTCTCGTACTGATGCAAGTGAATGATGTGGCTAGATATCACTATCATTTATCGGAGCGTCACAGGTATCTATATTTGTCATCGATGATTTTGAATATAGCGGCGATCGGCGTTTATATGGAGATGTTCGACAGTGTGGCGACGAGTATATACTTTGTTTATCCTCTCGTAGAGGTTTTTTTGAAAGGACAGAAAGTCTTCAAAGGTATCGTTCTCTTTCATTTGTTTGTTTATCTTTCAGTGGTGTATGTTTCACAGGCAGACTTTGAAAGCTCGGTCATGTCCTATATGGCAACATTCCTGGTAGTCTACTTATTCAGGGAGATCAGTTTGGAGCGGGAAAAAGGCCAGCTGTTAAACGCGGAACTGGCAGAGGCCCATGCTAAGCTAAAAGAAATCACTATCGTAAAAGAAAGAACGAGGATCGCCCAGGAGATGCACGATTCGATTGGGCATTCACTCATTGCTTTAAGGATGAACCTGGAATTTGCCGAAAACACGATCGAGACCCATCCGGAAAAAGCCGGAGAAGCACTCTCCAAAGCCCATCTTTTTTCACAAAAATCGATAAAGGAGCTTCGGAAGGCAGTTTCTGTCTTAAAAGATCAATCGGTAAACAGCCAGATCGAGCTTGAAGAGTTGTTGAAGGATATGATAGAGAGCCTGCAAACATCAGGAACCTTACACTTCATTTTGAATTTTGATAAAAACGTAGAATCTGGCAATCAAGTGATGAATAATTGCATTTATAACTCAGTACGCGAAGCGGTTACCAACGGCTTAAAGCACGGTAAAGCCCAGCAATTCCTGATCGACATCACCTGGAGCGGGGACCAGGTACGGCTTTTCGTGGAAGATAACGGGAAAGGCTGTACCCAGATCAAGAAATCTCATGGTCTGCATGGAATTGAAGAGCGTATTAGATTGCTGAATGGGAAAGTAAGCTTCTCATCAGAAAAAGATCAGGGATTTAAAATGTTGGCGGAAATTCCTGTTAGAAATGTAACAAATGCCACAAATGTGGAGGTGATATGAGTGAGAGAGATTATGATTGTTGATGACCAGGGGATAGTAAGAGAAGGACTGAAAATGATTTTAAGCCTCCATGAAGAAATCGAGATTGTTGGAGAAGCGGCAAACGGAGAGGAATTGTTAGCTTTATTGCAAGAGAGGCTGCCTGACGTCGTTCTTATGGATATCCGGATGCCGGTGATGGACGGGATCGAGACGTTAAAAATCGTGAAGGAAACCTATCCCGGTGTAAAAGTAATTATTTTAACAACCTTTAACGAAGATGAGTATATATTCAACGGGCTAAAATTTGGAGCGGACGGATATGTTCTAAAAGATTCCAGTTCAAAAGATATCATCAAAGCGATCGATGCGGCATGTGAAGGAAGTATGCTGCTCCATTCAGAAGTTAGTTCGAAAATTTCTAAAGTGCTGCTTGCGATGAACCAACAGTCTAAAGAAAACAGGGTAAAAGAACAAATGGATGGGGTGTTGACACCGAGGGAAATCGAAGTCGTGGAACTTGTTATGGAAGGGAAAAGCAACAGGCAAATCGCAGGAACACTGTTTTTAACGGAAGGTACGGTGAAAAATTATATTTCCCGTATTCTTGATAAGCTCGAGCTCAATAACCGTACAGAACTGGTGTTACATTTTCAGAAGAAGGCATGAGACGAAAACAACAGATTCAAACTGGTTGCGGTGTCTGGCACTAATAATAAAGCGTTCCTCTAAACTGTGGGGAACGCTTTACTATTGATGAAGTATCTTGATCCAAATCCCTGGAACAGGAACCGTTTTTCCCTGTGTCCTTCGTTTCCCCCAAAAAACGAAAAGGTCCCCTCCGTCCAGTTCGTTATCAAAACAGAAAGCATTGAAAAAGAAAAAGGATTTTGGGATTTGTTGATAGGGTTGTTTAAGTAAAAGATAACTGCCTATCACTGGCCTGATTCGTAAGGTGACAGGCAACATATACTTAATAGCTAGCAGCGGGAAATCCTAATGCTTTTTTTGCCTCCTGGTGGTGTCCAGGTAATTTTCAGAATTTTTTTCAAAAAAAGTATTGTCTAGCAAAAATATATGAGCTATAATGACGTTACCGAAAGCGCTTTCGATACAGAGGAGATAACCATGGTTACAATCTATGACTTAGCAAAGAAAACAGGTTTTTCAAGCACGACTGTCTCTAAAGCATTAAATAATTATGCTGATGTGAGCCAGAAGACAAGGCAGGCAATTCTTGATGCTGCAGCTGAAATGGGCTACTTGCCGAATGCGCATGCTCAATCTCTTTCTACAAAAAAATCCTGGACGATTGGTGTCATGTTCTCAGAAGAAAATGAAGTCGGAATGAAGCATCCGTTTTTCAATGCTATCATTGAAAGTTTTCGAAAATTTGCCGAAAAAGAAGGATATGACCTCATTCTCGCTTCAAGGAATCTCCGCAGCAGGGATATTAGTTATCTGGAGCATTTCTTGTATCGTGGAGTAGACGGAATTGTTGTGATATGTTCCGATCCAAAAGATCCGCAGGTGCAAGAAATGATCAACAGCAGTATACCGATCGTTGTAATAGATATGACAAACCAGAATTGCAGCGTGGTGTATTCAGATAATCTTTTGGGGGCAGAGTTAGCCATTGATTACTTGCATTCTCTTGGCCATACGAAGATAGCTCATATTGCCGGTGCTTCATCAACTTATGCCGGAAAGGTGAGAATCGAAGGATATAGGAAGGCGATGAATAAGCGAGATCTTCCTGTTCCAGACGAATACCTCGTTGATGGTGGTTTGTTTTCGATCGAAGAGGGCAGTGAGGCTATGGAAAAGCTCCTTGATTTAAAAGACATGCCAACAGCTGTTTTTGCTGCCGGGGACCACATGGCAATTGGAGCGATGGAAGCAGCGAGATCGAGGGGAATACATATTCCGGAAGATATCTCGATCATAGGATACGATGATATTGAAATGTCCAGATATGTTACACCGAAACTTACAACGGTTAAACAAGATACTGATGTTATAGGTGAACGGGCAGGACAGTTGCTACTAAAGCAAATGGTTCAAAAAAAGAAAATAATTACCGAGGAAGTTATTCCAGTTCAATTAATGGTGAGAGAATCCTGTATACCGCCAAAAAAATAAATAATTTTTTTAGACGTTTTCGAAACCGCTTTCGAAAAAGTTTGTTTTGGGTATTTCCGAAAGCGGTTTCGGGATTCACTATATTTTTTTCGCGAAATCGAAACCGGTTTCGAATTAAATGAAAGGGGTTTACACATGAAAAAGATAATGGGGTTTGTAATGTCGTTGGTAGTGTTGATTGGAGTGCTGGCTGGTTGTTCTGACTCGGAATCATCATCAGGATCAGGAGATGCTAAAGGGGAGAAAAAGGTAGATTTAAAGATCTGGTCTTTTACAGATGAACTAAAGAAACCTATTAAAAAGTTTGAAGAAAAGAATGGCGTTAAAGTGGAGCTGACGATCGTGCCGATTGCTGATTATCCGACCAAGTTAAAGCCTGTACTTGATAGTGGGGTAGGAGCACCGGATGTGTTCACCGGCGAAATTGCATTCCTTAAACAATGGGTAGATGCAGGATACTGGGAAAACCTTTCCGCGGATCCTTATAACGCTGACAAAATCTCTGATAAGTATATTCCTTACGTCTTTGATCTAGGTAAAGATTCAGAAGGAAATGTGAGAGCGCTTTCATGGCAGACGACACCGGGTGGCATTTATTACAAACGAAGCATCGCAAAAGAAGTGCTTGGGACTGATAACCCGGATGAAGTAGGCGAAATGCTTTCATCGATGGATAAAGTTTTCGAAGTAGCTGAAAAAATGAAGGAAAAGGGTTACCGTATGTTCCCTGACGAAGGAGCGATCCGCTGGTTCTCTCAAGGGGATAATCCACAGGCATGGGTGAATGAAAATAACGATTTGAAATTGACAGACCAGAAGATCGAATTTATGGATTATGCAAAGAAACTGCGTAAAAACAATTATACTGCACTTGCAGGTGAATGGTCGCCATCATGGTTTGAAGCGATGGATAAGCCGATTAAGGTGAAAGAAAACGGTAAGGAAACGGAAACACAGGTTTTCTCTTATGTTCTACCTACATGGGGTCTGCACAGCGTACTGAAGACCAATGTAAAGGAATCTGCTGGTGATTGGGCTGTTACAAATGGACCAAGCCCATATTTCTGGGGGGGAACATGGCTTGGTGTGTATAACAAATCAAAAAATAAAGAGCTTGCTTATGACTTCGTGAAGATGATGACGCAGGATGATGAGTTTTTAACAGACTGGGCGAAAGAAACAGGTGATGTTCTATCTTACCTTCCTGTAACAAGCAAAATTAAAGATGATTTTAGTGATGAATTCCTTGGCGGGCAAAATAACTATAAGTTTTTCCTTGACCAGGCTAAGAAAATTGAACCAGGAATCGTAACGAAGTATGACCAGCAACTTGATACGCTTTATGGAAATGCGGTAAAAGATTATGTTGATGGAAAGAAAACGAAAGATGAAGCGGTCAAAGAATTTTATCGACAGGCTAAAAACGCTTACCCTGAATTGAATGTACCAAAGAAATAAGCAAGGCATGATGTAAGCGGTATAGGTACTCTTATACCGCTTGCTCAATTTTGGAAAGGAGTTAGGATATGAAGAACCTCGACCGTTATGGATACTACTTCATAGCCCCGTTCTGGATCATCTTTCTTGTGTTTAATATTTATCCAGTCGCTTTGACATTATACTATAGCTTTACAAATTACAACGGAAGCGGTACCAGCGAGGTTGTAGGATTTGCCAACTATGCAAGATTGATCACCGATTCTTATTTTCTCGAAGCTTTTGTTAATACGTGGAAAATATGGGGGATTAACTTTGCTTTGCAAATAGCGATAGCATTGATTTTAGCAGCCATCTTCTCGGATTTGAGAGTGAAAATGAAGGGTCTTTCCTTTTTCAGGGCGATCTTTTATCTGCCTAACCTGATCACCGTAAGTTCAGTGGCGCTTCTCTTTGGCATTTTGCTAGATTGGCAGCACGGTTCTCTGAACTTGGTTCTTTTAAACCTGGGATTAATATCAGAGCCGATCAACTGGTTGAATGAACCTGCCACTGCGCAGCTGTCTGTCTCACTGATTCTAACATGGATGTGGTTCGGCCACTCTTTCATCGTCGTGATGGCCGGGGTATCGGGCATCTCTAGAGATTATTACGAAGCTGCATTGATCGACGGTGCCAATCGCTGGCAAACGTTTTCCAAAATTACACTTCCATTATTGAAACCGATACTCTTATACATTATGATCACTTCGCTTATTGGCGGTCTTCAGTTGTTTGACCTGCCGATGCTTTTGACTGATGGTATCGGGTCTCCGGAAGGCTCGCTGAACACGATGGTTCTATACCTTTATAATCAAGCGTTCAAGTATAACAATTACGGGTATGCTGCCGCAGTCGCATATGGCTTGTTTATCATCACAGTCATCTTTTCGGCTATTGTGTTCAAGTCAATGTATAGAGATCAAAAGAAACAAGCAAGGCAGGTGTAAATTATGTTGGAGAGATCTGAAATTAATAATCCCGCACCAGGAAAGCTTTCAAACACTTCCCTTTTGCCAGATGAGATAAAAATTAAAAAGCGTCGTTCGATTGTAAAAGGAATAATCTATATCCTTTTGACCCTGTTGGCTATTGTGTGTTTTATTCCTTTTTTAATGATGCTGGTGAATGCAACCCGCTCCAACGATGCGATTTTAACCGGTTTTACGTTAGTACCGGGAAGCTCGCTCATTGAGAACTACCATACGATGATGGACTATGTGAACATATGGAACGGCTTTAAGAACAGCTTGATCATTTCCGTGTCTGTTACCGTCCTTACAGGTTATTTTTCGGCATTGACCGCATACGGTTTTGCGTTCTATAAGTTCAAGGGGAAAAACTTTTTGTTTGTCTTCATGCTGGTTATGATGATGGTTCCCGGACAGCTTGGCTTGATCGGATTTTACGAGCTGAGTAAAACGCTTGGCATTTTAGATACATTTATTCCGCTTATAGTACCGGCGGTCGCAAGTCCTTTTGTTGTTTTCTTTTTACGGCAATATATTCAAACGACGCTGCATCCGAGTTTGATCGAGGCAGCGAGGATCGATGGGGCAAGTGAGTGGAAGATATTCCATACGGTAGCGATTCCGATTATGATGCCTGCGATCGCAACGATGTCAATCTTTACATTCATCGGATCGTGGAACAATTACATCATGCCGTTAGTCATTTTGTTTTCACCGGAAAAGTATACACTGCCTGTCCTGATGGGTTTTCTAAAAGGGTCACAGGTTGCTCAGAACCTGGGTTCGATGTATCTCGGAATTGCTATTTCTGTCGTTCCGATTATGATCGCATTTCTGTTTTTATCTAAATACATTGTTAACAGTATTTCAGCAGGAGCTATAAAAGAGTAGAGGAGTGGAAGGTTATGAAATTTGACAAACAATTTATCTTTGGAACAGCAACATCTTCCTATCAAATAGAAGGCGCACATCAAGAGGGCGGAAGAACGCCGTCTATCTGGGATGAGTTCTGTGATATTCCCGGAAAGGTTCATAAAAGCCATAATGGAAATGTCGCATGTGATCATTATCATCGCTATGAGGAAGATATCCAGATTATTAAAAGTCTTGGAGTAGATTCCTATCGCTTCTCAATCGCCTGGCCAAGAATTTTCCCTGAGAAAGGTGTCTACAATCCTGAAGGAATGGAGTTTTATCGAAAGCTAGCCAGTCGACTTCGGGAAGAAGGGATCAAACCGGCCGTAACACTTTATCACTGGGATCTTCCTCTTTGGGCACATAAAGAAGGCGGATGGGTGAACAGAGACTCTGTTCAATGGTTCCTCGACTATGCAAAGGTTTGTTTTGAAGAACTCGATGGTATTGTCGATTCATGGATTACTCATAATGAGCCATGGTGTGCTGGATTCCTTGGTTATCACCAGGGAGTACATGCCCCAGGACATACCAACCTGGATGAAGCGGTAAAAGCTGTACACCACATGCTGGTATCGCACGGTAAAGCGGTCGAAATGCTGAAAAAAGATTTCCAATCCACTACACCGATCGGCATTACGCTAAATCTGTCACCTGTCTATCCGAAAACAAACTCGGCCAATGATCTTCTTGCCGCTAATAACTCGGATGGCTATTCTAACCGGTGGTTTTTGGATCCGGTCTTCAAAGGAACGTATCCGGTAGATATGATGAATTTATTTTCTAAATATGTTCATTCGTATGATTTCATTAAGGATGGGGATATGGAAACAATTGCTGCTAAGTGCGACTTTTTCGGAATCAATTATTATAGCCGCGGTCTGGTAGAGTTTAGTGCAGCCAACGATTTTATGACTAAGGGAGCTCACTCGGACTATGAAAAGACAGCGATGGGCTGGGATATTGCACCAGAAGAGTTCAAAGATCTTATCAGGCGCTTAAGAGCAGAATACACCGATCTGCCTATCTTTATAACGGAAAATGGAGCAGCCTATGACGATGTGCTGCAGGATGGCAAAGTCCATGACCAGGCAAGGATCAATTATGTTGACAAGCACCTTCAGGCAGTGTCTGACCTTAATGAAGAAGGCATGAACATCCGGGGCTATTACCTCTGGTCACTTATGGATAACTTTGAGTGGAGTTTCGGCTATGACAAGCGATTCGGAATTGTGTATGTAGACTATGAAACGCAAAAGAGAACGTTGAAAGATAGCGCATTATGGTACACAGAGGTAGTGAAGAACCGCGGAACAGTACTGCCTCTTAATGCTTGAAAAGAGAGGGCGGCGACCTTGAAAACGACTACTATGACCAGGATCCATACTGCCAGGGACACAGGGGAACGATTCAGTATGAAAGAACTGGATTCTTCCAATCCGGCTATAAAGGAAGCAAACCTTTGCCTCGAAATCAATCCGGAGGTAACGTATCAAACCATGCTCGGCTTCGGCGGAGCCTTTACAGAAGCCTCAGCCTATTCTCTTTCCTTGATCAGTAAAGAGAAAAGAGACGAAGTGATTCGCCGTTATTTCCACCCGGAAGAGGGGCTTGGTTATCGCTTTGGAAGAACGCATATAAACAGCTGTGATTTTTCATTAGGAAACTACACCTATGTTAATGAAGGTGATATTTCGTTAGATAGCTTCTCGATCGACAGAGAAAAGCAGCTGGTCATCCCTCTCATAAAGGATGCAATCAAAGAGGCGGGACAGGAGTTGCATATTGTTTCCTCACCCTGGAGCCCTCCTCCATGGATGAAAAGCAACGGAGAAATGAACAACGGAGGCAAACTGTTGCCTGAGTACAAGGCTATATGGGCCAGCTATTATGTGAAATATGTGGAGGCGATGGAGGCAGAAGGGATTCCTTTATGGGGAATTACGATTCAAAATGAACCAGAAGCCAAACAGGTCTGGGATTCATGTCTATATTCTGGAGAAGAAGAACGCGACTTTATAAAAAACCATCTTGGACCGACACTGCATAAGCATGGGAAGGAAAACCTCAAGGTTATTATCTGGGACCATAATCGAGATGTTGTATTTGAACGAGCGAGGGCAGTGTTGTCAGATCCAGAGGCTGCCAAGTATGTGTGGGGGACCGGAATACACTGGTACGTATCCGAAGAATTTGAAAACCTTTCAAAGGTTCACCAGGCATTTCCTGACAAGCATCTTATCTTTACAGAAGGCTGTATAGAAGGAGGAGTCCAGCCTGAGGGTGCCTGGCATACGGGTGAACGATATGGCCGAAATATTATCGGGGACCTGAACAACTACCTCGAAGCATGGATCGATTGGAATCTTGTATTAAATGAAAAAGGCGGACCAAATCACGTGGGAAACTATTGTGACGCCCCTGTTATTGTAGATACGAAGAATGATGAAGTCTACTACAACAGTTCCTATTATTATATAGGGCATTTTAGCAAATATATTAAAACGGGTGCTGTAAGGGTCTCTTGTCAAGGCGCTACGGAGGAAATCCTGGCTACGGCATTTCGTAATCCGACCGGTGAAATCGTCGTTGTTGCAATGAACCAGGGAGAGGAAGAGTTACTTATGAATTTGGCTATTTCAGGTAGCGAAGCAATCGTCGACATGCCTGCCCATTCGATATCGACCTTTCTTGTAAATGGATAATTACCGGTAACAGAAGGGGCTGACACTTTATTTTTTAGTCAGCTTTTTTCTTTATAAGTAATTTTTTGCTGCTATTTTCTTTTGAAATTCGTGAAAGCAACAGCTAATGGTTGTAAAATCAATTTTTTAGGAGGAAACCAATTGAAAAGGATGCTGGCAATCATGTTGAGCGTATCATGTATGTTTTCCGGTGCCAATTTTGCAGCAGGTTCAGACGGAGAAAAGCAGAGTGAAAAGCCTGACCAAACCGTTAAACAAAACAAATCTGAATGGTCTCTCGTCTGGTCGGACGAGTTTAATGGTGATGAAATCGACCGGAACAAATGGAATTTTGACATTGGGAACTGGATCACAGACGAGGAAGGGAACGGCATCACTCCAGGATGGGGAAACAACGAAAAAGAATACTACACAGATTCAAATGAGAATGCCTTTATAGAAGATGGCAATCTCATTATAAAAGCGAAAAAAGAACAGGTTACAGACAAATTTGGAACCTATGAATATACTTCTGCCAGGATGAAGACAAAAGATTTGTTCAGCAAAAAATATGGCCGCTTCGAAATTAAAGCAAAGCTCCCTGTTGGACAAGGGCTGTGGCCGGCAATTTGGATGCTGCCTGAAGAAGACAAATACGGAGCCTGGGCCGCTTCCGGGGAGATCGACATTATGGAGGCATGGGGCAGCAAACCTGATAGAGTAGCCGGGACGATCCATTACGGCGAAAGCTGGCCGAGTAACAAGTATTCCGGAAAAGAATATGAGCTTCCGAAGAACAGAGGAATAGATAACTGGCATACGTATGCCCTCGAATGGGAGCCGGGTGAAATTCGATGGTATGTTGACGGAGAACTCTACCAAACGCAAAACGATTGGTACTCGAAAGGAAAAGATAACGCTGCTAACTATTCCTATCCTGCTCCTTTTGACCAGGAGTTCCATCTGTTAATGAATCTTGCAGTCGGCGGGTGGTTCGATGGAGACCCGGATGAGTCGACAGGCTTCCCTGCTCAAATGAAGATAGACTATGTTCGTGTGTATGATTTAAAGAAGCGAGAATACCGGGAACCGGTAGAGCCGATAGCTGGTCCGGTCACACTGCCAGCGGATGCCAAACAACCGTTAGATGACGGCAACCTTATTTATGACCAGAACTTTGAACAGGCTGTAACCGAAGTAGATCAAGCTGGTGAAGAACTCGATCCTATGTATTGGAATTTTGTCCATTTGCCTGATTTTGGCGGGAATGGAAGCTTCTCTATAGAAAACATCGAAAGCAGAAACTTTTTAAAAACGGAAGTAACTGAACCGGGATCACAGCTATATTCCCTTCAGTTGATCCAGCAGCTTTCACTTGGAAAAGGCGGTAAGTATAAAGTAAGTTTTGATGCAAAGTCTTCAACAGACCGAAACATGATGGCAAAAGTCGGTGCGGGAGCTTCACGAGGATGGACAAAGTATTCCAACGAAGAAACGTTTAACCTCACCGATGAGCTTAAATCTTATGAATTTACGTTTGATATGGTGAATGAAACCGATATTGCTGCGAGGCTTGAATTGAACCTTGGCGGAAACGGCACTGCGCCAGTATGGATTGGGAACGTCAGGGTAGAAGACATAAGCGGTCTCCCTGTTGACTATGATGCGCCGAAACAGCCTTTGCCGGACGGCAACCACATCTATAACGGAACATTTGATCAAGGGGAAATGGATCGGATGACGTTTTGGAATTTCATATTGGTGGCTGATGCAAAGGCAACTGCTTCTGTTAATGAAGAAAGCCGGGAGCTTTCAGTCAAGATTGGTGAACCTGGCGATGCACCGGAAGCTGTTCAGCTTAACCAGAAAGGAATTCCGTTAATAAAAGGAAATGATTATCAGCTAACTTTTGATGCGAGGGCTGACATACCTCGAACGATTCAGGTCGGTATATTGAACAAAGATGGAAGCCTTGCTTATTCGGGAATGAAATCGGTGGCTCTATCGCCGGAAATGGAAACGCATACTGTTAGTTTTACAATGGGGGATAACAATTCAGATTACGAAGGACAAGTTGTATTCAACATGGGAGAAGCAACCGGTGATCTGTATCTGGACAATGTCTCGATGATAAAGACAACCAGTATGCCTGACTATGGAAACATAGATTTGGCCCCTTTAAAAAATGGCGATTTCAGCAATGATTTGTCTTCCTGGACGAATTATGTTCATTTTGATGCTTCGGCCCAGTTCGGTACTGAAGAAGAAGAAGCTAAAATTTCAATCGCGAATGAAGGGAACGAACCGTGGAGTGTCATTTTGGAACAGGGAGATTTAAAGCTAGCAGAAGGAGCAGTATACGAGCTTTCCTTTGAAGCCAGATCGACGAAGGAAAGAGACGCGGAAATTACTGTGGAAAATGCCCAGTATACGAGATTTTTCAGCAAGGTGGTATCACTCAGCGAACAAGAGCAGCGATTTACGTATGAGTTCGTTATGCCTTCAGAAGATACCGCGGCATTTAAATTGCTGCTTGGCAAAACATCTCAATCACCTGTAGGAAATCATGATGTTTACATTGACAATGTGAGTTTAAAAGTGAAAAGCAATTAAATTTAACCTGGAGGATACTGAATGGCTTATCAACCGAACGAGGAACGTTATAATGACATGATCTATAACCGATGTGGAGAATCTGGAATAAAACTGCCGGCGATCTCTTTTGGACTCTGGCACAACTTTGGAGGCGAGGATTCCTTCGAAAACGGAAGAAAACTCATCAGAAAAGCCTTCGATTTGGGGATAACCCATTTTGATCTTGCTAACAATTATGGACCACCTGCAGGGTCAGCAGAAGAGAATTTTGGTTCTATTCTTAAAAAGGACCTGTCGGGCTATCGTGATGAAATGATTATCTCAACAAAAGCTGGATATGGTATGTGGCCTGGACCGTATGGGGATTGGGGCTCGAGAAAATATTTGGTTTCAAGTCTTGACCAGAGCCTGAAAAGGATGGATCTGGAATATGTAGATATTTTCTATCATCATCGGCCGGACCCTGAAACACCGCTTGAGGAAACGATGATGGCACTTGATCATATTGTAAGGCAGGGTAAAGCGCTTTACGTGGGGATTTCAAATTATGAGCCTGAAGAAACAGAACGGGCTATCACCATTTTACAGGATCTGGGCACGCCTTTATTGATTCACCAGCATGCTTATTCCATGCTTAACCTTCGGGTAGAAAACGGCCTGACTGATCTTCTCAAAACTCAAGGGGTCGGGGCTATCGCATTTGTGCCGCTTGCACAGGGACTGCTAACAAATAAATACTTAAATGAAATACCTGAGGATTCCAGAGCATCAAAACCTAACAGTTTCTTAGATGAAAAGGATATAACCGAGGAAGTTCTTCAAAAGGTAAGAACGTTGAATGGATTAGGCCGGGAACGCGGACAGTCACTCGCACAAATGGCACTTGCCTGGATTCTAAGGGAAAAGAAGGTCACTTCGGCTCTTATTGGAGCAAGCAAAGTAAGTCAAATCGAGGAAAATGTAGCTGCCTTGAAGAATCTGTCGTTTAGCCAGGAAGAGCTTAAAAAGATAGAAGAGTGCTTAAATTCAAATGAACGGTAATAGACCTGAGGAGTAGACCCATTAGATCTACTCCTTTTCTTTGTTTTTTCATTTAATTTCTTTGATTCTTATAATCAGTCTCTGGCCCAAACGTCTAACTTTAAGGAGTTAGATAAAATGAGTTCCACTAGCAACTATTTCGCATTTGCTCTTTTATGGGCAGTGACGGTTCTCCGTTTAAGTAAAACGACAGGTATAAGAATCAATGATATCACACCACTTCCAAGTGATAATGCCATGAAGCTAGAATTAGCTACTACGACACCTGATAAAGCTCCGCCAGCAGCTCCAGACAAAGCGATGAGAACGTCCGTTTTCCCCTGTATCCTGGCACGGTTGGTTGGTGTTGTTGAATCTACAATAAGTGCAGTCCCGCTAATCAGGCCAAAATTCCATCCTAATCCCAGTAATATCAGCGCAACTGTTAATAAAGCTACAGAATCCGTAGGTGCAAAAGCGGCTAACACACCGGAAAGGAGTAAGGTGATTCCGGATGAGATGGCCATAATGTGACGACCGATTTTGTCAACAAGCAGTCCCGTGACAACTGAAGGAAGATACATGGCTCCGATATGAAAACCTATGATTAGTCCTACTGCACTTAACCCATGTCCGTGATTACCCATATGCACAGGTGTCATAGTCATGACTGCGACCATAACGATTTGGGTAACCACCATGACAGTCGCTCCAATAGTAATGCCCCACATGTTTTTCTTCGAGGTTTCCTCTTCTTCCTCAACGGTTTGGCGATCATGCTGCTTTTTTATGGCGGCTAACGCTTCCGCAACTTTCAATGGGTCTGGACGAAGAAAAATAAAGAAGACCATGCCAGCAAGGAAAAATGCAGCAGCCGCTAATATAAATGGGCCTGCCAGTGAGGGAATCCCAAAAGAAAGAGCAACTTTACCCATCACATCAACCAAATTGGGCCCTGCGACGGCCCCGAAAGTGGTTGACACTAATGCAATACTTACAGCTGTTGCTCGCTGCTTTACAGTCGCTAAGTCTGTTCCGGCATAACGGGCTTGTAAGTTTGTCGCAGTGCCTGCACCATAAATTAGTAAGGATATAAATAAAAGAATGGGATTGTTTAATACTGCTGAAATAACTACTCCGACTGCACCGAGCGCACCTGTTATAAATCCTGCTGTAAGTCCCGTACGACGTCCAAATCGTTGTGATAAGTTCCCGACAATTAATGCTGCACCTGCTGAACCTAATGTGAATAAAGCGATTGGAAGTCCTGCCAGGCTATCGGTACCTAACATATCTTTTGCGAGTAATGCACCTACTGTTATCCCAGCTGCAAGACCGGCACCACCTAGGACCTGAGCGATTACAATAATAATTAAGGTCCGCTTATACAGTTGCCTTTGTTTATCTGGATTTTCAGTATATTGCTGTTGTAGTTGTGTGAGACTTTTTCTAGCCATGATTAAAACATCCTATCTATATTGGTTTGAACGTTCGAAACCCCTTTAGAAAAACAACGTAAGAATCTTTCAAAATGTAAAATCTTTAATAAGTCCCATCCCTTAATGCTTATTAGTTTTTCTATCCCTGAATTCTTTAGATACGGAATCTGGCTATTTATAAAACAAGGTCCATATACCCCTATAGGTATGCGTGTTTATTATAGATAGAAATTATAAAATTTGCAAATATATCTTTTATAGAATAAGGAAAAAAGGGGACGGATTATTCGTATCGATTCCAACACCAGAAAAAGGCATTTAATAAGGCCTGATCACATTGCAAATGTAGTAATATAAGAAGTGAATAAGAGGAGGAGTTTTCATGTTGCATATTGGAATTATTGGCTTAGGGGCAATTGGCCAGCGTTTAATCAAACAATTCAAAGAACAATCACATGTGGAAATTGTAGCCGTATGTGACCAGCTGGAGTCATTAGCAAAGGAAACTGCTGAAGCACTTGATGGGGCACAGGCTTTTACAAACTATGAAGATTTAATTGCAGACAAACAGGTTGACCTGGTCTATGTTGCAGTACCGCCGAAATATCACTATCAAATTGTGATGGATGTTTTAAAAGCTAAAAAGCATGTTCTGTGTGAGAAGCCACTGGCTAACTCTCTGGAAGAGGCAAAAGAGATGGCGGAAGCTGCCGAAAAAGCAAGTGTCGTCCATGCGATGAACTTTCCGCTTAATTATGGACAGGCGGCAACTAAATTTGGAGAAATGATTAAGAAGGACTACATAGGCAAGCTGCGAAGGCTGCAGCTCACCATGCACTTTCCAGAATGGCCGCGTTTCTGGCAGAAAAATGACTGGGTAGGCGGTCGTGAACAGGGCGGTTTCGTTTTAGAAGTTGGTGTGCATTTCATTCAACAAACGTTAAAGCTATTTGGCGAAATCAAAAATATCCAGACACGATTGGAATTGCCGGATGATCCGGCAAAATGCGAAACAGGGATTATCGCAACGGGAGAGCTTGAAGACGGAACACCAGTGTTAATCGAGGGGTTAAGCCAGATCGCCGGAAAAGAATTTATTGGCTATAGCGCATATGGAACAGAGGGGATTTTATCCCTTGAAAACTGGGGATTATTAAAAGGGGCAAAAAATGGCGAAGAATTGAAAGCTATTTCGATTGAAGATGCAAAGCCAAAACAACTAATAGATGAATTGGTAAAAGCAGCTCACGGACAGGAAGCAGAACTTTATGATTTTGAAGTAGGGTACAGAGCCCAAAAAGTACTGGAAGATTTGCGGAAATAAAAAAGCACCTTAAAAAAGTGCCTGGCACCCTCTATGGACAGTTGTCCACGAGTGGTGCCAGGCACTTTTTTTTCATCTAGTCATACAACCTCTTGCTGTTTTATGATTAAAGTAAATGCTGGATAATTGGGGGAGCGTATGAAAATTTATCTGATTGTTACCCAGCTTATTTATTTAATCAGCCTGGTTCCCTGGTTCGTTATTTTGGGATTGTCGTTTATGAGCTTTGATAATGGGGTGAATGCTTATAACATTGCTTTTGTCTCATCGATTAGTGCCTATCCACTGGCTGTAATCGTTTGTTCCATCATTTCCTGGTTCCTTCGCGAAGGAAAGAAACGGGTTGCTGTTATTGTTAATTTATTTCCGGTATTATGGGTAATAGGCTTTGGGTTATTGATGCTATTTTTTGTTTGAAATAAAAAAGATGACTCATAAGCGCCTGATTCCCTTCGTTAGCACAACATCTAAGTAAATATTGGACCAAGTTTTTCTAGATAAGATGTTGGCCAGGGCTGTACTTTGCTTTTGAGTCATCTCGATTCCTGTCTTGTAATCTCATATTGATTAACTTTTTAAGAAACCCGGCTTCTCGTATTCCGGATTAGGATAAGTGTAGAATCCTTCTCCAGTTTCTCTTCCAAGCTTCCCTTTATCGATATACTTTGTTTTCAGTAATTCTGCAAGCTGCTTGAACTTTTCATTCCCTGTTGCCTCCGCTTTTCCCTGTGCAATATTGTAAGCAGTAGTAATTCCTACAATGTCTAATATGGCAAAAGGTCCTTTAGGGGATCCAGTTGCGATCATCCATGTTTTATCGATGGTTGCAGGGTCGGACACTTCTTTTACTAGCAGCAACTGGGCTGCTTCTAATAGGGGAACTAATAATGAGTTTAAAATATATCCTGGCTGCTCTTTCTGTAAAGGCAAAGCAACCATTCCGATCGCCCCAGCAAACTCGATTAGATCATTAAAAACGTCCGGATCTGTTCCCTGATGTTTCATGATTTCTGCCGTGTTGTTTACCCATATCTCATTGGCAAAATGTAGTGCTAAGAACTTCTCAGGCCGACCTGTCGCCTCCGCAAATTGGCTCGGCAGAAGGGTTGAAGAGTTTGTAGCAAAGACTGTTTTTTCAGGAGCAACTTTTCTTAACTTCTTGTAAAAGTCGGTCTTAATCTGGACAACTTCAGGAACCGCTTCAATCACGAGGTCTGCGTCTTCCACCGCTTTAGCTAAATCACTGTAAAAAGAAATACGATTATAAGCTGTATCTACCTCTTGTTCAGTGGCGCCGAGATCTTCTTGATACCGGGGTTTTAAATTTGCAATCCTGTCTTTTGCCCGTGCTATCGCATCATCGTTAATGTCATATACAGTTACGTGGAAGCCTTTAAAAGCAGTTTGGAAAGCGATCTGGCTTCCTAAAACACCACTTCCAGCCACAGTAATATTCTTAAAATCCATCGAGATTCTCCTTTTCAAAAGAAATTTTCAATAACATTCACTTCATTTATAAACATTACCTTAAAAAGAATGAACAAAACTTACTCTCTGATTATCAATAGGATGAAATAAGACAGGACTCGTAAACAATATTGCTTTTCATCATACCAAAAGATGCAAATTCCGCTGGATGGGAATGCTTGAAAGAGTTTTATTTAATTGGCCAATGGGAAGATGAAAATGGAGTGACTCATTTATAGGAGGAATAAGAATGGGTAAAACAATTTTCATCACAGGAGCGGGCAGCGGGCTTGGAAGAGGTGCTGCACTTGGTCTAGCGAAAAAAGGCCACCATGTTATTGCTACTACTGAAATAAAAGCACAGAAAACAGACCTTTTACGGGAAGCGGAAGAACAGGGCCTTGATATAGAAGTATTCAAACTTGATATTACTAACCAATTGGATTTAGAACAGATAAAAAAGTATGATTTTGATGTGTTTGTGGCGAACGCTGCGATCAATGAAGGGGGACCACTCGCAGAGGTGCCGATGGACCGGTTCCGTGCTTTATTCGAAGTGAACGTATTCGGAACACTTAAAACTGCTCAGATCGCTGCGAAAAAGTTTGTGGAAAAAGGAATCGGAAAGATTGTCTTCATGAGTTCTATGGCAGGTATTTCGGCCACACCTTATGTAGGACCGTATACGGCAACCAAGCATGCGATCGAAGGGATTGCACAGACGATGAGAAATGAGCTTGAAAAGCTGGGTGTGCAGGTTGCAACCATTAACCCGGGAGCTTTCGAGACAGGATTCAACAAACGAAGCGCTGAGGAAATGTGGAAGTGGTTTGACGAAGAAAAGAACTTTACACCGAAGGAAGATATCGAAAAGCAGCATGAGAAACTAAAAAATCAATTTGACCCTGAAGATATGATTCAAAAGATGGTTGAGATCATTCCTGCTGACCATCACAAATTCCGTACCGTCTATCCAGAAGAAACGGAAGAACAACTAAAGAAAACCCAGCAAAAACGCTGGGAAATGGAAATATGATTAATTGAGTGCCAGGCACCCTTTGTGGACAGTTGTCCATTTTGGGTGCCTGGCACCAATTTTATGTTAAGATAATTGATGAAGAAAAGATCTATAATGCGCGAAGTTGGCTTAACTTTTCAGTGAGGAAGCCATCAAAGATGGATAGAAAAAATTACAATAATTAAACATCACCTGTCGGGTTCCGTCTACTACCTGGATATGCATCGGAACTATCCTGAAATAAAGAGAAATCAAAGAGAAGAAGGACCATATTATGAGGAGTTGTGCTTGTGATGTCATCCACCACAAATCGAGTATCACGTGAAGAAATCAAGGTTATATTGAGGGCAGCCGATGAACTTATTGCACAGGGAGGAAGAACACTCTTCGCCAAGATTTTAAAAGGTTCAAAGGAAAAGAAGGTTCGGGAGCTAGAACTGGATCGGTGTCCTGCTTATGGGTATTTTAAATCGGAGAAATTGGAAGCCGTCATGCAAAAAATCGATTGGATGGTCGATTATGATTTCCTGGATATCGAATATAGTGGTAAGCTGCCGTTGATTATTTATACGGATCGGGGCTGGCTGATTGAGTCCGATCAATTGACAGATGAACTTATAGAGGAATGGAAGGAATGGATCGATAAAGGGAAGAAAGAGCCAGATATGATTTATTTAAAGGATCGTAACAGGCAGATGATCCTATTGATGCTGGAGAAAATTAAAGAATCAGGTGATCAAGCGTTTATCCCTTATTTAAAATTATGGTACGAAGTTGAGTATATAAAGATGAAGGCTGAGATTCAAAAAACGATAGGAGCTTTGGAACGAAAAGAGCCGGTCGATGAGCTGGCCGTACAGGAAAGAAAAGCACGTATCACCAAAGCTTTAGAAGGATCGGCACCACAAGATCTTCTTATAAAATGCTGGTCATGTGGAGAGCGATTTACTTTTACAGTAGGAGAACAGCAGTTTTACAAACAAAAAGGATTTGCGCTACCGAAAAGATGTAAGGATTGCAGGTATTAGACGCCAGACAACCTTATGTGCAATTTTTTATGTTACGAGGAAATAAATGAAGCAGAAAGGAGTAGGTTGGGATGAAACACGGCCGGAACGATCCCTGTCCTTGTGGAAGCGGGAAGAAGTATAAAAAGTGCTGTGGAAAAGAAAATGTCGTATCGCTTCATCACATTTTAGAGGGAGAACTTCGTGAAATCCAGCAAGAAATCGTTGTTTTCGGTGTGGAAAACTATGGGGATTTAATGGAAGACTATCTAGAAGAGTACTATGAAGATTTAGCGATTCCTGATGAAGCGATGGATGTTTTTCATTTTTTTGCATGCCTATGGTTTATAACTTCTGTAAAAGTAAATGGTAAAACAATACTTGAAACGTTCATTGATAAAAATAAACATAACTATAAAAGACCAAGAGTAAAGGAAGCGCTTGAATCCTGGAAAAGTACCAGGCCGTCTATTTCGATTGTCAAGGAGATGGAAGATAACAACTATATCATCCTTGAAGATTATTTCACAGAAGAAGAGACGAAGGTGAAAATTTATGAAGTGGATGAGTATGCAGAACCCGGGAGCTTCATAATCGGCACTATTTTACCTGCTGGAGAAACAGCATTGTTTTTAGCTACATTCTTAGATATACCACCTGAAGAGGCGGATGAAATTGAAAATGAACTTCTAGATATTTATGATATAAGCAAGATAAGCGATCCGGAACAGTTTATAGTCAATAACTTCATAAAGATACTAGATCTTTTTTTATTTGGAGCTGAAGATACTTTAGATGATCTTATCTGGACTTCACCGGAACATGAGGAAATAGCGATTGCATTTCAACAATTTATGGAACAAAACCTTCCTGAAGGGGTAGAAGGGCCAGAGAAATTGGGTGTTGTCCTCTGGAATCAGTATTGTGAAGTGAAAAACCCTTTAATACAGAAGCCGGATGTTTATTTAAGTGCGCTTATCTATCTGGTTATTGACCTTTTGCCATTGGCCGGAGGAATAACTCAAAAACAGTTGGCCGAAGCATTCAACGTGTCTATCAGCAGTATTTCGTCAAAGGTCAGGGACATGAAACAGGTTCTAGAGAAAGAAATTAACGATTTTCTTGAAACAGTGAGGAATGACACGTTATTTGACGAAGAAGATTTATTTTAAGGCACATCGAATATTTGGCCATACAAGTTTAATAAAATCTATTTAGAAAAAAGCAGAGTGTTGTTCCTTAGCATCCTGTTTTTTTCTATTTTTTACTGGCATTTTTCAATGGATGCTTAAATATACACCAGGGTACCTTGTACATTTCTCAAAAAAACATATAATAAAAAGAACTTATGTCTGATAGGCCTTTATAGAGGAGACTGGTGTTATGTTCGAACTACTCTTAACGATGCTTGAAAGACTCGGGATTATCGTGACGATTGCGTTTGTCCTCACGCGGTTCCGCTTTTTTCAAAGTATGATATATCAAGAAAAATTGCTTGGAAAACAGCAGCTGAATGCAATTTTATTTTTCGGTTTTTTTGGGATCATAGGGACGTATACAGGCTTGACGTTCAACGCAGACACAGCTCAGTTCGATCCATGGGCTGTTGATTTAGGTTCCGATGAGGCGATTGCGAACTCCAGGGTAATCGGGATTGTGATCGCTGGCCTTCTCGGCGGGTACAAGGTTGGTATCGGAGCAGGGCTGATCGCCGGGGTTCACAGGCTTACACTTGGCGGTTTTACGGGCCTTGCATGCGGGTTAGCCGCGGTTGTTGCCGGTATGATATCTGGAGCTTTTTTTCAGCAAAAAAGGCATGTTAAGCTTCCGGTGGCTTTTTTTATCGGAGCGCTCGCAGAGACTGTTCAAATGGTCATCATCCTGTTAGTAGCGAAGCCGTTTGAAAAAGCGCTTTCCCTGGTCGAAGTAATCGGGATGCCGATGATCCTGGCGAATGGTATTGGGAGTGCCCTCTTTCTTTTGGTGATTAAAAATGTAGTTAATGAAGAGGAAAAGGCAGGTGCCCTTCAGGCCCAGAAAACACTTCGAATTGCCGACCAGACACTATCCTATCTGAGGGAAGGAATGACTGCCAGCTCCGCAAAGGCTGTTTGTGAGATCCTGTTCAATGAAATAAAGCCGATGGCTGTTGCGATGACGGACAAGACGAGCATTCTTGCCCATGTAGGACTTGCCGATGACCATCATCGTGCAGGCAGTCCTGTTCAAACCCACGTAACAAAAGAAGTTATCAAGAACGGGGAACTTGTTGTAGCGAATGATGAGACGATCCATTGTGTGAACAAAGAGTGCCCTCTGGGAGCCGCCGTCATTGCTCCATTAAAGCAGCGGGGAGAGACGATCGGCACATTAAAATTTTATTTTTCATCCGAAAAAGAAATAACGAATGTTATCCTGGAACTAATCTCAGGATTAAGCGTTCTTCTAAGTAACCAACTGGAAATAGCAGAAGCTGACAGAGCCCATCAATATGCTAAAGAAGCAGAAATCAAGGCACTTCAAGCCCAGATAAGCCCTCACTTTTTGTTTAATACGATGAATGTGATCGGCTCTTTGATCCGGATCGACCCCGCACAGGCCCGGAAACTGTTGATCTCATTATCCAACTTTTTACGGCAAAACTTAACTGGAACAACTGTAGAGGTCACTTCTTTAGAACAAGAACTAAAGCACGTCAAAGCTTATCTCGCAATCGAAGAGGCAAGGTTTGTCGACAAGTTGAAAGTTGAATATGAAATTGATGAAAACGCCCTGGCAGAAAGGGTTCCCCCTTTAACCCTTCAGCCGATAGTCGAAAATGCGATTAAGCACGGCATAAAGGATAAAGACGAAGACTGTGTGGTAAAAATAATCATCAAGAAAGCAGCTTCTGGTGTGGAAATTACAGTGAAAGACAACGGGCAGGGCATCAAGCAGGATAGATTAAAACTTATTGGCGAAAACAGCATGGAATCTGAGACAGGTACCGGTTTTGCGCTGTATAATATCAACCGCAGGCTCACGATGATGTTTGGTGAAAAGGCGGCATTGAATATAAAAAGCGAATTTGGCCTGGGAACAGAAGTTTTCTTTTTTATTCCGGGAATGGAGGATAACAGTGGAAAAATCAATCAAAGCATTAATAGTGGATGATGAACGATATAGCCGAGATGAATTAAAGCATCTATTAAGTGTTTTTCCTTCCATTCAAATTGTAGGAGAGGCAGATTCAGGAGAAAGTGCTGTTCTTCAGGCCATTCAACATGGACCGGATGTTGTGTTTTTGGATGTAGAAATGCCGAAAATGAACGGACTGGAAGCGGCAAAATCGCTTTTAGAGTTAAAGAAACGGCCGTTGATCGTTTTCGCTACAGCTTATCCCCAGTTTGCGGCAGAAGCCTTTCGGTATGAGGCGATCGATTATATCTTAAAGCCCTATGATGAAGAGCAATTAGAGCAAACAGTGTCCAGAATCGAAAGGCAGCTTATTCCGGAACCAAAAACGGATGTTCCTAAACCGCCAGGAAAGCTCGCTGTCGAAAATGAAGGGGAAATTCGTTACATCGATCCAAATGATATCCTTTATATCTACCGGGAAGAAAAGGTGTCCAAGATCACCACAAAAACCGGGGAATTTGAAATAAAGACTCCGTTAAAAGACCTTGAAAATCGTTTGGTTTCTTATCCGTTTTTCCGCATCCATAAGAGCTACATCGTAAACCTCGATTATGTAACAAGATTGATCCCATGGTTTAATGGTGCATATCAGCTTGAAATAGAAGGGACAACTGAAAAACTTTCTGTCAGCAGAAATTATGCAAAACCTCTGAGGCGGAAGCTGGAACTTTAAAAGGGTCTAGTCGAGCTTTTTTTATATCGACTACGCCTTACCTTTAAAACGATACTGGGGCACCTGAACGCCTACGAAAATACACTTCGCTAGAATAGGAGTAATATTGATCTTTTTGCAGGAGATCACTTCCAGCGCAGGTGGTCTGCCGCAAAGGTTTGCAACTTAAGAAAACGGCCCGAAGGAAAAATCCGAACCGATTCGAATTCTGATCAAAGAATTTTGAATCGGTTCGGATTTTTTTTCGGTTAAATACTTTTGTCCAGACCCCTATAGTGCACCATGCTTTCAAAAAGCTGCATCTTATCCTCTAATTTATGCATCATACACCTTCTATTTTACATCTTGGACTCGATTTTCACATTTTTGACACAGTTCGACTTATAATCTATGTAAACGCATTCATATTTCGTGAGGAGGATTTATCATGTATACATTTTTAGCCGGTATCGCTCTTTTGATTATAGGATACTTTACGTACGGTAAATTTGTTGAAAAAGTTTTCGGTGTGAACGAAGCAAGAACAACACCAGCCTTTACCCATAAGGATGGCGTCGACTACCTTCCGATGAATACAAAGAAAAATTCACTCATCCAGCTTTTGAACATAGCAGGTGTTGGTCCCATTTTTGGCCCGATTATGGGAGCTCTATACGGTCCCGTAGCCTTTCTCTGGATTGTATTAGGAGCTATCTTTGCGGGAGCTGTACATGATTATTTAACTGGAATGATTTCCATCCGTAACCGTGGTGCCCATCTTCCAGAGCTTGCAGGAAAATTTCTAGGCAAGTTTATGAAACATGTCGTAAACGCTTTCGCGGTTTTGCTGTTATTGTTAGTTGGTACTGTTTTCGTGACAGCTCCAGCAGGTTTACTTCATAATTTGATGAACGGTTGGGCTTCTATGGGCTTAATCCTCGGAGCTATCTTTGTATACTATATTTTGGCTACGTTGCTTCCGATCGATAAAATTATCGGCCGTTTTTATCCAGTTTTCGGTGCGCTTCTGTTGATCAGTGCCTTTGGAGTCGGTGGTATGCTTATCTTTACTGGAGCACCGATCCCTGAACTGGCGTTTACTAACTTACACCCTGATAATGCGCCGATTTTCCCATTGTTGTTCTTGACGATTTCTTGTGGAGCTCTTTCTGGATTCCATGCAACACAGACTCCGATTATCTCCCGTACAACTGAAAACGAAAAGAACGGTCGCAAAATCTTCTACGGCATGATGATCGCTGAAGGAATTATCGCAATGATCTGGGCTGCAGCAGCAATGAGTTTATTTGGTGGCTCTGTAGGACTAAACGAGCTTCTTGCTAACGGTGGACCGGCTGCTATAGTGAGTGAAGCTTCAACATTAATGCTCGGAGCAATCGGTGGTACGCTGGCAGTGCTTGGGGTTATCGTCCTTCCTATCACTTCCGGAGATACTGCTTTCCGAAGCTTAAGAATGATTATCGCGGATTACTTTAACTTTTCTCAAAAGAAAGTGGCGAGCAGACTTGTGATCGCACTTCCGCTGTTTGTTATCTCTTTTGCACTTACTAAAATTGACTTTACACTTCTATGGCGTTATTTCTCCTGGGCGAACCAATCAACAGCTGTCATTGCACTGTTCGTCGGAGCGATGTATCTCTATATCGCAAAGAAAAATTATTGGATTCCGCTGCTGCCAGGGGTGTTCATGCTAATGGCGACAACAACCTATATTTTAAATGCACCAATCGGATTTGGAATGGCTTTAAGCAGTTCCTATATAGGAGCCGCGACCATCTCTGTTATTCTTGTCGCAATCTTTTTCATCGCTGCTAAAAAGGCAAGAGCAAACGAAATTCCGCTTGAAGACGATATTTCAGGATGGAAGAAAACTGCATAGTTGTTTGTTGTACTCGATATGAAGATAACAATGCTAGAGGGATCGGTTCTCTCTGGTATTGTTATCATAACTCTATAAAAAGCGGGAATCTGTTTTGGATTCCTGTTTTTTAATTATACTGAGGGAAATCATTGGTGTTTTGCGAACATACATATCAAACAAACGTTTATTTGAAATATCAAACATTTATTTTATTGTAGTAAAAAAGACTTCGTTTTGGGGTGCTTTAGTTAGTAAAAATGCAACTTCACCCTTTTGCAAAATTCACGTAATATAGTCAGCGTTAGACAAATATTGCTAAATTTTTCATTAGGGGGAAACAAAATTGTTTAAGAAAGCTTTGGTTACTTCAGCCGTGGCCGGTGCTCTATTTTTAGCACCTGCGACAGGTGAGGCAGCATTAGGGGGACAAATCTTAAAGCAGGGTATGTCTAATTCAGACGTAAAAGAGTTGCAAACATTGCTTATGAGCAAAGGATACTTCTCATACCCTACTGCAACAGGTTATTTTGGTTCTATCACCACTTCAGATGTAAAAGATTTTCAGCGTTCAGCCGGAATAAAAGTTGATGGAATCGTAGGGCCGCAGACGGTAAGCGTATTAAAAAGCGCCGGTAGCAGTAGCAGCTTCGATCGGACGTTACGAATCGGATCAACCGGAAACGATGTAGAAGAGCTTCAGAAGAAATTAAAAACGCTGGGGCATTTTACCTTCTATAAAACGACAAATTATTATGGAACAATTACGGCAGATGCGGTGAAAAGCTTCCAACGCGCGAATGGCTTAACAGCCGATGGAATCGCAGGGTCAAATACTTTTCATGCTTTAAACAAGAAGTCTAGCTTCATGAAACCCACATCAGGAACTTTAACAGCTAAAACAGGAATGAGATGGGGAAGCAGACATACAGGCGTTGACATAGCTAAAGCTGGAACTGTTTCTGTTGTAGCGGCAGCTTCTGGAACAGTAGAACGTTCATATTATTCATCTACATACGGCAATGTTGTGTTTATCGCACATTCGATAGGTGGTCAAAAGTATACGACAGTTTATGCTCACATGAGAGAGAGAAAGGTGTCGGCAGGGCAAAGGGTATCCCAAGGGCAATTGCTCGGGCACCAGGGAAACACTGGAGATTCTTACGGCCAGCACTTGCACTTCGAACTTCATAAAGGATCATGGAACATTAACAAGACGAACATGGTTGATCCACTGGATTATATAACACTATAATTGCTGGGTGAAAGAGAGTCTGCCAATCTTAAAAGGTTGGCAGGCTTTTTCTGTTTTTACATAAAAAAACAGTTATAATTAACATAACAGAAACAGGAAAAGGAGTTAAGAATGATAAAAAGAATGGTTTGGATAACTAGTAGTCTCGTTGTTTTCATAACAGTTTCCTTATTGGTCGCAGGTGAATACTTTTATAATGTTGCGGTCAGTAGAAGCCATGATGCAGTCGACTTATATGGTGGAAGTGATGGAAAAGTAGAGGCGGCAAGCGCCATGGTCGAAGAAGAAAAACAGGCGAAACTTGAAGAAATCATGAAATGGACAGAAAGGCAGTCGTTTGAAACGGCTGAAATAGAATCAGAGGATGGCATAAGGCTGAAAGCAGTCTTTTTAAAAAATGAAAATTCAAACGGAAAGGCTGTTGTTTTAGCACATGGCTATAAAGGCAACCATACCCAAATGCCAGGTATCACGAAGTATTACTATGAGCTTGGCTACGATGTGTTGAAGCCGGATGCCAGGGGTCATGGTGACAGCGGTGGCGATTATATCGGATATGGCTGGGATGATCGAATAGATTATCAGCGATGGGTTCGGTATCTGATTGATGAAAAACAGGAAGAAACGATTTTCCTTCACGGCTTTTCGATGGGCGCTGCTACCGTTCTGATGACGAGCGGGGAAGAACTTCCTCCAGAGGTTAAAGGAATAATTGAGGATAGTGGCTACACATCTGTAGAGGAAGAACTGGCACATCAGTTAAAATACTTATATCATCTGCCGTCATTTCCGTTAATGCAAGTAACGAGTGCAGTGACAAAAGTTAGGGCAGGCTATTCGTTTGGGGAAGCATCAGCTCTTGAACAGGTGAAGAAAAATAAACTTCCACTGTTTGTGATCCATGGCGACCAGGATGAGCTTGTCCCAACTGAAATGGCCAGTCGCATTTACGAAGTGGCGGGTGGGATTAAAGAAATGTGGATCGTGCCAGGGGCAGGTCATACGGAAGCATACACGATAGCAGAAGAGGAATATCAGAAACGGTTGGGGAAGTTTCTTGAGAAAGCAAAGTTGGCCAAATGAAAATGGAAATTGATAAAAGGACAGGTTCTTATAATTTTAAAGAACCTGTCCTTTTAATCGTTAATTGGGTTTGTTTTTTCATTTTAATTTCATTTTCGTTTGCTATTATAGTTGCAAGAATACGACGGAGGTAAGGAAAATGAATAAAAAAACTACAGTGAAATGGTTTTCGGGTATTACTACAGCAGTGGTAGCAGCCACTTTTATAGGATTTGTACAAAACCATCAACTCACTGATAACAGTAATGCAGTAAGAGGAGAAGAATGGTCTGTTGATGCAGAAGAGAGTTACAGAGAAGCTTCCCGATACGGGAATGGGGAAAACAATCAAAGGTTAGATGGATTTGAAGACCATAGATATGGTGAAGAAGATGAGTATGAGGACCATGAGTTTGGAGAGGGAGAATATCAAGGGATGGAACCATCAGACAGAAGAACAAGGCACTCATGACAAAAAGTATTGAATTTTCATGTATGGGCTCGTCCTTTTTTGTGGAAGCAGAAAACCATGCTGAATTGAAACAGTGGTTTAACGATATAGAACAAACGTATTCCCGTTTTAGAAATGAAAGTTATCTTTCATGGTTTAATCGATTGGAACCATCAGATAAATGGGTCACCGTTTCTCCGGATTTCTATTCCATTTTAGTTGAAGTAACGGACTATATGAAAAGGATGGATGGCCTGTTCAATCCATTTTTGGGTGCACAGTTAAAGGCGCTTGGATATGATAGACCATTTTCCGAAATGAAAAGAAGAGGAATAAAGGCCTGTTTACCAGCTTATCACGAAAATAAAATTTTACTTCATTCCGGGCAGCCACTGGTCAAAAAACTGCAAAATGTTGAATTGGATCTCGGTGGATTTGTCAAAGGGTGGAGTGTTGACAGGGCTTATCACATGGCTCGTGGACATAACGTGTTTATAGATGGTGGAGGAGATATGCGGTTTTCTTTTGCAGAGCCGGAAGTGATCGGGATAATGAACCCGTTCGATAGCAATACAGATATCGTACAACTAAAGATAAGAAAAGGAGCGATCGCCACCTCAAATGTGTTGCATCGCCGCTGGCAAACAGAAGATGGATTTTATCATCATATTTTAAATGGGAAGACGGGTGAGAATCCGGAATCTGATGTTGTGCAAGTAACAGTTCTTGCCTCGAGCGTAAGAGAGGCGGAAGTTTATGCAAAAGTGCTCTGTATGATGAATGGAGAACTCGTGGAATCGTGGTTGGGGCAAAGAGACCGTTCGATTGCCGCGATTGTTATTA
This sequence comes from Exobacillus caeni, assembly GCF_005747095.1. Taxonomy (GTDB): domain Bacteria; phylum Bacillota; class Bacilli; order Bacillales; family Guptibacillaceae; genus Exobacillus; species Exobacillus caeni. The sequence continues at coordinate 50,848 of NZ_SWLG01000014.1, read as the reverse complement.
CGGATGATAAAAAAATACGAATAACAGAAAATATAGCAGAATTTTGTGAAGGAGTGAAAACCGCATGGTCATCACAACATGGGAATGGACAAGGATCTCAGGTCTAACGTCCTTTTGCCTTCTTTTTTTATCGATATTTGCAGGGCTTTTGCATAGCTCTGGTCTTATTCCTTTGAAATGGAAAGGTTCCTGGAACTTATTTCATCAATTTACAGGATGGATAGGCTTCTTAATCATAATTTTTCATGGGACGGTATTACTCTTTGATAGCTATGTGAGCTATCATTGGTACGAAGTTTTTATTCCTTTTTATTCCGATGAACATCGGCTTTTGAATGGAATTGGAACGGTTGCACTTTACGGAGTCTTTCTAATTTTGCTTTCATCCGATATGATGAAGATAGTAGGACGTTCGGTTTGGAAGAAAATCCATCTCTTTTCTCTGCCTGCTTATTTGCTGGCGCTTGCCCATGGAGTGTTGATCGGGTCTGACAGCACAACCGAACCGATGATGGCCCTTTATTTCGGAACTTCTATCCTTCTCATAACAGCATTTTGTTTAAAAAGGTTTTATGTTAGCTTTCAGAAGAAAGGTCGTCATGTAGCAAAAGGGGGAAGATTATAAATGAATATATTACTGGCAGAAGACGATCAAAAGTTAGGTCGTCTTCTTGTGCATAAGTTAAAAAAAGAATTTCATCAAGTAGATTGGGTGCAAGATGGACAATCTGCTGTTGATTATGCGATATCACATCCATATGAAGTGGTTATTTTAGATTGGATGATGCCGAAGATGAGCGGCCAGGAAGTGTGTGCTGTGCTCCGGAAAGAGAACTGCCCGTCCTCCATTTTAATGCTTACTGCACGTGATAGTGTAGATGACCGTGTGATCGGCCTGGATTCTGGTGCAGATGACTATATGGTAAAACCGTTTGAGTTCAATGAACTGTTTGCGCGCATTCGAGCACTGGCACGAAGAGCTGCCAAACCTCTTCAACAAGAAACGATCGCAATCGGGCCGCTTGTCTTAAATAAAACAGCCCATACCCTTAGAGCGGAAGAACAGGAGATTATGCTCACGTATAAGGAGTACCAGTTAATGGAGGCGTTAATGATAAACGCTGGACGTGTTCTGACAAGAGAGCAGTTAATTGATAAGATCTGGGGCATCGATGCGGAAGTTTCAGATAATAACCTGGATTCCCTTGTGAAATTAACGCGAAAAAAGCTGAGAGATGCAAAGACGGACCATGTAATTAAAAGTGTACGGAATGTAGGTTATCAAATCGGATGGATAACATGATAAAGAAGACAAAGAAGCGACTCATGTGGATCTTCGCTATACTAACGATGCTTTTTCTTTTATTGTTTGTGGTTATTGCTTATATAGCGGTGTCAAATTCGATTTTAAGCGACCAAAAAGAAAAGGCCATCGAAATGATTTCAAACAAATCTGTCTCCCATTTGATTCATGAGGCCAATGAACCTTATGAAAGAACAAAGGGAAGCTTGTTAGCGGTTGTAACGCCAACAGGAGAGATAGTCCATCGGCACGGCGAATCGATTGATAACATTATAAAGGGGTGGACTCCAGATTCACTGGAATCTAGAGAAATAGATGAAGATAATCGCGAGTATTTGTTCGTCGCAAAGCCGATTGAAGCAGGTGGATATGTTTACAGCGGGGTGGACATTACACAACAAAAAGAAGTGTTGAACCGGCTTTTTACAGTCCTGATCTTACTCACAGTCCTTTTTACATTTGCTGCGATGGGACTTTCTTTTTTGATGGCAGGAAAGGCTATCGGGCCTATTATTAATTCTTTTAAACGTCAGCGTGAATTTGTTAATGATGCTTCCCATGAGCTCCGGACACCATTGAGTATTTTATCTGCCGGCCTTGAGATCTTAGAAGAGGAAGAGGAGAACCATCTTTCTGAATTTTCAAGGCAAACAGTCAATGATATGTCCGCTGAGGTGAGGCGAATGACTTCGCTCGTTAACGATTTATTGCTTCTTGCCCGGTCAGATTCGGGGAAGTTAGTTTTAGTAAAGGAAAAGTTCGATCTGTCAGGGCTAGTCAGCCGATCCGTCCGAGCGTTCTCTAAAGTCGTTCAGGACAATGGGCTATCGATTACTAGCGAAATACAAGAGAATGTGCATATGTCTGGAGACCGGGAAAGGATCCAGCAGGTGATTTATCTGTTCCTGGATAATGCAGTCAAATACAATCAAAAAAACGGAACGATCCATGTCCGGCTAACTTCAACAGAGAAAAAGGTTTATATCCTGGTCAAAGATTCCGGGATCGGAATACCTCCTGAGCACCTAACAAAGATATTCGAACGCTTTTATCGGGTTGATAAAGCCCGTTCACGAAATTTAGGAAGTAATGGTATCGGTCTTTCTATTGCCCGCTTTATTGTAGAAGCTCATGGGGGGAACATTGAAGTGAACAGTACCGTAGGAGAAGGAACCTCTTTCTTAATCGTGTTGTATAAATAAGTTTCTATCACACGCCTCTCGATTTTGGTGAAGGTTTATCTTTAAAGCTTGTAGAAACTTATTATAGATAAGAAAAATTAAAATATAGCATACAGTTTTTTGAAAGGGGTTTTGTCATTGAGTGAAAAAAATTCTTTAGCAAAAGCGTTTAAAAGCACAAGATACCAGATCTCCGGCCACGGAAAAAGAGACGTGCAAGTATTAAAAGATGCATTTGAAAATATAGGTGGCGGTCAAGAAAGCGATCTTTACGGGACAGGCCAGGTTATTAAAGATTTTCAGGATAAAATGGCAGGGATTTTAGGGAAAGAAGCTGCTGTGTTCTTTCCGAGCGGTACGATGGCCCAGCAGATTGCGCTCCGGATATGGTGCGACAAAAAGGGAATTAAAAAAGTAGCCTACCATCCATTGAGCCACTTAGAAATCCATGAAGAAGATGGTTTGAAAGAACTGCATCACATCGAACCTGTTTTACTTGCTGATAAAAACAGAGTGATCGAACTGGAAGACGTAGTGAACATGGAAGAGGAAGTCTCCTGTTTGTTGCTCGAACTGCCCCAGCGCGAGATCGGAGGCCAATTACCGGACTACGAAACACTTGAATCAATTTCTGTATACTGCCGGGAAAAAGGGATTGCGTTACATTTAGACGGAGCAAGGTTATTTGAAGTGCTTCCATACTATAAAAAATCTGCTGCTGAAGTTTCTGCTCTTTTCGATAGTGTCTATGTATCTGTTTATAAAGGGATCGGCGGCATTGCGGGGGCGGTTCTAGCAGGAAGTGAAGCGATTATTAAAGAATCAAAAGTATGGAAAAGGCGCCACGGTGGTGATTTGATCAGCCTTTATCCGTATATTATCAGTGCTGATTATTATTTTGATCAAAGAGCCGGTAAGATGGAACAGTACTATGAAGATGCGAGGGAGCTTGCAGGTCTGTTCAATCGATGTGCCGGTGTTTCAACGTTACCGTTAGAGCCGGTTTCAAATATGTTCCATGTCCATATTCAAGCTCCTAAAGAAAAGCTGGAATCAGCATTAACAGACATTTACGAAGAAACTGGTATCGGCTTAACGAGCTATTTAAGAGAAAACGATAATGAGGGATATTATTTTGAAGTAAGCATTGGCGACCAATATACACGGGTGTCAGAGGAAACGTTAAAGAAAGCATTTCAAATGCTCGATGAGAGGCTTGGCGAAGTTATTAACGCTTAAATAAATAGATGACATAAGTCAGGTAAGTTCTTTTTAGTCGAAAAGAACTTACCTTTTTTTTGAAAGTCTCTAATAAGCTACACATTAGAGATGAACTGCGACATACGGATGGATGACCGCTACGGAAAGCGAACTGCCCGGAGCGGAAATCAATGCTGCAATTGCGTCGCAGTCTATCTCTTTTAAGCAAAAACAAAAATCTTTTAGAAAAGAGCCTTTTTGAAAAAATGTTGCTTTTTTATCAGAAATAGCATATAGTACATTACAACAGTAATGCACTATGTCTCTTTTCCTGGAGGTGGAGATTTGATCCTTAACTCGGACAGTATGAAGCCGATCTATATCCAGATTGCCGAATGGCTTGAAACTGAAATTATAAGTGAAAACATCAACCCGCATCAAAAGATTTACTCTCAGTACCAGCTTGCAGAGATGTTTAATATTAATCCGGCAACCGCTGCAAAAGGACTGAATATTTTAGCGGATGAAAAAGTGCTGTATAAAAAACGGGGACTTGGAATGTTTGTGACTGATGAAGCAAAAGAAACCATTCTTTCAAAACGTAAGAATGAGACGTTGAAAACGCTGGTAGTCGATCTTGTGAAAGAAGCGGATTATCTAAATGTTAGCGAAATAGAATTAATCCAGATGGTTAAGGATGCAAGCTCATGCATAAAGGGGGATGGGAAATGAATGTGATTGAATGTAAAGGGCTCACGAAAGTGTACGGGAAGACTAAAGCCCTCAACGATATATCATTCACGCTTACGGAAAATAAAATTACTGGCCTGATCGGAAGAAACGGTGCAGGTAAAACAACACTGCTCAAAATTATTTCGGGTTATTTAAAAGAAACATCAGGTGAAGTCAAAGTATTTTCCGAATCTCCTTTTAACAATTTAAAAGTATCGGCAAACCTCATCTTTGTAAACGAGGAAATGAGCTATCCGGGGTCCTTGAACTTAGGGGAGATCCTAAAAGCAGCAGCGACCTTTTATGAAAACCTGGATATGGAACTGGCTGAACGATTAATGAACTATTTTTCACTGGATTTACGTCAATACCATACGAGTCTATCAAAAGGAATGAGGAGCACCTTTAACACGATTGTCGGTATTTCCTCTCGTTGTGCACTAACCGTTTATGATGAACCGACATCTGGAATGGATGCAGGTGTAAGAAAAGATTTTTATAGGGCTTTGCTGAAAGACTATATCGCTTATCCCCGCACAATTCTTTTATCAAGCCATCTTTTAAATGAAGTTGAAGATATATTGGAAGATATCCTGTTGATAAAAAGTGGAGAAAAGTACCTTCACATGGCAATGGGCGACTTGAAAGAATATGCAATCGCGCTTAGCGGGAGATCAGTTTCTATCACAAAGTGGGCCGAGGAAAGAAAAGTGATTTTTCAAAAAAGCCTGGGCGCCGGAAGTTCTTATATCGTTGTAAAAAATGATCTTTCTGCCTTAGAGATCGAGCAAGCAAGGAACGAGGGGATCGAACTCATGCCTGTTTCTGCTGATGATCTTTGCGTGTATTTAACGAATAAAACCATAGGGGGGATCGATGATGTATTTAGCAGAAGCTAGAATGCAAGATGTAGTGAAAAAGCAGCTGCAATTTAAGCTGAAAGCATACAGGGGTGTTTTCACTTCTCTAATTGCAGTACAGGTACTGGCAATACTGTTCTCGCTTGGAGGGATTGGAATGAGCGGGGGCGAAACTGAAAATTTTTCATATGAAGCTAACTATTATTCGGGAAACATTGTTATTGTATTAACAATGTTATGGGGCTTCATCACCGCGGTCCTTCTTACAACCAGGGCATATCGGTTCGATGACTTTTCTTTTGTGACGAACAGGGTGAGCAGTAATGTATCAAATATTTATTTTCTTATAGTTTCATGTATTCTAGCAGGTATTACTGCTATGCTATCAAGCTTTTTACTTAAAGTATTGGTCATAAGTTTTGTAAATACTGACGCATTTGTTCAGGCTTCTGTTTCTTTTCCCGAATACAGTACTGGAATGATTGGGACTATCCTTTACATCATTCTCTTTTCTGCTCTCGGCTACCTCGTCGGGATGTTTACGCAGATTCACAAATCTTTAATTGTGTTACTTCCTGTCTTGTTGTTAAGCACACTGATCCTTTCGACGGGTCATCCTGAGTTGATTCAAAACATCATTGGCTTTTTTGGCAATGAAAACTCATTTTTGGTATTCGCTTTAAAAACGATTATTACAGCTGTGGTTCTTTTTGGAGCGTCTCTTCTGGTTTCGGGACGAATGGAGGTGAAGCAATGATTATTATTAGCCTCCTACTTGCTTTTATCTCAGTTATTGCTGGAATTTATATTTTTAATGCGTTCATGGGAAAGTATCATATTAAAAAGCCTTTGAAGTGGATATTTGGAGGATATGCGATTATTTTGATCGGTTCGGTATTGATATACTTCATGCTGCCTGAGGATACGTTTACACACGCCAAAACATACAGTGATGAAGAAATAATGCAAGAAGAGAAAAATCAGGAGGAGCTGTACCGGCTTGCTCTTAATGGAAAGATCGACCAGGTCGATGATAAGTATATTACGCAACAGTGGGAGTTTGAGTTGAAAGATGACCGGCTCGTTCTCACTGCGCCTGAACCCCAGCATTCAGCAGTTACCGTGTTAGCTGAAAGGGCGGGTACCGATAAAAAAATAAAGATTGATTATTATGGCATGAAAAGAATCGTAGGGAACGTGGATGTCAGCAGCAAAGTAAAAGCTCCTGAACTGGAGTTTGGGGAAAACACCATCCATATACGAAAAAGAGAGAAGGTTAATGTTAAGGTTGCTAACTTTTCAAAGGAGTTTACTGTAAAGCAATTTTCCGATGGGAAAAAGTCAGAATCGCGCATGAGCGCTATGATGGATCAGGACTTCCTATATATGCAGATACCAGTGGGTGTTGAAGTTACTGGCGGTGTTATTTTTATAGATGAATAACAAATATTGAAAAAAGTTCCAGACAATGATACTGGAACTTTTTTATAGACGACTAGCCTTTGTTGATTAATAAAAGCATTTCTTCCCGAACAGCTGCCCATGCTTCAGTAGAAGTATCGATAATCATAAAATGCTCAGCATCTGGCAACTCAACTAATTTCACAAAGTCGCCGGCTTCTTGCGCCTCGCGGTGATAGTGGTCGCTTATACCTATCGGGACATTGATATCAAGGGCACCGTGGACGAGAACCTGCTGTACTCCTAAAGGCAGCAATTCGATAGGGGAAGCCTCCTTATAACGTTCTGGATGTTCTTCGGGGCTCCCCTTTAACAATTCAGCTGTCGGATTATTTGGATCCAGGGAAAACAATTTATCTCTGAAGTGGTGTACACCATACATCATATCGAGATCGCTGACACCTGCTAAACTAACAACAGCCGAAATAGGAAGAGGATTATTGGTAATATGTAATTCACTCTTATCTGGTATACGGTGGCGTCCTGCAAGCCATAACGCAAGATGGCCACCGGCAGAGTGTCCGATCGTGATCACTCTGGTAAGATCAAGCGGATAGGTGTCTGCCAGAGTAGAAACATAATCGGTGGCAAGTGCCACATCCGTTAACGTACCGGGCCATGCTCCGCCTTCTTGTCCAACCCGCCGATATTCGATATTCCATGTGGCAAATCCATTTGCAGTTAAGTCTTCGGCCATATCTGTCATCAGATCAAGCCCAAAGTGAGCCTTCCAAAACCCTCCATGAATAACGACCGCGACGGGATGAGGCCCTTTTCCCTCAGGGAGACGAAGTTCCCCAAATTGGTTTTCATTTTCCCCATAAAAAATCTTTTCCATCGTTTTCACCTCTTATATGAAGATATTGTTTATTAACGTTATTGATTGGGATAGTCACAATACTCGATGATTGCGCCTCCTGTGTCTGCAGGGTTCAAATAGATTAACCTTCTCCCATGCTTGTTCACACGAAGAGTCTCTTTCATTACTCTTATTCCCTTTAATTCCAATTCTTGTAAAGCTTTATCAAGATCTCTGACCCGGTAAGCGATATGATGGACACCCTTTCCCTTTTGCTTGATAAAGCGGGCGATGGGAGAAGTCGTATTGTTAGTAGGAGAGAGTAACTCGGTTCTATTCCCGTTCACTTCCATGACCGCAATTTCACTTTCGACTCCTTTAGCCTCACTCCTATAGCGGTCAATAAGATCAGCGCCTAATATATCAGTATAAAAAGAGATGCTTTCTTCTAAATCACGGACTGCGACCCCAATATGATCCAGCGATTTGTTCATTTTTGCTCACCTTCCTCTTAAATGACTCTATACATACAGTATAAACTTTCCCTGTTTGGTTGTCTTTACAGCAAGTGGTATAATGAATTGAAAAACATGATTAAATACTGGAGGAATTATGCTTACATTTGAAGAAAAGCTTGCAGTTATAGAATCGTTTCCTGAATTGAAACGGAAAGATGTATCCCTTGGACGAGTTAATTTTCATTACGAAGATAGTGCGATAGACAAGAAGAATGTGGTCTACCATTTGCATCCGAATGGAAATGGGTTTGTATACGCTGAATTGATCGGCAGTTACAAAACCGATGAGAGAGGCATGGTTAATATTCGCGATTTTTCAGAAAGAAGGCTGCATCGGATTATTGAGCTAGCAATTGAGTCAATGGCATCAGATGCTGATGAAAAATCGGTTGAAACAGACTTTACCGAAGAGCGATGGGTAAATGCTGAAAACCATTCGCTAATGTTAGTTAAGGAAGAAGACCTGTGGAACGTTTATGCAGGACTAAACCTGGACGGGACATTTACAACATACGGTGAAGCAACAGAGTATCTTGAAGAAGAAGGTTTTAGAAGGGCTTAGTGGGGGTTATTTCTCAAAGTACCGAAACCATCCAGTAAATTGGGTGGTTCTTTTTATATGGCTCTTTTCGCATACTTATTCCTTTATAAGCTTCACATTTGAGATGAACTGCGCCGTAATTGCAGCATTGATTTCCACTCCGGGCAGTTCGCTTTCCGCGGGCAACGCTTCAGCTTCCTCGTCAGCAAAGAACGCTTCCTGCGGGATCTTCAGCTGTTGCTTTTCCCGCAGGAGTCGACTGCCCTCTGCTCCAATCAACTGAAGTGTTTGATAGTTAATCCTTGAATGAAAACTACAAAGCAAATCTTAGCGAAGGAAATCACGTAGACTCCTCGAAAATGAACATCATATTTTCTTCGTGCGATGTCTTGCTGCCGTAGCCTTTCTTATCCTGTGGGACAGCGAAGACGTTGAGACCCCGCAGTGTAGAAAGGTGGAGGCGAACGCCCAGGGACGTATGGATTAGACTGACTCGTATGGAGATAAAGAAAACACGGCGAACGAAAGAGAGTCGATGTTGCCTTATCGCAAGGAGGTGAGGGAAATCCACTAGTCTCTGTGAGCCGTAACCAGACAGGCGATCTTTGCGATCGAGGAGGCTCAGCGCGAGCCCGCGGAAAGCGTAGTGTATTTCCGTAGCGGTCAGCAGTTTGCTATGTCGCAGTTTATCTCTTTTGCGCAAAACCAACAATCTTTTAGAAACCTTATAAAAGACTTTTTAAGGAGGATGTAATGAAGCTGCTTGGAGCTGTGTTCGCGTTTTTTGTAACTGACTTCTTTTTCCATGTTATTGATGCTTTTGCGTTCGGATTAAAGGCCGAGACCCAGATGGAGCGAATCGGAGCGGTGGTGTTTGGCATATGTGTGCTATTAATCTTAATGGTGCTTTTTAAAAGGATATTTTCGGCTTCCTTTTTTCATGGTTTTACCGTCGCTACCGGACTTTTTCTAAGTTTTGACATTGTCGTTTTTCACTGGGTTTTCCAGCTTCATCGTATTACAAACGGACCGGAGGCTAACTGGTTGGAACCCGTTCTTGTTGTGGCAGGTGCAGTATTGGTATGGCAGGGAGTAAAAAAGGAAAAAACAACTAATAGAAAAGCCTCCGGGGATGAGAAGTTATCAGAACCAGTTAAAGGAAGCTTTTAATGTTAAAATAGTAGTTATCAACAGAATTTCTTATTGGGTTTATTTTATAAATATAAAGGATGAAGCAACTTGGATATCCAATCTATTAAAGTGGCAAAAGTTGAAAATATAAGTACTCATGACTTTCATATTATTGATGTTCGTTCTCCAAAAGAATATGAAGAATTCCATTTGCCGGAAGCGGTAAATGTGCCGATCTTTTCCAATGAAGAACGTGCCAGGGTAGGGACCATGTATAAACAGATTGGCCAGGATGATGCCAAACAGCTCGGTATAGAACTGGTTTCTCCTAAGCTTTCCGGTTTCTATCAGAAATTGAGGGAGCTGCAGGAACAAGAGCAAAAGCCTGTACTGATCTATTGTGCAAGAGGCGGAATGAGAAGCAAGAGCATTGCCTCTGTTATGACGATGATGGGATTGGACTGTAAGCAGCTCGAGGGCGGAATACGGGCGTATCGCCAGCATGTTGTCGTTGAGCTTGAAAGGTTTAAGCAGCAGGACAAGCCTTTTATCGTTCTTGAAGGCCATACTGGTACAAGAAAGACAGAATTTCTTGAGCGCCTCCAGCTGGAAGGGTATCCGGTGATCGATCTGGAAGGTATGGCCGGGCATCGCGGTTCTTTGTTCGGGCACGTTGGTTTAAAGCAGCGCTCACAGAAAGAATTTGAAAGCCTTCTTTATCAACGTCTTGAAGAGTTGAAAGACGCTGAGTACTACATCATCGAGTCAGAGAGCAAGAAAATAGGAAATTTGTTTGTTCCCAAATGGATACTAAAAGGAAAAGAAGAAGGTACAAGGATTCGAATGCATGATGCTTTGACAAGCAGGGTAGATTTTATTTGCCAGATCTATAAACCTGAAGAGCATGCTGAGGAGTTGAGGGGAGGGCTCCAGAGAGTTCTTAAACAGCTGCCTGATGATGTACGGGCAGACGTTATCGAAAACTTTGAAAAAGACGATTATTGGAAGGTTATAAAAGACCTTCTCGTTCACTATTATGATCCACGTTATGATCATGCAGCACAGAGGTATCATTCCGAGGTTATCGATATCCAGATGGACCAGGAAGATGATGTTTTACTTGTGATTAAAAAGACCATCGATGATATAGTGTCAAAGCAGGCAGTCTTTAGTAATGTAAAAGAAAGACAGTGAGCAAACTTACCGTTGCTCACTGTCTTTCTTGATTTAAGCCTGTCCCTTTTTGCTTATCCTGTCGATCACTTGATGAAGGTCATCCGGTTTGTAAAATTCGATCGGAGAAAATCCTTTTTCAAAGTTGACTGTTTCAGCTTCGATAAGGAGAACATAGCGTCCGTTTACTTTTGCTAGATGCACCGTGTCGCCGAAATCGGCAAGCAACGATTTGACCGAGATGTGATCGAGCTTTAGTTTCAGCTCAACCTCCGGGGACTGTTCAACGATGTGGGAGGTTGCTTCGACGACCTGCTCAGTTGATAGGCGTTCCTGAATTTCTCGTTTTGGCGTGATCGCCCATTCTTCGATTGCCTCTTCAAACTCTCTTTTCTCCTCGCTTTCTTCCGGAAACGTTTCCTGGATATGGCTCTGGACCATCCCCATCGTCTGTGTTTTTACAATCTCAGGCATCGATTGCTCGTATTCGATAAACTTTAAGAAGTCTTCGAAATAGCGGGCATGGGAAGCCTGGTGAATCTTGATCTCCGCGTTATCGACCATGCCTTCTTCAGGCATATACGGATATTGGATCGACTTCATGTTTTTCGTTGTGATCGCCATTTCTACATTGTGAATCAATGTTGATTCGTCAGTAATGCTAGCGACCTTAGGTTCGAAATCACACTTTACGATAAATAAGAACGGATCATCAAAGAATTTGGTTAGCTTTGCGGTTGCGACAAGGAGAGCCCCGCCACGGATGGCGCTTGTATCCATATACATCCTGACGATCTGTTCTGCAGCACTTCTGAATTCATCTGGAGAGCCGGCGAACCGGGTCTTATGGAACAGGTTATAGTTCGGGTTTGACGTCAGTTCATGGCCGGGCTCCACAATGAAACGGCCGATTTTAGTCGGGGCACCTTCCGACTTAGAATGGCGTTCCACTTTTCTTTTCGTAATCTTTGCGAATTCCCCATCAAGGAATGTCTTTAACGGACTGCTTTCATAGTCTGCATGATTGAGTGTCTGAAAATGCTTAAACTGCTTATTTTGATCTTCCCCTGTACCTTCTACCTGGATCAGATAAAAGGATAAATAATTTATGTTAAACTCCATTTTTGACCACCTGTCTCTTTCGGTTCATTTTTTCAGTATAGAAAAGCAACTGGCTTTCGTCAATAATACGAAAGAGCTTTATAGATTGGCCAAAAGGTGCTAAAACGAAACCCATTTTAAGCGGGGTAAAATATAATCATAATATCTTCAAGTCATATATCTTGAATTCGAGATATTTATCGGATATGATTTGAGTAGGGAATAAAAGTTGGAATCTTTCAGAGGGATACTTGGAAAAATAAAAAAATTATCATGCTATGGAAGGTGTGGAAAAATGGAACGTAATCTAAAGCCGTTAAAAGGAATTCATCACGTATCAGCGCTGACAGCAGATGCAAAACGAAATTTTCAATTTTATACAGAAACACTTGGGATGAGGCTTGTAAAAAAATCGATCAACCAGGATGATACTTCGGTCTATCATTTGTTTTATGCAGATGAAAGAGGCAACCCGGGTACCGACTTGACGTTCTTTGAAATTCCGAATGCCGGGCGTAACCAAAGGGGGAACAACAGCATTTCCGGAACATCGCTGAGGGTTCCAGATGATGAATCGTTAAACTACTGGAAAAAGCGTTTTGAGGAGGAAAACGTACAACATGAAGAAATATCCAGTCAAAGCGGCCGTGCAACGTTAGCGTTCGAGGATTTTGAAGGCCAGAGAATGATTCTTGTTTCTGATGAAAACAATGAGGGAGCAGAAGGCGGGAAGCCATGGAAAAAGAGCCCGGTCCCGGAAGAGAATGCTGTTTACGGCCTTGGACCGGTTCACCTGACTGTGCCGAATGCTGACCCAACAGAAAAGGTTCTCACTGAAATCCTTGGCTTTCGTGAAACTCGGAAGTATCCTTCAAGTGTGCAAGGGCAAAAGGATATTCGGGTTTTTGAAACCGGGGAAGGCGGTACAGGAGCAGAGGTCCATCTCGAAGAAAGAAGCGACCTCCCGCCGGAAAGGCTTGGCCGTGGAGGTGTTCACCACGTAGCTTTTAGAGTAGAGGATGAAGAAGAAATTCGGAAATGGGCGCAGCTAATGAAAGAACTGCGTATTCCTAATTCAGGATTTGTGGAGCGTTATTACTTCCGTTCCCTTTATTTCAGAGAACCGAATGGCATTCTTTTCGAGCTGGCGACAGACGGCCCGGGCTTTGAGGGCGATGAAGATTTTGAACATTTAGGGGAAAGGCTTTCCTTGCCTCCGTATTTTGAAGATCAGCGGGAAGAGATCGAAGCAAAGCTTAAGCCTTTAAAAACAAGCAATTAAGCGAAGGGGGGAGGTAAAAGAATGGAACATATTTTTAAAGAAGGAAATAAAGAAGCGCCAGTGCTGTTGCTGCTACATGGTACTGGAGGCAATGAACGTGACCTGCTTCCGGTCGCAGAGATGATTGATCCGAATGCTTCTGCTCTCGGTGTAAGAGGTAATATTGTAGAAAACGGCATGCCCCGCTTCTTCCGCCGTGTAGCAGAAGGTGTGTTTGATGAGGAGGACCTGGTCTTCCGTACAAAAGAGCTGCACGAATTTATCAATGAGGCTGCAGAGAAATACGGGTTTGACCGCAATAAAGTTGTCGCTGTAGGCTATTCGAACGGTGCCAACATAGCAGGAAGCCTTTTGCACCATTATAAGGATTCGCTTGCTGGAGCTATTTTATTTAAAGCAATGGTGCCTTTGAGAGGTATCGAGCTCCCTGATCTGAGTGATATCCCGGTGTTTATTGCAGCAGGAAAGCAAGATCCTTTAATCCCACCTTCTGAAACAAGTGAATTGGTAAGTGCTTTGCAAAATGCGAATGCCAGCGTGACAGAGCACTGGAGCGATATCGGACATCAGTTAACAAGGGAAGAGATCGATTTAGCCACTTCCTGGTATAAAGAACATTTTACGAAAAGTTAAGGTACACATAAGCCTCCTCGAACGGATCGAAGAGGCTTTTTTGTGTCCCAACTTGTAAATTTAGACAAATCAAGCTTTTTTCTTTAAAAATTAAAAATAACAATATTCAGAAAAAGGTGAGGCTATGTTGCAGGTTGATGAACTGAGGCGTTTTCCTTATCCATTCAAGGGGGACATGTATCGTTATTCCAATAACTCCACTCCTCTGGAGCATGCATGCAGTATAGAGGTAACATCAGGTTATCTAAGAGAGATTGGCCTTAAACGAAAGCTGTTATCAAAATATCCGGAACGCTGTTATCAATCTCGCTCTCACACATTGCAGGGCCAGTGGGAGATTTTAGAGTTCGTTTCAGAACATCTCACAACCTATCATCCTGATAAGTTTATGGTTCGGAAAAATGGAAACGAGTGGACGTTTATTAATAAGCTGCTTAGAGAGGAGCAGTCGTTTACCTTTGGAGATGAAACGACTCTCCCGTTTGAGCCTTTAGATTTCATTGGACGCCATGTTCAGGAAGATATGATTTTTATGATGCAGAGGGATGGAGACCTGTTTTTGGACGCCGGCCAGCTGTGTTTTCCGGCAAATTGGTCACTGGCATTTAACGTAGGGATGAGCTTTAAAGAGATACATCAACCTATTCCAGGATTCAATGAGGAAAAGTTGGATGAGCGTATTTTGAAATTTATCATGCAGATGGAGGCGGGTGATCCCTGGTGGAGGAAGAACTGGTCACTGATGGCCGGGAATCGTCTCGACGCATCAATTGAAACGTTTGATGAATGGGGGCAGGACCGTAAGAAAGTTACGAAGGAAAACGCCGGGGAATTTGTTCATTTAAGGGTAGAGGTTCAAAAGTTATTTCGTTTACCCCTTACCAACGGCATTTTATTTACCATTCATACACATCTTCTTCCTCTAAAAAAACTTGCTTCGAAAAGGGAATGGCTGGAACAGTTTACGAACATTTTAGCAGAACTCCCATCCCATATTGCTGAATATAAAGGGATTGTATCCTACAGAAATTCCGTACTCCAATATCTAGAAGAACGGCTCAAGGAAAGAAGGTGAGCATTTGAACACAGAAAAAGCTACTTTCATTCCTGATAAGCGGAAATATCTTTTTTTAACTGACCAAAAGGGTTTGGTAATCTTACAGCATGTTATTGATGCTGTTGTTGAATCTAATCTTCCTTTTGAGCTGGTTTTTATAGGGGGGAGTTCGGAAGATGAAACGCCTCAGACTGATGTATCGATGTGGCTCAGCCAGCAGAAAATGGGGAACTTCCTTTATGTCTCACTACAATGGGACAAGCTCGATAGTATAAAAAGGTTAGCAGAAGATATTGGATTTTCAAATGAAGAAGCACAATACATAGGCTATGGGGAAAAAAAGACAAACGTGTTCTGTTGCCGATGCCACGGAATTACAGTTGTGCGCGAGAAGGAAACCAGCGAGGAAAAAGAACTTCCTGAAATCCGTTGCAAGCACTGTGATTTGTTGCTTTCCGTTTCTGATCACTATTCCTCACTAAGGGACGCTTATCTTGGTTATGTTGCAAAGCTATAAATGAGATGGGGGATTAGCCATGCATCAAGAAAAAACGATACCTGTTATCGTAAAAGCCATTCATAGAGAAACTCCTTATGTAAAACGGTTTACCCTTGCTCCGGAAGGGAATGAACCACTCCCCCGGTTTAGTGCTGGATCCCATATCACTACCTATATAAAACCGCCAGAAGGAAAGCTTGCGAGATCATACTCTTTAACAAACTATCCTGCTGACTCTGGCAACTATCAGATTGCGATTCGTTTAAACGAAGCTTCAAAAGGCGGTTCCCGTTTCTGGCATCAGGAAGTAAAGGAAGGGGACAGACTGCAAGTCAGCTTTCCGAGAAACCACTTTCCTTTGAGCTTTAAAGCAAAGCATCATGTGTTTTATGCTGCAGGAATCGGTATAACTCC
Source organism: Exobacillus caeni (assembly GCF_005747095.1). Taxonomy (GTDB): domain Bacteria; phylum Bacillota; class Bacilli; order Bacillales; family Guptibacillaceae; genus Exobacillus; species Exobacillus caeni. The sequence continues at coordinate 34,963 of NZ_SWLG01000014.1, read as the reverse complement.
TTTTTTATCCATGATGGCAGAGCTAAAGGAGAAAGGTGCTTCATTTGAACTTCATTATGCTGCAAAAACAAAGGAGCAGTGTGCTTTCTACCATCTTTTAAAGGAAAAATATCCTGGCCGATGCCGTTTTTACTTCTCAAGGGAAGATAATGCAAAACGGGTGAGTGTCTCTTCGCTACTTCAACATAAGATTGGAACACATGCTTATTTTTGTGGACCGGAAACTTTTATTGCGAACTTTACAGAGGCAGCGAAACGGTACGGTTATCCTGAGTCATCGGTTCACTTCGAGCGTTTTACAGCTCCGCGACCTGAGAAGCTCGAGCCTTTTGAGGTGGAACTAAAAAGTGGAAGGATATTGAAAGTGCCAAAAGAAAAGTCGCTTCTTGAAGCGCTATTGGAAGCGGGGATCGATGCTCCTTATTCCTGCAGAGCCGGACGCTGCGGATCATGCGAGCTAAATGTAAAAGAAGGCCAAGTCGATCACTATGATTCCTTCTTGACCGAAGAGCAAAAAGCGGCACAGGATAGAATCTTAACCTGTGTCTCGCGTGCGAAAACCAGAAAGATTACGATTGATATTTAACGGGATAATCCTTTTGATAAATAGAGAATTAACCTTGACTGTGCTACCAAAATACATTAAGATAATTAAGTGATTTTGAATCTTTTGTGAACATTACTACATATCTTATGTTTTTGATTTTGGAACAGCGTCCCTGTTTCCTGTTAAAAACAACAGATGTAACCGTTTAAGTTGTGACCTGGCTTTAGCGCAGCGAACCTGTGTTTTACTACCGTCGCACTTTATTTTCTATGGTTTTTTGAAAACCTTAGGAAAAAAGTGCGGCGGTTTTTTATTCATATAGAAAAAGAGGGGGAAAAGAGTTGGGTAAAAGTAAGAATCGTTGGCTTATTGCACTTTCGGCAGTGGGGATTCACATTTCAATCGGATCAGTTTATGCATGGAGTAACTTTACGGCTCCTTTAATGGAGAAGTTTGACTGGACAGCAAGCCAGGTCCAGTTAACATTTAGCCTTGCTATCCTGTTTTTGGGACTATCAGCAGCTTTTTTAGGGCATTTTGTTGAAAAATACGGACCAAGAAAAGCGGGGCTCTTAGCAGCAGTATTTTTTGGAGTAGGGATTGCAGGTTCAGGACTTGCAGTTAACTTAGGTTCTTTGTCTTTATTATATATCTTCTATGGTGTGTTAGGCGGAATAGGCCTTGGAGTCGGATATATCGCTCCTGTTTCGACGCTTGTTAAGTGGTTCCCGGACCGCCGCGGGCTTGCAACCGGACTTGCGATCATGGGATTTGGATTTGCAGCTGCAATCGCCTCACCTGTTATGGACACACTAATTAAATCGGTTGGCATTGCGAGCACGTTTTACATTTTAGGAATTTCTTATTTTATCGTAATGGTACTCTCTTCACTTTACCTTGAGAAACCGGAAGAAGGCTGGCTTCCAGAAGGATTTAAAGAGAAGGTTAACAGCGGAAAAGGTAGAATTAAGCAGGATTTGGCACAGTTAACGGCGAATGAAGCAGTTAAAACAAAACGCTTTTATTTCTTATGGATTATGCTGTTTATTAATGTAACATGCGGCATTGCGATTCTATCAGCCGCTAAGCCGCTTGCACAGGAAAGCATCGGCCTCACTACTGCTGAAGCAGCCGCTCTTGTAGGGGTATTAGGAATCTTTAACGGACTTGGACGGATTGGCTGGGCTTCCGTTTCAGACTATATCGGACGTACAAATACGTATACAACATTCTTTGTCTTGCAGATCGGCTTGTTCCTGATGCTTCCAAATGTTACGACAGCGATCATCTTCCAGATCATGCTTGCTGTTATCTATACCTGCTATGGAGGAGGGTTTGCTTCCATTCCTGCTTTTATAGGAGATTTGTTTGGAACAAAACAGCTCGGTGCCATCCACGGATATATTTTAACTGCCTGGGCAGCGGCAGGCCTTGTCGGGCCGCTTTTCGCAGCATGGATCAAGGATACGACCGGAAGCTATGCGAACAGTTTAACATTCTTTGCCGGTTTGTTTGTAGTCGCATTTATCGTTTCTTTCTTAGTCCGCTTTGATATCAAGAGACTCAAGAAAGAACAGGAAAGTAAAGCGGCTCAATCTGTTGCAAGTTAACAATTCCTGGTTTATAATTCTCTATTAGTAATTGAAGGCTTATTTAAAAGGAATGTCGCAAATGACTAACTATGAAGCAGAGTTTAGCAACCTTGTGAGAGCATTTCGAAAACGCCATATGGGGAAAGGGCCGCGCCAGATCAAGACAACCTTCTGTAAAAACTGGGCGATCTGTGAAATGGAGGGCAACCTGTCTCCGGTAGAAAAGTTTATTTCTACATCAAATGATGGAAAGCAAATGCTCCGGGCAGCCCGTACTGAGATGGTTAAAGAAATGTATAAGAATAACCGGCCTGTCGAGATGGAAGAGCTGCTTGGCGCAAAATTGATTGATCTTTTTGTTGACATTGATATTGAAAAGGATTTTGGCATGTCGATCTTTGTGTTTGATCATGATATAGCCGATAAGTTTGTTAAAAATAATTAAATAGATATGGTTAAGTGTGTTGGCACTTGGCAGCGTTCCTGTTTAAGACTAACCACCGTAGTTTCCCGCTTCAAGAGTAACGGAAGACTTCGGTGGTTTTTTGTTATCAAAATAAAAAAGTAAAGGTGATGAAAATGGGCGAAACAAAACATCAAGGACCAATCCATCATAAAATGATGCCCCAGCCAAAACACTGGGTCAGTCCGATTCCCTTCGGATTGGGGAAAATAAAGCCACATCATTTCCGAGACACGATGAAGATCGCTTTAGACAACAAAGATAATTTTCGTTACGCAACAAAAATTATTACACAGGGTGTTTGTGATGGTTGCGCGCTTGGGGTTTCAGGGCTTAAAGACCAAACGCTGAAAGGCCCTCATATGTGTACAACTCGTTTGAACGTTCTTCGGTTAAACACACAGCCAGCGATCGAAGAAGAGATTCTTCACGCTGATATTGATGAGCTGCGTAAATATGACAGTACTGAGCTAAGAAAATTAGGGCGAATTCCATATCCGCTTATCCGTAGAAAGGGAGAAAGGAGATTCTCCCGTTTAACATGGGACGATGCGATGGATATGATTGCAGATAAAATGAAAGAATTAGACCCGAAACAATATGCGTTCTATTTGACTTCACGGGGCATTACGAACGAGTCGTATTATGTAGCTGCAAAAGTTTCCCGTTTCCTGGGAACAAACCACATCGATAACGCCAGCCGTATCTGTCACTCACCATCAAAGACAGCATTAAAGCGGTCTGTCGGTGTAGGGGCTTCTACTTCGAATTACCAGGATTGGTTCGAAGCTGATGTGCTATTGTTCTGGGGCAGTGTAGCATCCAACGCTTCTCCAGTTTCAACGAAGTATATGCTGGAAGCTAAAAAACGTGGAGCGAAAATCATTGTCGTTAATCCTTATAAGGAGCCGGCGATGGATAAATACTGGATTCCTTCCAATGCCGAGTCTGCCATTTTCGGAACAAAACTCGCCGATGACTTTTTTCAGGTTAACATAGGTGGAGACATCGCATTTATGCATGGCATCATGAAGCAATGGTTCGAAATGGAAGAAAAAGAACACGGATCTGCCGTTAACCATCAATTTATAGAAGAGCATGTGAACGGATATGATAAGTTAAAAGAAGCGGTACAATCACAATCCTGGGAAGAGATCGTAAAATCTTCCGGGATTTCAAGAGAAAGAATCGCTGAATTAGCCGTTTTATTGGCTAACAGCAAAAATGCCGTTTATGCCTGGGCGTTAGGATTGACGATGCATGCATTTGCGACAGACAATATTTCTCAAGTCGCTAACCTTGCACTCCTTCGTGGTCATTTAGGGCGTAAAGGGGCAGGGCTTATGCCGTTTCGTGGACATTCCTCTGTTCAAGGTTCCGGGGAAATGGGGGCGGACCCATTCGTTTTGCCGGGCGGTGCTTTTGATGAAAAAAATATCGATAGAATGGAAAAGGTCTGGGGATTTGAGATTCCGAAATGGCAGGGGGATATCGTAGGTGTTACACTAGAAAATATTGTTCTTCCAGAAGACCATGAACGGAAAGTGAAACTCTACTACATGTCCGGCGGGAATTTCTTAGAAACCATGCCTGATCCGAACTTTGTTGAAAAGGCGCTTTCCGAGTTAGAAATTCGTGTTCATCAAGATATCATTCTTAATACATCGACTCTAGTTGATGCAAAAGAAGCAGTCATCGTACTTCCTGCCAAAACGAGATATGAACAGGATGGTGGCGGGACTTCTACTTCGACGGAACGCATGGTTTACTTCTCTCCTGAAATCACAGGGAACAAAAACCAGGTGGAAGAAGCCCGTTCTGAATGGAAAATTTATGTGGATCTCGCAAAGCGGGTTAAGCCTGAAACTGCTCATCTTGTTGACTTCAAGAGCGGACAGGAAATCCGTGACGAAATTGCAAAAGCGAACACGGACTATGACGGTATTCAACATTTGAAGAAAAGAGGAGACGTCTTCCAGTGGGGCGGGGCCTGGTTATGTGAAGGCGGCGTCTGTCCGACACCGGATGGGAAGGGGAACCTTATCCCGGTTGAAATCCCAGACCTGGGGAAAAAAGAAGAACAGTTCATTCTTACAACACGCCGGGGCAAGCAGTTTAACTCGATGATTTATAAAGAAACAGATCCATTCAACAATTCGGAACGTTACGATGTGTTGATGAACCCTGAAGATGCGAAAGAAAAACGCATGGTTGAAGGGGAAAATATAGTTGTCCATAACGGTTTTGGTGTATTCCAGGGGAAAGTGAAATGTGCTGATATTGCAAAAGGAAACCTTGGGGTGCATTTCCCTGAAGGTAACTTCCTGCTTCCAAGGGGAAGATATGAGAAGTATGCTGGCATCCCTGATTATAATATCACCGTTTATGTAGAGAAAGCTGACAGATACAATGCAAAAAAAGACACCAAATACTATGAAAAGCGCATTGAGGACCTGGAGATGGAAATTAGCTAAGAAGGAGATACTATGAATGACAACGTGATGAAGAATCATAGAATCTTGAAATATGAAGGCGGTGAACTGATTGAAACTGAAGACCAGGTTGCGGATGAGTTCCCGCTGACGATCTTTGTTAATGGTGAAGAGTTTGCAACGATGGTATGCACACCTTCCTATCTAGAAGAGCTAATCGTCGGATTCCTGGCTTCTGAGGGAATCATTCGGTTCAAGGATGAAATTTTAGCGTTGAATATTAACGAAGACCGTGGATTTGCATATGTTGATGTGAAAAATAAACAGGCTGTCAACAGCAGATCGCATTCCAAGCGGTTTATCGGCTCGTGCTGCGGCAAAAGCAGGCAGTTTTATCTGCAGAGTGATGTGAAAACAGCAAAGACGATCATGAGAAGATCAACCATTTCTGTTGATCAGTGTATTAACTTGATGAAAGAGATGCAGGACAGTTCCTCGGATTTCCATATGACCGGAGGATTGCATAATGCTGCTCTTTGCAATACTGAGGAAGCGATCGTCTCAAGATCTGATATCGGTCGTCATAACGCACTTGATAAAATATACGGCTATTGCATGCAAAATAAAATATCATTGGCCGATAAGGTCATCGCGTTTAGCGGAAGGATTTCTTCTGAGGTCTTGTTAAAGGTTTCAAAAATTGGAGTGGGAATCATTTTGTCAAAGTCTGCTCCAACGACACTGGCATTGGAATTAGCCGATGACCTGGGGATAACAGCAGTCGGTTTTATTCGCGGAAACCGCCTGAACGTTTATACCCATCCTGAACGGATCACCATATCAAAATAGGGAGACATCTCCCTATTTTTTCTTTGAGGATAAAAGAGTTGAAATCATGCGGATTTATTATTTCATTCACCAGATTAGTAAGCATATTAGTTCGGTAAGAAAGAGGACCTGTGATAGTGTTTAATTAGAATCAAAAAGTTACAAAAAAGCCTTTTAAATCGGAGGGAGAGTTTTTATGAAGCTTAAAGAAAAAGTAGCGATTGTTACCGGTGCGAGCAGCGGGATCGGAGAAGCCATTGCAAAGCATCTTGCTGATGAAGGCGCGAAGGTTGTTCTTGCGGCCCGACGTGAGGAAAAGCTTGCGGATCTTTCTTCAAATATTAATGAAAAGAATGATGGTTCAGCGATTGTTGTTAAGACGGACGTAACGAGCAAAGATGACATGGAAAACCTTGTTGCCCGTGCAAAAGAAGAATTCGGCAAAGTCGATATCGTTATTAACAATGCGGGCGTAATGCTGCTATCCTTCATAAAAAACGATAAAGTCGATGAGTGGGCACAAATGGTCGACGTAAATATCAAAGGTGTGTTATACGGTATCCATGCGGCTCTTCCAGACATGCTTGAGCAGGGGAGCGGCCATCTAGTGAACGTTTCTTCTGTAGCTGGCCATGAAGTTTTCCCTTCGAGTACTGTATACAGTGCAACGAAATATGCAGTACGCGCGCTTTCCATGGGACTTGAAAAAGAGCTATCGAAAACAGGTGTCCGTGTAACTAATATCTCCCCGGGAGCGGTTGAAACAGAGCTTACACATCACATTACAGATGAAGAAGTAATGGGCATGTTTAAAGACAGAGCGGACAGAAAGAAGCTGCACGCTGATGATATCGCTCGAGCAGTTGTATATGCTGTTACGCAGCCTGACTATGTGAACGTGAATGAAGTCGTTGTCCGGCCGATGGCAAAATAAAATAGGATGGCGAAAAAGGAGGGCGCTGGCTCTCCTTTTTTATGAAGTAAAAAGGAATGAGTGAGACTGACAAGAAAAAAGGCTCCTGCTTCGGAGCCTTTTTTCATATTAGTATCCTTTTGAAAAGTCTACAAGATTAACTGAAGGTTCTTCGCCTTTTAAGTAGTTTTTTAAGTTAGGGATGAAAATATCTTCGATCACTCTCTTGTTATAATGTTCAGTCGAGCCGGCAGTGTGAGGGGTAATGATGACTTTCTCCATCTTCCATAAAGGGCTCTCTTCAGGAAGTGGTTCTTGTTCAAATACATCGAGTCCAGCCCCTGCTATTTTGTTATCCTTCAAAGCGGCGATCAAGTCCTCTTCCACGACGATTCTTCCTCTTCCTATGTTGATGAAGAAAGAAGATTCCTTCATCAAGTTAAATTCTCCAGCTCCGAATAAGTGTTGTGTCTTTTCAGTAAGCGGGACTGTGACAACCACGTAATCGCAGCGTGGAAGTATGCTGTGTAACTCTTCTGGCGTAAACATTTCATCCACATTTTCGGCGGGATTGCCTGAGTTTCGTACACCTAACACAGTCATATCAAAAGCTTTAGCGATTTTGGCAGTTTCCCGTCCGATTGCTCCTACTCCAATTAATCCCAGTGTCTTGCCATGGATTTCAAGCTTCAGGTTAGAGTGATGCCAGGTTTTAGCAGCCTGGTTCCTCACATATGTATCAATCTTTCTAGTTAGTCCAAGCATTAATGCAAAGATCGTTTCAGAGATCGGATAGGAATGAACGCCGTTTGCACTTGTAACGTAGACATCGTTCTGTTCAAATTTTTCTAAAGGGATGCTGTTTACGCCTGCACTCCAGGTCTGAAGCCATCGAAGCTTTGCATTATCACCAAACAGCTGGTCTCCGATTCCCTTTTTCCAGCCGGCAACAACCTCAGCATCCTGCAAATGGTTTTCCCAGGTATCACGGTCCTTGCCAACAATAACATCCCAATCCGGTACGAGCTCGTTTATGCGATTCACGTATTTCTCATCAAGATTATGAGTGATTACCATCTTTCGTTTCTGCATCGTTACCTCCATTGAATCTGTTTTTCTTTATTTTAACAGAGGGAGCGGGTGCCAGGCACCAAAAATGGACAGTTGTCCTTTTATGGTGCCTGGCACCCTGTGAGTAATTTGCTTCAATGGTGAATCCCTTATATACTTTCTTTACATAATAAAACAAAGAGAGTTATTTGATAGGAGTGGAATAAGTGGGGAATCGAAACGAATTGGTGGATCTGATAGGGGTTGGGATCGGCCCTTTTAACTTAAGTCTGGCTGCGCTGCTTGAAGACGTTCCGGAGATCGATGCAGTTTTCTTTGAACAAAAGTCTCAGTTTGACTGGCATCCCGGAATGTTGATCGAAGGGACGAAATTACAGGTTCCATTTTTGGCAGACTTAGTAACGATGGCAAATCCTAAAAGCCAGTACAGTTTTCTTAACTATCTAACAGAGCATGACCGCATGTATGCTTTTTACTTTTTGCAAAGATTGGATATGCCTCGCCGCGAATACAATGATTACTGCCAGTGGGTGGCAGGCCAGTTAGATAGCTGCAAGTTTGGCAAAACGGTCGTGAATGTGAAGCATATAGAAGCAGAAGAGCCTTACTTCGAAGTAGAAGTGTACGACAGCGAAACCGAATCTGTAGAAAAGATTAAAGGAAAAAACATGGTCCTTGGAACAGGAAGCACACCGGGTATGCCTTCTTCCTTCAGGGGTATGCCGGAAGATGACGTGTTCCATACGGCAGATTTCAGAAATCATCAAAAACGATGCAGGGAAGCAAAATCAATAACGGTAGTAGGATCAGGGCAGAGTGCTGCTGAGGTGTTCAGGGAGTTGTTAAAGGAGCAGCGGGATCATCACTATCGATTGGACTGGCTCACACGTTCAAGCGGATTTTTATCGATGGAAGAATCGAAGCTTAATCTGGAGCATTTTTCGCCTGATTATGTAAATTATTTTTACCAGCTGCCTCAAGAAAAAAAGGATGAGATCTTTGCTACCCAGGATTTGTTATACAAAGGAATCAGCATGCATACGATTACAGATATTTATAACCTTCTTTATGAAATGTCAGTCGGCGGAGAAACACTTGATGTAGGTTTGCAAACCTTAACAGAAGTGAACGAAATCAAAAAAGAAGGTAATACTTATAAACTAAAGTGTGAACAAAGAGAACAGGAAAAAGAATTCACACATGAAAGTGAAGTCGTGATCGTCGGAACAGGATACCGTCCGAACATCCCCGAATTCATCCTTAGCCTGGAGTCCTTTTTACAATGGGACGAACATGGCAGGTATAAAGTGGGGCCTGACTACCGGTTAAAGCAATCATCCGCTACGCCGAACGAGGTATACGTTCACAGCGGCATTTCCCACTCACATGGAGTAGGTTCAACTAACTTGGGGCTAGCCGTTCATCGTAATAAAGTTATTATTAATCATCTAACCGGAAGGCCTGTCTATCGGATTTCAGAACAGAATGTTTTCCAAAACTTTGAGGTATGAAAAATCTCATTTAGGAGTTGGCCAAACAACAGCCGACTCCTAGCTTATTTTCAACTTTTTAAGGGTAAAACTTTCCCATTCCATTTTAGGCAGTGATGTGATAATATTTAGTGAGCCGAAATAAAGCTTAATACTTCGTTGGATATAGATGGATCTTCATGCAGGAAGGTTCTTTTTTGATTTTTTATGGGAAAAGGGAGGGGAAGTAATGAAGCAAAATCAGTTAGAGCCGTTATGGACAAAGTCGTTCATTATGCTGATGATAGGGAATCTATTTGTGTTCATGTCATTTCAAATGCTTATTCCGACATTGCCGCCTTATATAAAATCCATTGGTGCCTCGGGGCTTGAAATAGGTCTTGTTACCTCACTGTTCTCCATTGGAGCGGTTCTCAGCCGTCCGTTTATCGGATACATGCTAGAGTATAAAAAAAGAAAAGCGCTTGTAATAATCGGGGTCGTTTTTCTGTTAGCCATTACGATGATCTACCCGCTTTCACAGGTAGTGGTGATCTTCTTGCTGTTCCGGTTCGTGCATGGGCTTGCATGGGGATGGTCGACTACAGTGAATGGAACGGCAGCATCAGATGTTGTTCCGAACTCAAGGCTAGGAGAAGGCATGGGATACTATGGACTTTCGATTACAATCGGAATGATCATCGCGCCGAGTCTTGGAATTTATGTATTCCAGGTTACTTCATTTACAAATCTTATTTATATTTCCGGTGCTCTAGGCTTGGTTGCAATCGGCCTTCTTGCAACCGTTCGCTATCATACTCCTGAAGCAGTAAAAAACACACGGAGAGAGGACCTCAAGTTCTCTTACTTCGGGTCTCTAGTGGAAAAGTCCAGCTGGTACCCTGCTTTTATTACGATTATGACTACCTTTGGGTATGGTTCGATCGTCACGTTTATTGTTATCTTTGGGGAAGAACGCGGCATTGACCAGATCTTTTTATTCTATTTGTTCAATGCTATTATGGCTTCCCTTTCACGCCCGGTCGCAGGAAAATGGTTTGACCAGAAAGGGCCTTTTGGACTTGTGCTAACGTGCTTATCACTAACATTTATCGGAATGTGGGTGCTATCATTCGCTCATTCTAACTTGCTTATTGCCGTTGCGGGCGTTTTATTCGGCGTTGGATTTGGCTCGTTGATTCCAACCCTTCAGTCATGGACACTTTCCAAAACGCCTGCAAATCGACGCGGAGTTGCGAACGGAATGTTTTTCTCCTCGATCGATCTTGGTATCGGGCTGGGAGGGCTTGTGTTTGGAATCCTTGCCCAGTTTGTTGAACTTGGTACACTGTTTCAAATATCAAGTATGTTCTTAATCGTAGCGATTGCTTTAACCATAATAGAAGCACGGAAAGAGAAAGGCAGGGTGTCTCACCATCAGCCCGTTTCTTCAAGTTAAATAGAGAAAAATGATTGGCTTGTAACAGGGCCAGTCATTTTTTATTGGAAAAAAGGGTATTACTTACTTTATAGTGGTAAAAATGTAATACCGTCCAAAAAGCGATCTGTGTGATTCAGCAGATGATGAAAGAAAAGGAGCGCCTTATGGAAGTCCAATTGATCGAAGCTTACGTACCAAAAAAATACTTTGATAAAATAAATGAATCCTTGCAAGAATTTCCGCATGAATCATACTGGGTTTCAAATGAAACCGATGATTATACATTGATTCGAATGCTTGTAAAAACGACAGAAACAGAGGAGATTCTAGATTACTTAGAAAACCGGGTTAATGTAATCGAAGGATTTAATGTGCTGCTGTTTCCGATTCAAACCTTTCTTACAAGAAAGTCTGAGGAAGAAGACAAGGAAAAAGAAAAGGAAAAGGAACCAGAAGATACGAACAGACTGCAAAGGGTTAGCAGGCAGGAACTATTATCTGTCATTCAACAGTCCAGTAAGATTAGTTTATCGTATACTCTTCTTGTCATTCTGTCTGCGATCGTAGTTACGGTAGGTTTTATAAGAGATAGTGAAGCGGTAGTGATTGGAGCGATGGTTATTGCCCCTTTGCTCGGTCCTATTATCTCCGTAGCATTTGCTGCGATTCTCGGGAATTACCGGCTTGTATTACAGTCGCTTGGAACGCTGTTTTTTGCTATTGTCATCGTTATTTTCATATCTATCTTGTTCAGCATGGCACTGCCTGTATCCATAAATACACATCAATTTATGTCGCGAACGCACGTTAATCTACTCGATATCGTTTTGGCTTTAGCTTCAGGGACTGCAGGAGCCCTATCAACACTACGGCGGCTCCCCGGTTCTCTTGTCGGGGTAATGGTCGCAGCTGCATTGCTTCCGCCTACCGTTGTTCTCGGAACCACAATCGGCGATGCGATGTGGCATGAGGCATATGGATCGATGTTACTTTTACTCGTAAATATCACCTCCGTTATGCTTGCTGCCATCATTGTCTTTTCATTAAGCGGTATACAGCCTATTAAGTGGACTGAGGTGCAGAAAGCAAACACTTCAAGGAGACTGTCGATCATTTTCGTCAGCGCAATTGTTATCCTCCTTGCAATCGCAATCCTGATGGGGGAAAAAGTTGATTTAACATAAAACAGGGATTGACTTAGATAAGTCGATCCCTGTCCATACTTAATCATCAACTTTTTCGGCTTTCCTGTAGAATAATTTAGTGATTTTCGGGGCGAACTGGAACAACAACATACCAACAAGAGCTGCAACTAAAATATACATACCTGCAAAAACCTTTAATCCTCCCGTTGCGAGCCCGGCTATAATGACGGAGAATTCTCCGCGAGGGGTTAAGGAGATCCCTCCCTGAAGAGCCTCTTTTCCTGAAAGTCCATACCATTTCCCGCCAACATATCCAACGATGAGTTTATGGATGATTGACCATATTAGAAGTAAAAACAGAAGTTCGATAGAGGGAATATTTTTGGTTAATTCCATCGTTATCCCAAAATGTAAGAAAAAGAATGGGAGAAATATATTTCTTACAGGTAACACTTCATCTTTTATCTTATCTTTAAGTTGAGTATCAGCGAGCATGATTCCCGCTAAAAATGCTCCAATAATCTCTGATAACCCTAAATACAGTGCAAGGCCGCCATATCCAAGTGCAATGCCGATCACAAGAACAATGAACACATCATCATCTGTTACTTTATCAAGCAATATCTGAGCTTTTTTAAATACGATCTTACTAAAAAAGACAGCAACACCAGTTAATAAGGCTACTTTAAGAAAGATTAAAATAAAATCTGTTGCTGTGAATCCATCTCCTGATAATCCGATTAAAACAGTGACGAGAATGGGGGCAACCAGGTCTTCAAAGATTAAAAGAGAAAGCATAAAGTCTGATTCTCTATTTTCCATTCTATTTGTACTTTCAAGAAGCTTAGCCGACATAGAAGAGCTTGTTGCATAAACGATGCCAGCGATTATGAGGCAAGTTAGGAAGTTCAGATCAAAAAGATAACAGATAAGGGTAGTGACCCCGATCCCGAGAAGGACATCCAAAAGGCCGGCTTTCCAAACCCTTTTGCCGTTCCTGGCAAATTCCCCAACGGAAAACTTCATTCCGAGCAGGAAAAACAGTAATACCAACCCGATTTCCCCTGCCACTTCAATTACTTTTGATTCAGGTAGTAGCTCTTTTAAAGCAATTCCAAGAAGAATATATAAAACAAGGTCAGGTATCCTAATCATTTTAATCCCGATTAGCCCTGTAATAGATAAAGCCAATAACACTAATCCGATAGCGAGAGGCAGGTTCATGGAAGTTTTTCATCCTTTCGTATTTCTAAGCCAACCTTTGTTCACGGAAACAATGGATGTCTGAATCTATTCCCCGTGGGCCAAATTTAAACCCTTCTTGTTAACAGGTATTACTTACCATTTTATTGCCTTTCGCAGTCCGTAAAAGCGACAATCTTTTAGAAATAAGCCTTTACGAAAAAAGTTTATCCTTCTTCTAAGCCTTTTTAACTAAAAAAATATGAAAGGCATTTTTGTGATATGTGTCACTGCATGTCTTTATTGGAAAACGTTATTGTTAAGTGGGTAATAGGATAGGGGGTATGAAATTGAAAAACGCTATAGCAATTTTGATCGGATTTTTTCTTTTAGGTGCATTTTGGGTTGGCTTTAAGATAAGCCAGGAGCTAATGACTGAACAAGCGGTATCGACTGCAGCGCCATCATCTTTAACAGAAAGCCTGGAGCTTGTCTTTAGTCCGCCTTCATTAGATGATGTACCGGACGGGCCGCTTGGGGAATCTATTAAGTATGGACATAAGTTAGTGGACGAATCAAGCTCAGCGATGCCTCAGTACGTCGGCAATAAGCTTTCTTGTACAAGCTGCCATGCAGGTGCTGGCCTGGAAAAGGAAAGCTCTCCGCTTGTTGGAGTAGCTTCTGTTTTTCCTCAGTATCGTCCTCGTGAAGGGGTAGTCTTTACACTTGAAGATCGAATCAACGGATGCATGGTGCGCAGTATGAATGGAGAAAAGTTGCCTTATGACAGCAAAGAAATGAGAGCCATGGTCGCATACTTAACGTATATTTCAGAAGGGGTACCAGTAGATGCAGATGTCCCATGGAGGATGCAGAATACGATGAAGGACATTCCTGAGCCGGAAGTTGCAGCCGGAGAAGAATTGTATCAGAAGTCTTGTATTGCGTGTCATGCTGCTGATGGAGCAGGCTTGGATTCCAACAGTGGCCCGGCTCTATGGGGAGAGAATTCATTTAACGACGGGGCAGGAATGTCACGGCTGGCGAAAATGGCAGGATATCTGCAAAATAACATGCCTAAAGGACAGGAAGGTACGCTTTCAAAGCAAGATGCGGCAAACATAGCAGCGTTTGTCCTTTCCCATGACAGGCCTGAGTGGAAAGGGCACGAAACAGATTGGCCAAAAGGCGGACGCCCGAATGATATCATCAATAAGGAACGAAGAGAACAAATACAAAATAATACAATCGATTGGAACGAGGTTATCAAACCTGCCAACTAAATGGAAAGGTCTTGCCGAAAGGCGGGACCTTTCCCATTTAAAAAAGAACAGTTTTTTAACTGTTCCGGTTTATGTACTAAAGCTCAGGCGCCGTTTTTCTCTTTATAATTTTTAATATCATCATCAAAGAAAGAATCTTCCGTATCCTCCTGGTTACCGCGTGTAACTTTTGCAACCATAAAAGAAGTAACAATAATGCCTACAGTTCCCATAAAGTAGTAGCCTTTAACAAACAAAGGCTCTTTTAACGTATAAAGCCCGATGAACATCAAGCCTGCAAAAATACAAAATCCTGCTCATGCCAAAAAGGAAAACTGAGGAGTATTGCGCTTTTTCTTCTTCAAATCGATGCCTCCAATTCAAAAATTTTCATATTTTTAGAATAGTTTACGATATAGATAGGTCTATTGGAATGGTGTTTTTGGCGGGATGCCAGTTTGGATAGAAGGTTTAAGTGATTTGCCTGTGTTAACAGGATGTAACCTAAAAACAAAAACGGGAGCATAAAAAGTTGGCTCCAAAATGATAAAACAATATAATGAGATAGGGACAAACCATGCTGTATGCATGGTTTTTTACTTTTGAAAGAGATCCAAAAAGGAAAACAGTTCGTTTACTCTATAGGTGCTTTTTTTATCTTAAAAACAAAAACCTGACAGAAGGAGAATGTTATGAAGGAGATGAACGATGAAAGACTGTATGAAAAAATACAGCAAAGGGATAAGAAAGCACTTGAAGCTCTGTATGACAAATACGAGAAGTTGCTGTATTCTTTTTCTTACAAAATGACAAAAAATAACGAGCTGGCAGAAGAGGTTGTACAGGAAGTATTTATCAAGTTATGGAAAGGCAATGGAAGTTATTCTTCTGATAAAGGGAAATTTTCATCCTGGCTTTTGACGGTGACCAGAAATACGGCACTTGATGTATTACGAAAGAAAAAACGTAATACGGCATTTGAGTTAGAAGATCGGGATATGCTTAAGAGTAATGAGGAAACCGTAGAAGAGCAGGTAACATGGAAGGAAGATGCTTTAACGGTCCGAAAAGCTGTTTCAAAGTTAAAGAAGGAACAGCAAAAAATCATAGAGCTTTTTTATTTTAAAGGACTGACCCAGAGAACGATCGCTGAGAAATGCGGGATACCGCTTGGAACAGTAAAAGGAAGAATTAGGCTGGCATTAAAGCATTTGAAAGAAAGTATTGAAGAAGAAAGGGGGTCTGAAGGATGACGAACATGGATTGTAATAATGTGATCGATTATTTCAACCAGACATTAACAGACGAAGAAAAACACCGATTTGAAGAGCATCTTCAAACATGTAAAGACTGTCAGGAAGAGTTAAAGGAGCTGGATGAATTGACTGCTGATCTTCCTTATTTGTCAGAACTTCAAGACCCTCCTGCAGGAATGAAAGATCGTATTTTGAATGCAGTTTTTGATAACGAAGGAAATAGTGAGAGTACACAAAATGTTAGTTCTGAGACCGATGATAACGTTATTGAAAAGCAAATCCAGAAAAGAAATTGGCTGATGCCATTATTGGCTGCTTCCCTTCTGTTCTCGCTGATCGGGAATGTCTATACTTATACAAAGTTAAATGAAGTTACAGAACCAGAAACTCGAGAAGAAGAGGAAACCGCCAAACTTGTTCAATCGGTTGGATTGCAGCCTACAGAGGTAAGCAGCGCAACGGGAACTGCATCGATGATCCAAAAGGATGGGACAACGAAGCTTGTTGTGCAGGCTAACGATTTACAAAAGCTAGAAGGGCAGCAAGTGTATCAAGTGTGGCTTCTGGAAAACGGTAAGCCGTATCGCGCAGGTTCTTTTGTCCCTGATCAAAAAGGCAGTGGGGCGGTCGATTTTCCGATGAGTTTTGAAGGAGAACACAAGTGGGACACTGTTGCGATAACATTAGAGCCAGACGCAACAAGCAAAACGCCAAAAGGAAATATCGTCTTAAGTTCGGGATTGTAAAGTGAAACGAAGAGGGCCAGGTTATCCTGGCTCTTTTTATACATATAGGAAGTATAGATTTGTTATCAAGGCAAATAGAGGATTCAATGTCCGATAAAATCATCCAGGCTTTTTAGTTCATTAATCATTTAGTATTACAAAAACCATTAAATTGGACGAGCTCGAACATCATGAAAAAAAGCCTGGTATGAAAAAATAAATGTTTTTTTAAAAAAAAGTGATCCAGATTCATTTTTCTATCGTTAGCCCAGTGAAATCAAATTTTTTAAAAGGGAGAGTGTTAGAATAATGAATTGGAAAAAAGGAATCGTAGCATTACCGTTGAGTGTATCTCTTTTATTGCCGACAGCAGGAATCGTAAGTGCACAAAATGGTGAAACACATAGTGCCCCGACAGTGGAAACACCAGCGGCGGATTTAAGAGCGACACTAGGCCATTTATTAAGCGAGCATGCGTACTTTGCGATTGAAACGATGAGAAAAGGAGCGGAAGGAGCAGCAGACTTTGAGGAATCTGCAGGAGCGTTAAGCGACAACACAGAAGACCTGGCAAAGGCGATTTCCTCTGTATATGGAGAAGAAGCAGGCAAGCAATTCCATGATATGTGGAGCAATCACATCGGTTTCTTTGTCGATTATGTGAAAGCAACTGGCAACAAAGATGAAGATGCAAAGCAAAAGGCGTTGGATTCCCTTGCAAACTATAAAAATGAATTTTCCCAATTCCTCGAAACAGCTACAGGGGAACGATTGGAAGCAGATGCACTTGCAGAAGGACTACAGATGCATGTTAACCAGCTTATCGGTGCCTTCGACAGCTATGTAGCCGGGAATTATGAAAAAGCGTATGAATATGAAAGAGAAGCGATCAACCATATGCATATGGTCGCGAAAGGCTTATCGAGCGCCATCACGGATCAATTCCCGGACAAGTTTAACAACACGATGGCTGTAACCCCTGCTTCCGATTTAAGAGCAAAGCTTGGCCATTTGCTTGCTGAACATGCTGGTCTCGCTATGATGGCAATGCAGAACGGCATCGATGGCTCAAAAGACTTTGAAGCTTCTGCACAAGCTTTGAGTGAAAACACCGATGATCTCGCTGCAGCAATTTCTTCGGTTTATGGCGAGGATGCTGGGATGAAATTTAAAGAAATGTGGTCCGGGCATATCGGTTATTTCGTCGATTATGTAAAAGCGACAGCAGCAAACGATGAAGCGAAGAAAGAAGAAGCTTTAAAGAACCTTGAACAATACAGGGAAGATTTCTCAAACTTTCTTGAAACAGCAACAGACGAGAGATTAAAAGCGGATATGCTGTCTCAAGGATTGCAAGACCATGTGGAGCAACTGATCGGTGCGTTTAACAGTTATGCAGGTGAAAATTATGCAACGGCCTATGATAATGTTAGGGAAGCATATGCCCATATGTTTACTCCTGCAAAAGCTCTTTCGGGAGCATTTGTGAACCAGTTCCCTGAAAAGTTCGAGAGCAGCATGCCTTCTGATATGCCGAAAACCGGTATGGGCGGCACGGCACAACAGCAAGAGTTTCCGTTTGAATTGCTCCTTGCAGGTTTATTGGCGATCGCAGCGGCCACTGGAGTAGTTCTACGAAGAAAGCAGATTGAAAGATAACATTCAATAGGAGTGAACTCCATGATGAACGTATTAAAGCTATTGATGCCTGCCATGCTGTTGCTATCCGGTTGCAGCATGGCTGCACAATCTGCTGGCGACAGGGATCAAAATTCCGGCATGCAAGAGAACATACAACAGGAAGACCCATTACGGACATTACCGGACTCGAACATTTCTAAAACCGATTCAGACAAAGAGATAATCAAAGATAATCGAGAGGGAATCATACCAGACAGGCTTCAAATCCCTGCGATCGGCGTGGATGCAGAAGTGGAAAAGGTAGGTATGCTTTCCAATGGAAAAATGGATGTGCCGAAAAACGACGAAAATGTTGCATGGTATCAAAAAGGGGCCCAACCCGGACAACCCGGCAATTCCGTTATAGCAGGACACGTCGATAACAAGACTGGACCTGCCGTGTTTTTCAAATTAGAAAAACTAAAAAAGGGCGATGAGATAAAAGTTTCCGGATCTGATGGGAATCAACGAACCTTTGTCGTCTATGCAGTAAAGAGCTATCCGCGTAACGAAGCACCGCTGAATGAGATTTTTGGATATACCTACAGGAGCGGCCTGAACCTGATCACCTGTACAGGGGACTTTGATCATGAAGCTTCTACTCATAAAGAGAGGCTTGTAGTTTATACACAATTGAAAAACTAACTTAGAAGGCAAGAGGATCATGGATATCCGCTTGCCTTTTGATTTTTTACAAAAATTAAAGCTCTTTATGCGCGATTTTAACCAAACCTGATAAAATAGAAGGTACTACGATGATTACAGGTGATAGTATGCCGGATAAAGTGAAGATCTCAGTTCGATCCCTGGTTGAATACGTTTATCGAAGCGGAAGCATCGATTCGAGGTTTCGAACGAGTACCACTCTGCACGAGGGGACAAAAGCCCATCAAAAAATACAAAAAACATATAACGAAAAGGATGAAAAAGAATTTTATGTTAGTGCTGAAATCCCGTATGAAGGGTTGGTTTTTACTATTGATGGAAGGTGTGACGGACTTCTATTCTCTGAGGATATGGTGACCGTTGATGAAATAAAATCAACATCCGGAGACCTGAGCAATATTTCAGCTGACACTTATCCTGTACACTGGGCACAGGCGAAATGCTATGCTTACATGTATGCTAAAGACCACGAGATTAACGAGATCTACGTTCAGCTAACATATGTCCAGGTTGATACTGAGGAAAAAAAGCAATTTATTCAATCATTCAGCCGGGAAGAACTTACGTCTTTCGTTATGGAAACGGTAAAAGGGTATTTTCCTTATGCTTCCTTTAGGATTGAACATCAGCTAGGAAGAGATAACAGTATTAAAGAACTTCCTTTTCCGTTCGATGCTTATCGAGAAGGCCAGCGAAAGCTTGCCGGGGCTGTGTATAAGACGATAAGCGATGAAAAGAACCTATTCGCAAGGGCACCGACGGGAATCGGAAAGACGGTTTCCACAACATTTCCTTCTATAAAAGCGATTGGAGAAGGACACATTCAGCGAATCTTTTATCTTACTGCAAAGACAATAACAAGGGAGTCGGCGGAGGAAGCATTCTCTCTCATGCAGGAAAAAGGACTCTGTATGAACGCTGTAACAATCACGGCAAAGGACAAAGTTTGTTTTAAGGAAAAAACAATCTGCCAGAAGGGTTATTGTGAATTCGCTGATGGTTATTATGACCGGATCAACGGGGCGGTGCTTGATATCCTTCGAAACGAAAAGCTGATTGACCGTAAAACGATCGAAAAATATGCGAAAAAGCATACGGTTTGCCCATTTGAGTTTTCGCTTGATGTTGCCTATGCTGCTGATGCGATTATTTGTGACTACAATTATATTTTCGATCCTCGCATTTCTTTAAAGCGTTTTTTTGAAGAGCAGAAAAAGCAGACCATCTTGTTGATTGATGAAGCACATAACCTTGTGGATAGGGCGAGGGAAATGTTTTCGGCGGACTTGTTCAAGTCACACTTCCTGCAGATCAAGCGTGAATACAAAAATGACAATTCACAGATCTCTGATTCGGCAAAAGCGGTTAATGATAGCCTGCTTGCTTTGAAAAAACAGTGTAACGAACAAAAGAATCTTATCTTGCAAGAGATTCCTGAACAGCTAGTCGAGTTACTTGAGGTTTTTAGTTCGCATGCTGAAAAAGAGTTAGTGAACCAGAGGGATGGAGAATCACAGCAGCTGTTGTTAGATACGTATTTTTTAGCACAGGGAATTATCCGAATCTCGCAATACTACGATGAACGTTATTTAACGTATGTAGAATATGAGAAGAGCGAGGTTCGTATTAAACTTTTCTGCCTCGACCCTTCCGCTCTGTTGCAGAAAATGGGGAAAAATTATCGCTCGAAAATCTATTTTTCTGCTACCTTATCCCCATTGGATTACTACCGGGACATGCTTGGAGCAGATGATGAGGACTATTCGATGTCAGTTCCATCCCCTTTTGCAAAAGAAAATGCAGAAGTATTTATACAGCCTCTGTCTACTAGATATCGGGATAGGGAAAGAACGAAAGAGCCTATTGCCAAAATGATCGGCCAGCTTGCCGGGGAACGTCCAGGAAATTATCTGGTTTTCTTCCCGTCGTACCAATATATGATCAATGTGTACGAGCAATTCATGGAACAGGGCATTGATATTCCTACGATCGTGCAGGATAGAGGGATGTCAGAGGAGGAACGAGAGGCGTTTCTTTCTTCTTTCAAGGCGGAAAGTGAACAAAAGCTGATCGGCTTTGCAGTTCTTGGGGGGATATTTTCTGAAGGAGTCGATTTGAAGGGTGACAGGTTAAATGGTGTCGTTGTCATTGGAGTAGGACTTCCTCAGTTCGGGCTCGAACGAAACATTATCAAGGACTATTTTAATAGTGTTGGGAAAAAGGGTTACGACTACGCCTATGTATTCCCGGGAATGAACAAAGTTCTTCAGGCTGGAGGAAGGCTGATTCGCTCGGAGAACGATCGGGGAGTAATCGTGCTTGTCGATGACCGCTTTTTGCATCGTAACTATCTGTCCCTGTTACCGGAAGAGTGGAAGGACTATACAGTGATATAACACGAAAGAGCGGTGCACGATGCGCCGCTCTTCTTTACTATAGTTATAGATTGTTGGCCATCTCATAGAAAATCTCCGGCCAGGCATCCACTTTCCCGTAATCTTTGCCGTTTCGCACAATGATGAGGTTTTTCGAAGGGCAAACATAGATGAACTGGCCAAAATTCCCCATCGCGAAAAAATCATGTTCCCCATTCTTTCTTTCATATCCCCACCACATGTGAGAGTAATATCCCTTCTTGTTTGAGAAGAGAGCCCAGTCTTTGGTGTTCTCATAATAGCCGGATGGTATGACGGGTAAAGGGCTGGTAGATTCGGTTACCCAACTTTCGGATAAAACCTGTTTACCGTTCCAGTTCCCTTTGTTTAAGAACAATCGGCCAAACTTAGCAAAATCTATTGCTCTTGCATTAATTCCGCTCTCCATCTTTTCAAAACCACTGTCTTTGCTATCGATGCTCCAGGATCCTTCAAATTCCATTCCAAGAAGCCTCCATATCTTGTTTTCTAGATAAGCTGACACTGGCTGCCTCGTTGCCCTTTCCAAAATAAGACCGAGCAGTAGAGGGTTATAGTTGTTATATAAAAAATGTTCCCCGGGTCCTTCCTTTATGAAAGTTTCTTGAAGCGCAATCTTTCTTAGATCGGGGGGATAGTACGTTTTTGCACCGTCCCCGAACAACAGGAATCCGTCAGAATAACTTAACCCAGATGACATAGTGAGCAGGTGGCGGATCGTGATAGCCTGCATGTTCTTTTCTTTCAGCTCAGGAAGGTAGTTAGTGATCGGGTCATCGAGGCTATTAATATACCCTTCTTCAACAGCCTTGCCTATTAAAGCAGACAGGAACGATTTTGCCATCGAAAAAGAAGTGTTGACAGAATTCCGTGAATAACCGTTAAAGTACTTTTCATACAGGATAGTATCGTTCTTGATGATGAGGAATGCAGTAGTTTCGTTATCAGTCAAGAAAGACTCCAGATTTGTAATCTTGGAAGGTTTACCGCTAGCAAAGTAGGTTATTTTTTCAGATGCTGAGTGAACCAGTTTTTCATTAATGTTTTTCTTAAAATGAAAGGTATTTTCCTTTGCTGCAGCCAATCCCCTGGAAGGAAAACGCTTATAATCTTCAATGTCTGCTTCGCCCCAGAGTGCTCCCCGCAAAAAATAAGTAGTTGTAAAATATTCCGGTATAAATGCATGCATGATACTAAACGAAATATATAGGATAGCGATTGTCATTAACCCGATGTTATTTTTAATCAACTTGTGTGCTCCTTTACCAAAGATAAACTAATAAATTCGACGTCCAATATAATTCCCCTTCTTGGAGAAAAGGTAAAAAGGAGGGGCAACTTGCTTTTTTGTTTAATTATCTTGAAGAAATGGAATGAAGATATATGATGAGATACATGAAAATGAGTCATAGGAGGTCGTATGGATACATTTCTCTATACTGTATTTGCACTATCATATCTTGGTTTGCTCCTATGGGGGATATATTTGGCGCCAAGCTATGGAGGATCTGCATCAGGGAAGGTGTTGCTTCTCGTTACAGCAGGGTTATTTTATGACAATGCTATAGTTGCGTCAGGAAAGGCAATAGGAAAAGGCTCTGTCCTTGAAAGTTTAAATCTTCTCCGCTTCTGGTTCCATGCGATTTTAACTCCGCTTCTCGTGGTGTTCTCCTGGTATGCTATCGCCAGAGCAAGCGTTACCTGGGCGAAAACAAAGCTTGCATGGATTATTACAGTCGTGTTCACAGTGATACTCATATTACTCGAGCTTTTCACTAAAACGCTTGGAATACATCTAGAGCCCGAAATAACGAATGGGGTATTAAAGTATGAACCTGCAGCATCTGGCGGACCGCCGCTCATGGTCATTCTAGTAACGATTCCGATGGCAGCGGCAGGAATAATTCTCTGGATACGCCAGCGCTGGGGATGGATGCTTATAGGAGTTGCCTTTATGGCTCTTGGAGGTTTTATTCCCATCCCTATAGATAGTATTGCGATCACTAACGGATTCGAGTTGATTTTACTGCTATGCCTCTGGACCACAGAAACATACCAGGACAGGCTTGTTGAATGATTTAGAAGAAAATGTCCAAAAAATGGGCCAATACTAAAAAATAATCTCTTTGCTTGTCTCATATCATTAAAGTATGAAAAGGGACAGGAGAGATTAGATGAATACATTTATTAAAGGGACATTAATTCTAGTTGTTGCCGCATTCCTTGGAGAATGCCTGGAATTTCTGATCAACATAGTTCTTGCTAAAGAGCTGGGAGAACATGGACTTGGCTTATATATGGCAATTTTGCCTTCCGTTTTTCTTGTTGTAATCATTGCCAGCCTGGAGCTGCCGATCTCCGTTTCAAAATTCGTAGCTGAAAAAGAGAAGAAGTACCATTTGAACATGCTTGGCCATGCTCTGAAGATCGCGGTGGCCACAGCAGTACTGTTAACGATCCTAGCCGGCATTACCTTTCCGTATATACCGGTTTTCCATAACTATCATCCCGCTGTTAAATGGTTGGTGGTCTTCCTTATCCCGATCATTTCATTTTCTTCTTTAGCGAGAGGCTATTTTATGGGTGTCCAGCACATGGGGAAGATTGCTTTTGCGAACTTCCTTAGAAAAGCAGTTCAACTTATCCTGCTGGCGTTTGTTTATCAGGCGTTCCATTTTGAAACAGGCACCGCGCTATTGATAGCACTATGTACACTTGTCGGAAGTGAACTGGTTGTTTTTATTTACTTGATGCATGTTTATTTCGTGCAGCTTCATTATTTAAAGCGCAATCCGAGAGCCTATATTCATGGGAAAGAGGTTAGGAAAAACCTTCTGGCTATATCTGTCCCTACGACCGGCCTTCGTATCTTTCATGCGATAACAAACGCAGTGCAGCCATTTATTATAATTTTTGCATTGGGAAGGGCCGGCTTAACGGAAACGACAGCGATGGAACATTTCGGTATGCTTGCCGGGGTTGCCATCACGATCGGGTTTTTTCCGGCTTTCATTGCCCATTCCCTTTTAATCGTTCTTATCCCGACTGTTTCTGAAGCGTTCTCCAGCAGGAACTATAAAAAGCTCCAGTCACTTTTACAGCATGTGATGAAATTAACCTTTGCCTATGGGGTTCCCTCGGTAGTGATCTTTTACTTTTTTGCAGAGCCACTAACGAAGTTGTTTTTTGATTCAACTGCTCCAGCTATCTATTTAAAGTTGCTGTGGCCGTATTTTCTGTTTCACTTCTTTATAATGCCGATGTGGGCTTTTCTTATAGGAATGGGGCTTGTCAAAGACGCTTTGATCCATTCGGTCTGGTCAACAATGGTTTCCTTTGCCTTGATGGTTTTATTAGGCTCACTGCCCCAGTTTCAAATGGCAGGAATCATCTTAGGCATGAACACCGGGGTCGTCCTGCTAATGCTGATGCATTACTTAACAATATGTAAAAAAATCGGCGTTTCCCTCATAGGAATGAAACCGATCAAAGAGAGCTTCTAACAGTGGAGTGCCAGGCACCCTAAAAGGACAGTTGTCTTTTTAAGGTGCCTGGCACTGTTAATTGAGTGTATTTGTCACTTCCACCATTTTTCCGATCAATGCTTCGGAAGAAATAATCTTTTCTCCTCCCCCTTGTACAACTGTTTCGCTTCCTCCGCCTTTACCATTTATTTCAGGTAGGATGCGCTTAATAAGTTCCCTCATGTTGATCTCGATATCATTACTTCTCGCACAAACAAGTTGAAGCCTGTCATCGTTTTCGTTTACTAACAGTACCAGCATGCTGTCGAAATTATGGATTATGTTTTTGGCCAATTGTTGAAGCTCAGCCATAGTCCAGCCTGAATAGGCTTTTTCCACAAGGTTATAGCCGTTCGTTGTTATTGCATGCTCGGTCAGTTTGTTTGCTTCTTGAACCAGAAGCTCGGTTTTCAATTCATCAACTGTTTTTTCGAGATTCTTCTGTTGCTCCAGGATACGAGTTGCAGCAGCCTCCAAATCTTCCTGGGGAGCGCTTAACACTCCATTTAAGCGCTGGATGACAAGATTCTTTTCGTGAAGCTGCTTTAATACTCTGTTGCCACATACAAAGTGGACGCGGATATTTTTCTTTTGTTTTTCCCACTGAAGGATTTTCAGGGAGCTGACTTGTCCTGTCGTATTTGGATGGGTTCCTCCGCAGCCGTTGTAATCAAAATCAGGAATAATGACGAGGCGGATATCATCAGTAACAGATAGAGCCTTTCTTAGCGGGTATTTACTGATCTCATTTTCTGTTACCCACTTTGTATCAATAGGGCGATTTTCAAGAATGATAGCATTGGCCCTTTCCTCCGCTCGTTCAGCTTCCTCTTCATGAAGTGTTGGTACTTCAAGATCAATGGTGCAAATTTCTTTTCCTAAATGAAAGCTTACAGTCCTATAGCCGTATATATCTTCAAATGCAGCTGATAAAATATGTTGTCCGGCATGCTGCTGCATATGATCGAACCGACGTATCCAGTCGATCTCTCCATTACATTCTTTCCCTTCAAGAGGTGTATCGGTAAAATGCCGAACTTCTCCCTCTACTTCCTCAACGTCATAAACATCTACACCATTGATTGTCCCGGTATCATGTGGCTGCCCACCGCCTGTTGGATAAAATGCCGTTTTATCTAAAACAACATAGAAACGTCCTTTTTCATCTTTTTCATTTTGAAGGATTTGAGCAGAAAAAGACCGTTTGTATGGATCCTGGTAATATAACTTTTCTGGCGTCATGATTTACACTCCCCTGTCTTAACGCGATATCTTAAATTGATACTATCATTTCATAAGCCTCTATACATCATCAAGTGGTTTCCGACCATATTTTTAAAACCGAAACTTGGTGATCGAACTAAAAATCCATCGTGGGCTCCTGCGCTTTATCCACCGTATTAATAATCAGTCTCTAGCAATAAGCCTTATAAGCCTCAAGTCTTAGTAGAAAATATAGCTCAGGTTCATTATGAGAAAGCCCCTATCGAGATAAGATAGAGACAAGAAAGGAGGAAACGAAGATGAAAAAATTCGGTTTACTTATACTTGGAGGTTTCGCAGCAGTAATCCTGCTCGCTAATCTTGGCCCGATGGTGGGGTTAGCAATCAGTCTACTTATTCTCTATTATGCAGCGAAGGAGTTCTTGAAGACAGATTCTACATCAGGAAAAGTCATCTGGGGAATAATCGCACTGATTGCCCTGAGCGCTTCTGCTTCAAATTTTCCGGCAGTGGTTGGGCTTGCAGCGATCTATGTTCTCTATGTTGTATATAAGAAGTGGAATGAGGAGAAGTCAGTAGAGCAGCAGCAGGATGAAGACCCGTTCACGAGCTTTGAGAAGCAGTGGGCGGAGTTAAAGAGAAACTAAGGATTTAGAGACGGCATATTTGCTCTCCCTGGCGGCTCTTATGTATCCCTGGCTTCTTACATGCGAGCATGACGCAGCCGGGAACACAACGTGCCTTGTCGCTACGCTCTTGTAAAAATAGATTTAGTATCTATTTTTTAGGGAGAGCAAAGAAGTGTCGCTTTGTGGTCCTAATTGTACATTATTTAACAGAGGTTTTAAAAAGAGTTAGAAAAAACAACTATAAAGGAGAGATTACAGTGGGTAGTTTATTTGGCCGTATTAAAAACTCTATCGAAGCTGATTTTCATGAGATGTTGGATAAAAAGGAGCAGAAGAATCCGATTTCGGTGTTAAACCAGTATTTACGCCAGTGTGAGCAGCAGGTTGAAAAGACGCGTAAATTGGTGGAGCGCCAGTATCTTTTGAAGGATGAATTTACCAGGGAGTATCATCAGGCACAAAAAATGGTAGAGAAGCGCAAGCAACAGGCGGAGGTTGCTTCAAAAGCAGGGGAGAATGAGCTTTATGAATTTGCACAAAGGGAGCGATCACAATATGAAGAACGTGGTATTCGCCTGAAGGAATCCCTTGATTCGGCTATTCGCGAGCTTGATAACCTGGAACAGAAATATGAGCAGATGAAACATAAGCTGAAAGATATGTATATCAAACGCATGGAACTAATGGGCCGTGAAAATGTTGCCCGTGCAAACCATGGCATGAATAAAGTGCTTGAGCAGGAAACGTATTCTTCTAAGCCATTTTCAAAATTTGAAGAGATTGAGCAATATTTAGATCGAATTGAGCACCAGGTTAACTCAGACTATCATCATAATACGATAGATGCGCGGTTCGCCCAGCTTGAAAAAGAACTGAAAATAGAAGAATCACATTCTATTTCTTAATGTAAACATGGTATTCTAAGAAGGCGTAGTGCTCTACGCCTTTTTTCTCATAAATCTCATAGGTTATTTTTCTTTACTTCATCGATAGAAAGAGAGGCGATCCGCCATGTCCAATAAAAAGAAATCAGATTTTATGGGCTGGATTCTCCTGATCGGTATTATTCTTCTGTTATTAGAAATATCATTTAACGGCGGAGGCCTGATTTTTTATTTGCTCATTTTGGTCGGTTTAATCTATATTGGGCGAAAACGGATGCCTCGTACTTCGGGGAAGATTTTATTTTGGATCGGGCTTATCAGTCTACTGATCACGATATTGAATTTGATGGCATTCAAGTTCTTTTTGGTCGCTGTTTTACTTTATATTGCAGTTCAGTTTTACAAGTCGAAACAGGAGCCAGAATTTATTAAACCTGAAGTGAAAGAAAAGCAAGATACTTTATCACAGGAAAAGGGTCCTTTACTTAAACAAAAGCCGCTTTTTGAAAACATGTGGTTAGGCCAGCAAAAAACTCCTGAACAAGTATATGAATGGAACGATATCAACATTCAATGCGGCATCGGCGATACGGTGATCGATTTAAGCTATACGCTGCTGCCGCAGGAAGAATCGGTTATTGTTGTCCGCAACTTTATCGGAAACATCGAAATCCTCGTTCCGTTTGATGTGGAAGTAAGTGTCCATCATTCGATCCTTGCTGGTTCTGCGGCTATCTTTGACCACGAAGAACCTAAACTATTCAACCAGGTATTGCACTATCATACCCCTGATTATGAAAATACAGATCAGAAAATTAAGATCGTTACTTCGATGATGGTTGGAAACCTTGAGGTGAAGCGCATATGAGTACCGTTCAGCGTTTCATTTTAGCGGGAGCTGGACTTGCGATCATTGTTCTGGGCATCTTGATGGGATCGTTCTTAGTCGCTTTTCCTTCTGCCGATTGGTCAGTCTTTTGGTCAAGGACAGTAATGGATCTACCCTTTATAATTTTTGTGCCTGTTTTAAGTCTTTTGATCGGGGCAGTATTTGGATTGTTTGCGGGAATCATCTTGAGAAAACACTTTGAGGCAATAGAAGATTCTCTAAAAATGCTGGAACGCGGCAGACAGGTGAGCAAGAAAGACCTCTGTGGTGTACCGGAACTTGATACGATCAGAAACACGATAGAAAGAATCCAACAACAGATCTCAGAACAGACAAAGCTATCGCAAAAGCTTGCAAGTGAAAAGGCGGAAGTACAGGAGAAACGGATACAGGAAATGGTCTCCCAGGAACGCCAGAGGCTTGCAAGAGAACTTCACGATTCGGTCAGCCAGCAGTTATTTGCTGCATCTATGATGATGTCAGCAATCAATGAATCAAAATCCTCTACAGATGAGCGTGAAACGAAACAGCTAAAGATGGTGGAAGAGATGATTCACCAGTCCCAGCTTGAAATGCGTGCCCTGTTACTTCATTTACGGCCTGCAGCGTTAAAAGGAAAATCGCTCCAGGAAGGAATTCAGGAGCTATTGGGTGAATTAACACAGAAAGTGCCGATCAACTTGAAGTGGAAAGTGGAACCGTTAAAGCTTGATAAAGGAGTCGAGGACCATCTATTTCGAATTTTGCAGGAAGCTGTCTCCAATATATTGAGGCATTCAAAGGCTGAAAGTATGGAAGTTTTATTGATCGAGCGTGAAGGGTTGATTATTCTGCGTATAGCAGATGATGGGATAGGCTTTGAGATGGACAAAGAAAAAACAGGTTCTTATGGAATGCAAACGATGCACGAAAGAGCAGTTGAGGTAGGCGGTTCTATGAAGATAGTGAGCGTGCCAAATAAAGGGACGCGCTTAGAAGTAAGAGTTCCTATGATAGAGGGTGAAACAGATGATTAGCGTGTTATTCGTTGATGATCATGAAATGGTAAGGATAGGCGTTTCTTCTTATCTTGATGCCCAGCCTGACATCGATGTGGTTGAGGAAGCGGAGAATGGAAAGAAGGCGGTTAAACTTGCACTTGATTTGCGTCCCGACATCATTTTGATGGACCTGGTCATGCAAGAAATGGACGGCATCGAAGCGACAAAGAAGATCATCGAAGAGTGGCCGGAAGCAAAGATTATTATTGTGACGAGCTTTTTGGATGATGAAAAGGTTTACCCGGCCCTTGAAGCTGGAGCAACAAGCTACATGTTGAAAACATCCAAAGCCAGTTCCATAGCAGAAGCGGTTCGAAAAACCTACCGTGGGGAATCTGTGCTGGAACCGGAAGTCACCGGGAAGATGATGTCCAGAATGCGCCAGAAGAATAACCAATCTCCACATGATGAGCTGACAAACCGTGAAATGGAAATTTTATTGTTGATGGCCGAAGGAAAGTCGAACCAGGAAATCGCAGATGAGCTATTTATCGCTCTTAAGACAGTAAAGGTTCATGTAAGCAATATCTTAAGCAAGCTTGAAGTGGCGGACCGAACCCAGGCAGTGATCTACGCATTCAAGCATTCACTTGCAAAATGATAAGTTATGTACATAAAGGGACTGGCTAAAGTGTGGAGGTGCATTCAATCGCCTCTTCAGCACAAAAAGTCAGTCCGTTTTTATCGTTCAGTTCGCCCTTTTATTCATGGAACGAAGAAGCTGTTGGTAGGTTTGAGATTCTTCTGGCTGTCCGTTTTCTGCATAGATCTTGGACAGCGATTGTATAGGTTTGGGATCGTCAGGCTTGAGCTCCATATCCCACTTGAAGCATTCGATCGCTTTTTCCGATTGTTTAAAGAAGTAATACATTTCCCCGAGTGACGATTGCTTATCCGGGTCATCAAGAACCATGATCATCTCGTTGATTTTTTTAACAACAGGAAGAGGGTGTTCCGACTGTTCGAGCGGTCTAAGCCAGGCTTTTATATAATTAATATCATGTTCTTTTAGCAAGTATGACACACAGGGCATCAATATTTCGTTCAGTTTCTCTGAATCGGATGCGAATAATTGCTGTAGAACAACGCTTAGCTTTTCGATTGTTTGCTTTTTAAGAGATGGAAGGCTTTCGAGTATAACATCTTTCAGTTCTTTTTTCTGTAAAGCAGTTAACGGGAGCCTATGAAGGGAGACCAGATCGATTGCTTCGTCATAGTTATGTAAAAGCAGACTGGTCTGAAATAAATGGTGCTGGAGTTCAGGAAGATCAGGTGACTGCCTGTAAAGGTGATTAAGGATGTTTGCTTTTTCGGAGTCTTCGGAAATAAAACGCCCAAGAAGGGTAATGAGTGTTTGGAACCTGGCGGAATCAGGCGCTTTTGCATAGTGGTCGATCGTTACAGAAAGGAAATCTGTCCATCTCTTACCTGTCGTTAGTATAGATGATAGTATAAGCTGGCATTCAGGGGAAGTTCTTTTTTCAAAACAGATCAGTTCTGCGTAAAGGGGATCTTTTTTAACGATCTGTTCAGGAGACTGATTGTAGAACATAGCATATTTCTGGTAGTCCATATGGTTCACCTGTTGTTTAATCCATCCATGCTCTGGTGCAAAGTGATTCAGTATTCTTAGAATCTGGTAGCCCATATATAATTTCCCGTTCCTTCTGTATTCATAAAAGAGGTTCTGGGCAAGTTTAATAATTTTTTGTTTGTCGATAAAGGTATCAAAAAAGGTGAAGATCAATACGGTTTCTTGAGGAGTATATGTTTGTTGTATTTTATTTAGCAGCTGATTGAAACGCTGGAACTTAATTGAAGAGGTACTGTTTAAAAGATTGTTCAAGAGAGGATGGTCCGAATCAAAGAGAATGCCGTTTTTAAAGGCTTTTTCAACAAAAGAATGGCGTTTAACATCACTTGCCTTTTTGCCTGTTAGAAAAACTTGTTTGTAAAAGAAGAGATAGTATGTTTCATGGTTTTCATCATGCGCCTCTATAAGATTGCACCGGTGGTACATTGCAAGTCTTTCGGGGGTTAACTGAAGCTGTTGTTTTCCGTTCATGACAGTAATCATATGTTTTTCCATGATTGATTCCCTCCTTTATACCTCCACTATACCACAACCAGGAACAAAAACAGTAATTCCCTCTTCCTTAAAGGCTCTTTTCGCATACTTTGTTGCTTAATAAGCTTCACATTTGAGATGACTTGCGACATAACGGATGGATGACCGCTGCGGAAATACACTACGCTTTCCGCGGGCTCGCGCTGAGCCTCCTCACTCGTCTTCGCTGCTGTCCCGCAGGATAAGGAAAGCTACGGCAGCAAGACATCGCACGAAGAAAATGAGACGTTCATTTTCGAGGAGTCTACGTGTGTTGCTTCGCTAAGAGTTGGCTTTGGTGTTTTTCATTTCTGAGAATACACCAATTGATTCCAGCGGAGGGCAGTCGACTCCTGCGGGAAAAGCAACAGCTGAAGATCCCGCAGGAAGCGGGTTTTGCTGACGAGGAAGCTGAAGCGTTGCCCGCGGAAAGCGAACTGCCCGGAGTGGAAATCAATGCTGCAATTGCGTCGCAGTTTATCTCTTTTGTGCAAAAACAACAGTCTTTCAGAAAAGAGCCTTCTTAAAAGATAAAAAGATATAGGATATATAGCCAAGCTATTTTATAGGAATTATTAGCATATACATAGAGAACTTGAGGGAAAAGGGAGGGATAGGTTATGGCGTTTACTTTGATTAATATTGTTGTAATGTGTGCATTGATTTTTGGCTTATATGCGATGCAGAAAAGGCATGTTTCCTTCTCAATACGAGTATTTACTGCTTTAGGGCTGGGAATTCTGTTTGGGGTAATCCTTCAGATCATTTATGGGGCAGCATCCGACACGATCAAAAACTCGATCGATTGGTTCAACATTGTTGGTTATGGGTATGTAAAGCTATTGCAAATGATTGTTATGCCGCTGGTGTTTATTTCGATCGTCGCGGCATTTGTGAAGATGAAATTGAAAAATAATGTCGGGAAGATAAGCGGATTCATTATAGGAATTTTAGTAGGCACTACAGCTATTGCAGCAGCAATCGGTATCGGAACGACCTTTGCCTTTGATCTGGAAGCTATACAGATACAACAAGGAGACGCTGAAATTGCGAGGGCCCAGCAACTTGAAGAACGGCTGGGAGATATGGAAAGCTTATCTTATCCTCAAAAAGTTATAGAATTGCTACCCGGAAATCCTTTTCTAGATTTTACCGGGGCAAGGTCAACTTCTACGATAGCAGTGGTAATCTTTTCAGTTTTCATTGGATTAGCCTACCTTGGTGTCAGGAGGAAAAACCCTTCACATGCCATGATCTTTGCTAATCTGGTGGATGCAGTACACGCAGTTGTTATGAGAGTAGTCACGCTTATCCTTCGTTTAACTCCTTATGGGGTGCTTGCCTTAATGACTAAGGTTACCGCAACAAGTGATTATGGGGCGATATGGAAACTTGGGGAATTTGTACTCGCTTCATATGTAGCTTTGTTGTTAATGTTCATTGTTCATCTGGTGTTGCTGGCAATTGCGGGATTAAATCCTTTCACTTATGTTAAGAAGGCTTTTCCGGTTCTGGCGTTTGCGTTTACCTCTAGAACAAGTGCCGGGACATTGCCGTTAAACATTAAAACACAAACAAACGAGTTAGGTGTTTCAGAAGGAATAGCGAACTTTTCTGGTTCTTTCGGGCTTTCGATCGGCCAAAACGGATGTGCGGGAATATATCCGGCGATGCTTGCTGTGATGATTGCCCCAACTGTTGGCATAGACCCGTTGACTCCTTCGTTTATTTTATCGTTGATTTTAATAGTAGCGATCAGTTCTTTTGGGGTAGCAGGGGTTGGAGGCGGAGCAACCTTTGCGGCAATCCTGGTTCTTTCTGCAATGAACCTGCCGGTTGGCCTTGCAGGCTTGCTTATTTCAATCGAGCCTCTTATCGATATGGGGAGAACCGCAGTGAACGTCAGTGGAAGTATGACTGCCGGCCTTCTCACAAGTAAAGCGACGAATGAGTTAGATATTAAAGTGTATGCCGCAGAAACCAACGATTTGGAAGAAGCATAAAGATATAGAGTCGGCCTGGAAATGGTCGGTACCGACCCCCGAAAGTTAGAGTAATAAATCTAACTTTCGGGGGTGTTTTTTATGTTAATAAGGGCGCTGAAAGGATAGGACACTTTGACACCATTTAAGTTTGCCAGGAAAACAGAGTCTCCTGGAAGAATAAAACATAGGTTCCTGATCTCCCGGACTGTGAATAAACTATCTATCATTGTTTAGGGAGGTTTTTCTTTTGTTTCATCCTTTTCCAGTTACCGAAAGACAGCGCCCGATATATTACTGGCCGACTTACACGACTTATCCATATCCGCATTTTTATGGAGGGAGTTATCCGGGGCATTATTCCGGAGTATTCCTTATTTCACCTGCTCAAAGCTCCGCGCCGTTTGTTCCTTTTACAGCTCCGTATGCCGACCCGTCACCTCATTTAGCCGGCTGGGGATAAGGCGCTAACACAGGTGGCCGGCATTATTTTAAGAGTCGGAATGATAAGAATTTTAAATGAAAGCGATTTTATATAAAAAGGTTTGCTTTAACTGTTTACAAACCCACTTTTCCCTACTATAATCCTAATTCGAATTGAATATTTTACAGAGTATATTTGGGTTTGGAGGTCGATGTTATGCTTAATCAAATCAAGTCATTTTTACTGATTACACTGGGGTCTCTCGGTGTAGCAATTAACATACATTTCTTTTTATCACCTAACAATCTTGCAACAGGTGGAGTTAGTGGTCTTTCGATCGTCATGAACGAGCTTTTTCCCGGGCTTTCACTCGGGACAATCATGATCGTACTAAACGTTATCTTATTTATCGTAGGAGTTATTTTTCTCGGTTTTAGTTTTGGGGCAAAGACGATTTATGCTTCGTTTGCTCTTTCGTTTGGCGTATGGGGACTGGAGTGGCTTTTCCCTATTGCGGAACCACTGAGCAACGATTTACTTATACAATTGATTATCGGGCAATGTATTGCAGCTTGCGGCATGGCGCTGGTCTTTTACCAGCAGGCTTCTACCGGCGGAACGGATATTATCGCGATGATTTTAAATAAATATTTTTCAGTAGAAATCGGAAAAGCAGTTTTGCTTTCTGATATTGCTATCGCGCTGTCATCTGTCTACATGTTTGGACCCGAAGTAGGAATGTATGCATTCTTTGGCGTTATTCTGAATGGTATAGTCATCGACCATACTCTCCAGCAGTTTAATACAAACAAAGAGATCGTTATTATCAGCCAGGAAAGCGATGATATTCGTTCTTTCATCGTCCAGGTTCTCGGAAAGGGTGCAACGATCCATACAGCAAGAGGAGCGTTTACTTCTGATCAAAAGGAAGTGATCACAACGATCCTTGACCGAAAAGATTTTATAAAACTGAAAAAGTATGTAACTG
Source organism: Exobacillus caeni (assembly GCF_005747095.1). Classification (GTDB taxonomy): domain Bacteria; phylum Bacillota; class Bacilli; order Bacillales; family Guptibacillaceae; genus Exobacillus; species Exobacillus caeni. Next base: position 186 of record NZ_SWLG01000014.1, on the reverse strand, counting down.
AAATTGATCAAAAAGCGTTCATCACCGTTCACAGCATGAACGAAATATTAGGACAGAACTTTAAGCGGCTCGCTTAAAAAAGTAAGAGAAAAAGAGGCTGGGACATAACTAGCCTGAAATAATTAAAAATGGTTCCGATCATCGGTTTTTGATGATCGGAACCATTTTTTGTTGGATTGTTTCTAT
>NZ_SWLG01000013.1 GCF_005747095.1 Exobacillus caeni | reverse complement strand
CAGTCGTTACACCTCGGTGTCGTCTCTGTCCAGAAACAGAGTGAAAGGGTGTTGCCTGCGGCAACACCCTTTGCGACTGCCCGTCGCACAAAAAGCAATGAATGCATTGCGGGACGCTCGATTCACATTATGGTCAAAACGTTCATCATGTACGACATTTGCAAACTTAAAAAACGCAAAAAAACCAAAGAATCCTAACATCGGAAGATTTAACGGATAAATACCAAGTAATCCTATGAATCCAATAAAACCCAAATATTTTAACCAGCTGGATTTCACAGTGAGCCACCTCCTGAACAAAGTAATAGGTTTAGCTTTTCAATTAACGAATTGAAACATTCGTCGGTTATGTTATAAATAAATAACATCATGTTATAAATTTATAACATTAAACACATCTTTGCAACTTGTAAATTTTGCATCTTAGAATTCTTACCGTTCACAACCCTTACGGTGAATGTAGTTGCTCTTTCTTTAACAAAAAAAAGACACCTAAAACAGGTATCTTCATTTTTCTAGCTACGTTAAGGCAAAAAGCCTTCTTTTGAAATGAACAGTTCAGCCTCTTTGAACTCTTTTCTTAACAACCTGTACACCATTTTGTGTGCATTAGGGTTATACCACTTATCCAAATTATACTTCTTATATATATCCCGTATCTTTAATTTTTCGGTTCTCTTTCCTCCGCTTCCATCCCCTGTAAAAAAGTCATCGATCACGACCCTGTTCGTTACTTCTTTTAACCGCGATGGAAATTGATCTGAGCATGGCAATACCGGAGAAAGTGCTGCCTGAACAGGTATTCCCGCCTCGTTCAGGATTTTCAGCGTTTTTAATCGCGCCTGTATGGGAGGAGCAGAAGCTGCGAAGATCTTTCGGACAGAATCGAGATCCGTCTCAACAGTCATGCTAACCCTCACTTTGTTGCCAAACTTACTAAGCAGATCGAGGTCCCTTTTAACAAGAGGTGAGCGTGTTTGTACCAGGAGAAAATCCGGCTGGTCTTCTGTCAGCATTTCAAGAATTCCCCTCGTAATTTCGGCTTTATGTTCGGCCGGCTGATAAGGATCGGTGGAAGAAGACATAAAAATGGAGACGGCACCCTTCTTTCTAGCTTTAGCAAGATCTTTTTCTAATAACGCTGCAGCATTCTGTTTCACGTCAACCCATTCTCCCCATGTTTCCTCCCTGAAAAGGCCGATCGGCATCTGTCTGACATAGCAATAACTGCAGCCGAACGAACAGCCAGCATAAGGATTTAACGTATGGGTATAACCCTCCAGAAATCCGGTGGCAGTTGTTAGAATGCTTTTCGACTCCTTCATGGTTACTCTCGCAGACATCTTCTAACCCCTTTCAGACGATTTTTCTATTTTGCATTAGAAGGGATTCTAACCCTTTTATCGTATTTTAAACTTATACCGTATGTTGGAGTGCAGCAGACATGAATAAACATGTCTATAAATTATATTCCTTATCGGGGAAAGATACAATTAGCATGCACTGCAGAGTTATGTGAGCCTCCTCTCAATATCCTTTGTAAATCCGCTAAACCCAATATGAATCGGCATTGCCGTTAACGAATTAACCGGCATCTAACATTAGTTCCAATATACTTTAGGGGGAAAAGAAAATGGAAAACGTTTATTTTTTCACTGGATTTCCGGGATTCATCTCTACATCTATTATTAAGAACCTGGTTAAAAGCGACTATCAGGTCGGGCATATTTATCTGCTAGTATTACCGCAAATGGTTGAGAAAGCGAGCCAGGAGATCCTCTATGCTACTACAAAAGAGGAGCTTCCTGAGAGCAACTTTACAATCATTCCCGGCGATATAACCAAACAGGGCCTGGGCATTCCTGAAGAAATGCAAGCAGAGTTAGAAATATCGGTCACTCATGTTTTCCATCTAGCCGCAATATATGACCTCGCAGTGCCCGAAAATATTGCTCAAAAAGTCAATGTCGATGGAACGCGCAATATCAACCAATGGGTACTCTCTCTTACAAAGCTTGAACGCTATATCTATTTCAGTACAGCGTATGTTTCCGGCGACAGGCAGGGTGTAATCTATGAAAATGAACTTCAGATGGGCCAGGGATTCAAAAATCATTATGAGCGCACAAAGTATGATGCTGAAGTGCTTGTAGAAGAAGTAAAAGAGAAAGTGCCTGTCACCATCATCAGGCCGGGCGTTGTCAGGGGAGATTCCAAAACCGGGGAAACGATCAAGTTTGACGGACCGTATTTCATCTTAAATGTCCTTGACCGGTTACGCTATTCCCCGCTTCTCCCCTACCTCGCATCCGGGGAGGCGGAAGGAAACTTTGTACCGATCGACTATGTTTTAAACGGAACGATTTATCTGGCCCACGAAAAAGTCGGTATCGGCAAAACCTATCATCTAACAGACCCAGAGCCGTATAAAATGAATGAAGTATATAAAATGCTAATGAATGAATACCTTGGCAAAACACCAAAAGGAGCTCTACCCCTATTCTTAACAAAAGGGTTTCTGTCATTATCCCCCATGAGGAAGTGGATCAGGGTCCAAAAAGAGGCGATGGATTATTTTACCTGTGTCTCGCATTATGATTGCACCCAGGCACAGGACGACCTGCAGGGCTCCGGAATCAGCTGCCCTGATTTCAAAGATTCGCTTAAATCGATGGTAATGTATTATGATGAATACAAAAATGACAGAGACAAGCAATTGACAATCATCTAACAATGCAAATGTCTTAGGAGGTTTTTGTATGGAAAACTATCATAGTTTGCTTTTAAAACAGAAAGACTACTTTGCTGCAAATAAAACGAAGGACGTTTCTTTTCGCCTTCATCAATTAAAGAAGCTAAAAAAAGCTATCCAAAACTATGAAGCCGAATTAATAAAAGCTTTAAAAACGGACTTGAACAAATCAAAGACTGAAGCATACATGACGGAGATCGGGATCATTTACGAAGAAATCAACTTTGTGGTAAAACACTTGAAGGATTGGGCAAAGCCAAAGACAGTCAAAACACCGATTACGCATGTTGGTTCGAAAAGCAAAATCTACCCTGAACCATATGGCTCCGTTCTGGTCATCGCACCGTGGAACTATCCTTTTCAGCTTGCGGTTGCCCCTTTGATCGGAGCGATGGCAGCGGGAAATTGCGCGGTAATGAAGCCTTCTGAATTAACGCCTGAAACATCACGTGTTCTCTCAAGACTGGTGCAGGATACTTTTGATGAAGAATATATTTCAGTCGTAGAAGGAGCAGTTGAGACCAGCCAGGCCCTGTTAAAAGAAGACTTTGATAAAATCTTTTTCACAGGTAGTACCGCGGTCGGTAAAATCATCATGGAGGCTGCTGCAAAAACATTGACACCGGTTACGCTTGAACTCGGTGGAAAGAGCCCATGTATCGTGCATAAAGACGCGAACCTGGAACTCGCAGCTAAACGAATCGTCTGGGGAAAGTTTCTTAACGCCGGACAAACGTGCGTTGCTCCTGACTACCTGCTAGTTCACCATGAAATGAAAGAAAGCCTGCTGGAACAAATGAAAATAACAATCAGAGAATTTTATGGAGAAAATGCTCTTCAAAATGAGAACTTCACCCATATCGTTAGCGAAAGGCACTTTGACAGGTTGTCTAATTTCTTATCGGACGGAAACCTTGTCGTTGGCGGAAAAACCGAACGCTCTTCCCTAATTATCGAGCCTACGATTCTTGATAACATCAGCTGGGATGATCCCGTAATGGAAGATGAAATCTTCGGTCCTATTCTTCCAGTCTTAACCTACAAGAACGTTGGTGATGCTATCGAACAGGTCAATTCACGTCCAAAACCGCTCGCTCTTTATGTTTTTTCAGAAGAAGAGGAAATCCAGCAAACGGTAATCGATCATATTTCATTTGGCGGCGGCTGTATAAATGATACGGTCTATCATCTTTCCTCTCCGTACCTACCCTTTGGCGGAGTAGGAGCAAGCGGCATGGGTGCTTACCATGGCAAAGGGAGTTTTGATGTGTTCTCCCATGAAAAAAGTATCTTAAAGCAAACGACTCGATTCGATATACCGCTGCGTTATCCCAATACAAAAAACGCGCTAAAAAAGCTGAAGCTGATTTTCAAATAACGGGTTCTGATTCCGTAAAACAGCAAAAGGGGAAATCTTCAAGAAGTAAAAAGGTGCAAATAGAGGGGGAAATTCATTGGAACATAATCGCGTGGATGTTGTATACACACTGTTGTTAAACGAAGACAAAACGAAAATATTGGTTGTTTTAAACCGAAACGGAACGTGGACATTGCCGGGTGGAGCAGTCGAAGCCTCAGAAACCTTAACAGAAGCAGCTGTAAGAGAAGTAAAGGAAGAAACCGGCTATGATGTCAAAGTCGGTAATATTGCAGGGATTAATGAGGCATTCCTCGGCGACAATCACGTTTATTTTATCACCTATTACGGTGAGATCATCCAGGCGCCAGCCGTAATCACCCATGATGAAGCAATACTGGAAGTGAAATGGGTCCCGGTCTGTGAAGTAGATGAAATGATGCCCTACCGCCCCGACTCAATCGCTGCCTTAATCGACAAGCCTGGTGCATCCTATACATTACAACCTTAAAAACCAGAAGAGGCTGACACACAAGTTTCTAACCACCTCCGTTTGGTACAAGTTTAAGGAAAACTTTAGCATACGTTTTCTTGAACTTGTGTTGGAGGTGCTTAACACTTTCCGATTGAGCCAGCCTCTTTCCTTTTTAACGCTTCACCTATCGTTTATTTCAGACCAATCATCAAAGGAACCGCTTCCGTTACATCCAGGACAGTCATAGTTATTCGTATAGGCGAATTCATTTTGCGCGAACACATTGATTCCTCTGCCATAGCAATCCGGACAGATACCCTGCTCTTCCATCCTTGCCAGCTTTTTCTGATACCTTGCATTTCTCCATTCAGAAAAACTGCTTAACAATCCCATCTTTTTCACCTCATCATGTTTTACTATTAGTGTGCAAACATAGCCTGGATTTTATCCAACAAACAAAAGAGACAAAGTGCTTGTACTGAAAATCTTTTTAATGATAACTGCTTGCTATATAACTATTCCGAACGTAAAGAAAAGGTGATGAGCATGGCGAGAAAACGCTATCAAAATTACGACGGCATCAACAATACCAGGAGTTTTTCTGAACTTCTAAAGTGGCATAAAGAGCGAAGAACGAAGCAAAAGGACTTATCAAAGCAGATTCCGCAATCGTCCAGAAAAGAAATAGAGCAACTGAAGAAAAACAGGCATGATTTTTCTTTAACCTGGATCGGACATTCTACCTTTTTAATCCAGACAGGCGGTATGAACATTCTTACTGACCCTGTTTGGGATTACTGGATGGGTACGCAAAAACGGCTTACACAGCCGGGGATAGATATTATGGACCTGCCTGAAATAGATGCCGTACTTATTTCTCACGGCCATTATGACCATCTATCTTTTTCCTCTATTAAAAAACTGAACGGAGACATTTCTTTTTTTGTTCCTGTTGGACTAAAAGAGGTTTTCTCGAGAAAAGGATTTACAAAAGTGACAGAGGGAAACTGGTGGGAGACGTTTTCCTATAAAAATATCAACCTTACCTTTGTACCTGCACAGCACTGGACAAAACGATCGTTGTGGGATACAAATGCCTCCCACTGGGGCGGCTGGGTTATCGAATCACCTGACAGGGGGAAAACCGTTTATTTTGCCGGAGATACCGGATATTTTAGAGGATTCAAAGAAATCGGTGAACGATTCACCATCACTTATGCAATAATGCCGATCGGGGCTTACGAGCCAGAATGGTTCATGTCAGATTCCCATATCAATCCGGAAGACGCCATAACAGCTTTTCTAGAAGTGAAAGCAGATCTGTTTATCCCTATGCATTACGGCGCATACCGTTTGGCCGATGATACAGGTTCCGAAGCATTGGAAAGATTGTATGTAGAATGGGAACGGCTGAAGCTTCCATCTGAAAAGCTTAAAGTGTTAAAATTGGGGGAAACATTATGGGGCAAGCGGATAGATAGCTATTCCGTTAAAACTTCGGAGGATAAAGAGGTGCAGAAATGATAAGCGTAATCGAACTGAATGACTATAAGCTTAATATTACAAACTTTAAAGAAGGAACCGCTGATAACGGCAAAAAGAAAATTTCTTTTGATTTTAAAGTGCGCAGCGGAGAATATAACGGCGTCACAACATTGTTATATGAAATGACCTTTTATGTTCGAATACCTGAAAAAGAAGAAGCATTTAACGCGACGATTTTTAATTATTCTACTTCTTTCACCAACCTTTACGAAGAAAATGCGATTGGAGATTTTCATCTCGAGCTTATCCAGGTCTATTAAATGCAAAGAGACCATGGTAAGATTCCATCGCTCTCCTGAAAAACGTTTCAGATTTTTAATGGTTTTTTCTGGAGAGCGATCTTTATTTTTGATACCCTATTTCCTGCATATCCCCCCATTATTCGCCAGTTTTATGCCCATTATCTGGTTCCCATCCCCATTTTCACCTCTTCTCCCAACATGTACATGTTTAAATCTTCCCTTTACGGTCAACAACCTCCCGTTCTATCGAATTAAATAAATGGTATGTATTGAATGATTAAGAATGCAAGTTTTTCTAATCAGCAAAAAATGACCGGGGGGATTCCAGTTTTGTTTCGCAAAAAAATACTTTTATACATAATCATTCTTGGGCTTGTCATTTTTATGCCCGCTAATCTTGAAACAGCGAACGCATCAGCTACACAGGATAAAATGAACGAGTTGAAATCGAAAGAACAAAAGCTTGAAAAAGAAATAAGGCAAATTGATCACAAGATCTCCGAAAACGACCAGGAAATCTTTAAAAAAGAAACGGAAGTTAAAGATGCGAAGGAAGACATCGAGAAGTTAAAAAAAGAAATCGCTGTCATTCAAAAGCGTATCGAAGAAAGGGACAAGCTTTTGAAAGAACGGGTACGTTATATGTACCAAAGCGGCGGTCCGGTAGATTTCATTGAAGTATTGCTCGGTGCACAGGATTTTGGAGACTTCGTCGAAAGAATCAGTGCGTTAAATTCGATCGCAGAACAGGATAAAACAATCCTGGAAGAACATATGAGCGATAAGGAAGAGTTAGAAATGAAAAAAACAGAAGTGGCCAATGAATTGGAGGAAGTAGAAACCAACCTGGAAGAACTCAAAAAGCTGCAAAAAGAACTGGATAACCAGATTGAAAATAAGAAAAAGCTTCTGAAAGACGTCAATATGGAAGAAGATGAACTTCATATGGAGCTTGAAACAGACATTTCAACTGAACAAAATACAGCTATTGAAACAGAAAAGAAACGCCCGTCCAGAGGGAATGGCAGCTTTATTTATCCGGCAGCAGGCAGGGTTTCCTCCAATTTTGGAGACCGCTCACTTGGTAACCATTTTGGAATCGATATCGCAAAATCTGGAACGGTCCCTGTTCATGCAGCGGCATCTGGGACAGTAGCCAAATCCTACTATTCTTCCAGTTATGGAAACGTGGTTTTTATTACGCATAACATAAAAGGCCAGACCTATACTACCGTTTATGCTCATATGAGAAGCCGGATGGTCAGCACAGGCCAGTCCGTTTCACAGGGGCAAAGAATCGGAACAATGGGAAATACCGGGAGATCCTTTGGCCAGCACCTTCACTTCGAACTGCACAAAGGCCAATGGAACAACAGCAAATCCAACGCTGTTAATCCAATACCCTATTTAAAGTAGGGGGTCTGACCCCATCAAAAATGTGGATAACTCTCCACTGAAGGAAAGTTTAATAGCATTTTTAAACCCGAAGCTCTCAGCTTCGGGTTTTTTCTTTGCTATGCAGGAGATATCGTTCTGCTGAGCGTTTGATGGATTGCTTTGCATTTGATTTTACGATGGAGTTTGGCCATGCTCCATATATCCGCTCAAAGTGATATGGCTCCACTCGGTCAACAATCGTTTCGATTTCACTTTCTGCCAGCGGAATAAGGTTTGGATAGCTGTACATGAAGCTCACCCACTCACGGTCTGGCACAACATAGATGGTATCTCCTGTTAAAAGGACTCCTTCTCCCGCTGCACCGCCAGTCCAGTGAAGAACAGCACTTCCATCAAAGTGTCCGCCTGCCTGAATTACTGTGATACTGTCTGTCACTTTAAGCTCTTTTCCACTCCATGTCCTTACCCTTTTATCAGGTCGCATTATCCATTCCTGATCGTTTTCATGGACATAAACTTCACAATCAAATCGTTCTGCCCATTCGACCATAGAACTATAATAATGCGGATGGGAAATATAAATACCATCTAACCCACCGAGCTTATCGATTTCTTCAGCCGTTTTGTCATCGATAAATGAAACACAGTCCCATAAGAAATTCCCTTCTTCTGTCTGAATGAGCAACGCCCTCTGTGAAATAGCAAATTCAGGTGAAGTTTGAATACTAACTAAATTGGGTTCTATTTTTGTAAATTCATTTTCAAACCGTTTTTCCTTCATCTCTCTCAACGTGGTCCATTCTTGCCCGTTATGACCTACGTATTGGCGCTCGTCGAGGCAAATGGGGCATTCTATCGGGGATCCCTCATACTGTGTGCCACAGGTTTTGCATATGCGTTTTTCCATTTCAACCTTCCTCTCCTCTTTTTGGTTTGTAAAACCTTTTCTATATCAAGCATACAATGCAAAAGAGTTTCTTGCTTCCGTCATTTGTAGAAGAAAACATAAGACTTTAGAAGGAGAAGAAAAAATCTTCAGGAAAAAACTTAACGAGCCTTTAACGAGTCTTTATGGAAGATATTCTTATACGGTAAACCAAAACACCTGACCAAACGAACGCCGGCCAGGTGTACAGGTAATTTTTTAGGGGGACTATATTGTAATACGGTAAAACCAATCAAGTAAACATTTTTGCTTATCGGTTATATTTCTTCCGGAAGCGCTCTGCTCGTCCGCCTTTATCGGCAAATCTCTGTTCCCCTGTGTAAAAAGGATGTGATTCTGAACTAATATCCACTTTGACCACAGGATACGTATTGCCGTCTTCCCATTCGATCGTTTCATTCGAATTCATTGTTGAACCTGACAAAAACTTATAGCCAGAAGTCACATCATGAAAGACTACTTTTCGGTAATCGGGGTGTAAATTTTCTCTCATTACTAATACCTCCCTGGTAAATCATAACTAAATTTTTTCTATGGTGAAGCACTATAGATAAAATAACATTCTTTCTATTATTTATCCAACTACACCTTCCATTAAACATAGGCTGCCTATGGAACTTTGCCCATAAGTAGCCTTTAGATCAAGACGGAAGCGCTAGTAGCGCATATCTGTATTCTTAAACTTTCGCTATTTTCGTATACTTTGTTGCTTTATAAGCTTCACATTTGAGAGTAACTGCGACATAACGGATAAACGCTACGGAAATACACTACGCTTTCCGCGGGCTCGCGCTGAGCCTCCTCTCTCGCACAAAACGCCTGTCTGGTTACGGCTCAAAGAGACTAGTGGATTTCCCTCACCTCCTTGCGATAAGGCAACATCGACTCTCTTTCGTTCGTCGTGTTTTCTTTATCTCCATACGGCTCAGTCCAATCCATACGTCTCTAGGCGTTCGCCTTCACCTTTCCACACTGCGGGGTCTCAACGTCTTCGCTGTCCCGCAGGATAAGGAAAGCTACGGCAGCAAGACATCGCACGAAGAAAATGTGATGTTCATTTTCGAGGAGTCTACGTGTATTTCCTTCGCTAGGCTGTGTTTCGTTGTACTTCTCTTGAAAAACTTCAATTGATTGTAGCGGAGGGCAGTCGACTCCTGCGGGAAAAGCAACAGCTGAAGATCCCGCAGGAAGCGGTTTTTGCTGACGAGGAAGCTGAAGCGTTGCCCGCGGAAAGCGAACTGACCGGAGTGGAAATCAATGCTGCAATCACGTCGCAGTTTATAAATACTGTGCAAAACAACATTCTTTTAGAAAAGAGCCTAAACTTTTGAACGACGACGGCCCTTCTTCTCTGTTAAAAAAGGAGCTTTCCTATACGAGAGAAAATGCTTCTCCTCTCGATAGCCTTCCTGTTCGTTTTACGGAAGCATATACACCAAAGATATTATCCCTGTATTTATAGATGTTTTTTAACATCTCCGGCGTTATCCTGTTTTCTTCAGGATCTATGTTAATAATGCTGCACCTCTCGCAGGGGCGTTCGACTTTTAATTCAACTTCTTTAAAGACAAGCTTTTTTCCATACCATGTTTCCTCCTGGAAAGGGATGTCTTCCTCAAGGTCCAGCACAAGGTTGGCCCGGAATCTCCTGTGGTCGATCCTTTTCCCGATTAACTCTTCCATTTTTTTAAGCGAAGATAATGTTACGATCAAAATGTTTTCCTCTTCAATCGCTCCTATTGGTACATGAGAAGGTGAATACTTGACCGGCTTCACTTTTCGACCAGACAAACGTTCCATCTCTTCCTTCAATAGATTATCCTGCCAGCTGTACCGGGTTCCCTCCGGGGTTTTGATAAGAATTTCTGGGAATTCTTCCTCCTTCTCTTCTCCTTTAAAAACAGCAGAGTAACCGATCATACCTGGGGCCTGTGTCGCTGTCAGGTATTTTCCTGGCCTCGTCTCGTCCATAAAAGCATGACTCCTATCGCCATATACCCCATAAGACTTCACTTCCACAGATTGGACACTTTCTCCACTGAAGGATTTAACAGGATGCCTCATTATGGTCTGGAGTTTTCCCGCTTTCCCCATCCGATCACCCCTTCAAAAAAAATTTAAGCTCTACTATATTGTTTCGATAACTTCTATCCTGCTTCCTTTTTATTTCTCAGTTAAAGTTAACTGCCGGTAGTCGTCTGTTCCTTTTGCTCTGATTCATCTCCATCTGCTTTCTTTTGAAAAAGTATCCAGATGAATGAAAACAAAAAGAGTGAACTGAATCCAATAAAAGCTACTTCTAAATACGAGCGCTCACCTTTTTCAAATAGAGCCGGCAAGCCATACTTTACATATAAAAAAGCAATTACTGCCAAAACGATCCACTGGCCGAATTCCGAGAACTTCCCCTTCATCGCATCAGGCCTCCGTCATTCTTTTTATATCTCATTATATTAATCGGATAAACAAACTATGAAGTTAACTTCTTTTCGCAAAATACTAATTCCCGGTTTTCATAACAATATCTGTACCTAACGCCCTTTAAAGTAGTTTCTTTAAAGACATTGGTATAAAAACAAATACGATTCGCCACTCTATACTTGTATAAAATGAGAAGGATGTGGATAATTTTGGAACTTGAATTACTAAAACAACTAACGGAGGCAAAGGGAGCTCCTGGTTATGAACAAGATGTACGGAAAATCATGAAAGAAGAACTCGAAAAGGTGCAAACAAATATTGTTTACGATAATATGGGAAGCATTTTCGGGATCAAAAAAGGCAATGAAACAGGTCCAAAAATAATGCTTGCAGGGCACCTTGATGAAGTAGCATTCATGGTAAAAGAGATTACAAAAGAAGGATACCTTCGTTTCACACCGCTCGGAGGCTGGTGGGAGCAGGTTCTTTTATCCCAGCGTGTCTCTGTCGTGACAGAAAAAAGGACATATACCGGTGTGATCGGCTCCAAACCGCCTCATATCTTAACTCCAAAGGAAAGAAAAAAAGTATATCCGATGAAAGAAATGTTTATTGATGTTGGAGCAAGAGACCGTGAACAGGTAAAGTCATGGGGAATCAGGGTCGGGGATCCGATTATTCCTATCTGCCCATTTGAGCTATTGCCTGACAATGATACCATTCTCGCAAAAGCGCTCGACAACAGAGCAGGCTGTTTTCTTGCTGTGGAAGTATTAAAACAACTAAAAGATGCCCAACATGACAACATCGTATATGCAGGAGCAACCGTCCAGGAGGAAGTAGGATTGCGCGGAGCAACGACTGCCCCTTATATCATTGAACCCGATGTCGCATTCGCGCTGGATGTTGGAGTGGCACAAGACGGGCCGGGCGGAAATGAAAACAAGCCGGGATTAGGAAAAGGCCCAATTGTCACGTTCCTTGATGCCACGATGATTCCGAACACCAGGTTCCGCGATCTGGTTGTCGATACTGCTGAAAAGCATAACATCCCTTATCAACCTGATGTAATGACAGGTGGAGGAACAGATGCCGGCAAGTTCCACCTTTTCAAAAATGGGGTCCCGTCTATCGTAATCGGAGTCCCTTCCCGCTATATCCACAGCCATGTATCGATGATAAGCAAAAAAGACCTCGAAAATGCAGCTAAACTGCTAGTCGAAGTCATAAAACAACTAGATGAACCGAAAATGAAAAGCATCAGCTATAAATACGATTAAAGAAAACTCGCCGATAAGCAATCCTTTATTGGAAAGCAGAGGCGAGCCAAGCTAACAACATCGAGCCTTCTCCTTTGCTATAAAAGTTATACATTCTAATATGGTATAAATAAAAGCATGCAGCACTTTGATAGTGGCTGCATGCTTCTTTTTTAATTATTTACCGATAAATTCTTGTGTCCAGTAGTTTCCGTCTTTTACATATCCTACACCGATATGCGTATAGTTGCTGTTTAAGATGTTTTTACGGTGGCCTTCACTGTTCATCCATGCATTAACAACTTCTTCAGGGGAACGTTGGCCCATCGCGATGTTCTCTCCAGCAGAACGGTACTCGATACCGAATTGCTTCATCATTTCGAACGGAGAACCGTATGTCGGGCTTGTATGGGAGAAGTAATTTTTATCGTGCATATCCTGTGACTTAGCACGGGCAACCTTGCTTAATTCTAGATCAACTTTTAATGCCGGCAAGCCGTTCTTAGCACGTTCCTGGTTAGTTAAGTCCACAACCTGTTGTTCATATTCGCTAAGTTTGTAACCTGCTGGCTGTTGTTGTTCTGGTTGTTTCGTCTGTTCCGGCTGTTTTTCAGGAGCTGGGGCTGGAGCAGGCGCAGGGGCTGGCTCAGCTTTTTCAGGTGCCTGTTCAGGTTGTTCTGGCTTTTCTGGTGCAGGCTGTTCTGTTTTAGGTTTCTCAGGCTGTGGTGCCGGCTGCTCAGGAGCAGGCTGCTGTTGATCTGGTTGTTTCGGCTGGTAGTTCCAGTTGAATTGTGTACCATATTGCTTTAAAAAGCCCTGGACAAATTGGTCAACGTTGAAATTTTGCAATTCCTGAGGGTTCGCAAAATTGAATGTTTTTGTATAAACGTATGTTTTAAATTGATCAGCTTGCTGGGTATCTTCGTTTCCTGCCGCCATACTGTTCGCTGGATTCGCTGCAAGTAACGCTCCTGCTGCTGCAAGTGTGATCAAAATGCGATTTTTCTTTTTCATTTCCATATTCCTCCCTGTAATTCTTGTTGTTGTTCAACAAATGTTTCGTTTCTGCTGAACACAAGATGAGCATAACATAGCAATCTAGCGAGTCTATGAGCCAAAAAGTGGAGATGTTTCCTGTTTCAGGAGGAAAATTATTAGATATTATTGAACCCAGCTTCCTTCCAAAATAGCAAAATTCCTGTTATAAAAGGCTTTTTGCTGTTTTCCCGATTGGAAAATCAAACAGGAAAACAATGGATCAAAAGGTGACTACAACCAAAAATGGAATGTTAAAAATTCAGACAAATATAATAATAGTTTTACTACTGTTACATCCCGATTACACAAAAGTGCCAACCAGGTAATATACCCTATTATAATGATTTTTCACTTGGGAAATTAGAACTGTAAATCCCCTTTTTATTTGATAAAAATTCAACCTATTTCCCAATAAACATTCCTTCCTGCCCGTGTTATTATAATTTTAAGAATTATCTGTCTTTACGTTGGATTAGTTGTATAAGGCAGCCCGGGTGCCTTGTATATAAAAAACTTGGAAGGAGAATTTATTTGCGAAAAAAGTTTAAAACACTCAGTTTCCTATTTAGCCTCGTACTGGCAGTCTCTATGCTGTTTGGGGGATTTGCAAGCGCAGCATCACAGCAAGCAAAGCCATCACCTGTTTCGGATTACTTAATTGGGTTTAAGAACAACGTCAATCAGAATGCGGTTAAAAGTGTAGGTGGAAAGGTAGTTCACCAGTTTAAGCACATGAAAGTAGTACAGGCCAGGCTTTCAGAACAAGCCGCAGATGCTCTGGAAAACAAAGCGAACATCTCTTTTGTAGAAGAAGATCATAAAGCAATCGCTTATGGCCAGACGATTCCTTGGGGAATTCCACACATTAATGCCGATGATGTACAAGCTACCGGTAACTCCGGCTCAGGCGTCAAAGTAGCAATCCTGGATACCGGAATCGATGCGAGCCATGAAGACTTAAACGTGGCAGGCGGTGCGAGCTTTGTTGATGGGGAACCTAACCCGTATAACGATGGAAACAGCCATGGAACCCACGTGGCAGGTACTGTAGCTGGTTTAAACAATAATCTTGGAGTTCTTGGTGTTGCACCATCAGCAAGCCTTTATGCAGTTAAAGTTCTAAACAGTTCTGGAAGCGGAACATACAGCGGGATTGCAAAGGGTATCGAGTGGGCAATCGACAATAACATGGATGTGATCAGCATGTCTCTTGGTGGAGACCGCGGCTCTTCCGCTCTTCAGCAGGCAGTCGACAATGCTTATAACAGCGGAATCGTGGTAGTGGCAGCGGCAGGAAACTCCGGGGCTAAAGGAAAAAAGAATACGATCGGCTATCCGGCAAAGTATGCATCTGCCATAGCAGTTGGAGCGGTTGACAGCAGCAACAATCGCGCTTCTTTTTCAAGTGTTGGCGATGAACTGGAGATTATGGCTCCAGGGGTAAACATACTTAGTTCTGTTCCTGGTAATTCATATGATTACTATAATGGAACATCGATGGCAACTCCGCACGTTTCAGGTGCTGCAGCCCTGATCCTTGCTGACAATCCTTCACTAAGCAATGTTCAGGTACGTAACTTGATGAATAACACAGCAACGCCGCTCGGAGATCCGTTCTATTACGGAAATGGCGTGTTAAATGTTTTAGCAGCAGTACAATAAAAAAACAATAGAGGGGCTGACTTATAAGTGTCAGCCCCTCTTATTATAAAATCTATTATTTCTCCGCTATCCATGCTGCAAGATTTTCCGCTTTTTCCCCTTCAACCAGGTTAGCGGGCATTCCGCCTCCGCCTTTTTGAATCTGGTTAAGAATTTCATCCTTTGATAAGTCCGTATTCTCTAATGCTGGACCTGTTCCACCTTCAAGGTTTTCACCATGGCATGAGGCACAGTTCTGCTGGAAAGCTTTTTCAGCAGCGGCTCCATCAACCGTTGCACTTCCACCTTCATCTACCCCTTCTTCCGGGTTGTTCGTGTTATTCGACGAGGAATTATTTCCTCCGCCACAGGCTACAAGGCCGACCACTAACATAAAAACCGTAAACAACGCACCTAACTTCTTCATTCTGTTCTCTCCTCCCATATGTAGGATTTGTATATGAAGTACCCTAATATTTTCCTACATAAACAATCGAAGTTAAACTGTTTTTAGTCATGCCAAAAACAGCGCATTGTCAGTTCCAGGGAAGGATTTCGGAACCTTTAAACGAAAGAGTCTATTAGAATAATAGCTCGGAGGATAACAGAACATGTCCAAAACAAAACGGCTGATTAACTTAATGATCCTAATTCATGATAGAAAGAAATTTAACGTTGCAGAACTGGCTGAAGAGTTCGGCGTTTCTTACCGGACTATTTTAAGAGACCTGGAAGAACTGAGTTCCCTCGGTGTCCCTTTATACTCGGAGACCGGTGCAGGCGGAGGATACTTTCTGCTTCATGAGAAGTTCTTGCCGCCGATCGTGTTTTCAGAAGAAGAAGCAATCGCGATGTTTTTCGCATATCAGTCATTGCAATTCTACGGCGCTCTTCCTTTTGAAGCGGAATCGAAGGCTGCGTTGAAGAAATTTTACCATCACCTGCCTAACGAAACGAAAAAGCAAATCGATGAGATGAAGGAGAGAATTGTATTATGGAACCCACATCGGATCGATTCACAGTCTCCCGCTTTATTAAAAACACTTTTAAAGGCAGCCACAACCAAAAGCACGGTTGAAATAAGCTATCGATCTTTCAATGGCGTTCATTCGCGTATCATTTCACCAGTTGGATTGTACTCCTATAACGGGTACTGGTTCTGTCCAGCATACTGCCATAAGAGAGAGGCATACCGCCTATTCAGGGCTGATCGTATCGAAGCAGCAGAATTTAAGGAACACCATCAATTGCCGCCAACAAATAAAATTACTCTAAAAGATTGGCTTCAGCCTTATAGAAAAACAGAGGAGTATGCACTTAAGCTTATTGTTAAGCTTGACCGGGAGGGGATCAGACGGGGTAAATCAGAGCTGGACCTTGAATACCTTATCGAAGAGGACAAAGATGGAACAGGCAAGATCAATACCACGATTCCTGAAACAGAAGCTAGTTACTTCGCAGAGATACTATGGGGGCTTGGCAACCATGTTAAAGTACAAGAGCCTGTTGAGATTATTGATATTTTCAAAGAAAAACTGGAAGATATGGCTTCCCTTTATTCAGAAGAACTTCGGAATGTGTGAGACTCCTGAGTATCGAAAGCATCAATAGCCAGCGTTAAGAGGAATGCTCCTCAGGCGATGGACGAATGCCTGGAAATCCGGAATTTAGATTTATAGGACATTGAATCCTCTATTTGTGTAAAAACCCAACTTTTCAAAAAAATAAGGACATACGTTCCGTTATTCGCTTAAAATTGAACCAAAACAGCTGTTTTCCCGGTAAATAACGGCACAGATGTCCTATAATCTTTTAAAAATAACCTTTTGTCACAAATAAGGAACCTGATGACCTCTAATAATGATGGTAAGGAGCTGACACTCTAGTTGAGTTCTCTAATCCTTTACACCGAGGAGGCTCCCCGTCTTCCCGCAGAAAGCGAACATCGTGAAAACAGAGATTGCAAAAAACAGCACTTGATACATGGCCCTTTCTTTGGTGAACAACCTTCTGAATAACAGCAATGCAACGGTAGTGAACGGAAAAAGACGCACATCCCTGCGCGTCTTTCCCTTTCCTCTTTCATCAGTATAAATCAAACATATTGACCGGCTGCCCTAATTGTTTAAGATAGTTAAACAACTGTGCGCGGTGATGGAACATGTGGGTAAGAATTTCTGTAAGCCATTGGATTTGAGTTGCTCCCTCTTCTGCATAAAAAGCTTTTGTCTTTTTTGTTAAAAATGTTTCATCATCCAGATTCCCCATATAATCTTTTAAAAGAGAAAGTCCTGCCTCCAGCTCATCGGAAAGTTCACGATAGCCATTTAATCCTTCAATTTCATTGTTCAATCTATGTACTTCTTCTTCCGAGCTCTCTTTCAAAATCGCTAAATCTGTTCTTGGTATTGCTACAAGATGCTGTGCAAGCTCTTTTAGCGTTCGCATGTTATTGGCGGGCTTATACTCCCACTGCGATTCTTCCACCTTTTCGAGCAATCCTTTGATCGTTCGTACTGCAACTTCCATTTCGTGAAATAACGTTTCCTGGAATAGTTTTGTTTGATTCATACTTCCACCCTTTCAATTTTTAATCTTGTTACACTTAAAATGTAACAGGCATTTGTGACAAACGATGTCATAATAAAAAAATCCGGCGGAAAATTTTATTTCCCGTTTTATTTTTAAAAGCTTCTTATAAATGGGACGCCCTTTTAATCCCCCTCCTGGAAACGGATGCTTTTTTCATTCCAGCACGGTTCGATAAATAGACTCCCGCTACAACAAGAATTCCTCCGATGATTTGAAAACTGTACAGCCTTTCGTCAAGAAAGATGATGCCAAACAACGCGACAAACACAACGATCAAGTTCAAATAAACGGATGCTTTCGATGGACCGACTGCAAGGAGGCCCTTGTTCCAGCAAAGAAAAGCAAGAACAGATGGGAACACGCTGATATAAGCCAACTGCAAATAGTTTAAAGGTTCAAGGACAAGAGGACTCTCCAAAGTGATCAATTCGTATACCGTGAATGGAAGAAGACAGATGATACCAACCAGCATTGTGAGGAGAAACGTTCCTCTCCCGGGCAGACGGCCTCCAAACTTTTTCATCATTACCGAGTAGGCTCCCCATGCAGAAACAGCCACCACCATAATTAAGTCCCCGGGATTAAAGGAAAAGTGGATAATCCGGGAAATATCCCCGCGTGTGATAATCCAGATCACCCCTGCAATCGAAAGCAAAATACCTGAAAGCTGAACAGCGTTAAATCGGTCCTTTAAATAAATGACTGAAAGAACAACTATTACGACAGGAGCCATCGCGTTCATTAGCGAAGCATTGATCGAGGTAGTGTACTCCATCGACAGATAAGCCAGGGCATTAAACATCGCGATACCGGTAACAGCCAAACCAAGCACCGCTTTCCAGTTTCGCCTTAACGTTTCTTTATTATTACTTACATCTCTATACGCAAGTGGGAGAAACAATAAAAATGACACCGACCACCGAATCGTCGACATCGTAACCGGAGGCATAACGGACACGAGCGCCTTTCCAACTGAAAAATTCCCTCCCCAAAACAGCGCTGCCAGAACTAGTAACAGATACGGTGAAGAAATTACCTTTCGCAACTTTATCAATCCTTCTAGAAAATTTTCATTATCAATTACTATCCATTCTGTTTACAATATTCGAAACCCTTTTCCCATTTTCCTCCTTTTCATAGCTCTCATCCTCTTCTCATTAGCTACTGCACATCCTTTTTATGTAAAAACATAGGAAAATCCTTCATAAAAGCCTTTCAAACCTTTTCATGATTGGTAAAATATAGACAGGAATTTTTTAGGGGGACAAATGAATGCATAAAAACCAAAGACTGAGAATTATTTTATCGTTAGTAGCCATCATCGCAATATTTTTCGGACTCCTCAGCCTTCATTTTTTAAAAATCGAACGCTCTCTGCCGAGTGAAGGATGGAGCAGAGCAGTTGATATTCCTTTTGAAATCGACAGCAAACAGGAGCCGTATGTGTTGAAAAACGACGGTACGTTTCAGCTTTTCTCTGTAAATGAGGGAAAGGTCAAGCAGCTAACGTTAAATTCTGAGTTAGAAAAAGTAAAACAATCAGAACTTCCTTATCATGCCTCTGAAGAGTATCCACTATGGACAAATGGGACCGACTTTCTTTTTATTAACTCAAATAAGAAGTTAGTGCATGCAGTCGGAAATGAGGAAAATATTCTTGCTGATGGAATCAACGGTATGACTTTAAAAGATGACCTGGTGCTTTATTGGAAAGAGAACAAAATTTTCAAGGTTAACCTGGATCAGCTTAGTACGGTGCCAGTTAAAGAGATTGATAGCCCGGTAAAAGATATCGCCATTCAAAATAACAGTGCCGATTCATTTCTTGTTATTTCAAAACCTACAAACGATTTTACTGTCGGGATGCTATATAAAGAAGAAAAAAATACTTACACGGAAAAACTGCAGTTTAAACTGAAGCATATAAAAGCGTATGAGATTTTTCAGCGGTTTCAATACGCGATCAACGATGGAAAACTAATGCTTGCATATGAAAAAGCGGAATCAAAAGGCAACACTTTTACTCCTATGTATACCGAGGGCACTGTCGATTCTTTTGATGGCGAAGTTGCACCCCGCTCTATGAAAATCTATCCTCAGGGAAGCGGCCTGAGCTTTGAAAATGCGAAACATATCAACTTTAAAGTTGAAGAAGGAACTCCGAAAATCTTATTTACAGCCTGGAATCAAATTTCTTCTTTTAGCGAGGAATTTAATATTTTTCAAGCAAAGCAAAATGAGGAAGGAAAATGGATTGCCAGTCGTTTAAGCAAAACCCCGAAGCGTTCTTCCGAGCCTTTCTGGTTGGATGACAGTAACGTAGTATGGTTCGAAGCAAATTCAGGAACTACTTTTGAAACAATCGACTACAAATTGATGGGTACCAGCACAAACCCTGAAGTCATCGAAACAAGCACCAAAATGACAATGAAAGATATCAAAAATGCTCTGTCTACCGGATTGCTTGGGGCCTCGATGGGACTTATAACCCTACTGATCGGATTCGCCTGGGTAACTCCTGCCGCACTTTTCCTGCTGGCAATGTTCATGTTCAACCCGACTGCTATCGAACAGGGAAAAAGATGGGCCCTATACACAGCATACGGGCTATTCTTTATCACACAGCTGATTTTCTTGCAAAAACAATTCAATCCAGCCTTCTATGCCTTTGCTCCTGGCTATCTAACCTTTGCAGGAAGCTCGTTTGTCATTCCGATAATTGTCGCTCTGTTAGCTTACCTGATCGGAAAAGTCGTTCTCAGAAAAGAAGACCGGTTAATGGTTTTGTTCAGTTATACCGTTGCGGTTGATCTATTGATCCTGGCACTGCTCGTTGGGCCATATCGTTTTTAGACAAGAAGAGGAAAAGCTCTACAATGCTTTTCCTCTTCTTATTTTCTCATTTAGTAATCTAGCCTTATTATTGAGTTGGCCATGATCTTTTGGCTGAAACTTTCAGATATGAGTCTCTCTCCCTTTGTGTTAGCCTGCATTGTCAGGAGCAGCCTGCAGCCTCGTTACAAATTCCATCGTTTTCTTTCCGACAACAATATAAGCAATAAAAATAATCCCCGTAAATATCCAGCCTGCTACATTCATCATAAAAAGTATTCGATCATATTGTTCCACACCATACGTTTCAATCAATACAGCCTTTAATCCGCTCATCGTAAAACTCCGAAATGCAAACAAAAGGTTTAGCAGTTGAAAATAAACAAAAAGGCCTTTTTTCGTATAGAGCATATAGCTGTCCTGCCTTGCGTATCCCTGCAGATAAGCAATGTCTATGCTGAAATACATCGCGATAGGCTTTCTGATCAGCGATGATAAGAGAAAAAAGAGACCGATCCCTCCCCCATAGTAGACATTATTCCAGAGCATCGCTTCTGCATCCCCCGATAACAGGTCGACCACAGCTCCGATCAACATCGTAGTGATAATGAACAGGCCGGTAACATTAAACTGCTTTTCCACGAAAAATCGATAAAACGTATAAAGTATCCCCGGAACAGTCGATAACAAAATCGCATAATAATCGCCGATGAGATCGCGTCCTTCGTTCCAGATCAACAACGGTATGACTAAATAAAAAACAAGGTCAAGAATCGGTAGCTTTTTCAAATTAACACTCCTCTGACACAGCTAAAAAATAAAGAAAATAAGCTTTTTCACTACAAAGTGGCAGCTTACTTTCTTGATATGTTTGTTAACTATAAAGTCTTAGCCATAACAATGTTAGTAGGTTCAAAGCCAAGGCGCTGATACAGCCTGAACGCTCCTTGATTATGGCCAAACACGTGAAGTTCCAGCTTTTCTATTCCTTTTTCTTTCAACAGTTCTTCCAGCTTGGCAATTGCTTTTGAACCGTATCCCTTCCCCTGCAGTTCATCAAAGACCCAGATGTTATAAATAAACGCGGTATTAGGCTTTTTATCGAGAAACGTCCAGAGGTAGCCTACCTTTTTGTTAGCTTTTTGATCGACAATTGTATGTAATAGATGATTTTCTGTCTCTAACCCTTCAGGAAGCAATTTGCCAAAGTCTTGTTTAGAACGCTCTATCGCTTCGTGTTCCTCATAGTTCCCGGCTTTTGTTTTTTCTTTAGCATAATCTTCAATGGCATAATCAAGAAAATGCTGATAATCTTCTTCTGTCATTTTTAATAACTCAACCATAAATTCCTCCGCAATAATTTGACTTATTATAATAATCTTACACTTTACCGGTAAAAATTAACAGTCGATGTTTCGGTTAAATTAACGGAGATGAGTAAGTACTCACTTTACAACGGGTTTTTCGCAGTATATACTAATAATGAGTGATCACTCACTTTACTGAAGGGGGCATTATCGATGGCTTTTTCAAGTTGCATAACTGTTAATAACGTTACGAAGAATTTTGGAAAACATAATGTGTTAAATGATATTTCCCTGGGTATCCAGAACGCAGAGATATTTGGCTTGCTAGGTCCCTCTGGCGCCGGTAAAACCACGCTTGTAAAGATTATAGCCGGTATCGATACTGCAACTACCGGGAATGTATCCGTTCTTGGAACCGAAATGCCGAACCTTGAAATAATGAAAAGAATCGGCTATATGGCGCAATCAGATGCACTGTATGAAGAATTGACCGCGAAGGAAAACCTTGAATTCTTCGGAAGAATCTATGGCTTAAAACGAACACAACGAAGGCAACGGATCGCCGAGGTGATGGATATAGTTGGCTTAACGGAGGATTTGAACAAAAAGGTAAATAAATATTCTGGCGGAATGAAACGCCGGTTATCGCTGGCTGCCGCCCTGTTGCATCGGCCAGAACTTCTCATTCTCGACGAGCCTACCGTCGGAATCGACCCGGTGCTGAGAAAATCGATCTGGCAGGAACTTGAAACACTTAGAGAGCAGGGAACAACGATTCTGGTTACAACACACGTAATGGACGAAGCAGATAAGTGCCAGCGCCTGGCGATGCTAAGGGACGGAAAATTGATCGCTGTCGGTACTCCTTCTGAACTGAAGGAATCTTCTTCCTCTACAACGCTTGAAGAAGCATTCTTAACCTACGGAGGTGCTGAATAATGAGAATCCAGGCGATCGTAATCCGGATCATCCAGCAATTTTTTAGAGATAAAAGGACTCTTGGCCTCATGATTGTTGCCCCTATGTTCGTCCTGCTATTGATGAGCCTTGTATTTAACGGTGAGGATTACCACCCTACCGTCGCAGTAAGCAATATGCCGGAACCTCTTAAGGAACAGCTTGAAGAGCAAAATGTTACGATAGTCGATTATACTGAACAAGAAGCGATGGAAGCTTTAAAAGAAAAAGAGCTAGATGCTTTTATCAAAATGAACAAAGAGCCAGAAATTAACCTCGAAGGAAGCGACCCAACAGCCAACAAAGCCGTACTAATGGCATTTCAAGAAGCGATGAAAAGTATGCAAACAAACGGCGGCGAGCAAAAGCTGGCGATCCATTACCTTTACGGTTCTGAAGATATGGAGCTTTTCGATAACTTTGGTCCTGTATTAATAGGATTCTTTATCTTTTTCTTCGTCTTTTTAATCTCAGGCGTTTCTTTCTTAAAAGAACGAACAGGCGGGACACTTGAGCGGTTGCTGGCCACTCCTCTAAGAAGATGGGAAATCGTTGTTGGATATGTCATCGGGTTTGGACTTTTCACCACAGTGCAGGCTACCCTCATATCCTGGTTTTCCATTCAAATTCTCGGGATCATGATGGAAGGTTCTTTCTTTTACGTACTGCTGATCACATTCTTGCTTGCGATGACTGCTTTAACACTCGGAACCCTGCTCTCGGCATATGCCAACAACGAGTTGCAAATGATCCAATTTATCCCGATCGTAGTGGTGCCGCAAGTCTTTTTCTCTGGATTGTTCAACATGGAGACGATGGCAGAGTGGCTCCAGTCTATCGGCCTTGTTATGCCGCTTACCTACGGTGCTGATGCCCTGAGGGAAATCATGATCCGTGGCCAGGGCTGGGAGATGATCGCACAGGATGTATATATACTACTCGCCTTTTCAATCGGATTTATGATCTTAAATATATTAGCTTTAAAAAAGCACCGGAAACTATAGGTTTGTATTTGTGGTATGGCAATCAGCTATAATAAAGAAGTAAAAAATCACGTTGAAGGAGCTTTCGTTATGTCTCAGCCGGATATGATAAAAGAACTGCTTTTAGCACAGGACCAGGATGGAAAACTAAGCGAAAAACAGGTGAAAATTTTAGAAGCAGCGGTGGAAATTTTTTCTGAAAAAGGATATGCCGCAACTTCTACAAGCGAAATCGCTAAAAAGGCCGGTGTTGCTGAAGGAACCATTTTTCGCCATTATAAAACGAAAAAAGATTTGTTAATGTCGATTGTAACTCCAACACTTACGAAAGTGCTGGCTCCATTTATGGCCAGAGACTTTGTGAAAAAAGTTTTCGAGAACGACCATAACAGTTTTGAAGATTTTATACGGCTCCTAATAAAAAACAGGTACGAATTCGCCAAAAAGAACCTGCCGATCATCAAGATCTTCCTTCAGGAAATCGCCTTCCATGAAGAAATCAGGGAACAATACAAAGCGATTTTCAACGAGCAGGTTAAAAAGAAATTTTTCGCTATTATTGAACACTTTCAGGAAAAAGGAGAAATCACCGACCTCCCTCCTACCACTGTTATTCGATTGAGTATCACGACGGTGATCGGCCATTTGTTCACCCGGTTTATCGTCCTGCCAAACCAGGACTGGGATGACGAAGCCGAAATCGAGCGCACGATCGAATACATCATGAAAGGCCTTAGAAAGGATGAACGATAACCGTTCGTCCTTTTTTATGGTTTGCTTGATGACTATGAACCTCTTATAAATCGCTTCGAAGCTCTTATAAACTCCTCTGAAGCTCTTATAAATCCTTCTGAACTTCTTATAAACTGCTAAAAACCTCTTATAAGTCCATTTGAACATCCTATATACCGCATTGAACCTCTTATAAATCGCTACCCCCCACCCTCATTGATGCTTTTTTTATGTTATCCACATCTTCATTGGGGTCAGACCCCCCAATGGATTGTGGATATGATATCCCAATCCTGGAGGGGTCTGAGAAATAATTCAGTCTGGAGGCGGAGGTGAATTCCATCCAGGGCTCGTTAATGGCGTGCTGGCATTCCTCTAAACTTATAAGTAAGAAAACGACGAAGAATACGGGGGAATCAACGATGGATCAACTAAATAAAAAGGATACAATCTGGCAAAACAAAACGTTTATGAAGATGTTCACTGCTTATTCCATTTCTATTTTTGGCGACTGGTTTGATATTATTGCTATTTCGGTGCTGCTTGCTTACACGTGGAACTCAGACCCGCTGCTGATCGCTCTTGTACCGATCACATTTGCTTTGCCCGGAATACTACTCGGCTCTTTTGCAGGCGTACTTGCTGACAGGTGGAGAAAAGTCCATATAATGTTTTTTGCAGATATCATCAGCTCTGGTTTAACCCTGCTGCTCCTGATGGCTGATAACATTTACGCTGTGCTTCCGGTTCTCTTTTTAAGGTCAACTATCGGGCTGTTAAACATGCCGGCACAGCAGGCTTTGACCCGCAATGTAGTTACAGAAGAACAATTGCTTAAGGCGACTTCTATGAACCAGATCGTTAACCAGATGGCTAAAGTTGCAGGGCCGTTGCTGGGTGCCTTAGTACTCGCTGTCCTATCCCCGAAGCTATGTATCTTAATAAACGCGATCAGCAGTGTCATGTCGGCTTCTATCTTATTTACGCTTCGCAACATAAAAGAAAACGAAAAGCACACTGATCTTTTGAACGATGAACAAAAGCCAGGGTTCCGTGATTCCTGGAAAGAAGGATTCTCCTTTATCCTGCAAAGGAAGATCATTCTGTTCACAATGGCCTATTCCCTTATGGGCCTGATGGCCATTCAATTTGTCGACGGGCAGTTCGCAGTATTGTTTAGAGAAATCGCTCCCAACAGGCCGAGTTTGATAGGCTGGGTAATCGCGGCTTCGGGTCTCGGGGCAGTAATTTCTATGATGTGCATCAACCGCTTTAAAACAATAAAATACGGCTGGGCAATTGCCGGGGGAAACAGTCTGATCGGCATCTCGTTTGCAGGGATAGG
Source organism: Exobacillus caeni (assembly GCF_005747095.1). Classification (GTDB taxonomy): domain Bacteria; phylum Bacillota; class Bacilli; order Bacillales; family Guptibacillaceae; genus Exobacillus; species Exobacillus caeni. Next base: position 85,623 of record NZ_SWLG01000013.1, on the reverse strand, counting down.
ATCACTTGGAGTAGGTGTACACGCCGCCTGGCCGATTTTATTGGGATTGCTCGCAGGATTGGGAAACGGAATCTGGATGGTTGCTTACAACTATCTCCTTCAGCAGGAATCCAGCAAAGAAATGGTAGGAAGAATCTTCGGGATACAAAACTCTCTTTCCAGCATAGTGTTCATCGTTGCCCCATTAAGCGGAGGTACACTGATCCACTTTATGGGACCCAGCCAGATTTTCCAGTGGCTTGGCATCAGTGTCTGCATCATAGGTGCGATCGGCCTGGTCTTCCAGCGTTACATCTGGGGGTCTGACCCCCTCAAAACTGTGGATAACTCCTTAATTGTTGATTAATAGATTGTGAGGGCTCTTCCCTGTCCAACCCCCGGGGAAGAGCCTTCTAATTTGTTTCTTTTAAATGTGTGTTAGAAAAATATTAAATGTTGTTGATTCAAGTATAAACTTGCTTCATTGCTAATATCATGCAAGTACACAGCTGAAACTGGCTGAAGGTATCGAAAATACTGGTATTCGCGCTGTTTGTCCCTGGCGTCCAGGTGTCCCTCATTATTTCAAGCAACTTTTACTAACCGGGAGGCGATATGATGTGGATTTTAACGATTTTCACTGGAACGGAACAGAAGATGTATGAGTTTCGAACAAAGGAAGAAGCGAAGGTTTTTGCCGCCTCAAAAAAAGGAAATAAGTTCATTTCACAAATTTGCTCTGCCTAAAAACAAAAAGGGCTGGCTTTCAAAGTGATTTCCGAGTAAGAAGTTTACTAGCTTCACACGGCACACTTTTTAGCCAGCCTTTTTTCTTCATCGAAGCCCCTTCCCTTTTATTTATCCACCATTCCTGGCCTGTTTTCCTCTGCCTCGATTTTATGTTTCAATATGCTTTAACTGCATTCGTTTCGCTTTATGCGTTTCAAAATCCCAGCCGGAAAGAAACGTTTGTGCTGCATGATAACCTGAGTTATAAAGAAATTCAATTTGATCAGCAGTTAAATCGAATTCGGTTGCTGTGATTCCGTCTGTGTAAATACGAACCGTACGTTCTTTGGTCCTTTCGTTTATATACCTGAGGTCATGTGCCTGCAGCATCGTCTTAAACATACTTTTAAACAGGTCGACCGGATTATTTATCTTAACGCCCTCACTATCGATCTCTTCTTTAACAAACCGGAAACCGAATGTCGGCCAGCGTGGACTCTCTTTATCAAAAATCCAGATCGGAAAGTTGCTCAGCAAACCGCCGTCCACAATATACGAGGTTCGCTTGCGTTTAGATTTCCAAATGACAGGGCGGAAGAAAAACGGGATGCTTGCACTCATTTTTACCGCAGTTGCTACCTTTAGATCTTTAGGCTCGAGATTATACTGTTCGAGATGATCTGGTAAGATAAGTAACCTCCCATTGGAAATATCCGAAGCAATGATTTTCAGCTTTCCTTCAGGTAAATCTGCAAAGGTACGGATCCCCTTTTTCTCGAGGAGTCCCTCAAGCCATCTTTCCAGGTTGTCACTATGGTATAAACCCAGATGAATAAAGAGTTCCAGGCCACTGCCAACAAAGGGTATCCGGTTTAATATCGTTTTTCCAAGGAATTCACTGTATTCGATTGAAGCCAGTATATTCTTCATTTCGGCTCCTGTATACCCGCTCGCAAGCAAAGCTGCTATGACAGCTCCAGCAGAAGTCCCGGCCAGGCGTTCCCACTCATAACCGTATTCTTCCATCGCTTCTACAGCTCCTGTAAAAGCGATCCCTCGTACACCGCCGCCTTCAAAAACAGCATCAGCTTTCATCGTTCACTCACCTCTTTCAGATGTAACACTCTCTTTTTAGTAAAAGTTCACGTATAAAACCAATTAACAACCCTATTAAATAAATTCAAGCTCGAATAACAATAATCCTACCCGTTCAAAAGTAAAAAGACCGGCAAAAGCCGATCTCCGTTTTAAAAAATGATATGGGCCATGATTACAATCACAGGCAACGTAATAATTGTTCTTAATAAGAAGATAACAATTAGATCTTTAAAGTTGACCGGAAGCTTGGAACCAAGCAGCAAGCCGCCGACTTCAGACATATAGATAAGCTGTGTAACAGACAGGCACGCGATAACGAAACGGGTGAGTTCACTTTCGATCTCGCTTCCGATTACTGCCGGTAAGAACATATCTGCAAATCCTACCACCATCGTTTGTGCAGCTTCTGCCGCTTCAGGGACCTGCATCACCGATAACAATGGGACAAATGGAGCTCCAACCCATTCGAATACCGGTGTTGTCTCCGCGATAATAACAGCCAGCGTTCCGAGAGCCATCACGATAGGAACAACACCGAGCCACATATCAAGTACGTTCTTCACTCCGCCTCTTGCAACTCCGGCAAAGCTTTTAACACTATGCGCATGTTCAGCTGCTTTTCTCCATCCGAATGAAAAAGCAGACATATTTTCCGGAATCGATTCATCAAGCTGCTTGTCAACGTCGCCATAGTAATTGTTTTCTTTCCGGGATAATGGCGGGATTCTCGGCATGATGATCGCTGCGATGAACCCTGCTAGAGCAATCGTTAAATAGTAAGGTCCAAAGTAAGCACCTAATTTCATAAAGTCTAGCACAACGATCGTAAAGGTAATCGATACTACTGAAAAAGTTGTTCCGATTACTGCTGCTTCACGCTTTGAATAAAAGCCGTCTTCATATTGCTTTGTCGTTAAGAGAACACCGATTGTTCCATCTCCAAGCCAGGAAGCAAGGCAATCGATAGATGACCTTCCCGGAAGAGTGAAGAGGGGTCTCATGATTTTTGTTAACAATGCGCCGGTCAATTCCAGCAATCCGAAATCTAACAATAACGGCAAAAACAATCCGGCAAATAAAAATACAGCAAAAAGTACAGGAAGCAGATCATATAATAATAATCCGCCTGTATTTGCAGACCAGACCCATTCTGGCCCAAGTTCAAACAATGTCATAACAGCAAAGACCATTCCTAAAACCCTGGCGATCATCCATAATGGTCCTACATTAAAAAGGGCATTAAAAAACGGGCTTCGGGGTTCTTTGACCTTTGCAATTAGCGTCCCGATTACAGTTATCGTTATCAAGCCTGTCACAATGTACGGGATCGAGCTGCCCAGTATTCCCTGTAATTCTCCAGCTAGAATGGCAACCGGGATAGTGGTTTCCCCATTGTACTGAATAGGAACCATGAATAAGAACATCCCGATTAAAGAAGGAATAATAAATTTTAAGTAATCTGAAGTAGAGTACGTGTTTTTCTGCATATTTCCCACCTTTTCACCTCTGTTAGTTCTTTGATGTTTAGAATACAATCACCTGCATTCTATTCTTTTACGCTACTATAAGTATTAAAAGAAAAATAAGATTAGTCAATATTGTCTGACTTTTAACAACCGCTTCGATTGTGGTGCCATTGAATTTAAATTCGCTTATCCTGTATTTCCCAGCAAACGAGCCCGGCTGTCTGTACTTCTTTATAAAATCCATTAAACAGCGGACGGGAATAATTATACTATGTTTATGAATTTTTATAACCAGGAAATTTTTTCTGATTTTTATAAGAGAACAGGCAGGCAAGCAATCTTTTTTAAATCCCCTTTTCCACGAAAAATAAAACCCTCTTTTTTAAAAGAAGGCAAATTTCATTTTTAAAATTCATCCCTAAAGAAAGTGGTTTAAATGTAGGGCTGTATTAGCAAACTCAGTTGCTATTTAAATAGAGGAGTGGTTGATTTTCGCTTCAGTATGCTCGCTTTCCGCGGGCGGGAGGATCTTTGTCGTAAAGCAAAAAAGAGGTCACCAGGTTCGTTATTTGTGAAAAAAGGTTATTTTTAAAAAATTATAGGACATCTGTGCCGTTATTTACCGGGAAAACGCCTATATTGATCTGATTTTGAGCAAATAGCGGAACATATGTCCTCATTCTTTTGAAAAGGGGGATTTTTACACAGATAACGGATTCAATGTCCTATAAATCTAAATCTCGGATTTCCAAGCATTCATCCATTGCCTGAGTTGCCTCTCTGTGCAAGCTGGCTATTGATGCCTTCGATACTCGGGATCCCTCGCTTGTTCCATTCAACTATTCACAGATGTTTGCTAAAAACCACCTATTGTGGTGAAGACTCTTTTTTTAAAAGGACTTTCATGTAGGAGTTATCGTTTATCGTTCGTTTTGTGCTGATGGAGATTCGATGACAGATGTGGGACGGAACTGTTGAATTCAGGGTGGAGTGATGATCGATCCGATAGATTTGGCTGGCAAATCCGGTCAGTGATCGCTATCTTCTATTTGCTTTAAGCATGTTTGTACGGAAAGGGAGGTTTCTCAACAGAATTGGAAAAAGCTCCTTATAACACTTCACAAAGGGATTGACTTAAAACAAGTGTCCGGCACCTCCAACGCGTTATCTGGATATTGCGTCAAACGGAGTGTGCCGGATACTAATTAAGCATTCCTTATTCTTTTTCAGCCAACCATGCTGCAAGATTCTGTGCTTTGTCGTCTTTTACAAGACCTGCAGGCATTCCATTGCCGCCTTCCTGGATCTTAGTCAATATTTCATCTTCTGAAAGCTTAGAGCCTACATTTTTAAGTGCCGGTCCGCTTACACCTTCTAAATTTCCACCATGACAGCCGGCACAGCTTTGCTGGAACACCTCTTCAGCCGCAGAAGCATCAACTGTTGTTGCTCCTCCATCACTATTTCCATTACTGCCAGTGTTATTAGAACTCGATTCCTCTGAACCGCCACAGGCAGTGAGTCCGATCGCAAGTGCAAGAGACATCGAAACCGTTAACAATTTCTTCATTGCTTCCCCTCCCAGTAATAGTCTTCATTTTCTATTTTAGGAAAAGGATGTCGAGCTAATCTGTGATATATGTCACCATATTTTAATAGTTTAAGTATTTTTCATCAGATTGACAAATTAACCTCTTAAGGCTACAAAAAAAGAACCGGCTTACTTAAAAGCCGGCCAAAATAAAAAGTATTAGGTTAAAGAGAGGTAGTAGTGAATGTTCTACCCAAGTATACTGCATGGTATCCGGTTAATTCTGTGACAAACCTCACAATTTATAAAAAAAATATAAAAAAACACCAACCGGATTTGATTGGTGCTTTCATAGACAGCTGGTTATTTTTCTGAAAGCCAGGAAGCAAGGTTCTCCGCTTTTTCCCCGCTTACTAGACCACCGGGCATTCCCCCGCCGCCATTCTTAATCTTTGTTAAAATTTCTTCTTTTGAAAGCCTTGATCCAACATCTTCTAATTTCGGTCCGTTCAACCCTTCAAGGTTTTTGCCATGGCAGCCGGCACAGCTCTGGTTATAAGTTTTCTGTGGCCCGGCCGCAGCAGGCCGCAGCAGAATCAGAATTTGACTCTCCTGAACCACCGCATGCAGTTAGAGATCCTGCAAGCATCATACTGGCAACTAATAATAATGGCTTCTTCATTCTTTATCCCCCTTGTATCAAATACCCAGCTAATTGTAATAGAAATGCTCATAAAAAGCTATGGTCTCTTCTCTTTGGTCTAAGTGGCGGGTGCCAGGCACCACAAATGGACAACTGTCCACGAGCGGTGCCTGGCACCCCCATATGGCACCCCCATAAAAAAGACTCCCGCAATCAACTTGCAGGAGCTAATCTCACCAGATTCTAGATACTTCGATCGCATAACTTTCGTCTGTTTCATTGTATTTTGTATTATAAGGGATCCCTTCTTCATCAAGCAGATTGACGACCTGTTGATACACCTCTTCCGGGACTGTTCCTTCCCCATATTTTATAATTTCATCTGCATAGGGCTGCGCTTTATTGACCATGCTACCACTCCCTTTATTCTAAGTAGATCTATGGTTCATCTTCCCTCCTATCCTTAACTAAAAACGTTAAAACCCGAATGAAAAAATCATTCATAAAACTAAAAGCTCTGCAAACAATATAACTGATTAAATGGAAGGAGAGGTATTGTGGAAGCAAACGAAAATATCATTCAGTTAGCAAACAAGCAGTTGGCAAATTGGAATGTACTTTATACAAAGTTACATAACTATCACTGGTATGTAAAAGGAAGCGATTTTTTCACCCTGCATGAAAAGTTCGAGGAGTTTTATACAGAAGCAGCCGGTTATATCGATGAAATCGCCGAACGGATTTTAACGATCAAGGGAAAGCCGCTTGCAACTTTAAAAGAGTACCTTGAAGCATCGACAATCCCTGAAGCGACCGGATCTGAAAATGCAAAGCAAATGGTTTCGAGCCTTGCTGGGGACTTCAGAACTCTCATTTCGGAAACATCCGAGCTTATTGAAGCTGCCGAGGATACCGCTGATGTCCCGACCGCTGATATGTTTATCGGGATTAGAACATCACTTGAACAACATACCTGGATGCTTACAGCTTACCTCGGGTAGTAAACGACAATGATTAGAAGATCCACAAGTGGTACAGCAACTGTGCTTCACCCAACATGTCCTTCATCCACTCACCGTTTCGCCTCTCCTGGCTTACATAGGATCAGACTCTTTTTATTATCGGAGGAACAATGTTGGATATTCGAGTGATGTGCTTCAACATTCATCATGGCGTCGGAACAGATAGAAGATATGACCTACAACGGATCAAACAGGTTATTAAAAACAGCGGTGCAGATCTTGTCGGTCTAAACGAGGTAGACAGGCACTTTTCCAGTCGAAGCGATTACCAGGACCAACTGAAGGAACTCGCCAACGACCTTGACTATCACTGGGCATTTTCTCCTTCTATCAACAGGGAAAAGGCTTCCTATCCGATCTGCCAATACGGAAACGTACTGTTATCAAAGTATCCAGTCATTGACCAGCAATCGCATTCCATAAATTTGCTAAATGGAATCGCTGAGAAAAGGTCATTGCTTCATGCGATTGTGCAAATGAATAATTTTCAGCTAAACGCCTTCGTAACCCATTTAACGATGGTACCTTTTCTTCATCGGAAACAAACAGACTTTGTGTGGAAGCATACGAGTCCTTCCCTTTTGCCTTCCGTTATCTTTGGAGACTGGAATATGATGAGCGGGTCAAAGAGCTGGAGAAAAATGGCCGGTTCTTATAACGATGCATGGGCTTTTGCTGGAAAAGGAAACGGAAAAACACATCCTTCCATGAAACCGAAAATCCGGCTAGATTACCTCTTTGTAAGCGCTCATTTTCATATTATATCGTGCGAGGTTTTAAAAAAAGCGGCCTGTGCATCTGATCATCTGCCAGTCGTATGCGATCTTCGAATCAAATGAACTCGATTAAGATAAATAATCTCGGTTGCTTCCACTAATACTAATGACCAGGACAAATATTAGGAGTGACAACATGAAGTGGGTTATTTCAATTGCGATTATTGTAATTTTATTTTTTTTGTTCCGTTATCTGCTGGGAACGCAGGGTTTAAGGAAACCACCTCGTGCTGAGCCGGGATCAAGCAAACCGGTAGTAGTGCTTGTTGTTGATTCATTAATGGATAAACCGCTCCAGAAGTTAATAAAAAGCGGCCAGGTACCTGCCTTCGAATTCTTCTATAAGAATGCAAACTATTACCAGCCTGAAATGGTAGCTTCTTATCCAAGCATGTCTGTTTCAATGGACAGTACCCTTTTAACCGGCACTTATCCAGATCAGCATAAAATTCCTGCGCTTAACTGGTATAACGTAGACCAAAAAAAAGTGATCAACTACGGAACATCAAGCAAAGAAGTTCTTACAGTAGGTCTCAAACAGGTTTTAGAGGATAGCATTTATCATTTAAGTAATCAGCATCTCTCTGATAATGTCACTACTATCCATGAAAAATTACATTCCGAGGGTAACCAGAGCGCTTCGTTAAATGCTCTGGTATACAGGGGAAGCGAAACACAGACACTTTTTAACCCAAGGATCACGTCATTGTTTAATCTATTGCCTGAAAAGAAAACAGTTAGCGGGCCTGGTTACCTGTCATTTGGAAAACTTTCTTATTATAATGCAGAAAACAAGAAAAATGCGGGCATCTTTAAGGATCTAGGCTTTAACAACACTTTCACTGCACAAGAGCTTAAATATTTGATCGAAAATAAAACATTGCCTTCGTATACCATCGCTTACTTTCCTGATAATGATCATACAATTCACAAGAACGGCCCCTCAGATGTAAAAGGGATAAAACAAACAGACCAGGCGCTTCAAACAGTCCTAAATGCCTTCACTTCATCTGAAGAAGCTTTAGAAAGTGTAACATGGATCATAATGGGTGACGGAGGACAAACCCCGATAGGCAGCGATAAAAAGGAAGCACTGATTCCTTTGCGTCCCTTGCTGAGCCAGTATCAAATAACCAAAACAGGTGAAAAAGTGAAGCAGGATGATGAAATCGTACTTGCGGTAAACGAGAGGATGGCTTACATCTATTCATTGGATGAAAATATACCCTTAAACGAAATCGCTGACACGGTGCTGGGAGATAGCAGGATTGACTTTGCGGCATATAAAGAAAATAATTTTATACGAGTAAAAAAGAATGGTCACAATCAAAGCCTGTTATTCGGACACAAAGGAAAATTCAAGGATGAATACGGTCAACAATGGACTATTGAAGGTTCCTTAAACGTTCTTGATTTAACAACTGATTCTGAAAATAACGTAACATATGGACGATACCCGGACGCTCTTGCAAGGTTATATGGCGCCATCAACTCTCACCCAGGAAGGTTTCTTGCAATAGACGCCAAACCCGGTCATGAATTTGTCGATGAAAAGTCTCCTACACACGTTGGCGGCGCGTCACACGGTGCACTATTTAAGGATGAATCCGTTGCACCTATGATCATAGTCGGCACTGAATTAAAGCCTAAAACAAATCGGCATGTTGATCTGAAAGAGTTTTTACTTAAGATACTGCTTGAAAAAACTGATTAATTTTTATAAAGCACTTTCAGGAGTGCTTTTTTATTTTTGCATACACTAATATCTCTTCTTTTACTTAAGATAGGAATAACTAATATGAGAAGAGGGAATGTCATGCATGAGTTCGATCCTGCAAAGTTGACAGTCGAATTCCGTTCAGGTGTATCACTCGAAAGTCCGTTAGCTGGCCGAAAATACACGCTTACCCACTCCGACCAAACAGGACAGCTTTTTCTGACTATCGCACCATACTTTGCAGAAGACAAAATCGATAAGAAGTCAAGGGATGAAGTACTGGCAGAATGGTGCATATTAAATGGTAAATTTGTATTGTTTTGTTATTGTTATATAGGAGGGGTTGAAATGGGTGAAACTGCCGCAGCGCTCCGCTTTGATATTTTCCAAAAGGAACTCCCCCTTGCCTTAAAAGCCATTCGTTACGGAGACAGTGGACTTTTCCTTTCAAATCCAGAGCTCGATTTTGCGACCATCCTGATTAGATTCGAGTCGGCATTTCCGCAATATAGGATGGTGCAATACTGGGGACAGCCTGCTGATTACAGGTAGCTTATTTTACAGGTCTAAAAGTAGTAAAGAAAACAGATATTAATCCAGGGAGGTTTGTCATGGAGAGTAAATCCAACATTGTATTCTGGTTTTCCGCAATTATTATTACCCTATTTGTTATTTGGGCTGCTGTTTCTCCTGAATCACTGGGGAATAACGCATCAGCCGTTTTTGACTTCACCACAAAAGCATTCGGATGGTTCTATCTTCTTGCCGTGTTATTTTTTGTGTTATTTTGTTTTTATCTTGCATTCAGCCGCTTTGGAAAAGTCAGGCTGGGAAAGGACAGCGACAGGCCTGAGTATTCCTTTTTCACGTGGATAGGCATGTTGTTTAGTGCGGGCTTTGGTGTGGGCCTCGTTTTTTGGGGAGTGGCAGAGCCGATGCAGCACTATTTTGCCCCGCCTCTTGGTGCCCCGTCTCAAACTACTGAATCAGCCCAGGTAGCGATGCGATATTCTTTTTTTCACTGGGGAATCCACCAATGGTCAGTTTTCACCATCGTAGGGCTCGCCATCGCATACTACCAGTTTAGAAAAGGAGTTCCAAGCTTAATCAGTAATACATTCAACCCATTGATCGGGGATAAGGGGAAGAATTACTTAAGGAAGCCGATCGATATTTTAGCGGTAATCGCTACAGTAACTGGTGTTGCGACGTCACTCGGCATGGGTATTCTCCAAATCAACGGTGGATTGAACCACGTTTTCGGCATCCCGAACAACGCTGTTTATCAGTTGATCATCACCTTTGTTCTGCTGGTGCTTTACTTATCCTCCTCAACTACTGGTCTTAACAAGGGGATCAAGTATCTTAGTAATCTTAACTTAAGCCTGGCACTGGGACTGTTGTTATTTGTTTTCATAGTGGGCCCGACTGTGTTTATTTTGGACAGCTTCACGCTTGCCCTCGGCCAATATATCCAGCGCTTTTTTGAAATGAGCCTGAGGCTTACTCCTTACGGCGGCGGCACCTGGGTTCGTGATTGGACAATCTTTTACTGGGCGTGGGTTATCGCCTGGTCACCGTTCGTTGGCGCTTTCATCGCGAGGGTTTCAAGAGGAAGAACGATACGCGAGTTCGTTTTTGGCGTTTTAATCGTCCCGCCTTTCATCGCGATCGTATGGCTTGCAGTATTCGGTGGTTCTGCGCTTCATCTTGACATGTTTGAAAACACCGCTATTGCAGAAGCCGTGCAAAATGACGTCACAGTAGCTCTGTTCGCTATGTTTGAGCACTTTCCGTTCAGTTTCGTTCTATCTATACTATCAATGTTGTTGATCTTCACATTTCTTGTGACTTCAGCTGACTCCGCAACATACGTATTGGGGATGATGACACAGAACGGAAAACTTAATCCGAGTATGATGGTAAAAATAATCTGGGGAGTATTAATTGCAGCAATCGCAGCTGTTCTTATTATCAGCAGTGGATTACAGGGGCTTCAAACCGCGTCACTTGTCGCAGCACTCCCTTTTACATTTATTTTGATAATCATGTGTATCGCTCTCTTTAAAGCATTAAGACAGGACCATAGGAAACAAAAAGTGAAATAAAAACGAAGAGCCGCTTAACTGGCGGCTTTTCATATGCCTTAAACTTTCCTAAAGAACGATTATTTCAAAAAATATTTCTGCTAGATTCTTCCCTCCACTGACCTCTACAACCGCCTAGGCATATAGATGCACATCTATCAAAACCCCTTCCAGTTAAAATAAAGTTCTCTAGTAATACAAACTTCCTCATAACCCGCTCTGCAACCAAGTTCCAATCAATTTATAAGGTTGCACAATTGCCAGAAGATGAGTTTTCCATTCTATAAAACATACCTTCTTGCCTACATCATTTTTCTCAATTTCTTTTACAAATCTCTTACATTCCATTAATTGTAGATTAAAAGTTTCAGAGTAGAATTCTAGTTGTGTTAGAATTCAACAAATCTAAGGAGGAAATCACTTTGTTCAACAAAAAATTAGGGAAAAAACTTTTACCATTCGCGGTCGTTTCTTCACTTGCAGTTGGTAGTCTTGCAGGAGGCAACCCTGGAGTCGAAGCAAAATCGGACAATCAAGACCAGGCGAAGATCAAGAACGTTATCTTCTTAATCGGTGACGGAATGGGACCTTCATACAATACTGCATACCGTTCTTTTAAAGATGATAAGTCTACTCCTTACATGGAAAAAACAGCTTTTGATAAATATTTAGTAGGAATGCAAGAAACCTATTCCTGGGATAAAGAAGAAAGTGTAACAGATTCAGCTGCTGCAGCAACTTCCATGGCTGCCGGAATCAAAACATACAATGGTGCAATTTCCGTTGACATGGAAAAACAAGAAGTGAAAACCGTACTGGAAGAAGCGAAAGAAAACGGAAAAGCTACCGGATTAGTAGCGACTTCCCAAATCAACCATGCGACACCAGCATCATTCGGTGCACATGATGAATCCCGCCACAACTATAATGATATTGCCGATGACTACTTTGATGAAATGGTTAACGGTGAACATAAGGTTGATGTTCTTCTTGGTGGTGGTACTTCTTACTTCGAACGTGCTGACCGCAACCTGGCTGAAGATTTCGAAAAAGATGGTTTCAGCTATGTAAAAACGAAAGAAGAGCTTTTGAATGACGATAACGAGCAAATCTTAGGATTATTTGCACCAAAAGGAATGGACAAAGCGATTGACCGCACAGAGGATGTTCCTTCTTTAGAAGAAATGACTGATGCTGCACTTGACCGCTTGAGCCAGGACAAAGATGGATTCTTCTTAATGGTAGAAGGAAGCCAGATCGACTGGGCGGGCCATGACAATGATGCAGTAGCTGCTATGAGTGAAATGAAAGACTTCGAGCAGGCATTTGAGCGTGCGATCGAATTCGCGAAAAAGGACAAGCATACACTTGTTATCACAACCGCTGACCACTCTACTGGCGGATTTGCAATGGGGCGTGACGGAGAATACAAGTGGGATCCAGCTCCTTTAAAAGCTGCGAAACGTACGCCTGATTTCATGGCATCTCAAATCGCAGACGGTGCTGATGTGGAAGAAACACTTGCGAAATACATTGACCTTGACCTAACAGCTGAGGAAATCCAGGGTGTTAAAGACGCAGCTGCAACTGGTAAAACAGTTGATATCGACAATGCGATCGAGCGTATCTTTGACCTTCGCTCCGGCACAGGCTGGACTACTGGCGGACACACTGGCGTTGACGTAAACGTATATGCATACGGTCCTCAGTCCGATAAGTTCATCGGTCTCCAGGACAACAATGAAACAGGACAAAAAGTGATGGAACTCCTAAACAACATAAGAAAGAACAAGTAATTGTACCATCCCGTTGCCGATAAACGGCAACGGGACTTTTATGAAACAAGCCTTATCAAGGAGGGTACTTGATGAAGTATTTGTTAATTATTTTATTAGCATTTTCTTTTACAGCAGGATGCTCAAACAACATGGATGATTCCGGGTCTGCTCCGGTTGATAATAATACCGAGAAGAAAGACGAAACAATTAATAAAGACCAGCCCGATCAAAAAAGCAAGAGAAACAACCAATATGTGGATAACCCTCAGGCTCCTGATACTCGTTCATTAAATGAAATCGGCCAGACCTTTGAAGATGAAGATGGTGTAGTTACGTTAGAAGCTATCTCCGCACATGATAACACCCACTTGATCGGCCCGGTCGAACTTACAGTTAAAGATATCAAAGTGATGAATTATTCTCCTTCACCGGATCTGATCGATTATTTTCACGGTTTTACACATAATGAAGAAAATTTTAACTATGTAAAAATCGATGTAACAATCCGAAACACATCTGAAAAGGCAATCAATTTCGCTCCTATCTCCTATTTAGAAACAAATCAAGGCGAGAAAAAAGGATTTAAAGATGACTTTTATTTAGAAAGCCTATACGGTGACCTCTCTCCTAACGAGGAAAAAACTGGAGAACTGGGATTTGTTTTAGATAAAACCAATATAAAAGATTTAAACAGCATCACCATCACAACCAGTGATGTATTCGGGAAAGAAAAAAACTCCCTGCATAAGGGGCAGAAAATAAATATTGAGTTCTAAGCCACAGGCTCTTTTTTGAGGAGCCTGTTTTGTTTTGACAAACCAGCAATAATTTTCGTTAACCTCCCTTTGAAAGTTGCTTTTTAGCATCAAACCGCTTTATCGGTTATGCAGATACCCTTCTCTCCGTCCATTGCGCACACATATGATGCAGAATAATGTGCGATAATTCGTTCTTTTCTAAATTCACTCCATTCTCCCCTTGAACAAAAGACATGTAAAACTTTATAATGTTTAGAAGGATTTTGACTGGTTTTGAAAAAGTAGTTAGATAGACATTAATGAGGGAGATGAAGAGCTTGAAACAACTTTTTGAAAGACTAGAAAACTTGTATGATGAAATGGTTGATATTAGAAGGCACCTTCACGAAAACCCGGAGCTTTCATTCCATGAAGTTAATACACCAAAGTATATTGCTGAGTACCACCGTAATCTGGGACATGAAGTGCGTACTGAGGTTGGCGGACGTGGAGTCGTAGCGAAGCTGATTGGCGGTAAGCCTGGCAAAACAGTCGCATTAAGAGCGGATTTCGATGCGCTGCCGATTCAGGAGGAACGTGATGTTCCATACAAATCAAAAGTGGATGGAATCATGCACGCCTGCGGCCATGATGGCCATACAGCTACATTGTTAGTCCTTGCTAAAGTGTTGAACAGTATGAAAGAAGACCTGGAAGGCACGATCGTTTTTATCCATCAATTCGCTGAAGAACAATCCCCCGGCGGAGCGATCGAAATGATTGAAGACGGCTGCCTTGATGGAGTCGATGTAATTTTCGGAACACATCTATGGGCGACACTCCCTACTGGTGAAGTTCACTACCGCTCTGGCGCATTCATGGCGGCTGCGGATGAGTTTAGAATTACAATCCAGGGACAGGGCGGCCATGGAGCTCAGCCCCATTTGACAAAAGATGCGATCGTTATCGGTTCCCAATTAGTGACAAACCTGCAGCAGCTAGTAAGCCGCAGGGTCAATCCGCTTCACTCTGCAGTCCTTTCTGTCGGTGCATTCGAAGCAAAAAACGCATTCAATGTTATCGCTGATACTGCGAAATTAACAGGAACGGTCCGGACTTTCCGTGAAGATACGCGTGATTTAATGGAGAGAGAAATGGAACGGGTAACACAAGGAACCTGCCTTGGAGCGGATGCTTCTTATACGTTCGATTTTATTAGGGGTTATCCTGCTGTTATGAACCATGAACAAGAAACAATGTTTCTAGCAGAGGTCGCAAAAGACGTTCCGGGAGTTGAAAATGTTAAGGAAACCGAACCGGAAATGGGCGGCGAAGATTTTGCCTATTACCTGCAGCATGTTCCAGGGACTTTCTTCTTCACTGGCGCAAAAGATCCAGAGTGGGAAATCGTATACCCCCACCACCATCCAAAGTTTTCCATCAACGAAAAAGCGATGCTGATCGCAGCTAAAACACTGGGAGCTGCATCATTAACTTATCTTAATCGAAAAACAACCGAAACAAAAGCAGCTGTTAATGCTAATTAATAAATACCAATGGGGATGACACTAAAACAAAGTGCCATCCCCTTTTATCGTTTCTTCATTTGGAAGGTTTCACTTCATGCATTCCCTCTTTTGCCAGCGCATAGTACATTCCATGCTTTAAAGTAGAAAAATAGGATACATCTTCAAGCATAAAGTTAGAATTTGTAATCTGTAAACTAAGTTCCGCTGAAATGCCGACCAGAATCGTTTGAGTACCTAAAAGTTTTACCGCCTGGATCATTTTTTGCAGCATTGTTATGGTATACTCATCTGTTTCTGATATACCAGTCAAATCCACCACTAAAAAGTCAGCACGGTATTTTGGCAAGGAAGTCATTGTTTTATCCACCAATTCCTGTGCCCGATTTTCATCATAGCGACCTATCAAAGGTATGATGACTATGTGGTCGGTAATTGGAATGATAGGCGAAGATATTTCCTTGACAAGTGCTTGCAAATCATTAGTACGGTCTTCTACCATTTGTTCCAGCTTCACAATTTGCTTCCGCTCTTCACTTTGTATAAGTTCCTGTATATTTTGGGTTGGGGTGATTTCTGATGGTGCTACCTCAATAACAATTTGGCCATCTTTATCCTCCCCGCCAGGAGAGACTTCATACCACATGTTCTCATCCAATAGCCCTGTAAAGACACCTGCCCAATGGCCAGGAAGGAATGTCCCCGGCTTCTCTTTTCCTCTTGCCCTGCTTACTTTATCTTCCCATCCGTTAAGTATTGTCACAGTAGCTTTACGTTCATCAGGGCAAAATTCAATCGTAGTTCTCCCCCATCCCGCTGAAGCATAGATGTTAGGCAGGGCCGCCAGCATTTGATCGATATCATCCATGGTTTTTTTAAAAAACCCACTAACAATCAATCCTGTTCGATAGCCTGCTGTTTCAAAAACAAGATCTGCCGGCCCTTCTCCTGCAACTTCTTCAATCGTATCCAAAAAAGTTTTAAACGCTGAATCGATCCAGAATAACATGACATCTGCGCCTTCAAATTGGAACGAACCGTCGTTTAGATCCCATTTAAATTCCGAACCATTCACACTCGTTTCTGCTTGCTTTCCATTCGTATTTTCGACCACTTGCCTTTCCCCCCATTATCAAATTTTTTCATACCAGATACTATGTAACAAAACTTAAGTTCCTTCTATATATGATTCACATTTTTTAAAAACGCCTTCACTTCTTCTAAACCTGGCATTCCGCTTTGTGCTCCTAACCTGGTCACGGAAATCGCGGCAACGGCATTAGCAAACCTGCACGCTTCTTTAAGAGGTTTTCCTTCACTTATCGCAACGGCCAGCGCCCCGTTAAATGCATCTCCAGCACCTGTTGTGTCGATAACTTCTGTTGTAAATCCTTCGATCAGAACCTGTTTCCCTTTTTCAAAAATGCTTGCACCCTGTTTTCCTCTTGTGATAACAATCTTTGTCGTAAGGGACTCCTTTTCTGTGTCCATCTCATCCAACAACACAATGCTTTCATGCTCGTTTGGAGTTATATAATCGATCTTTTCATACAACTTTTTTTGCAGCTTTTGAACCGGAGCAGGATTTAAAATCACTTTAACCCCGTGGTTATTAGCAATCTCTATCGCTCTTTCCACTGCTCTTAAGGGAATCTCAAGCTGAAGGAGTATGATATCGCTTTCAGCGATAACCTTTTCATGCCTTTCTACAAGTTCAGGAGTAACATGAAGGTTAGCTCCGGGCACAACAATAATGCTGTTATCTTTGTTTGCAATCGTAATCGCGGCAATACCGGTCTCCGTTTCAGGAACCACTTTTATGTAATCGGTATTTATCCTTTTGTCCTGTAAATTTTTCAATAGTTGATGGCCGAATGCATCGTCACCGACACAACCGACAAACGTAACATCTGCATTTAAATTGGCAGCAGCCACTGCCTGGTTTGCGCCTTTCCCCCCGGCTTTAGTTGTAAAGGATGTTCCAGAAACGGTTTCCCCTAACTCAGGAATTCTTTCCGTACTGGTAACAAGGTCCATATTTATGCTGCCAATAACAGTTATGCGCCTCTTTTCCACAGAATCCCTCCACCCTTTCTGTTTAGTATAAATGATAATTGGCCATTAAAAAACTAACCAGCCGGGCTGGTTAGTTTTTTTTAGGGGTTTACCAAAAGAATTTTTAGGGGGGATTCTTTGGGTATTATGGGTGTACCCCCTACAGGACATGCATAAACCTTAAAATGAAATTTTATAGAAACTTTTTTTCTTTCTACTTATTCCGGCTCTTTAAAGATCAGGACTTCTCTTTTGCCATTCCATTCTATTGTAAATTTTGCTTCACCAAAGTTTCGGTCTACCAAACAGCCCTGACACTTACCTGCGATCAGAAAACGGCTTCCTTCTAGTGAACGCCCTTCCCCTTTTGATTCCCCTCCATAAGGCAAAGCTCCTTCATAGCTTACTGCCTCGATATCTGAAAACTCTTTTCCTTTATAATCGAACATTATTTCGTACTGCTTACTCTCAGGCCCGATTGCCCCTGTATAAAACGCATCCCAATTTTTGCTTTTGGCAGTCAATTTTACAGCTTCAGGTTCTGCTACTCCTGTTTGTTCGACAGATTCTTTCTGCTCGCTTTTTAAAGCGATCGCTGGATTGATTTGCTCTGTATTCAGTATGAATACATACAGAAATGCCGCTATTACAATCCCCGTCCATGTCACATAGTTAACAATCTTGTTTTTTCTCCTCACTCCTTAATACACTCCCGATTTTTATAGTTAGGCTCTTTTCACATATTTAGTTGCTTTATATGTTTCTTATTTGAGAGGAACTGCGACGTAATAAAAAGGCTTGTCGCTTCGGAATTACACTACGCTTTCCGCTGGCTCGCGCTGAGCCTCCTCGCTCACAAAGTACGCTCACTGTGGGGTCTCAACGTCTTCGCTGTCCCGCAGGAGTCTACGTGTATTTCCTTCACTGGGAATCGAGCTTTGTAGTCTTCATTCAGGATTAACTATCAAAGACATCAGTTGAATGCAGTGGAGGGCAGTCGACTCTTCGAAAATGCATTCACTTTTCTTCGTGCGATTTAACGCTACCGAAGCCTTCCTTGTCCTGCGGGAAAAGCAACAGCTGAAAATTCCCCAGGAAGCGTTTTTTGCTGAGGAAGCTGAAGTGTTACTCGCGGAAAGCGAACTGCCCGCAGTGGAAATCAATGCTGCAATTACGTCGCAGTTTATCGCTCGTGTGCAAAAACAATGTTCCGTTAGAAAACAGCCTGGATTCAAAGGTATAACTGAATATTCTGATAAATAATACCATAGAATTCTCTTACAGACCTTTTCCCTATTTTTTATAAAAACATTCCTCTTTTCAAAAAAATAAACACTATTACCCTCAAAACTATTATACTGGTACCATATACCATACCTACTTTTCCCATCATTCGTTATACTTAGGTTAAAAGCTATAAAAGCAAAGGTGAATGCCCGTGTTTAAAAAATTAATTTCAGCTCTTAAAAGACATCCCGCATTAAGTTACATGGTGATCAGTTTAGTGTGGGTTACTTTAACCGACTATTATTTAGAACTTTATTTTTCAGAAAACCGAACCATCGATACCTTAAAAGGCTGGTTTTTCGTTGCTGTGACCACATGGTTAATCTATATTATCCTTAAGAAGGACAAGCAGGAAAAAGTCGCTAAAAGCGAAGAGATAAAGCTGAACACGCTTATTAATTCGATGCCCGATTTTGTTTGTTTTAAGGACGGAAACGGCAGATGGATCAAAGTAAATGAATACGGTAAACAACTGTACCAGCTTGAAGGAGTCGACTATGTTAATAAATCGGACCGAGAATTAGCAGAGATTTCCCCATTTTTCAAGGATGCTTTTCTTCATTGCGTTGATTCTGATGAAGAGGCATGGGTCAACCGGAAACTAACAAGATGTGAAGAATCTTTCCTCATTCCTTCTGGTGAGATGAAAACCTTTGATGTTATAAAAGTTCCACTGTTTTTTAGTAACGGTGAAAGGAACGGACTTGTTACGATCGGTAGAGATGTAACACAGTTAAAGCAAACGGAAGCTATTCTAAGAAACAGGGAAAAGCTATCCGTAGCAGGAGAACTTGCTGCAGGAATAGCTCATGAAATTAGAAATCCTCTAACATCTGTACGAGGTTTTTTGCAATTCATGAAGGAGATGGATAAACCTTCTCCAGACCATTTTGATATCATGTCAATTGAATTAGACCGTATAAATGAGATTGTCAGCGAATTGCTTGTCCTATCAAAACCGCAGTCCAAATCTTTTAAGTTTGTTGAGATCAATACTCACCTTCAAAAGGTAATCAATCTTTTGAACCATGAAGCTTTGATTACAAAAGCTAAAATCGATACACACTTCGAAGGAAAAAAGTTAATTATTTTCGGGGATGAAGACTCGCTTAAGCAAGCTTTTATCAACATTATTAAAAATGCAATCGAAGCAATGCCTTCTGGCGGAGAGATAAACGTCCAAACCGAAATCAAGAATAATGAGGTGAGCATCACGATCAAGGATAATGGCATAGGGATCCCAAAAGAACGTCTGGCCAGAATCGGTGAACCTTTTTATACCCTGAAAGAAAAAGGTATGGGACTGGGAATGACTATTACCAACAAGATCATCGAAGAACATAAAGGATCTCTGAAAATCGAAAGCGAGGTAAACGTTGGAACTACTGTAACCGTCTCATTACCGGTTAGTGAGGAGAAAGAGAAAGCTATTTAATAAAGAAAATCCTTTGCTAAAAAGGTACGTTTTCCTATACGGAAAAAAGAATCAGCCAGGCTGATTCTTTTTTTCATGACAGGAAAATCGCTCCGTACCCAAGGGAGCCTATAATTACAAAGGCGGGATGGATCTTCCATTTTTCCATTAAAAGAAAACTGATCACAATTAGAAACAATGTTTGGACCATCCCGATATCGAAGTAAGATGTTTTAAAGAATTGATATGCCATTATCCCAAGAAGTATCGCAATCGTCGGTCTGATAAGCATCGTCATATTCTTGACCCTCGGCGAGTTTTTAAATTTATAAAGTATTCCTAATAAAGCAATCATCAATATTAATGAGGGAGCAACTGTAGCAAAAATTCCTACTACTGCGCCAAGAACTCCACCCTGCTGGAATCCAATATAGCCGGCCATCTTAGTGGCGATCGGACCTGGCAGTGTATTTCCAAGAGCAAGCACTTCACTAAACTCATTTACCGTAAGCCATCCGTAGCGGTTGACCACTTCATTTTGAACCAGCGGAATTGATGCTGGTCCTCCTCCGTATCCTACAATCCCGGGGATAAAAAAAGCGAGAAAAATATTCCAGTACAAAATCATGAAATATTCCCCCTTTCAACAACCGATTGGTTTGACTGTTTCTTTGCTGGTTTTAAAAGCGCGTAAAGAAGAAGGACTCCGATTAAGATACCTGGATGAATATTAAGGAAAACAAGCAAGATCAGACTGGCTGCAACAAGAATTCCTGTAATTTTCCATCCGAGCCCTTTTTGCGCTCTTGTTATGAACTGCCATGTTAATACTCCGAGCATTACGCCAACTACAGGAACAACTGCTTTTGTCATACCAGCGACCCATGGTTGATCTTTAAAAGATGACAATGAAGTAAGCAACAGGATCATCAGAAGAATAGTCGGCACGATGGTAGCAAGCACAGCGTTTACCATACCTACTATTCCGGCGACCTTATATCCGATATATCCCGCCATCTTTGTTGCGATTGGACCTGGCAGCGTGTTGGCAAGTGCGAGCAAATCCGTAAAATCTTCTTCATTCATCCACTGATATTTGTCGACTACTTCTTTATGAACAAGTGGAATCGATGAGGGACCTCCGCCATACCCGAGCATTCCAACTCGAAAAAAAGCTAAAAATAAATGAAAATGTGTCAAAAAATAAAACCCCTTGTCTGTTGAAATTCAAAAGAAAGACGCCAAAACATTTCCATTCAGGTTGGCGTCTCGTTTTCTCATTCCTTTACCATACCGCAATGGCTCCATCAGTCCTGGATTCTGTCCCTCCACTAAGCACTCCTGTATCGGGATTTCTCCAGATGATCTGCCCTCTTCCAAACGCTCCAGAATCCAGAGCGACTTGTATTTCATGGCCTTTTCTTGAAAGCTCCTGGGCGATATGATTAGGAAAATTGCTTTCTACCAGTACTTTTTTATCCTTCAACCATTGCCATCTCGGCGCATCCAGTGCCGTTTGAGGATTCAAGTGGAAATCTACTGTATTCATCACTACCTGCAAATGCCCCTGGGGCTGCATAAATCCTCCCATTACTCCAAACGGGCCAACAGGCTGGCCATCTTTTGTCAGAAATCCAGGTATAATGGTATGGTATGTACGTTTACCTGGTTCTAAACGATTGTCATGTTCAGTGTTTAACGAGAAGTTATGCCCGCGGTTTTGCAGCGCGATCCCTGTTCCGGGCACCACCAAACCAGAGCCAAAGCCCATATAGTTGCTTTGGATAAATGAAACCATGTTCCCTTCACCATCAGCCGTTGCGAGGTATACCGTGCCGCCTTTAGGCGGTGTTCCCGGCTCAGGTGTTATTGCTTCTTCGCCGATTAAAGCTCTTCTTTTTTCTGCATATTGTTCGGAAAGAAGATCCTTCACTTTAACAGACATCGCTTTCTCTTCCGTTATATACTTTTGGCCATCTGTAAAGGCAAGCTTCATAGCTTCAATCTGTTTATGATAAGTATCTATTGATTCTTTTTCATCAATATCCATGCCATTTAGAACGTTTAATGCCATCAGTGCGACTAGGCCCTGCCCGTTCGGCGGAATCTCCCAGACATCGTATCCGCGATATTTCACGTTAATAGGATCGACCCATTCAGGCTGAAAGTTTTCAAGGTCTTCTTTCGAGATAAAACCGTTATATTCTTTTGAAAAAGAAGATATCTTGTTTGCTAATTCGCCTCTGTAAAAAGACTCAGCATTTGTTTCTGCAATTTCCTTTAATGTGCTGGCATGCCCCGGTGATTTCCATACTTCCCCGATTTCTGGAGGGTTCCCGCCTGGAGCAAAGGTTTCAAACCAGTGGGTGAATTCTTCCTCTGTTAATATTCCTTTAAATTTCTTATATGCCAGCTTCCAGAACTTCCCGAGTATCGGTGAAACAGGATAACCGTTTTCCGCATAGTCGATCGCAGGCTTCAGCACTTCTGTTAAAGGCAATTTTCCAAATTCCTTTGAAAGTTCCGCCCAGGCTCCCGGTGCACCAGGTACAGTAACCGGCACCCAGCCATGGGCTGGAATTTCTTCATATCCTCTTTCTTTTACCGCTTCGATCGAAATGCTTTGAGG
The DNA here is from genome assembly GCF_005747095.1 of Exobacillus caeni. GTDB lineage: Bacteria > Bacillota > Bacilli > Bacillales > Guptibacillaceae > Exobacillus > Exobacillus caeni. The sequence continues at coordinate 63,149 of NZ_SWLG01000013.1, read as the reverse complement.
AGAAGGACCGCTAGCGTTTAGACCGTGAAGCTTTCCATTTGTCCAGACGAGTGCAAAAGCATCCCCTCCGATCCCGTTGGAGGTGGGTTCAACAACTGTTAACGCTGCTGCGGTTGCGATAGCAGCATCGATCGCGTTACCGCCCTGCTTTAAAATATCCAGTCCGGCCTGAGCAGCTAACGGCTGTGAAGTTGCTACCATGCCATTTTTGCCAAACGTCGTCATTCGCTGGGAGGTATAAGGGTGTTTTAAATAATCCATCTGTTGCTCCTTTCAATCTTTTGTTTCTTTATGGTTAGATTTCATGACAGGCAACAAAATGGATTTCTTCCATTTCCCGCCATGCCGGCTTCTCTTCCTTACAACGGCTTTCCGCTAAAGATTCCGCCAAATAAATCAATACTACTCTTGACCGATATACCAATCCCATTGTAAATCATCAACCCTTTTTAAGTTACTATTTGTAACCGAATTAATGTTTCTGACTTACAAATGATATCTAATATTCAAATTAGATTAGATTATATAGTAATTATTCAGATAAATCCACCTTTTCTCACTAAAAAAAGTGCTACAATGGGAATTCCTTCTTTTTGTAAAATTAAATAAACCGAAAGCGACGTTATGCTTACGGTTTGGTAATCAAATCTACAATTTCAATCCACTTCGGCTTTTAAACCTTCGCAACAGTATGTGGCTATCAACTCTTGTAATCCCTTCAAGTGAATATAACTCATTATTAATAAATTTTTCCAGGCTGGTAAAATCCTCCACCAGAACATGCATGTGCAGGGTACTCGGCCCTGTCATCTGGTAACAGCTTGCAACATTCGGATTGTTCGTTAACTTTTCTGCGACTTCAACGAGATATAAAGGTTCACATTCCACATTAAAAAAAGCTGATACCGTTTTCCCAACCTTTTCAGAATTTATGACAGCACTAAATTTTTCTATGATGCCGTTCTCACACAATTGGTTCACTCGATCTCTTACAGAAACTCTAGATAGGTTCAATTCTTTCCCAATATCAACATAGGACATTCTTCCGTTATCCGACAATAATTCTAAAATTTTTCTATCGATGTCATCCAGTTTCATTTCATCAGCTCTTTTCCATAGATGATTGGTAATAGTTTAGCTGAAAGAAGTTTTTGAATCAACTGAATTTTCAAGTGCACTTTGTTGCTAAAGAAGCTTCACAGTAGAGATGAACTGCAACATAACGGAAGGATGACCGCTGCGGAAATACACTACGCTTTCCGCGGGCTCGCGCTGAGCCTCCTCACTCGCACAAAACGCTCCTTGCGGGGTCTCAACGTCTTCGCTGTCCCGCAGGAGTCTACGTATATTTCCTCCGCTGAGTTGCGCTTTGACGTTCCACATCTTTGAAAGACGTCAATTGATAGAAACGAAGAGCAGTCGACTCCTCGAAAATGTTTTCACATTTCCTTCTTGCGATGTAACGCTGCCGAACCCTTCCTTGTCCTGCGGGAAAAGCAACAGCTGAAGATCCCACAGTGTTGAAAAGTGGAGGCGAACGCCAAGAGACGTATGGATTGGACTGAACCGCATGGAGATAAGAAACAACGACGAACGAAAGAGAGTCGATGTTGCCTTATCGCAAGGAGGTGAGGGAAATCCACTAGTCTCTTTGAGCCGGAACTAGACAGGCGGTTTTTGCTGACAAGGAAGCTGAAGCGTTGCCCGCGGAAAGCGAATTGCCCGGAGTGAAAATCAATGCTGCAATTGCATCGCAATTTATCGCTCTTGTGCAAAAACAACAATCTTTTAGAAAAGAGCCATTTTTAAAGAAACATGGGTTGGAATAGTGCATTGTCCCCAAAATGATTTCAGGCATTTCATTTTTTAGGCAATAAAAAAACTCGCCGATTGTGACGAGCCCATACAATAAAAAAGAAGGATCACCGAGTTCCTTCCAATTATCGTTCATTAAGTTTATTATCGTTTTCTTCTGTCTCACTTTTCTCAGGAAGCGGGTCCACGGTATGTTTCACACTGTATCCTTTTGAAACAGCTATTCCAAACATAAGGGCAATAATAAAGGTCATGGCAATCGTAATGAGAATCACTGTTAAAACCATCGAATCTCTCCTAAAGGTTTATCTGAAATTCATCATACACTAAGTATACGTTAACCAAAAGACTTATGAATGAATTGCATTAGTTACAAATTGCAACCCTTTCTTTTTCATTAAAAATTCAAGGGCTTTTCTAAAGTTAGCATGTGCGGTTAAGTCCAGATCAATTCCAGAAAGCACCATGCTTTGCACTGCCTTTGGCTTAAAGCCAGCATAGATCGCTTCCACACCCATAAGTTGCAAAGCGTTTGCCACCTGATGGATCTCATTAGCAAGTTTTTCATATCCTATACTACTGATATCTTCATTGTTAATTCCAGTAAAGTCGATAATCGCAGCATCCACTTCGGGGTTGTTCTTAACAAAGGACAACAGTTTTTGCCGAATGTTCTCAAACCTTTCTACCGTTAACTGACCGGTTAACGGAACCAGAATCGTATTGGGAATAATAGAAGGAATGATCGGTGAGGAGATTTCTTCAAATGCCACTTCATATTCCTTTAACTTAAGCTCAAGTTCATTAATATAATTGGATCGGTCCTTTTCCATAGCTTACATCCTCCTTCTTTCGTCCTATCTACAATCTAGTTACTAATTTTAATATAAAAACATAAATTTCACAAATTAAGATGATACTAAGAATTCTCAAAACAACTGCGAACCATCTTCCCCATGTTAAAAACATACCGTTTTGATTTCTTATCAATGCTGTTCACCAGTTTAAGAAATTTAAAACCAGTTATTTAAAACCAGGTATTTTAGTATAAGTAGGGTAAGGTTAGTTTGTATCAAAAGTCTTATACTATTCCGCAAAAAAGAGGCTGATTCGTGTCAGCCCCTTGCTCGTACAGATTTTTTCAGTTATTTATTAGTACCTTTAAATTCATATTCTGCAAGTTCTATTGCAATCTTATCTTCAATCTCCTTAAGATCATCATCTATAAAGTTATTCAGGATGATGGAGAAAATGAGCTCTTCATCGTCTTTCGTAGTGACATAACCCGTCAAAGAAGTTACACCAGTCAGGGAACCTGTCTTTGCCTTCACATTACCGGCTGCAAGAGTATCATTCATACGATAGCGCAGCGTCCCTCCAACAAAGCGTTCGCTTGCCCCTGCTACAGGAAGCGAGTTTAAATAAATGTTATACCATTCTTTTTCTTTAATAACATATAAAAGCTTCGATAGTTCATTTGCAGGGACCATGTTCACGTGGGATATCCCCGAACCGTCCCGTATACGAAGCGTTTTTGTATCGATTCCGTTATTTTTTAAAAAGCTTTCCACTACTTCAATGCCCTTGTCCCAGCTGCCCTCATCATGGACGACTTTTCCCATCTCTTTCACAAGGACTTCTGCATGTCCGTTGTTGCTTAGCTTCATAAAAGGTATTAACAACTCTGATAGAGGCATAGAGTCTTTCGAAACTAATTTCTCTGCATTTACTGGTGTTGCTATACTTACTTTTGCCCGATTATTTACCCTGATTCCCTCATCCTCTAAAGACTGCTGGAACAAATCGAGTGCATAGCCAGTCGGTTCCCATACAGCCACCCATGACCTGGACCTGGTGACATCCACCGGAATCGTTCCTTCGACTACAATCTTGTTGCCGCCGTGTTCCCGCTCGATCGATATGTCTTTTTCCCCATCTTTAGCAACTGTTTTCGTCCTGTTTATAATCTGAACATAATCCGTTTTTGGAGTTACTGTTATTTCAGCTGGTTCTCCTTCTTTATCGGAAGGATATGCCGCCACAATAACGGTTCCTGCATCGTAATCTTCATTCGGTGAAGCAGTTAACGCAGAAATAGACGCTCCATAATATTGTGTTTCGTCATTCCAGGTTAGATCTTCAGAAAATCGTTCATGATCATACCAGGAATCATCTGCAATCAAACTTCCTGTTACTACACTTACCCCTTTTTGCTTCAATTCCTTTGCAAGCTCATCATAGTCTTCTTTTAAAAGCGTCGGATCTCCCTTTCCTTTCAAATATAAATTCCCGTTCAAGACCTTCCCCTTTAGCTTACCATCGGTTAATAGTTCTGTTTTAAAAGTATAGTCTGGCCCTAGAGTCTCGAGGGCTGCTGCAGCAGTTAGAAGCTTCATGTTGGAAGCAGGTTTTAACCTTGTTTCGGCCAGGTGCTCGTAAATTAGCTCCCCTGTTTTTGCAGACCGGATACTAACTCCTGCAAGTGCCCCGTCAAGCCTCTCATCACTTAAAATCTTGTCGATCGACCTTGCAAGTTCTGCATGTTCACCAGAGGCGTCCACACTCTTTGTGTCAGGAGTTTGATAAGGAATAACCGCCACCATAAGACATACCATCAGTAAGACAAGCCATCGTTTCATGAACAACTGTTTCATTTCCAATATGTGCCTCCCTGTCCAACTATTAGCAAACAAGCTAATATTAACAGAAAATAATGAATATTATAATATTTTTATACGATTTTATGAAAAACATGACTATGGTAATGTAGTATGGTTTTCTAATCACTTCTCATACAAGACCATTAGACTGGTTCCCGGGTCCCTGTACCAATAGAAATTTTTAAAAAGAAGTATGTTTTGATGGAGATTGGCAAAAATATCTAGGTGTCATCCATTATCTAAAGAAAGGTAGATACTATGAACAGCATCAAGATCATCAAGATAAATGGAACGCTGGAAGAAAAAGAGACAGGAGAGCTCGTAGCCATAATAGATGTGATTAAGGGGTACTATAACACCGTCCGGGGAAGTGTCGATTTAAAGGACAGATATTTTCTCGTTAAAAATGGAAGCAATGAAGTCGAAGCGTTTAAGTGGAAAAATGATAAGCTTACACGAAGCATTATTGAAAACTCCTTGCTGGAACAACTAATGGAACTGAACCCCGGTGTCACCCATATGCACGCTTACAAAAGGTACCGAAAGCTCCCGGATCATGAATTAATCACCTGCCTTAACGAACAGGCCGAATATCGCATCAATGAAGAAGGGCTCCTGTAGCAAAGCCCTTCTCTAAGAGTTTTAAAGGTTTTCCCAGTCCTCAAGGGTTTTAATTATCAGGCTTTTTAAGTCATGAACCTTTACTTTTCCTCCATTATCATTATTCAACATTTCACAGAGCGCTATTAAATCCACAAGCTTTGCACGTTTCCTCCAGTTCTTATCCAGGTTTATACCGCCTTCTGCAAGCCCTGCCAGAAAAGCATTTTCAAAAACAACGAAATTCGAAAACCCCGTATATCTCAGCATGTTGCCAATATCCACCTCGATCGGACCAGAAAAAGCAAACTCCCAATCCAAAATCGCACTCGTGTTCAGTTGTCCGTTTTGATTATCAACTAAAATATTTAATCCGTTAAAGTCGCTATGCACAAGCGCAGAGGTTCGATCGAGATGATTTAACAGATGTGCATGCTTTTTTGCAAACTGGAGCACTTCTTTCGCTAAAGATTCACCGAGCCATCTCTTTGACTTTCCGTCACGAACGAAATGGTTTATCACTTCGATAAAAGTTTCTGGGTTAACCTCCATCGTTTCGGTAACTTTTAAGTCTGTGTGGTGTACTTCCAGGAATCCTGGTCTGGAAAAAGAACATGATCCCAGCTTTGAAAGCCAATAACCGATCGATTGTCCCGCTTCTTTAAGTTCCGTCGTTTCTCCTATCTGAAGAACCCTTTTAAGCTGGACGCCTTCTTTCCATTCCATCATCAAAAAAGGTGTGTCTGTCCGGGTGTTGTAATAGTAAACCTCAGGAACAGGAACTTCACCAGCCAACATGGTATGTATCGCCGCTTCCTTTTCACAGGTTTCTTTTCTGGTTAACCTTACAACAAAAGGGTCCTCGTATCCTTCCAGTAATACTTTATAATTCGAGTTACTCAGTCCTCCGCTCAACAAGGAAAACCGTTTTAATTTTGCTTTTGGGATATACTCCAGGATCATCAGTTCTAATTCAGTTTTAGATAACATAGTGGCAGGCTTTACTCTTTCCCAGTTCTCTTTCATGGAAACCTCCGATCGCTAGAATTTCTTCTTTAAAAACTCGCAAAACAGATCTGCTTCTCTTCCTGCATTTCCAGTTACTAGATAGGTTTTTGCTACGGGAAGCCGAATCAGATCTGTGTGTACTTCCATCATCCTGCCTTCCATCAACTCTCTTCTTACCGTTGAAACAGGCAAAAATGAAAATCCGATCCCTTCTTCAATAAACCTCTTAGTAATATGAACATGGGAAACGACCATCGTCCGTATCCCAGAATAAATGGAACGGATTTCAGTAAGAAGCTCATCCCAATAAACCGGATGATTGTACGTAAAGAGCGTTTCCTCCTTCAACAGTTGTTCCACATCGATCGGCGGACTCGTCTCCAGGTCTCCGCCATCGTGCGGTACGACAAGAATAACCCTGTCCTCATAAAGAACTTCTGACTTAACGTTCCCTCCGTACGGTTCCATCCTAGAAAGACCAACATCTGCCTGGCCATTGTGAACCATGTCTCCAATTTGATGGGAGTCACTCACCTGAACGACAACCTCAATCTGTGGGTGCAATTTCATGAACTGCTGAAGGGTATACGGCAGTATGGAGCTCGCGATGAGAGGGGACACTGCAAGCGTCAACTTCTGGCTGTATCCCTGCTGCCAGCTTGTCATTTGGTGAAGTCCATCGTTATAACTTTCTATGATCGCTTTCGCATGAGGCAGAAACCTTCTACCTGCCTGGGTTAAAACAATGTTTCGGCCTGTTTTTTCAAATAACTTTGTCCCCATCTCTTTTTCAAGCTGCTGGATATGAACCGAAACGGTAGGCTGGGATATGTATAGTTTTTCAGAAGTTTCTCGGTAGTTTTCATAGGTTGCCGCTGTTACGAAGGTATTCAGCCATTTAATATTCAATCGCTTCCCCTCCAAACAATCAATTAAATTCTTTAATCAATTATAGCTTAATTATTTATTAGTCATAATGATACTTCTGTTTTAAAATAAAAACAAGAAAACGTTATCAGGGAGTGAACGATATGAAAACAGCAGGCCTTGAAGGAGTCGTGGCTGCAATTTCGGAAATCAGTCTTGTCGATGGCAATAAGGGCCATCTTGTTTACCGGGGACACTGGGCAAAAGACCTTGCCATTTCTTACTCATTTGAAGAGGTTGCATACTTGCTCTGGTACGGCAGCTTGCCTAACAAAACAGAACTCCATGAATTTGGGGAAATACTGAAGGCAAATCGGAGACTGCCGGATTACATTAAAACGATCATTGATAACTTGCCGGAGAAAATGGAACTTATGAGTGTTCTTCGCACTGTTGTTTCAGCAATGGGAACCGAGGAATACCAGTGGCCTTCCACCACAGAACAGGCGTTATCGCTCACCGCAGTTTTGCCGACTGTTATTAGTTACAGGTATCGAAGGATCAATGGACTTTCACCTATAGAGCCTTCTGATAATCTTAACCATGTTGCAAACTTCCTCTACATGCTGAAGGAGGAACAGCCGTCTCAATCACATGTTAAAGCACTGAGCGCCTACCTGATCCTCACAATGGAACACGGAATGAACGCCTCTACCTTTACTGCAAGAGTAATCGCTTCCACACAATCCGATCTGGCTTCCGCAATTTCTGGAGCGATCGGAGCGATGAAGGGCCCTCTTCATGGCGGGGCACCTTCCGGGGTGATCGAACTGCTTGATGAGATCGGCAGCAAAGAAAACGCAGAAGATGTATTAAGGAGAAAGCTTAAAGGCGGCGAAAGGTTGATGGGATTTGGCCATCGTGTATACAAAACACAGGACCCGCGGGCAGAAGCATTGCGGACGATCACTGCGGAATTCTCCGAAGATGATCCTTGGTTTAGCCTGGCTAACGAAGTAGAAGACCTCGCCATCGAGCTTTTAAATGAATATAAACCGGGAAGAAAGCTTTATACGAATGTAGAATTTTACGCTGCTGCCATTCTAAAAGCGATCGATCTTCCAACAGAGCTGTTCACTTCAGCTTTTACCTCAAGTAGAATCATAGGCTGGATCGCCAACGTTTTGGAACAAAACGAGAACAACCGCATCATACGCCCTGCTTCCGAATACTCCGGACCGATGCCAGAATGACGAAAAGAAAAAAAGGCTCCTGATAACCAGGTAGCCTCTTTTATCATTCTTTATATTTTTTATGCACGCTGCCTGTCAAGGTGATCCTGCACCTCTTTAACGATATCATTTACAGAAAGCCCTCTCGCTTCAACAACAGGCATGCCGTTCAATGTGTTATCTGAAAGATCCTCTTTTCCTCGGGCAACACAGCAGTCAAAATCCATATTGATATCTTCTTCATTTCTAAACATTTCCACTTCATAACCTTTATTCTCAAGTTCCTGTTTTACATCTGTGAGCGGTTGTTCAACAGCAACTTTTAGTCCGGTCCCCTGTGTGTTAGATTCAGAGCCGGATGATTTACTTTTCAACTTTTCGCTCACTTTAGAGCCGGCTTCTGTCACTTTATCCTTCGCTTTATTGACCTTTTCTTTGGCGTCTTGCGTCTTCTCGCTAACCGTATTTTTCATGGAAGAAGATTTTTCTTTTACCGTACTGGCAACTTCTGTTGTTTTTTCTTTTGCCTGTTTAGATACATCAGCGATATCCTTGCGCATTTCTTTCCCGCTTTTTGGGGCAAACAGCAATCCAGCAGTTGCTCCGATAACAGTTCCTGTTACCAAACCTGTTGTCAGTCCCTTTGCAGCCTGCTTCTTGCCATAGTCCTTGCCACTCTGTTGCCTGTCAATATGCTGTTGCACTTCCGAAACGATCTCGTGTACAGAACGTCCCCTCGCTTCAACAATGGGAGTATTCTTCAAGTTTCTGTCATCTAACAGGTCCTCTTTTCCTCGGACAACACAGCAATCAACTTTTTTTAGTTTTTCTTCATTGCGAAACATTTTCGCCTTAAACCCTTTTTCTAACAGTTGTTGGTGAACATCAGTAAGCGGTTCTTCTACTGCCACTTTAGCCATTGACCATTCTCCTTTCACAATAGATAACTTCTAATAGCAATACCCGGTTCTGAAAACTCGTAAACTTTCGGTTAGTTCTTCATTTCCCCATTTTGCTAAGTTCTTCCTTTTCTCGGAACGAAAAGAATACCGGTCACAGCACCGATTCCTCCTCCGACGAGAAAGGCGACAGAGCCTATTTTCATTAGCTTTTTCCTTTCTTTCTGCTTTTCCTCGTTTTTTCCTTTTGTTGGATCATACTCTTTTAGATTATCCATTCCCGTCCTCCTTTCCAGCAAAAGTCAGACTAAAGGTAACCATAAAAATAGTACCCTGCTGAAGTTCGATTAAACAGTGTGCCGCATGGGAGAAGAATCGGTATACTTCCTTCATCTGGTGTTCACCTGGCAAACACATGGTTATGTATCGATTTTACTGTCGTGCGTGTAAATATCCATTCGTCTGTCGCGATATCAGGATTATAGTAATAGGTTGAACCACGGGAAGGATCCCATCCATTTAACGCATCGATCGTGGCACGATAAGCATAGTGATCTGGCGGCAGCCTATACTGTCCGTCATTTACTGCTGAAAAAGCATTCTCTTGATAGATTACATTTTTTATCGAATCAGGAAACTTGTCGGATTCTACCCTGTTCAAAATGACTGCAGCGACTGCCACTTGCCCTTCATATGTTTCCCCTCTTGCTTCGCCATGGACAATATGAGCTATTTCGTTTATGTTTTCAACCGCCCCTAACGTCATCGGGCCTGCAATCCCATCCACAACAAGGCCTCTTTCTTTCTGGAATTTTTCTATGGCCTGTTTTGTGACACGGTCATAATATCCGTTCACTGTTGTCTTAAAGAACCCCATTTTATGCAGTTGTGTTTGCAAAGTCGCCACGTCTTCTCCAGAACTGCCAGTCTTCAATAAAGAGGCCGCACTAACATTTGTTGCCGGAACCAACATAGACACAGACAAGAGCAGTGACAAAAAACATGCAATTACTTTTTTCACTATTACCTTCCTCCTTTACCTTTTTATTCCTCTTGTAGACTACCACCCTTAAAATCTGGTAAAACCTTATTTCCATCAATTGAGAAGTAGTATCTATCTTTTCAAATTTAAAAGGAATCCTTTCGTAGCAGGAAGAAGCTATTTTTTTCCATGAATCCCCCTCTTTATGCCTACCCTGGAAAACAAAATAAGCCAGACCAACTTCGGCCTGACCAACATGCTTACTTTATCTGTATCCCTTCCTATACCCTGGCCTCTTTTCGACTTTTGATCTCTGCCAAAATTTCTTCCAGGATCTCAGCAACCGGTTTATTTTCCCGGCTCGCTAAAGCCAGTTTACCTTTATAACTTATCTGTAAATCTGTCTTTGTATTTATCGATATTCTGGACCTGCACATTTTCCATTTTCCGAAGCAGTTGAACCGGATCATCGTCCACGATAATGCTCTGGATGTTTTGCCTTTTCATGAACCCTTCTTCGATCATATGCTCGAACAGATCAAGAAGGCCCTCATAATAGCCGTCGATATTATAGAGGCCGACCGGTTTATTATGGTAGCCAAGCTGATACCAGGTGATCACTTCTGCCAGTTCTTCAAGCGTCCCCACACCGCCTGGCATCGCGATAAATCCATCGGCGATCTCATACATTTTGGCTTTCCGTTCATGCATCGTATCAACGACGAACAGCTCCGTTAATTCCACGTGTTCAACATTCTCGTATATCTTTTTTGGGATAACCCCTGTCACATTTCCCCCGTCTTCAAGTACCGCCCGAGAAATTTCTCCCATCAATCCAACGTTCCCGCCACCATAGACAAGAGCGATATTTTGGGAAGCAAACTCATTACCAAGAAGCTTGACTTTCTCCATGTATATTTCACTCTTGCCAGGGCTTGACCCACAAAACACGCAAAGCTTCTTTAGTTGATTAGCCATGGATATCCCCCTCTATCAAAGTAAACATGCAGGATTTTTTAGAAAGTAATCATATTTCAAGTAGGAACAAATTGTCCTGTTTATTTGTTATAAAGTATGTCCCTGATTTTATTTTATTCACCTGTCTACTCGAATACTCCATCAATTCTCTCCCAATATACAAGATTCCTTCCAAAATAGGTTGGTTTTACAGCTTTATAACGAAAAGTATATATATGCAAAAAGAGGTTTATGGTGCAAAAATAAAAGGTATAATACAGTGGTTTCGTTTTTTGGCCTCTCAAAACACCCCTAGAATTAAACTTTAAAAAAGGAGGTTGAATGTTGATGCCTGAGTTAGCTCGGAATGGACTTTTAGAAAAAGACCAGCTTATCAACGAATTGATCAACTTTCAGCTTTACAAAATGCCTGATGGCAAACAGCTTTACGAAGCATCCATGGAAGAATTAAAACATGAATATAATAAAGTGAAGCAGAAAATTAAAAAATATACTTAAACAAAAACAAACCGCGGTGAATGCCGGTTTGTTTTTGTTTTTTATTGTTGGAGGAAATTTATTTTTTTACTCGAAATTACTATTCAGCATAAACAGAAGGGAACGATGCGTTTGATATTAAAGAAAAGAAAAATGCCAGTAAGGATTTTAATGAATGAAGTGCTGGAAAGAAGGCTGCCTGAGAATCACAATAAATATCAAGAGATACAAGAAGACTCAGCTAAAAGAAAGGCTGGTTTCAGGGGAGAGCAGAATTTGGATTACTTTTTAAGCCTTCTGCCGCAAAAAGATTATTGGATAATTAACGATGTTAGGCTTCGAATTTCCAATCGCTTTTTTCAGATCGATAGTCTTGTAGTTACGTCTAAAGTTATTGTCATTCTTGAAGTGAAAAATATTAACGGGACTCTGCTATTTGATAATGATTTTAACCAGTTTATTCGTACGCAACACGATAGAGAGGAACGATATCAGAACCCCCTCTTTCAAACCCAACGCCAAAAAATCCAACTATATCAATGGTTGGAAAAGCATCAGTTTCAACCTCTTCCTATTGAAGACCTCATCGTGATCAGTAATCCAACAGCTGTTTTAAAAGCAGATAAAGAAAATCCAGTTGTTTATAGGAAAGTTACCCATTTAGAAAATGTGATCGATAAAATTAAAGAAATTGAATCAAAACATCAACAGAAGCATCTTGATAAGAACGGCATCCAGCATTTGTGCAATCTTTTAATTTCTAATCATCAGCCTGCGGAAATAGATATTTTGTCCAGTTATGGTTTAACTTCAAAGGACTTGATGAACGGAGTGCAATGCCCGGAATGTTCAAGATTTTCCATGGTGCGAAAGCATAGGACCTGGTTTTGTCCCAACTGTAAGATCCATTCAAGAACAAGTCACAAGCAAGCAATTATGGATTATCTTCTTGTTCATCATTCGATAACTAATAGGGAATGTCGGGAGTTTTTGGGACTTCACTCCAATAAAAAAGACTTAGTAACAACTTTCCTAAAGAAGATGGAATTACCACAAACCGGAAACAAGAAAGACAGAATATATCATTACTCTTTCAGTTAACAATTAATGCATTTGATGAAAAATGCCTTTGAAACACGAATAAATCTCTCTGAATCTAGAATATTTTTTTCTGAAACTAGAATAAAATTCTCCGAAACAAGAATAAGCTTATTCGAATAAAGAATAACCTTCGATGAACCTAGAATAAGTATTTCTGAAACCAGCATAAGCTAACCTGAAACCAGAACAAACTTCCCCCAATAAAAAAACAAACCTTAAAATTCGAATCTATATACTAACCCCTCATCCAAAACCAAAAAACACCTTCCCAAGCTCTTCCAAACTCCGAACCGCACCCGCCCGCTTATTAAGCGAGATAAAATAGTTGATATCACTGTACCGGTGGAGCAGCGTATACGTCATTAGCTTCTTTCGGAAATTTTCATTAAGATCATTCTCCCCATAACCGTAGGCATGCAAAAAACGTCTGATCAGTTCTTCGTCCCCTTTATACATGAATAGGATCGGTCCGAGTAAGTCGTAGTCACCGTCTCCCACAAAACAGTCCGCGAAGTCGATAACGCCTGTCAGCTTCCAGGTTCCATCCACTTTATTCATCATCAGGTTAAACGGGGTGTATTCCCCTGTAAGTAACTTTAAATCCGGATGATAGTCGATCGTTTCCTCTTTAACATAGGAATCGAGCTCCTCATAAAGATAATCTTTTAGCTGTTGGTTTTGATGATGTTCCTTCATGTTGAGCAGCTGTTCTTGAATAAACCTGTCCCATTCCACCTTTAACCCCTTCAGATTCACGGCTGAAATCTGATGAAATTCTTTAATCGTTTTGCCCAGCCTTTCGCTCAATGACTGTTTTTCTTTAAAGGTCATTCCATCCCATATATCAATCAACAGGTCCCCTTTAAGCTGCGTCATGATGATATAATCCCAGCCTTCAAAATTTCCGGCAGCGATAAGCTCCGGAGTTTCGACCGAAGTTATCTGCCCTTTGATCGCTTCGAGGGCTTCTTTTTCTCTTTCAAACTGGTCTTTTTCAAATGACGGATACAGCTTGAAGACATAGCGTTCATCATAGCTGTAGACGATTGCAGCTCCGTATGAAAAACGCCGAACCGGTAGCAGCTTCATGTTTTCTTGCATAATTATTTCTTCTATCTTCCGGTCCCAGTACTCCTGTTGATGTTTCATAGACTCGTATTGTTCATATGATGAAATTTCGTTCAGTAGCATCGTTATTCCTCAATTCAATTTTATATCTTGCACGGTAATCCTCTTCCCTTTGATTATTCTACTTTTCAACCCGAATTTGCAAGCATTTTCCCAACAAAAAACGGTCAATAAGGGACCGTCTTTTTATCAAACGAACTATTCATTTTAGCTTTCTTTCCTGGAGCTGTTCGCTTCTGTTGTTTTCTTGTAAGAATTCTTTGAAAACGAAAGCGATTGTAACGCTGGATGATGATGAATGGGATATTTACGATGAGTGCATAAGCTACCATAATGAAACCAACCTCAAGTGTGTTCCAGATAAAAAATAATAGCGATGGCGGAATTAAGATCAGGTGGGTGAACTCAGCCCTGCGGGTTTCCTGAATAAACATTTGGAAGTATTCACCGCTTCTGCCCAGGAGCCTCTTTTTTCGGAAACCGCCCTTAAAAACCCCGCCACCGTCAGGAACAATCGTCTTCCATTTGTTTACTCCGAGCTTTTCGTAAATTCCTCCTGACTTTTCCCAATCCTTTTGCCTGTAGTACCAGTTATCTTCAGTAAAATAGCGATTGTTAAGATGCAAACAAAAATAAGAGAACGAAAGATGGATGATTGGCCATGCGAGAATATTGATGATTAACGTCCAACCGGTTGATAGAGTGACCATCTGTTTCATCCTCCCTTCCGTTTTTCTACTGAAATGCTTCGATCTTTCCATGAGACTGTCCTTTTAAAATACGTTTGAAAAATTGAAAAGATAAATACTGCGACAAAGAAAAACAGCATAACCGGAAACAATGCAGCAGCCCACAGGCTAAAATTCCCCGCTCTTCTTAGCATCCAGAAGAATTCCATTGCAAATAATAAATACAACGATGCAGTTATGAACAGTACCTTCAAAGATTCAAAGTTTTGCGGAAGCATCAAGCTTACCGAGACCCCGCCTGTAATCCAGATGATAATAAGGAAAAGCAAGAAGGGATTTGTTGCATCGGCACCTGAGGCAAAGCTTTTCTTCCAGCCGTTGATCAATTCCTTTACGCCTTCCGGATACATCCTCATCGACACGGTACCTTTTCCGCCAAAGCAATCTATTCCATAACCAAGCTTTAGAAACCTTTTTCCGAGCTCCATATTTTCAAGAAGCTCACCTCGTATCTCCTCATGACCGCCAACTTTAAAATAATCATCTTTTCGGCAGACCAGGCATTGCCCGAAAGCACCAGCAGGCTTAATTCTTTTCTGCAAAACATGAAAACCGCCTATTCCCATCATGGTGACCAGATTGAAAATTCCGGAGAGGTTTTCATAAGCAGCAGAAATGGTATGGTATGGATGGATCGCCATCACCCGATCTTGCCCAGGAAAGGAAGCGAGTATTTTCACTATTCCCTCTGCTTCCATTTCCGTATCGGCATCAAGGAACAGGAAGATGTCTCCAGTTGCTTGATTTGCACCGTTCCAGCATGCCCATGACTTTCCGAACCATCCTTCCGGGAGCGGTCCTGGACATATCACCTTTGCTCCGAACGACTTCGCAACGTTCCCGGTACGGTCTGTCGAATGGTCATCGACCACGATCACTTCATGAATGGCATCGTCTTGTTGTTCAATCGATGAAAGGAGACGTAATAGGTTTTCCTCTTCGTTCCTTGCCGGAATAATCAATGACAGTTTACGGTTTCTATCATTTGAAGCTGTTCTTCGCATCACCGGAAATGGTACTTTCCAGAGTAAAAGTGCACCTATTAAGAGAGAGAAGATGATCAATAGATATTCCATGCTTACACTCCCTTCTTATCTAAATTTCCACTTTATAAACTTCCTTAGCCCATCAACTGTTTGCTCTGTATACGGAAACCAGTTGAGCTCTTTTTCTCGCCTGCCATTTTTGATCATCGTTGCCTTTATATTGCAGAAGGCATAGAGCCCTTTTGCCCCATGATAGCGGCCGAAACCGCTCTCTTTTATTCCTCCAAAAGGAAGATGCATGTTGCTGATGTTACGGAGCACATCATTGATAAAGCAGTTACCCGTTTCCAGCTTTGCTGCTACATGTTCCGCTCTTTTACGGTCCGCCGAAAAGACGCTCGCATTCAACCCGTATGGCGATCCGTTCGCCATTCTTATCGCCTCTTCATCTGTTTGAAAAGGAACTATCGGCATTAATGGCCCAAAGGTCTCTTCTTTCATTACTGCCATGTCACCGGTCACATTGGTGAGAACTGTTGGCGGAAAGTATGGCTTTTCTTCATCATCCGGAATTCCGCCTGTATGGATGGACGCTCCCTTTTCGATCGCATCTTCCAATTGAACTTTTACGGAGTGCCATCCTCTTGACGTGCTCATTCCCTTAACGTCCCTGCCTGTTAATTCTTTTGTAAAGTGAACAACCTTTTCCACAAATGCTTCATAAATGTTCTCATGTACATATACTCTTTCGATTCCCACGCATACCTGCCCGCTGTTCATAAACGCTCCCCAGACAGCCGCCCTTGCCGCCCGCTCGAGATTTGCATCGGCCAGGACAATCATCGGATCTTTGCCGCTCAGTTCCACATTGCACGGTATCACTTGCTCTGCCGCCTGCTTTAACACCTTTTTCCCGACAGCCGAACTTCCGGTGAAAAAGATTTTATCCGGCCGAAGCTGTATCGCTTCCCGTGCTTCTTCTTTCTCTCCATAAACGACCTGGCATACACCCTCAGGAAGTCCCGCTTTTTTAAACAGACGCTCTATCTCCCTGTTAACCGGGTTGGCTTCTTCAGACCCTTTGATCAGAACGGCATTCCCTGCGAGCAGTGCACTGATGGCAGGAATAAGCGATAGCTGCATCGGAAAATTCCATGGACCAAATATAAGCACGACACCAAGTGGCTCATACGTTACTTTTGATTTTCCTCCAAAAAAGTGAAACGGAGTCCTCGCTTTCTGAGGCTTCAGGATCTTTGCCGCTCTTTTCTCATAAAATTGGAGCGCATCAAGTACCGGCAGCAAATCACCGCTTAACGCATCGCTTCTCGTTTTATTGAGGGAACTTTCGAGAAGGCCCACCCACTCATCAAGATCTTCGACAAGCTGTTTTCTTACTTTTTTTATATAGGAAACCCTTTCTTTACTAGAAAGCATCCGCCAGCTGGAAGAACTGTCCCGGGCGAGTTCCATCTTCTTTTTGATAGCTGAAAGATCGGTTCGAATCGAAACCATTTGTTTATCCTTTCCTGATTGGTTGTATAATTACTTTACAAGTGTTATACCTTCACTATACAATGAGGCTGAGTAAAAGTCGAAAGATAGCATCCCCTTTTCCAAATTCCAACCAACAAAAAGAAGGAGGAAACAAACATAATGACAAAAAAAGTAGCGATCATCGGTGGTGGACTCGGCGGGCTTTCAACCGCCATCAGTATGGCTTCAGAAGGTCACTCCGTTACAGTTTTTGAAAAAAATGAACGCGCGGGCGGTAAGTTAAATATTCGAACAGGAAAAGGATATTCCTTTGATACCGGGCCCTCCATTCTGACAATGCCATGGGTCCTTGAACAGTTGTTTGGCAGAGCTGGAAGAAACATCCACGATTACCTCACGATCCAGCGTATCGAACCCCAGTGGCGCACTTTTTTTGAAGACGGAACGACGATCGACGTCACGAGTGACATCCCATCCATGAGGCATCAACTAAAATCCTTATCACCAGAAGATGCTTCTTCTTTCTTTGATTATCTGGCTTATTGCAGTAAAATGTACGATTTAAATATGAAAAGCTTTTATAAAAAAAGCCTGTCTGGCCTGAATGACCTACGTTCCATGCACAGCTTTAAAGAGCTGATGGCAATGGATCCGATGCGAACGATGGACCAGGCTACTAAAAAGCATTTCAAGGACGAAAGGCTGCAACAGCTTTTCAATTTTTTCATCATGTATATCGGTTCCTCGCCATACCACGCTCCTGCCGTTTTGTCCCAGTTGGCCCATGTTCAGTTCGGCCTTGGAATCTATTATGTAAAAGGCGGTATGTACAAAATCGCCGAAGCAATGCTCCAACTTTGTGATGAGCTCGGTGTTGAAGTGAAAACAAATCAAGAGGTCACTGAGATTGTAACAGAGGGATCTGATGCAACGGCGCTTAAATTCCAGGACGGTACCGTGGTGGAAGCAGACCTGTTTGTATCTAACCTCGAAGCGATCCCGGCATATAAAAAGCTATTAAACAACCATCCCGCTTCTGAAAAAACGACTGAGTCATTGAAAAAGTATGAACCTACCGTTTCAGGGCTCGTGATGCTGCTTGGCGTTGATAAAAAGTATGACCAGCTTGCCCACCATAACTTTTTCTTCTCAAAAGATCCCGAAAAAGAATTCCGTGAAATCTTCGACGAAGGAAAGCCGGCTGTTGATCCTACCGTTTATATCGGTGTTTCATCAAAATCTGACCCCGACCAGGCGCCCGAAGGAAAAGAAAACCTCTTTATCCTGACGCATGTTCCTCCATTAAAGGATGGCGAGTCCTGGGAAAGCTATCGTGAACAGTATCGCAACCTGGTACTTAATAAATTAGAGCGAATGGGGCTTGATGATATTCGTGACCATGTCGAATTTGACTACGAGTTTATACCGGATGACATCGAGCGGTTATATGGAGCGAATGGCGGTTCGATCTATGGCGTTAACACGGACCGCAAGAAAAACGGCGGCTTTAAAATACCGGCGAGAAGTTCACTTTTATCAAATCTTTATTTTGCAGGAGGCTCTACACACCCAGGGGGAGGAGTCCCGATGGTAACCCTTTCCGGCCAGCTTACGTCTGACTTGATCATGGACGATCTAAAAGTGAAGGGACAAAAGATTGGCTGAACCCTTTCGCGGTGAGACACTGCTCTATTACCTATTTTTATTCTGGTATGGCTGCGGTATCATACTGCTAACGTTTAACTTGCTCCCTCCCGCGCTGGAATGGGCGAACGCCGTTTTCTTAATGCTTGCCGGAACGCTTGGGGCTCTATATCTAATCGTGACGTACGGAAAACTGACAGGCGGACTGGTCACACTCGGAATAATTATAATCAGTATTCTGGCGGAAGGTCTCGGAGTGCACTATGGCTTGCTTTTTGGGAGCTATGATTACAACGCAGATTTTGGCTTGAAGCTGTTTGGTGTTCCACTTGCCATCGGTTTTGCATGGGTCATGGTCATCTCGACCACCCATGTGATCGCCGGCTGCATTACGGATGGGTTTCAGCGGAAAGGAAAGCTTATCCATGGCCTGGTCTATTCTGTTACCGGAGCTATCCTTGCTGTTGTGATGGATTTGATTCTTGATCCTGTCGCTTTTGTTGTAAAGGAATACTGGATCTGGGAAGGCGAATCGATTTATTACAATATCCCGTTGCAAAACTTCTTCGGATGGTTTATGCTCGCTTTTATTTTTCACCTGGCGATTCATTTCCTTTTGGCCAGATTCAGCAGATCGCCGGCAGATTTTTCATCGGTTCGTTCACAGAGGATGGTACTGCTATATGTCCTCGTTACCGTGATGTTTACGATTCTCGGGCTAACGGCAGGACTGTGGCTCGCATCCTTGCTTATCGTTTGTTTCGTAACCCCCGCGATAATATTATACCGGCAGTCTAGTAAAAGGAGGAAGCGCTATGTTGATCACTTATAGTATCATTCTCGGACTCTTTTTCGTCTGGACAGTGATCAACAGCTCTTTCCTCCCTTCTTTATTAAGAAAATCAGCTGCACTGCCTCCAGGAGCAAAGAAGGTCTCGATCCTAATCCCGCTTCGAAACGAGGAGCGGAATGTCCCTGCACTTGTCAAAAGTTTAAAGCAACTAACGTACCCAAATCTTGAAATCATCATGTTAAATGACAATTCAACAGATCGAACAGGAGAACTTTTGGAGGAGAATACGAAAAACGATAGCCGATTCCATATAGAGCAGGGAACAGTCCTCCCTGATGGCTGGAATGGAAAAGTCCATGCATGCTTTCAACTAGGCGAATATGCTACCGGCGACTACCTTTTGTTTATCGATGCGGATATTGAACTAAGCCCGAATGTGGTTCAAAAATGCCTCCAACTGCTCCGGGAGGAAAAAGCCGGCCTTCTGACTGGCTTTCCCCGCTTTCCGGTAACAAGCATTTTACAGCAATGGCTCGTACCGCTTCAGCATTTCCTGGTGCTGTTTCACCTGCCGATCTGGCCTGCGAACAACACGACAAGGAAGGAATATACTGCCGCTCACGGGGCTTTCATGCTTTTCACACGTGAAGCCTACGTTAAGAGCGGTGGCCATGCCGCAATCCGGGATTCCCTGGTAGACGATGTCCATCTTGCACGCCGGGTAAAGGAGAACGGATATAAAGGAATCCTTTGCAGCCTCGTAAGCGATGTCCGGTGCAATATGTATGAAAATAACCATGAAGCCTGGAACGGCTTTACGAAAAACCTTTTTCCAGGACTGGGGCGCTCTGTTGTTTTTGTAATTTTGATCAGCGCCTTTTACCTGCTATTCTACTTTTTGCCGCTTCCCCTTGCGATACTCGGCATTTATGAAGGAGTAGGGAAAGGAGACTGGAAGGTTACCTATTTTCTGCCCCTCTTATTCATCTGGCTACAGAAGCTCTGGGTGGATATTAAGGCAAAACAAAATCCCTTCCTTTTCCTGTGGATGCCGCTTGCTTCCCTTGCGTTTGTTGTTTTAATGTACCGTTCGATGATATATGGACTAAGAAAATCAGGCTATCAATGGAAAGGACGGACGTATTCATGAAAAAGGTCATTGTGATAGGCGGCGGTCTTGGAGGGCTTTCTGCAGCCGCTACACTTGCCCGGAACGGCTTTGACGTTAAGCTATTTGAAAAGAATGAACATCTCGGCGGCAAGCTGATGCCTGTTAAACTCGGAACCCACCATTTCGACTTTGGCCCGAACACGATCACCATGCCTCATGTGTTCGATTCCGTTTTCCATGAATCCGGAGAAAACCCGAGAGATTATTTTGAATGGGTTTCGATCGAAAATCACACACAAAACGTTGGGCCAGACGGAGAAAAGTTTCTGATGTCAACGGATCCTGAAACGGTTATCGAACAATTGAACAGTATTGATCCTTACGCTGCAAAGCATTATCCTGCTTTTTTAGAAGAAGTGAAGCGCCTTTATCATCTTTCTGAAAAAGCCTTCTTTCATCGTACGTTCACATCATGGAAAGACTATTTTTCACCGGGCCTTTTTTCAGCTTTGCAAAAGGTAAAGCCGCTCGAGACGATGGATCATTTTCATCAGCGATATTTTAAGAACCCTTTCTTGCTGCAGGTTTTTAACCGCTATGCCACTTATATCGGTTCATCGCCATATGTTTCTCCGGCAACCTTTTCATTGATCGCATACCTGGAAATGGTTCAGGGCGTATTTTATGTAAAAGGCGGTACTGTGAAAATCGCTGAAGGCCTTGCTGAGCTGGCTAGAAAAAATGGTGCTGATCTTTTGGCAAACACAGAGGTCAGTCGCATTTTAACAGAGGGAAAACGTGCTGTGGGAGTTGAACTTTCCAGCGGTGAAAAGATAGAAGCTGATACTGTTGTACTAAATGGCGATTTACTTGAAGCAATGCCATCTCTCCTTGACGAGAAAAACCGGTCGCATCTCAGCAATCGAAAAATCGAAAACAGTTCCCCTTCGATCTCAGCATTTGTTATTTTGGCAGGGTTGGACCGTCACCTTGATGATCTTATCCATCATCAAGTTTATTTTTCTGCTGATTACAAGAAAGAATTCAGAGAACTGTTTGGCGGCGAATGGCCGGATGATCCGACGATCTATATCAGCAACTCCTCTTACACAGACAAAAGCGTCTCGCCTGATGGCAGCAACCTTTTTATTCTGGTCAATGCTCCTCCATTAGCTGCAAACGGTAAGATGTCCATTGATCCTGAAGTGTACAAGGAACAGATTTATAATCGGTTAAGGAAGTTTGGCATAACCATCAAACCTCATTTGAAGCATGAGAAAGTCTTCACACCGATTGATATAAACAGGAAGTTCCGTGCCTTTCGAGGAGCACTCTACGGCCTTTCCTCGAACCGAAAAAAAGATAGTTTCCTGCGGCCGTTCAACCGGTCACAGGATATTCAGAACCTTTACTTTGCAGGAGGCACAACACATCCTGGCGGCGGGTCGCCGATGGTCGTGATAAGCGGGCAGAACGTGGCGAGGGAGATTATTTCTGCGTTTGATTCTTAACTGGCCTTCTCGCTAATAAAATTGCTAGTAAGCTATCAATTTAAAAGGCTAAGCATCAATTTAAAGAAAAAGCTTCCAAACAACCCAAAAGAGGTGCGATATTGCACCTCTCTTTTCATATTTCTTGCAGCTGCTCTGTATATTCCTTCAACTCAATTGCACTAACCTCCAAACGCTTTGCACAAAGTTTGCAAAGTGATAGTTTGTGGATCGGAGAGTACACTACAACCTCTCCAACCTCGAAATCACGAAGGCATTCTTTGCAAAAGAATTCGGTTGATTTCCCCAACCTGTTCAAAGGATCTTCCTCCACTTCTTTTTAGCTTAGTGATTCATAACAACCGATCCTGGCCCTTTACTCTCCTTTATTGAAAAGCGTTATAAAACCTTGACGCTGCAACCGCATAATCCCCTCTTTTAACCTTTTGCTGTGGATTAAATATCGCATGGACAGTCGGTTCTAAATCATAGGTTCCTTGCGTAACGGAGAACTCGGCGTTAAGAATATTCAGGTCTAGTGCAAGCTGGACGTATCCTTTTAGATTAGCTGGTATTTGATCCTGGTCTTCGATCACGATTCTTTCATCTTTATACTGGACTGTAACATCTCCTGTATGTTCTGATGCCATGTCTTGAAGGCCAAGGCTTTGGACAAGCGAATAGGCAAGTTCAGCTCTTGAAACCGAATCTTTTGGAGCAAATTTCCCCTGTTCCTTTGCAAGCATTACCCCATTCTGAATTTGCTTTTTATCCCTGAACGCTGCTCCTTTAGCAGTAACTGCCTCCACATAAGGACGGATGCTGTCTTTTATATCAGAGAAAACAGGACTCTTTTCTAGTGACTGCCTGATTTCTGCTCCCATCACAAGGTATTGCGCCAATTCTTCCCTGGTTAAGTATGCATCAGGCTTATATTCTCCATTTTTATTACCATCAACAAGCCTTTCTTTAACAGACATTTTGATTGCATTTTCAGCCGGATGTCCTGCGATATCGCTTAAACCTGTGAAACCGCCTGTGCTCACCAGGCTGATCGTTCCTTTTACCTCTTCAGGCAACGCAACAGCCAGCGGATTTGCTTCATCCCCTTTTAACCCGCGGACTTCTGCTTTCCATGTTCCTGCCATCGGTGAGTTAACCGTAACAGTCCTGTCTGTATAAAGCGTAAACAGAAGGCTGATGCCAGAACTGTATTCTGTTCCATCAGGAGCTATCAAAACAAGGTTGATCGGGTTTCCTGTTTCTTCTAACAACCCTTTGCCGTTTACCTTGGCAACAATTCCAGCAGTACCATCTTCTACCTGGAACTCATGCTGGTTATCCGATACAAGCGTAACAGGATTATAATCTACCTTGAAATCTTTTCGGACGGCACTGGTTTCTACATTGCTGTTAAAGTCCTGAAAGCTGTTGACCGTTTTTCCGTATTCATTACCGTTTAAAATTTGGTCGATCGCTGCATAAGCGTTCACATAGCCTGCTCCTGCTTCCCACTCTTCGTATCCAGGCATGTTCGTCGCTGTTTCCTGAAGAATCTGCTTGATTTCATCAGGAGAAAGGGTCGGGTCGGCATCAAGCATCAGTGCCGCAATTCCAGCAACATGCGGAGTTGCCATCGATGTTCCGCTCATCGTTGTATAGTACGGAAGATAAGCTGTTTCAATCATTTCTGCGTCCTGGTCGATCGCGAGTGACGAAACCGGTGCGATTACTCTTGTAGAAATAATGTCAACGCCTGGTGCCGTTACTGTTGGGCTATCCTTCCATGTCCATGTTTCACCATCCGTTTCAAACGTTCCGCCAACATCTTTTGTTCCTCTTGAAGAAAAGTCTGCGAGCTGCCCATCTATCGTTCCAGCTGCAACTGAGATTACCCATGGCGCTTTTGCATATGGATTGTGAGTGTTTTCTCCCGGCCCCTCATTTCCAGCTGCAAATAGTACAGTGATCCTTCTGTCGTGTGCGATCTTACTCGCAACGTTTACCGGATCATTCGGGTCAAAGTCACCTGAAGAGCCCCAGGAGTTTGTGATGATCCGAATGTTATATTCATTTTGATGGGTAATCGCATAATCAAATCCTCCGAGTGAATCAAGAACCAATAGCGCTCCGCCTGATCCATATCCGATCAAATCTGCTCCAGGTGCAACACCTTCATACTTTCCACCTGACATCTCACCGGTACCTCCAACTGTTCCTGCAACATGAGTCCCATGGCCTGAATTTGAATCTGTGTTCGGGACGTTTTCTGTATAAGTTACCGGCAAGAGCGTCGGTTCCAGAGCATTCAAATTGGTCGTACCAAGAACGTTCTGGACAAGATGTTCTCCGTATTCAATGTCTTTATGGGTCCCGTCTATCCCACTGTCGTTTACGAGAACACCAACACCATCACCATTAACTGGCATACCGCCGTTTGTCTTCGTCATGTCCTGGTCGGTACGCACTTTATCGACTCCGGTGACTTCTGTAGCATCCGCGTTAAAGTATTCCAGTTTGCTGTTTAAATATAAAGAACGAACCTGGTCACTTGCTGCTAAACTTTCGATTTGCTGTGTACTGGCAAGCACTCCTGCAATAGGGAGCGACTGCATCGTAAGTCCCTGTGTGATACCAAGGCTATCCAACAATCCGAGCTGTTCTGAAGTGGGTGCACTATCTCCCTTAAAGGTTACGATCACCTGCAACGGCCCTGTTGCCGCTTCCATCGCTTGAGAAAGCTTTGAATCTACTTTTTGAAAAAGTTTATTATCCATTGCATGTGAGGAAGGCAAATTCATAAAAAACAAAGGAATGGCCAATAACAACGCGAGTAAAGTGTGAAGCGTTTTTTTCATACAACATCCTCCTAAAATTTTCTTATTATTCACACTTTCATTATCTCGAAGTCAGTACCTTATTCCTATTACGCAAAAGATGTAAATCTGTTAACAGAGGAACTAAGCTGATATAAAACCAAAGTAGTATAGGGAATAGTGCTGTTGCCCGTTAAAAATTAACCAACAAAAAAAAGCCACCCCTATTGGATGACATTAAACGGTATTTGGCATAAAGTTTCAACATGAGTCCGGAGTCTACTAGGATGGTTTACTTCGCTTTAACTGTTTTGGTATTTGTGTTTTTTGGTTTAAACTTTTGCTTACGCTCGGCATCTTTTTTAAACGCTTCCATTCCTTTGCTAAAAAGCAAGTTCATTATGTCCATCCCCTTTATGATTAGTTATTGTGTCATTTCCTTTTTTTGTTTTTCCTAAAACTTCAAATATGATATTTAGTAATTTTTTACTTCTGAATGTTTCTATTAAGCTGCTTTTCAAAGGAACACTCGTTGATCGCCGAGATTGCCGGGAAGAGAAAAGGCGTTTGGATCTTATCTGTCGTCTTAAACTTTTTATCGACGCCGTACACTCTCCTACATTGAAATGTTATCCTTTTTATTTCCAGAACAAAAGCGGACTATTATAAATAGCCCGCAATAGATAAGTTATTTTTTATTATTGGTAGTTTTGCTGAGCTTGAATGCCTTTTCGACAGCATCATAAGCATTCACATAACCGGCGCCCACTTCCCATGATGCATAGCCGCTCATCGGGGTGGCTGTATCTTCAATGATTTTTTTCACTTCAAGAGGGGATAAGGTCTTGTCGGCCTCCAGGATTAATGCAACCACACCAGCGACATGTGGAGCAGCCATCGATGTCCCGCTCATCGTCGTATAATAAGGGATATAGGCAGGGTCAATATACTGGACGTCATCTGCAGCGCCAAGAGAAGCTACTGGTGAAATGACCCTTGTTGAAATAATTTTAGATCCTGGTGCAGTGATGGTTGGCCTGTCTTCCCAATTCCAGGTTTCACCTTCAACGGTTACTGTTCCGCCGTTCCCTTCCAATCCTCGTGATGAAAAATCCGCAAGATTCCCTTCTTTATCACCTGCTGCAACAGTGATGACCCATGGCGCTTTCTTATAGTTTCCTGAAATAGTATCTGCATCTGGCCCTGAATTCCCTGCAGAAAAAACGGTAATGATACCACGGTCAAACAATTTCTTTGTAGCGATATTGATCGGGTTCTTCGGATCAAAAGGCGTTCCTGCATCACCAGTGTCTCCCCAGGAATTTGTGACGACCCGAATATTATATTCGTTCTGGTGTGTTAGTGCGTAATCGAAACCGCCGATCGTATCGAGCATCGCCAGTGCCGCACCGGAACCGTAGCCGATTAGATTCGCACCTGGAGCAACTCCTTCATAAAGTCCGCCGGACATCGCTCCTGTGCCGCCTACAATACCGGCGACATGAGTGCCATGGCCCGAGTTGTTATCTGTTGCTGGTACATCTTCAACATAAGAAATCGGGAGCAATTCGCTCTGGGCATGGAGGTTGGTGGAGCCCAGAACATTTTGGACAAGATGATTTCCATATTCGATATCTTTGTGTGTACCGTCTACTCCGCTGTCATTGATTAAGACACCGACCCCTTTTCCTGTAATCGGCAGGCCATCATTTAGCTTCTGCATATTTTCATCCGTCCGAAGTTTATCTACTCCAGTTAAATCGGTCGCTTCATCGTTTTCGTATTCCAGCGTTTTATTTAAATAGATCGATACGACATCATCGCTGTTTGCCAGTAGTTCAACCTGTGCAGGAGTAGCTAGGACGCCGGCCATCGGGAGGCTTTCTAACAAGATCCCCTGGCTTATGCCGAGGCTTTTTAAAAGCTTAACATCGTTTAATCCAGGTCCGCCTTCTGAGTCAAACGTAACGATCACTTCAACAGGATCCAGTGTGTTTTGCAATATAGGCACCAAGTCCGAGCCGATCTTCATATTTTGAAGGAGGCCGGCAGAAGCAGTGTTATTCTGCGAAGTACCGAAACCAAACAACATTCCTATAAGTAAAAATGATAATAAAACGATCCGAATACCTTTCATCTTCATCCTCCTAACTTTTTCCTTATCCTTATTATCGCAATAGGAACTCTCTTCAGCTATTCAGCATAAGGAGTAAATTCAGGAGGCAGAAGTACTAGTTACTATAGAACAAAAGTAGTAGTCTTTTTGTTAAGCCGTTGCTTCTCCTATCCTTTTTTTACGTTCTTTTGCTTTTCTGGCGATTTCCACTGCAAAATAAATCCCTCCAGCAAGGGCGAGCAGGTTTAACGAATCTCCGAAGTTAACGTTAATCTGAAACGAATTGTGTACTTTAACTTCATTTTTGTATTCGCCTGATCTTTTTTCTGCACTTTCTTTTTTTTCTGGTATCATAAATACCCCCCCTACAAAATATAAGTAGATAGTTCTGCCCAAATGAAAAAACTCCTTCAAGAGAAATTTAAAAAAGCTTCTCGAGATGGAGTTTCATACATATATGCCATTTATAAGGTTGAAGGGATCAACTCAGGAATATTTACCTCTACATATTCTCTTATTTTCTTCCAGCTTCCGTTTTCCTTCCGAAAAGTCTCCGTAAACAGTTTTTTCTGTTCCAGCACCTTTCCTTCCTGTTCAAAACGAACCCAGAATACAGCCATGCCTTCCCCTTCACTGTTGATTTCGGTCAAAACATCTTCAAAATGCCACCCTGGATTTTTCCCTTCATACATTTCGTAAGCCTGTTTCCAGCCGCTTTCTGCTTCTGCATAGCCCCAGTCACTAACAGCGGTGTCCGGCCCCGCCCATCGAACCTTCAAATCTTTCGAACAATGGGACATGACCGCTGAAGCGTCACAGCTGTTCCAGTCTTTTCGATACACCTTAAGGAATTGTTTAAAATCTTTTAATTCTTGTTCATTCATGCTTTCTCTCCTCCTGCTTCTATTGCTATCTATCGTCTTCTATACTTGCAGGAAAAAGTCCTTTTTATCAGTTCAATTTTATGGAAGCGGGACGACCTGATTTTGAACCGCATAAATAACGGCTTGAGACCGGCTTTTTACATTTAGCTTTTTAAAAATTTTGCTGACGTGTATTTTTACCGTCTTATCACTGATAAACAGTTTGTCTCCGATCTCTTTGTTGCTTAAACCCTCCATCAAACAGAGTAATACTTCCTTTTCCCTTTCCGTCAACTCCTCGTTCGTGGCACTGTCTTTTTTCTGCTGATGAAAATTGATCAGCTTCTTGGTCATCGAAGGCTGGATCACCGATTCTCCTTTCGCAACCGTACGGATCGCTTCGACAACCTGATTAGAAGGGGCATCTTTCAATAAGTACCCGTCAGCACCTTCTCTTATCGCACTCATGAAATATTCATCGTGGTTATGCATGGTAAGCATCAGGATCTTCACTTCCGGAAAAACCTTTTTCACAACAGATGTAACTTCAATCCCGTTCTTGTCCGGCATGTTAATATCCATTAGAACAACATCCGGGTTAAGCTTTTTGATTTTGTCGATCGCATCATTTCCGGAGGTCGACTCTCCGATGACTTCTATGTCTTTTTCGAGTTCAAGTATATTCCGGAGCCCATCCCTTAATATCGTATGGTCATCCACTAACAACACTTTGATCATGGTGTATTTCTCCCCCTTCTTCAAGCTTTGGCACCGTTAATGTCACTTCGGTTCCTTCTCCCGGTTTACTGTCGATCTGAAGCGTAGCCTCCACCTTTTCCGCTTCTTCATTCATCGTAAGTATGCCAAAATGAGGTTCGTTCCGTGCTTTTAGCATGGCATCGAACAGCGAGAAGCCTATTCCATCGTCTTTTACCCTGAGCAATACGTGTTCGGTTTGGTAACTTATTAAAATATGTACGTTACTGGCGCCGGAGTGTTTTATAATGTTCTGGATACTCTCTTTGAAGGTATCAAACATGACCTTTTGAACCATCGAACTAAGCGGAATCGGCTCTCCTCTTTCTTCAAAAACGATGTTCAAATCATGCTCGGCCTGAACTGTTTTTATCGTTTTGATAAGCGATTGCTTTAATCCGATCTTTTCAGTAGGATACGGGCGCAAAGCATAGATCGATTCACGGACTTCCCGCAGGCTCCCTCTCAATTTTTCCATACTGTCGTTCACAAGTTCCATAGCTAGATCAGGATGCATCTCGTATTTCCGCCTGGCTGTTTCAAGCTTCATGACAGCACCCGCAAGAGATTGGGCGACACCATCGTGTATGTCCCGGGCTATCCGGTTCCGCTCTTCAAGCAAGAGCCTTTTCTCCTGCTCAACCAGAAGCGACTTCGTTTTAAGTACTACTGCGAGCTGATTGGCCAGTGTTACGATCGATTGAATGTCCTCTTCGGTAAAGCTCTTCGTCCGGCTTCTTCCAACAACAAGCATTCCTACCGTTTTTTCTTCAATAACGAGCGGAGCATAAATCAACGCCCTAAGGCTTTCTTTAAAGCACCTGTCAGCAACACCCTTCTCTTTTTTACGATTGGAAATCACTAGCGGTTTTTTAATAGTCGCAAACTGCTCCATCTCTTTCTCAGATAATTTTTCAGCCGATATAAAGCCGCCATCCTCAAGGATCCTTTCCCAGCTTCCGTTTTCACAGGTCCATAGAATGCCAGATTCAAAGTCAATGATTTCCGTAAAGTGATCTCGAAGATTTTCAATCCATTCATTGGAGAGAACCATCCTGTTTAGTTCCGTTGTAATGCTGAAAAGCGCCTTGAGCCTGTTCTTCTCTTTTTGAAGCCTTACTATAATCGACGTTAAAAGTGACAATCCGATCAAGGGGGAGAAAAAGAAAAAGAAGGAAAACACATCCACTATTCCCCTGTTCTGGCTGCCGAGAATGATTAAAAGACTGAGGTAAACGAATGAAATGATGACACTTCTGAGCTCTACCATGCTCTTTTGCTTCCAGGACTTCAGTGGATAAGGCTGTGGTCTCAACGTTAGAATCATATCTACTAAGAAGTTATTGATCACATAAAATGCAAGGAGCGTCACACCCATGTGAGTAAATAGAGAAACCATCGTGCCGTCATCTAAAGAAGCCAGTTTCACTGCCAGATCTGTAAAGTTAACCGCAAGAAAGAAGCTGAGTGCCAGCTGCGCCGGATTGAACAGAATAATTCTGAGTGGCCGTCTGTTAAGCAGGTTAACAATAACCACCACAAGCGAATACACAACTAATGTCACAGGCACCCCGAAAACGAGATAAATCGTATAGACGAGCGGAAAACTGATAGAGGTAAATCCTTTCCAGACCGGCATCGGATAATACTCGGCTATACCGAGGAACAAGACCATCAAACTTAAAATAAGAGGATCCGCTTTTACTTCGAGTAAAGATACATTACCGATAACCGAGGTCCATCCTGCCAGCGTTATAAGCAGCATAAAGGCATTTGCAGCCGTTTCGTTATTGTTTTTCCTTCCCCCGGATTTTTCTTTCACCCTTCACACCCTCCATTTGTAATAATTTTCAGTTAATTATTATTGTACTACTTTTTTCCCATATACCCAACAAAAATACTTTCATTTTCCAATAAAATACCGGGACTGGTCTAATGGTGCACACTGACCAATCCCGGGGTAAACCCTATGAATATAGAGTTAAATTTATTATTTCAAATAAAGAAGGAAGAAACCATTCAGCAAAAGAATTATTTCTTATACTACTAAAGTATTACCATTCATTTTAAAGGAGAGAAGTATGAAAAAAATACGGTTGTTTTGTTTGGTTACCGGGATGTTGATCGTTTTATCGGCCTGCAATTCAGAAAAGGCGAACACTCTGCCAGAAAAGAAACCAGAACAGTTTAACTTCCATATCAAATACGGTATCGGAGGTAAAAACGAAGTCGATAACTTTCAGCATAAGATTGTAAAAGACCTTATCGCAGATGGTGTGGCAACAGCAGAAAATTTTTCGTTTACCGAGGAAGAGATGGAATCTATCTATCGTGAATTGAGAGAAGCAAATGTTTTAGAGGATAAGGATTTGATAAAAAAGGATAATTGTCATCAGACACCTTACAGCAGTTATTATTTAAAAGTTCAGATAGATGGCAAAGAAAAGGAATACGAGTGGAGTGACGAAAACTGCTCGATGACCAGAGATGCCGAAGAGCTAACAGATGTGGTCGGTTATATCCGGGATATCGTGGTAAAAACGGATGCTTATAAAAGATTGCCAGCAGCTTCAGGAGGTTATGATTGATTGCACCTTACAGTAATTCTAATGATCCCGAACTTAGGAAAGCTGGCCAGTCCAACGAAAAAAGGAGCCGGCTCAAAAGCAAGCTGCCAGCCACTTATGAGTCTCTCCTTCTTCCTTAAACATTCACTTTTTCCATATGGTCTGCGAGCAGTTTCGCTCCCTGCAGCACGATTGGTATACCGCCTCCAGGATGTATACTGGCCCCTACACTATACAGCCCGTCATACGGAAACGGCTTGAGTTGCGGCCGAAACACCCCGGATTGGCTCAGGACCGGAGCGATCCCAAAGCTTCCCCCCTGGTAAAGGCCCTCTTGCCTGGCGTCTTCAGGAGTTCTGATCTCCATCCATTCAATGGCCTCTCGTAGACCAGGGAATCCCCTTTCTTCTATCTGGTCGATAACGTACTCCACAAGCCCCGATTGCTCACTCCAGTTAATATGATCCCCGGATGGAACCGGAACGAGTGTATAGAGCACACTTTTGCCTTCTGGAGCGAGGCTCTCATCTATTTTTGAAGGGTAAAACGTATAGATCGCAGGGTCATCAGGAATCGACTTTTCTTCGAATACCTGGTTCATATGCTTTTCAAAATCATCGGTCATGAAGAACTGATGAACATCCGCTTCCTCATATTTTTTGCTCAATCCAAAATAGAGGAGCAAGCAGCCAGAAGAAGGGGTGTATTCTTTTTCCGTTTTTCTGTCAGTATCGCCGAGCAACTGGTGAATCCCGGGAAAATCCCCATTATAAATCACTGCATCAAAGGTGTTGGATTCCCCGTCCACTTGAATCCCCGTGCATCGATTTCCGCTTGTCAGGATCCTTTCCACATTTTTGCCCTTTTTAACAACAACCCTTCGATTTTCGAGATGGCGTTCTAACGTTGTGACAAGACTGGCATAACCGCCTTTTAGATACCAGATTCCGTGGGCATGTTCACTATACGGGATAAGGGAATACAGTGCCGGCGATGATAGCGGTCCCCCGCCGATATACAGGGTTTGAAACGAAAACGCCTGCTGCAGTTTAGGATGCCTGAAATATGCGGCAGCATTCTGGTGAACGTTCTGGTATGCCTTCAAGCGCATGAGTGTCGAGATGTTCTTTATTGACCAAAAGTTCTTTTTGTCTACAAAATCCCTGTCAAGGAATGCCTTCTTCCCCTGTATGAAACGATTTTCCATGTCGGAGAGATATCGGATGAAATTACGCTCTTCTCCCGGGAACATCCGGGTAATTTCCTTTAGCTGGTCTGCTAGATTGCTTGATTTATAAAAGTAGGAACCGTCTGGATAATTCAGCTTATAGAGCGGATCACACGGGGCGAGAGGCAGTTCCTCTTCTGAAATACCTGCCTCAAACAGGATTTCCCGCAGCATTTGTGGCAGAAGCACGATCGTCGGCCCCTTGTCGATTCGATAACCATCTTTTTCAACAAAGTCGAGCCTTCCGCCAAGTTTTTCTGCTTTTTCATAGATTGTAACATCATAACCTTTTCGGGAGAGCAAAAGGGCAGCAGCCATACCGCCTACGCCGCCTCCAATAACTGCAAGCTTCATACCTTGAGCCCCTCCCCTGCATGTTTTTGTATTAACATTGCGCTCGTGATTCTCGCTGACTCAATGATCGTAGGCAAACCGCTGCCGGGATGTGTTCCTCCGCCTACTAGCCAGAGCCTGTCAACTTCCTTCATCTTGTTGTGCGGGCGGAAATACATCATTTGCGGCAGGTTATGCGCCATGCTGAAGGTCGCACCTTTATAGATATTCAGATCCTGTTCCCAGTTATAAGGCGTGAAAATGACTTCTTCCTCAATATGGTTTTCGATGTTTGAAAAGCCCGTTCTTTTCTCGAGCTGTTTTAAAATAAGGCTGCGAAAATCCTGCTTCTTTTCTTCCCACTCTATCTCGCTGAAGTTATTCGGAACGGGAGCAAGCAAGTAGACGGACGACTTTCCTGGCGGAGCAAGCGTCGGATCTGTCACCGCCGGATTATGAATATAGATCGACGGGTCTTCGGATAATGTTTTCGTGCCAGTGATTTCTTCTACGTTCTTTTTATAGTCAGATGAAAAGACAATCGTGTGGTGCGGCAAGTCATATTGCCTGTTTATTCCCAGGTACATCATAAATGCAGAACAGGAATACTTTTTTTTCGCGAGTTTTTCCGGTGTATGTTTTTTGCTTAACCCCGGTTCGAGAAGCTCAGATGCTGCATACGGAAAGTCTGCATTCACGATGACCTCATCCGCAGATTCTTTTTCTCCGTTTTCCAGTAATACTCCAACTGCTTTTCCGTTTTCAGTTGTGATTTTTTTGACGCCTGCATTCGTAATGACCTCTCCCCCGTGCTCTTCGATCACTGTTGCCATCGCCTTCGTAACCTGGTTAACACCGCCGATCGGATGATGGACGCCGTAAGCATGTTCCATATAAGAGAGAATCGTGAATGCACCGGGACATTCCCATGGTGACATCCCGAGGTATTTTGATTGAAAGGTGAACGAAAGCCTTAACCGCTCATCCTTAAAATAAGATGATAACCGACCGTACAGGGAATCGTGGACACTCAATTTAGGCAGCGCTTTAAGGAAACGCCATCTAAAATAATCGGTAGGTGAATCATGCTTGTTTCTCAGGATCGGCAGCAATGCATCGAGCTTTTTTGCTTCCTGTTTCATGAACCGGTCATACCCCGCTACATCCTCCGGAAACTTTTCCCGGATTTGCTCGCGTGTTTTCTGCTGATCCCTGCTCGGGCTAAAGGATAAAGCATCGAACCGTAGTTCATACATCGGATCGATTTCTTTCAACGTCACATAATCATGAAGATTGCGGCCGGCAGCTTCAAATGCCTCCTCCAATATATGGGGCATATTCAGAAACGTTGGTCCACGGTCGAATCGGTATTCTCCCACTTCCATCTCTGAGGTCCTTCCGCCGACAAACGGCTGCTTTTCAAACACCTTCACCTTCATTCCCTGGCTTGCCAGGATCATACCTGCAGATAACCCGCCCGGTCCGGCACCAACAATAATAACCTTCTTCATCCTCTCACCCCTTCACATCCACTAATTGATACAAATATTATACAATTATTATACAAATATTGAAAGTAATAAGGGGGTCTGACCCCATAATATCTGTGGATAACTTCCTTCCACCAGTATTTGATGGGACATTGTTAGGAAAGATAAGTGAATATTTTAGTGAGCGGACTGGCTTGTGTATGCTACGATCAAGTAGGAACTATTCGTTTAAATGGAGGTATTATGATGAGCGAGTTACAAAAAGCAATCGAACTTCGATATGGCGGAAAATATGACCAGGCAAAGGAGATTTTGTTAAAGCTTACGCAAGCAGAGCCCGAAAATGCAACAGCGCTTTACCAGTGTGCCTGCGTCCATGATAACCTGGGACTTGAAAGAGAAGCGGTCCCCTTTTATACAGCTGCATTGCAAAAAGATTTAACAACTGAAGAAAGAAAAGGTGCCTTATTGGGACTTGGCAGCACATACAGAACGATCGGGGATTATGAAAAAGCGAAAGCAACGCTGGAAGAAGGACTGGATCTCTATCCTGTTGCTCAGGAATTCCACGTTTTCTACAGCATGGTATTACATAACCTTGGTGAGCATTCGAAAGCGATGGAGATCTTGCTCAAAAAAATAGTCGAGCTATCCGATGAACCGGGAATCGAACATTACAAACGGGCCATCCTCTTCTACTCCGACAAAATCGACCAGATATGGTGATTTGGCAGGTTATTCACAGTTTTGTTGGGGTCTGACCCCCGCAATTCAGTGGATAACTCTATATATTGGTTATTTATGGTAACATGTTAGGTAGAGGGGGGATGGAAATGAAGGTTACCTGGAAACAGGGGGTTTTGATTTTATTGCTTGCTATTGTTGGGTTGTTTCTTTTTGATCGGTTCAGCGAGCATATTTTTACGGTCGACAGGGCTTTTGTCAATGAGGAGATGAAGCTTCCGGATGGGGAAACGATGTTAATCAAAGAGGTCGTTGTTCGCCATTTCCGTTATAACCAGGAGGAATTTGAAGATTTCGATTACGAGAGTCCCTGGTATTATGAACAAAAGTGGATGCCTTATACGCTTCAAAACTATCTGGCTATGGCTGATTACTTTTTTTCAGATCCAAACTATAAAAAAGATTCGGGGGAAGTGATCATCAGGGGAATTGTAACTGGTAAGTACCCGAAACAGGACAGTAAAAATTCATCCGTCAACATTACTGCTAAAGCTGATGACGCCTGGCTTTCTTCCAGCGGCAGTGGTGCACAGTTCGCTAATACCATGAAAAACTATTATATAAAAGACTTTTCTTTCACAATTAATGAAAAAAGCTTTGACTACGAAAACTTGACTATTAAACTGCCATCCGGTAAAACGATCGATTTGACCAACAAAGACTTTACCAGAAAAAGAGTTTTTGATGTTACCCATAATCTAGACAAACAAAAAATCCCGTTGAATCCTTCAATGATAGATAATACTCCATTCATCAATGCAGAGACAAAAAAATCCATTGAAAAGCTAACATCGGAATATATTAAAACCTATAAAGGTCACGATGATGTATTCAGAACTACCCTGCACTTAAAAAACGACGAATCTTTGGAACTTTATTTATACCTTTCCAAAGAAGGAAAATGGGAGCTTATCCAGAAAATCCATGAGGAATAAAGGAATCTGGTATATATGAACGGGGGAATACTTTTGACCGGTTGGCTAAATTCACATATCCCACTTGATACTTTAATCTGGCTTTCTCCTGCGATTTTTATGCTCCATGACTTTGAGGAAATCATTTTTGTCGAGACATGGTTTAAGAAAAAGTATTATACAGTCATCCCTAAAATCCCCGGAAGGTTTTCCAAAACGTTTGAAGAGATGGCCGCGACCACATCTGCACAGTTTTCGATTCCTGTGCTGCTTGAGTTTATCCTTTTCACTCTTGCCGCCTACCTTGCTATCGAAATAAACTTTTTTCCTTTACTCGTCGGGTTTAACCTTGGATTGTTTTTACATGTATTCACACATTTAGGTCAATCCTTTTTTCTAAGAACATATGCACTTGGCTCAGGAACCGCTCTTGTTCTTGTCCTTCCATACACTACATACTTATTTTACCGGCTCTTAAACGAAAACATAGTTACAGGTACTTCTTTCCTTTTCGGCCTTCCGTTTATGGCATTTCTTCTGTTTGTCGTCCTAGCCGGACATAAGCTCGCAAAACGGATTTTACCTGTACAAGAAATTACTTGAAAGGAAATAACAATGGCTACATTTGCTGAAAACAGTTTGGGATTTCGATTTATAGATTTTCTGCGGATAAAAGAAAACGATATGTATCTCTACGGCCCGCTTGCAGGGTCATTTACAGTGATGGAAAAAGAAAGCAAGTTCCTCCTTTGCTACAATACATACCGAAAACAATGGGAGCTTCCTGCCGGTAAAAGAGAGGAAAACGAAACACCGCGCGAATGCGCCGTCAGAGAGCTATATGAAGAAACGGGGCAGAGACCTGCTGAGCTCGATTTCCTCGGATTAATGAAGCTGGAAAAAAGTGATGGCGAGATAAAATATAACCCAGTCTATTATGGACAACTGGCAAAACTCTTACCTTTTAGCGAAAATGAGGAAACAGATCAAATCATGCTCTGGGATTTGTCTGCTGACATCGGCACAATGGATAAAATCGACAGAAAACTTCTTCAGGTTGTTGCAGGCAATCTATAATTATTAAAATTATTATTTAAGTCAGGAGGTAAAATGATGGACACTTCTATCCAAATCCACCATCGTCCGCCGTCTTCCGATGATTATGTACGGCTTAGAAAGATTGCCGGAATGAGCGAACGTACAAAGGAAGCTGCAGAAATCGGACTAAAGAACAGCCTGTTTGCTGTAACTGTCACAATAGATGAAAAGACCGTAGGAATCGGAAGGATCGTTGGAGATGGCGGCTGTAACTTTGAAATCGTCGATGTTGTCGTCGATCCAGAATGCCAGGGAAAAGGAATCGGGACACTTATCATGGAGGAGCTTCTCGCTTATCTTGAGGAACATACACCAAAGAGCGCTTTCGTCAGTATGATCGCAGACCCTCCAGGCCAGAAGATGTACCAGAAACTCGGCTTCAAGAATGCCGCTCCCTCGATCGGCATGTATAAAAGATACTGAAGCTGATCATGGGGTCTGACCCCCGAAAAATTGTGGATAACTCTTCCACTTCACTTCAGCTTCACTTCAACCTCTCTTCCACTTATACTACGTCGTCTGGTCGAACTTTTTAGTTAATATATATACAAACTCCCTCCCGCTTTTTGACGGGAGGGAGTTTGTTAGAATTGTTCAGGCATCGGGATGGAGATTTTTTTATTGACGGATATAATTTCCGGAAGTTTGGACAGTTCTATCGTAATGGATTTTTGGTCGGTTAATAAGTCATCGTCGATCATCAGTTCAAATGAAGATGGGCTGCTTTGTCCTACACCGAATAAGTTTATTTGTTCACCTTGATGGTCTTTGATCGAGAGCAAGATATCAAAACGGTTTTGCAAAAAATCTTCTCTGTATTCTTCCGGTATGCCTTCCAGCATCCGTTCCTGCTCTTCCAGGGATGTTATACGCACAAGATTCCCAACTTCCATTTCGCTGATGTCACCGGTCGACTCGATGCCTATCTGTAGTTTTCTGTTCTTAGATAATCCTGCCTCAAGATAAAAGGAAAAACCGTTTTCCTCCCCAAGGAAGATTTTTTCATTCTCTTCCACATGCTCTAACAATTGCTTCAGTTGACTGCCTGATACTTTTGCAGTGATTTTTTTATCTGTTGTATATTTCAACGCTCCCACCTCAAACTGGTATTCTCCAGGCAACCGAGAAAAAGGAGGCATGAAAACAACAGAAGAACCATCTTCCAGTTTTGTTACTTGCTGCATGTAAAAATGGTTGATTTCGTTTTCTAACGGATTTAGATACACCCCGGCCAGCTTGCTGTTATCAGATAAAGGATCGATTTCTATTCTATTTTCAAAAAATCCAACAATCAGTTTTTTTAGAGCGAGTTTCCTTCCATTCGGAAGATCAACCGTTTTATTAATCGGTATCGTTTTAACAACTTCGTCTCGACTGGTAGGTTCTATCGAAATGGAATAAGGATCAAGTGCTGCTTCTTTATCATCCCTGTTTGATCCGAGCGTTATGTTCTCTAGTGAAACCTTATTTACGTTATTAAAAAACTTCTCAGCCTTTTCAAAGTCATTTATTTTCTGATCAAAGTTTTCTGGAAATAGCATGATAAGCCGATATGCTTTATGGTCATATATTTTAAATTCGGTCATGGGTTCGGGATAGCTAATATTATGATTGTATTGATTTTTAAAAAGCTCTTTCTGTCCATCCTTTGTTTCATACATTAAGTTTTTAATTTTTAAAAAGGGAACATCCTCCCGCTTATCAGTCTCTTTCAGTTCCACGCTATATAAGAGCATCAGTCTTCCCAACTCAGTTAACCATGCTTCCTCAAAGGTAATCTCCCTGTTCATTTTTAACACAGGAACTTTATCGTTCAGTTGTTTTACTACTCCTACTTCACGGGCAAGTGCAAGCGGCGGAAAAAATTCCTGCTGCTCTTTGAACATAGCCTCTTTCGTATCATAAACATCAAATTCTGTTTTATCTACTTTAAAACTTGCTTCCTTGCTTTCGTACATATTAAAAGCAAACAGAAACGCTCCTAATACGATTACTCCAACTAATATCTTTCCTTTATTCATCCGTCGTCTCCTTGATTTTCTCATTTTACGAAATAAAAAATGGGCAGCCAGTTACTTCATGAAGGTGAATATCGATTTCCGGAAATCAGCATGAGCTTTATCAGAGTTTACAAGCCTATTCTTGCATTCTCCCATCCGGCAATAGACATTTTCCCAGACTCAACGATCATATTTTATAGTCTTCTATTTCCAGATAATGTTTCCCTTCCCAAAATGGCCGATTTATTCCTATAAAAAAAAGACTGCCAGCGCAGTCTTCTTCTCCATTACAATCTACATATATCTAACGGGCACCCTTCACAGTGGCATATTTTTTTAAGCTCTGGAAGACTGTTGATCGTGATCTTTCCATTGTCAGCACTGATGACGCCGTCTTTTTTCAGCTTGCCCAGCATTCTGTTAACCGTCTCTCTTGTTGAGCCGATCATGTTCGCTAACTCTTCATTTGTGAATTTAAT
Organism: Exobacillus caeni; assembly: GCF_005747095.1. Classification (GTDB taxonomy): domain Bacteria; phylum Bacillota; class Bacilli; order Bacillales; family Guptibacillaceae; genus Exobacillus; species Exobacillus caeni. The sequence goes on along the minus strand of NZ_SWLG01000013.1, from coordinate 23,728 downwards.
CGTGAATTCAATTTTGCCGCCTTTTTGGACACCGTACGTGTTAGCAATACGGATCAACGTAGATGCAAGGGCACCCTGTTTTCCGTAAAACATCAAGTCGCGAAGTTTGGTCTGAGTAAAGCGGTTCATGTAACCCATCCATTTCATGAACTCGATGGCCATATCACCGTTTTGCCAGAGAAGTGTCTCGAGGTCACTCTGCTGAATAATCCCCACCGTACAATCAGTCATTGCCTCAGCATTGAAATTAGTCAAATCTAGATCATTGCCTTCTAATTCCCCAAAAAAATCTCCGCTCTGAAAGTGATATAACGTTAGATCCTGTCCATCGTCCGTTGATTTAGTAAGTTTAACAGCGCCGCTTTTTAAAAAGTAAAGCTTATCGGATGCTTCACCTTCCCAAAAAATACTAGAACCCTTTGGATAAGAATGTTCGTACATGACGTCCTTCATCATAGACATCGTTTTGTCTGAAAAAGAATTTGTGTTCTCGCTACCTCTGCTTGCTTTATCAACGGCACATGTTAATCTCATAAATAAAACCTCCTAATATCACTTTCCCTGTTGTTTTTGATTATAAAGTAAGTGAATTTTTACTGGTGTGACAAAAATCACACTAAGCAATTTTTTTAACAAAAATTTCAAAACTCTGGTATTTTTTTGTGACCTAATTTACAGAAAAAGCCTTTCATACAGTTGTTATGAGCGATTAAGGATAAAATAACAGGAAGAGTATAGCCCAAAATTAATTTTTATAAATATGTTGACCCTCACGTAACGTCATAGCTTACGGTTAAGTTGGAGGTGATGATTTGGAATACAGGGTTAAAGAAGTTGCAGACTTAGCTGGAGTGAGTGTTCGAACCCTCCACCATTATCACGAGATCGGACTGCTTGTCCCGGCTAGCACAAGTTCTTCAGGTTACCGGCTTTACACGGAGGATAATCTTGAGCGATTGCAGCAAATCTTATTTTTTAAAGAACTCGGGTTTTCTTTATCAGGTGTAAAAGAAATTCTTGAAAAACCAGATTTTGATCGAAAAGCAGCCCTGACCACACACAAAGAACTGCTAGTCAAGAAGCGAGCCCGGCTGGACGAGATTATTGAGACAGTAGAAAAAACACTGTCTTCGATTGAAGGAGGAATTAAGATGGCAGACAAAGATATGTTTAAAGGGTTTGATATGGAGGAGATCGAGCGTCATCAGAAAAAATACTCAGAGGAAGCGAAGCAAAAGTACGGTAGAAAGATGGTGGAAGCCGTAGAAGAAAAGACATCGCAGTACGGAATAGATGACTGGGAAACGATCAACGCGATGACTAACTCGATTTATAAAAAGATTGGCGACCGGATGGAGCACGGCCCGGCAGATCCCGCTGTACAAGAAGAAGTGGCAAAATGGCGGCAGTTGATAACCGACCATTTCTACGAATGTACAACCGATATCTTCAGAGGGCTTGGAGACCTTTATGTTATGGATGAACGGTTCACAAAAAATATCGACAGGCACAAAGAAGGATTGGCTGCTTTTTTAAGAGAGGCGATGCATGTGTATTGCGAAAACCATGAGAAGTAAAAAACAAGCACGAGCGGGCGTTATCCCGAACGTGCTTGTTTCATCTTTTCTGTGAAATAGGAATAAAATCATGCCTCCGCTCTGAATCATCCCGGGCTTTTTTTGCATAGTAGATGAGCAGCTACTTTTCCTCTGACCGGTCCAGTAAATCGCGAAGCTTTTGAGGAGTAACCCCTCTGTCCTGCATCTCACGCTTAAACGCATCCCACTCCCGGTCTTCCTCTGATTTAACGCCGTTAAAAGTCCTGACTCGCTCCAATTCCCCCAGAGCCTGGTTGACTTTTTCCATATGCTCTTCGTTTATTCTTTTGCGGCGTTCATTTAACTCTTCGATCACCTGCTTAGGATCCAAACGTTCAGTTAATTCTTCACTCACTTTTGATACCTCCGTCGGGGGTCTGACCCCACAAAAACTGTGGATAACTATTTAGCACTTTTTTAATACTTCTTCTAGCGCTTCTATTTAATCTTTTTCTAAATCATTTAGTTCATTTTAATCTTTTTTAGTTACCATGTTTTTTCTTTTAGGATCAGTTGCCTTTTTGTCTATTTTATCATTAATAGTATTCGCTCTCAGGAAGTTGATTACGGTCGTGTGTGCTTTATCTGCTTCTTTTCCAAGCCAGATCAAGTGCCCCCAGGAGTCTAACACAACAAGTTTAGAAGCCGGGATGTTGTTATGTGCATGCTCGGCATGGGCGAGTGGAATAAAGCCGTCAAACTTGCTTTGCATGATTATGGCGGGACATTTCACTGCAGCAAGGTCCTCCGCTTTAATCGTTTTCGTCTGTTCAAGATCGATGAGAAATCCAGCGCCTGACCGCTGGCGGTTGTTCATTTTCCGAAACTCTTCTATATCTTCAGCATTTAGTTTACCCATTAGTTTTTTATAAGAAAGTGTGCTGAAGGAAGGCGCCATATTTTTGAAAAGGAACTGCGGAAAACGGTTATTGAGCAGTGAAATCATCCTCCACGTATACTTTTCAACCGAAGGACGAAACAGCACCCTTGCCGCTTTATATTCCTTATCAGCTGGCGTTAGCCACTCTTTTGTTACAGCACTTTGAAGTGTCAGGGTTCTTACTCGTTCCGGGTAACGGGAAGCAAAGAAAATGCCAACCGGCCCTCCGGCAGATATCGCAAGAACATGAACCTTTTCCAATCCTAAATGGGTTATAATTGCTTCATATGCAATACAGCTTGCCTCAAGGCTCTCGCCGATTTCTTTAGAAGTCTTTCCATACCCTGGCCGAGAAGGTGTGATCAACTGAAAACCGCTTTCTACTAATTTTTGAAATCCGAATTCTTCATAACAATTGGAATGGCCGCCATGGAAAACTAAAATCGGCTCCCCTTCCCCTGCAACAGAAAATTCGATGCTACCTCTATCTACTGTTAATCGTTTTACATCCCGATGCATTTATCCTACACCTTCTCCCGTTTGTCTGCTGACTATAATATGATAAATTCTTTTTCAACAACGGTATTCCTTTTTCATCTCTTATAGCAAATGATGCTCCTTAATTGCTGTACATCTTCACACAGCTAATTTTAGGCTACCCAGGTGCAAAAAATCCTCCCGGAATGATTTGGGAGGACTTTCTTACAGCGATCTGGCTGAGGACCTTATTTATTGTTTTCAACATGCAACTGCTTACTAAAGAAACTTCTTAATAGATATTATTGCACCGATATGTAATCCTTCATGAAATACCGTCCTAACGAGGACTTGAGCGATCGTATGCATTTCACACTCTGTTTCTGGAAATTGTTCTTCTAAGCGATGGCCGTATTGATCACGGATGCAGGCGATCTGATTGCCGAGAAGCTCTTTTAACGTTTCCAATGTTGGCGGCGGCTCCTTCCAATCGGCTGGGCTTGTTCCAAATCCAAACCATTCCCTGAAGCCTTCGGGAATATTGATTTTCTCTTTGGTTAGGTGCTGGATCCAATCGAACTGATCAAGATAAATATGCCCCAGGTTCCATCTAATATTATTATTGAAGCCATCGGGAACAGCATCTGCTTCTTCTTCAGTAACGGAATCGAGTAAATGCAACGTATATTCCCTATAGGATTCCAGCTGATTAAACAACACTTCATGTTTTTTTTCCAAGAATCTCTCTCCTTCATTTCCTTGACCTCTCAAAAAGTTTCTCTTTTAAAAGGGTAAAATCCTTTTTACATTTTATTTTTCTAAATTGAATGTATAAATGACACTAAATGTGATTATCCTTGTATTGCTACCATTTTCCCTTCAATCTTCATGGATGATGGTAATCCCCCTATAAGGCGGCCATCGGGTCGTCTTTTTGTTGTTCCTGTGAAAAGGCTGTAGCGATCCCTCATAAAATTATTCGAACAAGCAATTTCTTAACTCAATCGTTCTGCTATTCTTTTTGGCCTGTATAAAATAAGCAGGTTAAAAAATAATAAAGAAAAAGAAGGGGTGACGGAAATGCAAGAAAGTAAAACACCAATCGTTTTTTATATCATTGTAGCTATGCTCGCAAGCTTTTTTCAAACACTCTGGATAATCTCCACTATAAAGGATTCAAACGAATCAAAAGACCAGAAAAACAGTTGAAATCATACAGGGACCTGGGACTCTTTGTTGCTAACGTACTATCTTTATTTTTCCTCACGTGTTATGATGGCACAACGCCATCAGAAAGGTGAGGTTTTATTATGGGAAAATATTTGATCGACGACAAAAAAATGATGATTCATCGAACAGCGCATATCGAAGGCCAGTGTGGGTTAACTAACCTTTCATTACTTAAGCGTATTGAGATTAACGAAGACCGGGAAATCACAGCGTTGGTCTCTGAAGAAAAATATGCCAGATGCCCTTTCTGCTTTGAAAGGTTAAATTAATTTTGAAGTATGCCCCTTTTTCTTTTATTAACCACATCTCTTCTTTCTCTATATCACCCATATTACATCCAATAGCACTCCAACCAAAAAACTTCATCACAGTATTAAAGTCCCTATATTCCAAAAAAACACATCGAATGGTTTTCCGCTTTCCATAAAAAGGTATAGTCCCTCCAAACAGCTAAGGAGGTAATTATAATGGCAAATGAAAAAAACATTTCTGATGTAGATAAGAAGCTTAACAACATGAGTGAAGAAAAGAAAGATGAAATTTTACAAGGATTTGGAAATTTTAAAGATTATTTAAAGGGAAAAGTTGAATTCGGAGAAAAGCTCGGTATGAGCGAAGAAACACTTGCGAAAGGTGCGGAAAAAGTAGCGGATTATCTCGCAAACCATGAGGAACCTAAAAATCGCGAGGAAAAACTTTTACAGGAGCTATGGAAAGTTGGAAACGAGGAACAACGTCACAGCTTAGCCCATCTTCTTGTAAGGATGGTTGAAAAAGAATAGTAACTAATTGTTTCTGGAGTAACATCTCCCAATCGTTCAAATCCGTTCTCATTTTTTGAGAGCGGATTTTTCTTTTTAAAATTCCCGTGTCGTATCGAATAGATAAGGGAAATGTAGTAATATTACGAGAAATTTTCAAAGAAAGGCAGGGATCGTATGGAATCGAAACAAATGTTGCAAGCTGAACTAAAGGAAGTGGAAAAATGGGAAAGGGAACAGACGGATTCCTGGTTCTGGGAGCGGATTGGCAGAATCCCCTTTAAACTTCTTGATAAAGTTACACCCGATTTTATACATGAGAAAATCGGTGCATTATTAGATGAGCTAGGCAGTTTTGTTCAAACGGGCGGAAAATACTTAACCCAGAAAAGCCTGGTAACAAAAAAATTCGAAAACATCGTTACAGATCGGCCTATTTCTTCCATCGACGATATAAAAGCCTTAAGGATTTCAACAATGGACAAAGTGAGTGAAGAGTTAAAAGAAGGTCGAGGAAAGTTCGCCACTTTCCAGGGGGCAACAACAGGATTCGGTGGTGCCTTCACACTTGCTGCAGATGTCACCGTTCTTCTTGGACTTTCCTTAAAAACATTACAAGAGATCGCTATTTCATACGGATATGATCCCAATTCCCGCGAGGAGAGAATTTTTATCGTAAAGTGCCTTCAGTTCGCTTCTGCCGGATCGAGTGGTAAGAAAAGCGTTCTTAAAGAACTCTCAAGCTACTTTAACGAAAACGAAAAACCTCAGGAAGTCGTCTCTCAAATCCAGGGATGGCGTGAGGTCGTCTATACGTATCGTGATCAACTGGGCTGGAAAAAGCTCCTGCAAACCGTTCCAGTTGTCGGGATGGTGTTTGGTGCATGGACAAACCGTTCGATGATAAAAGACCTGGCTGAAACAGGCAGCATGCTTTATCGCAAAAGGAGAATAGTAGACAGGCTTAAGAGCATGGAAACAGAACCGGTTTCAACTGTATAAACAAGAAACGAGGCGTACCTTCTAAGGTGCGTCTTTTTCATAAAAAAAAGAGGTCTATTTACTGATGTCATAGTATAATTTAAGTTGTTTTTAATTTAATTGAGGTGATAACTATGTTCGATCAATCTGCCTATACCTGTAGAATCGAGTGGGGCCGGCGCGGAGCAAGAGAAGCATCCGAAAGAGGCGACATCACGATCATTGTTGATGTTTTAAGTTTTTCTTCCACCGTAACTACTGCTGTTGAAAAAGGGGCAATTATTTACCCCTATCCTCCATCGATCAATGAGGAGGAAAAAAGATTTGCTGAAGCTGTCGGTGCAGAATTGATTTTAGGGAGAGCCGAAGCTGCAAGGATCGGAAAACCGACTCTTTCCCCGGTTAGTTTCAATAAGACCCATGCTAACAAAAAGTATGTCCTTTGCTCGTTAAACGGAGCCTATTGCGCTTCGATCGCAGCAAGTGTCCCTGCTCTTTTGATCGGATGCCTCCTCAATGCCTCTTCTGTTGCAGCGGCAGCCAACCATTTGGGCCAAAAGATGAACAAAGCAATAACAGTCGTTCCTTGCGGGGAACAATGGAATGATATTCGAAAGGAAGAAGATCGCCTTCGGCCGGCTATTGAAGATTACCTTGGAGCTGGTGCTATTCTTTCCTTTCTCAACGGATCAAAATCTCCCGAAGCGGAAGTATGTGTTGGCGCTTTCAAGCAATCACAAAAAAGAATCACTGAGCTGCTCTGGGAGAGCGGCAGCAGCCGAGAGCTTCGCGAAAGAGGATTTGAAGAAGACGTGAAACATTGTATTCGTTTAAACGTTTGCCAGACAGTCCCCGTATTAGAATCGGATCATTTTGCTGCTCTTAGAATTAAAGAAAGCATGGATGCTAAGGATGCCTCCCACTTCATTTAATGGACTGGGAATCTTCCCTTACTTTTAATCATTTTAAAATATCGAAAGGAACATGAAAAACCTTCCACAAAAACAATATAAATATTCCCGAAAATATCCAGGCTAACAGGGGCCTGGTATGATGGATACGCAAGATGAGAAACATAACGATTGTAAAAAACAACGAGGAAGCAAAGTTCCATCCATTATGATAAGTCATTCCGTTTAGCTTTAAAGTCAGATACTCATTGATGACATAAATGGCAATCCAGGTCGCTATATGGATTATTTGCTTAAACCTTCCCTCTGGAAATCGCCCAAGAAAAATCAATATCGTTGCTGGATATTTAATAAAAATAACTGACAGCACGATCGTTGTGTGATTGATTGGAAGTTCTTTGTCTACACCTACCGGCTCGAATTTCCACATCGAATGGTCATGAAGCAGGAACTGGTAAAGGAGATCCCCTAAAATAAAAAACAAAATTGTCGGGTAATATTTTCGCCAGTGTTTCCAGTCTCCCCATTTCCATGCTGCAAAAATATAAGTTGCTCCATAAAGTATATTCAGGCTCAAAGCTAACACTCATTTCAATGTATCGTTTTCTTATTGGCATTATAGACCACCGCAAACCTCTATATACATTTTTTACCATTAATAGGTAAGATGTCCCAATGCCTTCATCATAAGCTGCAGCAAGTATGATCAAGAAACAAAGAAACATAACGGACCAATTCGTTTTCTCCTCGTACTCCTTACTCCCTGGAACTGGATAGTTGTTTCCTTTTATTTCATGGGTGAAATTCTTTCGGTTAAGTACATTCTAAGTAAGGAACAGTTCTTTTTGCTGTTCAAAAATGCCCCGAGAGGTGATTCGACATGGCAAGAAACAAATTGTTAGTGCCCGGTGCATCAAGAGCGATGGACAACATGAAAGAAGAAATCGCAAATGAATTTGGCGTACAGTTAGGCGCAGACACTACTGCTCGTGCGAATGGATCTGTAGGTGGCGAAATGGTCAAAAGAATGATTAAAATGGCCGAACAAGACATGCAAACAAAACAACAATAGCTGTCTTGGGGGATTCTCTAATTGAGGATCCCTGCAAAGAAACTCCCGACCGGATAGGTCAGGAGTTTCTTCTTATCAAACTGCTTCAACTGGCTCTTTTAAAAATTCTTCAGGGTTCAATTGTTTTAAGCTATCAATGACAAACTTCCCGTTCTTCTGTACGAGCTGATCGTCGAAATAAAGCTCCCCACCGCCATATTCTTCTCTCAGAATCAGGACCATATCCCAGTGGACCATCGAGCGGTTTCCATTGTCTGCATTCTCATAAGCCTGGCCTGGGGTAAAATGGATACTCCCGTTGATCTTTTCATCAAATAAGATCTCGCCCATCGGCTTATTGATCAGCGGATTCAAACCAATCGCAAATTCGCCGATATAACGCGCTCCTTCATCAAGATCAAAAATCTCGTTGATTTTTTCTGTTTCGTCAGCAACCGCATCAACGATTTTTCCATCTTTAAAGGTGAGGGATACATTGTTAAACGTAACACCGCGGTACGGACATGGCGTATTAAATGAAATCGTTCCGTTCACGCTTTCTTTTACAGGCGATGTAAAGATTTCACCATCCGGCACATTTCTCTTTCCATGGCTAGCAACCTTCGGGATATCCTTGATAGAAAAGCTTAAATCTGTATCTGGAGCAACAATGCGCACTTTATCCGTGTTTTCCATCAATTCCTGCAACGCTTTTTGCGCTTCAGCAAGCTTCTTATAATCCAGGCTGCAAACTTCGAGCAAATAGTCTTCAAACTTCTCACTGCTCATCCTTGCTTTTTGGGCTGCTGCAGGAGTAGGGTAGTTAATTAAAACCCATTTTCTCTGGTTGATCATAACCTGGTCGACTTCTTGCATCACTTCCCCTGCCATCTGCAGAACTTCAGAAGGAATGTCGGACATTTCCGCGTCATTTTCCTCTGCTCTTATATGTATGAATGCATCTACGTCTTCCACTTTCTTGGCATACCAGCCTTTCTCCACTTCCAGCTGATCTCTAGTAGCCTTTTTCGCTATTTCAACCATCATATCCTCTTCCCTTAGATCAAGGAAAGGAACACCTCCAACTCGGTAAACTTCCCTGATCACTTCTTTAATGAGCGGCTTTGCGATATTGCTCCCGCTAATCATTACTTTTTCAGTTTCCTGAAGTTCAATCGAATGGTTCACCAGGGTCTTTGCCAATTGCACAAGTCTTACATCTTTCATAACACAAAACGCCTCCTTTAAAATACAACTCCAAAAAATGCCATAATACTATTTCCACATTCTCCAGTTGACTTCCTATGCAAGCTACTTATATTTTTCCAGATATTCTCTTCTTTCTGCACCATCTTCAGTATGAAAGGTTCTCCGTCTTGAGGCGGATTTAGAAAAAAAAAGAGCAAAAAGAACCGCAGGAAGTTCTTTCTTGCTCAAAACTCTTAGTAAAGTTTTTCCTTTAGAGGCCAAATAGCTATGCTAAAAATAAATTTTTTTCAAAAAAATAAAAGAAACCCCTATGCGGGAGTTTCCTTGCTAAAAAAAGTCGCTTCGTTAGGATGTTTTGATTATTTTGTCGAAGAAATAAAATCAACCAGTTCTGAAATCAAGCTCACGTTATCGGTTAGCAAGAAAACAGGAAGAAAAAGCAAACAAGCTATAATTGCAACATTTGAGACCAACACATACTTAAAGATCTTCGTTACAACTTTCACTTAAACCACTTCCTCTCTTTCTTCCTATTATCTCACTTTTAATGAAAAAGTTCAATAAGTTGTCAGAATTAACAGTTTATATAAGTGGGGATATGCTGCTGCCAAAAGCTTTCCCTTCTTCAGTTTTCTTCTAAAGCGATGTAGGTGTCACTCTGCGCTTCATTCATAAACAGGCCCGGATCACCGATAGATAAAATAGCAAGCTCATGCATCGCACGCGTGCAAGCAGTATAAAAAAGCTTCCGTTCCGACTCGCGGCTATATTGGCTAGCATCATAAAGGACCACCGCGTCAAATTCGATTCCTTTGGCAAGATAAGCTGGAATGACGGTAACGCCTTTTTCAAATGTATATGTCTCTTCCGTGATCATTTTAATCGGAATCTCATTGTGAAGATCCTGGAATGCAGCTTTTGTTTCTTTCATCGTTTTGCAAATTACAGCGACACTTTCATATCCCTTTGACTGAAAGTCTTTTATCCGGGAAACGATAGCAGTGTTCAGGGAAGCACGATCATTTGTTTCTATCAATACCGGCTTCGTTCCTTCGCGGTTAAAAGCTTCTATTTCCTCTCCATTCTCGATCAGGCCTTTTGTAAATTCAACAATTTCCCTCGTCGAACGATAACTGCGCTTCAGGCTGATCTTTTCAACGGATTCTTCTTCTGAAGACTCTTTAGCTAACAGCGTTTTCGTGCCGAATGTATGGGCATAGATCGCCTGGTTAAAATCTCCGAGGAGCGTCACTCCGCTGTAAGGAAATAAATTCTTTAAATACTCAAACTGAAAAGGAGAATAGTCCTGTGCCTCATCGATAAGCACATGTCGAATATTAAGGTTTGGCGTCCTGCCGCTCAACTGGTCCTTCAAGTACAGGTATGGTATCGCATCCTCCCAGTAAAGAATATTTTGATCCAGAGCTTTCAGCGACTGATCACAGATACTTCCCCAATCCTCAGGGAAAAGTTTATTCGCTTCCTCTGCAACATGCCGATTTTTAAATAGATTCGCATATGTTTCCTTAACATCTAAAAATCTCAATGTTTTCACAAACCTTCGCAGTGGCTTAAAATGCCGATTTACGATGAGCCTGGCCAAAAACTTTTCTTCACGTTCAAAGTCGTCGAACGTATCTTCATTGAAAGATTGCTTCTCTTGCAGTTTTTTATATGCGTTTAAATAATCTTCTTTATCTAGAAGTTCGCTCTCCATCGCGACCCAATCTTTTTTTCGTTCCTGTTTCGCTGCTTTATTCAACATTTCCAACAGCCAATCCTTTAACTGATCGATCCGGTTTGAGATCGGATAGGAATCATCCAGGGAATAAAAATAGTCCTCCATTTCTTCTGTAGAAATGAGTGTTTCGCCTCTAAAGGTAAGCTCGTTAAAAACGATTCCGCTGTTTGAAAGAGAGTCAAAATAATGGTCCAGGAGTGCTTTATATTCAAGCCCGGCCTTAAATTTAATCCCACTCCTCCTCGCTTCGTATCCCTGTTGGCCCCTCTCTGTAAGAATGTATTCCATCTGTTCTGCCGGTCCTTCAAGCTCCATTCTTTGTTCAAGCTGGCTTTCAATGTATTGCTGAAGGGTTGTTTGCATCATATTTTCCTCGCCGAGCTGTGGAAGAACAGTCGCTACATAGCTGTTAAACAACGGGTTCGGGGAAAAAAGCAAGATATTGTCCGCACTCATGATCTGGCGGTAACGGTAAAGAAGATAGGCCACACGCTGCAGTGCCGCAGACGTTTTACCGCTTCCGGCAACTCCCTGGACAATCAACGTTTTACTCTTTTCATGCCTGATAATTTGGTTTTGCTCTTTTTGAATCGTAGCGACGATGCTGTTCATCTTTGTGCTAGCGGCATTGCTGAGCACTTCTTGAAGCAACTCGTCGCCGATCGTGATCCCGGTGTCAAACATCCCTTTGATCGTCCCGTTTCGTATGATGAACTGCCGCTTCACTTCCATCTCTCCACTGATCGTTCCGTCCATCACTTCATATTGGGCAGGACCGGGCGAATAATCGTAATACATGCTTGAAATAGGCGCGCGCCAGTCATATACGAGGAAATCTTCCTCATTTTCATCCATCAATGAAGCGATTCCGATATAGATCTTCTCGGCTTCCTTTTCTCCCTCTTCTTGAAAATCAAAACGCCCAAAGTAAGGGGAATCTTTCATCCTGGTAAGCTTTTTCAATTGTTCATCCAGCTGGCCGTGGCTTCGTTCTCTTTCCGAGAGAAGTTCTGATTGCTGCCTTAGTGCAGCTTCTGTTTCTACCCTTTCTTTTGCGTTATCCACGTTTACGGTAACGTCATCCCAGAAGTTTTTACGAAGTTCAACAATATCTCCTTTGATCCCGCCAGCCTGCTTCTCGTACTTCTTGATTTTATTTTTTATAATACGAAGCACTTCTTCTACACGATTCTGCTCATTTTGCCACTCTAAAGGATTTTCAGCCATCAAAACACTCCCTAAAGAAATTGGATTAAAAATTTGACAAACTAAATCTCAGGTAGTATAATATAAATTGGATAGTTATAATTAAATAAATCGTTAAATTAACGCAGGCTTTGTAATCATACCATGATACTTTTTACATAGCAAGCGCTTTTTTTATGTTTGTTTTTGAAAAAAATACTGATTTCTAATTTAAAAATATGGCGTGCAAACTGATACCAGTTTTGGCCCGCCTGTTTTTATTTTATACGGGAAATCGCAAATACAAATCTAACAGCATGAGCAGGCAGTTCAAATTCTTCCACCCTGCAACTCCAATACCGCTTTCTGAAGTTCCAATAATTTCCGCTGAAGGTCTAATATTCCTCTGACAAACTCTTATACCCCAGCTTGAAACTCCTATAAAGGATTACAACCACTCTATTATAATATTCCTGTCATCTTAAGATCTATCCACGATTAGCAATTCCTTCCTTTGTAATTATCACAATAATCTAGTACAATTGGAAACTGTGTGCAATTGACTGGAAGTTAGATTGATCGCTTTTCTTAACGGAAAAGATTCTTTCGCATATGAAATAAGTATAGAAGATGAAAAAAGGGGGGAGGAATACACATGTTGCTGCTGCAAAACCCTGACCAACAAGAAAAAACGATCGATGGGGAAGAACTGCAATTTCAAATTTTTCGCATGCAAGAAAACATGAAGCAAATCGCGAAAAAGTGGGAAGTGATCGGGATTGACCAGACGAAGGATGATAGTCTTGTAATCGTATATGCCTTTGATGATGGCAAGCAATGCAAGATTATGCTTAACGAATGCGACAGTGCATTTCAGGGAAACTGGGACTTTTCGATCCAGGCAACTTATAAAAAGGACAACAGGATTCACATCGGAGACATCAAAGGGCCTTCCAATAGAGGATACGGATCAATCTGTATGAACTATTTAAAAGAAAGAGCGAAGGATAATAACATTCCGACGATCACAGGAGACATCGCTGAAAGGGATTGGGGCCATGTCGACCGGCTCATTCACTTTTATGAAAAGCACAATTTTGATGTAATGCTTGATAAAGAAGATAAATCCGGAGAAATCGTCTGGAGCAACCATTTTTAAAGCCCGCGGCAAGAGTTATGCCAGAGGCTTTTTCTTTTTATAGTTTTTTATAGGAAACCATTGCACGATTTTCGCTATCCTGTTTGACCTGTTCTGTTACGGAATCGACAAACTTTTCTTCCTTAAACTGGAGGATACGTTGCCCATAAAAAGAATATGGTGGAGAAGATGTATAAAGGTGGGATTATAACATGATCAGTGCCGATAAAAGAACCGTGGCAGAACGCTGGTTTTCTGAGTATTTTACCAGAGGGAACCTTGATGTTGTTGATGAGTTAACAACAGAGGACTTTGTTTATCATTCTCGAAAAGAGGACAATAACAGGGAAACGATGAAAGAATTCATGGGATGGTTTAAGAAGGTATTCAGCGATGATGAATGGAAACTGGATGATTTGATCGAGCAAGGAAACAAGCTTGTTGTCAGATATACCGGCTGGATGACATATCGCGGCGGCTGGTTCAACATCCCGGCTGAAGAGCAACGTGTGAAGGAAACGGGAATTATGATCTTTGCATTTGAAAACGGAAAAGTGAAGGAAATGTGGTGCGAGAACAGCGATGCTGCAATTCTATACGAGCTAGGAGCATTGCCTAAAAACACCCATAAAACGTTTTAACTTTGGAGGAATGGTATGAATAAAACGATTTACGTTGATTGGGGAGGGCATAACATTAAGCTGACATGGCTTCCTTCCTTTTTCATAACTGACAGCCAAAAGGTGACCAGCGTGCATGGTTACTGTTTTCACGAGGGGAAAATCCTCCTGTCTTATATAAAAGATAGAGGTTATAACTTTCCGGGCGGACATGTTGAAAAAGGTGAAACACCAGAACAGGCGTTTATCCGGGAAGCACTTGAAGAAGGATATGTGACCGGGGAAATCTGCTACCTCGGAGCGATCGAAGTAAGCCATGAGGAAAACCCTCATTTTGATCCTGATGGTAAATACCCGGTGATCGGCTATCAGGCCTTTTATCGAATGGATGTTACTGAGTGCAGGCCTTTTCTTCGAGAATATGAAGCTTCCACAAGAATCTGGGTTGAACCTAAAGAGATCCCTTATGTGATGGATGATCATGAGTTAGCCCTATCCGTACTGAAGGAAGCTTTAAAGAAAACGGATCCTTTAAAATCCGCAACTGTGGCAAAAAAGTCCTTCTAAAAAACAAAAAAAGGAGTCTCTACTCCTCTCCATCAAACTTATAAACAGATAAATGCAGATAAAAGGCAAGGGTAATTCCAATTAAAAAGACGATTGTTCCTGTCTCTGATCCGGCAGACAATAACTGGATATAATCCATACGGCCACCTCCTATTTCCATTTTACTCCTCTGCCGGTCTTCAGGGCAACCTTTTTGTCACAAAATATTCATATTGTTCTGTTTTTATTGTCTCTGGAAAACAAAGAGACCAGGATTATGAGAATGAGATTGATGAAAGTAAACGGTTTTAGGCTCCCAGAATATAGAGGCATCAGTAGCAAGTTACAACTTAATAATGCCTGCGAGTCCGGGTTGGGGAATTATAGGTCATGGAATCCTTTATTTGTGAAAAAACTCTACTTTTAGAAAAAATGAGGTCATCTGTTCCGCTATTTGCTCAAAATCAGATGAAAACTGGTGTTTTATCGGTAAATAACGGCACCAATGACCTATAATTTTTGAATAATGACCGTTTGTCACAAATAACGGATCTGGTGACCTCAAATAATGATGGTACCGAGGAGGCTAACCCCTCTTTTGCAAAAAGGAAGACAACCTGGATCGAAAGTTAACTACTTCCTCCAGAAGCAGCAACCGGGTTTACGAAAAAAGCCTATTAAAACAAGAGAATAAGAATTCCTGCTGCCAACAACAAAAGCACTGCAGCCATCGCAATTTTTTTCTGGGTGTTATTGAGTCGGTGGAAAAGTTTTGCGAACATTTTCTCACTTCCTTCGCAAATAACATTCTTTACTTGTTATACGAATTCAGCGGATTAAAGTTTCAGGTTATTATTCCTCTTCGATTTTATAGGTTAAGATTAGATGCACGTACTTTGATTCTTTGTTTAAATCCTCGGCACCAAGCTTTGACTGGTAGTCGAATGAATCTGTGTCCGTTTTATTGTTGCCCCTGTCTTTTATAGCCTCTACCATAAGTCCAAGGGAATCCATCCATTCTTTTCCGGTCAGATTTGAAAAGTGGATCGCCATATCTACTTGCTCCTTGTACCTGTCTTCTTTATTGTCAAGTTCATTAAAGAGCTTTTTCAAGCCCGGTTCTACAATCTTCAAAATCTCTGCTTGTACGTCATCCGAATGCTCGTTCAACAAACTTTTATCGAGCTCAAAGGTTTTTATACCGGGAACAGCTTTATAAAACTTCTCGATCAGGTTACCCTGCTGCCGTGTTTCAACAAGTTCAAGAAAACCTGCTTCCTCCAATTTTTTTACATGGTAATATAAGCGCGAAGGCTTCTCATCCATCGCTTCCGCAAGATCGTTGACCGTTACAGGTTTATTTTTTGCCAGTTCAAAAATTTTGTTTCTTCTAGGATCCATCATAACTTTTGCCAGATCCATATCGGTTAATTTATTATAGTTCGACATCGCTGTCCCTCCACGTTATTTTGCTGCAGGAAGACCTGCTTTTTCCTCTGTTGCCTTGATAGGCTTCTTTTTGTTTTTGGGATCGATCGCATGTAGTTCTTTATATCCTTTGAGCAGCGGAAAGAACACAACTGCAATAATGAGCAAGAGACCCGAGAGTGCGGTTCCGTTCAACACTCCAATATATCCCGCGATCCAGCCTCCGGCAAGAATACCGATCAGCTGAAACGAATTTGCTGTTGCCCCCAGCAATGCCTGGCCTCTTCCTCTAAAGAAGGCTGGCGTTGCACCAAGGAACAAACTGCTCAGCGGAACGTTGATCAATGTGTTTAAAACACCGATCATCAGGCACCATAAATAGATCGGAGTAATCCCAAGAGCCGGCCTGATCATATCCAGCGGGATGACGATCACCATCCAGGCTCCAACTATGATCGTTCCCATCAGCATTACGGTACTTGGCCTTAGCAATTTTAAAAGGTACGGCCCGATAAAAAGAGCGCCAACGATCGCACCGACACCAACTGAAGCCTCTAACAAACCAAAGTGTGCGGGCGAAACCTTGAAAACATTTGTCAGAACAGCTACCAGGTTGGTGTTAAGCGCTCCTACTACAAGCGTGACTGGCATTAAGAGCAATAGGAGGAAACGAAGCGCCGGCATGCTGACGACCTGTTTTATTCCTGAACCGATAGAGGAAAAGTACCCCTCTCCCCCTGGTTGTTCATGTTTATGGATTGTTGCCGATAAGGTGATTTGCAATAGTAAGAAAGCAGATAACAGGAAAGTTGCTGCATCGATAAGAAAAATTGCTGTGTAGTTATTCATTAAAAGGAGCAGCCCGCCGATCGATGGGCCGATAATATCCATCGCCGCCTTTGTTCCCTGGGAAAGCGAAATCGCTTGCTGGATATTTTTTTCACCGACAAGATCCGGGATAGAAGCCGAGCGGGCTGGATTAAAGACCGCCGTTCCCAGTCCCTGAAAGACGATTAAGGTGATAAGAGCAGGAACAGAATCATGGAAGAAAATCATAAGAAGAACGATTGTCATCCGGTAAAAATCAGAACCGACCATCAGCCATTTCCGTGAATATTTATCTGCAAGGGGACCAAAGAAAATGCCGAAGACAGCTGTTGGAAGAAGTTGCGCAAAGATGACGAGGCCGATTTCAAGCGGATCCTTTGAAAGCATGGCTACTAAATAGATAATGGCAAGGCGTGTGACTCCATCTCCTAACTGTGATATAATCTGCGCACTCCAAAACCGAAAATAATTCCTGTTTTTCAACAACCCCAACATCCGAATTCCCCTCTCGAAAATTTTTTATCGTTAAAAATAATTTTAACGGTTAAAATCATTTTAAATGAGAAGGATAAAATTGTAAAATGATTTTTTGTGAAAATTGAAAACTTTCCGAGCGTATTGCCTTGTATATAATAACAGATGATTCGGACGATATTTCCTTTTTTAAGTACAACGGAAAAAAGCATCCGCTTTTATTGACAGCGAATGCTCATTTCCTAAATCTACGTTATTTTACTGAAGGCCCTGTTTTACCCATGTTGCTACTTGAACAGTGCGTTTTGCTTGATATTCAACTGCTCCTTTAACGTCTTCCTTCATGTTGCCGTCCTGGTCTACCGATACACTTGTTCCGTATGGGTTACCGCCTGCAGCAAAGACTGACTGGTCTGTATAGCCAGGTGACGCTACGATCGCTCCCCAGTGATGCATGGTCGTATAGAGGTTCAGCAACGTTGCTTCCTGTCCTCCGTGAGGATTTTGAGCGGAAGTCATCGCACTAACCACTTTGTTTGCAAGTTTTCCATTGAACCAGAGACCGCCTGTAGAATCAAGGAATGATTTTGCTTGAGAAGGAACGTTACCAAAGCGTGTCGGTACGCTGAAAATATAAGCGTCCGCCCACTCAAGGTCATCCAGTGTTACTTCAGGTACGTCTTTAGTTTCCTCCAGATGTTTTTTCCATGCTGGATTTGATTCGACCGCAGATTGTGGTGCTGTTTCAGGCATTTTCACTAGCTTTACTTCTGCGCCAGCCTGTTTTGCTGCTTCTTCAGCCCACTGAGCAAGCTGATAGTTCGTACCTGTTGAACTATAATAGATCACTGCTAAATTTACATTTGCCATTTGAACATCGCTCCTTTTTATTTATCATAAAAATCCTGTTTATAAATGAACTAGTGGCATTTTAATCTACCTGCCGAATTTACCCATCCGATAGTCATCATAGGCCTGGCGAATTTCTTCATCTGAATTCATCACAAATGGCCCTCTCGCAACAACCGGTTCACCTATAGGTTCACCTGCATAAAGGAGAAAACGAAGCTTCTCATCTGCCCTGACTGCCACTTCACTTTCAGCCTTTTCTTCTCCAGGACCGAGCCATAACACCTGGTTCCTTTCCCCGGGTGTTTCAGACTTTCCAAAATACCCTTTCCCTTCAAGGACATAAATAAAACCGTTGAAGCTGCCAGGCAAATCCTGTGTGACTGATGCATCCTTTTCAAGCTCGACGTCTACCATCGTAATCGGCACATTATTATCTGTCTGTGCTTTTACACCTGCAGAAGAACCAGAGAATACCGTTATACGGGCACCTTCTTCATTGCGTTCAGGCATATCTTCTTTACGAAGGTCCTGGTAACGCGGCTCTGTCATTTTTTTAGAAGAAGGAAGGTTAATCCACAATTGCAGTGTGTGGACGGTTTCACCTGCAGGCTCTTCAGCATGAATGATGCCGCTGCCTGCTGTCATCCATTGCACATCCCCTGGAGATAGGACTCCATGGCCGCCATGGTTATCCTTATGTTCCAGTTTTTCCTCAAGTACATAGGTTACTGTCTCCATGCCACGATGAGGGTGAAAATCAAACGTCCCGCGTCCGAACCAGTCTTCGGCCATCAGCAAAAACGGATCGAATTCCTCCCACCGGCCAGGTTCAAGAATTAAACCGGCTTTATGTGTTGAACTGTTGCGCTGGTGGTTCACCGTCCAGACTTTCGCTATCTCTCTCTGAACTCTAGAACTGCTATTCATTAGAAACCTCCTTTCTTTTAAAGAAGCCATCATATCACTTTCTTTTTTTACCCTTTTATCACAGAAAGAATACGTCAAATCCCAACCTTACTGGTATGATTTTCCCCCGCCATAATGTTATTATGAAAGATGTAGATTAAATTAGGAAGTACGCACTTTAAAGTGCCAGGGTATCAAAAAGGATACTTATGGGAGGTAAGTGGGATGGAGAAGAAAGAGCCCCAGTTATGTAAAGTGGAGGATACCTTAAACATTCTTACAGGAAAATGGAAGCCAATTATTCTGTTTCATCTGCTTGTAAATGGAACCCAGCGTTTCAGCGAACTTAAACGGGCAATTCCAGGTGTCACACGAAAAATGCTTACTACTCATCTGCGTGAACTGGAGGAACAGGATATTGTTTTGCGGGAAGTATACCCTCAGGTCCCTCCAAAAGTAGAATACTCCATAACAGAATACGGACGGACGATCGAACCTATCTTGGATGCCATGCATGAATGGGGAGCAAAGCACCTTGAACATATGAATAGTACAGAACATCAGGAAAGAGTGAAAGAAAAACAATCTTAATGGAGCAACATTTTTAAAAAGAGGATCCTTCGATCTTCTTTTTTTATTGTCCAAAAAAACTGGAAAGGACTGGATATCCTGCTCCAGCCCTTCCCTACATTCACTTCGTTTTTTTGTTAATCGCTTATAATGTTGATCAAGTCATGGTCTTCACTCTGTACCCCTTCATCAAAGCACATCCTGGTTTTAAAACGGTAGTTAATCCTATTGCAGGAAGCTGGAAGGTCTTCGGCCAGCTGGAATTGAAAAACTAACTCCATCGTTCCTTCAGACTGAATCTTCTTGGAAGTCAATACCATCGTTGAATCAATCACATGCTCCTTCTGGTCTTCCTTATCAAACTTCACGAGATCACATTCGATCCTGCAGATCTTCTGTTCAATCGTTCCACCTTTGATAAGAAAAATTCCTTTTACGCTTTCTCCCGGTTTATAGCTATCCTTTTCCAGGAGAAGATCAATTTTTGCAGCTCCTATGCCAAGCAATGACATATATTTTCTTAAAAGCAAGCCGAATCCCTCCTCTTCACTTGTTGGTAACCGTTAACCCCTTCCAGCAAACTTCTCTTCCTTTCCGCTCGATCTTCTCCATTTCAGAACGATCCTTCAGAATTTTTTCTTTATTCTTTTTGATCAAATCTTGAATGGATAGGTTTATCCTTTTGATTTGTTTTTTTCCAGTCATGTTAATGCCCTCTTTCCGTTCCATTTTTTTATAACGAAGTCTTCATAAACTTTATTGCTATTTGCGCAGGGAATGTTGATTTACACGCCAGGTTGCTCGCTTTCCATGGGTGGGCGGTGAGCCACCTCATCGCAAAGCACCTGAGAACTGATTAACGTGCCAGCTTCTTCCTACCATTTTTTGAGGACACCAGATCCCTTATTTGTGACAAAGGAGGTATTTTTTATAAATTTTAGGACATCTGTGCCGTTATTTACGGTTAAAACGTCTTTTTTGGTCCGATTTTGAGCAAATAGCGGAACAGATGTCCTCATTTATTCGAAAAGTGGTGTTTTTTCACAAATAGAGGATTCAATGACCTATAAATCTAAATTCCGGATTTCCAGGCATGCATCGTCTGAGTTTCCTCGTTTTGCTACTGATGCGTTCGATATTTGAGGGGCATCCCATCTTCCCGCTCCTTCGGTTTGAACCTTGAGTAAGATCAGATATTCCTTACCTCCCTTACTGAATAAAAAAATGGCCTTCACCAACTGGTGAAGGCCATAAATAAAGACCTTCACCGAACGGTAAAGGTCTTGCTAACAACTTTAAGTTGCCAACAAAGCCGAGAGTGAAAACTCTGTAATGACGACCTTGCTGTAAAAGCTACTCCCCTTTAGGAGAACAATGTTAAGTTTTATAGTTTAATAATATTAAATTGTAGACTCGCTGTCAATATATCGTTACCACCGATCAGGCTCTGTATCCGAGTTATCCACAATTCGTGCGTGGGTCAGACCCCCGAGATTCTGTTGATAACTTCTTCACAGAGTTCATGGGTTTTTAGTGCGTCTTGCTTGCTTATCATCGGTGTGGTGTTGGTTTCGGCTGCCTGGATAAAGTCAGCGATCATTTGCTCGAACCCTCTTTTATGGAGGGTAGGTTCCCAGTCACTCGACCCTGCTTTTGAGACGTCGCGATCCTGCTGTATGTATAAGTCTGCAACATTCTCGACCGTCCTTTTTTCGGTCGAACTCATCACTTCAACTTTTTCCCCGGTATGTCCGCTATCTCTATTCATGATTCCGATCGCTGTGTTACCGCCAGAGATCAACTGTACAACGACATGGTAAAGAGTATTATCCTCCACCTTCGCACGTACCACAATGTCTTCAACCGGATACGGGAACAAGTACCTCAACGTGTCCAGCACGTGGATAAAATCGTCAAAAACAAATGTTCTGGCATCTGCCGGCTGGTCTTTCCGATTTTTTTGCATGAGGATCATATTCGGTTCTTCGATTTCTTTTAACTTTTGATAGACTGGAGCATATCGCCTGTTGAATCCTGTCATCAAGATTAGATTATTGGTTTCAGCAAGATCCGTAAGCTCCTTCGCCTGTTCCGCTTCATATGCAATCGGCTTATCCACGAATACATGGATGCCGCGGTTCAAAAGCTTTTTCACAATCTCAAAATGTGACTCGGTGGCTGAATGGATGAACGCACCTTTTATTCCACTATCCATAAGGGCTTCCAGGCTATCATGCAATTTTTCAAAGCGATATTTCTTCCCAATTTCTTTAAGCTTTTCTTGATTTCTTGTAAACAAATGAAACTCCACATTCTTGATACCGCTGAATACAGGAAGGTAAGCTTTCTGCGCAATATCTCCCAAACCTACAACTCCCAGTTTTATCATATCATTCACCTCTTCTAATCGTCCTTTTTCCTCTGCTTTATAACTAAGATCCGTCCTATTAAATCGATTCCGCTTGAGCTACTATTCCTGTGATTAGCTCGTCTACCGATTGATTTTTACTTAAGCGCGGGCTTTGACCCGACCAGAGGGACATATATGCTGGTTTCCCCTGTGTGGCTGCTGCTTTTCTAATTCCTTTTGTAAGCGTGTTTTGTACCGGATAAGCGGGAAGCGAATCCTCATACGCCTTCATTGTTTCTATAAAATCGTTTTGAATCCCTCTTGCGGCTTTTCCAGAGAATGCTTTCGTTATCACCGTTTGGTCTTCTGTTGCTTTCAAAATCTCCTTCTTATGCAGTTCGTTCGCTCCACTTTCCTCACAGGTTAAAAACGCAGTCCCCATCTGGACTCCCTGTGCGCCAAGGCAAAAAGAAGCTTTGATCCCCCTTCCATCCATAATACCTCCTGCAGCGATCACCGGGATGTTCACCTGGTCGACCACTTGCGGGACCAGCGACATCAAGCCGATCATACTTCCTTCTGAGCTCTCCTCAAACGTACCTCGGTGCCCTCCAGCTTCACTTCCCTGTACCACTACTACATTCATGCCCGCTTTTTCATTTAAAATCGCTTCTTTTACAGTGGTTGCTGTACCTACTACGGTAACGTTAGCTTGCTTAAGCTGGCCTATCACCTCTTCTGAAGGAATTCCAAACGTGAACGAACATACCGGAACCCCTTCATCAAGTATCACTTTTAACTGGTTAGCAAAATTATCATAATCTTTTTCTGCAGTCGGTAGATTCGTAGTTTTTTCATGAACAGACAATTCCTTCTTAAGCGGATCAAGCAACCTGTTGGAAAGTGCTACTTTTTCGTCAGTCGTCATGTATCGCCCCGGAATAAATAGGTTTACGCCAAATGGGTTTTCAGTTAAAGCCTTTACCTCTCTAATTTGTTCCTGAAGCTGTTCAGCAGACATATAGCCTGCCCCGATCATACCGAGACATCCTGCGTTAGAAACAGCCGATACCAGACTGGTAGATGTCACCCCGCCTGCCATCGGTGCCTGTATAATCGGGTAACGGACCTGCAAACGTTTTGCCGTCTCATTCTTCCACACGCTCTTCACCTCACAGTTTTTTCTAAGTTAAGCTTTTCAGAAAATGGGTTGGAATGCAATTATAATGCGCGTCTTCCGATAAATAACAACCAGAAAACTATTCATATAAAAACAGCTTCCAACTTACATGAAAGCTGTTTTTACATATTTTAGTCAAGCATTCCCCTTACGCCTCATCCTGTTAAAATAAAAGAACACCGGCAAAGGAATAATGATAAATCCCAAACTTTTAATCAACTGGTTCTTAGCCTGCTTTTCCATTCGCTCATTATCGTCCTTTACAATATAGTCATATTCTTTTTGCAGCAGGTCTTCCGATATATCCTTTACCTCCCCTTTCTGATCATACCGGCGCATCTCTTTGTATTCCTGAAAACTCTGGTAATACCCCTGAGGGCTGACCATGTCAGCTACCGCCATGAAAACGGAAATCCCTCCGCCGATCACCATCATCAATGTTGCAAACAACACCAGGTACACATATACGCTTTTAAACACATCCTCATCTCCCTTCTCCCTGCTTTTAGAAAAGAACACGACCATAAATATGACCGTCACGATAAGCAGAACCGGAATTCCGAATATGAAAATAGCCATGGCAGCCCACCGCCTTATCTGTTTCTATCAGTTTATGATTCTTGCAGGGAGTAATGGCTCATACTTTAAAATTTTCTTTACGGTGAAAAAATTGGCTTGGTTTTTTATCAACTTTCGTTCTAAAAAAACGAAGTACAAACAATAAAGTAGGGAAACCTCTTTCAAGGCTTCCCCCTTATCAAACCGTACGTGCCCTATTAAGGCATACGGCTTACCCATATGTTACAATGTCA